>NZ_CDDA01000009.1 GCF_000819745.1 Aeromonas bestiarum | reverse complement strand
ATCGAACTGCCGGAAGGCGTAGAGATGGTAATGCCAGGCGACAACATCAAAATGGTTGTTACCCTGATTGCACCGATCGCGATGGACGACGGCCTGCGTTTCGCTATCCGTGAAGGTGGCCGTACCGTAGGTGCTGGTGTTGTAGCCAGCGTAATCGCTTAATCTTTGGCTTACATAAATAAAGCAAAGCCCCTATAATAGGGGCTTTCTTATGTAGGGGCGTAGTTCGAATTGGTAGAACAGCGGTCTCCAAAACCGATGGTTGCGGGTTCGAGTCCTGCCGCCCCTGCCATATACCTCGTCTCGTACGGGGCTTTTGTGTCTTTGGTTACGTCAGATACAGGTGGGTTGTATGAGTGTTAGTTCTGAGAGCCAGGGCGGAAGCAAGGATACCCTGCTTTGGGGCCTGGTTTTCATCATCCTGGCGGCCGCTGTAGTGGGTAATTATCTGCTCAACGATGTTGTCGCTGCCGTCCGCGCCCTGGGTGTGGTCGTCGTCATTGCTGCTGCTGGTGCGGTAGCCCTGCAAACCACCAAGGGAAAGGCGACACTGGCATTTGCCCGTGAGTCTCGCCTGGAAGTCCGCAAGGTCGTATGGCCGACCCGTCAGGAAGCCATTCAGACAACCCTGATTGTGCTGGCGGTGACCGCCGTGATGGGGCTATTGCTGTTCATTCTGGACGGTGCCTTGGTCTGGTTGGTCAACTTGATTACCGGAGTGTAAGGATAAGCCATGACTGAACAACGTGAACAACGTATGAGATGGTATGTCGTGCAGGCATTCTCTGGCTACGAAGGCCGGGTCGCCAAGTCTTTGCGCGAACATATCAAGATGCATGGCATGGAAGACATGTTCGGTGAAGTGCTGGTCCCGACCGAAGAAGTGGTCGAGATGCGTGCTGGCCAGAAGCGCAAGAGTGAGCGCAAGTTTTTCCCAGGCTACGTCCTAGTTCAGATGCTCATGGATGAAACTACATGGCACCTGGTGCGTAACGTACCGCGTGTGATGGGCTTCATCGGTGGTACATCTGATCGTCCTGCTCCTATCTCTGATAAGGAAGCGGATGCCATTCTGAATCGTCTGCAAGATGCCCACGACAAGCCGCGTCCGAAAACCCTGTTTGAACCGGGTGAAATGGTGCGGGTTGCCGACGGTCCGTTCGCTGACTTCAACGGTACCGTTGAAGAGGTGGACTACGAGAAGAGCCGCGTGAAGGTCTCTGTTTTGATCTTCGGTCGCTCAACGCCGGTAGAACTGGATTTTGGTCAGGTCGAAAAGGGCTGATTAAACTCTGTACGTTAACGGTTGTCAGGGGCAGCGAATGTCACTATAATTCGCTGCCCCTTTATTAGTTGGGGAGCCGTTTGCAGGAGCATGTCTCCGAGGCGCTAGAACCCATTTCTGAGGTATTTTTCTAATGGCTAAGAAAGTCACAGCTTATATCAAGCTGCAAGTTAAGGCTGGCAGTGCTAACCCCAGCCCTCCCGTTGGTCCTGCTCTGGGTCAGCACGGTGTAAACATCATGGAATTCTGTAAGGCGTTCAACGCTCGTACAGAGAAGCTGGAAAAAGGCTCACCGACTCCGGTCGTGATCACCGTTTACAGCGACCGTTCCTTCACCTTCGAAACCAAGACTCCGCCTGCTGCCTTCCTGCTGAAGAAAGCTGCCGGAATCCAGTCTGGTTCGGCCAAGCCGAACAAAGACAAGGTTGGTAAGGTGACTGTTGCCCAGCTGCAAGAAATCGCCAAGACCAAAGAGCCGGATATGACCGGTGCCGATCTGGATGCAAAAGTACGTTGCATCGCAGGCTCCGCTCGTTCCATGGGCCTGGTAGTGGAGGATTAAGACAATGGCAAAACTTTCCAAGCGTATGCGCGTTATTCGCGAAAAAGTTGACGGTACCAAAGAGTACTCCATCAACGAAGCCATTGCCCTGCTGAAAGAACTGGCTACCGCCAAGTTCGTTGAAAGCGTTGACGTTGCTGTCAACCTGGGTATCGATGCTCGTAAATCTGACCAAAACGTTCGTGGTGCTACTGTACTGCCGCACGGTACCGGTCGTGATGTACGTGTTGCCGTATTCACCCAGGGTGCCAACGCCGAAGCTGCCAAAGCTGCCGGTGCTGAACTGGTTGGTATGGATGACTTGGCCGATCTGGTCAAGAAAGGCGAGATGAACTTCGACGTCGTGATCGCATCCCCGGATGCCATGCGTGTTGTTGGTCAACTGGGTCAAATCCTGGGCCCGCGTGGCCTGATGCCGAACCCGAAAGTCGGTACTGTAACTCCGAACGTTGCTGAAGCTGTGAAGAATGCCAAAGCCGGTCAGGTTCGTTACCGTAATGACAAGAATGGTATCATCCATACCACTCTGGGTAAGGTTTCTTTCGACGAAGTTCAGCTGAAAGAAAACTTGGAATCACTGCTGATTGCCTTGAAAAAGGCTAAGCCGTCTTCCGCCAAAGGTATCTTCATCAAGAAAGTCAGCATCTCCACCACCATGGGTGCAGGTGTTGCCGTAGACCAAGCTTCTCTGGAAGCTCAGGGCTAATTGATGAGTTTTACAAGGCGCAAAATTTAATCTATAATTTTGCGCCTTGATTGGTTGGGGGCTTCGACCTCCGTCCAAGACCGCAGGAGGCTGCAAAGCCTTAATCCTTCCTGCGTAGACGGTGCCGGAAACCCAGCGAGAAAGATTCTTTCTCTTCTGGAATCCTGCTACCGCATCGTTCCCCTCTGTTGTGAAGGTAGGGGGGATGTGTCAGTACTGAGTCATGAGACTCAGATTCAATCCAGGAGTTAAGCCAATGGCATTGGGACTCGAAGACAAAAAGGCAATTGTTGCTGAAGTCAACGAAGCTGCCAAAGGCGCCCTGTCCGCAGTTGTAGCCGATTCTCGCGGCGTGACTGTAGACAAGATGACCGTCCTGCGTAAAACCGCTCGTGAAGCCGGTGTGTACATGCGCGTTGTGCGTAATACCCTGCTGCGTCGTGCGGTTGAAGGTACCGAATTCGCGTGCCTGAACGACGTATTGACTGGTCCTACCTTGATTGCTTTCTCCAACGAACACCCGGGCGCTGCCGCTCGTCTGTTCAAAGAGTTTGCCAAAGCGAACCAAAAGTTCGAAATCAAGGCCGGCGCTTTTAACGGTGAGTTTATCGCCGCAGCACAAATTGATCGTCTGGCCACGCTGCCGACCTACGACGAAGCAATTGCGAAGTTGATGGCGACTATGAAAGAAGCCTCTGCTGGCAAGCTGGTTCGTACCATCGCTGCTGTGCGTGATCAGAAACAAGCTGCTGCTTGATTCTCGCCTATTTAGGCTGTTTGAGTTTATTCAACATCAGGAATTTTTGTCATGTCTATCACTAAAGACCAAATCATCGAAGCCGTTGCTTCCATGTCCGTAATGGAAGTTGTTGAGCTGATCGAAGCTATGGAAGAGAAGTTCGGCGTTTCTGCCGCTGTTGCTGTTGCTGCCGGTCCGGCTGCTGAAGCAGTAGAAGAGAAAACCGAGTTCGACGTAGTTCTGACTGCTGCTGGCGCCAACAAAGTTGCCGTCATCAAGGCCGTTCGTGCCGCTACCGGTCTGGGCCTGAAAGAAGCCAAGGACCTGGTAGAAGCCGCTCCTGCCAACCTGAAAGAAGCCGTCTCCAAAGACGAAGCTGAAACTCTGAAGAAGCAGCTTGAAGAAGCTGGTGCTTCTGTTGAGATCAAATAATCTGCATTTATGTAGATTAGCCTGATAAAACAGGCTAGGGCTGGTGAATATTTGTTCACCAGCCTTTTTGCGCTGTAGACTGAGAGCATTTCACACCGTTTACGACTCTCGGTGCACCAGCAATCCGGACCGTTTCATCGTCCGGGCCAACACAAAACGGTGTTGAGACAGAGCTGTCCCGCGGGACAGAGTGGGTCACTTATCAGCGAGCTGAGGAACCCTATGGTTTACTCTTATACCGAAAAAAAACGCATTCGTAAGGACTTCGGTAAGCGAGACCAGGTACTGGACACGCCTTATCTGTTGTCCATTCAGCTGGACTCCTTCAAGCAGTTCATCGAGGCTGACCCGGAAGGTGAATACGGCCTAGAGGCCGCTTTCCGTAGCGTTTTCCCGATCACCAGTTACTCCGGTAGTGCTGAGCTTCAGTATGTCAGCTATCGCCTGGGTGAGCCGGTATTTGACGTAAAAGAATGCCAGATCCGTGGAGTGACCTACTCCGCGCCGCTGCGTGTCAAGCTTCGTATGGTTCTATACGATCGTGAAGCAGCTGCCGGCACCGTCAAAGACATCAAGGAACAAGAAGTATACATGGGCGAAATTCCGCTCATGACCGAGAACGGCACCTTTGTTATCAATGGTACCGAGCGGGTAATCGTCTCCCAGCTGCACCGTAGCCCGGGCGTCTTCTTTGACCACGATAAAGGCAAAACCCATTCATCCGGTAAGGTGCTGTATAACGCCCGCGTTATCCCCTACCGTGGCTCCTGGCTGGACTTCGAGTTCGATGCGAAAGACAACCTGTTTGTCCGTATCGACCGTCGTCGTAAATTGCCGGCTTCCATTATTCTGCGCGCCCTGGACTTCAGTTCCGAAGAAATCCTGGCCAACTTCTTCGAGACCATAGGTTTCGAAGTGAAAGATGGCAAGTTGATGATGGATCTGGTGCCCGAGCGCCTGCGTGGTGAAACTGCGACCTTTGACATCGTGGCCAATGGCGCCGTGGTGGTTGAGACCGGTCGTCGTGTGACTGCGCGTCACATCCGTCAGTTGGAAAAGGATGCCGTTACCCAGATTGAGGTACCGGTTGAGTATGTTGTTGGCAAAGTTGCTGCCAAGAACTACGCACATCCGCAAACTGGCGAAATGGTAGTGACTGCCAACCAGGCATTGAGCCTGGAAGCGGTTGCCAACCTCTCCCAAGCCGGCTTCAAGCACTTCGAGGTTCTGTTCACCAACGAACTGGATCACGGTGCCTACATGTCCGAGACCCTGCGTATCGACTCCAGCTCCAGCCGTTTGGAAGCGCTGGTCGAAATCTATCGCATGATGCGTCCGGGCGAGCCGCCTACCCGTGAAGCTGCAGAACAGCTGTTCGAGAACCTGTTCTTCTCTTCCGAGCGTTACGACCTGTCTACCGTAGGTCGGATGAAGTTCAACCGTCGTCTGTCCCGTGAAGACGAGACCGGCGCTGGCACTCTGACCAAAGACGACATAGTCGAAGTCATGAAGCGCCTGATCGACATCCGTAACGGCAATGACGAAGTGGACGATATCGACCACTTGGGTAACCGTCGTATCCGTTCTGTCGGTGAAATGGCTGAAAACCAGTTCCGCGTCGGTCTGGTGCGTGTCGAGCGTGCGGTCAAGGAGCGTCTCTCCCTGGGCGACCTGGACACCCTGATGCCGCAGGATCTGATCAACGCAAAGCCGATCTCCGCCGCAGTCAAAGAGTTCTTTGGTTCCAGCCAGCTGTCTCAGTTCATGGACCAAAACAACCCGCTGTCCGAAGTCACCCACAAGCGCCGTATCTCTGCGCTGGGCCCGGGCGGTTTGACGCGTGAGCGTGCCGGTTTTGAAGTCCGAGATGTGCACCCGACTCACTACGGTCGTCTGTGCCCTATCGAGACTCCTGAAGGTCCGAACATCGGTCTGATCAACTCTCTGTCCGTGTACTCTCGTACCAACGAGTACGGTTTCCTCGAGACCCCGTACCGTAAAGTCATTGACGGTGTGATCACCGACGAGGTGGACTACCTGTCCGCCATCGAAGAAGGCAAGTACGTGATCGCACAGGCTAACGCCGCGACCACCGAAGATGGCCGTCTGAAAGATGAATTGATCCCGTGCCGCCACAAAGGTGAATCCACCTTTATGAACGCCGACCAGATCCAGTATATGGACGTGAGCCCGCAGCAGATCGTATCTGTGGCAGCCGCTCTGATCCCGTTCCTGGAACACGATGATGCTAACCGAGCCCTGATGGGTTCGAACATGCAACGTCAAGCCGTACCGACTCTGCGTGCTGACAAGCCGCTGGTAGGTACCGGTATGGAACGCGCCGTGGCCGTTGACTCCGGTGTAACCGTAGTGGCCAAGCGTGGCGGCATGATCGACTACGTCGATGCCTCCCGTATCGTTATCAAGGTCAACGAAGATGAACTGCTGCCTGGCGAAGCCGGCATCGACATCTACAGCCTGACCAAGTACACCCGTTCCAACCAGAACACCTGTATCAACCAGCGTCCTTGCGTGATGCTGGGTGAGCCGGTCATGGCCGGTGACGTGGTTGCTGACGGTCCGTCTACCGACTTGGGCGAACTGGCGCTGGGCCAAAACCTGCGCGTAGCCTTCATGCCGTGGAACGGCTACAACTTCGAAGACTCGATTCTGGTGAATGAGCGTGTTGTTCAGGAAGATCGCCTGACCACCATCCATATCCAGGAACTGGCCTGTATCTCCCGTGACACCAAGCTGGGTCCGGAAGAGATCACTGCCGACATCCCGAACGTGGGTGAAGCCGCTCTGTCCAAGCTGGACGAGTCCGGTATCGTCTACGTGGGTGCCGAAGTGAAGGGCGGCGACATCCTGGTCGGCAAGGTAACACCGAAAGGTGAAACCCAGCTGACCCCGGAAGAGAAGCTGCTGCGCGCCATCTTCGGTGAGAAGGCCTCCGATGTGAAGGACTCCTCCCTGCGTGTGCCGAACGGTGTGTACGGTACCGTGGTTGACGTGCAAGTCTTTACCCGCGATGGCGTGGAAAAAGACAAGCGCGCCAAAGAAATCGAAGAGATGCAGCTGAAGGAAGCGAAGAAGGACTTGACCGAAGAGTTCAAGATCCTGGAAGACGGCATTTTCGGCCGCTCCCGCAACCTGCTGCTGGCCGCCGGTTACAGCGAAGATCGTCTGAACAAGCTGGATCGTACCAAGTGGTTTGAATTGGCCATCGAAGATGAAGCCAAGCAGATCGAGCTGGAACAGATCGCCGAACAGCACATCGAGCTGAAAGCCGACTTCGACAAGAAGTTCGAGAACAAGCGTCGCAAGATTATCCAGGGTGATGATCTGGCGCCGGGCGTACTGAAAATCGTCAAGGTTTACCTGGCAGTCAAGCGTCGCATCCAACCGGGTGACAAGATGGCGGGCCGTCACGGTAACAAGGGTGTTATCTCCAAGATCTGCCCGGTCGAGGATATGCCTCATGACGAATACGGCCGTCCGGTCGATATCGTACTGAACCCCTTGGGCGTACCGTCCCGTATGAACATCGGTCAGATCCTCGAAGTACACTTGGGCCTCGCGGCCAAGGGCATCGGCGAGAAGATCGACCGCATGATCAAGGAACAGCGCGCGCTGCACGAGATGCGTGACTTCCTGCAACAGGTCTATGACTTGGGCGAGAAAGACACCAAGCAAGTGGACATCGCCGAGCTGTCTGACGACGACGTACGTACCCTGGTGGGTAACCTGCGCAAGGGTCTGCCGGTCGCTACACCTGTCTTTGATGGTGCCAAAGAGCACGAAATCAAGGCCTTGCTGAAGCTGGCCGATCTGCCGGAATCCGGTCAGATTTCCCTGTTCGACGGTCGTACCGGCAACGCTTTCGAGCGTAAGGTCACCGTGGGTTACATGTACATGCTGAAGCTGAACCACCTGGTAGACGACAAGATGCATGCGCGTTCTACCGGTTCTTACAGCCTGGTTACCCAGCAGCCGCTGGGTGGTAAGGCACAGTTCGGTGGTCAGCGTTTCGGTGAGATGGAAGTGTGGGCCCTGGAGGCTTACGGTGCGGCATATACCCTGCAGGAAATGCTGACCGTCAAGTCTGACGATGTGAATGGCCGTACCAAGATGTACAAAAACATCGTGGATGGCGACCACCGTATGGAGCCGGGCATGCCCGAATCCTTCAACGTACTGTTGAAGGAAATCCGCTCTCTGGGTATCAACATCGAGCTGGACGAAGAGTAAGAGCTCGCTCTTATTGTTCGAGAATTGACGTGGGCGCCCTGCTGCTTTGGCAGTAGGGCGCCGAGGTTAGACTCCTGACAGGGGAAACACGTGAAAGACTTACTCAAGTTTTTGAAGGCTCAGACCAAGACCGAAGAGTTTGACAGTATCAAGATCGGTCTGGCCTCTCCTGACATGATCCGCTCCTGGTCATTCGGTGAGGTCAAAAAGCCTGAGACCATCAACTACCGGACTTTCAAGCCGGAACGTGATGGTCTGTTCTGCGCCCGTATCTTCGGACCGGTGAAGGACTACGAGTGTCTGTGCGGCAAGTACAAGCGCCTGAAACACCGTGGTGTGATCTGTGAGAAGTGCGGCGTAGAAGTGACCCAGACCAAGGTCCGTCGCGAGCGTATGGGCCACATCGAGCTGGCCAGCCCGACTGCCCACATCTGGTTCCTGAAGTCCCTGCCGTCCCGTATCGGTCTGCTGCTGGACATGACCCTGCGTGACATCGAGCGCGTGCTGTATTTCGAATCCTATGTAGTGATCGAGCCCGGCATGACCAACCTCGAGCGCAGCCAGATGCTGTCCGAAGAGAACTATCTGGACGCACTGGAAGAGTGGGGCGACGAATTCGACGCCAAGATGGGTGCCGAAGCAATCCTTGCATTGCTGCGTGCCATCGATCTGGAAGGCGAAGTCAAGACCATGCGTGAGGAGCTGGATCAGACCAACTCCGAGACCAAGCGCAAGAAGACCACCAAGCGCCTGAAGCTGATGGAAGCCTTCTTGCAGTCCGGCAACAAGCCGGAGTGGATGATCATGACAGTGCTGCCTGTGCTGCCGCCGGACCTGCGTCCGCTGGTACCGCTGGACGGCGGCCGTTTCGCGACTTCCGATCTGAACGATCTGTACCGTCGCGTGATCAACCGTAACAACCGTTTGAAGCGCCTGCTGGACTTGGCCGCCCCGGACATCATAGTGCGCAACGAAAAGCGCATGCTGCAAGAGTCCGTGGATGCCCTGCTGGACAACGGCCGTCGTGGCCGTGCCATCACAGGTTCCAACAAGCGTCCGCTGAAATCCTTGGCCGATATGATCAAGGGTAAGCAAGGTCGTTTCCGTCAGAACCTGCTGGGTAAGCGCGTCGACTACTCTGGTCGTTCCGTTATCACCGTAGGCCCGACGCTGCGTCTGCATCAGTGCGGTCTGCCGAAGAAGATGGCGCTGGAGCTGTTCAAGCCCTTCATCTATGGCAAGCTGGAATCCCGCGGTCTGGCGACCACGATCAAGGCCGCCAAGAAGATGGTGGAGCGTGAAGAAGCTGTCGTTTGGGATATCCTGGACGAAGTGATCCGCGAACACCCGGTCCTGCTGAACCGTGCACCGACCCTGCACCGTCTGGGTATCCAGGCGTTTGAACCGACTCTGATCGAAGGCAAGGCCATCCAGCTGCACCCGCTCGTCTGTGCCGCCTATAACGCGGACTTCGATGGTGACCAGATGGCGGTCCACGTACCGCTGACCCTGGAAGCCCAGCTGGAAGCGCGCGCCCTGATGATGTCTACCAACAACATCCTGTCGCCTGCCTCCGGTGAGCCGATCATAGTTCCTTCCCAGGACGTGGTCTTGGGTCTGTACTACATGACCCGTGCCCGTATCAACGCCAAGGGCGAAGGTATGGTGTTGGCCGGCCCGAAAGAAGCCGAGAAGGTATATCGCGCCGGTCTGGCCGATCTGCATGCTCGCGTTAAAGTGCGCATCACCGAATATCTCCGTCAGGAAGATGATTCGCTGGTAGAGCGTACCGAGATGAAGAACACCACTGTTGGTCGTGCGATCCTGAGCCTGATCCTGCCGAAAGGCATGGAATACGCCCTGATCGATGAGCCCAAGGTGCTGACTGCTGCAGAGCAGGCTGATCTGGATGCCAATCCGCAGAACTGGATCAAGTCCGTATCCAACAAGGCGCTGGGCAAAAAGCTCATCTCCCGTCTGCTGAACACCTGCTATCGCAAGCAGGGCCTGAAGGACACCGTTATCTTCGCTGACCAGCTGATGTATACCGGTTTCCATTATGCGGCCCTGTCCGGTGCTTCCGTTGGTATCGATGACATGGTCATCCCGGATGCCAAGAAAGACATCATCGCCGCAGCCGAAGCCGAAGTTGCCGAGATCCAGGATCAGTTCCTGTCCGGTCTGGTGACCGCGGGCGAACGCTACAACAAGGTTATCGATATCTGGGCCAGCGCCAACGAGCGCGTCTCCAAGGCCATGATGGAGAACTTGTCCAAAGAGCGTGATGTCAACTCGCTGGGTGAAGAAGAAGAGCAGGCGTCGTTCAACAGCATCTTCATGATGGCCGACTCTGGTGCGCGGGGTTCCGCCGCCCAGATCCGTCAGCTGGCCGGTATGCGTGGCCTGATGGCCAAGCCGGATGGCTCCATCATCGAGACCCCGATCGTCGCGAACTTCCGCGAAGGTCTGAACGTACTGCAGTACTTCATCTCCACTCACGGTGCCCGTAAGGGTCTGGCGGATACCGCACTGAAGACGGCTAACTCCGGTTACCTGACTCGTCGTCTGGTTGACGTGGCACAGGACATGGTGATCACCGAGGACGATTGCGGCACTATCGAAGGTCTGTGGATGACTCCGCTGATCGAAGGTGGTGACGTGGTCGAGCCGCTGCGTGAGCGCGTGCTGGGCCGTGTGGTTGCCGATGACGTGATCAAGCCGGGTACCGAGGACGAGATCCTGGTAGCGCGCAACACCCTGCTCGACGAGCAGCTGTGTGACCTGCTGGAACAAAACTCCGTTGACCGCGTGAAGGTGCGTTCTGCCATCACCTGTGAAACTGACTTCGGTAACTGTGCTCACTGCTACGGCCGTGATCTGGCCCGTGGTCACCTGGTGAACAAGGGTGAGGCTGTCGGTGTTATCGCCGCCCAGTCCATCGGTGAACCGGGTACCCAGCTGACGATGCGTACCTTCCACATCGGTGGTGCCGCATCCCGAGCCGCTGCCGAGAACAGCATCCAGGTGAAGAATACCGGTACCATCAAGCTGCAGAACGCCAAGTTCGTTCACAACAGCGATGACAAACTGGTTATCACCTCCCGTTCTACCGAACTGACCATCATGGATGACATGGGCCGTACCAAGGAAAGCCACAAGCTGCCCTACGGTGCCGTGTTGGAAGTGAAGGATACTCAGGCCGTGAGCGCCGGTGACACTGTCGCCAACTGGGATCCGCACACCCACCCGATCATCACCGAAGTGGCGGGTCGCCTCCAGTTCGAACACATGATCGATGGCGTGACCATCACTCGTCAGACCGACGAGCTGACCGGTCTCTCTTCTATCGTCGTACTGGATGTCAACGAGCGTCCGAGTGCCGGTAAAGAGATGCGTCCGACCGTTAAACTGGTCGACCTGAACGGCAAAGATGTCATGATCCCGGGTACCGATGTCGCCGCCCAGTACTTCCTGCCGGGCAAGGCAATCGTGAACCTGGAAGATGGTGCCAACGTGGGTGTGGGTGACGCGGTAGCGCGTATCCCGCAAGAATCCAGTGGTACCAAGGACATCACCGGTGGTCTGCCGCGCGTTGCGGATCTGTTCGAAGCACGTCAACCGAAGGAACCTGCCATCCTGGCCGAGATCTCCGGTACCATCTCCTTCGGGAAAGAGACCAAGGGCAAACGCCGTCTGGTCATCACCCCGACCGATGGTGGCGACGTCTACGAGGAGATGATTCCGAAGTGGCGTAACCTGAACGTGTTCGAAGGTGAAAAAGTTGAGAAGGGTGAAGTGCTGGCGGACGGTCCTGAGTCTGCTCATGACATCCTGCGTCTGCGCGGTATCAGCCCGGTCGCCAACTACATCGCCAACGAAGTGCAGGACGTTTACCGTCTGCAAGGCGTTAAGATCAACGACAAGCACATCGAAGTCATCGTTCGTCAGATGCTGCGCAAGTGCGAGATCCTGAGCGCTGGTGACACTGACCTGATCGAAGGCGAGCAGGTTGAAGTGGCCCGTGTGAAGATTGCCAACCGTAAGCTGGTTGCAGAGGGCAAGGCCCCGGCTACCTTCCGTCATATTCTGATGGGTATTACCAAGGCATCTCTGAGCACAGAGTCCTTCATCTCCGCGGCTTCCTTCCAGGAAACCACCCGTGTTCTGACCGAAGCGGCCGTTGGCGGCAAGCGTGATGAACTGCGTGGCCTGAAAGAGAACGTGATCGTGGGTCGTCTGATCCCGGCTGGTACCGGCTTTGCCTACCACCATAGCCGGATCAACCAGCGTGCCGCCGCAGCTCGTGCTGTCGGTGTACCGCAGGTGACTGCCGATGAGGCTCAGCAAAACCTGGCGGATCTGCTCAACGCATCCGGCAGTTTTGACGAAGAGTAATCTTCTGCTGCAGTGATTGAAAAAGGGCTCCTTCAAGGGGCCCTTTTTGTTGGTCGTTTTCTCGTCAACCCCAGTCGCCACGCGGATATTCGGATGATCCAGAGCAAGGTTGGGGAGTAAAAAATCAAAAAAAGTTGACATTGCCCCCTCGCAATTGAAAACTCGGGAAAGTTGAATGGTTATTACAGGGGTAGAACATGACTGTCGGTATCGAGGAAGTACTGCTTCCCGAAGAGCAACTGAGCGGTCGCACTTTTACAGACGAAGACAGGGAATTGTTGCGCTCCTATGGAGGGCTTATCGAAGGCTTGGCCGAACTGTTCGGCAAGCACTGTGAAGTGGTTCTTCACTCCCTGGAAAATCTGCACGAGTCCGTGATCAAGATTGCCAACGGGTTCAATACGGGACGGAATGAGGGGGCACCCATTACCGATCTCGCGCTGCGTATGCTCAAGGACATAGAGAATACCGGCCAGGATTACACCCAGAGTTATTTTGCCCGCAGCCGTACCGGCGCCCTGATGAAGTCGAGTACCATCGCCATCAGGAACAGTGACAAGCAGGTGATAGGTCTTATCTGTATCAACCTGCACATCAATGCGCCTTTTCACGAGTTTGTCGCCGAATTCTTCCCGACGCCCCAGCAAGTGGAGCGCCAGTCGCCGGAGACCTTTGCCAACAGCGTCGAAGAGTTGGTCGCCCAGACGGTGGACAACACCATCGACGAGATCAACCGCGATCCGACCGTTGCCAACAATGCTAAAAACAGGTTTATCGTGACCCAGTTGTTCGAGAAGGGCATATTTGATATCAAGGACTCGATCAACCTGGTCGCCGACAAATTGAATATTTCCAAACATACCGTTTATCTGTACATCCGACAGCGCAAGCAGGGTGAAGACGAGAACGAGTAAGCGCCATAGAAGGGGATAGATAAGAATGGCTAAAGAAGTGATTGCAACCGACAAGGCGCCTGCCGCAATTGGTCCGTATGTTCAGGCTACCAAGCTGGGCGAATTGGTCTTCACCTCCGGGCAGATCCCGCTCGATCCGGCCACCATGGAGATAGTGGCTGGCGGTATCGAAGCGCAGGCCGAGCAGGTGATGAAGAACCTGGTTGCAGTATTGAAGGAAGCCGGTGCCGATACTGGCAAGGTGCTGAAGACCACCTGTTTCCTCAGCGACATGAACAACTTCGTTGCCTTTAACCAGGTATATGCCCGTTACTTTGGCGACTCGGCTCCGGCCCGTTCCTGTGTGGAAGTGGCGCGTCTGCCCAAGGATGTGCTGGTTGAAGTCGAAGCCATTGCTTACGTCTGATCCTCGGCAGAATGAAGAGCCCCTCCCAGGAGGGGCTTTTTTGTCTTTGGCGTAGAATGGACAGACACCCGTACAGGAGTCCGGATATGAGTCTGAATTTTGCCTTGCTGGTAACGGGGCCCGCCTATGGTACCCAGTCGGCCAGCACTGCCTACCGCTTCGCCTTGAGCCTCATCGAGCAGGGCCACCGGTTGTCACATCTGTTTTTCTATCAGGACGGGGTCTGCAATGGTAACGGCTTGCATGCCCCGGCATCTGATGAGACCGACCTGGTGGCCCTGTGGCGCGAGCTGGCCATAGGGCAGGGGATCCGTATCGATGTGTGCGTCGCCGCCGCCATGCGGCGCGGTGTGCTCGATGAGACAGAGGCGAAGGGAGCAGGCAAGGGTCAATTCAACCTGCAGGCCCCCTTCTGCCTGAGCGGGCTGGGTCAGCTGGCCGAAGCCAGCCTGACCGCCGATCGCTTTGTCCAGTTCTAGGGAGGGAGAGATGAACAAGATAGCCTTTATGTGTCGTCGCGGCCCTCATGGTACGTCTGCCGGACGGGAAGGACTGGATGCCTTGCTGGCGACCTCGGCGCTGACCGAGTCGCTGGCCCTGTTCCTCATCGGTGACGGTGTCTTGCAACTGGTCAGGGAGCAGCAGCCTCAGGCCATCTTGCAGCGCCACTATGCACCGACCTTCAAGTTGCTGGAGCTGTACGACATCGAGGAGGTCTATGTGTGTGCCGACTCGCTGGCCGAACGCGGTCTGACGGTGGATGATCTGCTGATCCCCGTCGAGTGCCTCTCCCGTGCCGACATCCGCCGCCAGTGGGGCCACTGCGCGATTCACATCTGCTTCTGAGGTGCTCATGATACAGCTGATATTGACCTCTCCCTTCCTGAGCCGGGATCTGGAACAGGCGCTCTGTTATCGCCAGCCGGATGATCTGCTGGTGCTGATGCAGGATGCCGTCATCGCGGCCACGGTCCCTCAATGGGGTGAGCGACTGGCAGCTATTCCGCTCTATGTAATGCGAGAAGACTTGCAGGCGAGGGGATTGCAGCACAGGATCGGGATGGATCTGGATATGGCCGGTCTGGTCGCACTGATCGCGGAAAACGGGTCACCGCAGACCTGGGGTGGCTAGCGTCCATTTTTATCGATGAAGTTCAGTTAGTTATGACTATTGACAGGGGATCCATTGTGCCCTTTTGCGGCACGGATTGTATAAATCTTGACTCCCTTGACAACAGGGCATAAAATTTCGCGTCCCCGTATCTGCGGGGAGGATTTTTCACATGTTTATGAAGTCATTATCAGGAGCCTTTTGATGGCAACTATTAACCAGTTGGTTCGCAAGCCACGCATCAAGCTCGTTGTGAAAAGCAACGTGCCTGCGCTGGAAGCGTGCCCTCAGAAGCGTGGCGTGTGCACCCGTGTATACACCACCACCCCGAAGAAGCCTAACTCTGCACTGCGTAAAGTATGCCGTGTACGTCTGACCAACGGCTTCGAAGTCACCTCCTATATCGGTGGTGAAGGTCACAACCTGCAGGAACACTCCGTTGTTCTGATCCGTGGCGGTCGTGTCAAGGATTTGCCAGGTGTTCGTTACCACACCGTTCGTGGTGCGTTGGACTGTGCCGGTGTTAAAGACCGTAAGCAGGCTCGCTCCAAGTATGGCGTGAAGCGTCCGAAAGCTTAATGGTTCTCCGTTAAGTAAGGCCAAACGTTAATTCGTTTCTAGTTAGATAACTTTCTAGTTTTGGGTAACCCCTGAAGTTACGGAGAATTTGAAATGCCAAGACGTCGTGTTGTTGGTCAGCGTAAAATCCTGCCGGATCCCAAGTTCGGATCAGAGCTGCTGGCTAAATTTGTCAACGTAGTAATGGTTGACGGTAAGAAATCTGTTTCCGAAGCCATCGTATATGGCGCGCTGGACATCATTGCCACCAAATCTGGCAAAGATCACCTGGCCGTATTCGAAGAAGCCCTGGACAACATTCGTCCGTCCGTCGAGGTTAAATCTCGTCGTGTCGGTGGTGCAACCTATCAGGTACCGGTAGAAGTTCGTCCGGTCCGTCGCAATGCCCTGGCAATGCGCTGGTTGGTTGACGCCGCTCGTAAACGTGGTGAAAAATCAATGGCTCAGCGTTTGGCTGGCGAGCTGCTGGATGCCGCTGACAATAAGGGTTCGTCTGTCAAGAAACGTGAAGACGTTCACCGTATGGCTGAAGCGAACAAGGCCTTCGCTCACTTCCGCTGGTAATCCGCTTGCGCAGGGTCTTTTGGCTCTGCGCACCTTCAGTTATCTAGGGGTCCGCTCCTAGTAAGAGGATGACAATGGCTCGTACAACCCCCATTGAGCGTTATCGTAACATCGGTATCTCCGCTCACATCGACGCCGGTAAGACTACTACTACCGAGCGCGTTCTGTTTTATACCGGTGTAAGTCACAAGATCGGTGAAGTTCACGATGGCGCTGCCACCATGGACTGGATGGAACAGGAACAAGAGCGTGGTATCACCATCACCTCCGCCGCGACCACCGCTTTCTGGTCCGGTATGGGTAAACAGTTCCAACCGCACCGTATCAACATCATCGATACCCCCGGCCACGTTGACTTTACTATCGAAGTAGAGCGTTCAATGCGTGTTCTGGATGGCGCCGTGATGGTGTACTGTGCCGTAGGTGGCGTACAGCCACAGTCTGAGACCGTATGGCGTCAGGCTAACAAGTACAAGGTTCCCCGTATCGCGTTCGTCAACAAGATGGACCGTACCGGTGCCAACTATCTGCGCTGCGTTGAGCACATCAAGACCCGCCTGAAAGGTAACCCGGTTCCGCTGCAACTGAACATCGGTTCAGAAGAGAACTTTAAGGGCGTTATCGATCTGGTCAAGATGAAAGCCATCAACTGGAGCGAAGCAGATCAGGGCGTATCCTTCGATTACGAAGAGATCCCGGCTGAGCTGCTGGAAAAAGCGCAAGAAATGCGCATGACCCTGGTCGAAGCCGCTGCTGAAGCGTCTGAAGATCTGATGGAAAAATACCTGGGTGGTGAAGAACTGACTGAAGAAGAGATCAAGAAAGCTCTTCGTCTGCGCGTTCTGAACAACGAAATCATCTTGGTTACCTGTGGCTCCGCGTTCAAGAACAAGGGCGTACAGGCCATGCTGGATGCCGTGGTTGACTATCTGCCGGCACCGACCGACGTAGCTGCCATCGACGGCCTGAAGCTGGACGGCGTCACCAAAGACGAGCGTCATGCTTCTGATGAAGAGCCGTTCGCTGCTCTGGCATTCAAGATTGCCACCGACCCGTTCGTAGGCAACCTGACCTTCTTCCGCGTCTACTCCGGCGTAGTTAACTCCGGTGACTCCGTGCTGAACTCTGTCAAAGAGAAGCGCGAGCGTTTTGGCCGTATCGTTCAGATGCACGCCAACAAGCGTGAAGAGATCAAAGAAGTTCGCGCAGGCGATATCGCTGCTGCCATCGGTCTGAAAGATGTGACCACTGGTGACACCCTGTGTGACGAAAAAGCACCGATCATCCTCGAGCGTATGGAATTCCCGGAGCCGGTAATCTCCATCGCGGTTGAGCCGAAAACTAAGGCTGACCAAGAGAAGATGGGTCTGGCACTCGGCCGTCTGGCGCAGGAAGATCCGTCTTTCCGCGTATGGACTGACGAAGAATCTGGCCAAACCATCATCGCCGGTATGGGTGAGCTGCACTTGGACATCATCGTTGACCGTATGCGTCGCGAGTTCAAGGTTGAAGCGAACGTAGGTAAGCCGCAGGTTGCCTACCGTGAAACCATTCGTGAAACCGTCAAGGATATCGAAGGTAAGCACGCCAAGCAGTCTGGTGGTCGTGGTCAGTATGGTCACGTCATCATCGACATGTACCCGCTGGAAGCCGGCAAAGCCTATGAGTTCGTTAACGACATCAAAGGCGGCGTGATTCCTGGTGAATACATCCCGGGTGTTGACAAGGGTATCCGTGAGCAGCTGAAATCCGGCCCGCTGGCAGGTTATCCGGTAATGGATCTGGGTGTGCGTCTGCACTACGGTTCTTACCACGATGTCGACTCCTCCGAATTGGCGTTCAAGATCGCTGCTTCCCTGGCCTTCAAGGCTGGTTACATGAAGGCAAGCCCGGTCCTGCTCGAGCCGATCATGAAGGTTGAAGTCGAGACTCCGGAAGATTACATGGGCGACGTTATCGGTGACCTGAACCGTCGTCGTGGCCTGATCGAAGGTATGGAAGACGGCCCGTCCGGCAAGATCGTACGTGCCCTGGTGCCGCTGGCCGAGATGTTCGGTTATGCGACCGCCCTGCGTTCCGCTACCCAAGGTCGTGCTTCCTACGCAATGGAATTCGCTAAGTACTCCGACGCCCCGAACAACGTGGCCCAGGCAGTCATCGAAGAGCGCAAATCCAAGTAATTTATGATTCCCCGCCTACGACGGTAGGCGGGTTTAACCTAGAAGGACTACGTCGTGTCTAAAGAAAAATTTGAGCGTAATAAACCGCACGTAAACGTCGGCACCATCGGCCACGTTGACCA
>NZ_CDDA01000008.1:218174-390205 GCF_000819745.1 Aeromonas bestiarum | reverse complement strand
GACATAGCCTTTTTTATTGCCTCGGGATCACCGCTCATCCTCCCCGTTTTGTGACCTCGTCCCGCTCGTTGCAATTCCAAGTACCACCTAAGTGGTTAAAAACCCTGTATCGCCTATAAATAGTGGTGGTTGTACACAACAGGGCTGGAGCCCTACGACACCAAACATCGACGAGGATACGCGATGAACATAAGAGTAAAACCTGTTTGGATTGCATTGGCACTGGCAGCCACGGGCGCACAGGCGGCGCCGGACAACGACTGGTATGCCGGGGTCGGTGGCGGCTGGGCCATCGCCCACGATCTGGGTGATTTTGGCAAGGATGCGAGCAAGGACGCCACCGCACTCTCCCTGTTCGGCGGCTACAACTTCACCGAGAATCTGGGCGCCGAGCTCGGCTACCTGTCGACCGGCGACTGGGACGTGCAGGGCAATGACTTCAGCAGCCAGGGTGCCACACTGTCGGTGATAGGCCGTTTGCCGCTTGGCGACATCTTCTCGGTATTTGCCGAGGGGGGCGGTTATATCTACCACGTCAAGTCCGTCAACGGCGGCGACAACAACCTGGCACCGCTGGCCGGCCTTGGCCTGACCGCCAAGCTGCACGACTGGGTCGACATCCAGGCGCGCTACCGCTACATGGTCCGGGTCGGTGACGATCCCGACAACGACAAGCTCAACAGCGGCACCCAGCGCTGGGTCAGCGATATCAGCACTGCCACCCTGGAGCTGGTGATCCACCCCAACCGCAGCAAACCGGTCGAACCTGTCGCTGCCCCTGCTGTCGTCCCACCGCCCCCGCCCGCACCCGAGCCTGTGGATCAGACCTTCAACCTGAGCTCGGACGTGCTGTTTGCGTTTGGCAAGGCGGATCTGAAACCCGAGGGGATGCAGGCACTGGAGTCGCTCTATCAGCGGATAGTCGACGTGCAGCCCAAGGATGGCAGCGCCGTGGTGATGGGCTACACGGACCGTATCGGTTCGGATGCCAACAACCAGGCGCTGTCGGAGGCCCGCGCAAGCACGGTCGCCAACTTCCTGATTGGCAAGGGCCTGCCCGCCGACAAGGTCAGCATCCAGGGCAATGGCGAGAGCAACCCTGTCACCGGCAGCCAGTGTGATGCCATCAAGGCCAGGGCCGCGCTCATCGACTGCCTCGGGCCGGATCGCCGGGTAGAGGTCAGGGTCACCGGCACCCAGGGCGCCCCCGAGGCCCCTGCCGCTGAGCCGGCCGTGCAATAAGCCGCGCCACACAACGAAGATAGCAGCCAGACGTGTGAGAAGCACCGGAAGGGGAAACCTGTGCAAGGTGCACAAAAAAGGGATGCCGAGGCATCCCTTTTGCTTTTCCCCTGCGCGGAGGATCAGAAGGAGGTGCGGCGATAGCGGCGGTATTCAGGGCGCCAGAAGTTCGCTTCTATGGCCTGCTCTATCACCTCGTCCGGGGTCTGCACCGCCTTGCCCTGCAGCATGGCGGTCTTGGCCACCATCTTGGCGATGTAGCGGGAGACCTGATGGATATCCGCCAGATCCGGCAGCAGCGAGCCCTCGGCCCCCTTCACCAGCGGCGAACACTCCGCCAGCGCGCGGCTGGCCGACATCAGCATGGCATCGGTCACCCGGGTGGCGCCGGCGGCGATGACGCCAAGGCCTATCCCCGGGAAGATGAAGGAGTTGTTGCACTGGGCGATGACGTAACGCTTGCCCTTGTACTCCACCGGTGCAAACGGGCTGCCGGTGGCCACCAGCGCCTGACCGTCGGTCCAGCGGATGAGATCGGCGGGGGTCGCCTCGACCCGCGAGGTGGGGTTGGAGAGCGGGAATATGATGGGGCGGGCACAGTGCTTGTGCATGGTCTTGACCACCTCCTCGGTGAACAGGCCCGGCTGGCCGGAGACCCCGATCAGGATATCCGGGCGACCGTGCTCCATCACCTCGAGCAGGGAGATGTTATCCCCCACCGGCCAGTCTTTGATCCGCTCCACCGGCTGGGAGAGGCGGCGCTGGAAGTCGAGCTGGTTGGGGATCTTGTCGGTGATGAGACCGAATCTGTCCACCATGAAGACCCGGCCACGGGCCTGGGCATCGGTCAGCCCTTCGGCCTTCATCTGCGCCACTATCTGCTCGGCGATGCCACAGCCCGCGCTGCCCGCCCCGAGGAAGGCGACCCGCTTCTCGGAGAGCTTGGCGCCGGAGGCCTTGCAGGCGGCGATCAGGCTGCCCAAGGTGACAGCGGCTGTGCCCTGAATGTCGTCATTGAAGCAGCAGAGCTCGTTCTTGTAGCGGTTGAGCAGCGGCATGGCGTTGTTCTGGGCGAAATCCTCGAACTGCAGCAGTATCTCCGGCCAGCGGCGCTTGACCGCCTGAATGAAGGCGTCGACGAACTCGGCATACTCTTCGCCCGAGATGCGCGGATTGCGCCAGCCCATGTAGAAGGGGTCATTCAGCAGCTGCTGGTTGTTGGTGCCCACGTCCAGCACCACCGGCAGGCAGTAGGCCGGGGAGATGCCGCCACAGGCGGTGTAGAGTGACAGCTTGCCGATGGGAATGCCCATGCCGCCGATGCCCTGATCGCCAAGACCCAGAATGCGCTCGCCGTCGGTGACCACAATCACCTTGACGTTCTGCTTGGTGGCGTTTTGCAGCATGTCATCGATCCTGTCCTTGTCCGGATAGGAGATGAAGAGGCCGCGGGCGCGGCGGTAGATGTTGGAAAACTCCTCGCACGCCTTGCCCACGGTCGGGGTGTAGATGACCGGCAGCATCTCGGTCAGGTGGTTGTGCAGCAGACGGTAGAAGAGCGTCTCGTTGGTATCCTGGATGTTGCGCAGATAGATGTGCTTGTCCATGTCGTTGCCAAACGCCATGAACTGGCGGTAGGCCCGCTCGGCCTGCTCTTCGATGGTTTCGATATTCTGGGGCAGCAGACCCTCGAGGTTGAAGTTGCTGCGCTCTTCGCTGGTGAAGGCGCTGCCCTTGTTGAGTAGCGGGGTCTCCAGCAGGGCGGGACCGGCGTAGGGAATGTAGAGGGGGCGTTTCTGGTTATTATCTTCAAACATGGATCGGGTACCTAAACGATGGCCTGGACAAAGGGACCCGCCGATCCTATGGGCTTGCGCCATTAATTTCAAAGAGTTTGCACATCCGTTGCAAAAGGTTTGCGACCCTGGCGACGAAAGGCCCCGGGGGTCTGACCAGTGAGGCGGCGAAAGCGGTTGGCAAAGTTGGCGCCATCGCTGTAGCCGACCCGGCTGGCCAGCTCGCCGAGCGGCCAGTTGGTGTAGAGCAGCAGCTGGCGCGCCTTGTTCATCCGAAGCCCGGTGAGCCAGGCCATGGGCCCCATGCCGAACACCTGCTGGCAGAGCCGATGCAGATGGGGCACGGAGCAGGCCATCTGCCGGGCCAGCAGCGCCACGCTCCAGGGCTCGTCGAGACGCGCCTCCACCCGCCGAAACAGCGCCTGCAACCTGAGCTCAGGGGTGCCGCGCACCTCCCCTTGCAGGGTTCGCTCAAGCAGCGCCAGCAACAGGCTGAGCAGCTGGGGTTGCAGGGGCGAACGCACTCCCTCTCCCTGCATCAGGCTGAGCAGGTGATAGAGCTGATCCCCCTCCTCCCCCTGCCAGATGCGGTGGCCGAGCCGGTGCAGGTGGTGCCAGCGCGGCACGTCATCGAGCAGGATCCAGCTGGTCTGCCAGCGCTCGCCAATGAGCCGCAGGCCACCTGGCACGGCGGCGGGCAGGAAGATGAGCGACCCGGCCGGAATCGGCTGCTCCCCCTCGTCGGTCAGCAGGGCGCCCCCCTCGTCGTGACTCACCATCAGGATGTGAAACTCGGGCCGGTTGCGACGAATGAGATAGTGATCCCGGATGTTCGAAAGGCCGGTCAGAAAGATGCCCGCCTCGCCGAGCAGGGGCAGCCCTTCACGGCCCAGCATCCGCTCCTCGCAGGCCGGGGCTATTTCCAGACACTCGCTGACAAATGGCATAACGCCTCAACATGATAGTTTTGAACAAGAAACCCGAGAGGGGCTCACAGTGGAACCACTCGCCACTACCCCTATCATACCCATGACAAACCTTGCTTTTCACATACCCGGTTAACATAAATGAATCATTGGCAAGCGATTTTAAAACAAACCACCGATCGTGAGTTCATGACGCGGCTGTGGCGGCTGGCCCTGCCGGTCTCGCTGCAATCCATGATGTTCTCCCTGCTCGGCCTCATCGACATCATGATGGTGAGCCAGCTTGGCACCACGGCTGTGGCGGCGGTCGGCTTGGGTAACCGGGTCTTCTTCTTCAATCTGCTGGTGATAGCGGGACTCTCGGGCGGGGTCTCGGTGTTGGCGGCGCAATATTACGGGCGCGGCGAGCTGGCCGGGGTGCGCCGCGCCCTGGCGCTGGCGCTGGTGGGGGCCCTGCTGGTGAGCCTGCCGTTTGCCCTCATCTATCTGCTCGCGCCGGGCAGCGTGCTCGGCTTTGCCAGCCAGGAACCCGAATTGCGCGCCCTCGCCGACCAGTTTCTGATGATCACAGGCGCCACCATCCTCTGCACCGCCATAGTCGTGCCGCTGGAGGCGGCGCTGCGTTCGGTGGGCAACGCCGCCGCGCCCACCCGGATCGGCATCATGGCCATCATAGCCAACGTCATCCTCAACTACGCCCTCATCTTCGGCAATTTCGGCTTCGAGGCCATGGGGGTCGCGGGCTCTGCCTGGGGCACCACGATTTCACGGCTGCTGCAGACGGCGCTGCTGCTTGCCTATGTGTGGCGGCAGGAGCCCCGCCTCATCCCGCGCAGACAGGACTGGTGGGACGCCTTTCGGCGCAAGGAGGTGGTGCGCTTCACCCTGATCGCCCTGCCGCTCTTGTTCCACGACGGGCTCTGGGCCTTCGGCATGCTGCTCTACGGCTTTCTCTACGCCCATCTGGGCACGGATTCGCTGGCCATCATGACCACGCTGGGGACGCTCGAGAGTATCCTCATCTCCCTCTTCTTCGGGCTGGCGGTGGCCTGCTCCACCCTGCTCGGCCACCGGCTCGGGGCCGAGGAGTACGACATAGCCTGGCAGCACTCCCAGCTGTTCCTGCTGCTGGCGCCCATAGGCGCCCTGCTGGTGGGGATTGCGGTCTGGCTGATGCAGACCCAGCTGCTGCTGTGGGTCGGCAACCTGCCGGGTGAGCTGATGGGGGAAGCGGGTCAGGTGCTCGCCATCATGTGTCTGGGCATGCTGCTCAAGGTGTTCAACATGGTGGGGATTATCGGGGTGCTGCGCTCCGGCGGCGACGTGAACTACAGCATAGTCATCGACATCATCGCCATGTGGTGCATAGGCCTGCCGCTCGCCTGGGTGGCGGTCAGCCTGCTCGGCTGGCCTCTCTCCTGGGTGGTGTCCGTGGTGCTGCTGGAGGAGCTGTGCAAGGTGCTGCTGGTGCAGCGCAGGATCCGCCAGCGCCACTGGCTCAGAAATCTGGTGATAGGATAAGGGGACGCAGGAAGCGGCAAAATGCGGGGTCATATCAATGACAGAAAATCCCCGTTTGCAGTATGCTGCCCCCCTCTTCAATCAGAGACAGGGCGCCGCCATGTGCAAGTGTCCAATGCCCTGTCCCCTAGTCGTTTCAGGAGACGAGCATGCAATCACAGAAAGAGCTGATCACCGAGACTGCCCTGCTGGAGATGGCCAACGGCATCATCACGAGCCACGAAGACTTCATCCACGGCATGCGTGCCGACTCGGTGGAGCAGAAGGGGGATATTCTGGTGTTCAAGGGGGAGTTCTTCCTGGCCGAAGATGGCACCCCGACCGGCAAGACAATGGCGGTGTTCAACATGTTCAAGCTGCTGGCCCAGCAGCTCTCCGGCAAGTACCAGCTGAGCTGATCCTTCCCTTGCCCGTGACCAACAGATGCCGCCCTCAGGCGGCATCTGTCTGTATGGCGGCAGGCTGTGCCGGCTTGCCGGCCAGCTCCCCCACCACGCAGTTGCGCCCCGCCATCTTGGCCATGTAGAGGCACTCGTCCGCCCGATTGAGCAGATCCTCGACCCCCTCGCCGCGCTGGGCCAGGGTCAGGCCGATACTCACAGTCACCTCCAGCAGCTCATCCGAGGTGGGGCTCTTCACCAGCCGCGCCTCCACCGCCACCCGCAGCCGCTCCGCCACCCGCTTGGCCTGGATCAGATCGCCGCAGTTGGGCAGCAGGATGGCAAACTCCTCGCCACCATAACGTCCCAGCACCATGCCGGGTTCCAGTTGCTCCGCCAGGGTCGCCGCCACCTCCTTGAGTACCGCATCCCCCGCCAGATGGCCGAAGGTGTCGTTGATGCGCTTGAAGCGATCCAGATCCAGCAACAAGACCGCAAAGGGCGCCTGCTTGCGGATCATGTTCATCCTCGCCTTCTCCAGCCGCTTCATCAGCAGGCGGCGGTTCATCATGCCGGTCAGCTCGTCCGTGGTGGACTCCCGGTAGAGCTGCAGCAGCATGTTGAGCTGACCGCACTGCACCCAGCTGCTGGCCAGGGCAAACAACGCCAGCAGCCAGATCTGGTTGAGGGTCTGCACGCTCCAGAGCGGTTGTCCCACCAGAATCCAGTTGCCCGCCAGCATGGTGACCAGAATGCCCCCCGCCAGCTGCAGGCCGAGGGAGAGCGGAATGGGGAAGATGGCAAACAGACTGACGAGCAGATAGGGGAAGGCCATGTAGCCCGCCTGCAGCTCCTGATCCGCGCCGAAACTGTGCAGGCAGATGAGGGAGAACAGCATCATCACCGCCATCAGATAGCCCAGCGCCAGCTTCATGCGCTCGCGCCTGAAATGGATGAGGTAGGAGAAGGGGATGAGCGGAGAGAGGGCCAGCAGGCAGAAGATCCTGGCCTGAAGCAGTTCATCGAACTGGGCGGAGGGCAGAGTCAGCCAGTCCACCAGGGCCCAGGCGGGCAGTCCCGCCATCAGCAGGCAGGTGAGCAGGCGCAGACGCACCGTCATGAAGCCCATGCGGGTCAGGGTAAAATCTTCGGAGTGGGCACGGGCACTCCAGAACTCCGACAACTTCAGCATCCAGAGCCTCCAAATCTCGACAGAGGGCTCATTCTACGCCGCACGGGCTCAAAATCCTATGCAACCGGCGCCATTTCAGGGCGAGCGCCGTCACACAAACCGGCGGATCATAATCGCCACGCGCAAACGTTTCAACCCATGGAAAAATAAACCGGTTTCAGTCCGAATTAGCGCTGGTCAGCCCGCTCTCAATCACTAAAATAGCGCCCAATTTTCTCCCCCCTCCCCCACACATTCGAGGTATTTATGGAACAGGCTGCCGCCGTCCGCGCAACCCCAGAGGCCCATCCTCCCAGGCGAGCCCACAGCGAACTGGTCTACGGCATAGACGATGTCCCGCCCCTGCCCCAGACCCTGTTCGCCGCCCTGCAGCATATGCTCGCCATGTTTGTCGCCATCATTACCCCGCCCCTCATCATAGCCAATGCCCTCGGCCTCCCTGCCGCCGACACCCGTTATATCGTCTCCATGTCGCTGGTCATGTCCGGCATCGCCTCCTTCATCCAGACCCGTCGCTTCGGCCCCATCGGCTCCGGCTTGCTGTCGGTGCAGGGCACCAGCTTCAACTTCCTCGGTCCCATCATCGCCTCCGGCCTCGCCCTCAAGCAGGCCGCCATGCCCACCGAGGATCTGCTGGGCACCCTGTTCGGCACCATGCTGGTGGCCGCCCTCGCCATGGTGGTGATGAGCCGCTTCCTCCATCTGGTCAAACGGGTGATCACCCCGCTGGTGACCGGCATAGTGGTGCTGCTGATCGGCCTGACCCTGATCAAGGTGGGGCTCATCAGCATGGGGGGTGGCTATGCCGCCCTCTCGGATGGCAGCTTCGCCAGCCACAGCAACCTCTTCCTCTCCCTGCTGGTGCTCGGCCTTATCGTGCTGCTGCAACGCAGCCGCAATCCCTGGCTGCGCCTCTCCGCCATCATGATCGCCATGCTGGCGGGCTATGCCGTGGCACTGCTGCTGGGCAAGGTCACGGCCCCCACCTTCGACGGTCCCCTGGTGATGGTGCCCATTCCCCTGCACTACGGGCTCGGCTTTGACTGGCAGCTGTTCGTGCCGCTCGCCATCATCTTCGTGGTGACGGCGCTGGAAGCCATCGGCGACATGACGGCCACCTCAGACATCTCGGGCGAGCCGCTGGAAGGCCCCGTCTACATGGCGCGAATCAAGGGCGGCGTGCTGGCCGACGGCGCCAACTCCATGCTGGCGGCGCTCTTCTCCACCTTCCCCATGTCCACCTTCGCCCAGAACAACGGCGTCATCCAGCTGACCGGGGTGGCCAGCCGCCACGTCGGCCTCTTCATCGCCGCCATGCTGGCCCTGCTCGGCCTGTTTCCAGCGGTGGCCAGCCTGGTGCAGCAAATACCCGAGCCCGTGCTGGGCGGCGCCACCATCGTCATGTTCGGCACAATCGCCGCCGCCGGGGTGCGCATCATCTCCCGCGAGGAGCTCGACCGCCGTGCCCTCATGATACTGGCGGTGTCCCTGGCCATGGGGCTGGGGGTCGCCCAGGTGCCAGAGGTGCTGCAACACCTGCCGGACCTGGCCCGAAGCGTGCTCTCCTACGGCGTCGCCACCGGCGGCCTCACCGCCATCGTCATGAACCTGCTGCTGCCCAAGCGCGCCGCCGCACAGATCTGATCACCTCGTCAACGAACAGGTAGAGCCCCGCCGTGCGGGGCTTTACCTCCTCCCCCGTCGCGGGTAGTGTGCTGGGCAGCCTTTTCCCAAGGATGCCGTCATGCCCTATACCCTGCTCTCTCCCCTCCCCGACACCAATTCCCCCGCACAGATACTGGCGCAAGAGCAGCACTGGCTGCGGGACTGTGCCCGTGACGGCCAGCCCAGCGCCCACCTCTGGCAGGCGCCCCAATGCCTTATCGTTACCCGCAAGGACGTGCGCCTGCCCCGCTATCAGGCGGCCTGCGAGCAGCTTGCCGCCGAGGGCTGGCCGGTTCATGTGCGCGACAGCGGCGGCACAGCCGTGCCCCACGGCGCCGGCATACTCAACCTCTCCCTGCTGCTGCCCCGCACCACCACGGATCTTGGCCACTACTACCATCTGCTGGGCGCCCCCCTGCTGACCCTGCTGGCGGAGTTCGGCCTTGAGGGAAACTATGACTTCGTGCCCGGCTCCTTCTGCGACGGCCAGTACAATCTGGTGATCGGGGGGCGCAAGATCACTGGCACAGCCCAGCGCTGGCTGGCACCGGGCCAGGATCACCACGGCGCCGTGCTGGCTCAGGCCATGCTGCTAGTGGCAGGGGATGTGAACGAGGGCACCCGGATGGCGAGCCGTTTCTACGAGCTGGCGGGCGGGGAGTTGCGTTTTGCACCCGGCACCTCCACCACGCTGGCACAGCAGATCCATTGGCGGGGGAGTGAGGAGGCTCTGGTGGATAGCGTGCGAGGGCGGCTGGCACGACTGTTGACTGAGAGTCATATGCCCTCCCTCTGAGCAAGGATGAGAGCCTGACGCACCATAAAAAAAGCCACGACAGTAGTCGTGGCTTTGCTTTTTCAACGCGGATAAGGTCAGGCCGTCTGCGGCTCGGGCTCGGACTCCGTATCCCGATCCCGGCTGAAGTAGGCACGAGTCTCGGCGATCACCACGTGACGCAGGCCGATGAGGCCGATGAGGTTCGGCACCGCCATCAGGCCGTTGACTATGTCGGCCAAGAGCCAAATCATGTCCAGATGGAGGAAGGCACCGCTCGCCACCAGCACCAGATAGATGAGGCGGTAGGGCTTGATCGCCTTGACCCCGAACAGGTACTCGGTGCAGCGCTCGCCGTAGTAGTTCCAGCCAAGGATGGTGGTGAAGGCGAAGAACAGCAGCCCTATGCTCACCAGATACTGGCCTATGTGGGCATCCAGCCCCTGGGCAAAGGCCTGGCTGGTCATGGCGGCGCCGCTCAAGTCCCCGCTCCACACCCCTGTCACCACCAGGGTCAGGCCCGTCATGGTGCAGATGATAATGGTGTCGATGAAGGTGCCCGTCATGGAGACCAGCCCCTGCTCCACGCAGGAATCCGTCTTGGCCGCCGCCGCCGCTATGGGGGCAGAGCCCAGCCCTGACTCGTTGGAGAAGACCCCGCGCGCCACCCCGGACTGGATCGCCAGCATGATGCCGGCCCCGACGAAGCCGCCGGTCGCCGCATGGCCGGTAAAGGCGCTGCCTATCACCAGACCAATCGCCTCGGGCAGGGCGCCGGCGTTGTTCACCAGCACACCGCCACAGGCGAGTATGTAGAAGATGGCCATGAAGGGCACCACCTTGCTCGACACGCTGGAGATGGACTGGATGCCCCCCAGGGTCACCAGGGCCACTATCAGGGTCAGCACCACGGCGGTCACCTCGCGGGGCACAGAGAAGGAGAGGCTCATGGCGTCTGAGATGGCGTTGACCTGGGGGAAGGTACCAATACCGAAGAAGGCCACCCCAATGCCGAACAGGGCGAACAGCTTGGCCAGCGGCTTGGAGCCGAGCCCCTTCTCCAGATAGTACATGGGGCCACCCGCCATCTGGCCGTTGGCATCCTGCTCGCGGTATTTGACCGCCAGCAGGCACTCGGCGTACTTGGTGGCCATGCCGAACAGGGCCGCCATCCACATCCAGAACAGAGCGCCCGGGCCGCCGAGCTTGATGGCGGTGGCGACCCCGACTATGTTGCCGGTGCCTATGGTGGCGGAGAGCGCGGTGCAGAGCGCGCCGAAGCTGGAGACATCCCCCTGCTTGCCCTGGCCCTGATCGCGGCCAAACACCAGCCGCAGAGCGAGCGGCAAGCGCACGACCTGAAGCAGACCCAGACGCAGGGTGAGATAGAAACCTGTCCCGACCAGCAGGGCAAGCAGGGGCGGACCCCAGATAAAGCTATCGATGGCGGTTAACGCCGATTGAATTGATGACATGCATCCTCCTTAAAAAACAAAAATTAAGGAGGAGAAGGATGATCTTCCCATAGGTGTCGCGATCGGCCAGAGGCGATCGGATGCAGGCCAAGAATTTGTTCACGCTCTTGCTGCGAGGCCGTGATCAAGGCTCATGTGCTGCCAGGAATCCTCACGTATATCCATACGCTCAGGTTCTTGCGCTGCTCTTTACCTTGCTGACGACCTCTCGTGACAGATCGTGAACAGTTCCAAGCTCAGGTACAACCATCCCATCCCCTCTGTCCTTTTGCCTGAGAGTTTCCGGCGCCAGCCTGCCCTTGCGGGTCGTCATGGTGCCTTGCTCCTTCGGCGCCCGATTTAACGGGTCTCTCCAGAGTATCGTCCAGTAGCAGTCCACACCGGTTGCCCGGTACCTGAAAGATTCACTTCTTCGGTGGATGGTCCCCCATCGCTCTCCTGCTACCTTCATCCGAACTAGTTTGGATTAGGAAGCGGGCATGTTAATCCAAAAAATGTGAGCTGTCTCCCACTCGGCCGGCCCGCTGCGCCACTTTTTTCCCGCCTCGGCCCCCACGGGGAGATATGTTATTTGTTCGTTAACTATCAATAGCTTAACGACACCATGTTGGGCGACCCTCGATAAGGCTGCGCCACCAGGTCGCATATCAAGATGATCTTTCGTCTCGACCAGAAAAACTTGCCAACATATCCAATCAAAATGCTTGCACAGAAACGCAATAGGCCGATAATCCCGCGCATAACTAAGCACTTTGCGATGGAGTTATGCATTGTGTCTGGTTGGTCCCTCCGGACCACTCGCCTGAGCCGGCCGCTGCCGTCTCAACAAACCAAGGCTAGGGCAAATCTGCCCCCTAAGGACTTTCAAAAGAGAATGAACGAGACCCTGATCGCACAAGACTACCGTCAGCTGGTTGAACAATTCGGCTCCCCCCTGCTGCTGCTCGACAAGGCAGCCGTCCGCAAACAGTATCGGGCCCTGGCGGCCGCCCTGCCCGATGTGCGATTGCACTATGCACTCAAACCCCTGCCCCACGAGGCAGTGGTCTCTGTCTTGAAGGAAGAGGGGGCCTGTTTCGATCTGGCCACCAATGGCGAAGTGGATCTGGTGCGCAGCCAGGGGGTTCGCCCGGGACGCTGTATTCATACCCATCCCATCAAGCGCGACAGCGACATTCGCTATGCGCTCGAGTTCGGCTGCACAGTGTTTGTCTATGACAACCCGCTGGAGCTGGAGAAGTTCATTCCCTACAAGGACGAAGTCAAGCTGCTGCTGCGAGTCAGCTTCCCGAACCCGGAGACCAAGGTCGACCTCTCCAAAAAGTTCGGCTGCACCCCGGAGCAGGCGCTGCCGCTGTTGCAACTGGCCCACGCCAAGGGCATCAAGGTGATGGGGCTGTCGTTCCACGTCGGCTCCCAGGTGCCCCACGCCCGTCGCCATGTGCAGGCCATCGATGCCTGCCGCGAGATCATGGAGCAGGCCTGGGATCTGGGGCTCAAGCCCTGGGTGATGGACATCGGCGGCGGCTTCCCGGTGGATTATGAGGGTGGCGAGTTCGACATAGACGGCTTCTGCGCCCCGATCCGCGAGGCGCTGGCCAAGCTGCCGGCCACGGTGCAAAAGATTGCCGAGCCGGGCCGCTTCATCAGCGCACCGGCCATGACCTCGGTCTCCAGCGTGATGGGCAAGGCCCACCGCGGCGACAAGATCTGGTACTACCTGGATGACGGTCTCTACGGCAGCTACAACGGCCAGCTCTATGACCACGTCACCTACCCGGTGAGCACGCCGCTGGCCCGTGGCGAGTTGCACAACTCTGTGCTCTCGGGCCCCACCTGCGACAGCGTGGACGTGATCCGCGAGGGCATAATGCTGCCGGATCTCGCCATCGGCGAGCTGGTGGTAGGCCGTGTGATGGGAGCCTACACCTGGGCCTCGGCCTCGACTTTCAACTTCTTCCCCAAGGCGAGCATCCTCATTCTGGACAGCAGCCAACAAGGGCAGAAGCTGGTGGCGGTCGCCTGACGCGCCAGGGCGACGCAGATAACAAAGAGGGGAAGCGCAAGCTTCCCCTCTTTCATTTCCCCCGTATCGGTCAGATAAACTGACTGGCCAGCAGCCAGCCTGTGTAGGCCACGAAGCAGGCGAGCAGCAGGCCCCCTTCCAGCCGGTTGATCCGCCCCTGCCCCTTGCGGCCCAGACACATCACCAGCAGCAACAGGGTCAGTCCCATCATGATGCTCCAGTCACGGCTGAGCACCTCGGGCGCCACATCGAGCGGGTGTATGCCCGCGGCTATCCCCACCACCGCCAGGGTATTGAACAGGTTGGAGCCGAGCACGTTGCCAAGGGCCAGATCGTGCTCATTCTTGCGAATGGCGATGAGGGACGAGGCGAGCTCAGGCAGCGAGGTGCCGACAGCCACTATGGTGAGGCCAATCACCAGATCGCTGATGCCGAGCGCCTGGGCTATGGTCACTGCGCCCCACACCAGCAGGCGGGAGGCGCCGATCAGCAGTACCAGGCCGACGATGAGCCAGAGGATGGCACGCTTGAGGGACATGCCTTCGCTGCTGATGTCATCCTCGGTATCCGCATCCAGCGCATCCCCCTTGCCCCGCATGCCGGCCCAGATGGACCAGCCCATCAATCCCAGAAAGGTGGCCCCCAGGATCAGGGCATCCGTGCCATCGAGCCGACCATCGAGCAGCAGGGCGCCGGAGAGCAGGGTAATGCCGAGCAGGATCGGGATCTCCTTGCGCACCACCTGGGAGGCCACGGCGATAGGGCTGATCAGGGCGGTCAGACCCAGGATCAAGGCGATATTGGTGATGTTGGAGCCATAGGCGTTGCCGAGCGCGAGCCCGGGGTTGCCCTGGGAAGCCGCCAGCGCGGAGACCACCATCTCGGGGGCCGAGGTGCCAAAGCCTATGATGACCATGCCGATCAGCAGCGGCGGCATGCCGGCATAACGGGCGGTCGCGGCGGCGCCGTCCACAAATTTATCCGCACTCCAGACCAGCAGCGCCAGTCCGGCAATCAGGGCAACAACAGCCAGGGTCATAACGTCTCCATCCCATCGCCTGCAAACAACAGAGCCAGGCACTGTGCCTGGCTCTGTCCAGAAGTGGGCCCAGTGTAGCGGGCCGGCTTCCCATTTCAAGGGAAAATCAAACGACGATTGATATTTTACAGCGCCGCCAGCAGGCTCCCGGCATCCGAGACCTCGAACTTGCCCGGCGCCTCCACGAACAGCTGCTCGACCACGCCATCGTTGGCGATGAGGGCAAAGCGCTGGGCGCGGATGCCGCCGAAGGCCCCCGTCTCCTTGGCAAGGCCAAGCGCCCGGGTCCAGCTGCCGTCGCCATCGGCCAGCATAGTGATGGCGTCGGCATTCTGGGCCGCCTGCCAGGCCTTCATCACGAAGGCATCGTTGACCGACAGACAATAGAGGGCATCGACGCCCTTGGCCTTGAACTCGTCCGCCAGCACCACATAACCGGGCAGGTGGGCGTTGGAACAGGTGGGGGTGAAGGCGCCCGGCACGGCAAACAGCACCACCTTCTTGCCCGCAAACAGGGCCTGGCTATCCTGCACCTGCTTGCCTTCCTGGGTGATGAAGGTGAATTCGCCCAAAGGCAGGGATTGGCCTATCGCTATCATGATCTCTCGTCCGTGGTGGAGGTAGGGATCCACAGTCTAACCCAGCCCATGCCTGCGAAACACACCCCCATCAGCGCCGCCATTTGAACTAACCTTGAGCAGGATCAGCCGACCAAGGAGGCCTCATGCAGAACTATTACGATGGACTGGAAATTCGCCCCTCCGCCTTGCGAGAGCAGCAACAACTGGATCAACTCAATCACCTGCTCACCCATGTCAGCCAGTATTGCGCCGGTTACTCCAGCGCCTATCGCCAGCGTCGCCTGCAGGATCTGGGCGAGCTGACCACACTGCCCCTGCTCGACGCCGCCGAGCTGTTTGCCGCCCAGCAGGCCCATCCCCCCTTCGCCGGTCTCACCGGCCGCCCCGCCAGCCAGGCGCTGCGGGTCTTCGCCTGCCCTGGCCAGCTGGCCATTCCCGAATATGCCGGGGCCGACTGGTGGGGGGCGACACGGGCCCTGTTTGCCGCCGGTTTCAAGGCCGGGGAGGTATTGCTCAACGGCCACGACTACCACATCAGTCCCACCGCCTTCATCTTCGACAACGGTGCCCGCCAGCTGGGGGCACCCGTGGTACCTTGCGGCCCCCACGATACCCGGCGCCAGCTGGAGGCGCTGCAACGCTACCAGCCGACCGGCTTTGTCGGGCCGCTGGCGGCGCTGCTGGATCTGCTGGAGGCGGCGGAGCTGGCCGGGATCCCGAGCGACAGCCTGCACTGTGCCCTGCTGTGTGAAGCCTCTCACCCCGACACGGCGCCGCTGCAGGCCGTTCACGGCATACGGGCGCTCAACTGCCTGCTGTTGCAGGATGTGGGGGTGATCGCCTACGAGAGCCAGCCCGGTCACGGCTTTATCGTCAACGAGAGCTGCATCATAGAGATCATCGATCTCGCCAGCGCCGAGCCCGTCATCGGCGACACAGTCGGCCAGCTGGTGGTGACCCGGCTCGATCTGGAGTATCCCCTGCTGCGCCTAGTCACCGAATGGCAGGGTCATTGGCTGGCGGGGGCCAGTCCGTGCGGGCGCACCAACCGGCGCCTCAAGCTGGTGTGACAATGCAAAACGGGCAGCCATCAGGCTGCCCGTCTTGTCTCTGGCAAGGAAACTATCTGAAAAGTGTCAGCGTCTCGCCTGCCAGGTGGCGATGGCGAGCAGGGAGTCTGGGGTGAATTCGGCGGCGCGGGCGGCAATCTCGGCCTGGCTCATCCAGTGCACCTCGCTCACCTCTTCGGCCTGCAAGCTCAGTGGCCCCTGATAATGACAGCTGTAGAGGCCACCCCAGACCCGGTAGCCCTCCCCCTCGGCATAAAAGGACCCTAAGTCCTGCAGGGGGACGCCCTGAATGCCCAGCTCCTCGGCCAGCTCGCGGCGGGCAGCGGGTTCCATCTGCTCGCCCGTGGTCACCACGCCGCCGGCGCAGGCATCCAGCATGCCGGGGCAGAAATCCTTGCTGAGGGTGCGACGCTGCACCAGAATGCGCTCCGCCTCGTCGAGCACCAGGATATAGCTTGCCCGGTGACAGAGGTTCTCCCGCCGCACCCTGGCCCGCTCGGCAACGCCGATCACCCGGTTATCCGCATCAACCACATCCACCCATTCCACGTGCAGGCCCTTTCGCTCATCTCGTTCAACTGCCCGCAGTATATCGGGGCAAGGGCTTGTCATGGCAGCACTTTTTCAACGCGCGCCAGCAGATTTCCCCATGCGGCGACGCCGAATCAAGGATTCATACAAACCTCCACCAACTGTCACATCAGTGTCATCCGACGACGGCATAGTGTGCCCTGTCCAAGCAACAGGTGTTTTGTGATGAAGGTGTTCAAGAACTTGTCTCCCCGCCAGATTGCCCGCCACATCAAGAGCTTCCATCACGGCAGCTTCATGGTGGAGGCGCTGGGGCGGTTCGAATTCAGCGGTGGAGAGATCAATCTGGAGAGCCTGACCTGCCGTCAGACCCTGAGTCTGGCCCGGCAGATCAATCTGGAGGTTCGCGGCCTGCGTCACGTCAGCCTGCTGTTGGGGTAACTTCCATAGTCCTTTCTGTTTGTAGTCTGCTTCCATACACGTCTTTGCCCGCCGCTCACCGAGCGTGCGGGCCATTTTTTATCGGACATTATCGCGCCGGGTCTGCACTCAATGCTGCAGGATCTGGGAGAGGAACAGCTTGGTGCGCTCCGACTGGGGATGGTCGAAGAACTGATCCGGCACGTTCTCCTCGATGATCTGGCCGCGGTCCATGAAGATCACCCGATCCGCCACCTGCTTGGCAAACCCCATCTCGTGGGTGACGCAGAGCATTGTCATCCCCTCATGGGCCAGCTCCACCATCACATCCAGCACCTCGCGCACCATTTCGGGATCCAGCGCCGAGGTCGGCTCGTCGAACAGCATGACCTGGGGGTTCATGCAGAGGCTGCGGGCAATAGCCACCCGCTGCTGCTGGCCGCCGGAGAGCTGCCCCGGGTACTTGAGCGCCTGCTCCGGGATCCTGACCCGGCGCAGGAAGGTCATGGCGATCTCCTCGGCTTCCCTGCGTGGCAGCTGCTTGACCCAGATGGGCGCCAGGCAACAGTTTTCCAGCACAGTCAGGTGGGGGAAGAGGTTGAAGTGCTGGAACACCATGCCCACCTCTTTGCGCACCATCTCTATGTTCTTGAGATCCGAGGTGAGCGCCGTGCCCTTGACCAGGATGTCACCGCTCTGGTGCTCCTCCAGCCGGTTGATGCAGCGGATCATGGTGGACTTGCCCGAACCGGAAGGGCCGCAGATGACTATCTTCTCCCCCTTGCCCACCTGCAGGTTGATGTTACGCAGCACGTGAAAGTCGCCGTACCATTTGTTGACGTCCTTGAGGGCAACCACAGGATCCATTGTCATTTTGAAGTCACTCCCGCTATGGGTGGTTGTTCCATCTGCAGCATAGGCAAGGCGTCATGCTGCGGGTGATTGGCGTCCTTGAGTGCCGCCAGGGTATCCGTTGTCATCTTGAAACCACTCCTAATGCTTGTGACCCGTGTTGAGCTTGTGCTCCAGATAGATGGAGTAACGGGACATGCCGAAACAGAACATCCAGAAGATCATGGCAATAAACACATAAGCCTCGGTGGAAAAGCCCAGCCAGGCCGGATCCGCCAGCGCCACCTTGGAGATGGCGAGCAGATCGAACAGGCCTATGATCAGCACCAGACTGGTGTCCTTGAACAAGGAGATAAAGGTATTCACCAGGGAGGGAATGGTGATCTTGAGGGCCTGCGGCATGATGATGAGGCCCATCACCTTCCAGTAGGAGAGTCCCAGCGCCTCACCCGCCTCGTACTGCCCCTTGGGGATCGCCTGCAGCCCCCCTCGCACCACCTCGGCCACATAGGCAGCCTGGAATAATATGATGCCGATGAGCGCCCTCAGCAGCTTGTCCAGCTCCACCTCGCTGGTCATGAACAGCGGCAGCATGACGGACGCCATGAAGAGCACGGTAATGAGCGGCACTGCGCGCCAGAACTCGATATAGACGGTGGAGAGACTGGCGATGACCGGCATGTGGGAGCGACGCCCCAGCGCCAGCAGGATCCCGAATGGCAGGGCGACCGCTATGCCCACCACCGCCAGCACCAGGGTCAGCATCAAGCCGCCCCAGCGGTTGGTTTCCACCACCTCGAGACCGGCCCCGCCGTGGATCAGCAGAAAGGCGATGACGGGAAACACCAGCAGGGTAAAGAGCGCCAGCCAGCCCTTGCGCGGAGTGCGTGGCCAGATCAGCAAGGCCAGCAGTACCGCCAGCCCGACGAAGGCCAGGTTGATGCGCCAATACTGATCCCCAGGGTAGAAACCGTAGAGATACTGCCCCAGCCGGCTCTCGATGAAGATCCAGCAGGCACCGCCCTGCACGCAGTCGGCGCGGCTGCTCCCCTGCCAGCTGGCCGAGAACAGCGCCCAGTCCAACGCCGACCAGAGAGCCGGCAGCAACAGATAGGCCAGCACCAGGGTCAGCAGGCCGTTCCACCAGTTGGGAAACAGGTTCTGCCTGAGCCAGGCGAGGACGCCCCGGCGGCGGTTGGGCGGTGGCAGCGCTTCTTGCAACTCGTTCACGAACATGGCGACTCCCTAGCGCTCGACCAGCGTCATTCTGCGGTTGTAGATGTTCATCAGGACTGACGTCGAGATGCTGATGATGAGATAGACGCCCATGGTCATGGCGATCACCTCGATGGCCTGCCCTGTCTGGTTGAGGGTGGTGCCCATGAACACAGAGACCAGATCCGGATAGCCGATGGCGGTGGCCAGCGAGGAGTTCTTGGTGAGGTTCAGGTACTGACTGGTCAGCGGCGGAATGATGACCCGCATCGCCTGTGGAATGACCACCAGCCGCAGAGTCTTGCTGGCTGACAACCCCAGCGCGGACGCGGCCTCCGTCTGGCCCTTGCTGATGGCCAGGATGCCGGAGCGCACTATCTCGGCGATGAAGGCCGCCGTGTAGATGGTCAGCGCCAGCAGCAGGGCCGCCAGTTCGGGCAGCACTGTCAATCCGCCCCGGAAGTTGAACCCCTGCAGAACCGGTATGCTCCAGGAGAGCGGACTCCCCGCCAGCAGGAAGCTGATGCAGGGAAGCAAGATCACCAGCCCTGCCGAGCAACGCCAGACCGGGAATATCTTGCCGATCAACTCCTGGCGACGACGCGACCAGCGCCGCAGACCCCAGCTCAGCAACAATGCCAGCAGCAGGGCCCACAACACATAGCCGAAGCCGTCCTCGAACAGGGGCTTGGGGAGATAAAGACCGCGCACATTGAGGAAGGCAAGCTCACCCAGCTCCACACTCTGGCGCGGCGATGGCAGGGTGCGCAGCACAGAGAAGTACCAGAAGAAGATCTGCAGCAGCAGCGGAATATTGCGAAAGGTTTCGATATAGACGGTGGCAATCTTGGCCACCAGCCAGTTGCTCGACAGGCGAGCGATCCCGAGCACGAAGCCGAGCAGGGTGGCAAACAGAATGCCGAGCATCGACACCAGCAGGGTATTGAGCAGGCCGACCACGAAGGTGCGGCCGAAGGTATAGGTTTCGTCGTAGGGGATCAGGCTCTGCAGTATGCCGAACCCGGCCGTGTTGCCCAGAAAATCGAAGCCTGTGGTGATGCCACGGGTCGCCAGATTGGTCAGGGCATTGTTGATGATGTAGAACAGGAACGCCATAACGGCCGCTATGGTCAGGCACTGGAAGATCAGCGCCCGCACCTTGGCGTCATACCACCAGCGGCCCTGTTCCTTCCTGTGGTTTGATGCGTGCAGCGCCATGAGGATGACTCCGACAAAGCCAGGGCAAGGGGAAAATGGGGGGCCAGGCCCCCCGGGCGATCATCGACTCAGCGAATAGGGGGGGCGTACATCAGGCCACCCTTGTTCCAGAGTGCGTTGATGCCGCGATCTATCTTGAGGGGCGAACCGCTCCCCACGTTGCGATCGAACGACTCGCCATAGTTGCCGACCTGCTTGACTATGTTGTAGGCCCACTTGTCATCCAGCCCCAGCACACTGCCCTTGGGCTCTTCCAGCCCCAGCAGACGGCGTATGTCCGGATTGGTGGATTTGAGCATCTCGTCCACATTGGCGCTGGTCACGCCAGCTTCCTCGGCATTTAGCATGGCGTAGAGACTCCAGCGCACCACCTTGAACCACTGATCATCCCCCTGCCGCACCGCCGGGCCCAGCGGCTCCTTGGAGATGACTTCAGGCAGCACCACGGCCTCATCCGGTTTGGTCAGCTTGATCTTGAGGGAGTAGAGCTGGGACTGATCCGAGGTCAGCACGTCGCAACGACCCGCCTCGAACCCCTTGACGGTCTGATCCGAGGTATCGAACACCACAGGGGTATATTTCATGCCGCCGTTGGCACGGAAATAGTCCGCCAGGTTGAGCTCTGTCGTGGTACCGGACTGGATGCAGACCGCAGCACCATCCAGCTCCTTGGCGCTCTTGACCCCGAGGGACTTGTTGACCAGGAAGCCCTGGCCGTCGTAGTAGTTCACCCCGGCGAAGGTCAGGCCAAGCGAACCGTCCCGGGTCAGGGTCCAGGTGGTGTTGCGCGACAGCAGATCCACTTCCCCCGATTGCAAGGCGGTGAAGCGCTCCTTGGCGGTGAGAGAGACATATTTGACCTTGCCGGCATCCCCCAGCACGGCGGCGGCCACGGCGCGGCAGACGTCCACGTCCAGACCCGTCCAGGTGCCCTTGGCATCCGGGTTGGAGAAACCGGGCAGCCCATCGCCGACCCCGCACTGCACGAACCCCTTCTTCTTGACCGCATCCAGGGTGCCGTCTGCCCAGGCATTCGCTGCCGCCAGCGACAGCACTATCACCATACCCGCCTTGTGTATCTGCTTCATGTCACTCTTCCCTGTGGTTTGATTCAAATTGGCACCCAAACCCTGCAAGATGCCACAGCTTTTCCTGCTTTTTCGCAGCTTATCCAGCCAGCCAAAAACCTGTCAATCGGTGCAACCAAGCCCGTTTCTGGTGCAGCAGCACAAAATGTTTGAATGGGTCGATATACACCTTATGAATAAAAAATAGACCCTTATCGACAAAATAGCATACTGAAATGACCCGCCCATACCGGGTGGATTATTTTTTAGGCAAAATGGGCCTGCACAAGCATGGGGCAGCGTATTGGTTGTTAACTATTTCATTAATATCGGGTTTTGATCGGGCTGCCCGCTCCTGGACAGCCCGATACTGGCGCTGGCATCACGGCCAGACCCCCTTCATCGAAGCGCCTCTGACCAGTCGAAAAAGGGGTGAAAACCTGAGGGGACAAGCGGATTCATTCGCCGCGCGGGCCATTCTCTATGTCGGTGACGATGCCGTTGCGCACCGTGACAAAGCGCATGAACTCGTTCTTGCCGAAGTTGTAGGTCCAGCGCTCGCCATATTTGACCTGCACCAGATTGCCAAACTGGTTCTCCTCGTTGCGGCTGAGCTCCTCGCGCAGCATGGGCTCACCACACTTGAGCAGCATCTCGGCGGTGCTGTCCCCTTCGGTGATGAGGGCATTCTTGCAACGCATCGCATCGGCGCTGGCCGGTATGCTCAGTAACAGCAGGGCCAAGGCGGCCCCCAGATTCAGATATCGCTTCATTGGCTATTCCATTTAAACAGGGCACTGCCCAGGGTGAGACAACAGAGAGTAAACAACAGGATCCAGCCCAGCTGTGCAGCCACCTCGGCCCAGCCGGCCCCCTCCAGCATGACGGCGCGGGCCGCCGTGATTACCTGGCTTAGCGGCAGCCAGGCCGCCAACTGTTGCAGCCAGACCGGCGCCCCTTCCAGCGAAAACCAGACCCCGGAGAGGAACATCATGGGCATGCTGATGACGTTGAGCAGACCGCTCGCCAGCTCCTCGTTCTGGATGCGGGCGGCGATGAGCAAGCCCAGCGACGCCATGGCCGCGCCGCCCGCCAGGGCGATCAGCAGCAGCAACCAGCCGGAGCCGAGCAGGGGCACGCCAAGCAGCCAGTACGCTACCAGAAACACCAGCAGGCTCACCACCAGGGTGATCACAATACGCGACAGCAACTGGGCGCAGAGAAACTCGGCGGCAGAGAGCGGCGTGGCCCTCAGCCGCTTGAGCACACCGTTCTTGCGATAGCGGACTATGACGAAGCCGACGCCGAACAGGCCGGAAAACATCAGGTTCATGCCGATCACCCCGGGCAGCAGCCAGTCCCCGTAGCGGATCGCCTGCCCGCTCAGGGTCTCCTTCACCAGCGGCCGGGAGATCGCCTGGCGCAACAGGTATTCGGCCATGGCGCCCTGGCCGGCGTCCGGGTTGACCCAATAACGGTCCGAGCCGGGCGAGAGCAGCAGATCCAGCTGATGATGGCGCACCTTGAGCTGACCCTTGCGCTCGTCGTCATAGGGGATGAGCTTGAGCAGCGGAATGGCGTTCAGGGGGGCGTAGGCCGCCGTCAGCTCGCCCACCACGCCCATCTGCACCAGCGGCTTGGGCGGACCGGAGAAGATGAGGGAAAAACCTACCACCAGCAGTAGCGGGAAGGCCAGGTTCCACACCAGGGCCGCCCTGTCGCGCACAAATTCCAGATTGCGGGCATAAAAGAGCGCACCGATCCGCTTGATGGCCCCCTTCATGTTCCGCTCCCCGGCCACCGCAAGGCACGCGGATAGCAGCGTGCCTCGACACGGCACTTCATGACTGCGTTCATGCGCCACTCCTCAGGCTATGGCCGGTCAGGTGCAAGAAGAGATCTTCCAGGTTGGGGGAGCGCACCTGCATGCCGGTCAGCGGCACCCCCAGGTTCAGCAGTTGCGGCAACAGGAGCGCCACATCGGGACACGTCAGCTCAACCTGATCACCGTGAGGCAAGAGCGGATAGCCCAGGCTGGCGAGGACCGGATGATCCGGCAGACGCACCAGCACACCATCGAAGTGGTGGGCCAGCAGGGCGGCCGGGGTATCCAGACTGAGCAGATGGCCGTGATCGACGATGGCGATGCGATCGCACAGTTGCTGCGCCTCGTCCATGTAGTGGGTGGTGAGCACCACCGTCTTGCCCTGGGCCTTGATCGCCTCGATGCGCTGCCAGAAGTGGTGGCGCGCCTGGGGATCCAGCCCAGTGGTGGGCTCATCCAGAAACAGCAGCTCGGGGTCGCCGAGCAGGGCCAACGCCAGCAGCAGGCGCTGACGCTGGCCGCCGGAGAGCTTGCGGCTGTCTCTGTCGATGAACTCGCCAAGGGCGCACAGTTCGATGAGCTGCGCCTGGGGCAAGGGATTGGGATAGAGGCTGGCAAACAGGCGCAGGGTATCGCGCACCGTCAGAAAATCCTGCAACGCCGTGTGCTGAAACTGGATGCCGATGCGGGAGCGGTAATCGGGGCCGCGGGGGGCGCCGTGAAACAGGATCTGGCCGCGGTCCGGGGTGAGGATCCCCTCCAGCAGCTCTATGGTAGTGGTCTTGCCTGCTCCGTTCGGGCCGAGCAGGCCGAAACAGCAACCGGCGGGAATGGCGAAGCTGAGCCCGTCCACCGCCTTGACGCCGGGAAAGTGCTTGATGAGGTCAATGACTTCTATGATGGCAGCCATGCGTGTTTTCCAGAGTGACCGGGAACGCCAAGCCCTGACTATATCCAAATCCCCCGCAAAGGCACATTGTCTATCGACGAGGGCCCGCCAGACGGGGGCGCCTCAAACAGAAACGGCGACCCTGAGGTCGCCGTTTGCATCAAGCCCGCCGGATCACAGAATGTCCAGCAGCTCCACTTCGAATACCAGCGCTGAGTAGGGCGGGATGGAACCGGCACCACGGGCACCATAGGCCAGATCCTGCGGAATGTAGAGCTTCCACTTGGAACCAACCGGCATCAGTTGAAGCGCTTCAACCCAACCGGCGATGACGCCGGTCACCGGGAATTCGGCCGGCTCGCCACGGGCGACCGAGCTGTCGAACACGCCACCGTGGGTGAAGGTACCGTGGTAGTGCACGCGCACGGACTGACCGGCCACCGGCACGGCGCCGTTGCCTTCTACCATGACTTCGTATTGCAGACCGGAATCGGTCACCTTGACGTCGGCGCGCTTGGCGTTGTCGGCCAGGAAGGTTTCGCCATCGGCGGCGGCAGCCTTGGCAACGGCTTCCTGCTCTTCCTGCATGCGAGCTGTGATCACCTGGAAGGCATCATTGATATCGTCACGGCTGACCGCGAACTCCAGACCATTCAGGGCATCTGCCAGACCTTGTTGCAGGGCCGGGATATCCAGACCGGCGAAGGCTTGCTGCGCCAGCTGATCACCCATGTTGCGGCCGATGCCATAGCTGGCCTTCTGTTCGATAGAGTCGTATTGGGACATTGAGATGTTGCTCCAGATCCAAGTAATAAAGAGGCGGGATGATATCAGACTTTTTGGCGAGGTGCTGCCGGCGGCGACCCTGATTTCCCCGCCCGTGGGAGGAACTTCACACAAGAAGAGCAGGATCGCCGCCCATCGGCGGCGATCCTGTCAGGCGCAATGGCGCGCTGAACCTCTGGACTCAAACCTCACTTGCTGTGGCATCAGCGCGATCCAGCAGGGCCCGCACGGCCGCCACCTTGGCGCCGTCGGTGATATTGACGCGACCATCGTCCGAGGTACCCATGTTGACCCCGTATGGAGAGACACCATGCCGCCGCGCGGCCCGTATTAGGCCTTGTCCAGCAAAGCCCGTACTGCCGCCACCTTGGCGCCGTCGGTGATATTGACGCGACCATCGTCCGAGGTGCCCATGTTGACGCCATGGGGCACCATGCCGCCACGCCAGCCCATGCCGGACATGTGCACCTCGCTCACCCCGGTGAACTCCAGTATGGTGCGCACGTTGTCGGCATTGACCCCGGCACCCGGCATCAGGCTGGCACGACCCGCCAGGGCCTGCTGCATGGCCTGCAGTGTCTCCAGCCCCGCCAGCGCGGTCGGCGCATGACCCGAGCTCAGGATGCGCTCGCAGCCGGCCGCGACTATGGTCTCCAGATCCAGCCGCCAGTCGGAAGAGAGGTCGATGGCGCGATGGAAGGTGACGCCGAGCGGCCCGGCCGCGTCCACCAGCTGGCGCAGCGGGTCGGCGGGCACCCGCCCCTCTTGATCCAGCAGGCCGATCACCACCCCCTGCAACCCGGCGGCGCGGGCGGCGGCGATATCCAGCAGCATGAGCTCAAACTCGGCGGCGCTGAAGCAAAAATCCCCGGCACGGGGGCGGATCATGGCGTAGACGGGGACGCTGGCGTGGCGCGCGGCCAGCTGCATGAAGCCATAAGAGGGGGTCAGGCCACCCAGCCCCAGCGCAGAGCAGAGCTCGATGCGATCCGCGCCGGCTTGCTGGGCGGTGAACAGGGATTCCAGGTTGTCGATACAAATTTCAAGACGGGTCATGATGACTCCTTTATTGGAGAGATCAGACAGCACATCTGATCTCATAAATTGAGCAAGGCCGCGCCGCGCACGCCGCCGGCGCCACCGAAGCGGGCCTGGCGGATCTCGGGCAGGGCGACACCGGGCAGCAGATGGCCGGGCAGGCGCAGCGGCAGCTGTTGGTACAGGGCAGGCAGGCCGCTCAGGCCGCCTCCCAGCACCACCACCTCGGGATCAACCACGGAGATGGCGGTCGCGAGCCCCGCGGCCATGATCTCGAGCCAGCAGTCGACCGTGGCCACCGCATGGGGCTCATGGGCCTCGAAGCGCCCCACTATCTGGTGACCGCTGGCACGCTGGCCATGAAAATGGTGATAGAGCCGCTCCAGCCCTGTGCCGGATGCATAGGTTTCAAAACAGACCAAGCGACCGCAGCCACAACGGGGACGAGGCAGGTCGGGATACTTCATCAGCATGGTGGCCGGCAGCGGATAGTGACCTATCTCCCCCGCCAGCCAGTTGCGGCCCTGGATCAGCTTGCCCGCCAGATAGACGGCGCCGCCGATGCCGGTGCCTATGGTGACCCCCAACGCGCTGTCGGCCCCGGCCGCCGCGCCCTGGTGCACTTCCGACCAGAGGAAGCAGTTGGCATCGTTGTCCACCTTGACCGGGCGACCCAGCAGTTCGGCCAGATCGGCGCCCAGATGGCGGCCATTGATGGAGGGCAGGTTCGCCGCCACTATGCTGTGATCGTGCCGATTGAGGATACCGGGAAAGCCGATGCCCACAGCGCCTCTCGCGCCGAAGCGGGCGTCCGCCTGCTCGACCCGATCACGGATGAGCTGCTGCAGCCCCTCGTAATCGTTGCCGGGCGTGCTCATGCGCTCCTCATGGCAGAGGTTCAAGGCGCCGTCATACACGGCGAACGCTATCTTGGTGCCACCAATATCAAAGCCGTAATACATGCCCACACTCCCTTGTCGGTGAGTCACCTCACCTCAGCCTGTCCAGAGCAGCACATTGTATTAATTCGCAAAAAAAATAAAGTGACCGGGGGCGAAAAATGGGAGAGAGATCAAAGCAAACGGAACATTTGCCGTTGCAGGCAAGCCTGGCCAAGGCTCATCAGAGTGCGCTCCTGGCCGTCGAAGACGAAGCCGCGCCTCAGGTAAAACCCCTCGCCGATCCGGTTGCCATCGAGCAGCCACAATCTGACGCTGTCGCAGCCGGCGCGCCGCATCTGCATGGCCACCGCCTGCCACAGCCGCTTGCCATGGCCCTGGCGCCAGTGATCGGGATGCAGGTAAAAGGCGCGGATCAGGGCGTTCGGCTCTGTGCCATCCAGCACGAGCTGCCAGTAGAGCAGGCCTATGACCACCTCGTCCTGGCACAGCAGCATGGGCCTGGGGCCGGATTCGGCGAGCCGGCTCTGCCAGATCTGCAGGTGCTCGGTCACCGAAAGCTGGGCCAGCATGTCGGCACCGAGCACCTCGCCATAGGCCGCGAGCCAGCTGGCCCGCTGCATCACCGTCATGGCAGGCGCATCATCGGGCCGCGCCATGCGCAGGCTCATGCCTTGCATTGGGGCACCAGACCGGAGGCGCGGGCCTGTTCGTAGAGCGGCATAGCTTCAGCCTGCTGGGCCTGCAGCTCGGCGATCCGGTTTTCGTTGCTGGGGTGGGTGGAGAGCAGTTGCGGCGGCGCCTTGCCACCGGCGGCGGCACTCATGTTCTGCCACAGGGGAACGGCCTCGGCGGGATTGAAGCCGGCGCGGGCCATCAGATCCAGACCGAGGCGGTCCGCCTCGCTCTCCTGCTCGCGGCCATAGGGCAGCATGACCCCCACCTCGACCCCGAGCCCCAACGCCGCCATGGTGGCGCCGCGATACTCGCTGCTGCCCATGGCGATGTCGGCCGCCGCCAGACCGAGACCGGTCAGCTGGCTGCGAGAGAGCCGTTCATTGGAGTGCTGGGCCAGCACGTGGGTCAACTCGTGGCCTATGACGGTGGCGAGCTGATCCTGATTCTTGGCGACCTTGAGCAGGCCGCTGTAGACCCCGATCTTGCCGCCGGGCAGGGCGAAGGCGTTGACCTGCTTGGAGTCAAACACCACCACCTCCCAGCTGGTGATGCCGAACTGGCTAGGCACCTGGGCGGTCACCGCCTTGGCGACGCAGGAGACATAGGCATTGATCCTGGCATCCTTGCTCACCTTCTCCTGCTTCTTCATCTGCTCGAAGGAGTCGGCCCCCAGCTGGCTCATCTGCTGGGGCGAGAACAGCAGCATCTGGCTGCGGCCGGTAGGAGATTGGGCACAGCTGGCCAGCAGGGTGGAACAGAGTGCCGCCAGGCCGAGCTTGAACAGGGGAGATGTCATGGAGGTGTCCTTCACCATAAAGATGCCCTATTTTCGGAAATGCGGGCGTCCGGCGCAAGTCGACAGATCACGCTGTTCGGCGAAAGCGGTCACATGTCGTCATTGTGGATCCACTCAAAAAGAAAACGGGCCCCGCGGGGCCCGTGTTGCAGAGGAAACCGGCTTACATTATGCCCAGTTTCTTCAGGTCGGCTTCGACCACCTTGGCCGGTACAGGTACATAGCCATCTTTGGCCACTATGTTCTGGCCCGCCTTGGAGAGCACCATCTTCAGGAACTCTTGCTCCATCGGGGAGAGCGGCTTGTTCGGGTGCTTGTTCACGTAAACGTACAGGAAGCGCGACAGCGGGTACTTGCCGGTGATGGCGTTGTCAGAGGTGGCTTCGATGAAGGTCTTGCCATCCTTGGAGAGCGGTACGGCGCGCACACCTGAGGTGACGTAGCCGATACCGGAGTAGCCGATGCCGTTCAGGGAGGAGGAGACGGACTGCACCACTGAGGCAGAACCCGGCTGCTCGTTCACGCCGCTCTTGAAGTCACCGTTGCACAGGGCGTGTTCCTTGAAGTAGCCGTAGGTACCGGACACCGAGTTGCGACCGAACAGCTGCAGATCCTTGGAGGACCAGTTGCCGTCCAGACCCAGATCAGCCCACTTGGTGGCGGCCTTGGCTTCGCCGCACTTGAGGGTGCTGGAGAAGATGGCATCCAGTTGCGGCATGGTCAGCCCCTTGATGGGGTTGTCCTTGTTGACGAACACGGCCAGGGCATCGACCGCGACGCGGATGGCGGTAGGCTTGTAGCCGTAGCGCTTCTCGAATGCCTCTTCCTCGCCGGACTTCATGGCGCGGCTCATGGGGCCAAACTGGGCGACACCTTCGGTCAGTGCGGTCGGGGCGGTAGAGGAGCCGGCGGCCTGGATCTGCACGTTGACGTTGGGGTACATGCGCTTAAATTCTTCGGCCCACAGGGTCATCATGTTGGCCAGGGTGTCCGAGCCGACAGAGGACAGGTTGCCCGAGATGCCGCTGGTCGGAGTGTAATCCGGCAGGTTTTTATCCACACCGGCAGCCAGGGTGCTGACGGAAAACAGGGTAGCTGCGGTGAATCCGATTACACCAGCCAGTTTGTTGAGTTTCATCCAATCTCTCCAAGGTTGCAGAACGCAGTCCATCAAAACACGGGTTAACTTGGCGCACCGTCGGTCACGCCGAGCGATTCGCTGAGTGTCATTTCATGCCCTCTTCCCCCAGTCCTGCGGTGGCAGAAGGCAATCGTCAATCTGAGGCCGAAAGTGGTAGCATCCCGAGCACAGCGATCGGCTGGTCGCATTTCGTACTCTGCCTGCGCCAAACCGGCGACAGGTCCGTTCTCAAGACGGCGCCAGTATCTGACCTGGCAGTGACAAATTTATGGATTTAATGTGACACTTTAATGACATGGCGAGACTGTTGACCAAATGAAAAGAGGGCCGCTGTCGCCGCCCTCTCTGCACTGCTAACCCATTGCTGAAAAAGACTATTTCAACACCACCATGCGGGCCGGAATGAGGAAGCTGAAACGGCTGCCGAGGCCGACCCGGCTCTCGATATCAAGCTGGGCATCGTGATGACTCAAGGCGTGCTTGACGATGGCGAGCCCCAGCCCGGAGCCACCCGTGTGGCGCGAGCGGGCCCTGTCCACCCGATAGAAGCGCTCGGTGAGCCGCGCCAGATGCTCGGGCGGGATCCCCTCCCCCTCGTCCTGTACCACAAACAACGCCATGGCCCCCTGCTTGCGCCACTCCACGCTGATCTTGCGCTCCGCCGGGGTGTAGTGAATGGCGTTGTAGACCAGGTTGGAGACGGCGCTGCGCAGTTGATCCTGATCCCCGCGCACGAACAGATTGGGCTGCACGCTGAACTCGATCTGGTGCGCCCGCTCCCCCGACAGCGCCCGCGCCTCCTGCTCCAGCAACCCCAGCATGGCGGGCATGTCCACCAGGTGGGAGAGATCCACCGAGGGAGCCGCCTCGATCCGCGACAGGGTGAGCAGCTGATTGACCAGATTGTCCATGCGGATGGTCTGCTCCATCATCACCCTGTGCGCCTTGGCCCACAGGGCGGGGGGCGGCGGCTCTTCGGTCATCTCCAGATAGCCCTTGAGCACGGTGAGCGGCGTGCGCAGTTCGTGGGAGACGTTGGAGACGAAGTGCTTGCGGGTCTTCTCCAGGCTGCGCAGCCGGGTGACGTCCCGCACCACCAACATGGCCTGATCCTCGGCGTAGGGCATGATCCGAAACTCGAGAAACTTCTCCTCGTTGATGGGCGAGGTCATCTCGAACGGTTCGTCATACTGCCCCTTGTTCAGATAGGCCCCGAAGGCGGGATTGCGAATGAGGTTGCCTATGTGCTGACCGGCATCTTCCGGCCAGCGAAAACCGAGCAGCTGCTCCGCCAGCCGGTTGCACCAGAGGATGCTGCCGTCGGTGCGAAACACCACGGCGGCATCGGGCAGGGCTTCGGCCCCTTCCCGAAAGCGGCGGATGAGACCCGCCAGCTCGCGGCGCCGGGCACGGTGGCGCTGCTGCAACTTGTAGATGCCGTTGAAGATGTACTCCCAGCTGCCGCTGCCGTTGGGGGGCACCAGGCTGCGATCGTGCCACAGCCAGTCCGACAGCCGCTTCTGGAAGCGATAGTGCCAGCCCAGATGCAGCACGGTCGCCACCAGCAGGCAAAGAGTGAGGGTATTCGTCAACCAGCCGACCAAGACGAAGGGCGTATAAAAAAACGCCATCCGCCACAACTGTCGCCGCCAGGCGTAAGGTTGCAACATAACGTCCTCTACAGACGGGTTGAGAAGCGATAGCCTGCGCCGCGCACCGTCTGAATCAATCGATCGTGACCCGTCTCTTCAATGGCCTTGCGCAAGCGACGAATATGCACATCCACGGTTCTGTCCTCGACGTACACATTGGTACCCCAGACATTGTTGAGCAGCTGCTCGCGGCTGTAGACCCGCTCGGGGTGGGTCATGAAGAAGTGCAGCAGCTTGAACTCGGTCGGCCCCATGTCCAGCGCCTTGTCCTCGGCGCTGACTCTGTGGGAAACCGGATCCAGCTTGAGCCCCTGCACCTCGATCACCTCGTCCACCGAGGTGGGGGAGACGCGGCGCATCACGGCATGCAGGCGGGCGGTCAGCTCCTTGGGGGAGAAAGGCTTGGTGATGTAGTCATCGGCACCCGCTTCCAGACCACGCACCTTGTCCTCCTCCTCGCCGCGGGCGGTCAGCATCACCACCGGGATCTGGCGGGTCACCTCATCCTGCTTGAGTTGCTTGATGAACTGGATGCCACTGCCACCGGGCATCATCCAGTCCAGCACGATGAGTTCGGGGTAAGGCTCGCGCACCTTCGCCAGTCCATCGGCGTAATCTTCAGCTTCAACCGTCTCATATCCCTTTTGCTCGAGCACGAAGCAGAGCATTTCGCGGATCGGTGCTTCGTCCTCGACCACCAGAATTCGCTTAGCCATATCCCTTCTCTCTCCTGTGTGAAGATGGGTGCGCCAATTATTAGAACTTTCTGTGACACTTTTATGACTTTATGACAGGCGGGATGATAAACGTTTTCAGATTCAGTTGGCAGCAGCGAGTTGCAGCAGGTCCCAGCGGTTGCCACTGATGTCCTCGAACACCACCACCATGCCGTATGGCTCGCTACGTGGCTGTTCACAAAAATGAACACCGTACGCCTGCATGCGCTGGTAATCCCCCCAGAAGTCGTCGGTCTCGAGGAACAAAAAGACCCGGCCGCCCCCCTGTTGACCGATGGCGGCCTGCTGCTCCGGCGTGGCGGCACGGGCCAGCAAGAGCGCTGAGCCTGGTGCGCCGGCAGGCGCCACCCGCACCCAGCGCTTGCCCGGTTTGCCCGGCTCGTCGAGGGGGGTGTCTTCCAGCAGCGCAAAACCCAGCCCCTGAGTGAAGAAGGTGATGGCCTCGTCATAGTCGGCCACCAGCAGGGCCAGGGCGCCTATGTGTTGTGACATGGAAATACTCCTCAACAGATGGATGAAGGGGGCTCATGCCCCGGCTGGCGCGCATCATAGCGGCTGGAAGACCTGGGTTCCAGCCGCTATGTCCCGCTCGCAGAGCGGGCGCTTTGCCGCGGGCCTGGCCTGCGATCTAGGCCACCTCGACCCGATTGCGACCCCGTTTCTTGGCCTGGTAGAGCGCCTCGTCGGCCCGCTTGAGGGCCTGCTCCAGCGGATCCCCGCGCCGCTCCGCCACCCCGAACGAAGCCGTGATGGGCAGCGCCAGCGGCCAGTGCGGATAGGCCACCAGGGCGACTCGCAGCTGCTCTGCCAGTCCCTCGGCGCGGGCCTGCTCGTAGTGCAGGCAGACCAGCACAAACTCCTCCCCGCCCCAGCGCACCAGCCGGCACAGGCTATCGCAGTGGCGCAGCACCTCGCTCACCATGTGCTTGAGCACCTCGTCCCCCACCGGATGACCGTGGCCGTCGTTGACCCGCTTGAAGTGGTCTATGTCGATGTAGATGAAAGAGAGCGGCATCTCGCCGAGCTCGGCCAGCAGCTTGTTGCCGCCGAGCCGGTTGAGGGCGCCGGTCAGGGGATCGTACCTGGCCTCCTCCTCGGTGCGCCGGGTCTTTTCGCTCAGACTCTGGCTGAGCGCCTCCGCCGCCAGCCTGGCCGCACGGGCCTTGCGCAATCGATCCCGCATCAGCAGGTGTTGCACCAGAAACAGCAGCAGGCAATAGCCCAGCCAGCTCAGCAACAGAGGACGATAGAAGGAGCCCGGCTGCACCCAGCGACCATGAAACTCCATCTGTTCCAGCACCAGCCGGTAGTGGCCGGGCTGCATGCCGATGCCGGAGGCCAGCTCGACGGCATAGACATGCCTCAGATCAGGCCCCTGTTGCGCCAGCGGTATCTTGTACTGCTGCACCCACCAGGTGGCTGGAGTGAACACCTTGAGCGGCACATCCTGCACCCGGCCGTAATCATCGGGGCGGAAGATCACCTCGTTGAACTTGTGGGACGACGCATCCCCGGCCCTGGAATAGGCGGGGTGATAGTTGCGCAGGTAGAGCCGCCAGATCTGGGGCCCCTCCCCCTCGACCCTGAGCCGAATGCGCACCCAGTCGAAGCGGGAGAGATCGATCCCCCGCTCTGGCTCGGTCAGGGTCAGCACCAGCTCGCAGAACGGAAAGGCATACCCGGCGCGCAGCTGACAATCGATGGCGGGTTTCTCCGCCGCCGCATGATGGTTCGCCGAACCGCCCCCGGCCGACAGCAGTGTGGTGACCGACTGGCCGCCGTGGACCCTGTCATCCTGCGCCGTGACGGACAGACGGGCATTGCTCACCATGTCCAGCCGCCGATCGGGCCCGAATTCAAACAGCAGGATCGCCAGCAGGCTCAATCCCAGCAATACCCAGAACAGCACATTGGCCAGACGAGAATAGGAAGGGGTCATATAGGCTCCGCCCGACTAGGGGCTCTGACTCTATACCAGGGGATCCTGGCGCGCCGGATCCCCTGGTTATTACACGCGCCGACACCGGCACCATAGGGTATTTTCTCAGCCGGATACCGGCAGACAGGGCCGGACTCGCCCCGGGGTCAGGCGCGCCGCCCGGGCGCGGCCGTCCAGCGCCAACCGGGAGGTGCCAGGTCGGTCCCCCGGAAAGACGCACGCTTGCCAATCAGATGTAAACACAGGATAGAGCACTCCATGCCATGGAAAAATAACGAGAAATCAATAAAAAGGGCCCTGATGGGCCCATCTTACACAAGGGAAATGGTGAGCAACAACACCCTCATGGTCCCTCGCGCAGCGTCCGGTAGAGGGTGGTGCGGCTGATGCCAAGCTGGCGCGCCGCCTCGCTCACGTTGCCCCCGCAATCCGCCAGGGTTTGCTGCACCCGCAGCCGGTTCTGCTGGCGCAAGGTGTGGGTACTCGTCTGCGACGAGGGCGCGGCCGATGCGGCGGGCAGATGCAGGTGGGCGGATTCAATCCAGCCCTGTCCCTCCGCCAGCACGCAGGCCACCTCCAGCGCCTGCTTGAGCTGGCGCACGTTGCCGGGCAGGGGATGAGCCAGCAGCTGCTGCGCTGCTTCATCCGTCAGGCGCAACGCCGGATCCATCTCCGCCAGCAACCGCTGGATCAATCCCTGGCGCTCACCCTGTGGCCATGCCCGCAGCGGTGTCAGCTGCTGGCGCCAGCCGCAGATCCGATAATAGAGATCCTCGCGAAACGTCCCTGCCTGCACCATGGCCGCCAGATCCCGGTGGCTGGCGCTGACCAGCCAGAAATCCACCGGCTCAGGTCTGTGGCTGCCGACCGGGATGACGGCGCGCTCCTGCAACACCCGCAGCAACCGGGTCTGGGCCAGCAGCGGCAGCTCGCCAATTTCATCCAGCATCAGGATGCCGCCGTGGGCGGCACGCAGATAACCCTGACTGCCCTGGCTGCGGGCACCGCTGAAGGCCCCGCCCACATAGCCAAATAGCTCGGCCTCCACCAGATCCGCCGGCAGGGCACCGCAGTTGACGCACACCAGGGGGTTGTCCTGCCGGCTCGACTGCCCGTGCAACGCGCGCACCAGATGCTCCTTGCCGCTGCCGGTCTCCCCCTCGACAAGCAGCGAGATACCGCGCTCCAGCATCTTGAGCGGCACCTGATGGGCGTGCGAGCCGCCTGCATCGGCCGGCAGGCCGGGCTGCGTCGCAACGGGATTGGCCTCCGGCACCAGTCGCAATCCGCGCCGATCCCGCAGCAGCTGCTTGCCGTCGAAGGGGTGCTGGCCGAGCCAGAGCCGTCCGGCCCGGTTGGCGCCGAGCAGCTCGCCCCCCTCCCCCAGCAGCAGGCGGGCGGACCAGAGACTCTGGGGCTCGAGATCCACCAGCCAGCCCGGCTGGCGCGCCAGCAGCGCGTTTTCGAGCGTCATGGCCAGCAGCCGCACAGTACCCAGCATGTCGCCATCGTGGTGGGCCGCATCGGTGGAGATGTCGAGTACCCCGAGCAATTGCCCGTCCGGCCCGAGCAGAGGGCAGGCGCTGCAACTGAGAAAGCTGTGCTGGGCGAAGAAGTGCTGGGCCCCCAGCACCTGTACCTCGCTCTGCTCGGCGAGCGCGGTACCGATGGCGTTGGTGCCCTTGCTCGCCTCCCCCCAGCGGGCGCCACTGCGCAAAAAGATGCGTTCGGCATGGCGGGCGAAGCCGTCATCGCCACTGGCGGCCAGTATGGCCCCCTCGCCGTCACACAGCAGCAGGCGACAGGGTCTGCCCGCCAGCAACTGGCCAAACAGCGGCAACACGAAGCGCTGGAAGCTGGTGATAAGTGCCCTGTGCGCCTCCTGGCGGGCCGACAGCTCCCCCTGAGGCAGCAGATCCAGCTCGGCGCTCTGCTGGCGGAGCAGACCCTGATGCAGGCAGCGCTGCCAGGAACGCTGGATCGGACTGGGGCCGGGACTGGATTGAAGTTGCTCGCTCATCACACCTCCTGTTCACAAACGGCACGACTGTTACGGCAACTGTCCAGAAACGGCACAGTGTCATCGCTACAGCCGGGGTCATTGGTTAATCAAGATACGCTGCCACACCTCGTTTGATAACGTTTTTGTAACTTTTTGCCCGCTGGTCAGACCCTTTGGCATGGCCCTTGCGATGACTCAGGCGTACCAGCCCGGCCAGCCAGCGTGTGCAGCCGGGTAGGACCTTCACACACACAAGGATGATGAGATGATTTATACCGCTCCCGGTCAGGCAGGCGCCCTGGTCAACTTCAAATCCCGCTACGACAACTTCATCGGTGGTGAGTGGGTGGCCCCCCGCGCCGGCCGCTATTTCGAAAACATCTCGCCGGTGGATGGCAAGGTGTTCTGCGAAGTGGCCCGATCCGACGCCGCCGACATCGAGCTGGCACTGGATGCCGCCCACAAGGCGTTTGCCAGCTGGAGCAAGACCAGCGTCACCGAGCGCAGCAACCTGCTGCTGCGCATCGCCGATCGCATCGAACAGAACATCGAGGTGCTCGCCGTCGCCGAGACCTGGGAGAACGGCAAGGCGGTGCGCGAGACCCTGGCCGCCGACCTGCCGCTGGTGGTGGATCACTTCCGCTACTTCGCCGGCTGCATCCGCGCCCAGGAGGGCTCGGCCGCCGAGCTGGATCAGCACACTGTCAGCTACCACTTCAAGGAGCCCATCGGGGTGGTCGGCCAGATCATCCCCTGGAACTTTCCGCTGCTGATGGCGGCCTGGAAGCTGGCCCCCGTGCTGGCGGCCGGCTGCTGCAGCGTGCTCAAGCCCGCCGAGCAGACCCCGGTCACCATCATGCTGATGATGGATCTCATCAAGGACATACTGCCTCCCGGCGTGGTCAACGTGGTCAACGGCTTCGGCGCCGAGGCGGGCCAGGCCTTGGCCACCAGCGATCGGATCCAGAAGCTGGCGTTTACCGGTTCAACTGAAGTCGGCGCCCATATCCTGCGCTGCGCCGCCGACAAGCTGATCCCCTCCACCGTCGAGCTCGGCGGCAAGTCCCCCAACATCTATTTTGCCGATGTGATGCAGCACGAGAGCAGCTACATCGACAAGGCGGTGGAAGGCATGCTGATGACCTTCTTCAACCAGGGCGAGGTGTGCACCTGCCCCTCCCGCGCCTTGGTGCAGGCCAGCATCTATGACGACTTCATGGACAAGGTGCTGGCCCGTGCCCGCACAATCGTGCAGGGCAATCCCCTCGATACCACTACCCAGGTGGGGGCACAGGCATCCCGCGAGCAGTTCGACAAGATCCTGAGCTACATGGAGATAGGCCGCGGCGAAGGGGCCAAGATGCTGATCGGCGGCGGCCCGGCCAAGGTAAGCGGACTGGAGGGGGGCTTCTACATTCAACCCACCATATTCCACGGCCAGAACAAGATGCGGGTGTTCCAGGAGGAGATCTTCGGGCCGGCGCTCGGGGTTACCACCTTCAAGGACGAGGCGGATGCGCTGGCCATTGCCAACGACACCCAGTACGGACTGGGGGCGGGCCTGTGGACCCGCGACAGCAACCTGGCCTGGCGCATGGGGCGCGGCATCCAGGCCGGCCGGGTCTGGGTCAACTGCTACCACGCCTACCCGGCCCACGCGGCCTTTGGCGGCTACAAGAAGTCGGGGATAGGCCGCGAGACCCACAAGATGATGCTGGATCACTACCAGAACACCAAGAACCTGCTGGTGAGCCACGACATCAACCCCCTCGGTTTCTTCTGACCACAAACGAAGAGACACCGAGCCAGAGGGCGCCAATAAGGCGCCCTCTTTTTTATCCGCTGATCGGCACCCGCACTTAGCTGCCGGGCTGGGCCAGCTGCTGGCGATAACGCTGGGGGGAACAGCCCAGTTCACGATTGAACATGGCGATAAAGGCCGAGGTGGATCCATAGCCCAGCCGCCAGCCAATCTCCTGCACCGGCAATTCCCCCTTGAGCCAGGCCAGCGCCTTGAGCAGCTTGAGCCGGGCCCGCCACTGACCGAAGTTCATCCCCAATTCCCGCACGCAGCGCCGGGCCAGGGTGCGCTCCGTGCTGTGCAACTGTTCGGCCCACTGGGCCAGGGTGCGCGGATCGGCGGGATCGCTGTGAAGCGCCGCCAGCATGGGGGCCAGCAGCTTGTCCTGGCTCATGGGCAGGTAGCTGTCCTGGCAGCGGGTGCGGGTCAGCTTTTCCACCAGCAGCTCGGCCTGGCGCACGTCCCACTCATCCTGCATGTGGCCCAGCTTGCGCTCGCAAAAATCCGCCAGCATGGCCCGGATGAGCGGCGTCATCTGCAGCAGGCAGGGCTCGGCCGGCAATCTGGCCGCCAGGGCGTGGTTGACATAGATGGAGGTGTAGTCGAGGGCCTGCTGGTTGTAGGAGGCGTGCTCCAGGTTCCCGGGCACCCAGATGAGGTAGTCCGCCGGCGCCACCAGCCTGTGGTCCTCCAGCACTATCTCCAACACCCCCAGGCTTATCATGCTGAGCTGGCCCCAGGGGTGGCTGTGGGACGCACAGGCGCTCTCGGCCTGGATCTGCTGATAGCGCAGATAGAGGGGATTGGGCTCAGGCAGATGCAGATCCGTCGGATGGTAGTGACGTATGGCCATAACGGGCAGATTGTCCTTTGCACGGGATAATTTGTCATTTTTACGTTACTTGATAACAGAAAGACAAGGGTAGACTGGCCATCTCGATAATAAGGAGCCTTTGATGCGTATCTTCTTCCCGCTTATGTTCCCGCTGATGGCCGTGCTGATCTGGGCCACCAATACAGTGGTGTCCAAGGCCGCCGCCGATGTGCTGGATCCCGCCGCCATCTCCTTTTACCGCTGGGTGATCGCCGCCCTGGCGCTGACCCCCTTCTGCCTGCCGCAGCTGTGGCGCCGCCGTGGCGAAATTCGCCCCTGGCTCGGCAAGCTGCTGGTGCTGGCGGCCCTTGGCATGGTGCTCTACCAGTGCCTCGCCTACTACGCCGCCCACACCACCTCGGCCACCAACATGGGGGTCATAGGCTCCCTCATCCCGTTGCTGACCCTGCTGCAGAGCGCGCTCTTCTTCGGCCAGCGGCCGGGCAAGCAGGCCCTGCTCGGCATGAGTATCTCGCTGTTCGGGGTGCTCTGGCTGCTGAGCCAGGGCCAGCCGCTGGCCCTGCTGCACAACGGTATCAATCAGGGGGACGGGCTCATGCTGCTCGGCTCCGCCAGCTACGCCCTCTATGGCCTGCTAATCCGCCGCTGGCAACTGCCGTTCGGCCCCTGGCTCAACCTCTACATGCAGATCCTGCTGGCTGTGCTGCTGCTGATCCCGGTCGCCCTCAGCGCAGACTCCCTGGCGGTCCCCGCCGAGGGCTGGGGTCTGGTGCTGTTTGCCGGCATAGCCTCTTCCCTGCTGGCCGCCTATTGCTGGATGCGCGGCCTCGCCTGCATGGGGGCGGAACGTACCTCAGTGTTCATGAACCTGATGCCGCTGTGCACGGCGCTGATCGCCGTCATCACCCTGGGGGAGCCCATTCACGGCCATCACCTGCTGGGGGGCGGTCTCATCCTGAGCGGCGTCATGCTCTCCCAGTTCAAACCCAGGGTACGCCCCGCCCTCGCCGGGGAGGCATAAACCGGCACGGTAAAGTGTGTGCAACACAAGACAAGAAGGGAGCCCAGGCTCCCTTCTTGTTTGCATCTTAACGCTAAAAACCACAGGCTCGGTTGTCCCGGCACCGGCGGAGCGAGCCGGGCCCGCAGCGCAAAGGCTAGTTCACGCCGATCGGGCTGTGCCCGCTCATGCGTTCACCCCCTTCATGCCTTCCCGGGTATAGCGCTCCCCCGCCACCGGCAAGGCCGTGATGGCGCTGTCCAGCGCGGCGAGATCCTCTGTTGCCAGGCGCACCGACAGGGCGCCCAGATTGTCCTGCAGATGGGGGATCCGCCTTGTGCCAGGAATGGGCACTATGTCATCCCCTTGCGCCAGCAGCCAGGCCAGGGCGATCTGCGCCGTCGTGCACTGCTTGCGCGCCGCCAGGGCCATGATCACCTCCACCAGCGAGCGGTTGGTGGCGATGTTTTCCTGCTGAAAGCGCGGCAGGCTGGCCCGAAAGTCGCCCTCTTCAAACGCCGTATCCTGCTGGAAACGTCCGGTCAGAAAGCCCCGCCCCAAGGGGGAATAGGCCACCAGACCTATGCCCAGCTCGCGGCAGGTCGGCAGCACCTGGGCTTCGACATCCCGCGTCCAGAGGGAATATTCCGTCTGCACCGCCGCCACCGGATGCACGGCATGGGCGCGCCTCAAGGTGGCCGCGCTGACCTCGCACAGGCCGATACGGGCAATCTTGCCCTCCTGCACCAGTGGCGCCAGACCCGCCATCGTCTCTTCGATGGGGTGCGCCGGGTCGATGCGATGCACATAGTAGAGGTCTATCTGCTCGACCCCGAGCCGGCGCAGCGAGGCTTCACAGCTCTGCCGTGCATACTGGGCGCTGTTGTCCAGGGTGCGCCTGTACTCGCCACTCTGGCGCACTATGCCGAACTTGGTGGCAACCTTGACCCCGGCGCCATGGGTCGCCAGGAAGCGGCCGATCAAGGCTTCATTGTGGTGCGGGCCATACATGTCGGCGGTGTCGAGAAAATCGATCCCCATCTCGATGGCCCTGGCCAGCACCCGCAGCGCCTGCTCGTCATCCCGCGGGCCATAGAATTCACTCATGCCCATGCAGCCGAGGCCCATGGCGGATACGTCCAGATCGGTTCCCAGTGTTCGTCGTTGCATACATGTCCTCCTTACAAGATGGGGGTCAGTATGGTCTTGCGAATAGGGTTTCGGTATAGACTGGATTGGCAGTCAGCTTTCCGATTATGGAAGATACATGAACTCTCTCTTGCTATGGGATGATGCCCGGGTCTTTCTGGCCATCGCCCGCAGCGGCACCTTGAGTGGCGCCGCCCTCACCCTTGAGCTGGGCATTGCCACCGTCTCTCGACGGCTGGATCGCCTGGAGTCGGCACTGGGCCTGCCGCTGTTCAGTCGTCATCAGCACGGCTATCGGCTGACCGATGATGGGGATGCCCTGCTGGCGCGGGCCGAGGCGCTGGAACATGCCGGGCATGCCTTTGGCGACGCCGGGCAGCAACAGGGGCAGGTGGCCGGCTCCGTGCGCCTCGCCACCGCAGACAATCTGGCCAACCCGCTCATCATTCCCTCCCTGGCCAGGCTGTTTGCCATTCATCCCGACCTGCGGGTGGAGCTGGTCACAGGCGTGCAAACGGTGAACCTGCACAGGCGCGATGCCGATCTGGCCGTGCGCATGGTCAAACCTGACGCCGGCAACGTCACCATCAAGCGGCTGGGCACCCTGGGCTTCGGCCTCTATGGGGCTCGCAGCTATGTCGATACCCGCCAGCCGGGGACAGATGCGGCCAGCTTGGATGAGGATGCCTTCATCGGCTGGGGGGAAGCCCACGGCCATTTACCCGCCGCCAAATGGATGGCTCGCATGCTGCGTGGCCGCCCCTGCAGGGTGGAGACCAACACGCTGTCGGCCCAGCTGGCCGCCGCCACCGCCGGTCTCGGGCTGGCGGTGCTGCCCCATTACCTGGCCAAAGAGACGGATCTCGTCTGCCTCCTGCCCGAGCTGGGGGTGGATCAGCCGATCTGGCTGGTGATCCACACAGATCTCGCCCACTCCAGACGGGTGCGGGCCGTCGCGGATCACCTGATCCAGCTGTTTGAGGAGGCCGAGTCAGCCCTCCACCCTTTCCCCCTGGGCGCACTGTGAACCAGGCAGGATAGCAAGGGTTGCAACCCATGCCGCAACGGGCAGACAGCAAGAAGGGAGCCCAGGCTCCCTTCTTGCATTGCATCTTCGCGCAAAAAACGCGGGCTCAGTTGCCCCGGCGCCAGTGGTAGCGCCGCTCGGGCCGACCACGCTGACCGTAGTTGAGATCCACATCGACCCTGTCTTCCGACTCCAGATACTCCAGATAACGGCGCGCCGTGGTGCGGCTCAAGGAGAGGCGCAGCGCCACCGTATCGGTGGAAAACGCGGTGTCCGGCTCGCCGGCCAGCAGCTCCAGCACCTGGCGCAAGGTGATGGCGTCGATCCCCTTTGGGGTATCGCGCACCTCCCTGGCCTGGGGGCGCCCCTTGCCCATCAGCCGATCCAGATCGCTCTGCTCCAGGGAGCCGCGCTCGCAGATGCGCCTGTGCAGGGTGAGGATCTCGTCCAGGCTCTGCTGGATGCGAAACAGCCGCAGCGGCTTGATGATGTAATCCTGCACCCCCAGGTTGAGGGCCTGCTGTATGGTCTCAACGTCGCAGGAGGCGGTCACCATGATGACGTAAGCCTCGCGGTTGTGGCTGCGCAGCCGGTTCACCCACTCCAGGCCGGAGCCGTCGGGCAATGAGATGTCCACCAGCAGCAGCTGTGGCTCGGTCGCACGCATCATGAGATCGGCCTGGGTCAGGCTCTCGGCCCGACCCAGCAAGGAAAATCCGGGGGTGGAGGAGACCAGCTCGGCCAGAATGGATCCAATCCGTTCGTCATCCTCGATCACCAGAGTGAAAATGGGCTCCATAGATCACACCAATTGGTTTTTATTCAAGTAGATACCGAACAAGGTTGTCTGTTCGGCGGTGCGTCGCCATTCTATCACACCCCCTCGCCTGGCCACCGTCTCCTTGACCAGGAAGAGGCCGACCCCGTGATCGCCGGTCTGGCGGCTGATACCGTAATCAAACAGATGATCCGCCAGCGCCTCGTCCACCCCCTCGCCGCTGTCCTCCACTTCGATCACCAGCCGGCGACCAAAATCGTTGAGGGAAATCAGCACCCGCGGCGGACACAGCTTGCGCCGCGCCCAGGCGGCGCGAATGCCGTTGTCCAGCAGGTTGCCGATGAGGGTGATGAGATCCGCCGACACGGCCGCCGGATACTCCGCCAGCGCCGAGTCGGGATCCAGCACCAGCTCCACCCCCAGCTCCCGCGCCCGGCTGAACTTGCCGAGGATGAGCCCAGCCACCGGTTTGTCCTCGATGGCCCGCAGCAGACCCTGCAGCATGGTCTGGCAAGCCTCGCTCTCCTGCTGGATGAGCTCCACCGCCTGATCCACGTGGCCGAGCTGCAGCAGGCCGGAGAGGCTGCTCAGCTTGTTGGCGAACTCGTGGGTCTGCATCCGCAGCATCTCGGCATACTGGCGCAGATGGGTCACCTGCATGCCGAGGCTGCCGGTCACCTCGGGGCGGCTGAAGATGAGCAGGCGCCCAGGAACCTTGCCCTCCACCGCCTGCCAGCGCCCCACGAAGGACTCCCCGTGCACAGTGAAGCCGAGCTCGGTCTCGAGCTGGGTCAGGGCCGGGGCCAGCGGCGGCGACAGCTCGGCCAGCGACTGGCCCAGCAGGGAGTGCCGCCCTGTGCCCGGCAGACGCAGCTGATAACAGGCGGCGCTGTTGAGCATGCGAATGTTGCCCCCGCTGTCGATGGCGATCACCCCCTCGGAGATGTGCTCAAGCACCAGCTCCTGCAGCACGAAGCGGTTGACGATGGCCTCGGGCTCCAGATCCAGCAGGGTGCGACGCAGCAGGTGTTGCAGCCAGAGCGCCAGCAGCAGGCCACAGCCCAGCACGGCGCCGATGGCGCTGACGAGCAGGGTGATCCGCTCCAGATAGATGCCCTCCACAGTCCGCATCAGGTAGCCGACCGCCACCACCCCCATGGCGCGCCCGTCCGCCCCTATCACGGGGGCGAAGCAGCGAATGGCCGGCCCCAGGGTGCCCTCGTCCCTGGAGCAATAGCTGCCCCGCTCATTGAGGGCCGGCCAGATGTCCTCACCACGGAATTTCTGCCCCACCAGCTCGGGCCTGGGATGGCTGAGGCGACGGCCATGCTCGTCGGTCACCACCATGTAGGCGGCGTCGGTGCGGCTGCAGATCCCCTGCACATAGTCGCGCAGACCGGGATCCCTGCCCAGCTGCAGGGCCTGCACCACCCGGCTGTCCGCCGCCAGCACCCGCGCCAGATCGCTGCCTTTCTCCTGCAGATTGCTCTCCAGCAGGTGGCGGATAAAGAGGGCGAGCAGGCCGCCCAGGATCAGGATCAGCAGCAGGGAGAGCCCGAGGGAGAGGGTGACCAGTTGGTGGCGCAGTTTCATCGATTAGCCTTGCAACATCAGGAAGCGGACCAATAGTGCGGGCGCCACCAGGTCTGGTCAATCAGTGGCGCAGGATCACCGCTAAAATCGGCCAGGCCCTCCTCGCGGGCGGTGAGGGCTACCGCCCTGGCGACCGCGCGGGCCACCTCCCCCACCTGCTCTATGGGGGGCAACAAGCGCCCCTCGGCCAGCGGATAGGCGCCCACAGCCCGCACCGCCGCCTGCAGCATGCCATCGCTGATGCGCCGTGCCTTGACCGCGCAGGCCCCGAGGCCAATGCCCGGGAACACGTAGACGTTGTTGCACTGGGAGACCACCCGCGCCTCCCCCGCCACAGTCACAGGGGCAAAGGGGCTGCCGGTGGCGAGCAGGGCGCGCCCACCGGTGGCCTGCCACACCTGCCCCGGCGTCGCTTCGGCACTGCGGGTGGGGTTGGAGAGCGGCAGTATCACCGGCCGCTCGCAGACGGCCCCCATGGCCGTCAGCACGGCCTCGTCAAACAGGCCGCCCTGGCCGCTCACCCCGATCAGCACCCCGGGGCGCAGCCGCTCAATAAGCGCAGGCAGCTCGGCGCAGGCCTCTTGTGGCGGACGGGCAAACGGCCGCTGGGACGGCGTCAGGTTGGTGCGATCCAGGCAGACCAGGCCATCCTGATCAAATAACTGTACCCGCTCCGGGCCGCCCGCCAGTTGAGCCAGCATGGCGGCGATGCCGCAACCCGCCGAGCCGGCGCCGACGATCAGCACAGGGGTGTCGACCAGCCGGCTGCCCGCCTGCTGCAGCCCCGCCAGCACGCAGGCCGAGGCGACCGCCGCCGTGCCCTGGATGTCGTCGTTGAACATGCACAGCTCGTCTCTATAGCGGGCCAAGAGGTTGGCGGCATGCTTGCCGGCGAAGTCTTCGAACTGCAGCACCACCTGGGGCCAGCGCGTGCGAATGGCCGCCACCACCCGATCCATGAAGTGGTAATAGGACTCGCCATCCACCCGGTTGGCCTGCCAGCCGAGGTAGGAGTCATCCTCCAGCAGCTCGGGGTTGTTGGTGCCCACATCCACGCACAGCGGCAGGGTGCGCGCCGGGTTGATGCCGCCGGCGGCCGAGTAGAGCGCCAGCTTGCCGATGCAGATCCCCATGCCGCCGATGCCGAGATCGCCGAGCCCCAGCACCCGCTCACCGTCGGAGATGACGATGACATCCACCTCCTGCTCTACCGCGGCGAAGATGGCGTCCAGATCGTCCCTGTCGTGCCAGGAGAGGTAGAGACCGTGGCTGCGCAGATAGAGGTCGCTGTGGCGCTGACACGCCTCCCCCACCACAGGGGTGTAGATGATGGGCAGCAGCTCGGGCAGGTGGTGGCGCACCAGATCGTAAAACAGTACCGGGTTGTCTTCCTGCAGCTGGCGCAGCAGCAGGTGCTGATCGAACGGGCTCTGCATGGCAGAGACCAGGCGGTAGATACGGCGCCGTTGCTGGGCCAGGGACTCCTCCTTGTGGGGCATGCGTCCCATCAATCCCTGTCGCTTGCGTTCGGCATAGGGCAGGCTGGTGCCCATCATGATGTCGTTCATTGTCGATTCCTTATGCCAGCAGCGAGATGAGCAGGGTGGCCAGGATCAACATGACGGCGCCCCCGAGACGGGAAGAGATCTGGGCAAACGGCATCAGCTTCATGCGCTGGGCCGCCGACAGCACGGCCACATCGCCCGTGCCGCCCATGTTGGCCATGCACAGACCGCCGGTGATGGCCGCCTCTATGGGATAAAAACCTATCATGCGCCCCACCAGGGCCGCCCCCAGGGCACCGCCGACCACGGTCACCAGCACCAGCACGAAGTAGCTGATGGAGAAGGCGCTGATGAGCTCGGGGATGCTGGTGTAGGCAACCCCTATCCCCACCAGCAGGGAGGGCGTCAGATTGCCGACCACGAACTGGTACCAGTCGGCGGCCGCCTGCTCGTAGCGACGCGGCAGCAGGCCGCTCACCTTGATGATGGCCACCGCCAGTATCATGAGCGCGAAGGGGTGCATGGGAATGAAGTTGCCGAGCAGGGAGCCCAGCACGAACATGCTGGAGCTGATGAAGAGCCCCATGCCGAGACTCTCCAGGGTCGGTGCCTGAACCTGCTCCTCGGCCACCGTCTGGCTGCTCTCCTTGATCATCAGCCGGCCGTTGCCGGTCAGGGAGGGGTAACGACGGCCGAGACGAGCCAGCAGGGTGCCGACCAGAATGGCCAGGGTGTTGGCGATCACCACGGCGGGCACCATGCGTGACAGCAGATCGGCGCTCGACATCTGCATCGGGCCCGAGAGGATCTCCACCAGCGGCACGGCGCCGGCACCCATGCCGCCGCCCATGATGGGCAGGCCGATGAGCAGCACCGCATTCTTGAAGCCATAACCCATCAGGGAGCCGACCAGGCCGACGCTGAGCAGCGCCAGGGTCACGCCCCCCAGGATCACCGGCAGGTAACGCATGGCGGCATTTTTCAGCAGGGCACTGCTCATGCCGAACACGGAGCCGGTCACCAGGCTGGCGATGAAGAAGTTGAGAAAGCCTCCCTCCTTCATGAAACCGATGATCACCTGACCCGCCTCTACTGGCAGGATCCGGTATTCAAACAGGGCGGCGCCGCCGAAGATGGCGAGTATGGTGCCGCCCCCCAGGTATTCACGTATGGGGGTGATGCGCTCCCCCAGCTCGGTCAGCAGGGTGCCGAGCACGAACATCAGCGCCAGCGCGCCGACCATGCCAAGCGGCAAGGATCCATTCCAGCCCGAGAAGAGCACGCAAGTGGCAAGCCCGAGGAAGATCATCATGGGCATGCCGGCAATCTGTCGGTCGCCAAACAGTGCGACCCTGGTTTGTGAGGTAGAGAGGTTTTTCATTGTTATGCTCCAGCGTGTGGTGTGGCGCTACTCTAGTGAACCTCCCCTTCCCTGTCGGTTAGCCCGACTGCAAAGGCATATAAAAACATTAAAATCTTAAACGCTATGACCCAAAAACGGCCATAAACTGCCCCCGCCAGCATTATTACAGAGCCCTGAACTGCGCTAACCAGACGCAGAAATAAAGAGTGATGTCGGCATGACACCACGACCTGGCGGGACAAACATTAAACATTGATTAAATTTTATTCACCAACCAGCAAAAAATAATCGGATCGCGCTCGGATGATGACAGCCCCATATATAGGCTGCGTCTTCATATCAAAGCGGCAACAAGGCTGGCATAGCGCCAATGTTCTCCCATGAGCTGAGGCCGGCGGATCACCAGGCCCCGGGCTCCACCGGCAAGAGGGGATTCCGAGAGGGATGCCATGTGGGTTGCATCGCAGGCGCGGCGCAACAACTGTGGCTTCCAGAGCGATCAATGAGGCTGACGGGACAGGGCATGCCCCAAGGGTCGGGCACACCTGAATGGCCAGTGCCTCATTTCAACCTGCTTGTTTTCGCTATTCGGCTAATAACAGTGGAATATTGGCAGGGTCAAATTCATGACAGATATCGCTCGCTTCCAGACTGAGGCCATAATGCGCGTCGGCAACATATTCTCCATCGGCCAGCAGGCTCTCGATTGAAAAATGGGGGTCACCCGATTCATATCGTTCCACAGCTATCGTCTCCCTGTTTAGCTGACCCATCAATATTAGTGGATAAAAAACAGGCTGCCGAATTTATATGACACCTTGTTGACCAAAAATAATAGCAGGCGCGACCCTTTCCTTATTTTCATCCCACCAACCAGCCCACGTTTATTTATCCCGCCAGGGTATGCCATGGGATTTCACGCACTTTTCGCTCATTTCTAACCAAAAAAAGCCTCTTATGAGGCTCCTTGCTCATCAAAAAAGCGCCATAAGAAACCTGTTTTAATTTTTTCCAAACAAGATCCCGATCACACTATTTACTTAGCCTGCTAAATAACTACAATGCTTAGCAGGCTAAGTAAGTAGAGAGCACGAATGATGAAGGATCTGGAAATGTTGCGCGAGTTGTCCCTCGCCGAGCGAGTCGGACGACTGCATCGACTGTGGCGTACCGTGGCCGATCTTGAGCTGGCGCCCCTGGGCCTGACCCATCCGCGCTGGACCGCACTGTGGAAACTCAGTCGCCTCGGTGGTCACCTCAGCCAGAAGACGCTCGCCGAGGCGCTGGAGATAGAGCTGCCCTCCCTGATGCGCACCCTGGGTCTGCTGGAAGAGCAGGGGCTGATAGAGCGCCACAGTTGCAGTCAGGACAAACGGGCCCGCATCGTCACCCTGACGCCAGCGGGCAAGGCGCTGCTCGACCAGATCGAGGATCGCATCATAGGGGTGCGTCGGGATCTGCTCGCCGGCATCAGCCAGAAAGAGCTGACGCAATTTGAAGACATAGTGCACCGGATCTCCGCCAACGCCCTCGGCAAGATAGGTTCACAGAGTGAAGAGAGAGAATAAGATGACCCCGGATCAACAATTCAAACGCTGGATAAAATGGGCCATGGGGTCCTTCATACTGGTATTTGGCTACTTCCTGCTGGCCGACCTCAAGATGCCGCTCACCCCGCAAGCCATGGCCACCCGTGTCGTGACCAAGATGGCTCCCCAGGTCAGTGGCAAGGTGGCGCAGGTCGCCGTCGGCAACAACCAGCATGTCAAACAGGGGGATCTGCTGTTCACGCTCGATCCCGCCCCCTTTGCACTGGCCGTCGAACAGGCCCGGCTCGCGCTGGATCAGGCCGAGCAGCAGAACCGTCAGCTCGACGCCACCCTGAACGCCGCGACCGCCGACTTCAACTCGTTGCAGAGTCAGGCCTCCCAGAAGCTGCGGGAAGCCGAACGCATCGACGCCCTCTATCGCCGTCACATGGTGTCGGAACAACAAAAAGATGATGCCGACAGCGCATTTCGCACCGCCCAGGCCAACCTGATGGCCAGCAAGGCCCGCATGACCCAGGCCAGAGTGAACCGCGGTTTGTCCGGCGATGACAACCTCTTGCTGCGTCAGGCGCGCAACCACCTCGCCCAGGCCGAGCTCAACCTCGCCTACAGCCAGGTACACGCCAGCCAGGATGGCATCATCACCAACCTGCAACTCAAGCCGGGCAGTTTCGCGGCGGCGGGGGCCCCGCTGCTGGCACTGGTCTCCGAGCAGGTGGACGTGATCGCCGATTTTCGCGAGAAGAGCCTGCGCCACGTGGCTCAGGACAGCCAGGCGCTGGTCGCCTTCGATGGCGAGCCGGGCAAGCTCTATCCGGCTCGGGTCACCAGCCTGGATGCCGGTGTCAGCGCCGGTCAGTTCGATGCCAACGGTCTGCTGGCCAGCCCCACCGAATCGGATCGCTGGGTGCGCGATGCCCAGCGGCTGCGCCTGCACCTGACACTGGAGCAGTTGCCAGGACACCTGCCGGCCGGTGCCCGCGCCACCGTCCAGCTGCTGCCGGACAACGCGCTGAGCGCCCTGTTTGCCCGCGGCCAGATCCGCCTGCTCAGCCTGCTGCACTACATCTACTAAGGTGGCGACCATGAACCTGTGGCACAGGCCCCTCACCGCCAACGAGCTGCGCCAATGTCTGCGCATCGCCTTTGGCTGCACCCTGGGGTTCTTGCTCTGTAAAACCTTCGGCTGGAACTATGGGGTCTTCTATACCGTGACCCCGGTATTGCTGCTGGGCATGGTGCCAGTGATGAACGGCCATGCCGCCCGTCAGCTGATCGCGGCCGCCGTCATCTGCGGTGTGGAAGTGGGTCTGCTGGGAGGGCTGTTTGGCGGCCATCCCGGCCTGATGATCCCCATCGCCTTTTTGCTGTTTCTCTATCGCTTCGCCGCCATGTCGCGGGGCAGTCTGTTCCTGTTCGGCGCCAATGGCGTGTTGAGCCTGAGCATAATGCTGCACTTTGCCAGCTATCCGCAGACCGATCTCAACGACCTCATCTTCAGCAACCTGTGGGCCAGCACACTGTCGGTGCTCATCGCCTACCTGATGACGGCGCTGATCCCGGATGTGGAAGAGCGGCCCAAGCCGGCGGCGACCCCCAAGGCGCCACACAGGATGCGGCACGAGGCCCTGCTCGGCGCCAGCATAGCCACCCTCTCCTTCATGGTGTTCCAGATCTTCGACTTGCGGGACTCCATGTCCGCCCAGGCCACCACCCTGCTGCTGCTGTTTCCCATGCACTGGAACGGCGCCCTGAGCTATGCCCGCAAGCGGGCCATGGGCACCCTGCTCGGTGTGACCTTCGGCCTGCTCAGCCAGCTGGTACTCTACGACTGGTCCGGCTTGCTCCTGCTGGTCGCCCCCATGCTCTGGCTCGGGGCCATGTTGTTCAGCCACGCCCATGTGAAGGAGGCGAGCGGCTCCGGAGTCGGCTTCGGCGCCCTCACCACCCTCGGCATACTGTTTGGCCAGTACCTGACCCCGGGCAACGATCTGGTGTTCAGCGCCCTCTATCGGGTGAGCAGCATACTATTTGCCATCGTCGCCACCCTGCTGGCCTGTTATCTCATCCACCGACTGCTTAACCGCTTCGAGGCGACTCGGTTCGGTTATTGACTCCCTGTTGTTAGCTCAAGGATGTGCTGTTTTTCGCCCCGCTATGCCTACCGGGGCGTTTTTTTGTCCGCATTTTGCAGGCCAGCCGCGCTGGTCGGACAACAACAGCAACTATGCTTGCAAGGGTGGTCACAAGGCGGAGAGGCACAATGGCACGAGTTCACAATGGCTGGCTGGCAGTCGCCCTCTCGCTGGGCATAAGCAGCGCCTGGGCCGCCCCAGTGCTGATCGCCGCCGAGGATGACTGGGCCCCTTATTGCACGCTGAACAAGGAGACTGGCCAGCCAGAAGGGCTGGCACCGGATCTGGTGAAGGCCATCTTCGCCGTGGAGGGCATAGCCGTCGAGTTTCGCACCATCCCCTTCGCCCGCTGCATGCACGAGGCCAAAAGCGACAAGGTGCTTGGCTGCTTCGATGCCACCATCACGGAGGAGAACCGCTACCAGTACTATTGGCACGAGACCCCCATGTTCGAGGAAGATCTCGCCATCTTCGCCCTGGCCAGCGAACCTCGCCGGGATCTCAAACTCACCTCGCTGGAACAGAAAACGGTGGGCATCACCCTCGGCTACACCTATCCCACCGACTTCATGGAAAACCCCAGGATCACCCGCTTTCAGGCCAAGTCGGACACCCAGATCATCGAGATGCTGGTGCGCGGCCGGGTCGATTACATACTGATGAACGAGATGCCGGGCTACCTCAAGATCCAGCAGAAGCAGCTGACCGGCCGGGTGGTCAAGGTGGGCAAGCTCTCCACCGACGGCTTCTGGCTCGCCTTCTCCCGCGCCCATCCCCAGGGAGAGGCCATGGCCAGGCGCTTCGAGGAGGGGCTGCAGAAGATCAAAAACAATGGCACCTACGAGGCGCTGATACGGGACTTCGAAGCCAGGCTTGGACTCCATTGAACTGTTTTTCTGCGCCACCTGCGATATATGACGACGCTGGCCCGAACCGTGCTACTGTGGCCCCTCACTCGTCGGCCGATTGCGCTCTGCACCTGATGACAGGCTTGTCATGCAAAAGAGTCACCAGCCAGGGCAGCCCTTGCCCACCTCTCACCCTCAACCCGACGTCGCCAGACCAGCTGTATTGACCCGATGCCATAAGGCGCATCCCCTCCCCGTCGCAGCCTGTTCTCACTGTTGTTATCTGCTATCCACTCTTTTTTACTGCGACAGCGGCCATCCCGACGAGAACAAGCTTCAAGCCAGCGGCCTGAGGCGATTTTCTGTTTGGCGCAGCCCTGCCGCCCACACAGGACACATTGACATGATTGCCTACCTCATTCTGGTTCATCGCTATCCCGATCAGTTCAAGCGCCTGTTCAAGGCGATTTACCACGACAGCAACCACTACCTGATCCACGTGGACAAGAGCTCGGGCCCAGAGCTGCAGCAGGAGATAGCCCGCTTTCTGGCCGATTACCCCAACGCCGCCATGCTCCCCAGCAAGAATGCACTCTGGGGCGGTTACAGCCTGGTGGATGCGGAGCTGCGCGGCATAGCGGCGCTGCTGGAGCAAAACAAGGAGTGGGAGTTCTTCATCAATCTGAGCGCCCAGGACTTCCCGCTGCGCTCCCAGAGCGACATTCACGACTTCCTGCGCGATCACAAGGGCAAGGATTTCCTCAAGGTCGCGGATCAGCGCCAGCACAGACCGGACACACTGCACCGTATCGATCACTATGTGACCGAAACCGCGACTGAGCTGGTGTGCGAGCCGGTGAAGACCCGTCCCTTTCTGGCAGGTGTGACCCCCTACATTGGCAATCAGTGGATGATCCTGAGCCGGGCCTTCTGCGAATTCGTCAGCCACAGCCCGGAGGTCGATCGTTTCAAGGATTTCTACCGCCATACCCTGATCGCCGACGAAGGTTTCTTCCAGACGGTGATCATGAACACCAGCTATCAGGGCCAGATAGTCAACGATGACAAGCGAGCCATCGACTGGATCCCCATGGGTGACATCAAGCTGCGCCCGCGCGACTACACGGTGCACGACGCCGATGCCCTGCAGCAAAGCGAGCACCTGTTCGCCCGCAAGTTTGACGAGACCATAGACAGCGACATCCTGGATATCCTGGAGCGCGCCATGAGATGCCCCCTCGACACACCCGTCATCCGGCAGGCTGCGTTGGTATGACCATGCGATTCACCCGGACACTTACCGACGCAATCCGCCTCCGGGAAGATTGCGACTTGGGCGCAAGCTGGTAGGCTCAAGCCCGGATGACACCGATGGAGAGTTCAAGATGAAACACGCCAATATTCTGCTGCTGGGCATCACGGCCCTGACCCTGCTGAGCGGTTGCGAACGCGGGGCCACCACCTTGAGCGTAACCGGCGGCGATCCCGTCACCTATCAGTGTGAGCAGGGCAAGAAGGTGCAGGTGAGCTACTTCGCCCTCTCCGACCAGAGCCTGAACTTCGTCAAGCTGGCACTGCCCGATGGCAAGGATTACACCCTGCCGCAGACGGTCTCCGCCTCCGGCGCCCGTTATACCGATGAGCATGAAGCCGTCTGGTGGAACAAGGGGGAGGAAGGATTCGTCGAGATGCGCGACAAGGATGGCGAGTGGCAGAGCGTCTACAACGACTGCAAGCAGCAATAATGAGAAATCCCGGCCTGGCCGGGATTTTGTTATTTTACCCCGCCATCGAAGCGACTCACTGCACGCCCCCGTATGGTGTGGAGCTTCTGCTCATACACCCGATAGCGCGTCTTGGTGAAATCGGTCCAGGACGACGTTGCGCCATCCTCCGGCATGGTTGCCGGCCTGCTGCCATCACAAGTCGACACCGTTTGAGCATCATAAAAAAAGCCAACCCCATCGGGTTGGCTTTTAGCAAAGAGGCTCAACGTCAGCCACGCTTGTCGCTCACCACCAGCCAGAGCGCATGCACCATGCCGGGCAGGCCGCCGAGCAGGGTCAGCACTATGTTGATGAAAAAGTGCAGGCTGAAGCCTACCTGGATAAAGGCGCACACGGGGGGCAGAAAAATGGCCAGCAAGATCTTGAGCAGATTGTTCATCTCGCACTTCCTCGTCAAAGATGTTTCACGGTTCGGGATGGGCTCACCATAAACAGCCTTGGCCTCAACTGCAAACGAAACAAAGGGCCGCTCACGGCTGAGTGAAACAGGGGATCCGCGTCTCCTGCTGCTCGCGCCAGGCCTTGAGGTCATGAATCACCTGATTGCTGCTGCCGCGCCAGAGCAGACCGGGATCCGCCAGCCCCTTCTCGAACTTGCCATCCACCAGCACATCCAGCAAGGCCACCAGCTCGCACTGGGCCGGCGAGAGCTCGCCAAGCAGATAACCGGTCCAGCACCAGATGTCCTTGCCGGGGCACTCGGCCCGCACCCGTTTCACCAGCGCCAGCACCTGAGGCACGTTGGCCGGGTGGAGTGGATCGCCGCCGGAGAGCGACAGACCTCGCCGCTTGATGCGCGTGTCGTTGAGATCGCCGATGATGCGATCGCTCATCGCCTCATCAAACGGCTTGCCGCCATCGAGCCGCCAGGTGCTCTGGTTGTAGCAGCCCGGACACTGGTGCTCGCAGCCCGACACAAACAGGGTGGCGCGGGTGCCGGGGCCGTTGATCACATCGACCGGGTAGTACTGGTGGTAGTGCATCTCGTCTCTCCTCAACCCGTCATGGGCCGGGTTCGCCAATAAAAATGGCTCCCTCATCATCGGGAGCCATCTCGCCGCTCAGCCGCCCGGCTTACATATGCTTGACGCGGCGTTTGACCTCTTCCTGCTTGCCCGCGTTGAAGGGGCGCGCATCCGGGCTGCCGAGATAACCGCAGACCCGGCGGGTCACCGATACCTTGGCCGGATCATGGTTGCCGCAGCGCGGGCAGGTGAAGCCCTTGGAGGTACACTCGAACTCGCCGGTGAAACCGCAGTCGTAGCACTCGTCGATGGGGGTGTTGGTGCCGTAGTAGGGCACCTTGTCATAGCTGTAGTCCCAGACGTTCTCGAGCGCTTCCAGGTTGTGCTGGATATTGGGGTACTCGCCGTAGCAGATGAAACCGCCGCTGGCGATGGGCGGATAGGGCGCCTCGAAATCCAGCTTGTCGTACGGGTTCACCTGCTTCTCCACGTCGAGGTGGAAGCTGTTGGTGTAGTAACCCTTGTCGGTCACCCCGGCCACCACGCCAAACTCCTTGGCGTCGATGCGACAGAAACGGGTGCAGAGATTCTCGCTCGGGGTGGAGTAGAGGCTGAAGCCGTAGCCGGTTTCCTCTTTCCACTCGTCGGTCGCCGCCTTGAGGCGGGCGATGATATCGATGGCCTTCTGGCGCAGGGTGTCGCTGTCGAACAGATGGACATCGGTGCCAAACAGGGCGTTGATGGTCTCGTGCACCCCTATGTAGCCGAGCGAAATGGAGGCGCGGCCGTGCTTGAAGATTTCGCTGACGTTGTCGTCGGCCTTGAGCCGCACCCCGCAGGCCCCTTCCATGTAGAGGATGGGGGCGACCCGCGCCTTGACACCGTCGAGTCGCTCGATGCGATACATGAGCGCCGTCTTGGCCACTCGCAGGGCGGCATCCAGCTTGTCCCAGAAATCCGCCTCGTCGCGAGACTTGAGGGCGATGCGCGGCAGGTTGAGGCTCACCACCCCGATATTGTTGCGCCCTTCATGGATCAGCTCGCCATTTTCCTCGTAAGCGCCGAGGAAGGAGCGGCAGCCCATGGGGGTCTTGAAGGAACCGGTCACCTTGACCACCTGGTCGTAGTTGAGGATGTCCGGATACATGCGCTTGGAAGCACACTCCAGCGCCAGCTGCTTGATGTCGTAGTTGGGATCGCCCTGCTTGTGGTTGAGGCCATCCTTGATGGCGAACACCAGTTTCGGGAACACGGCCGTCTTCCTGTTCTTGCCGAGGCCGGCGATGCGGTTGCTGAGGATGGCCCCCTGGATCATGCGGGACTCCCAGCTGTCGCCAAGGCCGAAGCCGAAGGTGACGAAGGGGGTCTGGCCGTTGGCGGTGTGCAGGGTATTGACCTCGTACTCCAGCGACTGGAAGGCGTCGTAACACTCCTTCTCGGTACGGGCCATGGCGTAGGCGTCTACATCGCTGATGCCCCACTCCTCGGCCACTTCCCTGTGTTTCTGCCAGCTGATGGTCACATAGGGGGCCAGCACCTCGTCGATGCGGTTGATGGTGGTGCCGCCATAGATGTGGCTCGCCACCTGGGCGATGATCTGGGCGGTCACTGCAGTCGCAGTGCTGATGGATTTGGGGGTGTCTATCTCCGCATTGCCCATCTTGAAGCCGTGGGTCAGCATCCCCTTCAGGTCGATCAGCATGCAGTTGAACATGGGGAAGAAGGGAGAGTAGTCGAGATCGTGGAAGTGCAGATCACCGCTCTCGTGCGCCTGCACCACGTCGCGAGGCAGCATGTGGCTGGTGGCGTAGTGCTTGGCGACGATGCCGGCCAGCAGATCGCGCTGGGTCGGGATCACCTTGGAATCCTTGTTGGCGTTCTCGTTGAGCAGGGCCGCGTTGGTCTGCTCCACCAGGCCACGGATCTCCTGAGCCAACCGGCCGCGGGCCTCGCGAGCCTGATCCCGGTCGTGACGATATTCGATATAGGCACGGGCGATGGCCTTGTCGTCGGAAGCCATCAGGTGGTTCTCGACCCGGTTCTGGATCTCATGGATATCCACCTCGCCACGCCCTTCCAGCTCCTGACTGACGGCGGCGGCAACGCGCTCACCCAGGGTCGGATTGGCCTGACTGACCGCCTCTGCCGCTCGGCCCACTGCCTCGGCAATCAGCTGGGCATTGAATGGTGCGCGACATCCATCACGTTTGATCACAACCGGTTTCATGCGTTTTCCCCGTTTAAAAGGCCAGGCTATCGCCTTCGGCTTACCCTTGTTTGGTGCCCTTCTCCACGCCTCGTCCTGGGCGCAAATAAATTCAGCCGAGGCTTGACAAGCCAGGGCTGACGATGAGAAGAGAACAGCTTGTACACAGCTTAATAACACAACATATAGGTGTTTTATATGAATGCGTCCCTATATGTGGTGTCTATTAGGCACCAAAGCGCGGCCTCATTTCTTGATCCAGAACAGGTTTTGAGGCGAGTGGCGCAGTTCCCGACCAGTGAAAAACAGCTCCATACAAGGCTATTTCCAAGCCTGGTGCGGGCTGGCGTTCGACGGGGCCGTGACAGAAAAAAATCCCCTCCTGCGACAGTGGCTGACGAGGGCACGTCTGGCGCAAAACAGGCATAATGAGTGGAATATCATTGCTATCGACGGGACCCCACATGGCCAAGACCCTGCTACTGCTGCTGTGCCTCCTGCCCTGCCGGTTGTGGGCGGCCGAGATCCTGGTGATCAGCAGCTATCACCCCGAATACCTGTGGGATCAGAGCTACAACGCCAGCCTGCAAGCCCATCTGAGCGGCAAGAATCACATCAGCCACTTCTACATGGACACCAAGCGCCACCCCAATGGCGATTTCGACAAGATTGCCGAACAGGCGCTGGCCTTCTACCAGCAGGTCAAGCCGGATCTGGTGGTGCTCGGCGATGACAACGCCATCAACTATCTGGCCAACGAGATTGCCTCCCTCGGCACTCCCGTGGTGTTTCTCGGCATGAACGAGAACCCGCGCCACAAGGGGCTGGTCGGTCACCCCAAGATCACGGGCGTGCTTGAGCGCCCCCTGCTCAAACGCAACATCAGCGAGATGAGCCAGCTGATGGGGGGTATCGAGAAGGCACTGGTGCTGTTTGATTCAAGCAACGTGGCGCTTACCGCCATCGAGGATGAGTTCAAGACCCAGACCGATCTGCGGGTCGGCCAGACCCGGGTCAACAGTCAGCTCATAGGTGACTACAGCCTGTGGCAGGAGGCGGTGCTCAACGCCAAAAAAAATGGCTACGAAGCCATCTTTATCGGCCTCTACCACACGCTGGTGGACGATGATGGCAAGCACGTGAGCGAACAGACTGTGCTGGAGTGGACCAGCGCCCACAGCCCTGTGCCCCTGTTCTGCTTCTGGGAGTTCACCGTGGGCCCGGGCAAGGCCATCGGCGGCCTGGTGCTGGATGGGCGCGATCAGGGGGCGAAAGCGGCCGAGCTGGTCAACGCCATACTGGCGGGGGCCCAGCCCAAAACCCTGGCACCGCGCGCCGCCCTGCGCGGCGAATATGTGTTCAGCAAGCAGGAGCTGGCCCGCTGGCAGCTCACCCTGCCAGACAAGTGGCGCTACAAGATCCTCTGGCGTGAGTGATTCACCGCCCAAAAACAAAGAGAGAACCCGGCCAGGCCGGGTTCTCTCTTATCGGGTTGCGCTGCGAGCAAGCTGGGCGTGGGCGACTCAGCCTTGCAACGCCTGTTGCAGCTCTTCTTCGGTCCAGATGGTGATGCCGAGCTCCTGCGCCTTGGTCAGCTTGGAGCCGGCCGCTTCCCCCGCCACCAGCACATCCGTCTTGGCCGACACAGATCCCGCCACCTTGGCCCCCAACGCCTGCAGCGCCGCCTTGGCGTCGTTTCGGGACAGCTGGGTGAGGGTGCCGGTCAGCACGAAGGTCTTGCCGGCAAAAGGCTGCTCTGCCGCTTCTTTCTTCTCGATGGCCGGCCAGTGGATACCGGCCGCCAGCAGGGCTTCCAGCACCTCCACATTGTGAGGTTGACGCAGGAAGTAGTAGACGTGCTTGGCCACCACATCCCCCACGTCGGCCACCTCGAGCAGTTGCTCCACCGAGGCGGCGCGCAGGGCCTCCAGGGTGAGGAAGTGGTTGGCGAGGTTGAGCGCGGTCGCCTCCCCCACCTCGCGAATGCCCAGCGCAAACAGGAAGCGCGGCAGGGTAGTGCTGCGCGCCGCATCGATGGCCGCCACCAGATTGAGCGCGGACTTCTGTCCCATGCGCTCCAGCCCGGCCAGCTGGATGGCATTGAGGCTGAACAGATCGGCCGGGGTCTTCACCAGCCCCTTGTCCACCAGCTGCTCGACTATCTTGTCACCCAGGCCGTCCACGTCCATGGCGCGGCGCGCAGCGAAGTGCTTGATCGCCTCCTTGCGCTGCGCCTCGCAGAACAGACCGCCGGAGCAACGGGTCACCACCTCCCCCTCGAGCCGCTCCACCGCGGAGCCACAGACAGGACACTGGGTGGGGAAGAGGATCTCGCGGGCATCAACGGGGCGCTGCGCCTCCACCACGGCGACTATCTGCGGGATCACGTCCCCGGCACGGCGCACTATCACTGTATCGCCGATCATGACGCCAAGGCGCTCAATCTCGTCGGCGTTGTGCAGGGTGGCGTTGGAGACGGTCACGCCGCCGACGAACACTGGTTTGAGCTTGGCGACCGGGGTCACGGCGCCGGTGCGGCCGACCTGAAACTCGACGTTCTCCAGCAGTGTCATCTCCTCCTGGGCCGGGAACTTGTGAGCCGTGGCCCAGCGCGGTGCCCGCGCCACGAAACCCAGCTCCTCCTGCAGGGGGATGGCATCGACCTTGTAGACAACGCCGTCGATCTCGTAGGCCAGCTCGCCACGGCGGGTCAGGATGTCATCGTGGAAGGCCTGGCAGCCGGCCGCCCCCTCCTTGAGTTTCACCTCCTGACTCATGGGCAGGCCCCACGCCTTGAGTTGGCACAGGCGATCGAAGTGGGAATCCCCCAGCTGATCGCCGCCCACCCCGACGCCATAGGCGTAGAAGTTCAAGGGACGGCTGGCGGTGATGCGCGAATCGAGCTGGCGCAGGCTGCCTGCGGCGGCGTTGCGCGGGTTGACGAACACCTTCTCCCCTGCCGCCAGCGCCCTGGCATTCATCGCCTCGAAGCCGGCCTTGGGCATAAAGACCTCCCCCCTCACCTCCAGCCTTGCCGGCCAGCCCTCGCCCCGCAGGACGAGCGGGATCGCCTTGATGGTGCGCACGTTCTCGGTGATCTCCTCGCCCGTGGTGCCATCGCCCCGGGTGGCAGCCTGCACCAGCTGGCCATCCACATAGAGCAGGCTCACCGCCAGACCGTCCAGCTTGGGCTCGCAACAGAAGGTGAAGCTTATCTCCCGCTTCAGGCGATCCCTCATCCGCTGCTCGAACGCCTGCAGCTCCTCGCTGCTGAATACGTTGTCCAGACTCAGCATGGGGATCTCGTGGCGCACCTGCTTGAAGGCGGTCAGCGGCTGACCACCGACCCGCACGCTGGGGGAGGCGGGGGTCTTCAGCTCGGGATGGTCGGCTTCCAGCGCGATCAGTTCGCGCATCAGCCGATCGTATTCGGCGTCCGGCACGGTCGGCTCGTCCAGCACATAGTACTGATGACCGTATTCAATCAGCAGCTCACACAGTTGACGGTGGCGGGAGAGGGTTTCGCTCATGGAGAAGTCTCGGACTGTGGTTGGAATAATAAGTTAACCGCACAAACAAAAATGCGGCACCTGGGTACCGCACTCTTGATGTACTCGACCCGCGTGGAGTCTTAGTCGCGACTGGCCTCGTAGGCAGCCAGTTCGTGCCGGTAACGGGCTATGGTCTCGTCGCTCAGCGGGCTGCGATCCATGTCAGTCAGCATGGCATCCAGATCGCTGGCCAGCTGGTCGGCAGCCTGCAACATGTGCTCGAAGGCAAAGGCGGCATTGCTGCGCAGCGGCAACTGCATGAACAGGGAGACACCCGGGGTGTCGAACTGTTCCATCCGGTAGGGATTGAAGGTGCCCGGCTTGACCATGTTGATCATGGAGAAGAGCACTTCACCCTTGCCGTTGAGATCCTCGTGGCGATGGAAGATGTCCATCTCGCCAAACTTGAAGCCCAACGCCATCAGGGAGGCCAGCAGGGTGGCCCCTTGCAGATCGTGACCGGGGCGCGCCATCAGGTTGATGACATAGACATCCTGCCAGATCTTCTCGACCGGCGGGGTATCGAGCAGCGGCTCGCGGACGGGCTCTTCATACACGGGCTCCTCGTAGGCAGGCTCGGGGACTGCATAACGGGCCTGCTTGTATTCGGGTGCCGGCGCCTGAACCGGTTCGCGCACACCAAACGTCGGGGCTGTTGCATAAGCCGGTTCGACCAGGGGTTCATCATCCAGCGGTTGCAGCAGCGGCTCGCGCTGGGGACGGGAACGGTGTACCGGGGTACGACGGATCACCTGGGCAGGTTTGCGCACCGGCGCGGCAGGCGCTTCCTCTGCTGTCTCGGCCAGGGGCTCCTCGAACTCCTCCTCGTCCTCTTCATAGACGGGGGGCGGGGCAACCGGACGAGCGGCAGGCTTGCGCACCACGGGCGGTGGCAGCTCGGCGTCATCATCCTCATCATCGAAGGCGGGGACAGGCGCACGACGGCTGACATCCGGCTGGCGAGCCTCGTCGCTGTGGAGCTTGGGCTCGGCACGACGGCTGCCGCTGACCACACGCACCTGACCTATGCCGTCGCTGTCGAAGGCGTCATTGTCACGAGTCCGTGATTTGGATTCCATCCGGCCCAGAGGTTTCTCTTTGATCGGTGCCTGACGATTCTTTCTGTTGCTCCACAACCCGTGAATGAGCAATGCCGCAATAGCAATACCGCCCAGGGCAACCAAGATGTAACGCAATTCCTGCATTAGCTGCTTCTCTTTCTAGTTTTGCTCAGCCAAAGCGACGGCTTCACCGATATCGACCGACACAATGCGAGAAACCCCGGGCTCTTGCATCGTGACGCCAACCAGCTGCTCAGCCATCTCCATGGAGACCTTATTATGACTGATGTAAACGAACTGTACTGTGCTCGACATCTCTTTGACAAGAGAACAGAAGCGACCGACGTTCACTTCATCGAGCGGTGCATCCACCTCATCCAGCAGACAAAATGGTGCTGGGTTGAGTCTGAAGATGGCAAAAACCAGCGCAAGTGCGGTTAACGCCTTCTCCCCCCCGGAAAGCAGGGCAATGGTAGCATTCTTCTTACCCGGAGGTCTTGCCATGATGCTCACTCCGGCCTCCAAAAGATCATCCGAGGTCAGCTCAAGCCAGGCACTGCCGCCCCCAAACACTTTTGGAAAGAGGGATTTTAAATCTTCGTTGACCTTATCGAAAGTGTCTCGGAAGCGTATTTGTGTTTCTTTATCAATTCTTTTAATGGCTTGGCTCAAGGTTTCCAGCGCCTGTTCCAGATCCTGGCACTGGTTTTCCAGGTAGCTTGAACGGGTTTTCGCCTCTTCATACTCCTCCAGCGCCGCCAGGTTGATGGCACCAAGCGCCTCCACCTGAGCCTCCAGCGTCTGGATCTCCTGGCGCAATTTGCCACGATCGGCGGCGATCAGCACCGCCTGATCGAGATCCACCAGCCGCACACCCAGCTCTTCGAACTGCTCGTGCAGCCCTTGCCGCCGGGTCAGGTTGCGCTCGCGCTCCAATCTGAGCTGGGCCAGCTTCTCCTGCAGGGTCACCAGCTGCTTGTGATCGGCGCTGCGGGCCTGCTCCAGCTCGGTCAGCTGGCGCTCCAACTCTGCCAGCCGTTGATGGCAGGCAAGTTGCAGCGCCTCAAGGTTGCGCTGTTCGGCCAGCAGGGGCGACAGATCCTGACCCGGCACAGCTCCCGGCGCCTTGAGTTCGGCCAATTCCAGTCCGAGCCTGGCCAGCTCCTGCTCACGCAGCGTGATGAGCTGGCGCTGATTCTGCAGCTCCAGCTGCAAACGCTGGCAGCCGGCCTGCTGCTGCTCCCGGCGCAGGCGAGCCTCTTCCACCACCCGTTCGGCACTGGTGACTCGCTCCTGGGCAAGTTGCAGCGCCTGAGCCAGCGGCTCGCCCTGCTCCTGCAGTTCGCCGAGCCGCGCTTCATCGAGCTCGAGCTGCTGCAGGGCGGCGGCCAGTCGCTGCGCCTCCTCGGCCTGCTCCTGGTCGAGCCTGATCAGCTCTTCGCCGAGCTGGCCGAGCCGCTGTAGTCGCTCCTGGCGCTGGCCCTGTTGCAGGCTCCAGGCTTCGCGCAGTTGTTGCCATTTTTGCTCCTGATCGCGCAGGGTGCGCTGGGCAAGCTCATGGGCACTGTGCAGCCGGGCGCGCTCGGCATCGGCCGCACCCAGTTGCTCATCCAACCGGCCAAGCGCCTGCCGGCCTGCCGTCAGCTCTGTGTGTAACCGCTCACGTTCACCGAGCAGCGCCAGGGTGCCGAGCGCCCCACCCTGACCGAGGTCGGCCCAGTTGGGACCAAACCAGTCTCCCGCCGGGGTCAGTACCGACTCACCGGCTGCAAGGCTCGGCTGGCGGGCCAATGCCGCCTCCCGGCTCTCCGCCAGCCAGATGGCGTTGAGAAAGGCGGGGATGTGATCGCCCTCGAGCCGGGCCGCCAGGGTACCGGCAACTGCGGGCAGGGCCGGGCCAATCCAGAGTCCGCTCTGCTCAAGGTTGCACTCGTCCCCTGGCTGGGCGGTGAGCCAGCGCCCCAGCACCTTGTCCAGCGCCTGAGCCCACTCGGGCGCCACCTGCAGCCGATCCGCCAGGGTGGCGCCCACCATCTGCTCCCCAAGAATTTGGTCAAGCGTGGTGAGGCGGGCCTCAAGTTCCCGCAGCAGACCACTCTGCTGGCCCTGCTCTGACTTGCACTCTTCATGGCGAGCCACGCTGGCCTGCCACTGTTCATCGAGCTCGGCGAGCCGGGCGCGGGAGAGCGCCAGCTCGGCCGTCAGGGCATCGAGCCCGGGTTGCAGGCTCTCCCCTTCCCCGCCGAGGGGGCCGGCCTGTTCATCCTCCAGCTTGAGGCGGGCCAGCCGGGTCTTGGCCTGCAGCTCCTGCAGACCGTTCACCTGTGCCCGGGTCTGGTTGAGCCGCCCCTGCAACTGGCCGAGCTGCTGCTGCCACTGCTGCTGCCGCTGGCGGGCCTGCTCCAGCTGCTCGCCGGCAGCCAGGCGCGCCCCCTGCTGGTCGGTGAGCAACTGCTCACACTGTTCGAGGAGCGCCGATTCAACCTCCTCTCTGAGGGTGCCGTCGGTCAGCTGCTCCTGCTGGCTGGCCAACTGGGCCTTGAGCGCCTCGATACGCTCGCCAAGCGCCTGACGCCGGGCCTGCCAGTCGCGGCCAAGCTCGGTCTGGTGCAGCTGCTGTTGTTCGAGGCGGGCGATGGCCTGACCACCGAGAAAAATCTGCTGCTGACGGCTCGCCTGCTCGGCCTGGGCCTCCTGGCGGGCCACCGACAGGGTGACGTGGCGCCCCTCGCCGGCGGTGCGCTTGGCATCCAGCGCCGCCAATGCCTGCTCGGCCTGGGCCAGCTCGGCCTTGGCCTCGCCGAGGCGGGTCTCCAGCGCCCACAGCTCGGAGCCAATCAGCTCGGCCTTGGCGGCGCGACTGCGGCCCTTGAGCTGCTTGTAACGCTCGGCGGTTTCGGCCTGGGCTTTCAAATGCTCGAGGCGCGATCCCAGCTCGCCGCGAATGTCGCCGAGCCGCTCCAGGTTCTCCTGGGTATGGCGGATGCGCTGCTCGGTTTCCCGGCGCCGCTCCTTGTAGCGGGAGACACCGGCGGCCTCTTCCATAAAGAGCTTGAGATCAGCGGGGCGTGACTCCACCAGCCGGCTGACGGTGCCCTGCTCTATGATGGCGTAGCTGCGCGGGCCCAGCCCTGTGCCGAGGAAGAGGTCGGTGACATCCTTGCGGCGGCACTTCTGGCCGTTGATCTGGTAATGGTTGGAGCCGTCGCGCAGCACCTCGCGGCGCACCGAAATTTCGGTAAAGCGGCCAAATTCACCGGGGACCCGGTTGTGGGGGTTGTCGAACACCAGCTCCACCGAGGCGCGGCCGTGGGGGCTGCGGTTGATGGAGCCGTTGAAGATGACGTCCGTCATGTTCTCGCCCCGCAGATGTCGGGCCGAGCTCTCCCCCAGCACCCAGCGCACGGCGTCGATGACGTTGGACTTGCCGCAGCCATTGGGCCCCACCACGGCTGTCATGTCGGCCGAGAACTCGATGCGGGTCGGCTCGACAAACGACTTGAAACCGGCGAGTTTGATCAATTTCAGACGCATGGGGGCCTATGTGGGTAACGAAATAAAGAGGAGGCGGGCAGGCGACTTTACCAAATCCAAACCTTGTTTGTAATATGCTGGCAGTTTCCCATGAACAGATGGAGCTCAGATGAGCCAATCACCCCCTATGGTCAAAGACTCAATCAGCGGTGCGGACTACTTCCTGCGCGGCTTTTCGCTCATCCGCCAGCCCGGCATCCGCACCTTCGTGCTGATCCCCCTGCTGGTCAACTTCGTGCTGTTTGCGGGGGCCTTCTACGCCCTCTTGCTGCAACTGGACGGCTTGTTCGGCTGGCTGCACCAGCAGATCCCCAGCTGGCTCGACTGGCTGGACTACCTGCTCTGGCCCATCGCCCTAGTGACCATACTGGTGGTCTTCTCCTTCCTGTTCAGCTCGGTAGCGAACTGGATAGCGGCCCCCTTCAACGGCCTGCTGGCGGAGAAGGTGGAACAGACCCTCACCGGCGAGGTGGTCAGCGACACCGGTATGCTGGACATAGTCAAGGATGTGCCCCGCACCTTCGGCCGCGAATGGACCAAGTTGAAATATTACCTGCCCAAGGCCATCGGCTGCCTGATCCTGTTCCTCATCCCTGTGGTGGGGCAGACGCTCGCCCCCGTGCTCTGGTTCCTGTTCAGTGCCTGGATGATGGCCATCCAGTACATCGACTATCCGTTCGACAACCACAAGATCAGCTTCATCACCATGCGCGATGCCCTCAAGCAGCGCCGTGGCAAGTGCCTGAGCTTCGGTGCCCTGGTCACCCTCTTCTCCGCCATCCCGGTGGTGAATCTGTTCGTGATGCCGGTGGCCATCTGTGGCGCCACCGCCATGTGGGTGGATCACTACCGCGCCGAACAGCTCAAACGCTGATCCCTTACCGCGCGGCAAACGGGCACCCTGGCGGTGCCCGTTTGCTTTTTGCATTATAAAAAATAATGCATAGCCTTCATTGCTTGTCGCCTATAGCCTGAATTGATAGGATGCGGGCCTTTCTCGCACCCTGGGATATCTCATGTTACATGCACTCTTCTTGTTGGGCCTGGTGGCCGAAGGGATGACTGGCGCGCTGGCAGCGGGTCGGCGACGGATGGATCTGTTTGGCGTGGTGATCATCGCCTCGGCGACGGCCATAGGCGGCGGTACCATACGGGACGTGCTGCTTGGCCACTATCCGCTGCTCTGGATCGAGCATCCGGAATATGTGTTGCTGGTGGCCGGCGCGGCCATGGCGGCTGTCATCTCGGCGCCGCTGATGCGCTACCTCGGCAAGCTGTTCATGGCGCTCGATGCGCTGGGACTGGTGGTCTTCTCCATCTTCGGGGCTGCCCGTGCGCTTGAGATGGGTCATGGGGCCGGCATCGCCTGCATCATGGCGGTGGTGACGGGTGCCTTCGGCGGTGTGCTGCGGGATCTGCTCTGCCAGCGCATTCCGCTGGTGTTTCGCCGCGAGCTCTACGCCGCCATCTCGCTGGTGACGGCCGCCCTCTACTGCCTGGCGCTGGATCAGGGCCTGCCCAACGACTGGGCCGCCTTCGGTGCCATCGGCATCGGCTTCGTGCTGCGCCTCTTGGCGGTGCGTTTCAAGTGGGGGCTACCCACCTTCCATTACCAGTACGCGACGCACTGAGCGCGCCAGCTTCTGGCAAGGCGGTACGGATCGCCGACAACAAAAAAGCGCCTGACAGGCGCTTTTTTGCATTGATAACCGGGCGCTTGCCTCAGTTGATCCCTTCCGAGCTGAAGAAGGTCGCCTTGTCGGCGATGAAACGGATCTTGATGTTCTTGCCCTCGCTGCCCCAGATGCAGCTGGTGGTGCCCAGCGTATCGTCGCAGCGCTCCGCCTTGCCGAGTATGCTGCTTGCTTGCGTATAGCTGATCCCCATCTGCAACTTGTCGTAGTTCTCGCGATTGAGCTTGCTGCAACCGGTCAACAACAGGGCGATCAGGCCCCCGAGCAAAATATGTTTCATCTGGTTCTCCTCTGGATGGTGTCCAGAGCCTACCAGCTCGGCCACCCTGTTTGCCAGCCGCCATCCGCGCGGCCACACCCCAAGTTGAGGCCGCCCACGATTACCAGCTGCGCACAGGCCCGGTATCGAGGTGCACGAAGTTGTCGCTCGGATAGTAGCCGACCCCGCCCACCTTGAGATTGAGCGCCGCCTTGCGCAGGTGTGCCAGCTGCACGCCCGGGATCCGCACATCCACCGCCTGTCCCAGGGTGTGGTAGCTGTGCTTGGCCACACCGCGGCTCCTGCTGCGCTTCTGGCGGTTGGTCACGGGGGAACGATAACCCGAGATGAGCTGGATCTCGCCGTGACGGCCCAGCTTGTGCTGCAACAGATAGAGCTGATCGAACAGCTTCCTGTCTATGCTGAACACTTCGTTGCGACGGTAGTCGCGAAAAATATGGTTGAGCTCGGCCAGCCCGTCTTTCAGGTAACGGCCATCCTCCCAATAACTGGCGCTCACTCGCTCGCCGGTATTGAGATTGAAGAAACTGAGTTCACGTCCCGCCGTACTGCGACTCGCCATGGCCGGGGATGACAGCATGGCGCCCCCCAGCAGGCAGCCAGCCCCCAGCAGCAGGCGACGTCGGCTTATCTCTTGTTCAAGCATCCGTTGTCCGTCCATCGCAGATTGAAGTGAAACAGGTGAATGAATTTGATACAGGGGCTCGAAACTACCTGCCGGGCCCCCTCATGTCAAACCACCGGGGCTCAATAGAAAAGCCCGGCACGGGCCGGGCTTTTCACTCTGTGGCGAGGATCACAGCAAGCGACTTCGGAAGCTGACTCGATCAAATCCATAGATGTCGTTGCGCAGTTGCTGGCGACCCTCTTCGTCGATCCAGCTGCTCCAGTAGACGGTAAACACCGGGATCGGAGTGGTCAGCGGCAGCCACTTGGTCTGGGTCTCTTTCAATATGCTGGCCACCTTGTCCGGTTGGTAGCGGGAGTCCGCCAGCAGCAGCTCGGCCAGATCGTCCGCATGCTCCACCCGGATGCAACCCGAGCTGAAGGCGCGCGCCCCCTGCTCGAACAGCGCCTTGCGCGGCGTGGAGTGCAGGTAGATGGCCTCGTTGTTGGGCAGGTAGAACTTGTAGCGGCCCAGCGCATTGTGATCCCCCGGCTTCTGCCGCAGGCGATAGGGGAAGCCTGTCGCCAGCGCCTGCTGCCAGGCCTCCTCGGTAAACTGCACCGGATTGCCTTCACCGTCGATCACCTCAAACTGCTCGCGGTTGAGGTAGGCGGGATCCCGGCTCAGCTTGGGCAGAATGTCCTTGCTCAGGATGGAGCGCGGCACATGCCAGGCCGGGTTGAGCACTATGGAGCGGATCTCGCTGGCCAGGATGGGGGTCGCCCGCTGCTCCTTGCCGACGATGACCCGGCTGGTGAACACCTCGTTGCCGGACTCCACCACGCTCAGTCGATAGTCGGGAATGTTGACCAGCACGTAGCGGGCACCGGAGAGCTGATCCACCAGATCGCGACGCCACAGGTTGCGCAGCAGCAGGCTGGCGCGCACCTCGGGCCCGGTATTGAGCCAGCTGCGGGTCTGCCGACCTATGATGCCGTCGGCGGTCAGGCCGTGGCGGCGCTGGAACTGCTTGATGGCCTGCTGGGTGTCGGCGTCATAGGTGGCGTCGTCATGGCGGGGAGCCACATCGCCCAACTCGTTGAGTATGGTGCGGATCTGCCCCAGTTCGGCCGAGGTCTCACCCGCCCGCAGGGTCGGCATGGTGAGGGTCGGCCAGCGTTTGGCCATGGGCATGGCCAGCAGCTTGCGCACTTCCTCGCGCACCCCGTCGTACTCGGCAACCTGGGGTCTGAGCTGCTTGACCTGCTCCAGCAGGTTGTCGCCGGCAGGCTCGTGGGCCAGCGGCTTGTTCAGATTGAGTTTGAGGGTCTGCATCTGCTCGCGGGAGACCAGATCCATGGCACGCCAGGCTTGCTGGAAGCGGGCCAGCTTGCCAAACACCTCGTCATAAATGGCGCCGCGCTGATCGGCGGGCTTGGCCTGCAGCTTCTTCCAGAGGCTGAAGAAATCCGGGTGCAGCTGGGCCAGTACGGCCTCCTGCAACTGCTGCTCCAACTCGTGGCGAGCCTGCTCCGCCGTGCTGTTCTGGTACCAGTCGTGCTGCACCGCAGCATTGGTCACCACCACCTGGCCCTCGCTGGCCTGCGCCATGGCCGCAGGCCAACAGCCCAGCCAGATCAGGTTTGCCAATGCCAGCCAATACTTCTTCCCCATGCTTACCTCAAGATCGGTTCACTTCAGCCTGTCAGACCCGGCGGTCAAGGCGCTCATGATGCGTGAATGCCAACGACTTTACTAGCTGGCGGGCGCGTAGCGCCGCCAGATAATGTCATACTCATTTGTTGCTTTAAATTCAGCCAACTCCCGATTGAACGCCTTGACAAACGCGGGTGACAGCCGCTTCTTGCTGAACATGAAGAAGGTCGGTGCCTCATAGACGGGCATGGTGTGAGGCACGATCAGATCGGCCAGCCCCTCTTCTTTCAGACCCCAGGGGGTCGCCAGAATATCCCCGAGGAAACCGTCGATCCTGCCGAGCACCAGCTTGCCATAGTTTTGCCGATCGTTGACCACGCTGACCTGGGCCGCATAACGGCGCACCAGTTCGGCGGTTTCGGCACCATAGTAGTAGTCCTTGGTGACCCCCAGGGTGTGGCCATTGGCCAGCCAGGTCGCCAGATCGGATTCGGAATAGGAGGATGACTTGCGGATCCAGAGCACGCTGCGCCCCGGGTTGTAGGCATCGGAGAACCAGGCGTAGCGGCCACGCTCGTCGTTGAAATAGGCCTCCATGGCGATATCGAGCGAGCCTTGTTCCAGGCCGTGCAACACCCGCTTCCAGGGCAGCTCGACATAGGTCGCCCGGCAGTCCAGACGCTTGAGCATGGCGTTGAGCGCCTCGACCGCAAAACCCTGCAGCACCTTGGGCGCGGTCGCCGTCGCACTGGCGTAATAGTGATAGGGTGGCCAGTTGTCGTAACCGACCCGCAATGGAGAGGGACACAGGCTGTTTGCCGACACCAGCGGGGTCAGCAACCAGAGCATCCAGCAACAGAGTTTCAGCTTCATGGGTCATCCTTGACTTGGCGATAGGTCATCATAAATCGGCCTTGGTAAAATGGCGACAGATCCTGCCACAGCGATCGCGACTGCCAGCACAGTGTCTGAACGGGCCCGCCACGGCAGCAGGGACTCAGCCCGGAAATGAGCCCAGCCCCCGCGCGGCACGAGGCCGGATCAGCCGATAAAAAGGGCAAAGCAGGAACATTTGGAGCACTGACTGGAAAGGGGTTAATATGTGACCAAATATATTTTTGTGATCCACTATGCTTTTTTTGCAATTGGATTAGCATATGCGCGAAATCAGCCTACCAATCGTGAGGCGTAGAGAGTGATATGACGTACAAAAAGTTCGGTTTTCTGACGGCCATCATGGCCCTGAGTGGTTTCTACCTTTACACCCTCTATCTGGCTGCTCACCCCAACGTGAGCCTGGCCTACAAACTCTATTACCTGGAAGGCAAGACCCGCTTCTGGGAGCACAACTCCAGCATGACCTACCAGCCCGGCAACGAGCTCAATCTGACCAAGCCGAGCCGCTTCCTCTCCAGCGAAGGCTGGGCCAAGAAGCCGAGCGCGGACGGCACCGAACTCAGTGGCCAGGGTGGCCTCTACTTCGTGCTGCCAAGGCAACAGGCACAACCCGAACAGCTGACCATCCAGGCCCGGGTCAACAGCCCGCAAGCCGGTGCACTGCTAAAGGTGGCACTGGGTCATGACTTCACCACCACCATCAAGCTGGCCAAGGCCGGTATCAACGAGATCCGGCTCAATCTGCCGGGCGAATCGCTGACATCGGATCCCAAGCGTCCCAACTTCCTGGCGCTGTCCGCACCGACACCTCTCAATGTCCAGTCGGTACGTCTGACAGTCGCCCAGTAAGACGTATTATCCAATACGCTGTTTTATAAAATAATTTTCCAAATAAGGAAGTTTTCATGTCGCATGCCGATTTTCGACTCTCTCTGATCGTTCCCGTCTACAACGAGGAAGAGAGCATAGATGCCTTCATCAACGCGATAGATAACGAACTGGCGCCCCTCAAGGATCGGCTGGAGATAGTGTTCGTCAACGACGGCAGCCGTGACCGCACCCGTGAGGTGATAGAGCAGGCCATTACCCGCGATCCCCGGGTGACCCTGGTCAACCTGGCGCGCAATTTTGGCAAAGAAGCGGCCATGACTGCCGGCCTGCATCATGCCAAGGGCGATGCCATAGTGCCGATGGACGTGGATCTGCAGGATCCCCCTGCCCTGATCCTCGAATTCGTCAAGCTCTGGCAGACAGGTGACTATGACACCGTCTACGGCATCCGGGTGGATCGCAGTGCCGATACCCCGATGAAGCGCCTCACCGCCGGTGGCTTCTACCGTTTCTTCAACGCCCTCTCCACCAGCACCAAGCTGCCGGAGAACGCCGGTGACTTCCGCCTGATCGACCGCCGCGTGGTCGAGGCGATCAAGCAACTGCCGGAGCGCAACCGCTTCATGAAGGGGCTGTTTGCCTGGGCCGGCTTCCGTGCCGTCGGCGTGCCTTACGAGCGCCCCGCCCGTCACGCCGGTGAAACCAAGTTCAACTACTGGAAGCTGTGGAACTTCGCCCTCGACGGCCTGATGAGCTTCTCCAGCTGGCCGCTGCGGGTGTGGAGCTACGTCGGGGTCGGCGTCTCCTTCGTCGCCTTCCTCTACATCCTCAAGATAGTGACCCAGGTGGTCTTCTTCGGCATAGACGTGCCGGGTTACGCTTCCCTGATGTCGGTGGTGCTCTTCCTCGGCGGCATCCAGCTGCTGTCGCTTGGCATCATAGGCGAGTACATAGGCCGCATGTTCGTGGAAGTGAAGCAGCGCCCCGTCTACCTCATCGAAGGGGTCTACGGCCAGTATGCCAAGCAGGATGAAGCACAACCGCAGGACGGCGCGGCCACCGGCAGCAAGAAGAGCGCAGGCAAGAAGGCGGCCACAGTGAAGGCCGCTGACGACCAGCAGGAGCAAGCGCCTCAATGATCTCCCGCGAGGAATTCTGGCGCCTGTTTCGGTTCGGTCTGGTCGGCGGGGGGGCAACCCTCGTCGACCTTGGCACCTCTATCGCGCTGTTCCACACCTGGCCTGCCATCTCTGAGCACTGGGTTACCACCATCGCCTTCATGATTGCCTTCTGGTTCTCATTCTTTGGCCATCGTTACATCACCTTCCAGAAACAGGGCGCCATCGGCAAATTCTTGCTGGTCGCACTCTTCTCGCTGGCGGTGAGAAACCTGATATTGAGCGGTCTGCTGTTTGCGGGTCTTTCCGGTCTGCTGCCTGTGGTGATCGCCACCCTGACAGTCACCGTGCTCACCTACCTCCTCTCCAGGATCTGGGTATTTGCCTGATGAATGACATGACAACTATGACCCCTGACAACGTGGGCCCCTACCGCCCGTCACTGCGGATTAGCAGCCGCGACTGGCTGATGATCATCGCCGCCTTCGTACTGAGCCGAGTCGCGCTCTATGGCATGGGCTATTTTGGCGTTCAGCTCTACGGCGCCACCGACATAGGTCCGCTGCAGGCCTATTGCCAGTTCGACTGCGTCTGGTTCCAGCGCATCATAGAGAACGGCTACGATCTCTACCCGCGCTGGCTCAGCAAGGGCAACGCGGCCAACTGGGCCTTCATGCCGCTCTACCCCATGCTGTCGGGCGCGCTCTCCAACCTGCTCAAGGTCGAGAGTCTGATCGGCCTGATGCTGGTGGCCAACATCGCCTTCTTCGCCAGCCTGCCGCTGATGCTGCTGGTGCTGCGTCAGCTCAAGCTGGGTGACGAGACAGCCCGCTTCGGCGTCTGGCTGCTCGCCTTCTCCCCCTTCTCCGCCTATTTCGTCTCCGGTTATACCGAGTCGATGTTCATGGCGCTGATGCTGGGGATGTTCCTGTTCGCCTATCGGGAACAGTGGCTGATGGTGGCCCTGCTCGGCGTCTTCATCTCGGGCACCCGCAACCTGGGGGTCATGATGGTGTTCCCCGTGCTGATCTTGGCCCTGCAGGCCTACGGCTGGCGCGAGTTCTTCCGCTTCACCGAGCGGGCCTTCAAGGTGGTGTTCACCCTCTGGATGATCCCGCTCGGCCTGTTTGCCTACATGGTCTACCTCTATCACCTCACCGGCGATGCGCTGGCCTTCAAGCACATCCAGGTGGCCTGGGGCCGTTACATGGACAGTCCGCTGGACTGGTGGCTGAGCGGCTTCGAGCTGGGTGGTCGCAAGTCCTACCTCTCCATCATGGTGATGTTCGGCTGGGCCCTGAACCTCTATCTGTTCAGCCAGAAGCGCTGGGCCGAGGCGACCCTGATGTTCATCTGCTGCACCATACCGCTGATGACAGGCCTCAACGCCATGCCGCGCTACATGTTCGGTCTCTATCCGACCATGCTGGCCATTGTCCTGCTGACCCATCGCTGGCCTGCCATTCGCCCGGCCGTGCTCTGCGTCAGCGGCATGGTGGCCTCCTTCATCGCGGTGGCCTTCGTCAACTTCAAGTTCTTCACCGTCTGAGGTGAGAACTTGCCCAAAAAGCCGGTCGACTGACCGGCTTTTTTTATGGCTGGCGTTCCGGCGTCACACTTTCCCATTTCTGAAAACGTAACCATTTGAACTGAGCTCACAAATCGGTGCTTTGCCTGTCCATGCCCGCCACCATGCCCCCTAGAATGAGCCCCATTGACGGAATCTGGTCCGCTTACCCCTGCTCAAGGAATGGCTTATGCGTCGCGCTCCCCGCTTCTCTCCCCTCTGGCTCGCCCTGCTGGCCGGCCCCCTGTTGACCGGCCAGGTGCTGGCCGCCCCCGAGGTGCATCTCTATGTGGATGGCAAAGCGGTCGCCACGCCGCTGCGCCTGGACAAGGGCACGGTGGAGCTGACCCATACCCTCGCCAAGGGCAGCCACCAGATCCGCATCAGCGACCCAGGCAGCAGCTGCGGCACCAGCTTCGGCCCGAGCGAGAGCAAGCCGCTCCCCTTCGGCACGGCGCAACCCATGGACAAATGCACCAAGGATCAAAGTTTTACCCTGCGGGTGATGCTGGCGGGGGACTATCAGTTCACCTTCAACCCGGCCACCCCCAGCCTCAAGGTACTGCGGGCCACCAGGAAGAGTGAGTTCAAGCGCCAGCCCCCCGAGGAGCCCTGTATCCAGTGGGATGGCGGCCCCGTCACCGTCTCGCTCAAGGGGGTCTGGCCCGACGGCACCCGGCTGCGGGATGCTTATTCCAGACAGGAGGCTCTGGTCAAGGGGGGCAAGCTGACCCTGACCCCGACCAAAGAGAGCGGCGGCCTGCTGCTGCTCGAGCCGGTCAAGGCGGCCAAGCCGGAACCCTTCAGCTGGGATCAGGCCAGCGTCTATTTCCTGCTGACCGACCGCTTCAACAACGGCGACCCCGCCAACGACCACAGTTTCGGCCGCCAGAAAGACGGCCAGGACGAGGTGGCTACCTGGCACGGCGGCGATTTCAAGGGCTTGACCGAGAAGCTCGACTACATCAAGAGCCTCGGCATGAACGCCATCTGGATCACCCCCATGGTGGAGCAGGTGCACGGTTTCATCGGCGGCGGCGAGCAGGGCAACTTCCCCTTCTACGCCTACCACGGCTACTGGGCGCTCGACTTCACCAAAATCGATCCCAACTATGGCGACGAGGAGAGCCTGAAAACCCTGGTGGACGAGGCCCACAAGCGCGGCATGCGGATCATCCTGGACGTGGTGATGAACCACGCCGGTTACGCCACCCTGGCCGATCTGCAGGATCTGGGGCTCGAGAGCCTGACCCAGAACACGGGCAAATTGCCGACCCGCTGGAACGAGTGGCACCCGAGCGGCGGCCTCAACTGGCATGGCTACAACCAGTTTATCGACTACCAATCGAGCGATTGGAGCAAATGGTGGGGCCCTGACTGGGTGCGCGCCGGCCTGCCCGGTTACCCGCAACCGGGTACAGACGACGTGACCGGCACAGTGGCGGGGTTGCCGGACTTCCTGAGCGAATCAACCAAATCTGTGGGGCTGCCGCCGCTGCTCGCCGCGAAGCAGGACACCAGGGCCAAGCCACTGCCCAATGCCAGCGTGAGCGACTACCTCATCGCCTGGCACACCGACTGGGTGCGCCGCTTCGGCATAGACGGCTTTCGGGCCGACACCGTCAAGCACCTGGAGCCCGCCGTCTGGGCCAGGCTCAAGCAGGCGGGCACGGCGGCGCTCAAGGAGTGGAAACAGGCCAACCCGACCAAGGCGCTCGATGACCTGCCCTTCTACATGGTGGGCGAGGTGTGGGATCACGGGGTCGCCAAGGATTTCTGGTACCAGAACGGCTTCGATTCGCTGATCAACTTCGACTACCAGCGCGAGTTCGCCCTGCCCCAGGCCCAGTGCATGGCGGGCAGCGATCCCACCTATGCCAGCTACGCCAGCCGCATCAACCAGGATCCCGAGTTCAACGTGCTGAGCTACATCAGCTCCCACGACACCAAGCTGTTCTTCGGCGACTATCAGGACGTGCCGCTGCAGCGGCGGGTGGCCAACAGCTTCATGCTGCTGCCGGGCGGTATCCAGCTCTACTACGGGGACGAGTCTGGCCGGGGGCTCGCCAAGGATGGCGGCGTGTTCGATCAGAGCGTGCGATCTGACATGAACTGGCAGGAGCTGGCCAGTGGCGACAAGGCCGAGCTGGTCAAGCACTGGCAGCGACTCGGCCAGTTCCGCGCCGCGCACCCGGCGGTGGCGGCAGGCAGCCACAAGAAGCTGTCCGATGCGCCCTACAGCTTTGTGCGAGAGAAGGGGAACGACAAGATAGTGGTGGTCTTCGCCGGTCGGCAGAAATAACGCCTGGGCCAGATTAGCCACAAGAGAGAGGGGAGCCAGTGGCTCCCCTCTTCATGTCAGTCATCGAACATTTCGCAGGGGCGTCTTACGCCGGCTGACGGGCCGCCACCGGCCACTGCAGCCGCACCTTGACCAGCAACGCCTGCCACAGGGGCCAGGCCAGCAAGGCCTGTTGATAGATGCCGGCCTGACCGGGCAGCTGGATGCCGTAGCTCGCCAGCCGATAAGCCATCACCCCGTAGAAAGCATCTATGATACCCGCCTCGCCGAAGTAGAAGGGTCCCCTCGCCTGAGACCAGATGGTCTGCAAGCGCGCCAGCTCGCCTATGGCCTCCACCGGCGGCTCGCTGCGGGTCGGCGCCCCCAGAAAGAAGGGCAGCTGGCTGCGGATCTGGCCAAAGCCCGAGTGCAGTTCGGCGCACAGGCTGCGGGCCAGTGCCCGTTCGGCGCGGGAAACGGGATAGAGCTGGCGCTCCGGACAGAGCTCGTGCAGGTATTCGGCGATGGCCAGCGAGTCGTGTATCCGCACGCCATCGTGATCCAGCCAGGGCACCAGGCCGGCGGGCCCCATGCGCTTGAGCCGCGCCAACGCCTTGGCATCTTCCAGATCGAACACCTGTTCCTGCCACTCCAGTCCGCTCATGGCGAGCACCAGCGCGGCACGCATCGCCCAAGTGGAGCCAGTGCCCACCGTCAATACCAAGGATCCCATCTCTTGCCTCCTGCATGGGTTGCTCATGACCATCCCATCGGCCCCAATGGCACGACATCCGACGGTCGCTTCACATTTGCACGCCTGCGGGTTTGACCCCCTCGGGGAGCGATGCTAGTTTGATTTTCCAAAACAATCAGTTAGCAACAATGTGAGCAATGGATAGCCAATTTACCATCGTCATCGCAGATGACCACCCCCTGTTTCGGGGCGCCCTCTATCAAGCGGTGCACATGGCCATCAACGACGCCCAGCTGCTGGAGGCGGACTCCATCGACAGCCTGACCAGCCTGCTGGGGGAACACCCTGAGGTGGACCTGTTGCTGCTCGATCTCAAGATGCCGGGCGCCAACGGTTTCTCCGGCCTCGCCCACCTGCGCGGCCAGCACCCGGATCTGCCCATAGTCGTGGTCTCCGCCTCGGAGGATCCCGCCATCATCCAGCAGGTGTTGCGGCTCGGGGCGCTGGGCTTCATCCCCAAATCCGTGCCCATGAAGGAGCTGGTCAACGCCCTCAATACGGTGATCGGGGGGGATAACTGGGTGCCGGCCGGCATCTCTCTACATCCGGAGTCCGAAGATGGCCCCGATTTCGCCAGCAAGCTCGCCAGCCTCACCCCCCAGCAGTACAAGGTGCTGGTGATGCTGCGCGATGGCAGCCTCAACAAGCAGATCGCCTGGGAGCTCAACGTCTCCGAGGCCACCATCAAGGCCCATATCACCGCCATCTTTCGCAAGCTCGGCGTCAAGAACCGTACCCAGGCGGTGATAGCCCTGCAGCAGATGGATATCAAGGACGACTGACCCCGCTCATCTCGTCTTGCATGAGGATCCGCCGCTCGACAAATAGCACGGTCGTACTTTATGCTGCAGGGCCAACGAGGAGAGTGCGATGAGCAAGGGCCGGTTGACCCGCGACAACATTTTGCAGACTGCGTTTGAGCAGGCGAGCCAGCAGGGACTGGAGAGCCTGACCATAGGCTCCCTTGCCTGCGCCTGCGAAATGTCCAAGAGCGGCCTGTTTGCTCACTTCCAATCCCGCGACAACCTGCAGATCGCCGTGCTGGAGTACGCCGCCGAGGTGTTCCGGGAACGGGTGATCCAGCCGGTACGCCAGCAGCAGCGCGGCAACCAGCAGGAGAAGCTGATCGCCCTGCTGCAGGCCTGGCTGGCCTGGAACCAGAGCTTCGCCGGCCGCTGCATGTTCCTCGATGCCTGGACCTCGGCCCAGGAGGGCGAGGTGCAGCAGGCTGCACGCCAGCTGGTACGCTTCTGGCTCGACTACCTGGCCCGCCAGGTGGTGCAGGGTCAGGCGCAGGGGGAGTGGCGCGGCGACATGGATCCCTGGCGCGCCGTCTACCGGCTGTACGGCCTCTATCTGGGGGATCAGGTGTTCAACGCGCTGGACTTGTGTCAGGATCCGGCCCGCCACTTCTGGCCCGAAGTGGAGGCTCTGCTGACCAGCTGGCGCTGATTTTCAACTGCCTTTTTAAAAACCCACAAAAAAGCACGACCGTTCGAACACAAAACAGACAGGAGCATCATGAGCAGCAAGATCTACTTCAACACCCGCCGCTTCAGCCCGAGCAAGTGGCTGCTGGGGCTCGGCACCCGGTTGCACCACAGACTCGCCCCGGCCCACGCCAGACGCACCGCCAGCAAGCTGTTGCTCACCCCCCAGCGCAACCAGCGGGACGCGACGACGCCTGCGGGCCTGGTCAAACAGGCCGTTCACACCAGCGAAGGTGTGCTGATGAGCTACCGGCTCGGCCAAGGGCCGGTCTGGCTGCTGATGCACGGCTGGTCCGGCAGCGCCAGCCAGTTCTATCCGTTGATGAGTCACATCGCCGCCCAGGGCTTTACCGCCATCGCCTATGATCATCCGGCTCACGGCCACAGCGCCGGCCATACCGGCCACCTGCCCCGCTTCGTGCGCGCCTTCGACGAGCTGGTGGCCAAACTGAGCGACGAGGCTGGCCCCATCCAGGGGCTCATAGCCCACAGCATGGGGGGCGCCGTCACCCTCTCCAGCCGGGTGCCAAACCTGGACCGGCTGCCGCTGCTGCTCATCTCGCCCGTGCTCGACTATGTGCCCCAGCTCTACGGCATGGTGGCGCGATCCGGCTACTCCATCCGGCTGTTCGATGCCGTGGTGAAAGAGATAGAGCAGGAGTACCAGCACCCCCTCAGCACTGTCGATCCGCTGGGGCGCCTCGCCAGCCGCGCGGGGGCCGCCATCATAGTGCACGACGAGGAGGACAGGTTTGCCCCCCACGACGACTCCCTGCGAGCAAGCCGGGATGGTCGTACCCGGCTGGTCACGACGCGGGGACTGGGTCACGGTCGCATCCTCGCCAGCGCCCCCGTGTTTGCCGCCTTCGATCGGCTGAACACGCCGCAGACGGCCGGATGACGGGGGTTGAAACCGGCCTGCAAAAAAATGGTGAGCAACCCTGTTTTTATATTCGATACAGCGCCTTATAGTTAAATTGCTCGGTGGCAACACCCCCAGTGGCAAGCATAAGGCGCAGTATCATGAGCAGGGTGTACTGCTGCCGCCAACAACATAAGGGGTAGCGTCATGGCCAGACCCAACACAGCTCTTCTGTTAACCGGTGGTGGTGCTCGCGCCGCCTATCAGGTCGGGGCCCTCAAGGCCATCGCCGAGTTCTATCCCCGCAATCTTGGCATTCCCTTCCCCATACTGTGCGGTACCTCGGCAGGCGCCATTAATGTCACCGCACTGGCCTGTTATGCCTCCTGTTTTCATCTGGGGGTGCGCAAGCTGGAGTGGGTCTGGCGCCGCTTCGAGACCCATCACATCTTTGACTTTCACCCCGGCAGATTGCTGTGGCGGCTGATGTACGAGGGCTCGGCAGGCCTCATCAATCCCCACACCAACCACGCCTTTCACCTGTTCGACAACGCGCCACTGCGCCGCCTGCTGGATCAGCTCATCGACTACCACCGCATCGATGACAACATCCTCTACGGCAGCCTGGAGGCGCTCGCCATCACGGCGTCCGATTACGATGACGGCCTCTCCACCACCTTCTTCCAGGGGCGGGCCGAACACCTGCCGTGGGAACGGGCCAGACGGCGCGGGGTGCGTACCCTGCTCACCTCGGATCACCTGCTGGCCTCCTCGGCGCTGCCGTTTGTCTTTCCGGCGACCCATATAGGCGACAAATTCTACGGCGATGGTTCCATCCACCAGCTCAGCCCGCTCAGCCCCGCCATCCACCTGGGGGCGGAGCGGATCCTGCTGATCACCCTGGATCCGCCGGCCCACTCGGCGCCGACCTTTCATCACGGTCACCTGACCAGCTCCAATATCGCCAGCCACCTGCTGGACACCGTCTTCACCGACACCCTCAACTCGGATCTTGAGCGGCTGTGGCGCATCAACCAGACCCTGGATCTCATTCCGGAGCGGGAGCGCAACCGTTTGAAATTGAAGCGGGTGGAGACCTGCGTGCTGAAGCCGAGCGAGGATCTCGACATCATGGCGCTGAACTATTTGCGCAAGCTGCCGGTGCACCTGCGCCGCCTGCTGCGGGTGCTGGGGGTCACGGGGGATGAGACCAGCAGCCTGGCCAGTTTCCTGATGTTCTACCCCGGCTATTGCCAACAGCTGATCAAGCTGGGCTACCGGGACACCCTCAACGAGCGCCAGCGGGTCGAACAGTTTCTGGGCATAGAGCAGATGGCGCGGGAGGAGGCATGAGCCGCAGCCAACCCGGGGGGCCGCCAGGCTAGCGCCCCTCCAGCAGCCGCTGCTCGGCCTGCTCCATCGCCACCGCATTGCCAAACAGCACCAGCCGATCCCCCGCCGCCAGCGTCAGCTCGGGTCTGGGCTCCAGGCTCTGCTCGCCGCGCTGCACCTCCTTGATCCGTACCTCCTCCAGTGCCAGCGCCTGCACTGTGCGCCCCACAGCCCAGGCCTGATCGTGTAGCAGCACGGGGTGCAGTCGCTCGAGCAGCTGGTCCGTCTCCAGATTGCCGGCGCTCTGATCCCCCCAGTAGAAGCCGTGCAGGAAGCGATACTGGCTGCTGCGCTCGTGCTCCATGCGCCGGATCACCCGGCCTATGGGGACGTTGCAGTTGAGCAGCAGGTGCGAGACCAGCATCAGGGCCCCCTCCTGGGATTCGGGGATCACCTCGTGGGCCCCCGCCTGCTTGAAGGCCTCCAGAAAGCTGTCATCCCGGGTGCGCACCAGCACCCTGACATCCACCGCCAACTCCCTGATCAGCGCCAGCATGGCCTCGACCCGCTTGCGATCGTCGAAGGTGATGATCACCAGCCGGGCCCGCAAGAGGCCGGCGGCCAGCAGAATATCGCGCCGGCTCGCATCGCCAAACGCCACCTGCTCCCCCGCCGACTTGGCCTCGCTCACCCTTTCGGGATCGAGATCCAGCGCCAGGAAGGGGATGTCCTCCAGCTTGAGGAAGCGGGCACAGGTCTGCCCGGCCCGGCCGAAACCGGCGATGATGACGTGTTGATGCTTGCTGAGGCCGGACTGCGCCACCTCGGAGCGGGAGAGCAGGGTCGAGTCGATGAGCGAGCGGGCCAGACCCTGGGCCCGCTGCACCAGCCAGGGGGTCATGGCGATGGAGGTCACCCCTATGCCGATGAGCAGGGAGATCAGCTGATGGTCGAGCAGGCCGTGGTGATTGGCCAGCGCCAGCAGCACGAAGCCAAACTCGCCGACCTGGCTCAGCATGATCCCCGTCGCCATGGCATCGCGCTTGCGCTCCCCCATCAGGCGTCCGGCCAGCAGCACCAGCAGGGACTTGATCAAGATGAGGCCGAGCACGCTGAGGATCACCTGCCACCAGGCCCGTGCCACCAGCTGCCAGTCCATGGTCATGCCGATGGTGATGAAGAAGAGCCCCATCAACACGTCCCGAAACGGCCGTATGTCCACCTCCAGCTGGTGGCGATAGTGGGATTCGCCCAGCATCATGCCCGCCAGAAACGCCCCCAGCGCCATGGAGAGCCCCATCCACTGGGTCAGCGAGGCGGCCAGCAGCGCCACCAGCAGGGCGCTCAGCACGAACAGCTCGTCGGAGCGGGCCCGCGCCACCTCATGAAACAGCAGCGGCAGCAGCCACTTGCCCACCGCCAGCAGACTGAACAGGGCGAACAGCCCCTTGAGGGTGGCCCAGGCGATCTCCGCCAGCAGGGCGCCGCCCTGGATCTCGGGCCTGGCCAGTATGGGGATCATCACCAGCAGCGGCACCACCGCCAGATCCTGAAACAGCAGCACGCTCACCCCGAGCTGGGCCCGGCGGGTGTGCAGCTGCTTCTGCTCCCCCAGCTGCTTGATCACCACGGCGGTGGAGGAGAGTGCCAGGGTGCCCGCGACCACCAGCGCCTGCGGCAGGCTCAGCCCCCACCACCACGCGAGCCAGAAGAACAGCGAGGAGGTGAACAATACCTGCAAACCGCCCACCCCCAGCACCAGCATCCGCATGGCGATCAGCCGCGGCAGCGAGAACTCCAGCCCGAGCGAGAACATCAGAAAGACGATGCCGAGCTCGGCTATGGTCTGCATGATCGCCTGCCCCGTGATCACGGCGGCGCCATAGGGGCCGAGCACTACCCCGGCGAGCAGGTAGGCGAGGATCACCGGCTGGCCGAGGCGCCGGAAAATCGCCACCAGCAAGACGGCGGCAAACAGCAGGATCAAGACATCTGTATACAATTTTCCCTCCCTTTTTATCCACTTAAGCCTAGCCAGCCGCCCTTGTTCACATCGAACATATTTTGGGCACAAGGATTGCAAGGAAGTGACAGGAAGTAGGATGTATGAGGGCTGTACCGTGGAAAACGCATCGTCATTGAATGGCTTGGGGCATGGCATAGAGCAGTGGGTTCGCCAGATGGAGCGCCTCACGCCGCTGGCCAGCCAGGATCGCAACCAGCTGCTCGAGCTCTTGCTGGTACAGACGGATCTCGACAGCCTGCTGGCAACCTTTGCCGATCGTGCGGCAAGAATTGTCCGAATACACAGCCTCTACTTCGATCACGCCCAGCCACTTCGGCTGATCCAGCAACCGCCCCAGGCCAGCCTGACGCTGCACAGCTACCCGTTTGAACTGCGCGGCCAGCATGGCCAGCTGTTCGGCCAGCTGCACTACACCCTGGAACACGTCCTGAGCGGCAGCCAGCAGCGGATCCTGCAGCAGTACCATCAACTGCTCTGCATGCCCCTGCCCCTCTATCTGCGGCTGGCACAACTGGAGCAGCAGGTGCGACTCGATCACCTGACCGGGCTCGGCAACCGCTCCTACTTCGACGAGGCCATAGGCCGCGCGGTGGAGCAGCACAGCCGGGAGTCTCACGGTCTGGTGCTGGTACTGCTGGATCTGGACCACTTCAAGCAGATCAACGACACCTGGGGCCACCCGATCGGCGATTTGGTGCTGAGCCGCTTCGCCCAGTTGCTCAAGAGCTGCATCCGCAGCACGGATCAGGCGTTTCGCCTCGGTGGCGACGAATTTGCGCTGCTGCTGCAACCCGCCGAGCCCGAGGCCTGGCGCCCCGTCTGGCTGCGGCTGCAACACATGCTGATGACCCACAAGGAGCTCAGCACCTTCTCGGTCGGCTGCAGCCTGGGGGCCGCCAGCTGGCAGTCCGGGGTGGCGGTCCACAGCCTGTACGAGGCGGCGGACGCTCACCTCTACGCCCGCAAAAAAGCGGGCAAGGCCGGCCTGCTGGATTGAGCCTGTCAGGGGACGAGTGCAAAAAAGCCGGCTATGCCGGCTTTTTTGTCTTGATGGCGAACCCGATTCACTCAGGGATCCAGCTGTCCGCCGCTGGCAGCCAGTGCCACTCCAGACCGGCGGCTCGCGTCATGAATCCGTCACAGATAAAGAGTCCGGCCACCGCCGCCACCTGCTCGCCGTAATAGAGGATGGGGATGCGCCCCCGCTGCCAGGAGGGCACCCCATACTCTTGCAGCAACTTCTTGAAACGCCGACTGCCGCTGCGCCCCACGGGTTTGAGCATGATCCCGGGCGTCACCTGAAAACGCACCGACATTGGCTCCCGCGCGGTGGGCAGCCTCAACCCCTCACCGCCCTGCCGCAGCGCTAGCTGCACCTGTCCCAGCCCGTCCGGCAAGGCGACCGACTCGCCAACCGCCACCGCCAGCTGCTCATGACAGGGCGCCAGCCCAGGCTTGACCAGATGGAGCCGGCCCTGAAAGCGGCGGCAATCCAGACTCTTCAAGCTGAACTGCGGATTGGCATCCTCTCGCGCCAGCGCCACCTCCTGCCACAGCAGAGCCAGCTGATCCCGGGAGGGCATCTCGCCCCCCAGCCGGCGGATCCAGTAGCGCAGCAGGTTGTTGCGCCGGGTCGCCGAGAGCCCGTGCAACGGCTCGATATTCAGGGCACTTCCCTCACCGGCCAGCCGCCAGTCCGTCTCGGCCAGCTCGGTCAGCAGCGTCTCCTGCTCGGCGCACAGCGCCATGCTGCGGGCGGCGGTGCGGGCCATGGCGGGCCAGCGCGCCTTGAGCTGCGGGATAAGCGTCTGGCGCAGGAAGTTGCGGTCATAGCTCACATCCAGATTGCTCTCATCCTCCACCCAGCCGTAAGGAAGCGATTGGGCCACCTCGGCCAACTCGGCCCGGCTGATCTCAAGCAAGGGGCGCAGCAGCAGGCCGGCCGCAAACGGCTGACTCGGCAGTATGCCCGCCAGGCCGCGCACGCCGGCGCCACGCTTGAGGGCCAGCAGCAGTGTCTCCAGCTGATCGTCCTGATGATGGGCGGTGAGCAGCCACTCCCCGGCCCCCAGGCTGGCGGCCAGCCGTTGATAGCGGGCCTCCCTGGCCTGGGCCTCCAGGCTCTCGCCATTGCCACGCACCAGTTGTACCCGCTCGACCATGAGCGGCACCGCCAGTTGCTGACACACGGCCTCACAATGGGCCACCCAGGCATCGGCGTGAGGGCTCAGGCCGTGATGCACGTGCAGGGCGCGCAGCACCAGCCCCTGCTCGCGGGCAAACTGCGCCGCCAGCACCAGCAACACGGTGGAATCGAGCCCGCCACTGAAGGCAACCAACAGGCCCCGGGAACCTTCCGGCGCGGGCAGGGTCTGACAAAAACGAGAATAAATACGAGAAATCATAGGCTTCCCCAAAACGACCAGGCCGATCTTAGCAGAGTCGGGCTTATCAAGCTGCAACCCGACTGTTAGAGTGAAGAACTGCCCTGTTTGGGCCAGGAAGCTGAATAACCCGAATTGGAATCCAACAAGATGAACAATAAAAAAAGCCTGCTGGCCGGCCTCATCGGACTGGCCTTGCTGGCCGGTTGTAGTCAGGCGCCGGACACAGCAGACAAGCACTCCGGCCTCGCGCTGGCCAACATGGACACCCGGGTCAAACCCGGTGACGACTTCTTCCGCTACGTGAACGGCCACTGGCTGGCCACCGCCAAGATCCCGGACGACAGGCCCGCCGACGGTGCCTTTTACATGCTGCGGGACAAGTCACTGGCGGACGTGCGGGTGCTGGTCGAGGGGCTCGACGGCAAGGCGGCGGCAGGCACCCCGGCCCAGCAGATCCACGATCTCTACCAGAGCTATCTGGATCAGGGCAGCCGGGATGCCAAGGGCACCACGCCGCTGCTGCCGCTGCTGAGCGAGATCGATCAGATCCGCGATCGGAGCGGGCTGGCCCGGGCCTTTGCCCAGAGCGGTCGTACTGGCGGCGGCGCCCCGTTCGGCTTCTGGATCGATGCCGATGCCAAGGCGCCGGACAGCTATGCGGTCTACCTCTATCAATCCGGGCTCAGCCTGCCGGATCGGGATTACTACCTCAAAACCGACCCCAACAGCCAGGCGCTGCGGCAGAAATACGAGCAGCACATCGCCGGCATGCTGACCCGTTTCGGTGAAGCGGATGCCAAGGCCAAGGCCCAGCGCATCCTGGCCCTTGAGACCAAACTCGCCCAGATCCAGTGGGACAACGTGGCCCTGCGGGATCGGGAGAAGAACTACAACAAGGCGCCCCAGAGCGAACTCAAGCGCCTCGCTCCGCATATCGACTGGAATGGCTACCTGGATCAGGCCGGCCTCGCCGGTCAGAACAGCCTGGTCATAGGCCAGCCGAGTTATCTCGCCGCCCTCGATGGCCTGATGCAACAGACCCCGATCGGCGACTGGCAAGCCTACCTCAAGTGGCAGCTCATCACGGATTACGCTCCCTATCTCGACAGCCAGACCGACGCCCAGAACTTCGCCTTCTTCGGCACCACCCTGAGCGGCACACCCAAGCAACGCGCCCCCTGGGAGCGCGCCCTCGGCGTGCTGGACGATCACCTGGGCGAGGCGGTGGGCCAGCTCTACGTGGAGCGCTACTTCCCGCCCCAGGCCAAGGCCCGCATGGAGCAGCTGGTGGAGAACCTGCGCACCGCCTACGGCCAGAGCATTCAGGAGCTGGACTGGATGTCGCCGGCCACCAAGACCCAGGCGCTGGAGAAGCTGGCCAAGTTCAGGCCCAAGATCGGTTACCCGGACAAGTGGAAGGATTACAGCGCCATCGAGATCCGCCAGGGCGATCTGCTGGGCAACCTGCAGCGGGCCCACGCCTTCGAGTATGCCGACAACCTGGCACGCCTCGGCAAGCCGGTAGACAGAGACGAGTGGCACATGTCGCCGCAGACGGTGAACGCCTACTACAACCCGAGCAACAACGAGATCGTCTTCCCGGCCGCCATACTGCAGCCCCCCTTCTTCGACCTGACGGCGGATGATGCGGTCAACTACGGCGCCATCGGCGGAGTGATCGGCCACGAGATGGGCCACGGTTTCGATGATCAGGGAGCCAAGTCCGACGGCGACGGCCTGATGCGCGACTGGTGGACGCCGCAGGATCTCAAGGAGTTCCGCTTCCGTACCAGCCGGCTGGTGGCCCAGTACAACCGCTTCGAGCCCATCAATGGCCAGTTCGTCAACGGCCAGTTCACCCTGGGGGAGAACATTGGCGATCTGGGTGGCCTCACCATAGCCCACAAGGCCTACGAGCTGTCGCTCAAGGGCGAGGAAGCCCCCGTGCTGGACGGCTTCACCGGCGAACAGCGCTTCTTCCTCGGCTGGGCTCAGGTGTGGAAGGGCATGTATCGCCCCGAGCTGATGCAGATGCTGCTCGCCTCGGATCCCCACTCTCCGCCCGAGTACAGGGTCAACGGCGTGGTGCCCAACATCCCCGCCTTCTACGAGGCGTTCAACATACAGCCGGGTGACAAGCTCTATCTGGCCCCGGCCAAACGGGTCAAGATCTGGTAATGACCGCCTCCGGCGAGGCAGAGAAAGAGAGCCGGGCAGAGGCAAGCCCCGAACCCGGCCCACACATTCACATCCGTGACGGGCAGGCGTGCCGGCCCGTCACCGCAGCAACAAGGGTCACAACGATGAAAGCCTTATTCATGACACTCGGCCTGCTCACCCTGCCACTGACTGGCCAGGCGGCGGAGGGATTCTTCAAACAGCTGACGCTGCCCTCCGGCCAGGTGATCACCGTCAGCGAGGGACGGGGTGAACCTGCCTCCATCGGCAGCTACGACGTGCGCCTCTACTCAGGCGCCAATCCCCAGTTCCCCCTCGATCAGTTCATCGACGGCAAGGTGCTGGCGCGCGATGGCACCATCAAGGAGCTCAAACTGCAGGATCTCAACGGTGACAAGCAGCCCGAGCTCATCGTCATCATGGAGAGCGCCGGCAGCGGCAGCTACCTGAGCGCCGACGCCTTCACCATACATCCGCAAGAGGGGCTCGACAGCTTCAACCACGTGGAAGAGCTGGCCCCCACTGAAGATGTGATTCAGGCGCTCAAGACCCCCCGCGATTAATTAATCACACGCCATGAGGCAGCCCCGCAACTTGGGGCTGCCGCCTTGTCGGCGACAGATGCCGACGCCCTTTCCCGCCTCCTTGCCGCCCGGCTAGGGGCCTGCGCCCCGATGGACGGCTATTTTTTCTGCGTTTATAATCGCCCCACCTTGCCACTGCGAAAAATAAGGAGGTAAAAAATGGTTATCCAAGCGTGCCCGATGTTCTCGGCCCGCCTGTTCGGCACATTCGCGTGCTCTTGCCTGCATACCATCGCGCTGCGATAGCGGGTTCGAGCAAAGCCGACTCCCTTCCAAACCGAGACCTTTCTCGACTCTGCCGTTGTCGCCAGCGCTCCTGATGACAGGGATCTTCGATCCCGCCATTTAAGAGAGCAAGAGCATGACAACCCTGATGAGTACCCATTCCCTGCAAATGAGTGCGGGGCACCTTCCGTTATTTGACAACCTGGACCTCAGCATCCGCAGCGGTGATCGCATTGGCCTCATAGGCGCCAATGGCTGTGGCAAGAGCACACTGCTCGCCCTGCTGGCCGGTCAGCGCCAGCCCCATGACGGCCGCATACACAAGGCCACCCCCTGCCGCTGTGAATTCGTGGCCCAGCATCTGCCCGCGCAACTGCAAGCGCTCAGCACCCGCGCCGTGCTGCTCGATGCGCTGGCCAACGAGGCTGACCAGGCGTGGCAGGTGGACAAGATGCTGACCGAGCTGCAACTGGCCGAGCAGGCCGACCTCCCGGTCAGCGCGCTGAGTGGCGGCCAGCACACCCGTTTGCAGATAGGCCGCGCCCTGCTGCACCAGCCAAACCTGCTGCTACTGGACGAACCCAGCAACCACCTGGATCTGCCCGCCCTGCTCTGGCTGGAACGCTTCCTGCTGGCGTGGCGCGGCGCCTTCGTGCTGGTCTCCCACGATGGTCGCCTGCTCGATCGGGTGACCCGCGAGACGCTGATCCTGCGGGATAGGCGGCTTCATCGCTTCGCCCTGCCCTGCAGTCAGGCCAGGGCGGCCCTGGCCGAAGAGGACGAGCAAACCCGCCTGCGCCGGGCCGACGAGCAAAAAGAGATCGACCGCCTGAGCGCCAGCAGCAAGCGCCTCGCCATCTGGGGGCGGGAGCATGACAACGAGAAGCTGGTGCGCCAGGCCAAGTCCATGGAGAAACGGGTGGCCAGGCTGCAGGAGGAGCAGAGCGTGGTCGGGGTGGACGCACCCTGGCGCCTCGAACTGCACGGACAGGCGCTGCCCGCCGATGCCCTGCTGCGACTCGACGCCCTCGACGTGCGCCCCGCCCCCGGTCTGCCGCCGCTGCTGCGGGCCGAGGATCTCTGGCTGCGCGCCGGCGACAGGGTCGCCCTGCTCGGCGCCAACGGCACGGGCAAGTCCTCCCTGCTGCGCCAGTGCTGGGGCGAGGTGTGCGACCAACGACCGGCTGAGGGCTGGTATCGCCACCCTAGCGCCAGCATCGCCTACTACGATCAGTCCCTGCAGCAGCTGGACGACCACGCCACCCTGACCGATGCCCTCTATCCGCTGGCACCTTTGCCGGAGGTGTCGCTGCGTCAGGCCCTGATCCGCGCGGGCTTCCCCTACTCCCGTCACGGTCAGCGCGTCGCGACCCTGAGCGGGGGCGAGCGGGCCAGGCTGTTGTTTCTCGCCCTGTCGCTGGCGAGTCACCATCTGCTCTGGCTCGATGAACCCACCAACCATCTGGATCTGGCAGGAAAGGAGGAGCTGGCCGAGGCACTGACCGGCTTTGTCGGCGGCGTGCTGCTTGTCTCCCACGACCGGGATCTGATCGAGCGCAGCTGCAACCGCTTCTGGGTGATCAGGCAGGGCCGGATCCACGAGGCCCACAGCGCCGAGCGGGCCTATGCCGAATTGCTCGACGATGCGCCCGATCGACCCGCCGCCGACGCCCAGGCCAATGAGGCCAAGGGGGAGGAGCCCATGCCGCAGCACGATGACGAGGCTCAACTGGCGCGCTGGTACGAGCTGGATGCCCTGCTTGCCGCCGATCTCGCCCGCAAGCCCAAACATCAGACCCCGCGCCTGCAACAGGGCTGGCGCGATGAGCTGGGCAGACTTGCCGACTTGCTGGGTCTTTCCGAACCGTGAGACAAGCAGCGATCCGCGCTTTTATCCCGCCCTTTCACTCAACTCACGCGGCCGGCCACGGCTGGCCGCAAGGAGCACATTATGCCTTCACCACAACAACCCGGGATCAGGCTCGACCCCGTCACGGATGCCGACTTGCCTCACATCTACCGCGGTCTGTCGGATCCCAAGGTCATCGCCTGCTACGGCATCAGCTATGACACCATGGAGGCGTGCCAGGCCCAGATGCGCTGGTACGCCGAGATAGCGCAGTGCCAGAGCGGGGCCTGGTTCCTGATCCGCTGCCAGCAAACCGGCGATCCCTTGGGGGCCATCGGCTACAACGATGCCGACCCGCAGCACAAACGGGCCGAGCTCGGCTACTGGCTCTATCCCGAGTGCTGGGGCCAGGGGATCATGCAGGCGGCATTGCGGCAGTTTCTGGCCCTCGTCTACCGCACCACAGAGCTGCACCGCTTGCTGGCGGTAGTGGAGGAGCCAAACCTCCCCTCCGCTCGCCTGCTCGAGCGGGCCGGCTTTCGCTACGAGGGGACGGCTCGGGAATGCGAGTGGAAAGGGGAGCAGTTTATCTCCCTGCGGCACTACGCCCTGCTGCGCAGCGACCTGCCAGACGCGTGAGCACAACCGCATCTGATAGCCAGCAAAAAGCCCCGCACTGCGGGGCTTTTTATCGGGTCGGTTACTTGATGGCGCAGATGTTGTCGGTGGCCAGAGTGCGGCGACGTCTGCGCCGCCACAACGAGAAGCAGCCATACCCTAGACTGAGCAGCACCGCATAGAGCACCTGGGAGGCGAGCGCTACCAGCACGGCGAGGCAGAGCAGCACGCTCAAGGCCGCCAGCCCCTTGCCCATGCCGCCGAGCAGGCGCCAGCCCGCCGCCATGCAGAGCAGATAGACCAGCACGAAGTTGCCGTTGGCGTAGCGGATCAGCTCATCGAGCGGCAGTCGCAGCCAGAGGATCAAGGTGATGGAGACGAGGCAGATGGCGAGCACCCAGCACAGGGCATTGAGCGGCGCCCCCCGGGCCGAGAGGCGAGAGAGGGAGACTGGCAGTTTGCCCTCCCGCGCCATGCTCCAGATGAGGCGCGCAAATCCCTGCAGGTAGATGTTGATGCTGGCAAAGCAGGAGAGGTAGCCCAGAATGGCTACCAGCCACTTGGCGGTAGGGCCGAACAGCAGGGAGAGCAGGGCCGGGATGGCGGTGGCATTGGTCGCCTCGTCGCCATAGAGACCATATTTGAGTACCACCAGCGAGTGGACCCAGTAAATCAGCCCCGCCAGCAGCACGCCGCCGAGCAGGGCCAGCGGATAGTCCCGCTGTGGCCGCTTGAACTCCTCCCCCATGTGGGCGAAGGCTTCCAGCCCCACGAAGCACCAGAACATCACCGCCAGCGCCGTGCCCATGGCTGGCCACTCGGCTGCCGTCGGCAGTGGCTGGGCCGCGTCGCGCCAGCTGAGATCCCCCTTGAACCAGATGAGCAGGGTCAGCCCCAATATGGCCAGGGCAATCAGCAACTGCAGGTTGCCGGAGGAGCGCGCCCCCCGCAGCCCGAGCAGAAATACCCCGAGCAGGGTCAGCAGCTGGATGGCCCACAGGGTCCACTCCCCCAGATCGAACAGCGCGTGCCAGAAACCCGCGGCTATGGTGAGGGCCGCAGGCAAGCCCACCGGCAGCACAGCCAGGAATAGGAAGGCGGAGAAACGCTCGGCACCGTTGCCAAAGGCGAGCCCGATGAGGTGCGGCGCCCCGCCCGCATGGGGATAACGGCGGCCAAGACGGGCGAAGGTGAAGGCGATGGGCAGCACCAGCACGATCAGCAACACCCAGGCCCAGAGCGAGGCGCCCCCCGCCAGCGACGCCGCGGTCGCCGGCACCACGAAGATACCGGTCCCCAGCAGTGAGGTGGCGAGCAGCCCCATTCCCTGCCAGAGCCCCAGCTCTTTTTTCAACGCAGACATATCCTTTTGTCCTGACTGGAAAAAACACCCCGCCATGTTAGGCCTCCCTCGCCCCTTTGTTAAGCATCCGAGCGGGGAATATGCAGACCTTTATTCAGCGTCCAGTTCGGATTGGAGGGACTCGGCCAGAAAATCCCCCAGCAGGGCTATCTTGAGCACCTGACGACGGGCCGCCGGGTAGATGAAGTAGAGGGTTTTGGCAGGGGTCTGATAGTGGCTGAGCAGGGGTAGCAGACGCCCCGCGGCGATATGCTCCCGCACCTGTTCGGCTGGCTGCAAGGTGACGCCCGCCCCCGCCAGGGCCGCCGTCAGCAACGCCGGCCAGTGGTTGATACGCAGCCGAGATACCACCCGCACCTCCTCGCGCTGGCCATCCTCCCCGACAAACTGCCAGCGCTCGTGATCCCCCCAGTTGCCGTGCAGGCACTGGTGACGGGCGAGATCGGCGGGATGGCGCGGCAAACCGTGACGAGAGAGATAATCGGGGGCGGCGCAGAGGCGATAGTGTTGAGTCAGCAGCGGGCGGGCGATGAGCGCCTCATCCTGCGGGCGCAGGGTGCGAATGGCGGCGTCGAACCCCTCCTCCACCAGATCGACCCAGCGCGGGGTGAGTTGCAAGTCCACATCCAGCTTGGGATAACGGTCGAGGAAGGCGGGTAGCAGCGGCACCAACCGGTGGTGGCCAAAGCTGAGGGGGGCGGCGATGCGCAGCCGCCCGGCAGGCTCGGCAAGCAGGTTCTGGGTGAGCGATTCGGTTAGTGCCATCTCCTCCAGCACCCGCTGGCAGCGGGCCAAAAAGAGCTGACCCAGCTCGGTGAGGGTCTGCTGGCGGGTGGTCTTGTGAAATAGCTTGCCCCCCAACCACAGCTCCAGTCCCTGCACATGTTTGCCCACCATCTGGGCACTGATCCCCTGTTCGTTCGCCACCGAGCTATAAGAGCCAAGCTCCACCACCCGGGTAAAGATACGCATGCTGGTCAATCGGTCCAAAACCCCTCCTTTACCCCTTTTCGGGGCAACGCGGCCCGCTGCAGGGCCTCCAATTCACAACCAAGAGTTTATTAAGAAATGCATTTTCGCCAATTTATTCCACTTTTAGTTACCAATACAGTGATGCAGTACCCTTCCCCACAGGATAAATCCCCATGAAAAGTACCTATCTGGCCGCGCTACTGGTCGGTCTGCTGGCCACCGGTGCCAGCCAGGCAGCCGAGAGCCGCTTTATCAACAGCCACAATCAAACTCCCGCCCCGGCCACCGCAACAGCCCAACCCGATATCTTCCGGGTCAGCCTGCTTGGCACCGGCACCCCTGTACCCCAGATAAGCCGCGGTGGCTACAGCACCCTGGTCGAAGCCGGGGATCAGAAGCTGGTGTTCGATTTTGGTCGCAACTCGTCGACCCGCCTGTGGCAGCTGCACGTGCCCATCGGTCGAGTCAACGCCTTCTTCCTGACCCACTTTCACTCCGACCACACCAATGGTCTGGCGGATCTCTGGCTGACCGGCTGGCTGCAACCGGCCTATGGCCAGCGCCACGTGCCGATGGAACTCTACGGCCCCAAGGGCACCACAGCCCTCGCTAATGGTTTGCAACAGGCCTACGCCACCGATATCGCCACCCGGGTCAAGGATGAGGGGACGCCGCTGGACGGGGTGGAGATCAATAGCCACGAGGTCACCGCCGGGGTGGTCTACGACCAGGACGGGGTCAAGGTCACCGCCTTTGACAACGACCACGGGGTCAACATCAAGCCGTCGTTTGGCTATCGCATCGACTACCACGGCCACAGCGTGGTGCTCTCCGGCGATACCCGCTACAGCCCGGAGGTGGTGAAGCAGGCTAAAGGGGCCGATCTGCTGGTGCACTGCGTCTCCATGACCTCCGATGACCAGATGAAGGCCAACCCCGGCTACAAGGCGATCGCAGGTCACCTCGCGTCCCCCAAGCAGGCGGCTCGTGTCATGAACGAGGCTAAACCGGCGCTGACCGTGTTCAGCCATATCGGCCTCAACGGTCGGATCACGGTGAAGGATCTGGCGCAGGAGCTGCGTGCCAACTACATGGGGCCCTTCGTCATCGGCAATGACCTGATGCAGATTGACCTGCCCACCTCGGCTGCCGGCAAAGGCTTTACCCTGTGGCAATCGGAAAATATCGACAACAAATAGCCATAAAAAAAGCCGCCTCTTGCGAGGCGGCTTCTTCTTTCAACAGACTAACCGGAGTTATCAGGCAATCAGCTTGTAGATGATGCCGGACATGGCGATCAGGCCAATCAGGGTCACGAAGCCGTTGCTGATGTTGCCAGCGTATTTGCGCATGGCAGGTACCTTGGTGATGGCGTACATCGGCATCAGGAACAGCAGCATGGCGATGATGGGGCCGCCCAGGTCTTCGATCATGCCGAGGATGCTCGGGTTGATGGTGGCGATGGCCCAGGTGGTCAGGATCATGAAGACCGCGGTCACCTTGTTCAGCTGCTTGGCATCAACCTTCTTGCCTTTTTCACGCAGCGCCTTGGCCATCAGACCGTTCATGCCTTCTTGTGCACCCAGGTAGTGACCCAGGAAGGACTTGCTGATGGCGACCATGGCGATCAGCGGAGCCGCAGTGGCGATGAAGGCGTTGTCGAAGTGGTTGGCCAGGTAGGACAGAATGGTGATGTTCTGCTCTTTGGCGGCAGCCAGGTCAGCCGGGGAGAGGCTCAGTACGCAGCTGAACACGAAGAACATGACGGTCATGACCATCATGACGTGGGCACCCAGCAGTATGTTGCCGCACTTCTTCTCGGCGCCTTCACCGTAACGACCCTTGTTGTCCACCGCGAAGGAGGAGATGATCGGGGAGTGGTTGAAGGAGAACACCATGACCGGAATGGCCAGCCACAGGGTCTTGATGAAGTCACCGTTGAAGGCGTCAGACAATGCCGGCGCTTCTGTGATGATGGCACCGTTCCAATGCGGGATCAGGTAGAGCGCCAGGCCCATCAGGGTCAGCACGAACGGGAACACCAGCACGCTCATCGCCTTGACGATGAACTGGCCACCGAGGCGAACGATCGCCATCAGACCCAGGATCAGCGCCAGCGACAGTATGGCACGGGGAGGTGCAGTCATACCCAGCTGGTGAACCATCAGGCTCTCGACCGTGTTGGTGATGGCAACCGAGTACATCAGCAGGATCGGGTAGATGGCAAAGAAGTAGAGCAGGGTGATGAACTTGCCTGCGGTCTTGCCGAAGTGCTCTTCCACCACTTCGGTGATGTCACCGTCACGGGTGGAGCCGGACAGCACGAAGCGGGTCAGGCCGCGGTGTGCGAAGAAGGTCAACGGCAGGGCCAGGATGGCCATGGCCAGCAGCGGCCACAGACCACCTACACCGGCGTTGATCGGCAGGAAGAGGACGCCGGCACCGATGGCGGTACCGTACAGGCCCAGCATCCAGACCAGGTCGGCCTTGTTGATGCCACGGGAAGACGCATTACTGGCTAAGCTGCCTTCAACTGCAATGTTCATGTCAGACATAGGGGTGTTCCTGTCATCAAGGAAAATAGAAAAAATCTAGTCAACCGGGCGCAATGCCCCGTTCCATCTCCCTGGAACTCCTGCAGTCCATCCCTGTTATTCTCATCCCACCGACTCGGCAACTTGCTCGCCACTCCATGTAGCAACCAAACTGCAACAAACAGGTCTGTGGGTCATCAGCCCGAGGGCCGCAAGCACGTCAACCGTTACAACTCATTAACGCACCTTTGTTCTGATGAGCTGACTCTAATTAAATCCCCTTACCGAGCACAGTGTTTTTTTGAATTAATCAACCAAAGTTTGACTGGAATCGCCTTTCTGGCGTCAGAGATCACGTTGCCAGCCCAATTTTGTGAACAACCATTAACAATTTCAGGTAGTTTCACCCGTATCTATATCCTTTGGGGTACAACAAACTGCTTACATTTGCCTGTTTGTTGCTCAAGTTGTGCGCCGCAGTGCCCTGTCGTACCCTGTTCATCAACATTTCCCCGTTGAATTAATATGGCCATCACCCGTACCGACCTCGCCGAACTGGCAGTATTTGCCGCCGTCGCCCGTCACCAGAGTTTCAGCAAGGCCGCCCTCGAGCTCGGGGTGTCGGCTTCCGCCCTGAGCCACAGCCTGAAAGGGTTGGAGACCCGCCTGGGTGTCAGATTGCTCAATCGCAGCACCCGCGCCGTGGTGCCGACCGATGCGGGCCAGCGCCTGCTCGAACAGTTGCTGCCCACCCTGAACCACCTGCAGAGCGCACTCGACGAACTGGCGCACCACAGCGACGAGCCGGTGGGACGGCTGAAGATCAGTGCGCCACGGGGCGCCATCGACGAGCTGCTGGCCCCGGTGTTGATCGACTACATGGTGCGCTACCCGCGCATGCAGGTGGAGGTGGTGGAGCAGGAGCTGATGCCGCGCCTCATCGAGGATGGCTATGACGCAGCCCTCTTTTATGGCGATCTGCTGCCCAAGGAGATGATAGGTGTGCCGCTCGGGCCGCCCCAGCGCTATCTGGTGGTGGCAGCCCCCGCCTATCTGTCCAGGCACGGCACCCCGCAACACCCTCGCGAATTGTCGCGCCATGCCTGCATAGGTTACCGGTTGACCCCTTCTCACCACTACCGCTGGGCGTTTGCCGGGGAAGAGGGTTCCATGCTGGAGATAGAGGTGACCGGGCCCCTGACCACCAGCACGCCGGCGCTCTATCTGGGGGCGGCAGAGGCGGGGCTGGGATTGGCGTATTGCCTGGAGGAGGAGGTGAGCAAGCAGCTGGCACAGGGAACATTGGTGAGCGTGCTGGAGCAGTGGTGCCCTACCTTCGTCGGATTTTCGCTCTTTTATCCCAGCCGGCACCAGCTGGGCAGCGGCCTGCGCGCCCTGATAGACATGCTCAAGGCACACTATCAAACTCGATGATTACTGAGCGTGACTCAGCAATTCATCAAATAGAAACCTGATTATCAACAAAAAGATATTAATCTAGACTGTCTGCTCGATAATCGAACTCCCCAAGAGAACAGATATGTCTGCTTACTTCATGTTGCGCCAACGGGCGATGACTCGCCGTTTCTGGGGCTATGCCCTCCCCTCCATCATGGCCATGCTGGTCTCCGGTGCCTACTACCTGGTCGATGGCATCTTCGTCGGCCACTACGTGGGGGCCGCCGGCCTCGCCGGCATCAACCTGGTCTATCCCGTCATCATGGTGTTGATCGGGCTCGCCGCCATGATCAGCATGGGGGCGGCCACCGCCATCTCCCTGCATCAGGGGGCAAAGAATATCCGGCTGGCCCGACAGGCGCTGGTCAATGCGTTCTGGCTGCTCGGGCTGCTCGGGGCCCTGGCGCCCTTGCTGCTTTACTACTGGCACATCGACATACTGCTGGCATTGGGGATTGAGCAAGGCACAGAGACCTGGAAACAGGCCAGTGACTACCTCACCTGGATCGGCGGCGGCACCCTGCTGCTGGCCTGCAACCTGGCGGTGCCCTACCTGCTGCGCAACGATGGCAAGCCAAGGCTGGCCATGATCCTGGTCAGCAGTGGCGCCATCCTCAACATAGTACTCAACTACCTCATGGTCGGCCGGCTGGGGCTGGGGCTGGTGGGCTCGGCTCAGGCGACGCTCATCACCGAGGGGATCGTCAGCCTGCTTGGCCTGGGTTACTTCTTTACCAGCCATGCCAAACTGCGCCTCTCATGGCACCACATGGTACCCAGTTTTCCGGCCATGCCCAACCTGCTGTTCACCGGTCTGCCGAGCCTGATCGCCCAGTTCAACCTGGGGCTGCTGCTGCTGCTGCACAACAGCCAGCTGATGGCGTATGGCGCCATCAAGGATCTGGCCGGCTTCACCGTGGCCGGTTACACCGAGGCCGTGTTCATCGTGATCCTGCAGGGCCTGGCCTTCGGCATCCAGCCGCTCATCAGCCAGGCGACGGGGGCCAAACGCCATCGGGATCTGAAATTCCTGATGGAGATGGGGCTCAAGATCACGCTCATCTATGGCATGGCGGTCTGGCTGCTGATCCAGCTGCTGCCGCGCCAGGTGGCCATGCTCTACATCGGCAATCAGGATGCCGAGCTGCTTGCCGCGGCCGTCAGCAGCCTGACCCTCAACCTCGGCGCCATTCCGCTGGAGGGGATCATCATGTTCGGCATAGTGTTGCTGCAGTCCATGGCCCGTACCAAGCAGGCGCTGATCATCTCGGCGGCCAAGACACTGCTGCTGCTGCCGCTCATCTTCCTGCTGCCGCTCTGGTGGGGCCGCGAGGGGGTGCTGATGGCCCAGCCCACCACAGTCTTGCTGCTGACCCTGCCGCTGTGCTGGCTGCTGTGGCGGGAGTGGCGTCGCCTCAAGCTGGCGTGCACACCCCAGCGTCCGCACCACGCCAAACCGATCGGCGCCCGTCAGGGAGTCCAGCTGGCCCGCCGCGCCGGCTAGCCATTACGCAGAGTCAAAGCCGGGTGGCGCGGGTGCGCACCCCGGGTTCTGCCATCGCCTGCTGGGCTGCCACCAGTTGCAGCTCGTAGGCACCCGCCAGCCAGGTCTGGGCCAGTACCGCATCCACGCTGGCGTTGGTGCGCTCAAACGCCAACACGGGATCATGTCCCGCCAGCAGATTGGCCAGCATGGTGGCACTCAGCAGATCCCCCACCCCTATGGGCTGACGATGAAATTCATAGAGCGGGCGCGAGATGTGAAACGCGCCCGCATCGCATACCAGCACCATCTCGAACCTGTCCAGGCTTAACCCGGCCCGCCCCAGATGCTTGACCATCACCAGCTTGCTCCCCTGCTCGCGCAACTGCTGACAAGCCGCCAGCACCTCGGGCACATTGCTTATCTCGCGGCCGGTGAGCCGCTCCAGCTCCAGCAGATTGGGGGCCAGCATGTCGGCCTGGGGCAAGGCCCGGGTTTTAAAGAATTCGCTGACACCGGGTGCCACTATGCAACCCTTGTCGGGGTGACCCATCACGGGATCACAGAAATAGAGGGCGTTCGGATTGAGCGCCTTGAGGTGTGCCACCGCCGCCAGTATCTCCTCCCCCTGTTCGGCCGAGCCGAGATAGCCGCTCAAGAGCGCATCGCACTGCCCCAGCACGCCTATGTCGGCAAGCCCCGCCATCAGCTGGCGGATATGGCCGCCGGGCATCACAATCCCCTGCCAACCTTCGCTGTACTGGGTGTGGTTGGAGAACTGCACCGTATTGACGGGCCACACCTCCATCCCCATGCGGCGCATGGGAAACACGGCGGCACCGTTGCCGGCGCAGCCGAACACCACGTGGGATTGAATGGAGAGAATTCGCTTCATGATGGCGACTCACGCAAAAATGGATAAAAAACACAGGGAAAAACGGGCCTCTCGGCCCGTTGTTGTCACTCTCGATTAACGCAGCACTTTGACGGTGTAGCTGCCATCGGCCTGACGATAGAGGCCGTGGATATCGGTCTCGAAGCCCGGGTAGTGAGCCCCGATCTCGCACAGCATCTCGAGGAACTCGAGCACCGGCAGCGAATCGCTGGTCACCATCTCGCCCGGCAGCACCAGCGGTACTCCCGGCGGGTAGGGCAGTATCATGTTGGCGCTGATGCGGTCCACCATGTCACGCAACGGCACCTCTTCCAGATTGCCGGCCAGCTCCTGCTGCCAGGCGGCGTGCGGCGTCATCTTCATCTCCGGCAGCACGTCGAACGCCTTGAACATCAGCTCCGGCAGACGGTATTTGCAGGTCAGATCGTGGATGCTCTGGGCCAGCTCCTGGATGCGCATCCCTTCGTAGAAGCTCGGGTCTTCACGGTAGAGGCTCGGCAATATGCTCTTGATGGTCAGGTTCAGGTCATAGCCGCGCTTGAACTCGGTCAGGGCGCGCAGCAGCTGCATCGCCTTGGACTGATCGATGCCGATGGAGAACAGGAACAGCATGTTGTAGGGGCCTGTCTTCTCCACCACTATGCCGCGCTCGTCCAGGAACTTGGAGACCAGGGAGGCAGGGATGCCGTTGTCCAGCAGCTTGCCGTCACGACCCATGCCCGGGGTCAGCAGGGTGACCTTGATGGGGTCCAGGTACATGTGGTCATCGTCAATGCCGTTGAAACCGTGCCAGTCATCTTTCGGATCCAGCTTCCAGCACTCGACTGTATCTATGTTGTCCGGCTGCCATACGTCGAAGAACCAGCCTTCGCTCTGATCACGCAGACGCTTGATCTCTTTGCGGAAGGAGACGGCGCGATCGATGGAGTCCTTGATCAGCCGCTTGCCGGTGTTGCCCCGCATCATGGCGGCGGAGATCTCGGTGGACGCCACTATGCCGTACTGCGGCGAGGTGGAGGTGTGCATCATGAAGGCTTCGTTGAAGGTCTCTTCTTCCACGTCACCCTTGATGTGGATCATCGAGGCCTGGGAGAAGGCCGCCAGCAGCTTGTGGGTGGACTGGGTTTCGTAGAACACCTTGCCCGGCATGGCGTCGCCGCTCATGCCGCACTTGCCTTCATAGATGGGGCTGAAGTTGGTGTAAGGCACCCAGGCGCTGTCGAAGTGGATGTAAGGGGTGTCCAGCGCCTCCTTGATGAAGCCGGTGTTGTAGAGCAGGCCGTCATAGGTGGAGTTGGTGATCACGGCGTAACGTGGTGCCTGGGCGCCCGGGGTGGCGGCAACCTTGGCGGCTATGGTCTCGCGGCTGAACTCGCTCTGCGGTATGCCCCCCAGAATGCCGTAGGCATTTCGGGTCGGACGGAAATAGAGCGGGGTCACGTCACTCATCATCATCAGGTGAGTCAGGGACTTGTGACAGTTGCGATCCACCAGCACTGTGCTGCCGGCCGGCGCGGAATACATGCCAACTATCTTGTTGGCGGTGGAGGTGCCGTTGGTGACTATGTAGGAGCGATCGGCGTTGAAGGTGCGGGCGATATACTCCTCGGCTTCCTTGTGCGGACCCGAGTGATCCAGCAGGGAGCCCAGCTCCGGCATTGAGATGGAGACGTCAGCCTTGAAGGCGTTGGGGCCGTAGAAGTCATAGAAGATGCTGCCGGCCGGGCTCATCTGGAAGGCGGTACCGCCCATGTGACCCGGGGTACAGAAGGTGTATTTACCCTCTTCCACGTACTTGAACAGCGCCTTGGTGAAGGGCGGCAGTATGGCGTCCTGATACTCCTGAGTGGCCTGACCCATCTTGAGGGCGATGTCGTCGGCCATGCCGAGACGGTACTCGAAGAAGTGCACGTTCAGACGCAGGTCGGTCAGGTGAATGTCCAGGGTGGACTGGTCGTTGGCAAAGGCGAAGATCGGCAGCTTCTCGTTGCGATCGTGGATCTCCTTGCACAGGCCGAGGGAATATTTGTCCCAGTCGAAGATGGCGCCGCAGACGCGGGGGTTCTTCTCGATCAGCTTCAGCAGATCGGCCACGTCGACCGGGTAGACAACCTGAAAGCCTTTACGCTCGAGGGAGGCTTGCAGCTGGCGAATGGGTTCTTCTTTGAAGAACACGCCCAGGTGGTTGAGGATGGCAATGATATTCATCGTGATACTCCACACGTAGAGGGGCGCTCTCCATCAGGGATGGTGAGTGAAGAGCGCTCGGAAAAGGGAAACGAAATCAGTGGCTGGCTTGCTCTTTGAGCAGGGCGTCGTGTTGACGCAGGCCCTGTTTTTTGGCGTAGAACATCAGGATGATGAGCGACACCACGAAGGTGGCGGTGAGGTTGGAGCCCTGGGCACCCATCAGGGCCACCAGACAGAAGACGCAGGCGACGCCAGAGAAGATCATGGTGCCTATGCTGCGGGAGGTCATGCCCTCGAAACGGATGAGGTTAATGCTGGAGTAGAAGTAAGGCAGCATGGTCAGCAGCACAGCATCGGTAGTCAGCACGTTGAAGAGATCGGCGGCGTGAGCGGACTGGGAGGTGAAGGCAGTCAGGCCGATCATCAGCGCAGTCATCTTGAGGGAGCCGAGGATCAACCCCTTCTTGGCGACGCCATTCTTGTCCAGCTCGCCGTAGATCTTCGGGAAGTTGCCATCGTGGGCGGCGCGCTTGCCCGCCTCGCCCACCAGCATCATCCAGGAACCCAGCGAGGTGAAGCAGGCCAGGGCGGTGAAGGCGGAGACGAACGGCGCAGACCAGTTGCCGAAGATGGCGGAAGAGGCCATGGCAAAGGGGGCGCCGGAGGCTGCCACTTCACCGGCCGGGAACATGCCGCTGATCACCTGGGTGGAGAGTATGTAGATGACGCCGGCAATACCGGTCCCCAGCATGGTGGCGAGCGGCACGGTACGTTTCGGGTTCTTCACCATGCCGGAAGAGACGGCGGCGGATTCAACACCCACGAAGGACCAGAGGCAGATCAGCACGGCGCTGATGACCGCATGCAGATCGCTGCCGCTGGTGGTGTTCCAGTTCTGGCTGTAGACGCTGGTATCAAAATGTCCCCAGCCCATCACGGCGGTACCGACCACAGGCAGCAGGATCAGCACCAGGCCCAGGGTACAGAGGCGGCTCACCCAGCTGCCGCCAAGCAGGTTGACGAAGGTGAAGATCCAGACCGCCGCTATGGTAGCCAGGGCCGCCGGGATAGGGTTGTTGAGGATGGGGAAGAAGACCGACAGGTAGGAGACGCCGGTAATGGCGATGGCCAGGTTGCCAATCCAGTTGGCGTGGTAATAGAGCACACCGGTCTGGAAGCCGAACACAGGAGAGATCTCGCCGGCGTAAGCGATGGGGCCACCCTCTTGCGGATTCTTGGTAGCGAGGCGGGCAAACACGAAGGCAAGGCCCATGGCGCCAACCAGGCAGATGGCCCAGCTGAATACAGAGATGGAACCGATAGTGGCCAGGGCCGAGGGCAGCAGCGCTATGCCGCTCCCCATCATGTTGCCGGCCACCACACCTGTACAGGCGATGAGGCCAATCTTCTTGCTCGTATCTAGGGACATAAAATCTCCGGGTCGATATTAAGGCATCAAACACACGCTTGGCGGAGCGTCCCGCCAACGAATGGCCACAGACTAGGCCTCTGTGCCCCGGAAAACATAAAGACCCGCTAAGGGATAAAAACATGAGTGAACTTTTTTCGCCCCACGACATAAATCAATAAAAACCAATTAAAAACATAATGTTGGACGCAAGGCGTCAAGCCGTCTTGATAAATCCTTGATATCCCAGCCCCCGCTTGAGAGGTCCGTCAGGCCTCAGTCGATACACCTTGATATTTTTCATGATGCCCTTGCGGCCACGAGGTGCCCCATTCAACCCCCTTTGCCCTGAAACCTCGGCCAGGCCGCTGGTTGAAACCTCGCCATCCTCCCACCCGCCACGCGGCTCAAGGGATAAGCGGACGCCTCCCGGCAATGGCCGCCCTTGACTGGGTAATCCGAAGAGAGGGCAAGCATCAGGACGACACAACCGCGAGCGGAATAATGAAGAAGGGAGCAGGCCCTGGATCGGCCATCTGCACAGGGGTAGCGGCAGAACCCTGAGGGGTAGACAGAGATGCCATGGCCCGGAGCCAGTGGCAGGGATAGGAATAGGGACAGGAATAAAGAGAGCGGCTGGCAGCCAGGTCACCCAAGGCTGGTCATTGCCGGGCTGCCGCACATCAGGCGGCATATAAGCAACAGGCTGCCCCAAGGCAGCCTGTCTGGCTGAGCGCAACCTCTGCGGTCAGCAAAGCGGCATGTTGCCACGCCTCAGAACAGCTTCACCTTGCTCTGGCCCAGTGCGTTGAACAGGGCGGGAGTCAGAGTTTCCATGTTGCTGTAGAAACCGAGTCGCTGGCAGAGCAGATAGGTCTGCTCGGTCGCCTCCATCAGGAAGGCCTGACTGTAGGCATCCCCCGCCGCCTCGGGGCGGCCATCCAGCTCAGCCAGCTTGCCGAGCAGTATGTGATAGAGCACTGAGCGGCCCCGGCTGGCTGCCTGCGCCAGCAGGCGATTCGCCTGCTGCTGCTGGCCGTCCAGTATCGCCTGCAGGGTCAGCGCCTCCCATACCCGCGCCGGCAGCAGGCCGCCGTCCTGCACCAGACTGGCCAGATGGGTGCCAATCCCCTGCAGTCGTTCACTCTCGGACTGACCGGCCAGGGTTGCCAGCGCCTCTCCCGCCAGATAGCGCTCCGCCAGCAGCAGCGGCTGATCCGGTTGGCTTGCGAGGGACTTGTCGAGCAGATCGATGCCGCGCTTGAGCGCCACCGTATCCTGGCTGTTGGTGTAGTAGTGCGCCTCCATCATGGCCATCAGGGCGGCATCGTCGGTGGGCCAGCCCATCCCGGGCAAGGCGTCCGGCTGATCGAGGGCGCGCAGCAAATCCTGGCTGCTCGCCTGCAGCACGGCATGGACGTTATGGCGACTGAGCTGATACTGGTGGCTGAACAGCACACGGTTGGTGTTGATGTTGCGGTATTCCAGATCCAGATAGGTGCCGCCGGGCTGACGGGATACCCGCACGCTCAGCTCCTTGCCGGGCAATATGCCGCCCATCAGGGTATTGGCGCCGTACTGCACCCGCAGCGGCGTGGCGGCCGCCACCTCCCCCATCAGGGCACGGGTGATGCCGTCGGCCAGGCGCACGTTCTCGTTGTCACCCTCCATGCCGGAGTGAAAGCGAAACACCAGCAGGTTTGGATCCAGCATGGAGTGCACCTGGGGACTGGTGTGCTGGTAGCTGAGCAGGCTGACGATGGTGACCAGGATGACGGCCACGAAGATGTCGAAACTGATCATCTTCCAGCGGCTGCGGCCGTCCTGGGCCCGAGTCGAGATGGCGCGGGTCAGGGGGCCGGCCGGGAAGGGGGCCACACCACTGATCGCTTCCTCATCCTCGTCATCGGCAGGCGGGCTCGGGTCGGAGAGGGTCGAGTTGGCCGTCGGAGCTGACCGGGCATCCGCCATCACCACGGAAACCACCTGCAAAGGTTGCAATGGCCGTACCGGCGCCACCAGCTTGTAGCCACGCTTGGGCACTGTGATGATGTAGTCGGTCGCATCAAAGCGGCCATCTTTGAGGATCTTGCGCAGCTCGAAGATGGACTGGGTGACCACCTGATCGGTGACCTCGGCCCCGTCCCACACCTCGTTGATCAGGGAATCGCGAGCGAACACTGTGCCGGCATTGCTCGCCAGAAACCGCAGCAGATTGACCAGCCTGGGCTCGAGGTAGACCTCGCGATCGGGACGACACAGCATGTTGTCGTCAACGCTCAGGGTCCAGTCATGGATCTCAAAAACCGATTCGCTCATGATTCACTCGCTGCAGATGAAGACGATGCACGATGAGAGTGACGCAAGACCAGAGGCAGGCGGAACCGGGAAAACAGTGTCGCCGAAACAGTGAACATGCCTGAGGGTCAATCCTGTTTACGTCTGAAGGGCATCCTTGCGGGTATTCCAATCGGGCCGATCGGAAGCGGTCACTTTAAGCAAAACGGGAGCGGGATCCCACTTTTTTTGGCCACTAACCGCCGCTCAGTTGATCCGACACGGGGGTTTTCGGCAAACATCGTGCCAACTGGTATCCATATGAAGAGTATTTATCCCGGCCCCAAAAAAGAAGGCCCCCGCAGTGCGGGGGCCTTCTGGCATCATGTCGGGATGAAGCCGGTGCTTAGCAGTAGCCGTAGCCCATCAGGCGCTGGTAGCGCTGCTCCAGCAGCTGATCGGTCTCGAGCGGACGCAAGGCATTCAGATCCTGCTGGATGCGATCCTTCAGGCGCTTGGCCATCAGCTCCACATTGCGGTGGGCACCGCCGAGGGGCTCCTCGACTATGCTGTCGATGAGTTTCAGCTCCTTCAGGCGCTGGGCCGTGATGCCCATGGCATCGGCGGCGACCGGTGCCTTGTCGGCGCTCTTCCACAGGATGGAGGCGCAACCTTCCGGCGAGATGACGGAGTAGGTGGAGTATTGCAGCATGTTGACGCGATCCCCCACGCCTATGGCCAGGGCGCCGCCCGAGCCGCCTTCACCTATCACTGTGCAGACCACGGGCACGGTCAGACCGGCCATGACCTTAAGGTTGCGGGCGATGGCTTCGGACTGGCCACGCTCCTCGGCACCCACGCCGGGGTAGGCGCCCGGGGTGTCGATGAAGGTGATGATCGGCATCTTGAAGCGCTCGGCCATCTCCATCAGGCGCAGGGCCTTGCGGTATCCTTCCGGACGCGGCATGCCGAAGTTGCGCTTGATCTTCTCCTTGGTCTCGCGACCCTTCTGCTGACCAATCACCATCACGGGTTCGCCGTCGAGACGGGCGATGCCGCCGACGATGGCCTTGTCATCCGCATAGGCGCGATCGCCAGCCAGCTCGTCGAAGTCGGTGAAGATGTGCTCGATATAATCGAGGGTGTAAGGACGCTGAGGATGACGCGCCATCTGGGATACCTGCCAGGCCCCCAGATCGCCGAAGATCTTCTTGGTCAGCTCTTCGTTTTTCTTCTCCAGCCGGCGAATGTCTTCATTGAGATCGACAGCACTGTTGTGCTCACTCACATGACGGAGTTCATCAATCTGCGCCTGCAACTCGGCAATTGGCTGTTCAAAATCCAGAAAAAGACTCATAGGGCCTATAGATCCTCTAATCAAAAACCAATTCAACCCGCTCTCGTCCAAGCAGGACTCGCAAGTCATCTATCAGTTGATCGGTGGGCGTCACCCGCCACTCGGTACCGAGCGTCAATCGCACCCGGGAGCCGGGGCGACGATAGTTTACCTGAACCGGACAGACTCCGGCACGGGCGGGTTCCAAAATCTCGCACAAACGCGGGAAAAAGCGATCATCAATCCGCTGTTCATCGAGGGAGATGCGGATTGCCCTGGCAAAACGCTCCCTCGCATCGTTGATATCCAGTAATTCACGGGCCGACATTTTAAGGCCACCGGAGAAGTCATCAAAGCTGACCTGTCCAGAAACCACCAAAATACGGTCTTTTTGCATCAATTCTTCATATTTTTCCAGCGCCTCACTGAACAGGGTCACGTCCAGACGGCCGGATCTGTCGTCCAGGGTGAAGATCCCCATCTTGTTGCCACGCTTGGTCACCATACTGCGGGCCGCGATCACCAGCCCAGCCGCCGTGGTCACGGTATCGCGGGAGGTGGGGTGCAGATCGCACAGGCGACCCGAGGTGTAGCGACGCAATTCGCCGCTGTACTGGTTGATGGGGTGGCCGGTCAGGTACAGGCCGAGCGTCTCGCGCTCCCCTTCCAGCCAGATCTTGTCAGGCCAGTGCGGCACGTTGGCGAACGCCTTCTTGACGTCGTCAATCTCCTGGGTCAGGACCCCAAACATGTCGACCTGGCCCACCGCCTGCGCCTTGGCATGCTGCTCGGCGGCGCGCATCGCCTCTTCCAGGGTCGCCATCAGGGCGGCGCGGTGGGGGCCGAGCCGGTCCATGGCACCGGAGAGAACGAGCTTTTCCATCACCCGCTTGTTGATCTTCTTGATGTCGACCCGATTGCAGAAGTCGAACAGATCGCGGAAGGGCCCATCCTGATCCCGGGCGCTGAGAATGGCGTCGATGGGGCCTTCCCCCACCCCCTTCACGGCCCCGATGCCGTAGACGATGTGGCCGTCTTCGTTGACGCTGAAGCGGTAGCGACCGGTATTCACATCCGGCGGTATGACGGTGAGCCCCATGCGCTGGCACTCGTCCACCAGGGTCACTATCTTGTCGGTGTTGTCCATGTCGGCGGTCATGACCGCCGCCATGAACTCGGCCGGGAAGTGGGTCTTGAGCCAGAGCGTCTGGTAGGAGACCAGCGCATAGGCGGCGGAGTGGGATTTGTTGAAGCCGTAGCCCGCAAACTTCTCCACCAGATCGAAGATCTTCACCGCCAGTTCGCCGTCAACGCCGTTCTTGACGGCGCCTTCCTCGAAACCGGAGCGCTGCTTGGCCATCTCGGCCGGGTTCTTCTTGCCCATGGCCCGGCGCAGCATGTCCGCGCCGCCCAGCGTATAGCCCGCCAGCACCTGGGCTATCTGCATCACCTGCTCCTGATAGAGGATGATGCCGTAGGTGGGCTCAAGGATTGGCTTGAGGCTCTCGTGCTGCCACTTCTCGTCCGGGTAGGAGATGGCCTCCTTGCCGTGCTTGCGCTCGATGAAGTTGTCCACCATGCCCGACTGGAGCGGGCCCGGCCGGAACAGGGCCACCAGGGCTATCATGTCCTCGAAGCAGTCAGGCTGCAACCGTTTGATGAGGTCCTTCATGCCGCGGGATTCGAGCTGGAATACCGCCGTGGTCTCGAACCGCTGCAGCAGGTCGAACGACTTCTTGTCGTGGATGGGGATGGCGGCGATGTCGACCGGCGGCTTGCCCTCTTTGGCCAGGCGCGGGTTTATCATGCCGAGCGCCCAGTCGATGATGGTCAGGGTACGCAGCCCCAGGAAGTCGAACTTCACCAGGCCGGCGTATTCCACGTCGTTCTTGTCGAACTGGGTGACAGGGTGATTGCCGGAGTCATCGCAATAGAGCGGCGCGAAGTCGGTGATCTTGGTGGGCGCTATCACCACGCCACCGGCGTGTTTGCCGGCGTTGCGCACCACCCCTTCCAGCCGGCGCGCCATGTCGATGAGGTCCTTGACTTCCTCGTCCTGCTCGTAGAGCTCGGGCAGCTTGGGCTCGGCCTCGAACGCCTTGGCGAGCGTCATGCCCGGATCCGGCGGTATCAGCTTGGAGATGCGATCGACGAAGCCATAGGCGTGGCCAAGCACCCGGCCCACGTCCCGCACCACCGCCTTGGCCGCCATGCTGCCGAAGGTGATGATCTGCGACACCGCATCCCGGCCATACATCTCGGAGACGTGCTCTATCACCTCGTCCCGTCTGTCCATGCAGAAGTCGACGTCGAAGTCGGGCATGGAGACCCGCTCGGGGTTGAGGAAGCGTTCGAACAGCAGGTCAAATTCCAGCGGATCGAGATCGGTGATTTTGAGCGCATAGGCCACCAGGGAGCCAGCACCCGAGCCCCGGCCCGGCCCGACGGGGATGCCGTTGTCCTTGGACCACTGGATAAACTCCATCACTATGAGGAAGTAACCCGGGAAGCCCATCTGGTTGATCACCTTGAGCTCTATGTCGAGGCGCTCGTCGTACTCGCCGCGCTTGGCGACACGAACCTCGGGATCAGGGAACAGGAAGGCGAGACGGTCCTCCAGACCCTCCTTGGACTTCATTACCAGAAAGTCTTCGGTGGTCATGTCGCCGGTCGGGAAGTTCGGCAGGAAGTATTCACCCAGGCGCACAGTCACGTTGCAGCGCTTGGCGATCTCCACCGTGTTCTCCAGCGCCTCCGGGATGTCGGCAAACAGCTCGGCCATCTCCTCCTGGCTGCGCAGGTACTGCTGCGGGCTGTAACGGCGCGGGCGACGCTTGTCCATCAGGGTGTAGCCATCGTGGATGGCAACCCGGATCTCGTGGGCGTCGAAGTCTTCGGCGTTGAGGAACACCACCTCGTTGGTCGCCACCACAGGCAGTTCGAACTCGGTGGCGATGGCCACCGCCATGTGCAGATAGACCTCTTCGTCGGGCCGACCGGTGCGCAGCAGATCCAAGTAGTAGGCGTCGGGGAAGTGGGTCCGGTAGAAGGCGAGGCACGACTCCGTCATCTGCCGGTTGCCCTTGAGCAGGAACTTGCCCACATCCCCCTCGCGCCCGCCCGAGAGCACTATCACGCCCTTGGCGTGATCGGCAAGCCAGGCTCTGTCGATGACCGGGCGCCCCTGCACGTGACCGCGCTGATAGCCGCGGGAGATGAGCAGGGTAATGTTCTGGTAGCCGTCGTTGTCCATGGCCAGCAGGGTGAGGCGGAACTGCTCGTCGCCCAGCTCTTCGCTCTGCACCCAGAAGTCGGCCCCGACGATGGGCTTGATGCCCTTGCCGTGGGCTGCGCCATAGAAGCGCACCAGGCCGCACATGTTCATCTGGTCGGTCAGCGCCAGCGCTGGCATGTTGTTGGCCGCTGCCGCCCCGACTATGGGGGCAATCTTCTGCAGGCCATCGACCATGGAGAAGTCGGAGTGGACCCGCAGGTGGATAAAACGGGGTTCAGCCATCGTCATACCCTCTCGTTGCACAGAGTGGCGTGCATGTCGTGATGCCGGCAGCTCTGCATGGTTTACTCGATCCCCAGTGCACGGCGCACCGGTTTGAAACTCTGCCGATACTCGGGCAAGGGGCCGCGCTCGGCAAGGATGGCAAGGTGCTCAGGGGTCGGATAGCCCTTGTGACGGGCGAAACCGTACTCGGGATGACGGCTGTCCAGCTCGGTCATCTCGGCGTCGCGGGTCACCTTGGCCAGAATCGAGGCGGCGCTGATGGCGGCCACCAGGCTGTCCCCCTTGACCACGGCGCGCGCCTCCATCGGCAAGCTTGGGCAGCGGTTGCCGTCGATAAAGACCAGATCTGGGGTGATGGACAAGCCCGCCACGGCGCGCTGCATCGCCAGCATGGTGGCGTGCAGTATGTTGAGCTCGTCTATCTCCTCGGGCGTGGCGCGGCCGATGGCCCAGGCCAGCGCCTTGGCCTTGATCTCGTCAAACAGCGCCAGCCGTTTCTTCTCGGAGAGCTTCTTGGAGTCTGCCAGCCCGACAATGGGGTTGGCGGGATCCAGGATCACGGCGGCCGTGACCACGTCACCCACCAGGGGGCCACGCCCCACCTCGTCCACACCGGCAACCAGCCTGTCTTCGGGAATATCGATCATCATCTTGCAGCCTTGAATCAAAACAGGCCCCGCAGGGCCTGACATGGGGTCGATTAGCACAGCCCAATCGGCCGCCCGGAAATATTATCTGCCGAGCAGGTCGGCCACCGCATCGGCGGCCTGCACATCGGCGTTGCAGCGAATGCGCTGGTGCAGCCGGGTGAAGGTGGCGATGAGCTCGCGGTTGTCGTGTTCCAGCAGCTTGCTGACCTCTTCCACCAGATTGTCCGGGGTGCATTCGTGCTGGATGAGCTCGGGCACCAGCATCTGGTCGGCCAGCAGGTTGGGAAGGGACACATAGGCGGTCTTCACCAGCCGCTGGGCCAGCCAGTAGCTGAAGGGTTTGAGCTTGTAACCCACCACCATGGGCTTTTTCACCAGCATGGCTTCCAGCGCGGCGGTACCGGAGGCGAGCAGCACGGCATCGGCGGCTATCATCGCCTCGCGCCCCTGCCCCTCCAGCAGCACCATGTCGAGATCCGGCGCCAGCTCGGCCTTGATGGCCATGAACTGCTCGCGCCGTTTGTCGTTGACCAGCGGCACTATGAAGCCGAGATCCGGGTAACGCACCGTCAACCGCTTGCAGGCCTCGAGAAATACCGGTGACATGAAGCCCACCTCGGCGCTGCGACTGCCCGGCAGCACCGCCAGCCACCGCCGGCCCGGGTCAATGCCCAGCGCCTGGCGCACCGCGGCCTGATCCGGCACCAGCGGAATATCGTCCGCCATGGTGTGGCCGACAAAGCGGCAAGGGGCGTCGAAGCGGTCGTAGAAGGCTTTCTCGAACGGCAGGAAGGCGAGCACCATGTCGGTGGCGGCCTTGATCTTGTGAATGCGGTTCTGACGCCAGGCCCAGACCGAGGGGCTGACATAGTGAACCGTCTTGATACCGGCGCGGTGCAGTTTCAGCTCCACCCCGATATTGAAATCCGGTGCATCCACCCCGACGAAGATGTCGGGCGGATTGGCGATAAAGTGGCGCAGCAGTTCGCGGCGGACCTTGAGGATGCGGGGCAGACGGCCAAGCACCTCAGTGATCCCCATGACGGAAAGCTCTTCCATCTCGAACAGGGCCTTGACGCCCAGGGCCTGCATCCGCGGCCCGGCGATCCCTTCAAACTGCGCGTCCGGATAGCGGCGCTGCAGTTCACGCACCAGCCCGGCAGCCAGAATGTCGCCGGAGGTCTCTCCGGCGACGATACCGATGCGAACGGGATCAGGCACGGATGATCCCGCGCTCGTTGTCCTTGAGGAAATCCACGTAGAGCTGAACGGCCGGTTCGCTGGCCGCCATCTCGATCAGCACGGGCAATACCTCTTCGATGGTCTTGCCGGAGCGGAAGATCTCCTTGTAGGCTCGCTTGACGGCCGAGATGGCTTCGGGCGTGTAGCCGCGACGACGCAGGCCTTCGGAGTTGACCCCGAACGGCTTGGCGTAGTTGCCGGCCGCCATCACGTAGGGCGGCACGTCCTTGTTCAGGGCGGCGCAGCCACCGACGAAGGCGTGGGAACCGACCCGGCCAAACTGGTGGATCGCGGAGAGACCGCCAAAGATCACGAAATCGCCGATCACCACGTGGCCCGCTAGGGTCGCGTTGTTGGCGAAGATGCAGTTGTCACCGATGATGCAGTCATGGGCCACGTGCACGTTGACCATGAAGAGGTTGCCGCTGCCCACCCTGGTCAGGGACTGATCCTGGATGGTGCCGCGGTGCACTGTGCAGTTCTCGCGAAAGACGTTGTTGTCGCCGATCTCGAGGAAGGTGCGCTCGCCGGCGTACTTCTTGTCCTGGCAATCCTCACCTATGGAGGTGTGCTGGAAGATCTTGTTGCCGCGACCTATCTTGGTCGGGCCCTTGATCACCACATGGGAGCCTATCCAGGTGTTTTCGCCGATTTCAACCTCGGCGCCGATGACAGAAAAGGGGCCGATTTCAGCCCCTTTACCGATCACGGCAGACTCATGGACGATGGCGGTATCGTGAATGATGGCAGTCTGGTCGATCACGTGTATTAAACCTCGCGTTTGGCGCACATCAGCTCGGCGGTACAGACCACTTCACCATCGACGGTGGCGACACCGGTGAACTTGGCGATACCGCGGCGCTCTTTCAGGAACACCACGTCGAGCACCAGCTGATCGCCAGGGCCGACCGGACGCTTGAAACGAGCGTTATCGATTGAGGCAAAGTAATAGAGTTCGTTGGGGGACGGCTTGCCCACCATGGTGAACGCCAGGATACCGGTGGCCTGCGCCATGGCTTCCAGGATCAGTACGCCAGGGAACACCGGCTTGGCCGGGAAGTGCCCCTGGAAGATCGGCTCGTTGAACGAGACGTTCTTGATGGCGCGCAGGGTCTTGCGCTCGTCGCTGATCTCGTAGCTTTCCACCTTGTCCACCATCAGGAAGGGATAACGGTGGGGCAGCAGATCCATGATTTCCTGGATACCCAGGCTCTTCTTTTCAGTAGTCAAAACAGTACCCTATACCAATCGTGATTATTCTTGATCCAGCTTCTTCTCAAGCTTGCTCAACCGCTTGTGCATCTCTTCGATACGCATCACCCGGGCGGCGGTCTTGCGCCACTCTTTATTGGTTTGCAGGGGGATGCCGGAAGAGTAGACACCGGGCTCGGTAATGGGTCGCATCACCATGGCCATGCCGGTAATGGTGGCCTGATCGCAGATCTCCATGTGCCCGTTAAAGACGGAGGCGCCGCCAATGATACAGTATTTGCCGACCTTGAGACTACCAGCCATAGTGGTCGCACCGGCCACGGCGGTGCCGTAACCGATCTCGACGTTGTGGGCGATCTGGCACTGGTTGTCGATGATGACGTTATCCGCGATGCGGGTATCTTCCAGCGCACCGCGGTCTATGGTGGTGCAGGCCCCAATCTCGACCCGATTGCCTATGGTCACGCCACCGAGCTGGGGGATCTTGATCCACTCGCCACGCTCATTGGCATAACCGAACCCATCGGCCCCGATCACTGTGCCGGATTGAACCAGACAGTCGGTGCCCATGGTGATGTTGTGATACAGGGTGACGTTGGCCCACAACCGGGAGCGTGCTCCCAGTCGGGTATTCTTGCCAACAAAACAGCCTGGGCCTATGCGCACGTCATCCCCCAGCACCACGCCGGATTCGATCACCGCATTGGCCCCGATGGCCACTCTCTCGCCCAGTTGCACGTCGGCCGCGATAACGGCGCTCGGATGGATATCCGTGGCCGGTTGAGGCGTGGTGTCCAGCAGTTGGGCTACCCGGGCAAACCCTACATAGGGGTCTTTGATCACCAGGGCATTGGTGGGACAAAATGGCAGATCCGCTTCTGTAATGAGCACGGCCGTGGCCTCGCTCTGTTCCAGATAATGCCGGTACTTTTTATTGGACAGGAAGGCGATATCCCCCTCCCCGGCCTTTTCCAGTGTCGCTACCTTGCGGATTTCCAGGGTTCCGTCGCCATGGACCTGGGCCCCCAGTTGCTGGGCCAGCTGTGCGAGAGTGAATGCCATCAATTAGTTGCTCTTGCTTACCTGAGAAATAACCTGGGCAGAGATGTCCAGCTTGCTGGCGGCATACGGGGCGGCATTGCGCTCCAGCACCAGATCATAACCATTGCTCTTGGCGATGGAATCGATGGCAGCCTGTACCTTGGTCAGGATCTTGCCGCGCTCTTCGGACTGACGGCGACCGTTGTCCTGCTCGAACGCCTGACGCTTCTGGTTGAACTCCATCTGCAGCTTGGCCAGTTTCTCCTGGTTCTGCTTCTTCTGCTCGGCGCTCATGAAGGCTTCGTCCTTCTTGAACTTCTCGACCAGAGCCTGACCGTCGGATTCCAGCTTCTGCAGCTCACGCATGCGCGGCTCGAATTCACCTTTCAGCTTCTTGGAGACTGCTTCACGCTGGGGCAGCTTTTGGAATACTTCGCCCATGTCGACCACGGCGATCTTGGTCTCGGCCAAGGCGGAGCCCATGCCGGCAGCCATCAGTGCAAAACTCAAACCAGCTACTTTCAACGCTTTATTCACACTTACTCCTTGTTCCCTCATGTGAGGGCTACCTGATTTACCTGATTATGCAAGTGGTACCCGGACCGACTTGTTACCTGGTGAGGCACGCAAGCTGCGCGTCCCATCATTGAATACCCCCACCGCCTGGGTGGGGGTGCGTCCGTCCTTAGAAGGTGCGGCCGATGTTGAATGAGAAGAACTCGGTGCGATCGCCCTCGTACTGCTTGAGCGGACGGGCAATCGCGAACACCAGGGGTCCCATGGGGGAGAGCCACTGCAGCGACAGACCGGCCGAGGCGCGGTAGTTGGTCGGGTCCGAATAGTCGCTCAGATAGTTGCAACCACTGAAACAGCGGTTCTGGTACTGGGCATAGTCGAAGGTGGTATCCCACACTGAACCGGCGTCGATGAAGAAGCTGGTACGCAGCTGGGGCTGATAGGTCTCTGACGCGAACGGCGTCGGCACTATCATCTCGAGGGAGGCCACCGCCAGAGCGTTGCCGCCCACCGAGCTGTCGGTGCCCTGGATGACGTCGTTGCCGCTCAGGTTGTAGTAGTAGAGCGCCTTCGGACCCACGGTGTTGCTCTTGAAGCCGCGCAGGGTATCGAAACCACCGGCGAAGTAGTTCTCGAAGAACGGCAGTACGTGGTCATAGTTGCCGTTGCTGCCGTAACCGTTGCCGTAGGAGGCGCGGGCCTTGGCCATCAGCACCCACTTGTGATCCGCATCGAACGGGAAGTAGTGCGCATCTTCGGCGTTCAGCTTGAAGTACTGCAGATCCATGCCCGGCACTGTCACCTTGGCGTTCACACGCTGACGGTCACCGGCGGTCGGGAACATCCCCTTGTTGAGGGTGGAACGGGTCCAGCCGGCGGTGACGTCGACGGTGTTGAACACCATGCGGTTGTCGCCATCCTTGTTCTTGCTGTACACCTTCCAGAACTCATCCACCTGCAGATAGGGGTTGGGCTGGGACAGCTTGTTGTTCTCAAGGCCGAGGCTGAAGTCGAGGCGGTTGTTCTCGTTGACCGGGAAACCACTGGAGAGGCGGAAGCCGACTGTGGTGTTCTCGTAGTCGACTATGTTGGCGTCGGCCGCACTGAACTGGTTGTAGTAGAGACGACCACCCAGGCTGACTCCGTCCACGGTGAAGTAGGGATCGTTGTAGCTGAGGTCGACGCTCTTGGAGTACTTGTTGGTACTGGCGGAGATGCCGATCTTCTTGCCGGTCCCCATGAAGTTGTCCTGCTGCAGGCCTGCCTGCAGGCTCAGGCCCGATTCGGTACCATAGCCCACGCCGGCGTTGATGGAGCCCGCTGGCTGCTCCTTGACCTTGAAGTCGAGATCGACCTGGTCATCGCTGCCCGGCACCCGCTTGGTATCCACTTCCGCGGTTTCGAAGTAGCCGAGGCGGTTGAGACGGGTCTTGGACTGCTCGACGCTGTCGGAGGAGAGCCAGGTGCCTTCCATCTGACGCATCTCGCGGCGCAGCACTTCATCCTTGGTGGTGACGTTGCCGCTGAAGTTGATGTTGCGCACATAGACACGGGGACCCGGCTCTATGTTGACGATCAGCTCCACTTCCTTGGTCTTGTCATTGACCTGGGGGAAGGTGACCACTTTCGGGTAGGCGTAGCCGTAACGGCCAAGGAACTTGGAGAGCACCTCTTCGGTATGGGTAACCTGGCTGGCGGAGTAGATGCTGCCGGCTTCGATGGGGATCAGGCCCTTCATCTCGCCGCCACGATCTATCATGTCGCCCTTGAGCTGAACGCCGGAGACCTTGTACTGATCCCCTTCCTTGACGTTCAGGGTCACGTAGACGCCCTTCTTGTCCGGGGTCATGGAGACCTGGGTCGACTCCTGGGCGAAGCGGATGTAGCCGCGATCCATGTAGTAGGATCGCAGGGTCTCGATGTCACCGGCCAGTTTCTGTTTCTGGTAACGCTGATCACCGGTGAAGTTCCACCAAGGCACATCATCCTTGAGGGAGAGCTGGGCCAGCAGCTTCTCTTCCGGGAAGACATTGTTGCCGACTATGTTGATCTGCTGGATCTTGGCCGCTTCCCCTTCCACGAAGGTGAACTTGAGGTCGACCCGGTTGCGCGGCAGCGGGGTGACGATGGCCTTGACTCTGGCAGAGTATTTGCCCACGCCGTAGTAGAAATCTTCCAGCCCCTTCTCGAGGGAGCTCAGTACGGTGCGATCCAGGGGATCACCCACCCGGATGCCGGAGGACTCCAGGCTCTGGGTCAGCTGCTCTTCCTTGATATCCTTGTTGCCTGAAAACTCGATGCTGGAGATGGTCGGCCGCTCCTTGACCGCCACTTGCAGCACCTGACCGTCACGGTAAACCTTCACGTCCTCGAAGTTGCCGGAGGAGTAGAGCTTCTTGATGGCGTTGGCCAGGGTCACGGAATCGACGGTATCGCCAACCCGGATCGGCAGGTTCAACAGGGCGGCACCCAGCGTCACTCGCTGCAAGCCATCGACCTGGATATCTTGCACCACAAAAGAGGCAGGGGCCGCCTGGGCCAGGAAACTGGCACCCAGCAGGCAACTCAACACCAATGCTTTTTTAACAGCCATTTTGTTCTTGTGTGTCCTTGTTGATGCTCTGGCCTCAGAGGCGAGCGAAATCATTAAACAGCGCAATGCCCATCAGTAACATCAGAATGGCGGCGCCGATCCTGAAACCCACTTCCTGAATTTTTTCTGATACCGGCTTGCCGGTGACCGCCTCGATGAAGAAGTAGACCAGATGGCCACCATCCAGCACCGGCAGGGGAATCAGGTTGATGATCCCCAGGTTGACGCTGATCAGCGCCAGAAAACCGAGGAAATAGACCAGACCGTAATCGGCACTGCTGCCTGCGCCCTTGGCAATGGAGATGGGACCGCTCAGATTATCCAGCGAGACGATGCCACCAATCAGCTTGCCAATCATGTCAAAGGTCAGTGTGGTCAGGCTCCAAGTCTTCTGGGCTCCCTGCCACAGGGCTTGCAAAGGCCCATACTGTAACAGAATTCGATACTCATCCGGTAATGGAACCAGTTGCGGTGACAGGCCGACAAAACCGACCAGCTGGCCCCGCACTTTTTTCACATCCGGGGTCAGGGTCAGGGTCAGCTCGCTGCCCGCCCGCTCCACCACGACCGGCAATGGCTGCTCCGGTGACTGCTGCACCAGGAGCACGAACTGGGCCCACTCGGTGACCTCCTGCTCGCCCACCCGCTTGATGCGATCACCGACCTGAATGCCGGCCTTTTCGCTGGCACTCTTGGGCACTATGGCCTCGACCACGGGCAGCACCTTGCCGCCAAGGGGCACTATCCCCAGGCTGCCGATGGGTGACTCCTTGTCCGGGTCGAACTGCCAGCCATCGAGCTGGAGGGTCTTGTCCACCGCGTAGCTGGTGTTGGCCGCTTTCAGTTTGAGCTGCACGGAATCATCGCCCAGGTGGCTGATGAGGGCATAGGTCACGCTCTCCCAGTCACCGGTCGCCTTGTCGCCGACACCGACGATCTCCATGCCGGGTTCGATCCCGGCTGCCGCCACTATGGAAGCGGGACGCACCTCCCCCACCACGGGTTTGACAGCAGGGACGCCGATCATGAACATCAGCCAGAGGGCAAACAGGGCAAACACGAAGTTCGCCATGGGGCCCGCCGCCACTATGGCCATGCGTGCCCAGACACTCTTGTGGTTGAAGGCAAATTGCTCATCGCCAGGTTTGAGCTCATCGACCCGGCCATCGAGCATCTTGACGTAGCCGCCGAGCGGGATCAGCGCCAGCACATACTCGGTGCCATCCTTGCCGACCCGGCGCCAGATGGCCTTGCCAAAACCGATGGAAAAACGCTCGACCTTGACGCCACAGCGACGGGCCACCCAGAAGTGGCCGAATTCATGAACCGCAACCAGCAACCCGAGGGCGACAATAAAGGCACCTATGTTCCACAACACGCCGCCCATCAGCCGATCACCTCGATATCATACCCATTCGAACAACTGAAGGAGGCAGTCATCAAGGCATGTTTGTCATTCCACAGCACAGCACTCATCAGTCAGCCACCTCGATTTCATGCATGGTCCGATACCCGAAGGCAAGGATGAAGGCAGCACAATGCCACGAAATACCACTCATCAGCTAAGCTCCTCAATCAAATTGTGAGCACGGGCACGGGCCGCACCATCCAGCGCAATCAAATCATCCAGTGAGCCCACGGCGGAACTGCCCAGCGCCGCCATGATGGCCTCATTGACTCTGGCAATATCCATAAAACCGATCCGCTCTGCAAGGAAAGCCGCAACGGCCTCTTCATTGGCGGCATTGAGCGCCGTGGTCGCCGCCTGCCCTTGCTGGCAGGCGCTCATGGCCAGCGCCAGGCAGGGATAACGCTCATAATCGGGCCGGATAAAGCTGAATTCTCCGACACTGAAGAAATCCAAAGGTTCCACCCCAGACTCAACACGAGCCGGATAGGCCAGGGCATGGGCTATGGGGGTGCACATGTCCGGGTTGCCAAGCTGGGCCAGCACTGAGCCGTCCTTGTACTGCACCATGGAGTGGATGACGGACTGGGGATGGATCACCACCTGGATCTGCTCGGGCGCCGCATTGAACAGCCAGCGCGCCTCTATGTACTCCAGCCCCTTGTTGATCATGGTGGCGGAGTCCACCGAGATCTTGGCCCCCATGGACCAGTTCGGGTGGGCGATCGCCTGGGCCGGCGTGACCCGTGCCAGTTCCTGAATGTCGGTGTAGCGGAACGGGCCGCCGGAGCCGGTCAGCAGTATCTTGCTGATGCCCGCTTCTGCCAGGGAGCAGAAACCGGGCTGACGCTGAATGGCTTCGGGCAGGCACTGGAAAATCGCGTTGTGCTCGCTGTCGATGGGCAGCAGCTCGGCGCCATGCTCGCGCACCGCCTCCATGAAGAAAGCGCCGGACATCACCAGCGCCTCCTTATTGGCCAGCAGGATGCGCTTGCCGGCGCGCACCGCAGCCATGGTGGGCGCCAGGCCAGCGGCACCGACGATGGCCGCCATCACGCTGTGAACATCAGGATGGGCTGCCACCTCGCACAGGGCGGCCTGACCGGACAGTACCCGGGTCACGCTGCCATGGCTCTTGAGCCGGCCTGCCAGCATGGCGGCCGCTTCTTCATCCACCATGACGGCGAAGCGGGGGAAGAATTCGAGACAATCGCGCAGCATGGCGTCCACGCTGCGGGCCGCCGTCAGCGCCAGAACTTGCCAACGGCCCGGATTCTGCCGCAGTACCTTGAGGGTGCTCTGACCGATGGAGCCGGAGGCTCCCAGGATCACCAGGTTATGCATCAACACTCCCGACTTGCTAACGAATGAATGGAGCCGAAAGCCTTCAAGATCATCAGACTATGCATCAAGACTCCTGAACGAGTAACAGACTGACGGAGCCGGATGCTCCCGGGATCATCAGCGAGCGAGGCATCAGAATTCCTGGCTGAGCAACAGGTAGCTGAGCAGGAATACCGGCAGGGCGGCGGTCAGGCTGTCGATCCGGTCGAGAATACCGCCATGACCGGGCAGCAGGGTGCCGGAATCCTTGATGCCAGCTTCCCGCTTGAACATGCTCTCGGTCAGATCGCCGAGCACGGACGCCAGCACAGCCAGCAGGGAGCAGAACAGCACTATGGCCATCTTGGCGGGCACGAAGCCCATGAACCAGGTCACGGCAACGGCCAGCAGGCTGGCGGTAAACAGGCCGCCAACCATGCCTTCGATGGTTTTGCCCGGGCTGACGGCCGGCGCCAGCTTGTGTTTGCCAAAGGCCTTGCCGAAAAAGTACGCGCCAGAATCTGCCGCCCAGACCAGCCCCATGACGAACAACAGGATCCAGGCCCCCATCATGGGGTCGTGATAGAAGTTGTAACCACGGATGGCCACCAGGGACCAGAAGAAGGGCACCAGGGTCACCAGACCGAACAGGGACTTGAGCCAGATGGACTCTTTCCACAACTTGGCGCTCTGGGGATAACGCAATACCAGCAGCAGCCCCAGCAGCCACCAGCTGACCGCAGTCCAGAGCACGCCCATCACCAGCGGATGCAAGTGCGGGGTCCACAGCTGCTCGACCGGCAGCCAGAACAGGCTGGCACCGAGCAACAGACAGAACACCAGCGGCAGCCATTGCTGCGGCTGGGCAGAGACGAAGCCGCTCCACTCGCGGCTGGCCAACAGAAACACCAGGGCTGCCAACAGGGCAAAGAATTTCAACGGCAGAAAGAATAGCGCCCCCAACACCAGGGGAACCAGTAGCAATGCGGTAATAATTCGTTGTTTTAGCAAAAGAAACCTCTCTCTTGGGAGGGGGTTTAGCCGGTCTGATGCTCGGCGATCAATTCCCGTATCTGTTCACCCGTACACCCGAAGCGACGCTCACGGGCAACGAAAGAGGCAACGGCCTCACTGAACTCGGCCTCGTTGAAATCGGGCCACAATACCGGGGTAAAATAGAGCTCGGCATAGGCGAGCTGCCATAACACAAAATTGCTGATGCGATGATCACCACCGGTCCGGATCAACAGATCCACGGGGGGCAGGTCGGCCATGCAGACTTGCCCGGCCAGCAGGGACTCATCGATGGTATCGGCGTCCAGCTCGCCCGCCGCCACGGCACGGGCCAGTTTACGGGCCGCCTGGGCGATATCCCACTGGCCACCGTAATTGGCGGCAATATTGAGGGTCAGCCCCTGGTTGTCGGCGGTCAGGGCCTCAGCCTTGGCGATCTTGGCCTGCAAGCGGTCGCTGAAGCGGGCGGTATCACCGATCACCTTGAGCCGGATCCCGTTGCTGTGCAGTTTCTTGACCTCACGGCCCAGCACGGTCAGGAACAGCTCCATCAGGGCACTGACCTCCCCTTCCGGTCGCCGCCAGTTCTCACTGGAGAAGGCAAACAGGGTCAACGCCTCTATCTTGGCGCGCGCGGCAAAGGTCACCGCCTCACGAACAGACTGCACGCCCGCCTTGTGACCATAGACCCGCATCTTGCCACGGTTCTGAGCCCAGCGTCCGTTGCCATCCATGATGATGGCCACATGACGAGGCAAGGACGAGTTGGCACAATCACCTAACGCTGCCAAAAGCGACATTCATTTCTCCCACAAAGACAAAAGCGCCGTGCAGGGGCACTACACGGCGCTCGTAATATACCTGTCAGAGACTTAGATTTCCATTAGCTCCTTTTCCTTCGCGGCCAGGGCGTCATCCACCAGCTTGATGAAGGCATCAGTGAGTTTCTGGATCTCTTCCTGGGCACGACGGTCGTCGTCTTCGGAGATCTCTTTGTCCTTGAGCAGCGCTTTCAGGTCGGCGTTGGCATCGCGACGGATGTTGCGCACGGCCACACGGGCACCTTCGGCTTCGGCACGGACGATCTTGGTCAGATCGCGGCGACGCTCCTCGGTCAGCGGCGGCAAGGGTACGCGCAGGGTCTGACCGTTGCTGGACGGGTTCAGGCCCAGATCAGAGGTCAGGATGGCCTTCTCTACCGCCTGGATCATGGAGCGGTCAAAAATGGAGATGGACAGGGTACGAGCATCTTCTGCCACCACGTTGGCCAACTGTTTCAGAGGAGTGGCAGCACCGTAATACTCAACCTGGATACCGTCGAGCAGGCTCGGATGAGCACGGCCGGTACGGATCTTGGACATCTGGGTCTTGAGCGACTCTACGCTCTTGGCCATACGGTCCTTGGCGTCGTTTTTAATCTCGTTGATCACAGTGGTTTTCCTTTTGGCGAACGAGCCGCCACGCGGCTCGTGTCTATCATATTTATTTGCTGGCGTAATGAATAAGAGCGCCTTCCAGCCTGATCTCTTGTCTTACTTGCCGATGTGGTGGATCAGGGTGCCTTCCGGCTCACCCATGATAACCCGACGCAGCGCACCCGGTTTGTTCATGTTGAACACGCGGATCGGCAGATCATGGTCACGGGCCAGAGTAAAAGCAGCAAGATCCATCACTTTGAGTTCTTTTTCAAGAACTTCATCATAACTCAATTCATGGTACAGCACGGCATCCGGGTTCTTGACCGGGTCATCCGTGAATACGCCATCGACCTTGGTGGCCTTGAGCACCACGTCGGCTTCGATCTCGATCCCGCGCAGGCAGGCCGCGGAGTCGGTGGTAAAGAAGGGGTTGCCGGTACCGGCAGAAAAGATCACTACCTTGCCGGCGCGCAGCTGGCTGATGGCCTCGGCCCAGCTATAGGAATCGCAGACGCCCTGCAGGGAAATGGCAGACATCAGACGGGCATTCACATAAGCACGATGCAGGGCATCACGCATGGCCAGACCGTTCATCACGGTGGCCAGCATACCCATGTGGTCGCCCACCACGCGGTTCATGCCCGCTTTGGCAAGACCGGCACCACGGAACAGGTTGCCGCCACCGATGACCAGACCGACCTGAACACCCAGCTCAACCAGTTCCTTGATCTCTTGGGCCATCCGCTCCAGCACCGCCGGATCAATGCCAAAACCCTCGGATCCTTGCAGGGCTTCACCACTCAACTTCAGAAGAACACGTCTGTATGCAGGCTTGGGATTGGTACTCATGTCACTGATTCCTGGTCATATAAAGACCGCGACATAAGTCGCGGTCTGGGGAAACGGAAAAACCGGTTCGGTTAGGCCTTCTGAGCGGCCGCGATTTGGGCTGCTACTTCAGCAGCGAAATCGGTCTCTTGCTTCTCGATGCCTTCGCCCACTTCGAAACGGGTGAAGGAGACAACGTCAGCGCCTTCTTTCTTCAGCAGCTCGGCAACCGTCATGGAAGGATCCTTCACGAACGGCTGACCAGTCAGGGAAACCTCACCGGTGAACTTCTTCATGCGGCCTTCAACCATCTTCTCGGCGATCTCTTTCGGCTTGCCGGAGTTGATGGCGATGTCGATCTGAATTTCGCGCTCTTTGGCAACGACTTCAGCAGACACGTCTTCAGGCTTGACGAATTGCGGGCTGTTGGCTGCAACATGCATGGCCAGATCTTTGGCCAGCTCGGCGGAACCACCGGTCAGCTTGGTGATAACACCAATGCGGGAACCGTGAACGTAGGTGCCCAGGTTGTCACCTTCAACCAGCATCACGCGACGCAGGTTCATGTTCTCACCGATCTTGGCGATCAGGTTGGTGATGGTCAGCTCGATGGACTCACCGTTGCCGAAATCGGTCGCTTTCAGGGCGTCGACGTCAGCAATTTTCTGGGTCGCGGCGATATCGGCGATCTTCTGGCCCATTGCCATGAAGCTGGCATCTTTGGCGACGAAGTCGGTTTCGCTGTTCAGCTCGATCATGGCAGCAATGTTGCCTTCGGTACGGGCGAAAATCACGCCTTCAGCAGCGATACGGCCTGCTTTCTTGGCGGCTTTGGCCTGACCGGATTTGCGCATGTTCTCGATTGCCAGCTCGATATCACCAGCAGCTTCTTCCAGTGCTTTTTTGCAATCCATCATGCCAGCGGCGGTGCGCTCGCGCAGTTCTTTTACCAGGGCGGCAGTAACGTTAGCCATGTCCAGTATCCTCGGTCTTGAATTGACAAGAAACAGGGGCCACAAGGGCCCCTGCTAACCAATTACATCAGCTTGGTTAATAAGGGCTTTTCAGTCCTTATCAATTACTCAGCTTCAACGAAGCCATCTTGTTCGGCTTGAACAACGATGTCCTGAGCGCGAGCTTCCAGTACGGTGTCAGCAGCAGCATTCAGATACAGCTGTACGGCACGGATAGCATCGTCGTTACCCGGGATGACGTAATCAACGCCGTCCGGGTTGGAGTTGGTATCAACGATGGAAACTACCGGGATACCCAGGTTGTTGGCTTCTTTGATAGCGATGTGCTCGTGGTCGGCATCGACAACGAACAGCACGTCAGGCAGGCCGCCCATGTTCTTGATACCACCCAGGCTCTTCTCCAGCTTGTCCATTTCGCGAGTACGCATCAGCGCCTCTTTCTTGGTCAGCTTTTCGAAGGTACCGTCCTGGCTCTGGGTTTCCAGATCTTTCAGGCGCTTGATGGACTGACGAACGGTTTTCCAGTTGGTCAGCATGCCACCCAACCAGCGGTGGTTGACATAGAACTGGTCGCAACGATCAGCGGCATCTTTTACGGCTTCAGACGCGGCACGCTTGGTACCTACGAACAGTACCTTGCCTTTCTTGGCAGCTACTGAGCTGATGAAGTTCATGGCATCGTCAAACATCGGAACGGTTTTTTCCAGGTTGATGATGTGAACCTTGCTGCGGGCACCGAAGATGTAGGACTTCATTTTCGGGTTCCAGTAACGAGTCTGGTGACCGAAGTGAACGCCGGCTTGCAGCATGTCGCGCATAGAAACTTTAGCCATTTTATACCTCTGTATTGGGGTTAGGCCTCCACACATCCCATGTAACCGACCCCAAAGGGGCACCCCGGTACAGGTGTCGATGTGTGTGTGTTATTGAGTAAGGGTGATGAAATGCGGACGCAAGTTCCCCATTCCGGCGCGCTTTATACCATAACTTTGGTCAGGACACCACCGGCCGGGGTGCTAAAAATGGATCCCTGTAGTGGATGCTGGGCAGAGGATTTGACGTTGTGATGACAATCACACTGGAAGTAAACGGGGGTTGGGGATAAAATTTTGGCCTGATTGCAAACGCATCTATTTTTCATTACCTGATTGTTGGGCATCGACAGGATGCGCAGTCAGGCCCCAAGAGAGATCCCATGTCCATTAAAATCAAGACACCGGAAGAGATTGAAAAGATGCGCGTTGCCGGCCAGCTGGCCGCCGATGTGCTGATCATGATAGCCCCCCACGTCAAGGCAGGCGTCACCACCGACGAGCTGAACACCCTGTGCCACGACTATATTGTCGACGTACAGCAGGCGATCCCGGCCCCGCTCAACTACCACGGCTTCCCCAAGTCCATCTGCACCTCGGTGAACGACGTCATCTGTCACGGCATCCCCAACCACAAGAAATTGCGGGAAGGGGACATCATCAACCTGGACATCACAGTCATCAAGGATGGCTACCACGGTGACACCTCCGCCATGTTCATCGTGGGTGAGACCACACCGCTGCGTCGCCAGCTGTGCAAGGTCGCCCAGGAGAGCCTGTACGCCGCCATCAAGCAGGTGCGCCCCGGCATGTGCATCACAGAGATTGGCGCCCTGATCCAGCCCATCGTCGAGAAGGCAGGCTTCTCCGTGGTGCGCGACTACTGTGGCCACGGCATCGGCAGCGAATTCCACGAGGAACCGCAGATCCTGCACTACCGCAACGGCGGCAAGCAGGAGCTCAAGCCGGGCATGTGCTTCACCATAGAGCCCATGGTCAACAGCAAGAAGTATCACTGCCGCATCAACCCGAAAGATGGCTGGACCGTGACCACCAAGGATGGCGGCGACTCAGCCCAGTGGGAACACACCCTGCTGGTGACCGAGGATGGCTGCGAGGTGCTCACCCTGCGCCCCGATGACACCATCGACCGCGTTATCCGTCACGTTTGACATTCAACCCCGGCCACACGCCGGGGTTGATCTTTATCCGGCCAGACCGAGAGTGTGAGATGCCATGGATGCCAGCCTGCTTTCCCCCCATCTGTTACCCGACGATCAGCTCACCCGCGAGAACTGCAAAGAGTATCTGAGCCGTTTTCTCGGCTGGCTGCACGCCCGTTTCGATGCCGGTGACAACATCATAGAACTGGTGGCCACCCGCTCCGAATACATGGATGAGTTGCTGACCCGGCTGTGGCAGAAGTTCGGCTTCGACAAGACGGCGCTCACCCTGATCGCAGTAGGCGGCTATGGCCGCGGCGAGTTGCACCCCCACTCCGACATAGACCTGCTGATCCTCTATGAAGGGGAGGAGCTGGACGAGGTGCTGGGGCTGCGCATCGGCGAATTCATCACCTTGCTGTGGGATCTCAAGCTGGAGGTCGGCCAGGCGGTACGCAATGTGGCCGAATGCATAGAGCAGGGCCGCGCCGACATCACGGTCGCCACCAACCTGATCGAGGCGCGCTATATCACCGGCCGCCAGGAGGGTTTCCAGCAACTCAAGGAGGCGACCGGCCCCCAGCACTTCTGGCCGAGCGAGCAGTTCTTCCAGGCCAAGCGCGAAGAGCAGGCCCTGCGCCACCAGCAATTTCAGGGGACCGCCTACAAGCTGGAGCCGGATCTCAAGAGCAATCCGGGCGGACTGCGGGACATCCAGACCCTGGCCTGGGTCGCCCGCCGCCATTTCGGCGCCACCACCCTGTTCGAGATGACCAGCCACGGCTTTCTCAACCGGGCCGAGTATCGCGAGCTGCTCGACTGCCAGAATTTCCTGTGGAAGGTGCGCTTCGCCCTGCACATGGCCATCAACAAGGGCGACAACCGGCTGCTGTTCGACCGCCAGCGCACCGTGGCCCAGATGCTGGGATTCGAGGGGGACGGCAACAGCCCGGTCGAACAGATGATGAAACGCTTCTATCAGACGGTGCGGCGGGTCTCCGAGCTCAACGAGATGCTGTTGCAGCTGTTTGACGAGGCTATTCTCGGCAACACCGCCATGGACGTGCGCCGCCTCTCCGACGAATTCCAGCTGCGGGGTCGCCTCATCGATGCGGTGGATTCCGAGCTGTTTGGCCGCGAGCCCGCCGCCATACTGCGGCTCTTCTACCAGATAGCCCAGCATCCCGAGATTGCCGGCATCCACTCCGCCACCCTGCGCCAGCTGCGCGAGGCGCGCCGCAAGCTCAACTGCTGGCTGCAGGATTTGCCCGAGTGCCGCCGCCTGTTCATGGCGCTGCTGCGCCATCCCAACGGCATAGGTCAGCCGCTCTCCCTGATGCACAAATACGGGATCCTAGCGGCCTATTTGCCCCAGTGGAACCTCATCGTCGGCCAGATGCAGTTCGACATGTTCCACGCCTACACGGTCGATGAGCACACCCACCGGCTGCTCAAGAACATCCACCAGTTTCCCAATCCGGCCAGCCGCCAGACCCACCCGCTCTGCCACGAGGTGTTCACCCGGCTGCGCAAGCCGGAGCTGCTCAGCATCGCCGCCCTGTTTCACGACATCGCCAAGGGCCGGCGCGGGGATCACTCCGAACTCGGCGCCGTCGATGCGCTGGAGTTCTGCCAGCTGCACGGCCTGGATCGCTACGAAAGTCGACTGGTCGCCTGGCTGGTGCGCCACCACCTGCTGATGTCGGTCACCGCCCAGCGCCGCGACATCTACGACCCCGAAGTGGTCACCGACTTTGCCCAGAAGGTGCGCGACGAGCAGCATCTCGACCTTATCTACTGCCTGACGGTGGCCGACATCTGCGCCACCAACGACACCCTCTGGAACGACTGGAAAGGCACACTGCTGCGCGAACTCTACTTCGCCACCCAGAAGGCGCTGCGCCAGGGGCTGGAAAACCCGCCCGACATGCGACTGCGCATTCGCGAGAACCAGCGTCAGGCCAAGCAGATCCTGGCTCAGCGGGACGTACCGGAAGAGGCCATCAACCAGCTGTGGAGCGACTTCAAGGCCGACTACTTCCTGCGCCACAGCCCGGAGCAGATCGCCTGGCACTGTCGCAAGATCATCGAACATGGCGACAACCCGGCCCCGCTGGTGATCATCGGCAAGCATCCGACCCGGGGGGGCAGCGAGGTGTTCATCTACTGCCGCGATACCCCGAATCTGTTCGCCACCGTGGCCTCGGCGCTGGATCAGAAGAACCTCAACATCCACGATGCCCAGATCATGAATTCGCGCAGCGACTATGTGCTGGATACCTTCGTGGTGCTGGAGCCGAGCGGCGAGCCCATCAGCCCCAACCGCACCGCCACCATCAAGAAGGCGCTGGAGAAGGCCTTGCAGGAGCCGGGCAAACTGGTGCTGCGCAACAAGCCGCTGTCACGGCGCCACCGCCAGTTCAGCGTACCAACCCGGGCGGTGTTTTTGCCCCACAAGGGGGAGACCCGCCACACCCTGCTGGAGCTGACGGCGCTGGATACCCCGGGGCTGCTGGCCCGCATCGGCGCCGTGTTCCAGCAGTGCGGCCTGTCGCTCCATGCCGCCAAGATCACCACCATAGGCGAGCGGGTGGAGGACTTCTTCAGCCTCACCACACTCGCGGGCGAGCCCTTGACCCAGAACGAGCAGCTGGCGCTGGAGGAGCGGCTGGTGAATCAGCTCAATCCTCAGGAGTCGGCCGACGATGAGGGCAGCGACAAGCCGGCGAAAGGCCTCACAAGGCGCCTTTCATCATCCTGATTTATCAAGCAGAACAAATGGTTGGACCACTCAAGCACAATAAATCACCGTTCTCCCGAAGAAATCGGCTTGAGCCCTTAAAAACAATTGGAAAAGTGTGATACAACAAACGGAATTTTTTAAAGGAAACCTGTCATGACCGAGTTGCAACAGATCATCGAAGCGGCCTTCGAGCGCCGTGATTCCATCACTCCCGGCTCAGTCGATGCCGCCACCAAGGCCGCCATCCTGCAAGCCATCGACCTGCTGGATTCCGGCAAGGCCCGTGTCGCCGAGAAGATTGCCGGCGAGTGGGTGGTACACCAGTGGTTGAAGAAAGCGGTACTGCTCTACTTCCGCATCAATGACAACGGCATCATCAAGGGCGACGATGCCCAGTACTACGACAAGGTTCCCCTCAAGTTCTCCGACTACACAGCCGAGCAGTTCAAGGAAGCGGGTGTGCGCGTGGTGCCGCCGGCAACCGCCCGCAAAGGCTCCTTCATCGCTCCCAATACCGTGCTGATGCCCTCCTACGTCAACATAGGCGCCTTCGTTGACGAAGGCACCATGGTCGACACCTGGGCCACAGTGGGCTCCTGCGCCCAGATCGGCAAGAACGTACACCTCTCCGGCGGCGTCGGCATAGGTGGCGTACTGGAGCCACTGCAGGCCAACCCGACCATCATCGAAGACAACTGTTTCATCGGTGCCCGCTCCGAGGTGGTTGAGGGTGTGATCGTCGAGGAAGGCTCCGTCATCTCCATGGGCGTCTTCATCGGCCAGTCCACCCGCATCTATGATCGCGAAACCGGCGAAATTCACTACGGTCGCGTACCTGCGGGTTCCGTGGTCGTCTCCGGCTCTCTGCCCTCCAAGTGCGGCAAGTACAGCCTGTACGCCGCCGTGATCGTCAAGAAGGTGGATGCCAAGACCCGTGCCAAGGTAGGGATCAACGCCCTGCTGCGCTCCATCGACGAGTAATGGCCAACTGCTTGCTGCAAGGGCGCCTCGAGGCGCCCTTTTTTATGATTGCATCGACATTCAGATGATAGGAATGTCCCGTGGCCCAGGCTGTCGGTAACAGCGCACTGCTGCGCGCCATCGATAAGTGATCGACCAGCCATCATGGTAAAAGGGGCCTTTTGGGCCCCTTTTGATTTTGGCGCCCCTGTCACAGGCAAGCCACACAGACTCGGTTAAGATAGATGGGTCAGGATCGTTTCAAACCGAGGAAGCCCGATGTACGAGAATCTGAAGAGCCTGGGGATCCAGGAACCCACCTCAGTGGACAGCTATACCCTGCGCCAGGAAGCCAATCACGACATCCTCAAGATCTACTTCAAGAAGCAGAAAGGCGAGTTCTTCGCCAAGAGTGTCAAATTCAAATATCCCCGCCAGCGCAAGACCATGCTGGTCGACTCGGGTACCCATGAGTACAAGGATGTCACCGAGATCAACGCCAATCTCAAGTACGTGGTGGATGAGCTGGATAACCTGACCCAGGGCGTGCACGTCCAGGCCGACCCGGATATCAAGCAGAAGATACTGCGTGACCTGCGTCATCTGGAAAAAGTGGTGCAGAACAAGATCAGTGAAATAGAGCGGGATCTGGAGAAGTTGTAAGCCCGATCCGGCAGCAACGAGGGGCGCCCGTCAGGCGCCCCTTTTCTTTGTGCGGGATCCGTATGCCATGGGCGGGTCAACATCTGGTGAGGGCAGCAGGCCATAAACGCCCCCCTCACCCCCACTCCTTTGGATGCAACTGGATGAGCAACTCGACGGATCCGGTCCCTGCCCGCTATCACCCTGACGCTCGCCCAGCAAAAAGGGAGGCTTGCGCCTCCCTTTTCTGAACTTCAGGATTCAGGCAACTGTATTAGTTGCTCTTCATCCAGATATCCATGTCGGTTTTCAGGTTGTCTGACTTGGTACCGAAGATGGCTTGTACGCCGGAACCAGCCACAACCACACCGGCAGCACCCAGTTTCTTCAGACCAGCCTGGTCAACCTTGGCCACGTCTTTCACGCCAACCCGCAGACGGGTGATGCAGGCATCCAGAGAAGCGATGTTCTCTTTACCACCGAAGGCAGTGACCAGGGCAGCGGACATCTCATCCTTGCTTTGGCTGACGGTCTCTTCAGCAGTCTCGTCTTCACGACCCGGGGTTTTCAGGTTCATGGCACGGATTACGAAGCTGAACACCACGTAGTAGATGACCGCGTAGACCAGACCCAGACCCACCAGCAGCAACATGTTGTCGGCACGGGGTGATTGCACCACGAAGTCGATGAAACCGTTGGAGAAGGTGTGACCGTGTACCACGCCCAGGGAGTTGGTCAGCACATAGGCCAGACCAGCCAGTACGGCGTGAATCGCGTACAGCACAGGAGCGATGAACAGGAAGGAGAACTCAATCGGCTCGGTGATACCGGTCAGGAAAGAGGTCAGGGCGGCAGAGGCCATGATACCTACGATCTTGGCGCGGTTTTCCGGCTTGGCGGCGTGAGCGATGGCAAACGCAGCAGCAGGCAGACCGAACATCTTGAACAGGTAGCCACCGGCCAGCTGACCGAAGCCGTTACCGGCAGCGCGGGAAGCGTCATCGGCAGTCAGGAAGCAGGTCATGATGCCGTGAACAGTCTCACCGGCGCCGTTGACACAGGTACCCGCCTGATAGAAGAAAGGTACGTTCCAGATGTGGTGCAGACCGAACGGGATCAGGGAGCGCTCAACCACGCCGTAGATACCGAAGGCCAGTACCGGGTTCTGGTTGGCAGCCCAGTCGGAGAAGGCACCGATGGCGGAACCAACTGGCGGCCAAATCACGGACAGGATCACACCCAGACCGATGGACACGAAACCTGTGATGATGGGCACGGCACGCTTGCCGGCGAAGAAGCCCAGATACTCTGGCAGCTGGATCTTGTAGAAACGGTTGAACGCCCAGGCAGCCACACCACCGGCGAGGATACCGCCCAGTACGCCGGTCTCGATGGTTTCAACACCCATCACAGGTGCCATCACCTTCAGAGTAGCGGTCATGATGCCGTAGCCAACGATGGCTGACAGACCAGATACGCCGTCGTTATTGGTAAAGCCGAGGGCAACACCCACTGCGAACAGCAGGGCCATCTGACCAAATACGGAACCACCAGCTTGCTCCATCAATTGGGAGACAATTTCTGGCAACCAGCTGAAGTGAGCGGCGCCCACCCCCAGCAGAATACCTGCAACTGGCAAGACCGATACTGGCAGCATCAGCGCCTTACCGACCTTTTGCAGATTAGAGAAAGCATTTTTAAACATGTGTGCGCTCCTGAATGAATTGTCTTCCCGTAAACGGTTCAGTCCAATTGATAGACGATCACGAGCATCATCTTCATCGGCATGAATTCGATTGGGGGTTGTTTATTTTGACCAGATGAATATAACCCAGCAGATCGGAAATTTCTTCCATCAGGCGCAAGGGAATAAAAAATTTGGAGGGGAGATCACAAGATAATTCTGAGGGGAAATTCGGGGGAATTACAGATATATTTCGGCATTTTCATGCTACGCCATAAATATGAAAAGTGCTGTTTCGCATTGTATTTTAACCAATCATATTAATGCCGAAAGAAACGCATTGTAACTTAATGTAACCATTTGCTGTTTTTTCTATTTTAGTCTACCGATTAAAAAGGCCTCCAACAAGGGAGGCCTCAAATAAATATTATCTTTTAAAGACTGGGCAATATTCAGCCTTTCTGCGAACGCTTGACCGCGTCAATAAAGACGGATTTCGCCTTGGTCGAGCCGGCACGCTCGGCCTCATTGACCAGTTGCATCGCCTTGTCGATATCACCGGCTTTCACCGCTTTCTCGATCTGGGACTGATAGAAGGCCTCGGTTTCGGTCAGCATGGCGGGTGCGGGTTTGCTGGGCGCAGCAACGGCTGCAACCGTCACAGTACCAGCGGCCACGGCGGCGGTCGCCGGTGCGGCCTGGCTCATCGCCACCTTGTCTGCGTACTCGGGTTTGAAGACGGCCTCAAGACCCTGCCCCTTGGCCATATCGACGACTTCGATCTGCACCAGGCCCCATGGGGAGTGCGGGATCACGGGATCCTTGATATCCGGCTCGACCGTGCCATTCGCACGGGCAAACGCCTTGGAGGGATGCAATATGGTGGTACTGCCCGCCAGCTGGTTGGCCGGGGCATAGACAATCATGTAGGTTTCAGCCGCCGGGTTGCCCGGCATGCTGCGATCGACAAACACTTTGCCTTCGATGCGATCGTTGTCCAGCAGATGGGCTGGCTGGTAGCTGAATACCGACTCACCCAGCACACGAGTCACCTTGAACTGGGCATCCAGCATGATGACCTGAGGCACCAGCACTGTCTTGCTCACCTGGGAGGCGACCTTGATGGCCAGGTTGCCGGTGTTGGCTGGCAGGCGATAAGCCGCAAAGTAGCTCATCCCCTCGTCAAACTGAAAACTGGGTTGCTTGCCATCGAGGGCCAGCAAGGTATCGCCTTCCGGCAGGCTCACATAATTGAAATCGTTGAAAGCAGCGCAGCAGCTGGTTGCCTGTGAGAGCGCCTGCTTGGCCTGTTCGGCATTACTCAGGATGGATGCGTGATCCTGCACGGGGATCAACATGCTACCGGAACAACCGGCCAACAGCGCAGTAACCACGGCTGCGATAGACATCTTTACCAGTTTCATTCTTCTTATCTCCATAACCCGGTTGCCGTTACCCGGCGAAACAAAACTGCCCCCATACGGGGGCAGTGACTAACTTAACTGAAAGAAGTGCTTACCACCAAGCTTCCGCTTGCACACCCACTTGGTAGGTGTCTTTGGAGGTGCCGCTTTCGAAGACTTTCTGATCTTCGTCATTGGCCAGGTAGGAGGCGAACACACGGATTTCAGGACGAGCCCAGAAGCTGGAGCCGGCAGACCAGGCTTGAGCCAGGGTCAGCTTGTAGCCGGAGTCATCAACAGAGGTACCGTTGGTGGACTTGGTCTTGTCCTTGAAGTAGCCGCCTTCGAAGATGGTCTTGTTGAAGTCATCCCACTTGTACATGGGGCGAACAACGGCGGACATGGCTTCAACCTTGTCGTTGCCATCCCACATCTCGTTGCCTACACCGTAGACCAGCTGGTGACCCATCTCGAAGTTGTTGCCCATGGGAACAACACCCCAGTTGATGATGCGGAAACCATCAGCACCGTCTTTGGCTTCGGCACCGTACCAGGAACCGTCACCGTAGAAGGCCATGGTCTTGGAGTAACCTTCAGTACCGTACTGCAGCACAGTCTTGTTGAAGCCACCCAGGATGCCTTGGGTCAGTTCGGCAGTCAGCATGACGCCGTCTTTCATATTGTTGTTTTTCAGCGGTTTCTGCGCTTCAGTCTCGTTAACCAGTGCGTAGTCTACGCCCAGTTCCAGAGACGCTTCGCTCCACAGCGGGATACCGGCATAACGCAGGTCCAGTGTGTTGACGTTAACATCTTCGTTCTTGGTGTAAGTAGGATCTTCTACATAGTTACCAGTCGGGTTGCCGTTTGCATCCAAAACAGGTTTTTTATTTACACCGGTCTTAGTGTACTGACCGAACACATCGGCCGCGCTGCGGTCGTTGCGAACCCAGGCGAAGGAGATCTTGCCAGGACCGGCCTGGATGCCTTCGATACCGGCACCGGCACCGGAGATATTCCAGTAGTAGAAGTCGGAGATGTGGATGTCGTGACGTTGGTAGTAACGCTTACCGGCCCACAGGGTGGCTTCCGGTGCAAAACCCAGCAGGCCCTTGGCCTGGACGTTGAACTGGCGCAGGGCGAAATCGGAATCACCGTTGCACTGTTTGGCATCGAAGTTACAAACGGTACCGGTACCTTCCCAGTCGTTTGAACCGTTGGAAGCCATGGCGAACATGGAGTCAACGTAGAAAGTCTTGCCATCCTTGTTGAATACTTCCTGACCCAGCTGAACTTCGCCGTAGGTATCATTTTCGTTACCCAGACGACCAACCTTGTTCACGTTGTATTTAACCATGTCTCCGTCACCGGAAACGCCAACACCTGAACGGAAGTAGCCGTGGAAATCAACGGCGAAGGCGGCTTGGGAAGCCAGGGCTGCGGTTACTGCTGCAGCGATCGGGAGCCACTTTGCTTTCATTTTCATTTTCCTTATTCCCGCTGAGAGGAGTGTGATCCTGAATATCCAAGTTCTTATCACCATAAAAACGTTTAGGTGATAACCGAGGCCGATTATAGGTAGCCAATTTCGGGACAAACATGAGCTGATTCACAAAATGGCGACAAATCGCCCACCCCACACCCAAGAGGGTTTTATAGGGCATGGGAAGCAAACAATCAGCAATAACTCACCAATTAAAAACGCAAACAAGCAAAAAACATAGCTTGAAATCGCTATCAAACATTAATTCGCTTCGCTGATTAAGTATAAAATACCCAAATCAATGACAAAAACATGACTGAAATCGCTTTCAATGCGGAACTTTTAATTTTCTTGCATGTCTGTCATGACAGAAATAAATGCTCGACCAAACGAAGGGATGCCAGAAAAATAACCGGATGAAAAGTGGGAAATATGGTCAGTTGAGACTGGTCTGGCCCGGAAATAAACATCCCCCATGGGCAAACCAACGGGGGACAAATAAAGAACACAAGGAGGGGAAAACTAGAGTGTATTTTCCCAGCCGGTTAGCCAGGCCAGCGCCACTTTTTCCGGTTCATCGTCGACGGTGGCATCTATCTCCAGACGGGGCAACAGAGCCCTGGCCCCCAGCTCCTGCAACAGGTCGTCAAGCTGACGGCCTGCACCGCAAAAGTGTTCATAGCTGCTGTCACCCATGGCGATGAGCGCATAGCGCCACCCTTTCATATAAGGCGCCCGATCGGCCAGGGCGGCGGCTAAGGGTTGCAGATTGGGCGGAATATCGCCCTGCCCCGTAGTGGCGGTGATCACCAGCAGGAAGCGGGAGGCGTCCAGGTCTTCCAGCACGGCCTCATCGAAGATCTGGCACTCATGTCCGGCCTGCTGCAACTGCGCTGACAGCGTCTCGGCAACCAGCATGGCCGCGCCATAAACGGTTCCCACCACTATATCTATCTGAGCCATAACGGATTCCTTTGACTGGCGTAGCTTTACAGCATGCCACAACCCGGTCGAAGGCAACACCCGGCAGTGAGTGAGCAGGCCAGGTGAAGATCAGTAGTCGCTCTCGCTGGCGGGCCAGCCCAGCTCGGCAAACAGCTGCAAGACGTCCGGCCCCAGCGGCGCCTGGATCCGCATCGGGACTTTGAGGATCGGGTGCTCGAAACTGAGTCTGCGGGCCACCAGCAGCAGGCGTTCGCACCCCAGCTGCTCGCGAAAGAAGCGGTTGTGACGGCCATCACCATGGCTGGTATCCCCGACTATGGGGTGGAACAGGTGGGCCAGATGGCGGCGCAGCTGATGCTTGCGACCGGTTTTCGGGAACAACCTGACCAGGCTGTAACGACTGGTGGGGTGCTTCTTGGAAACCGCATGGGGCAGTTCGACCTGGTGCAGGCGATGAAATGCGGTGACCGCCTCCTGAGCCGGGCGATCCGGGGAGCTCATGGCGTCGGCTATCTTGTCCAACTGCTCTTTGAGGGGGTAATCGATCACCCCCTGCTCCGGGGCCCAGCCCCGCACCAGCGCCAGATACTCTTTGTGCACCCGACGGGCGGCAAACGCCTCGGTCAGGGTGCGGGCAACCGCAGGATCCAGTGCAAACAGCAGTACGCCTGAGGTTGGGCGATCGAGGCGATGCACGGGGTAGACGTGGCGGCCGCCGATGAGATCCCGGGTCATCTGCATGGCGAAGCGGGTCTCGGCCTTGTCGAGCCAGCTGCGGTGCACCAGCAGGCCCGACGGCTTGTTGACCGCCACCAGCCAGTCATCCTGATAGAGCAGAGTCAGCTTCATCGCGCCGCCGTCGTTAGTACAGCAACCATTGGGGCCGCCACCAGCCGGCGTTTCCTTCTGATAGGGCAGGGTCAGCTTCATCGCGCCGCCGTCGTTAGTACGGCAACCATTGGGGCTACCACCAGCCGGCGTTTCCTTCTGATAGGGCAGGGTCAGTTGCAAGGCGTTTTCTTCCTTTGCCTGCTCACTCATCATTGCTCAACCACTTTGCCGGAGAGCAGCAGATCGAAGCGGGCGATCAACCGCAGCAGGGCTTCCACGTCGGCCAGCTCTTCTTTGTAGACTTCGCTCGCCATGGGATAGAGGGAGACGCTGGTGGGCAGCGGCGCTTGCAGCATGACCAGTTGCTCCATGCGCGGGATCAGCACGAACTGCAGCCACTGATCGAAGCTCAGGGTATCGACACAGAACGGCAGCTCGCTCGCCAGGGCCTCTTCACCCGGATGCTCATCTTGCCAGCGCTCCAGGCGCTGCAACTCGGCGGTGAGTTCACCCAACAGGCCTGCTACCAGCAAATATTGATTCATCTCGTCGTCCTCTTGCTCATTCAGCCTCCCCTGTAAAACTGACACAGGCTGGCTGGGCTCATCAAAAAAGGGCGCTACTATACACCGTCCCCCTCCCCCTCTGCCATGTTCCATTGGCAGGCTGGACGCAGAGCCGAGCCCCCACAGGCTATCTGATGCAACCGCTTTATACAGCTTGACCCGCTGCGCCTGTAATAAAGCGCTCTTGGTACCCCTGCTGGCTATCTGATACAACCGCTTTATAATCGGCCCGCATCACCCTTAGCCGGATCACATCATGTCTACCATCAACACGCTGACCGAGTTTCTGACCCAGGCCGATACCCAGTTTCAACTGTTCGACATGGGTCGCCAGGTGCGACCGCTGGCGAGCGATACCTTCGTGCGCATCGAGCAGCAGCAAGAACCCTATCCCTGGCCCCTGCAACAGCACGCCTGGCTCGGCGTCCATTTCTTCCAGCCGGCGGAGTCCAGGCACTATCTCTGGTTCCTCAAGTTTGCGCTCGATGAGCGCGGTCTGCTCATCGGCAGCGGCCCCAAGCTCTTCATGGATCAAGTGGTCGAGACCCTGGGCTACAAGCTGACCGGTGATCTGGATGAAGAGAAGGCCCAGCGACTGGCCGACAACCCCTACACCTTCCGCCCGGCCGAGGCCAAGATGGCCAGCCTGCATGCCAAGCTGGCCCGCCAGCTGGAACAGGCCCCTTCCACCTACTACGACGCCCTCTGCCACTATCTGGCGGCACCAGGCGACGAAGGCTGGCAGGCGCTGGGCCTGCAAGGCTTCGCCGACATGGCCGAGCGGCTGCAGGACGAGCGCAATCTGGCGCTGGTGTGCAAGGCGTTGCCAAGGCTGCCCCAGGCGCCGCTCTACGCCCTGTGCCAGAGCCTGGAAAACGTCCCGCTGCCACCGGCCGTGCAGGGTGCCCTGTTTGAGCGCATCGGCAAGGAGCAGGAGAGCGCCGAGCCCAACCCGGAAACCCTGGCCTACCTGTGCCGGGCGCTGGCCTCTTGCAACGGCAATGCCATGCGCACCAACAAGCTGCTGACCCTGCTGCAAACCCAGCCGAGCCCGGCCCTGCTGCTCGCCATCGCCGGTCGCCTCTGGCCCGATCTGAAGGAGCCGAACCTGCTCGGCCTGTTCCTGGAGCAGCTGGCGCTGCAACCGCCCCAGTTCTTCAATCAGGTGTTTGCCGAACTGGTGACCCTGCCGGCCCTGCGCGATGATATGCTGGCCAGATTACGGGATCCGGCGCGTAGCGATGCGCTCGGTCAGGCCATAGGCCGTCTGTTTGCCGCGGCGTAACATCTGATGGAATAACGGCCGGGTGGCTCGCCACTCGGTCCACACCAGGCCACATCACAAGGAAGGAGCCCTCGATGGGTGAAATGCTCGGTATCTTGCTGCTTATCCTCATCGGCGCTGCCTTCTGGCATCAGCGCCGCCAGGCCGAACTCGCCTGGCAATACATGCGCCGCTACTGCCAGCATCACGATCTGCAATTGCTGTCGCTGGCGCGCAGCCACCGTGCACTGGCCCATCAGCCACTGCGCCTGTTGACCTACTACGAATTTGAATTTTCCAGCGATGGCGAGAGCCACTATCAGGGACAGTTGCGCATGCAGGGACTGCACATAGTCGGCGTCGACCTGCCACCCCATCGCATGCCATCCCAGTAAGCCAGCCAGCGCGACTCCCGCTGGCCCCAGACCACCTCAGGCCAGCCACTCCGCATCGTGCCCATGCCATCGCAATAGCAAGCCGGTACGGATCCGGGCCTATAATTTTCAGGAATGTCCCCCGGGAGAGATGAGATGGAATTCCTGACCCACGACCTGTCCGCCCTGTTTGCCCAGCTGGGCCTGGCCAACGACGAGCTGAGCCTGCACCGCTTCATCCACGAACACCGGCTGGACAATCAGACCCTGCTGCCCGAGGCCGATTTCTGGACCCAATCCCAGGCCAACTTCCTGCGCGATGCGCTCTGGGATGATTCGGACTGGTCGGAAGCCATCGATCAGCTGGATGTGCTGCTGCGCCAGACCGATTGAACCTCCTCCTCTCGCCAGCCCGCTTTCCAGACGAAGGCGGTTTGGTTAAGCTCTGTGCCCCGTCCAGCCCGTATCACCGCCATCCTGCGCAGGAGCCCTCATGTCCGCCCAAGAGATCATCCGCATTGCCAACGAACTGGCCGCGAAGGGGATCGCCCCCTCCACCGCCATGGTCAAGGCTCGCCTCAGCCAGCCCGTGCCCATGGCCGAGCTGCTGAAAGCGCTGAGCCAGTGGAAACAGCAACCCCAGCCCACCGAGCCATCCGCGGCTACCACGCCTGCGGTTGCCAAGCCCGAGATGGCGGCCGATGCCGCCAACCTGCAGCTGTTGAGCGAGCAGCTCAACCGGCTCGAGCAGAAGGTCGATCGCCTGACCGCTCTGCTGCTTCAACGCCAGCCGGACTGAGCCCCCATGTACATTCTCGAACTCAGCTTTGAGTGCTATCGCGATACTTCCCTCGGTGAGGCCGAGCGGGCCATAGTCAACTACCTAGACATGCTGCGCTATCAGGGCCAGATCCTTGGCCGGGAATTTCCCACCAGCATGCAGCAGGGTCAGTTCATCAGCCGGGTGGTCTGCCCCGAGCAAGACAGCCTGCACCCGGACAACCAGAGCGAACAGGTGACACTGGCTGAACAACAGCTCAATCAGGCAGGACTGCTCGCACCAAAACTTCAGCTGCAAGGGGTGGATCTGCTCTCCGACAGCACGGATCCTTGCGGCCATACCGACGAGCGGCCGAGCTGGATGCTGCTCTACACCAGCTTCCTGCACACCTGCTCGCCACTGCGTTGTGGCGACCACTTCGCCCCCATACCGCTCTACCGGCTGCCGGCCATCGCCAACGGCGACCACAAGCAGATCATCAAGTGGCAGGAGGATTGGGAGGCGTGTGATCAGCTGCAGATGAACGGCTCCATCGCCGAACACGCGGCATTGCACGAAATCGGCGAGGTAGGCAGCCGTCTGCAACGCCGTGGCAGCGATCTCGGCAAGCGGCTGGAGGCCCTGAGCGGCATTCCTACCTATTACTACCTCTACCGGGTCGGCGGGCTGAACGCCGCCGAAGAGAAGGCTCGCCCCTGCCCCGGCTGTGGCGGTGAATGGGCGCTAACCGAACCGCTGCACGAGATCTTCGACTTCAAGTGCGATCCCTGCCGGCTGGTCTCCAACCTCTCCTGGGACTTCAAGGATTAGGGGCCACGCCAGCCGTGATAAAGGGACAATGAAAAAGAGCCTTGCCAAGCGGCAAGGCTCTTTTCGTTAGGATTTGTGCAAGGCCCCTTATTGCGGCAAGGTCTCCAGCCGCGTGAGAAAATCGGGCAAGGAGGGCGCCAGCGCCAGACGGCGACCTGAGTCGAGCCACTCCAGCCACACCTGACCACTGTCGTTATCAAGGGAAATAAGCGTCATCTCGTTGCGGGTGGTGGCGATGAAGATCGATGGCGCTCGCTTCAACTTGCGCAGCATCAACAGGTGGCCGATGAGGTTCTCCCTGAGCAGGTCCAGATCCGCCTCGTTCCACGGCAGGATCAACTCAAGGCGCAACCCCTTGTAGGAACAGGGAATAGGGCGGCTGAACCAGTGACCAAACAGGGCAAGGGCTGCGGGATGCAGCACCAGCTCCAGCGCATCGGCCATGGCCGTGAAATCCGCGGGTTCACTGCGCTGCTGCGGACGCCAGGCGACCCGTCCCTCTCTGGGCTCATCCAGCTCGCAAGGGGAGCGCCAGTCAGCCTCCCATTCACACAGGGGCAGTCCCCGCCTCGCCTCGCCATCACGCTGCCAGCGTAAAAAAAAGTGTTCCAGGGCAGACAAGACTTGATCCGACATCGAAATTCCCCACAATTGCTGCCAAAGTCCGCTATTGCACCATCAAAGCCGTGAGCAGACAAGGTGAAGCGCGAGACGTCGCCACTGGGTGGCTATCCTCCCGCAACGCCGACCTGGGGCAAGGGCCCCAGCCGCTGCCAGCGCAATGGCCCATTCAACGTCCGGATCATCAAACACATGAGCAAACAAGAAAGATACGCAGGTGCCAGCGCCTTGCAGGGGCTGAGCCTGGGCCAGCAGTCCGCCTACATCAGCCAGTACAGCCCGGCCCTGCTGCAACCGGTACCGCGCAGCCTGAACCGCGACGACCTCGGCCTGACCGGCACGCTGCCGTTCCAGGGTTGTGACATCTGGACCCTGTACGAGCTCTCCTGGCTCAATGCCAAAGGCAAGCCCATGGTGGCCGTCGGCGAGGTCTCAGTCCCGGCGACCAGCGCCAACCTCATCGAATCCAAGTCGTTCAAGCTCTATCTCAACTCCTTCAACCAGACCCGTTGCGACTCGCTGGAAGCGGTACAGGCGCTGCTGGTCAAAGATCTGAGTGCCTGTGCCGGCAGTGATGTGAGCGTCACCCTGTTCCCGCTGACCCAGGCGCCCCACCACATTGCGACCCTGCCGGGGGAGTGCATCGATGAGCAAGACATAGAGGTGGACTGCTACGAGTTCGATGCCGAGCTGCTGCAGGGGGCAGCGAGCAACGAGGAGGTGGAAGAGACACTGCACAGCCACCTGCTCAAGTCCAACTGCCTGGTGACCAGCCAGCCGGACTGGGGATCCGTGGTGATCCACTATCGCGGCCCGCGCCTCGATCGGGAAAAACTGCTGCGCTACCTCATCTCGTTTCGCCAGCACAACGAGTTCCACGAGCAGTGCATCGAGCGGATCTTCACCGATCTCAAACACTTCTGTCGCCCGAGCCAGCTGACCGTCTATGCCCGCTATACCCGCCGTGGCGGACTGGATATCAACCCGTTCCGCAGCGACTGGGAAGTTCCCCCCACCAACCTGCGCCTTATCCGCCAGTAAACGCCGGGGCAGTTGACGGGAAGGCGCCTGGATACCGAGCCCCTCCTCTATCCCTGCCAGTAAACGTCGAACGCGGCAGACAGGAAGGGCTTGAATACCAGGCCCCTTCCCCTGTCACTGCCAGTCAACGCTGGACGCGGCTGACAACAAGGGGCTTGGATACCAGACCCCTTCCCCCTTCCCCGCCAGTAAACGCTGGACGGGCAGGGGGGGGCTTGGATAACATGCCCACACCCCTGTGCTGTCCTTAATCCAATGAATCAACTGTTTTTTCTGGCAATGATGATGTCCTCCCTGTCGGCTCCTGATCTGGATCTGGCCAAGGAGCAGTTGTCTATCGATCTGCAGCAGGCCCAGACCCTGGTGCTCACCGATCCTGCCAGATGTGTCCAGATCACCTCGGCCTTCCTGACACGCACAGCCAATAATCCCAAGCAAATCATCAGCAATCGCCAGGAGTACGGCTATCGCGAGCCATTGCTGAGCTATGGCACGGCCGCCCAGGCCACAGGCGCTCACCTGCTCAAGGGGGAGTGTCTGCTGCAACTGGGCCAGTTCCAGGCGGCACAGAAGTCGCTCGATCAGGGCATCGCCATGGCCGCCAAGGAGCAGCAACTGGAGTTGCAGGCTCACGGCCTCTATCTCAAGATCCGCAGCCAGAATCTGCAGGATCACTCCCATGGCGCCAGCGCCGGCCTGCTCGGCCAGCTGGAGACCCTGCTCAGCAATCCCAGCCTCAAAGAGAGCCAGCTGCAGGTCTACAGCCGCTTGCTGCGCACCAACGCCAGCATAGAGGCGCACCAGTTCGACGAGGCCAAACGCCAGCTGGCCGAGGCTAGGCGCTGGGCGAACAAGACCAAGGAGCCGCTGGCCAGCGCCTGGGTCAGCGCGGTGAGCGGCGATCTCTACCATGCCCTCAGGCAGCCCCAGCTCTCGCTAGGCGACTATATCGACGCCCAGCAACAGGCCAGGGGACTGCAGGATCCCCTCTTCCTCGGGCTGCTGTCGAACCAGATAGTGAACCTCTATCAGGCGGAGCAGGAGCCACAGAAGGCGCTGCAATACGCCAATGAGGCCGCCAACTACTTCCATGCCCTCGGCAACCCCTCCCTGCTCAGCGATGCGCTGATCGTGCTCGCCCGCCTCAACCGGGATCAGGGCGAGATGAACATGGCGCTGGTCTACTTCTTCAATGCGCTGGATCTGCTGGACGAGGGCAACAATCGCACCCGCATCGCCAATCTCAAGTACGAGATAGGCAAGACCTATCTGCAAACCGGCAACCTGACCCTGGCCCGCAACTACCTCACAGCGGCCCGCCAGTCCCACGAGCTGGGCGACGACAAGGAGCCGCTGATCGACACCCTGCTGCTGCTGGGTGAGCTGCACCTCAAGCAGAAGGAGGGTGGCATCGCCATCCTGCAGCTGGAAAATGCGCTGGCGCTGGCCAACCAGATCGGCGATGCCCAGCGCCAGTTCGAAATCTTCCGGCTGCTCTCGGTGGCCTACGAGCAGAAGGGCTACCTCAAGCAGGCGCTGGACAGCTACAAGAATTTCCACCAGCGCAGCGAGCAGGTGCGCCAGCAGCAGGTCGATCTGGAGCAAGAGGCGATCCGCGACAACTATGTCCAGGTGGAGCGGGAGCAGCAGATCAAAGAGCTGGAACAACAGCTAGATACCAGCCGGCATCAGCAGGATCGCTACCTCTGGTCGAGCGTCATCACGGGCCTGCTGCTGACCCTGTTCATCTATCTGTTCTTCACCCTCTGGCTCAAGCTCAGGGTCGCCCGCCTGCAAGGCAAGCAGCTGGGTGAAGCCATCTTGATCGAGCCGCGCACCGGCCTTGCCAACTGGCAGCGACTGATGAGCCGCTGGCCGCGCGAGATGGCCAGACGCCAGCAAAAGTCAGAACGCTGGTATCTGAGCGAGCTGCCCACCAGCGAATTCGACGACAAGCTGCACTATCTGCTGTTTCGGGTGCCCTTCCTGGTCAACAGCCTGGAGCAGCACGGCTATCAGGTGAGCCGCGAGATAGAGCAGGCCTTCGGCAGCTATGTCAACGGGCTGACGCCGCAGGATGGGCGCATCTACGATCTGCGTGAAGGCCACCTGCTCTACGTGGTGCCCCAGCGCCATGTGGAAGACCTGCACCGGCTGGCCCAGGATCTGCTCGCGGCCTTTGCCGCCTTCCCCTGCCAGCACCCGCTGGATCGCCACATCAGCCTCGGCATCGTCAGCCATCCCTTCCTGCCCAAGGCGGCGACCGCCCTCGATCACCACGGCCTGTTCGATCTCTGTTATCTGGCACTGGCCGGAGCCATTCAGCTCAGTGAAAAACACCAGCAAAGTGTCTGGCTGGAGCTGGCCGCCATCGATTGCCAACAGGCCGCGTTTTTTAATGGGGATGTGTGGCAATGCTGCTTGATGGCAATTGACAAGGGACTGGTAAAAGTAAATTCTTCTCATGAAAAGCAATGGGTTAATTGGCTTCGACTTTCACGGACGAAAGCGCCGGATGACCAATGACGATATAGATAATCAACTGGGTCTGGAACTGGGTTCGACCGCCGTTGCTATCCAACACAAAAACGATAATGACAACAGGGCGACCTGAATAATGAATGATATCGCTGCCGTAGCAGGACAATTGGCCAGACTCAGGGAATCCCTTCAGCAAAAGCAGCTGGAGCTCGACGGCATCGTCTCTTTCTCCGACACCGAGCGCGCCCGCAGCATCCAGTTCATCGGCAAGTTGATGCAGGCCTGTCGCGGCCACGATCGCGAGCTGGACAACAAGCTCGCCAAGCTCAAGCAAAAACTCGATGGCAATCCGCCGCTCTCCGCCCTCGACGCCGATCTCGCCGTCATCGAAAAGCTGTTGCAGCAGCACGGCAACGCGCTGGAAGAGTCCATCACCCTGACCAAGTCCGCCATCGACCTAGGCTCCAAGCAGCTCAAGTCCATCAAGGGCTTCCCGGAGGATACCCGCAAGTCCCTCAAGGAGTTTCTGGCGAGCCCCGATGGCTATGGCATAGGCGATCATCAGAAGAAGGTGATCCGGCTGCTGGAGTTCTACCAGCAGGCCATCAAGATCCAACTGCTGCCGACCCAGCCCCTGCTGGCGCAGGCACCCCTTGCCAGCACGCCGGCCGTGGCCATAGCCGAACTATCTTCCCCCGAGCCAACCATCCCGTTTGATGCCAAGACCCACGCCCACATAGCCGACGAGTTGCAGCGGCTCATCACCGAGCTGGACTTTGCCGGTGCCGTCGGCGAGAGCCTGGCGGATATCCGTCGCCAGTTGCTGGGTGGCATCACGCCGCCGCTGCTGGCCGAGATCTGCCTGCAGATCATCGAGCTCATCATAGAGGGCACCCGCGAGGAGCGAAAATCCTCCCAGGCGTTTCTCAGCACCCTCAACGAGAGCCTCTCGGCTGTGCATTTCAGCTTCACCGAATCCCTCGACGAGGGGCGCGCCCTGCAAAGCGCCACCCAGGATACCCGTCAGGCCATCAACAAGGAGCTGCGGGCCATCGACCATACCCTGGCCAGCCACGACACCCTCCATGAGCTCAAGGGCGCCATCTCGGGCCACATGGGCGCCATCAACCTGCTGTTGCAGGACAGGGAAGCCATGGCCGCCCGCGAGCGCCACCTGCTCACCCGCCTCTCCACCATGGAGGCCAAGCTGCGGCTGATGAAGGAGGAGACCGCCGAATACAAGAAGCGGCTCACCATCCAGAAGCACAAGCTGTTCCTCGACAGCCTGACCCAGGTGCACAACCGGGCGGCCCTCGACGAGCGGCTCGAACTCGAATACAAGCGCTGGTTGCGCTACAGCACGCCACTGTGCCTGGCCATCATCGACATAGATCACTTCAAGAACATCAACGACAACTACGGCCACATGGCCGGTGACAAGGCGTTGAAGGTGGTTGCCAAGGCGCTGCAGGGGGCTCTGCGTGACACCGACTTCATCGCCCGCTTCGGCGGCGAGGAGTTCGTGGTGCTGCTGCCGAACATCAACCCGGACAAGTACCAGAAGCCGCTGGAGACTCTGCGTCAGACCATCAAGAGCATTCCGTTCCGTTTTCGCGATGCCAGGGTCGAGATCACCATCTCCATCGGTGCCACCCTGTTCCGGGAAGGGGATCACACCACGGATGCGTTCGAACGGGCCGACAAGGCGCTCTACAGCTCCAAGAACTCGGGCCGGGATCAGGTCAACCTGGCCTGATGGCAGGCTAAAAAAGCAGCAAACGCACTTCTCCCCTATTCCCCTGCCCCACCGCTTACATCTACTATCAAATTCAAGGGATGCCACAGGGCATCCCGTTTTCTCCCCAGGGAAAAGCACAACGATAACAAGCGAGTGAAAGGGGAACCTATGATTACGCACATCAATCCTGTCGGCAGCATGGACTTGCTGTCACAACTCGAGGTGGATCGCCTCAAACAAACAGCCTCCAGCGATATCTATCAACTGTTTCGCAACTGCTCGCTGGCAGTGCTCAACTCAGGTAGCCATACCGACAGCTCCAAAGAGATACTGGAGCGCTTCAAATCCTTTGATATTCATGTGATCCGGCGCGAGCGCGGGGTCAAACTCGAACTGTTCAATGCCCCCGAACACGCCTTTGTGGATGGCGAGATCATCCGCGGTATTCAGGAGCACCTCTTCTCCGTGCTGCGCGACATCCTCTATGTCTCGACCCAGCTGGAGTCGAACCGGCTAGTCAACCTGACCAGCTCCACCCACATCTCCAACGTGGTGTTCGCCATACTGCGCAACGCCAAGGCGATCCTGCCGGGCGCGGATCCCAATCTGGTGGTCTGCTGGGGCGGCCACTCCATCAACGAGATCGAGTACCAGTACACCCGCGCGGTGGGCAGCGAGCTGGGGCTGCGTGAGCTCAACATCTGCACCGGCTGCGGCCCGGGTGCCATGGAAGGGCCCATGAAGGGCGCCGCCGTCGGCCACGCCAAGCAGCGGGTGCGCAACGGCCGTTACATAGGTCTGACCGAGCCGTCCATCATAGCCGCCGAGCCGCCCAACCCTATCGTCAACGAGCTGGTGATACTGCCGGATATCGAGAAGCGGCTGGAGGCCTTCGTCCGTCTGGGCCACGGCATCATCATATTCCCGGGCGGAGTCGGCACAGCCGAAGAGCTGCTCTACCTGCTCGGCATCATGATGCACCCGGCCAACGAGCGGCAGCCCATGCCGATCATCTTGACCGGTCCGAAGGAGAGCGCCGATTACTTCCGCGCCATCGATGACTTCGTCAAGGCGACCCTGGGCGAACCTGCCACCAGCCTCTACCGGATCATCGTCGGCGATGCGCCGGAAGTGGCCCGGGTGATGAAGGAAGCTATGCCCAAGATCCGCGAATATCGCAAATCGGTCGGGGATGCCTACTCCTTCAACTGGTCCCTCAAGATAGAGCCCGAGTTCCAGCTCCCGTTCGAGCCGGATCACGCCAACATGGCCAGCCTGGATCTGCACCGCAACCAGCCGCCCCAACTGTTGGCGGCGAACCTGCGCCGTGCCTTCTCCGGCATAGTCGCCGGCAACGTCAAGGAAGGGGGCATTCGCGCCATCGAGAAGAAGGGTCCCTTCAAGCTGCACGGCGACAAGGAGCTGATGCACCTGATGGACAAGCTGCTGGAGAGCTTCGTCAAGCAGCAACGGATGAAGCTGCCGGGCAGCCAGTACGTGCCCTGCTACGAGATAGTGCGCTAAGGCTGGCATCGCAATACGAAGAGAGGGGCGCATTGGCGCCCCTTTTTTACCTGCCTCTGGCATGCAAATGCCATCAATCCCCCATCAGGCCGGCCTGTTTGTTACAATGGCGCGTCTCGACCGCCAAGAGTGTCCCATGTCAACTATCAGGCCGCACCTGCTCATCATAGATGCCCTCAACCTCATCCGTCGTCTGCATGCGGTACAAGCCCAGCAGGCGCTGACCCCGGCCCAGGCATTGATCGCCACCCGCGCCAACCTCATCAACACCTGCCGCAAGCTGCTGGCCGGCAGCGAGCCTACCCACGCCATAGCGGTATTTGACGGCGAGGTGCACAGCTGGCGCAAAGAGGTCTATCCAGCCTACAAGGAGGGGCGAACCCCCATGCCGGTCGAGCTGCGCGAAGGCTTGAACACCTTGCAGGATGCGTTCTGGGAGTGTGGCGTGGATGCCCTGCTCTCCCAGACCGACGAGGCGGATGACCTGATCGCCACCCTGGCTACCGGCATTGCCCAGCATGGCGCCAGGGCCACCATCATCTCCACCGACAAGGGGTTCTGCCAACTTATCTGCCCGCAGATCCAGATCCGCGACTACTTCAACAAGCGCTGGCTGGATGCCGCCTTCGTCGAGCAACAATACGGGGTGGCGCCGGCGCAACTGGTGGATTTCTGGGCCCTGACCGGCATAGCTGGCTCCAACATCAAGGGGGTGCCCGGCATAGGCCCCAAGACAGCGACCCAGCTGCTGCAACAACATGGCGATCTCCCGGCCCTACTCGCGGCCTGTCAGCAGGAGGGTGCCGGCAAGCCCTTGCTCAAGCTGCGCCAGCATCAGGGTGAGGCCCTGCTGGCCCAGCGGCTGGTGCAGCTGCAGCGGGACATTCCGCTGGGGTTCAACCTGCGGGAGATACGCTATCCTCCCGTGCCAGACAGCGAAGCCTGACGGGTCTCCACCATGCCCCAGCAATCCTGCCAATCATGACGGGACTCACCCTTGCTGTTGACAAAAGCAGATAGAATGTAAAGAAACATGGAGGGTTAGGTGTAGAAATGGTATAAAACGGCCGAATCCTCCCCCTCTGTTCCCTAGAAGTGGATACCTCTCATGTCAAAAAGAAAAATTACCGTCATCCCGGGCGACGGCATTGGCCCCAGCATCATAGAATCCGCCATCCAGATCCTGGCCCACGCCGGTTGTGACTTCGAATACGAATATGCGGATGCCGGTCTGGTCGCGCTGGAGAAGCACGGCGAGCTGCTGCCCCAGGCCACCCTGGATCTGATCGAGAAGAACAAGGTCAGCCTGAAAGGCCCGCTCACCACCCCGGTCGGCGGCGGCTTCACCTCCATCAACGTCTCCCTGCGCAAGAAATTCAACCTCTACGCCAACGTCCGCCCCGTCATATCCTTCAAGGGTACCCGCAGCCGTTACGACAACATCGACATCATCACGGTACGGGAGAACACCGAGGGTATGTACTCGGGCGCCGGCCAGAAGCGCAGCGATGACAACCAGAGCGCCGAGGCGATGAGCATCATCACCCGCGACGGAGCCGAGCGCATCGTCAAGTTCGCCTTCGAGCTGGCCCGTCAGGAAGGGCGCAAGAAGGTCACCATCATCCACAAGGCCAACATCCTCAAGTCCACCTCGGGCCTGTTCCTGGAAGTGGCCCGCGAAGTGGCGGCCCGCTATCCGGATATCCAGAGCGAGGAGATGATCGTCGATGCCGCCTGCATGAATCTGGTGATGTACCCGGAGCGGTTCGATGTCATGGTCACCACCAACCTGTTCGGCGACATCCTCTCGGATCTGTGCGCCGGTCTGGTGGGTGGCCTCGGCATGGCGCCGGGCGCCAACATAGGTGATGGCGCCGCCATCTTCGAAGCGGTGCACGGTTCGGCACCGGATATCGCCGGCAAGAACATCGCCAACCCGACCTCGGTGATCCTCGCCTCCATCCAGATGCTGGAATATCTGGGCATGCAGGACAAGGCTGAACGCATTCGGGAAGCGGTGCGCGCCACCATAGAATCCGGCGATCGGGTCACCCGGGATCTGGGGGGCACGGCCTCCACCAGCGAGTTCACCCAGTCCATCATAGATCGGCTGTAATCTAGTCTAATATATTGATTTTAAAAGGGAGCCTCGGCTCCCTTTGTTTTATCTCGCGGCGCGCTACCCCCCTCATCGATTGGCTACTATGTTCAATAGATAAGGGATAAGGAGATCCATTATGCGCGCTATTTTCAGCCTGCTGCTCATCAGCAGCAGTGTCATGGCAGTAGACAGACCGGTCGACAATGCCTGGAAAGAACTACCGGCATCCGGCACCCAGCAAGCCAGCCAGGTCTGGCGCTCCACCATGGATACCAACGAGCTGCTCAAAGCGCCCAAACCGCTCTCCTTCGGGGTGGACATAGTGACCGACAGCAATGGCAACAGCCAGGTCACCCCCTATCAGAAGCTGAATCTGACCGCCGAGAAGAGCGTGAGCCTCTCCTTCGAGCAGCACAAACCCAGGATCAAGTTCAAGGCCGGTGGCATGAACACCTCCATCAAGTTGCGTGGCAACGGGGTCAAGCTGGAGTTCAGCCCGACCGATCGATCCATCCCCCTCGACATAGAGGTCAAGCTCACCGACGGCGAGTCCTCCCTGCGCTTCGACTATCGCTTCTAGGCCTGCATAAACGACAGGACCGACAGCATCTCTGCTGTCGGTCCTGTTTTCCGTTCACGGCAAGGCGCCGGACGTCAGTCCTTGGCTTCCAGCTTGGAGACCCAGTACTTGTTGTAGACGTGTACCGTGATCTCTTCGCGATCGTGGTAGAGCTGCTTGGCCTGGATGACGAAGGCGTTGTCGATCTCCTTGAGCAGGCCGCGCAACACTTCTATGTTGTGCACCGCTTCGGCGTAGCGCTTCTTCATCGGCAGCTTGAGGTTGAACACCGCCTCCTGGCAGTCGTTCTCGCGGAACCAGTCGGCAATCATGTGAACAACCCGTGCCGGCTTCTCCACCATGTCGCACACCAGCCAGTAGATGTTCTTCTTGCTGGGACGCCACACAAAACCGTCGTCACGCAGGTGCTTCACCTGGCCTGTATCCATCAGGGAGGGGGCCATGGTGCCGTTATCCACCGCAGTCACCATCATGCCGCGACGCACCAGCTGATGCGTCCAGCCGCCCGGGCAGGCACCCAGATCGACCGCCTTCATGCCGGAGGTGAGGCGCAGGTCCCACTCTTCCCGTGGCACGAACACGTAGAAGGCCTCTTCCAGCTTGAGGCTGGAGCGGCTAGGTGCATCCGGCGGGCAACGCAGACGCGGGATACCCATGTGGAATTCGGAGTTGTTGAACGAGTAGGAGTAACCGATCAGCAGGTGATCGTTGGCCATGAAGAAGGCGTGGAACACCGGACGGTGCGGCGTCTCCTTCTTGGTCAGCAACTCGTTACTGCGCAGCGCCTGACGCAGCGGCACTGTGAACTTGCGGCAGAAGGCCGACAGCTCTTTCGCCTCGTTGGTGTCGGCTGTCTCCACCCGCAGATCGCCGCAGATGGTATAGCTGGCGGCCGCCTCCAGGATGGGAGAGATCCGGTCGGAGAGCTCCAGATCCTTCAGCTCATGGGTCACCACCAGCATCTGGCGGATGAAGATGAGCTCCTTGAACGGCAGCTTGCGGGCCAGCAGATCGGCCTGCTCCTCGTCATACAGCTCGAATATCACATAACCGCTGTCGTCCTTGACCCGGGCGAAACCGTAACACTGCATGTTACTGGCACGTTCGGTGATCTCTGCCGCCGCCTCTTTCTCAAAACCGGGGCGGCAATAAAGCAGCAGATTATTCATTTTTTCCTCCAAGACGACAGCCAGCCCATATCAGAGCCGCCCATCCCAACATAAAACAGAGGCCACCGGCCGGGGTAATGAGCCCCAGCCCCTTGCTGCCGAGCAGCACCATGGCGTAAATACTGCCGGAGAATCCGAGGATCCCCAGCACAAATGCGAAGCCCGCAAAGGTGATCACCTTGCTGCGCACACCGCACCAACCCAGCACCAGCAGGGCCAGTGCGTGAAAAAACTGATATTGCACGGCTGTGTTGAACGCCGCCAGCAGCGAAGGCGTGATGCCGCTCGCCGCCAGGCCGTGGGCACCGTAGGCCCCCAGCAGGGTTGCCGTCAGGCCAAACAGGCCAGCCAACACCAACCAATGCCGCTGAAACTCTCGCTGGATCTGCATCCTTGGCTCCTCCTTGTCGCGCTCACCACCGTCAGGCCTCAACCCGAGTGGCGGCGATAAAGCTTTTTATCCGATCGGCCGCCTGTTGCAGGTTCTCCTGCTCGCTCACCCCACTCGCCTTTCGCGGTTTGAAGCCATGGTCACCATCGGTCAGCCAGTGGACCGATACGTGGGGTGAGAAGGGAAAATCTGCCAGTTCGGCGCGCGTACCGAAGGTATCGCGCTCCCCTTGCAATAGCAGGGTCGGCGTCTTGATCTGCTTGAGCACTTCGCCCCGCCAGCGGTCGGGCTTGGCCGGGGGGTGGAAAGGATACCCGAGAATGAGCAATCCTGCAGCATTCATCTCGTCCTCTCCTTCGCGATACAGCTCTGCCGCCATGCGTCCCCCCATGGACTTGCCCGCCAGAAACAGTCTGGGATGGGCAAACTCGCGCACCATCTGACGCCAATGGTCGAGCAACACGGGTGCTCTGTCCGGCGGCCTGCGCTTGCCATCCAGAGCCCGTTTGCTCATATAGGGGAAGTTGAAACGCACCACCTCGATATCGGTGCCCGCCAGCAGACGTGACAGCTCGGCGAGAAAGGCGTGTTCCATGCCGGCACCGGCGCCGTGGGCCAGCAAAATGCGAACGGGGGCATCGCTTGCCCCCTCCCTTATCACCTCAGTCATGATGTCCTCTCTCACGCAATCACCTCAGTGCCTCATGCATCGGCGAGCCGTGCCCGGCGACGGGCCTCCTCCTGCTCCACCAGCTCCAGCATCCAGTCGCGGAAGGCCACTATCTTGCCCTGATCAGACTGCTGCTCCTGGCACACCAGGTAGAAGGCGTTCTTGCTTACCAGCACCTGTTCGAACGGGCAAATGAGCCGGCCCGCTTCGATCTCGGGCTGGGCCAGCACGCTGTGGCCGAGCGCCACCCCCTGACCGTGGATCGCCGCCTGGATCACCATGGTCGAGTGGCTGAAAATGGGCCCCTGATTGACGTTGGGGGCATCTATGTCGAGCTGGCGAAACCAGGCCTTCCAGTCGCGGCGGGAGGTATCGTGCAGCAGGGTATGACGGGTCAGATCATCCGGGGTGCGCAGCGGCTTGGGACCGGTCAGCAGCAAGGGCGAACAGACGGGGATCAGATATTCGGTGTGCAACTTGTCGGATCTCAGCCCAGGCCAGTTGCCACGGCCGTAGTAGATGGCCACATCTACATCGTCGGTGAGCGACCCCTCGTCCATGTCCACCGCCTTGATCCGCACGTCTATATCCGGATGGCGTTCGCTGAACTTCACCAGCCTGGGCACCAGCCACTGGATGGCAAAACTCGGCTGCAGACTGACGGTGAGCGCCCCCTTGGCGCTGCGGGCCAGCAGCTTGTCGGTCGCCTCCGAGATGGAGCTGAAGATGTCCTTGATGTCGAGGAAGTAGCCCTGCCCCTCTTCGGTCAGCAGCAGGGAGCGGTTCTTGCGGCGAAACAGCTTGATGCCGAGATACTCCTCCAGCGCCTTGATCTGGTGACTGATGGCAGCCTGGGTCACGAACAGTTCTTCCGCAGCCCGGGTGAAGCTTAAGTGACGAGCCGCGGCTTCGAATGCTTTCAGTGCATTGAGCGGGGGTAAACGACGAGACATGAGACCAGCCGACGATGAGTTTTTCTAATGGGCCGCATTATAATTTGTCGGTTGCGGGCCGACCAGTGAATAAACATAATTCGCTTCGCAATCCGTTGTCATATGGCTCACTTTTTCTCTTCCATGTTGGTTTACATGTGATTTTTGTGAGTCAGTGGTCTGCGATTGTGGTGTTGTGTTTCTTCCTCTGCGGGAAGAGGGGCTTAAATCGAACCGATTTAACCCAGTCTGTCATCTGAATGTGTTTGGCGCCTCCGGTTGGATGGCGCCTTTTTTCTTATCCCTATACCTTGAACTGTCCCACCAGCTGCTGCTGTTTGTCCGCCAGCGCCGACAACTCGCGCCCGTTTTCGGCGGAGGTCGCCGCCTCGGCCCGTATGGTGTGGCTCACATCGCGAATGTTGCTGACGTTGCGATTGATCTCGTCCGCCACCCCGCTCTGCTCCTGCGCCGCCCGGGCAATCTGCTCGTTCATCTGATGTATGGTCGCCACCGCATGGATGATCTGCTCCAGCACGCTGACCGACAGATCCACCTTTGTCAGCGTCACATCCGCCTGGCTGTGGCCCGTCATGATCGCCTTGACCACGGCCTGGGTACCGGATTGCAACTGCCCTATGAGGGTCTGGATCTCGACGATGGCGTTCTGGGTACGCCCCGCCAGATTGCGCACCTCGTCGGCCACCACGGCGAAGCCACGGCCCTGCTCACCGGCCCGCGCCGCCTCGATGGCCGCGTTCAGCGCCAGCAGGTTGGTCTGCTCGGCTATGCCCTGGATCACCACCAGGATGTCGTTGATGTTCTCGCTGTTGGCGGAGAGCCGCTCCACCACCGGCTTGGCGTCGCTGATCACCGCCATCAGCTTGCGCATCGCCTCCTGGGTATCGGCCACCACGTACTTGCCCTCCTGCGCCGAGGTATCGGCCTGGTTGGCTGCCGCCACCGCCGAGTTGGCGTTGCCCGCCACCTGCAGCGCGGTGGCGCTCAGCTCTTCGAAGGCGGTCGCCACCAGATCCACCTCCTGATACTGGGCCTGCATGCCGGCGCTGGTGCGCTCGGCAACCTGGGCCGCCTGCTCAGCACTGGCGCGGGTGCCGGCGACCGTGTCTATCACCTGACTGATGGTGGTCTGCAACTTGTTGAGGAAGCTGTTGAACCACTTGGCCAGCTCGCCTATCTCGTCATCGCGATGCAAGTCGATGCGCTGGGTCAGATCCCCCTCCCCGGTGGCTATGTCCTTGAGGCGGGCCACCACGGCGCGGATGGGCGCCACTATCTGATGAGCCATCAGCCAGATGCAGAACAGCCCGATCGCCGAGATCACGCCGCCTATCACCAGCTGGGTGACCACGCTGCGATTGGCCTGGCTGGAGAGATCCTCTTGCAGCTGACGGGCCGAGGCCAGCACCACGCTGCGGGGCAGCTCGATATAGATGCCCCATGTCTGCGCCGTGCCGCGCATCCTGACCGGCACGAAGGTTTGCAGCAAAGAACCGTCCGGGCTCCAGCGGGTCATGGTCTGCCCCTGGCCGAGCCAGCCGGTCAGATCACCGGCCAGCGCCTGGTATTGCTGGCCGAGCGGGCTGCCCAAGGTCACGTCAAAGCCATCCACCCCGGCGGCGCGCCCTTCGTGACTGACCAGCAGCACCTTGCCCTGACCGTCGTAGAGCGCCTTATCCATCTCCTTGACCAGGTTTTGCAAGGTGGCCAACGAGATATCGACCCCGACCATGCCGAGCAGGGTCTCCTGCTCCAGCAGGGGAACTGTCACCGAGGTCATCAGCACCTTCTGCGACCCCACATCGTCGAGATAAGGTTCGAGCAGACAGAGCGCCTTGCTGCGGATGCTGCAGCGATACCATTCGTTCTCCACCCCGCCGGCCGCCGTCGGACTCTCGTCCGCCAGCACGGATTCGTTTTGCACCTCGGGTTCTATCTTGCCGTCGACCCGGGCCCAATAGGTGGAGAAGCGCCCCTTGTCGTTGGCCCCAAGCGCACTGGAGCCATGGTAGTTGCTGTCCTCCCCGTCGAGCTGATCCGGCTCGAACACCGCATAGACACCGAGCAGATTGGCCGAGGAGGCCGCTGCATCGTGCAGTTGCTGATTGACGGCGCCACGCAGCGTCTCGGAGGAGCCGAAGTTGTCGGCCGCATTCTTGCGCTGGAACAGGATCCCCTGTGCCAGCAGGGTGGTGCGGAAATAGGCCTCGTCCAGATAACTGGTGACCTTGGCCGCCTGCTCGGATCCCATCGCCTTCATCCAGTTTTCGGCCGAACGCTGCGCCTCCTCCGTGGTGGAGGTCAGTACCTGATCCTGCATCCGGGCGGCGCTATAGAGAGAAGAGGCGACCAGGGCACCGGCACTGGCCAACAAACAACAACCGGCGATCAGGGTAATGCGCCCCTGAACAGAAAGAGAACTCATGCCACCATTCCTAGCTCATACAGATGTGATCAGTTTATCGGGTTTGGAAACAAAAACTTAACCTTATCAGGCGAAATCCAGGCTGAGCTGGTTAACTTCTCCGTCACGGGGCAGCCCGACCACCAGCCCGAGCAGGCGAATGGGCTTGCCCTGTGCCCGCAGCAGCCCCTCATGGAGCAGATCGTGAAACAGCTCGGGCTGATAGCCGCCACGGCGATAGACTGTGGTCTGCTGAAAATCAGCAAACTTGAGCTTGATCCCCTGCCCCATCAGCGCCTCTGCCGGGCAAGCCTTGGCAAAGCGCTGCTCCAGCTCGGGAATGAGCCGGCTCAGCACCTGCCAGCAGGCGGCCTCATCCAGCACGTCGCTGGCCAGGGTTGTCTCGACGCCTATGGTCTTGCGCACCCGCTGGGCCTGCACGGGCTGATCGTCATGGCCCCAGATCCGCCCCGTCAGCATCTCTCCCAGCTTGCCGAATCGGGCGATCAGCTCCTCGCTGCTGAGCACTCTCGCATCCTCGCAGGAGTAAAGCCCCTGGGACTCCAGCCGATCGGCCGTCTTGCGCCCAATCCCCGGCAGCTTGGCCAACGGCAGCTGGCGCACGAACTCATCCACCTCATTCGGCTTTATCACGAACAGGCCGTCGGGCTTGCGCTGCTCCGAGGCCAGCTTGGCCAGAAACTTGTTCGGTGCCACCCCGGCCGAGGCGGTCAACCCGAGCTCGGCCACTATGGCGGCGCGGATCTCGGCCGCCATCAGGGTGGCACTGCCGCCACAGCAGGGGCTGTCGGTGACGTCGAGATAGGCTTCGTCGAGGGAAAGCGGCTCCACCAGCTCGGTGTAGCGCAGGAAGATGGCGCGCAGCTGGCGGGAGATCTCCTTGTAGAGCGCCATCCGGCCGGGAATGAGCACCAGCGGCGGGCAGAGCTTCTTGGCCAGGCCGCTCGGCATGGCGGAACGCACCCCGAAACGGCGCGCCACATAGTTGCAGGTCGAGATGACGCCGCGCCTGTCTGCCGAGCCGCCGATGGCCAGCGGCACCTCGCGCAGGGCCGGGTTGTCCCGCATCTCTACCGCCGCGTAGAAACAGTCCATGTCGATGTGAATGATTTTGCGCATACCACTGTACGGATAAACAGGTAACCTGCCTATGCTAACCCAGCGCTGCCGTTTCTGCCATCGGCATGAAACGACGAACAGGCATAGACTCTTAAGGCACCATTCACCACCCCATGGATCAAGGAGGACGAGATGAAAGCACTCTGGCTGGGATTAGGGCTGGGATTCTGCCTGCTGCCGCAGCCTGGCAGCAGCAAGGACAACCCGACTGCCGAATGCAGCTGGCTGTATGACCGCATAGCGGCACTGGAAAAGGCCATCAAGCAGGGCGATGAGCTGGGCACACGGGAAGAACTGGCGCGCTGGCAGGCCGAGTTCAACAAGAAAGCCTGTCATCAATACGACTACTGAGCACACCGCCATAAAAAAGCGGGCTGACCACAAGGTCAGCCCGCCTGTTATCCAGCATGGGTCCGAATACGACTTCGGCCCCAGACCCGCTCAGATGATCCGGTTGTCGATCAGCATCTTGCGACGGGCCTCTTCCTTGGCCATCTTCTTCTTGCGGTTGTCACAGGGCTCCGGACAATCGCACTCTTTCTCGATGCCGATCGTGCCCAGCCCACCGCAGGAACCTGAGATGGTCTTCTTCTGGAAGATGTAACCTATGGCCATGGCCACCACGACCGCCAGAAACACCCCGAAGGTGATCAAGAAAATCTGCATGCTACTGCCTCTTACTTTCTAACCAGATACTGTTTGAAGGCATCTGAATACGCCTCTTCAAAGCCATCGGCCGTCTTGGTGATCACGAAGATAGCCAGCCCGCGCTCCTTGGCATAGGCCAGGCTCTTCTCGGGCCCGAGCACCATGAACACGGTCGCCAGCCCGTCTGCCGTCATGCAGGATGGGTGGATCACTGTCACCGACACCATGCGATGCTGGATGGGCTTGCCCGTCATGGGATCTATGGTGTGGGAGAAGCGCTGGCCGTCCATCTCGTAATAGTTGCGGTATTCACCCGAGGTGGCAACCCCGTTGTCACCGGCCACTATCACTTCCTGCACCGAGCCGGCATTGGCGGTCGGCTTCTCGATGGCCACGCGCCAGGGGTGACCCTTGCCGTTGACGCCATTGATGCGCAGCTCACCGCCGATCTCCACCAGATAGTTGTGAGACCCCATGGCTTCCAGATACTCGGCCACCTTGTCCACCCCAAAGCCCTTGGCGATGGCGGAGAGATCCACGTAGAGATCCGGAATGTCCTTTTGCAAGGTATCGGCATCGGCGGAGGTGATCACGTGCAGATTGCCCAGACCTGTCTTCTGGCGGGTCTGGGTGATCAGCTCCTCGGACGGGATCTTGGTCGGACGTGCATCCGGCCCGAAACCCCACAGATTGACCAGGGGACCGACGGTCACGTCCAGCGCGCCGCGGCTCTCCCGGCCCAGATGCAGGGATTCAGTCACCACACGCGCGGTATCGCGAGAGACCACCACTGGGGTCGAGCTGCGGTGCTGGTTGAAGCGCGACAGCTCGGAGTCGGGACGATAGGTCGACATCTGGTCGTTGACCCGCTCCAGCAGGACATCGACCTCGGCCTGGAACTTGGCCGGATCCGTGATGACGTTGTCCGCCACCTTGATGGAGTAGTAGGTACCCATGGTGCTGCCGGTGATGTGGATCTCCGGCTTGGATTGGACCGTTTCCTGACCGCACCCAGTCAAGAAAAAGGCTAGCCCGAAGGCTAGCCAGGTCTTTACAACACTGTGCATTGATTAACCACCAAAGTCATCCAGCAAGATGTTTTCGTCTTCAACACCGAGGTTTTTCAGCATGTTGATGACGGCAGCGTTCATGACGGGAGGCCCGCACATGTAAAATTCACAATCTTCCGGCGCCTCGTGGTTCTTGAGATAGTTCTCGAACAAGACGTTGTGGATGAAGCCTGTGTAACCATCCCAGTTGTCTTCCGGTTGCGGATCGGACAGGGCGACATGCCACTGGAAGTTGTCGTTCTCGGCGGCCAGCATGTCGAAGTCTTCGACATAGAACATCTCGCGCTTGGAACGGGCACCGTACCAGAAGCTCATCTTGCGATGGGTCTTCAGGCGACGCAGCTGGTCGAAGATATGGGAGCGCATCGGCGCCATACCCGCACCACCACCGATGAACACCATCTCGGCGTCTGTGTCCTTGGCGAAGAACTCGCCAAACGGACCCGAGATGGTCACCTTGTCGCCAGCCTTGAGGCTGAAGATATAGGAGGACATCTGGCCGGGAGGCGCAGTCCAGTTGCTGGGCGGCGGGGTCGCGATCCGCACGTTCAGCATGATGATGCCGAACTCTTCCGGATAGTTGGCCATGGAATAAGCACGAATGATCGGCTCGTTAACCTTGGATTCCAGTTCGAAGATCTTGAAGCGATCCCAGTCCCCGCGATACTCCTCGGGAATATCGAAGTGCTTGTACTGCACATGGTGGGCAGGGGCCTCGATCTGGATATAACCACCGGCGCGGAACGGGACGCTCTCGCCATCGGGGATCTGCAGCTTGAGCTCCTTGATGAAGGTGGCCTTGTTGTCATTGGAGATGACGGTACAGTCCCACTTCTTCACCCCGAAGATCTCTTCCGGCAGCTCGATGTCCATGTCGCCACGCACCGTGACCTGACAGGCCAGACGCTCGCCATGACGGGCCTCGCCCTTGCTGATGTGATCCAGCTCGGTCGGCAGAATATCGCCGCCGCCGGCTTTCACCCGCACCTTGCACTGACCACAGGAGCCACCGCCGCCACAGGCGGAGGAGACGAAGATACCGCTGCCGGCCAGCACGCCGAGCAGCTTGCCACCCGCCGGGCTGGTGACAGCCTTGGCCGGATCGCCGTTGATGCTGATTGTCACGTCACCTGCGGTCACCAGCTTGGACTTGGCGAACAGAATGACTGCTACCAGGGCCAGCAGGATCACGGTGAACATGACCACACCCAGAATAATTTCCATCTATATTTCCTTTCCGATTACAGGGAAATACCAGAGAAGGACATGAAGCCCAGCGCCATCAGACCCGCGGTGATGAAGGTGATGCCCAGACCACGCAGGCCTTCCGGTACATCGGAGTACTTCATCTTCTCGCGGATCCCTGCCATCGCGACTATGGCCAGCATCCAGCCTGCACCCGACCCCACGCCATAGACCACGGACTCCACGAAGTTGTAGTCACGCTGCACCATGAAGGAGACGCCACCGAAGATGGCGCAGTTCACCGTGATGAGCGGCAGGAAGATGCCGAGCGCGTTGTAGAGCGCCGGGAAATACTTGTCCAGCGCCATTTCCAGGATCTGCACCAGGGCCGCAATCACACCGATGAAGGTGATGAAGCTCAGGAAGCTAAGATCCAGGCCGGAGACCAGGGCGCCATCTTTGAGGACGTAGTTGTAGATCAGGTTGTTGGCCGGAACGGCAACGGTCTGAACCACGATAACGGCAATCCCCAGACCCATGGCGGTCTTGACCTTCTTGGACACAGCCAGGAAGGTACACATCCCCAGGAAGAAGGAGAGGGCCAGGTTTTCGATGAAAATCGAACGAATCAACAGACTCAGATAGTGTTCCATACCTTAATCCTTCGCCTCCACCTGCTTGGGATCCCTGGTGCGAACGCCCCAGATGATCAGACCAATGATGAAGAACGCACTCGGCGGCAGCAGCAACAGGCCGTTAGGCACGTACCAGCCACCATTGTTCACCAGCGGCAGCAGCTCGATACCGAACCAGGTACCCGAGCCCAGGATCTCGCGCACTGTCGCCACGACCAGCAGCACGGCGCCATAGCCCAGACCGTTGCCGATACCGTCCAGGAAAGAGGGCAGCGGGGCGCTCTTCATGGCATAGGCTTCGGCACGACCCATCACGATGCAGTTGGTGATGATCAGACCCACGAATACCGACAGTTGCTTGGAGATGTCATAGGCATAGGCCTTGAGCACCTGGTCAACCACGATAACCAGCGAGGCAATCACCGCCATCTGGGCGATGATCCGCACGCTGTTCGGGATCTGGTTGCGGATCAGGGAGATGAACAGGTTGGAGAAGGCGGTGACCGCGGTCACCGCCAGCGTCATCACGAACGCCGTCTTCATCTGGCTGGTAACGGCCAGCGCGGAACAGACACCCAGCACCTGCAGTGCGATGGGGTTGTTGCCGAGCACAGGCGTCAACAGCAACTTCTTCATTTCGCTCTTGTCAGCCATTGTTGATTTCTCCTGCACGAATCTTGGCCAGGAAAGGACCGAAGCCCTTGGGTCCCATCCAGAAGTCGAACGTGTGCTGTACACCGTTACCTGTCAGGGTGGCACCGGACAGGCCATCGATCTCATGCTCGGAACCTGCCGGAGCATGGCCCTTGATGACGCGCAACGCCGGCATGCCGTCCTGATCGAACAGCTTCTTGCCGATGAACAGACCTTGCCAGGCCGGGTTCTCGATCTCGCCGCCCAGACCCGGGGTTTCACCGTGGTCATAGTAGGTGATGCCCTTGATGGTCTGACCGTCAGCCGCCACGGCGACGAAGGCATACATGGTGGACCACAGACCCTGGCCGTAGATCGGCAGGATAATGTTGTCGACCTTGCCCTCGGCATCTTTGGCGAAGAACACCGGGATCAGTCTGGAGATTTGACGCAGACCGGCCTTGTCGTCGGCAGATGCCAGACGAATGCTCTTGGCCGGGTCTTTGGCTGCCAGCTTGGTGTCGAAGTTGTCGGCATCGCCGTCAACAAACTCACCCGTGGTCAGGTCCACCAGACGCGCTTCAATCTTGTCGCCGTACAGCTGGGCCAGGTCACGCTTGGCCACGCTGCTGACATCGACACCGGCGACGGACAGAATATTGCTTTGCTTGTCCAGCGCCTTGTTTTCCAGCTGAGCCGGACGCAGCCCCACGGCAGCCACTGAGACCACGATGGAACAGACCAGACACAGACCGGTTACAACCGTCAGGGTGCCGACAGTAGAGTCTTTATTAAACGCCACGAGCGATCCTCCGCTTGATGTTCGCCTGCGCCACGAAATGGTCAAACAAGGGGGCAAACAGGTTGGCAAACAGAATGGCCAGCATCATGCCTTCCGGGAACGCGGGGTTCACGACACGGATCAGCACCACCATGACGCCGATCAGGGCGCCATACCACCACTTGCCCTTGTTGGTAAAGGCGGCGGAAACCGGATCGGTCGCCATGAAGGCCATGCCAAAGGCGAAGCCGCCCAGCACCAGATGCCAGTGCCACGGCATGTTGAACATGGGGTTGGTGTCTGAACCAATGACGTTGAACAGCAGGGAGGTGGCGACCATGCCGATCATCACACCGGCGATGATGCGCCAGGAGGCGATCCGCATGTAGACGATCATGGCGGCACCGATGAGGATCATCAGGGTGGAGACTTCACCGATGGAACCCGGCAGGTTGCCGAGGAAGGCATCCATCCAGCTGATGGCCTGACCGGTGGCACCGTTGATCAGCGCCATCTGGCCGCCCTGGGCCCACTGGCTCAGCGCGGTCGCGCCCGAGTAGCCGTCAACGGCAACCCAGACGGCATCACCGGAGATCTGACCCGGGTAGGCGAAGAACAGGAACGCACGACCCGCCAGGGCCGGGTTCAGGAAGTTCTTGCCGGTACCACCGAACACTTCCTTGGCCAGCACCACACCGAAGGTGATGCCCAGCGCGGCTTGCCACAGGGGCAGCTCGGGCGGCACTATCAGGGCGAACAGGATGGAGGTCACGAAGAAGCCTTCGTTGATCTCGTGCTTGCGCACCATGGCGAACAGCACTTCCCAGAAACCACCGACCAGGAACACGGTCAGGTAGATGGGCAGGAAGTGAGTGGCACCGATCAGCATCTTGCTGCCGATACCGGCCACGGCCGGATCCAGCGAGGCACCCAGCAGTTGCGCCAGCGCATATTGCCAGGTGTCGGCGCCGGCAGCCGTGCCCAGATGGGCAATGGCGGCAATCGCCTGATTGCCGACGTTGAACATGCCCCAGAACATGGCCGGGAACACGGCCAGCCACACCATGATCATCATGCGTTTCAGATCGATCGCATCACGGACGTGGGCAGCATTGCGGGTCACGGACCCGGGGGTATAAAACAGGGTGTACGCCGCCTCGAACAGGGCATAGTACTTGGAGTACTTGCCGCCCGGCTCGAAGTGATGTTCCATATTTTCAAGAAGTTGCTTGAAACTCATCGCTTAACCTTCCAGTTCTATCTTGGTCAGGCACTCACGCAAGACTGGGCCGTATTCTGTCTTGCCAGGGCAGACGAAGGTACAGAGCGCCAAATCTTCCTCATCCAGCTCCAGACAACCGAGCGCCTGGGCGCTGTCGATGTCACCGGAGACCAGATCCCGCAGCAGCAGGGTCGGCAGGATGTCGAGCGGCATCACGCGCTCATAGTTGCCGATAGGCACCATGGAGCGATCACTACCGTTGGTGGTGGTAGTAAAGTTGATGAGTTTGCCCTTCATCAGATGAGAGAGGGTGGTACGGGTGATGGAGAACTTGCTGGCGCTGGGATTGACCCAACCCAGGAACTCTTTCTCACGTCCCTCGCCCAGCACGCTCACCTGATTGTGGTAACGACCCAGGTAGTCATGCACCCCTTCGGCCTTGGCACCACTCAGGATGGAACCGGAGATGACGCGGTTTTCATCCGCACGCAGCTCGTTGTTGGTCAGCTGGCTGATGCAGGCGCCCATGCGGGTGCGCAGCAGGCGTGGCTTGACCACGTTCGGACCGGCCAGGGAGATCACCTTGTCGGTAAAGATCTGGCCTGTGGTGAACAGCTTGCCGTAAGCGATGACATCCTGATAGTTGATGTACCACTGCACCTTCTTGGCGCTGACCGGATCCAGGAAGTGGATATGGGTACCAGGCAGACCGGCAGGGTGCGGGCCGACGAACACTTCCTCTTTGACTTGCGCCAGGGAAGCGTGCGGCAGGCTGGCCTCGCCCTTGCAGACATGGACGGCGCCATCGGTCAGGCGAGTCAATACCGCCAGACCATCGAGGAAAGCCTGAGCCTGTTCCTTGATGATGAGGTCGCTATTGGCGGCCAGCGGGTTGGTGTCCATCGCAGTGACGAAGATGGCGCGCGGGGTTGAGCCGACGGCCGGCACCTTGCTGAATGGGCGGGTACGCAACGCAGTCCATTGGCCTGACGCGACCAGGATCTCTTGCACCTTGCTGCGCGCGAGCTGTGCGAGCTCGGCAGACGCAAAGTGTTCAAAGGTCACCTGCTCGTCGGACCCATCGAGTTCGATGACGACAGATTGCAGAATGCGCTTGGCACCCCGGTTGATCTCAGAAACCACACCGGTGGCGGGGGCCGTGAATTTAACGCCGGGATTCTTCTTATCTTCGAAGAGCTCCTGACCTTTAATGACGCGATCACCTACTTTGACGAACATAGTAGGTCGCATCCCCACGAACTCTTCGCCGAGTGTAGCAACACGGGTGATGGCCGGGCCATCGTAGATTACTTGCTCCGGAGCACCCAGCACGGGGATGTCCAGTCCTCTTTTAATTGTAATCATACTCACTTGCACTACCGTTAAGGGAAGACAGGTTGGTTAGCGCCGAGAAATACATCACGACGAGTTGTTGAATGAGCCCGTTCATGTTGCGAAAAAATGTCGAAGAAACAAACAAATCAGCAACATACAGGGTCATTCAAAAGCGCCTGAGTTTAGCACTTATGGCAAGTTTACTGCCATGCAAAATGGGGAAAATCCCCGCTCTATCACAAAATCATCGAAATTTAATCACGCCGATTTCTTCACTAAACCTCAGGATTTGCCTCGAGTTAGCCATTAATACCCCAAAATAGGTAATGGCGTTTATGTTCAAAAATAGATTAGAAATTTTGATGTCTTGGCGGGAGAGCGACGCCACGAGCCAGGACTCGGGGCGCCGCCAAAAAACGTTTATTAATTGTTAACTAATCGAGGATTGAGTAATCAACTCGTCAATAGCCTTAGGCCGGGCCATTCTTGCTGACGCAACTCGGGGTCGTCGGCGCCTGTTCCCGTTGCTGCCACTCCTGCTCCGTATAGGTATGCAGCGCCAGTGCATGAATGGCACCCGCCAGCTCGTCGGCCAGCACCCCATTGACCTGGCGATGGCGGGCCAGCAGTCGCTGGCCCTCGAAGGCCTGACTCACCACCACCACCTTGAAATGGCTCTCTGAGCCCGGCGCAACCCTGTGCATGTAGCTTTCGTTGATCACCTCCAGGTGGCTGGGGGACAAGGCAGCGGCCAGCTTGGCCTCGATCTGTTGTTGCATGGTCACGAGCAAAACTCCCAAAATGGATGTCCGGCCATTGTAGCCAGGGTTGGCGGTATGACGAAATCGTCCGGCACGGGAAAAGGAGCGCGGTTTTGCCCCTCACCCGGTGCCGCCGGGCTGGTGAAATTCTCCGCCCCCGCTAGAATAGCGCCACTTTGCGCCCCGCTGGCGCCTGTTTTATGAATCATCTGGACGCTTCGCTTATGCAAACCCTTCTCGACACGGCTCATTGTCGTCTGACCCTGTATCGCTATCCACGCCAGAGCCAGGATCCGTTGCAGGCCTGGGATGCGGCAGACGAGTACCTGATCAATACCCTGGCAGAGGCGCCACTCGAGCAGACCGGCCCCGTCATCATCATGAATGACGGCTTCGGGGCCCTGGCCGCCTACCTGCACGGCCATGCCCCTGTCTGTGTGAGCGACTCCCATATCAGCGAGCGGGCCACCCTGGCCAACCTCGCGGAGAACGGGCTGGATCCCCATGCCATCACGCTGCAGGATGCGCTGGCGCCATTGCCTGCAGCCCCCGTGCTGGTGGTGATCAAGGTCTCCAAGTATCAGGCGCTGCTGGAACAGCAACTGCTGGCCCTGCGCCTGGTGGCAACCCCGGCCACCCGCATCCTCGCCGCCGGCAAGGCCAAGGACATTCACAGCTCCACTCTGGCGCTGTTTGAAAAATACCTGGGGCCGACCCGCACCTCGCTGGCCTGGAAGAAGGCACGCCTCATTCATTGCACCCCGGCCGCTACGCCCGCCGAACGCCCCGTGCTGGCCAATCCCTTTCCCACGGTCTGGCCGCTGGAGGGCACCGACATGCTCATCCACAACCATGCCAATGTGTTTTCGCGCACTAGCCTGGATATAGGCGCCCGCTTTATGCTGGACAACCTGCCGGTGCACAGTGCGCGCAAGGTGATCGATCTGGGTTGCGGCAACGGTGTACTAGGGCTGGCGCTGCTGGCGCGGGATGCCGAGGTGGAGGTGACCTTCATCGACGAATCCCACATGGCGGTCGCCTCGGCGCTGCTCAACGTCGAACACAATCTGCCGGATGCCCTGCCCCGCGCCCGCTTCATGGTCAACAACTGTCTCGATGGGGTGGAAGTCGGCTCGGCGGATCGGATCCTCTGCAACCCGCCCTTCCATCAGTTGCAGGCGATCACCGATCATATCGCCTGGCAGATGTTCAGCGATGCCCACCGGGTGTTGCCCCAGGGGGGCGAACTCTGGATAGTAGGCAACCGTCACCTGGATTATCACAACAAACTCAAGCGCCTGTTTGCCAATGCACAAGTCGTTGCGTCGAACAGCAAATTCGTTATTTTGAAAGCCATCAAACGCTAAACAGAAAGCTAAAGGAAACCCATGATGAAAAAGTCACTCTTGCTGCTGGCCGCCCTGACGCTGGGTGGTTGTGCGACTCACTGGCCGGAAACCGCCCTGCTCAACCCGCAGGTTATTCCTTCCAATCAGCAGTACTACTCGGGCAACCGCATCACCCTGGAAGGGGTCGACAAGCGTGAAGCCGCCTACGTCTTCTCCATCAAGAAGAAAGAGAAGGCCGCCGTGCTGGTCAACAGCGAGCAGCAGCTCAACAACCTGCTGGCCGAGAAACTGGCCGAAGGCCTGCGCAGCCAGGGGCTGGAAGTGGGCAACAGCGGTACCACCAACCTGACCCTGGCCATCTCCAGCGCCGCGGTCACGGTGGAAGAGAAAACCTTCACCTATGTCACCAAGTCCCGCGTCAGCCTGCAGGTGATGGCCGACTTCCAGGGCAGCAAGCTGACCAAGCAGTTCAACATGTCCTCCAGCAAGGAAGGTCCGGGTGAACCGACCATGGCCGAGCTGGAATCCATCCTGAACCAGCAGCTGGGCAGCCTGCTGCAACAGATCATGGCGGACAATGCCCTGCGTGGTTATCTCAAGGGTCAGCCGAGCTGAGCGAGGAGAGTCAAATGAAAAAACTCTGGTTACTGGCCATGCTGATCGCCCCGCTGGCGTTCGCCGGCCCCAAGGTCAGGATGGAGACCAACCACGGCAACATAGTGGTGGAGCTGGCCTCCAAGCAGGCGCCGCAGACGGTGAAAAACTTCCTGCGCTACGTGGCGGACGGCAGCTATGACGGCAGCCTGTTCCACCGGGTGATCCAGGACTTCGTAGTGCAGGGGGGCGGCTATAACCAGCAGTTCCAGCAACTGCCGACCCTGGATCCCGTGGTCAACGAGTCCAAGGGAGGCTTGCCCAACAAGCGTGGCAGCATCGCCATGGCCCGCACCCAGGCCGTGGACAGCGCCACCCGCCAGTTCTACTTCAACCTGACCGACAACAACAACCTCAACGCCAATGCCGGCGCCGGTTATACCGTGTTCGGCCAGGTGGTGCAGGGCATGGAAGTGCTGGACAAGCTGGCCCAGGTGCAGACGGGTTACAGCTCCACCCTGCGCGCCAACGACGTGCCCACCAGCCCCATCATCCTGAAGAAGGTGGTGTTGCTGGCGGAGAAATAACGCGGGCCGGATCACATTCCGCCGCGTCTTTGCCCGGGTCACCGGCGCCCCTTTCTATACTCTGGCCTTGCCCCATGTTCCCGGGGTATGGCCCACATGAGGAGAAGGAGGTTCCGGTGACCTGCAACGAGTACCTAGCCCAACACACAGTCCCGCTGGCCCAGGCGGTTCGTCATTTTCTGGCACGAGAAATCCCCTATCAGCAGTTGGAAGACTTGAGCTGGCAGCTCCTCTCCCACTGGCAAGACTTGCCCCATATACCCGCAGACAAACAACCGGCCACCGACCGGGAAGGGGTGTTCTGGCACCTGCTGCACAGCCTGCATCAGTGGGATGAGCAGCAGATCATCGCCGACGTCTGGCTGCGCCTGCAGCTGATGGAATGCGCCAACTATCTGACCACCGAGGGCCCCTGCCCGCGCCACTGCATGGGTTCGCGCCCCTGAATCCAGACCCGCCACGCTCGGCTTGCCTTGGCTATCCCCCTCGAACCTGACAAAATGGCGCAATTTTCCCAGAGGAGTCAGGTATTTGAACACTGTCCGCACACCGAGCTGGCGAGACTCGCTCGCCGTCTACCTTGAGACTCGGGTCCTCATACTGTTTGCCATGGGTTTCTCGTCCGGCCTGCCTCTGCTGCTGGTGTTTGGCACCCTCTCGTTCTGGCTGCGCGAGGCCGATGTCAGCCTGACCGACATCGGCTACATGAGCTGGGTGGCGCTGGCCTATGGCTTCAAATGGCTGTGGTCGCCGCTGGTTGACCGGATGCCGCTGCCGCTGCTCTCCCGCTGGCTGGGGCGGCGCCGCAGCTGGATGCTGCTCTCCCAGCTGCTGATTGCCCTCTCGCTGGTGGGCATGGCCTATTGCGATCCCAAGACCCAGCTCGCCCAGCTCGCCCTGTTTGCCCTGCTGGTGGCGTTTTGCTCCGCGACGCAGGACATAGTCATCGACGCCTATCGCATCGAGTCGGCGCCGGAGCGGTTGCAGGCGGCCATGGCGGCCTCCTACATGACGGGTTACCGGCTGGCGATGATCATGGCCGGCGCGGGGGCACTGGCACTGGCGGCCTGGCTCGGCAGCAACAGCGGCTATGACTACCGTGGCTGGCAACTCACCTATCTGCTGATGGCGGGGCTCATGTCCCTCGGCGTCATCACCACCCTGATCTGCCACGAACCGGACATAGATCTCGCCGGTCAGAACGATCAGCAGGAGGCGCGCAAGGCGCTGCTGCTCTCCCGTGGCTGGCCCACCTCGCTGGCCGGCATCGGCGCCTGGATCTACGAGGCCATCTGGTGTCCGTTTGCCGATTTCTTCCGCCGTTACGGCGGCTCGGCCATGCTGATCCTGGGGCTCATCGCCTGTTATCGCATCTCGGATGTGGTGATGGGGGTGATGTCCAACAGCTTCTACGTGGACCTGCAGTTCAGCAAGACGGAAGTGGCCACCATCACCAAGGTGTATGGCGTCATCATGACGCTGGTGGGGGCCGCCCTGGGGGGCGTGCTGGTGATGCGCTTTGGCACCCTGCGCATCCTGTTCCTCGGCGCCCTGCTCACCGCCAGCACCAATCTGCTGTTCGCCCTGCTCAACGAAGTGGGCCACAACCTGGAGCTGCTGACCCTGATCATCTCGGTCGACAACCTCAGCGCCGGCATAGCGACGGCCGCCTTCGTGACCTATCTGTCGAGCCTGACCAACGTGGCCTTCTCCGCCACCCAGTACGCCCTGTTCAGCTCCGTCATGCTGCTGATGCCCAAGCTGCTGGCAGGTTTTTCCGGGCGTTTCGTCGAACAGTTCGGCTACAGCACCTTCTTTGTCGGCACCAGCCTGCTCGGCATTCCGGTGTTGATCCTGATCGTGCTGGTTGCCAAACGAGGAAGAGACTTGCTCTTGCAACAGGATAAATAGCAAGCGTTTGCGTGAAATTGGGGGTGATTAGATTCACACTTCCGAATAAAGTTCCCCGGCTCTTGTTTCTCCGATGAATTTATTTGGCTAGAATCCCTTCCGCTCCTTGTGGGCAGGCTACGGAAAACCTCAACTAACGCACAAGAGACCAATAAAATGGCCAAATTTACCAAGACTCTGATCGCTGCCGGTCTGCTGGCTGCTGCCGCCACCCCGGCCTTCGCTGCTGACTACAGCGGTGACATCCACAAGAACGATTACAAGTGGATGCAGTTCAACGTCATGCATACCATCGACCAACGTCCTTTCACCACTGGTGCAGAAGATTACAACGACACCTACTTCGAAATGGAATTTGGCGGTCGTTCCGGTCTGTTTGACCTGTACGGTTACGTCGATGTGTTCGACATCTTCGATTCCCGTCACAGCGACAAGCACAAGGGTCAGAACCTCTTCATGAAGTTTGCGCCGCGTATGTCTCTGGATGCGCTGACTGGTAAAGATCTCTCCTTCGGCCCGGTGCAAGAGGTGTACATCGCCTCCCTGAACAACATCGGCGACAACCAGATGGAAAACATGATCGGTCTGGGTGCTGACGTACAGGTGCCTTGGTTCGGTAAAGTGGGTATGAACCTGTATGCCCGCCACGCCACCGAAAACCAGTTCTTCACCGAAGAAGAAGGTGAGTGGAACGGTTACTGGTTCGCCATGAACTGGTTCAAGCCTTTCTACACCTTCAGCAACGGCAGCTTCGTCTCCTACCAGGGCTACCTGGATTACGCCTTCGATCTGGACACCCACGACCGTGCCGACCGTACCAGCGACAACCTGGCGACCTTCCACGGTATCTACTGGCACTCTGACCGCTACGCTGTCGGTTACGGCCTGAAGTACTTCATGGATGCCTACGGCACCAAAGATGGCTCTACCGCCTACGACGGTACCCCCTGGAAGAGCTCTGGCTTCAGCCACTACTTCTCCGTTACCTACAAGTTCTGATAGAACGGGTAATGCGGATACAAAAAACCGGAGCAGCTGCTCCGGTTTTTTTATGGCTCTGTCATCGAACCTTTTACTGTCGCACCGCGTGGCGGTCGCACAAGGGGGAAGGCCGAACCCTCCCGCCCGTCATCAATCGCGGAAATTCTGGAACTGCATCGGCTGACCCAGCTCGGCACCACGTACCAGCGCCATGGCCTCCTGCAAATCGTCACGCTTCTTGCCGGTGACGCGCACTTCATCACCCTGAATGGCAACCTGCACCTTGATCTTGGAATCCTTGATCAGCTTCACCAGCTTCTTGGCGATCTCTTTCTCGATCCCCTGCTTGAACTTGACGTTCAGGTGGAAACGCTTGCCGGAGTGAACGCTGTCGCCCACGTCCATTGAGCTGTTCTCGATGTTGCGCTTGAGCAGGGCTGCGCGCAGGATCTCGACCATTTGCTTGAGCTGGAAGTCGGCATCGGCCTCCAGCTTCACTTCTTCCTTGTTCAGCTCGAAGCTGGCTTCAACACCACGAAAATCGAAACGGGTCGCCAGTTCACGATTGGCGTTATCGACGGCGTTCAACACCTCGTTCATTTTGACTTCAGAGACAATATCGAATGACGGCATGTCAGGGCTCCTCATGTTGCGCTATAAGGGGGCAAATCTACCAGAAAACCGGCAAATTTGCTGATTTCGATGGGGTTGCTCTGCTAGAATCCCCTGCGCACAGGAATGGCGAGACCCGTTAGTGTCCGCCACGCGACATCTTCACTTATCCCCGGCGGGCGGTTGACCGGAATGCAACCCCTACCTTGATTGAGTCTCTCCATGCCAAGCGGATTACAGAGTTCCCGACTGCCCTCCTCCCCCCAATGGTCACTGCTGGGCTGCGGCGCCCTGGGTGGCGTCTTCGCCTCCCTGCTGACTCTAAGCGGTCAACCTACCCGCGTCTTGCTGCGCGATCGTCACCGTTCGACCCTGCATCCCGGGATCGACTTCACCTCGCTGGAGGGCCATACCCAGCTGATCGCCATCGAACGCGGTTTCATCAGCCAGCCCGGCCAGATCAAGCGTCTGCTGGTGATGACCAAGGCTGGTCAGGTGGTGTCGGCCCTGACGCCGCTGGTGGGCAAGCTGGCGGCAGGCGTGCCCATAGTGCTGCTGCACAACGGCATGGGCATAGCCGAGCAGGTGGTCCAGCTGTTCCCCCATAACCCTGTCATCGCGGGTGTCACCAGCCATGGCGCCATGCAAAGCGGCCACTTCGTGTTCCGCCATACCGGCAAGGGTGAAACCTGGCTCGGCCCGGTCAATGAGGCTGCCAAGGCCCATGCCGCCCTGGCGGACGACCTCGGTGCCGCCCTCGGTCAGGCCGGTTGGGATGAGCAGATCCTGGCTCGCCAGTGGCAAAAACTCGCCATCAACTGCGCCATCAATCCGCTGACCGCGCTCTATAAACTCAAGAATGGTGAGCTGGCCGGCCCCCGCTTCGCCGATGTCCTGCAACAGATCTGCGTGGAAGTGGCGGACGTGATGCAGGCCGAAGGCCAGCCCACCAGCAGCGATGAGCTGCTGCGCCGCGCCATGACGGTGGTGGAGCTCACTGCCGACAATTACTCTTCCATGTATCAGGACATGGAGCTGGGCCGGGAGACCGAGATCGAGGCCATCACCGGCTTCCTGCTGGCCAGGGCCGCCCGGCACGGCATCGCGGTGCCGGTCAATCAGGGCCTCTATCAGGCCATCAAAGAGAAGAGCTGAGCCCGGCGAGATCGCGGGCAACTAAGGAGTGCAGTATGACAGTGCTGGTATTGGTAGCCCCGGGCTCGGAAGAGATAGAGACGGTCGCCATCGTCGACACCCTGGTGCGCGCCCGCATCGAGGTGCTGCTCGCCTCCTGCTGTCCGGCCGGTCTGCGCCAGATCCGCGCCTCCCGCGGGGTGCAGCTGGTCGCTGACTATCATATCGACGAGCTGGCCAGCCGTGACTTCGAAGCCATAGTCGTGCCGGGCGGTTTGCCCGGCAGCGAAGCGATCCGCGATACGCCGCTCGCCATCGACCTGCTCAGGGAGCAGGCGGCGCTCGGCCGCTGGCGGGCGGCCATTTGCGC
>NZ_CDDA01000008.1:69222-218095 GCF_000819745.1 Aeromonas bestiarum | reverse complement strand
GCGCCGCCCCCGCCGTGGTGCTGCAACACCACGATCTGCTGGGGGATGCCAGCGTCACCTGTCATCCGGGCTTTCAAGCAGGCCTGCCAGCCGCACACTTGAGTAAGGCGCGGGTCGTGACGGATGAGGCCCATCGCCTGATCACCAGCCAGGGACCGGGCAGCGCCATCGAATTTGCCCTCGAAATCGTGCGGGTGCTGCGCGGGGACGACACAGCCCTCGCGGTGGCCGGCCCCATGGTGATGCCCCCCGCAGTCATGCCATGACCCCTGTTGCCATCGCGGATGCCCTCTCGTCATGACGAGCGCCCCTTGCCTGCCGGCAAGGGGCGCTCTGCTATTGGCCGGGCGCAACTCAAACTGCCCCCTTGATCGCTAGCTCAGCAACTCGGGTCTGAGCTGCTCCATCAGCAGGTGGTTGTCACTGTAATCCACCGGTATGGCCACCACCGCAGGCCCGCTCACCGCCATGGCGGCGCGCAGGGTCGACCGTAGATCCTCGGCGCTGGTGACCGCAAACCCGGCCGCCCCGAAGGACTCGGCATAGGCCTTGAAATTGATAGGCCCGAAGCTCACCCCCGAGCTGCGGCGGTACTTTTTCTCCTCCTGCATCGCCACCATGTTGTAGCCGTTATCGACCCAGATGATGTGCACTATGTTGGATTTGAGCCGCACTGCGGTCTCCAGTTCCATGCTCGACTGCATGAAACTGCCATCGCCGGACACCGAGATGATCTTCTCCCCCGGCCGCACCATGGCCGCACCTATGGCCCAGGGCAGCGCCACCCCCATGGTCTGCTGACCGTTGGAGATGAGCACCTGGCGCGCCCGGAAGCTGTATAGGTAGCGGGCAATCCAGATGTGGAAGCTGCCCATGTCCACGCACAGGGTCATGTCCTGCCCTATGATGTCCTGCAGCTCCTTGACGATCCGCAGCGGATGGATGGGCATGCCCCCCAGATGCTGGGCATGCTGGGTCAGCTGATGGCGCTGGGCCCGTATCTCACCAAGCAGGGCGGCGATGGCGGGGTCCCGTGCCAGCGGCTGGTTCAACATCTTGGTCAAGCAATACAGATTGGCACTGATGGAGCCCACCAGCTCAACCGCCGGGCAATAGCTGCTGTCGATCTCCGCCGGCAGGGCATCGATGTGCAGCAGTTGCCGCTCACCCGTGCCGTTCCACAGCACAGGGTCATATTCGATGGGGCTGTAACCGATACAGATCACCAGATCCGCATCCTGCAGCAACCTGTCCCCCGGCTGGTTGTTGAACAGTCCCACCCGACCGGCGAAGTCATCGAAATGGTGGGTATCCACCACGCCAGCCGCCTGATAGGTGCCCGTCACCGGCAACCGGCTCTTGTCCAAAAAGGCGCGCACCGCGAGAGAGTTTTCCGGCCGGCTGGCCAGCAGGCCAAGCAGCACCACCGGTTTGCGGGCTTGCGCCAGCAGGCTCAGCGCCCTGTCGATGCCCGCCTCATCGGCGGCGCCCGGTTCGGGTATGGCTCTGGGCACCAGGATGGCGCCATCGGTGGGCTCGTTGATGATGTCCATGGGCAGGCTGACGAAGGCGGCGCCGGGGCGACCCAGTTCGGCGGACCGAAAGGCATTGGCCATCACCTCGGACAGGGCGGATCCGGTTCCCACCTGGGCGCTGAACTTGGTGACGGGGCGGCACAGGCTGACGGTGTCCAGGCTCTGGTGAGTGAGCTTGAGGCCATCGGCACGTCGCACCGCGCCACCCAGCGCCACCATGGCATCCCCTTCCGAGGTGGCGGTCGCGAGGCCTGTGATCAGGTTGGCGCAACCTGGGCCCGAGGTCACCAGCGCCACCCCGGCCTTGCCGGTCAGACGGCCCACGGCGGCGGCCATGAAGGCGGCGTTCGCCTCGTGACGCACCACTATGGTGTCGATGGGGGAATCTTCCAGGGCATCGAATACCCGGTCGATCTTGGCCCCCGGAATACCGAATACCTGCTTGACGCCCTGCGCCTCCAGATGGCGTACGACCAGCTCGGCCCCACAGCTCCAGTGTTGATTTTCCATGAGAATAACTCCTTGTAAGCGAAGGGATTAGCCTTCGGCAGCGCGGATGGCGCGGTCCAGATCGGCGGGATTGAGGTCAGCCTGTTGAAAAGCAGGGTTGCGCGGCAGCTCTATGTTGAGATGCTGAACCACAGACAACTGCAACTGGCCGTGGCCCATGGCGTAATCGAGGATGTGACCACCGCCCTTGCGATCTTCGGTGATGAAATGTTCGTGATAGCCGGCCACATTGATCCCCTGCACGAAGGGTGGGCAGCGAAAGCCCACCAGGGTGCCGCGCCGCTGGCTGAACGAGAACAACGGCTGTGCCTCTATGGCCTGCAGCATGGGCTTGTAGGGGGGAGTCTGGCAGGGCACTGTGCGCACCTGGGCCTGCTCAAACAGACCATCGAGGCGAAAGGCGACGAAGACGTTGTCGGTGCCCACCAGCTGATCGATCCACTGATGGATCTCGTCGCGGCTGAGGGGGTGATCGAAGCGGCGCTCCAGACAGGGTCGAAAGTGAGTCATCACCGCAAACGGGGTTTTCTGGCCGGCCTGGGCCGGACGGGCCGAGCCATCGGCCTTGAGTTGATGGATCTGGCGCTCGAACGCAATCAGCTCGCCGTCGAGCCGGTTGAAGGTGCCAAGACCAAAGTCGCCGTGGCGCAGCAGATCGGCCATGGTGGTCTCGCCCTCATAGACGCCGGCCAGCAGGGCGCTCATCAAGGAGCTCTGATAGACCTCGCCACCACCCTGACGGGCTTGCCAGCGAGCAAACTGCTGGCTGATCTCGATGGCACAGTCACACTGTGTATGGGTTTCCATTTGGATTTAACCTCCAATCCTGTTAGGTTGGCAAATCAGGATTCAATAGTGACCAAGATCACACTTTGATACCAATATCCAAACCCATCAGCTTCGAGACGTACCAGATATGGAATTTCGTTACCTGCGCTACCTGGTAGCCGTGGCAGAGAAGCAGAGCTTTACCAAGGCGGCCGAGGCGCTGGGCATGGCCCAGCCGCCCCTCAGCCAGCAGATCCGCAAATTTGAACAAGAGGTGGGCACGCCGCTGTTTCACCGGCTGACCCGCAGTGTGGAGCTGACCGAGGCGGGGCTGAGCCTCTATCAGGATGCCAAGGGCATACTGTCGCAAACCGAGCAGGCCATGCAGAAGGCCCAGCGCATCGCCCGAGGTCAGCTCGGCTCCCTGCGCCTGGGCTTTGCCGGCTCCACTGTGCTGCACCCGAGTGTGCTGCGCCTGATCCACGACTTTCGCCAGGCCTGGCCAGAGGTGAGCCTGCATCCCATCGAGAACAGCATGCCCAATCTGGTGCGCGACCTGATGAGCGAGGAGCTGGATGCCGCCATCCTGCGCCTGCCGTGCAGCAGCAGCTCGGCGCTGACTCACCACCTCATCGATGAGGAGGAGATGCTGATCGCCCTCCCCCCGCACCACCCGCTGGCAAGCACGAGCGCCATCGCCATCGAGGCTCTGGCGGCAGACCCCTTCATCCTGTTCCCGCGCGAGCTCGGGCCGGGCCTGCACGATGCCATCACCCAACGCTGCCAGCGGGCCGGTTTCAGCCCTCGGCTCGGTAGCCAGAGCCCGCAGGTGATCTCCACCGTCGGCATGGTGCAGGCCGGTTTCGGGGTTGCCATCATCCCGCGCTCGGTCAGCGAGCTGCACCCCCACGGCGTCAGCTATCACCCCATCGCCGATGAACCGCTCACCACCCGCATCAGCCTCGCCACCCGTCGCCATCCACGCCAGAAAAGCCTGCAGCACCTGATAGGGTTGATCCCTGGCCATCATTGAAAGACAAACCAAAACCCCCATCGCCATAGGCAGATGGGGGCATTGGTGCCGTATTACATAGCGTACAAATATTGGTCTACTTAATAATTCAGCTCACCTTTATCGCCGGTTGAGATGAAACAAAATCGTTATTCAGACACAGGATTCACATCGGTGACGGGTTGGGCAGCACGATAAGCATCCATGATGGGAGCCCAGGCCATACCACTGGGAGTGGGATATTGCTTGTAGGCATTACCGTATGCTTTATCAAAATCGTCAAACCACTCTTTGTATACTTTGGTGACTGGATTTTCCTTGTCTTGCGAGGTTTGAATTTCCTTAGCAATCCCTCTAGCCAGCAGGATATCAGGCTTCACTTTGGCATTGGTTATAAATGCTTCCACATAGCCGCCGGTGGCCATGCCTAAGCCAATATTATCGCGGCGTACTTCACGCCATTCGTCTTTTACCTTGATGCGATAAGGCTGCGCAATCATGCTTTCCAGTTCTGCTGGCAACGCTAGGCTAATGCGATAGCGCTTTTTGTCATGGAATGAAATCCACTCCACTTCTACCCGATCGGGGGCGGGGTGAATATCACGGCGGCCCTTGCCTATGCTCCAGCGGTAATCTTTCTCTTTTAACGAGTTGGCGCTAACTGAGCGTAGAGCCCCATTGGTTGAGGCATCCACCAACTTGCCTTGACGATAAAAGAGCACCTCAGTCACCCATAACTCATCAGCGTTCGAACCCACCATATGGCGCCAGTCCAGTTGTTTGGGGCCTGTGGGGGCCGCCTGACAAGCAGTGACTAGTGGCAACAGCAGCAGTAATAGGAGTGTGCGCATTGATGCCATCATCGCACCGGGTTTATATCTGTCTTGGGCTGCTTGGCACGGTAGGCGTCCATGATAGGAGCCCAATCCATTCCGTTAGGAACTGGGTATTGCTTGAATAGCTCACCATATTTCTTGTCGAAATCATCCATACCATATTGGCGCGCTATCGGTACTCTCTGGTCATACCAATCATCGGTCACAACTTCGGCGATACCACGGGCGAGCAGTAGGTCAGGACTGAGTTGCAATCCTCCTCCTGTTAGCAGGACCTCGAAATAACCACCTGGAGCTAAACCAAAGTAGAGGCGATTTCGTCTATCATGACGTCCTTCGACTAAATACACCTGACGCATTTTCTGCTCTAGGTCGGTAGGTAAATCCACCTTGATGCGGTAGCGCTTGCGATCATGGAACGAAACCATCTCAATCACAGCTTTATCGGGGACGGGAACACCATCGGTAGGCAGGCCACCGCCGCCCGCCCAATAGTAACGCTGCCCCTTGATTCGGTCAGCAAGCAGACCTCCAGCCCCGCCCCCAGCCAGACGGTCGGCATAAACCGGTTTCCCTCCAAGATAGAACTCGGTCTTGGTGTTCTTAGTAAGATCTATATTGCTGCCTGTACCATAACGCCAAGAAAAAGGTTTGAGCTGTGCATCCGCAGCACAAGCCAACAAGGGACAAAGCAGGCCAAGCACTAACATCCATCGCTTTAACATCATGACACCTTGTTCCCTATCAGTTTGCGCCTCTCCTTACTGATACTCGGTTCGTATTTATTGGTATTGGCCGGATTGGCGATGCCCTGGTTGCTGGCACTGTGGTGCAGATAGTCACGACGCAAGGCACGGTAAACATCGGGCGATAATTGATGGGTCAAGTTCTTGGCAACCTTCTGTTCGATAGCTGATAGCGCCCAGAGTTTATCCAACGTTTTCAAGTCAGCCTCTGGCCGTCTGATAGAGAGCGGCTCAAGCTGCAATGCCCTATCTTCCGGCATCCATGCTTTAAACGGCACCCCTACGGCGCGGCCCGCCTCAACCATCATATGCAGCGGAATACGGGAGTATTCCCCCTCAACCACTCTGCTCATCAGTACCTCCACATAGACCGACTTTTTGCCGGGGCCTGTGCCATTTTTTCCCTCGGGACGCCGGAAGGAGTAAGGTTTTAGGCTGATCGCCCCCAGCGGCGGCACAGCGCCACGAGGCAGGTTGGGGTTGATACGAGTGACCCAGCCCAACGTTCTTTTCTCGTCGGCATACGCCTTGGCTTTTTGATAGGCAAGGCTCTCGGCATCTGGTGTTGTAACAGCTTCCACACTCATAAAACGTTCCAGCTCGATGCGCTCGATCAGGGCAGGATCGCTATTGGGATTGCTCAAGCTCCAGCGGCTATAGTAACCGCCGCCTATGTCAGAGTGAGCTCCCGGTAGCGCCAGCTCAGTAAAGTGAGCAGGAGTACTGGTGCCTGCGGCATCTTCTGTAATACGTGATAGCGGGAAGTATTTACGCACCTCATCCAGCGCGGTGAGATGTACCACCCGCTCTGCGCAATCCGCTTTGAGTTGAACATTGACACTGCGGTTATAAGAGGAAACTACGGTATCGAACAGGCCCACAAAGGTAAAGCGTACATCGTCGCGGCTAGCCCAATCAAAACCTGCCTTGAGGTGAATATCCGGGCTATTCGCCATAGCTTGCACCAAGGGGTGATCGGCTTTTTGGTCGATAACATTGACGAAATGGCGGGCGGCAGCTGCGCCCCGACTAAAGCCAAACACATCGAATACGATGCGATGGATGCAGTCGACACTTGGTAAAACGTCACGAAGATCATCGTGAATACCCATCAGAATTGTATCTGTACAAGCTAGCGTCACTTTGCCAATGATGGAGGTGTTCTCCCCACCAAAATCGAGATCAAATCCCTGGGTCAGGGTGTCATCCGAACGATATTCAGGGCCATTTTCTCCTGCGATTGGGTCGCGAGTCCCAATACCACTGATATAGCTGTGAGCCACCAACGGGCCTGCTGCGATGTCATATTGCTCAAACAACTTGCCCACATTGGTCACATCATTGGCGGAGCTACCTTCAACCGGGCTTTGCCCCATCTGGCAGCCCTGTAGCTCTTTCTCCCGCTGCGCCGGATCTGAGCAGGTTTCCAGAAGCCACTGCTCTACTTTTTGCAACCCCGCCTGGGCGTTGTGGGTGTTGTTACCCGTGCCGTCAAAAAACACCCCGATGCGCAGGGTGGTAAGCTGATAGCCCTTCACTTCAATTACATAGGAGTGCTTGGTGAAAAAGCGGGGAGGCTGAGCCTGTTCTGCCTGATGTCCTCCCGGTAGTGGCTGCTCTGGTTCAGTGAGGCAAAGGTCGCCTGAGGTCACCTTGATGTGCTCTCGTTTGACGTCGCAGTGCCCGAAGAGCTTGTCTGTATAGGCGAGTACCTGTGTGACCTCACCCTCCTTGAGGGCCTCACGGGATTGCGCCGCCTTGAGCCAGGCTGGCGTCTCGATTTTTACTGTCACCGGGCCAACTGCAAAACCTCGTACCAGGGTGGGTCCATCCTTCAGGGTGACCGTCTCTGACTTGCCTGTTTCGTCAGTCAAAGTCGCCTTGAGCCCCTTGAACGAACAGTTGTGCTCATCACGAACGTCTATCTCTATCCAGTTATCATAACGTTCGCAAGGGATACAGTGGGGATCTGCCGCCATCAGGATACTCCTGTCAATTCGTGATGTTTGTTCAGCCAGTTTGCTACCTGCACCAGCTCATCGTCGGTCAGCATCAAAGGCACCCGTATCTCTTCAAGAGGCAAATTGGCCTGCAAGGCCAAGGTGCCAGCCACCACACCATCCCGCACATCCTCTTGCAGCCCATCCTGATTGGCCTGTTTGAGGGTGGGTAAAATGGTCCCGGCCGGGTCGGGATGGCGCTCCATCATAGCCGTCATGGTCTGCCATAACCGCCGCCGCAAGATGTAGGCATGACGGTTCTCGTCGTAGAGTCCAGCCAGGTGATGAGGCCGGATATGAAACCAGGGGCTTTGCAATGCGGGTTGGAACCGGGCATGAGGCGTGCGAGAGAAGGCCTTGCCATGGATCCAGAGCCCGGAACAGGGCCCCAGCACACTATCGCGTTCATCAGGGGTCATGGCGCTGAGCATCGGCAGGAAAATGCGTGGGTCAGAGAAACGAAACCAGACAGCTTCTCCCTCGCGTATCGCTTCTATCAGGCTCTGCCAATGGCGGCGGATCTGCTCCACTGATTGGTCGCTGATCAGGTAGAAGCAGCTCAGGGCGGGATTGGCAATCATGAACTCAGTGGAAGGGGCAGGCAGCAACCAGGGCCCCAACGCAGACTGTTCATCGAAAGCGGTACCGGCAAAAAGTGGATTGGCATTCTCTCCGTCATATGTATAGAAATCTGCCACGGCTGACGCCGCCAGGGCTCCATCGATGACAGCATATATTTCACCCGCTTGCTTGCCAGCGAGCCAATCAGATAACGTCATAATACGGAAACCTCAATCAGTCGCTTGATCCTGCTGCGGTTGTCCGATGCATTGTCAGAGGTTGGAATCGTATTGAGCAAGGAGTCAAAATCGCCGCTCATGGAGGAAACCACCCGATCGACCCTGAGTCTGGTCTGGGTCGGAAACAGCATTTCCGCTTCCCCCTTGAAGTGCGCAGCGTCTCCCAGCAGACGGCCACCATGACCGGCAGGCAGGCGGATCCTCAACAAGGTATCGTTGACCCAGGCCTTGTCCGGTGAGGTACTCATGAATCCTGGCTCAACAACGATATTGCCCACCCCGGTAAACTGATCTTTCAGGGCTGCAAGCTCCGGCTTGTCCAGCGCCAACCCCCGGTACACGAAGTCCAAATCGGGTGAGGCCGGCAATTTCGCCAGACCAGCCTCCACATCGGCAACATAGGCCTTCATTGCCTGGTCGAACTCACTCGCGGATGTCGGTTCATCATTCAAATAACTGCGGCTAAGCAGGGTATCGATGGCCTCTCGCTGCTTGTAGGGGCGATCCCGCAAATAGTTATTGAGCAGCGTATATCCCTGCGCCGAATAGTATCTGAGCGCTTCATCCGCTTTGGATATCTCTACCGTCGCCCACTTCTTTGCCGGCTTTTTGCCCTCCCCTTTGGCCACAACGGGTGGTGGCGGCGGTGGCATCGATGGCCCTCCGGCAAGCTGGGGTGGGGCGGGTGGTGGCACTGGTGGTCCCCCGGCAAACTGGGGTGGGGCGGGTGGTGGTGGCGCGAGCGGACAAGGCTTGGCCAGCGGCGCCATGGACTCCATGCTCTTGTGAATGGCCGGAGCAGGCAAGGTTGCCGGAGGTGGTGCTGGCACCTCAACATTGCCCGGCAGGATGGGCGACTTGCCTGCCCAGCCGGAGCCAGAGCCCGGACTACCACCCGAGTTCATCTTGATGGAGCCACCACTGAGGGTCACGCCACCAGCATCAATCTTCACAAAGCTGCCACCCACTTTCAGGGTCAGCTCGGCGCCCGCCTCCATCACGATTTTCATGCCCGCCTTGTGATGTACCTCGCTTCCTGCTTCCACCAGCAGGGACTGCCCCAGCTTCTGGTGCAGGCTGGCATCCACCGTCAGCGAATAGTCCGCCTTCACCTGGTCGCGCTTTTCACCTTCCACCGTCAGGTGGTCGTTGGCTTTGATGCGAGTCACCCGCTCGTTGTCGATGTCGCTGTGCTGGTCGTGCTTGATATGCCAGACCGCATCGTTCTCGATAAGCACGTTCAGATCTTTCTGACCGTGGATGTAAATCTCTTCCTTGCCCGCCTGGTCTTCGAAGCGCAGTTCGTTGAAGCCTTCGCCCTGGTGGGTTTCGGTGCGCAGCACGGTGCGGGTCTTGTTGGCCGGCAACTCGTAGGGTGGGCGGTTGGTGGCGTGGAAGGTGCGACCGGTGACAATCGGTTGGTCCGGGTCCCCTTCCAGAAAAGAGACGATAACTTCATGGCCGATGCGCGGGATGGCCATCATGCCATATTGGCCGCCGGCCCAGCCCTGACTGACCCGTACCCAGCAGGAGCTCTGGTCGTTGGAGCTGCCGTATCTGTCCCACGGGAACTGCAGCTTCACCCGGCCGTGCTCGTCGCAGTAAATCTCCTCCCCCTCGGGGCCGACCACCATGGCGATTTGCGGGCCGTCCACCATGGGCTTGTGAGGGGCCTGTGGGCTGCCGATGCGCGCCCGCCAGCTGGTGCTGGCTTTGACTACGCCAAATTCGTTGTGGTAGACGGTCGGGCCGCTGCCGCCTTCTTCCTCCAGCGCCTGCGGCTGCAAACCGGTGTGGCTGATGCGCACGATTTGCCAGTCGGTATTCAGACTGCCGTTCGGGTGTTCGGTTAGCGAGAAGAATTGCCCTGGCAAGAGGGCCGCGCTGTTGGACTTGCCGCTGCCGGCCACGGCGTCATTGCGCAGCGCATCGAGCCTGTGCTGGGCAAACGCCTTGCCGCTGCCGTCCTGCTTGTAGCGGCCCGGGAAATCGAAGTGCTGGTAGGTGCCCCGCTGGTGTTCCAGCTCAGCTCCCGCCTTCTTGTGGGAGAGACCGTAGGCCGGGGTCTTGAAGCTGTAGTCTTTGAGCTCAACATCGCTGGGGCGCACCGCCTCGCGGTAGTGGAACTGGCGCACGTAAGGGCCCTGCTCCAGCGAACGGTTGCCGAGATTGAAGAAGAGCGCGGGGCCGGCGGTCAGGGCGGCCGCGTCGTCGGCAAACACGACGCGGTGTTTGCCTGCGTCGAATTCGTGGAAGTAGAAGAGCCCCTCTTCGGCGGCGAGCCGGTTGACGAAATCAAGGTCGGTTTCCCGGTACTGCACGCAGTATTCCCGCTGGGCGTGCTCGTTTTTGAGCGCAAAGGCGTAGTCTGTGATGCCGTGCTCTTGCAGCAGGATGCTGAGGATTTCATCGGGCTTTTGCGCCTGGAAGATGCGGGAGTTGTGACGAAGGGAGAGCCGCCACAGCGCCGGCTGCACCCGCAACTGGTAGCGGGTACGGCGAAAGCCGCTGTCCCCTTGCGCAAAATCACTCACGACCCCGCACACCCGCCGCTGCAACTCGCCGTTGTACCACACCAGCAGTTCGCACGGCTGGTCCAGCACGGCGCCGAAGTCGACGTCAGGCTCTGGGCTCGCCAATTCCAATCGCAGCTGGAACGGTCCGTTCAGCGCCTCTTCCAGCGCAAACTCGGCCACCACGAAGGTGCTCTCGGGCAGCGCCCCCACCTTGACGGTAAATTGTAATCCTGTGCTGTCTGCCATAACGCTGTTCCTTATCCTGCCTGTCCGCTGCCAGAGCCAATCACAACGCCACCGCAACCTATGGCGGTGCCGGTCACGGCGATGGGCTTGCCACTGCGCCGCAAAGTGCACAGCACGGAGCCGACGCCTCCCGAGATGCTGCGTGGATGGGGAGGATTGTTGGGTTTGACGTGAGGGGCCAGCGGATCACCCTGCCGGGCCACCGGTTTTCCATCGAGGAAAACATCGGGGTTGGCGGCGATCACGGGGGATGGGTGAAGCCCATGGCGCCCGGTGCCGATGTCACCGGGCAATGCAATAGTGGGACACATCACGACTGACCTCTGTTGTGCTTTGCAATAAGGTCGATGCCTTCAGCCATATGGCAAAACACAAAAGCTCCGACCACGTCCAGATGAACAGGCCGGAGAAAGCTTGCACGGGCCTGGCGACCACTGACACTGTGAACGCCAGAACCCTGGGGTGCATTACAAGGAATAACGTCAATAAGGACTCGGGGCTTAGGCCTCGATAGGTGCACGCCAGTCGTCAGAGCCGGAGGTGCCAGCCACTGTGTGCTCCCAGTCAATCTTGCGATAGGCCAGAGAGACCTGGATCAGCTGGGTGAAGTCAGACTTCGCCGGATCCTGGCAGTGGGGCATCTGGCAGTCGATGTCGACTATGGTGGAGTCAGTCAGCACTGTGGAGAAGAAGTGCTCCTGCTTGCCTTCGACCGAGGTGCGGTACCATTTCAGGGTCACTTTCGGCAGCATTTCGCCGGAGGCCAGGGAGTTGTACATCAGCGGTACGGCCTTGTTCAGAGCGACGGTGAACTTGAACGGCTTGTGGACGCGCTGACCGGCAGGCTGACCGGATTGGGGGTCAGTCGGCACGGTAACGACGTGTTGGAACTCTTGTACCAGCATCTCGTCTTCATGGCCCTGCACGAAGATGTTGCCGACGGAATCGGAGGTGAAGGCACCGGCAGTGATATTGCCCTGGGTTTTACCTTCGATGCTGATATAACATGGAGTTGGCATGTGTATGCTCCTGATGGGTTGGTTAAATGAGATAGCACTCGACCAAACCATTAGCAGCGACCATGCCACTCTTTTTATCCCTTACTTTTCAGCATCTTAAGTAAAACACCCAAGCAAACCTCACTCATGCAGCGCAATAAGTTGTGCGTTACCGGCCTTTACACCATAAATAGTTGCCCACTCAGTTGAATGTTTTGCAGATCGCGCAACTACTTGCTCAATGCCAATGAAATCACTGTTTCTCATCCACATTGGCAACCAACGCCATCTCCACGTTTAACCTGACCATTCCCTGCTTCAGAGCCCATGAGATGGCCTGGCTCTTGCTGCTGGCCCCCAGCTTGCTCACCACATTGTTCAGGTGAAATGTCACGGTACGAGGGGTGATCCCCAATATCTGGGCAATATCGCTCACCTGCTTGCCCTCCGCAGCCCAGCGGCACACCTCCAGCTCCCGCAGACTCAGCGCATCGTGGGGTGACAGACCGGCCAGACAGACCCGGGCCACCGCCTCGAAAATATGCATGGAGAGCCAACTGAGAAAGGGCACCGCAGAGAGCCACTGCGCCCTGGTGCGAGGTTCGCTGGTGATGAAGGAGAGCAGGCCCACGTGGCCGTTGGCTCCGTGCCAGGGAAACGTCACGCCATCGCGAATGCCAAACTCGCTGGCCAGTTGCATCACCTCCCGGCCTTGCTCATCACCACCCTCTTCATCGCATGCCACATCGGCCCACAGAATGGGGGTGCTCTGGGTCATGCCGCGTTTGACGATGGGATCGATGGCAAAGAAACCGCTGGCCGTGTAGGTATCCACCCAGGCTTGCGGGCAACCGTTGAAGATGATGACGTCGGGGCGTTGAATGGTACTGGGGAAGATCAGGCCGAGCCTGAAATGATCGAATCCCATGTGCGCGGTCAGTTCACGCAACAGGGTCACTATGGTGCGCTCATCAGCGGCCGTCTCAAACTGGGCGATGAGATCCAGCGCATGCAGGGTGTTCATTTCTAGGGTATGAGGATAGTGCACAAGGTAGGGTGGCCAAACATGGAAACGTACCACATGTTAACAAGCGTCAACGGATGGCACACTTGGGCCTGTCACAAAATCGGAGATTGCCCACAGTTTATCCTGCAAATTCAGATATGACTGTATGAAAGCACCGTTGAAAGGGCACTGAGCACATAGCAAAAAGGCCATCCTTTCGGATGGCCTTTTTGGCTTAATAAATGGCGGAGGAGGTGGGATTTGAACCCACGGATGGTCGCCCATCGCCGGTTTTCAAGACCGGTGCATTCAGCCGCTCTGCCACCCCTCCGCGACAGTGCGGCGAATATTACCCATGGCGATCCGGCTTGTAAATCCCCTCGCGGTGCGTTTGCCGATTTATTGGGCTAAATGACGCATAAAGTCGACAAACGGGGCATAAGCAGCGCTTTTTCAACCAGATAACTTGACTTGAAAATAGACTCACCCACTATAGTGGCCATCACGAAATTTCCAGCAAGATGGACTTATGAGAATCAAACATGCCCTGCTTTGCGCCCTGACTGGCGCCACCCTGCTTGCGGCGCCGGTTCAGGCAAGCGAGCTGACCAAGAGCGATGTCGAGCAAATCGTGCGCGACTATCTGGTCAAGAATCCGGAGATCCTGGTCGAGATGTCCAATGCCCTGCGCGCCAAGCAGGAGAGCCAGCAGGCGGCCAACGACAAGAGCCTGATCCAGGCACATGCCAAGCAGCTCTATGCCAATCAGGATCCCGAGAGCGGCAACCCCAAGGGCAGCCTGACCGTGGTCGAGTTCTTCGATTACAACTGCGGTTACTGCAAGCGCGCCCATCCGCTGATCAAGCAGCTGCTGGGTGAAGACAAGGACATCCGCTACATCTACAAGCAGTTCCCCATCCTGAGCGAGACCTCCTACTTCGCCGCCCGTGCTGCGCTGGCGGTACAACTGGGTCAGCCTGACAAATACCAGGCCTTCCACGAGAAGCTGTACGCCCATCAGGGCCCGCTGTCCGATGAAGCCCAGGTGAAGCAGCTGGCGGAAGCGGCCGGGGTGAACTGGAGCAAGGTCGAGGCCAAGATCAAGGACGGCAGCATAGATCAGAACCTCGGCACCAACCGGGCGCTGGCCGAAGCCATGAGCATCTCAGGCACACCGGCCTTCATCATAGGTGACCAGATACTGCGTGGCGCCCCTCGCGATCTGGCGAGCCTGAAAGGCTTCATCAAGGATGTGCGCGCGGGCAAGAGCATTCAGTAACCCAGCCCTTCGCCCATAAAAAACGCCCCGGCATTGCGATGCCGGGGCGTTTTGCCATTCAGGCTTCAGTCCCTCAGGCCTGATGGGTCGTCGCGAGGAGCTGTCAGCAAGGCGAAGAGCTGCGCAGGGACCGGAATTTATATGAATAAATGAGGCTCCCGAGCAGCGCATGATCCTTGATCACGGCTTCGCAGTAGGACCATAGCCGTTCGGGTTCTGGCTTTGCCAGCGCCAGGTGTCCACCATCATCCGCTCGAGCCCGCGCTCCGCCTGCCAGCCCAGCTCGTCACGGGCCTTGTGCGGCTCGGCCCAGCATTCGGCTATGTCACCGGGACGGCGCGGTTTGATCTGGTACGCTATGGTGCGGCCGCTGGCCGCCTCGAACGCCCTGATCATCTGCAGCACGGAATAGCCCTGACCGGTACCCAGGTTGTAGGTGAAGACACCGGTATCGGCAGCGATGCGGGCCAGCGCCTTGAGATGACCGAGGGCGAGATCCACCACGTGGATGTAGTCACGCACGCCTGTGCCATCCGGGGTCGGATAGTCGTTGCCAAACACTCCCAGCTCCTTGAGCTTGCCGACCCCCACCTGGCTGATATAGGGCAGCAGGTTGTTGGGGATGCCGTTGGGATCTTCACCTATGAGGCCGCTCTCGTGGGCGCCAACCGGGTTGAAGTAGCGCAGCAGCACTATGGCCCAGCGCGGATCGGATTTGGACAAGTCACGCAGTATCTCTTCCACCATCAGCTTGGAGCGACCATAGGGGTTGGTCGCGCTGGTGGGGAAATCTTCCCGCAACGGCACAGAGGCCGGATCGCCATACACTGTGGCGGAGGAGCTGAACACCAGCCGGAACACACCCGCCTTTGCCATCTCCTCGCACAGCACCAGGGTACCCGTGATGTTGTTCTGGTAATAGGTGAGCGGGATCTGGCTCGACTCCCCCACTGCCTTGAGGCCGGCAAAGTGGATCACGGATTCAATCTTGTGGGCGGCAAACAGCTGCTGCAGACAGGCTCTGTCCAGCACGTCCCCTTCCACGAAGATGACCGGCTTGCCGGTGATCCGCTCGACCCGCTTGAGGGACTCGGGGGAAGAGTTGGACAGGTTGTCCAGCACCACGACCTGCTGCCCGGCATTGAGCAGCTCAACCAGGGTATGGGAACCTATGTAACCGGCGCCGCCCGTGACCAATATTGTCATTTATTATCCCGTGTTCTGGTGAAACTGGGCTGAGTGTACCCGCCCAGTCACAGCGGGAAAAGGCCGAGATGTTCATGGCACCCTCAATAGTCGAGGCTGACATCCCCCCTAGCGGTACAGGAGCAGGCCAGTGCGACGCCGCCCTCCAGATCCTGCGCACTCAGCGTCATCACACTCTGCCGTTCGATCTCGCCAGTCGTGGTACAGCGACAGGCGCCACACACTCCGGCGCGGCAGGCAGCCATCATGGTCTCGCCAGCCCCTTCCAGGGCGGCCAGCAGGGTCTGGCCCGGCAATATCTTCACCTTCTTGCCGCTCTTCTTGAGGGTCAGCCAGAAATGGTCGCTGGCGACCGCAACCGGCGCCGCGCCCGATGTAACAGCGGGCAGGCCGAACGACTCCTGATGCAACTGCTCCGCTGGCAACCCCAGCTCCGCCAGCATGGCGCAGACGGCGGTCATGTAAGGCGCAGGGCCGCACAGATAGACGTGGCGAGCGAGCAGGTCCGGTGCCAATTCCCTCAGCATGTCCGGGCTGAGTCGGCCAACCCAGGGGTGAGCGGCCGAAGCCTGCTCCAGCACTTTCTCCAGCACTAAAGCATGGCGCACGCCGGCATGGGCCTCGGCCAGCGCAGCCAGTTCGTCCGCGAAGATCAGATCCTGGGGCGAACGGGCGCTGTGAATGAAGCGGATGTCCGCCTCGGGCCGCTTGGCCAGCTCGTCGCGCAGCATGGCCCACATGGGAGTGATGCCGGAACCGGCGCTGAGCAGCAGCGGTCGCTCGCAGGGCAGCGCCGTCAGGTTGAAGTCGCCGAAGGGGCCGTCGACCCGGATCTCGTCCCCCACCTGCAGGCTCTGGTGCAGATGGTGGGAGACCCGCCCCACATCCTTGATGGTGACTTGCCAGCACGCGTCCTGCGGGCTGGAGGAGAGGGTATAGGCACGGCACATGGGCTGGCCATCGATCTCTGTGTGCAGGGTCACGCACTGGCCGGCCAGCACGGGGGGCAGACTGCCTGCAAGCGGCGCGAACTGCCAGCTCACCACATCATGGGTGTCGGCGCGACGACCAATGCAACGCAGGGTGAGAGAGGTGGAGGTCATCACAAGGCTCCTCATTTTGAAAACATGTTTTTGAAACACGACGCTTTGAAAAAAAGGCGAGCCATCAGGCTCGCCAAAGGCTTACAACACGCTGAGATGATCAGGCCTACACGGCCTGCGCTATCACCGGATTCAGGCCGCCAGGATCTCGGCGAGATCCGCTTCGGCCGTGGTGGTCCCTTTCAGCCCGAACTGCTCCTCCAGCACCTTGAGCAGGGCCGGGGTCAGGAAGGCCGGTGCGGTCGGACCGGTGCGAATGTCTTTCACACCGAGCGCCAGCAAGGTGAGCAGGATGACGATGGCCTTCTGTTCGAACCAGGAGAGCACCAGGGTCAACGGCAGGTCGTTGACGCCGCACTCGAACGCCTCGGAGAGCGCCAGTGCCAGCTGGATGGCGGAGTAGGCATCGTTGCACTGACCCACGTCCAGCAGACGGGGAATACCGCCTATGTCGCCAAAGTCGAGCTTGTTGAACTTGTACTTGCCGCAGCCCAGGGTGAGCAGCAGGCTGTCTTGCGGGGCGGCCTTGGCAAACTCGGTGAAGTAGGCGCGCTCGGCCTTGTCGCCGTCACAACCGCCCACCAGGAAGAAGTGGCTGATCTCGCCGGCTTTCACCTTGTCGATCACCGCTGGTGCCGCCTGCATCAGGGCATTGCGGGCAAAGCCGATGGTGATGAAGTGTTCGAGTTCTGTGTGCTTGAAACCGTCCAGCGCCAACGCCTTCGCCACCACGGCGGAGAAGTCATCCCCTTCCAGGTGAGTCACGCCCGGCCAGCCGACGATAGAACGGGTGAAGATGCGGTCGCTATAGTCGCCCACGTTGGGATCTATGATGCAGTTGGAGGTCATCACAACGGCGCCGGGGAAGTTCGCAAACTCCTTCTGCTGGTTCTGCCAGGCAGAGCCGTAGTTGCCCACCAGGTGGGGGTACTGCTTGAAGAAGGGATAGGCCAGCGCCGGCAGCATCTCGCCGTGGGTGTAGACGTTGATGCCAGTACCAGCGGTCTGCTCCAGGATCAGCTTGAGATCCATCATGTCGTGGCCAGAGACCAGGATGCACTTGCCCGGCACCGGGGTGACGCGTACCTGGGTCGGTTCCGGGTGGCCGAAGGCGGTGGTTTCACCGAGATCCAGCATCTCCATGATTTTGAAGTTGAGCAGGCCGATCTCCATGGCACATTTGAACAGGGGATCCAGCTCGCTCGGGTCCGTGCTGAGCCAGCTCATGATGCGATGGAACTCGGCGGCTACGGCGCTATCCTGCTGACCCAGCACCCGGGCGTGCTCCATGTAGGCGGCGGCGCCCTTGAGGCCGTAGAGGCAGAGCAGACGCAGCCCCATGATGTCTTCGTGCACCTCGCTCTTGCCGCGATTGACCGCGGTTTGCGGTGCATGGGCCAGCTGGGCGAGCAACTCGTCACCCGGCTCGAAGCCGGCGGCCTCGGGCAAGCCGGTGACTTGCACCGCCAGTGCAGCCAGACGGTCGGCCAGCTGCTGACGATGAGCCAGCGCCTGATTGACATAGCCAACGATGCGGGCGGAATCGAAGTTGACGTTGGTGAGGGTGGCGAAGAAAGCCTTGGGCACGAAGGCATCGATCTCGTTGTCGATGACGCCGTGCTCGCGAGCGGCCAGCGCCCAGGCACTGAGGCCCTGCAGCGCATAGATCAGCACATCCTGCAGATCCGAGGTTTCGGCCGTCTTGCCGCACATGCCTTGTGCATAAGCACAGCCATTGCCTGCCGGGGTACGAATTGTCTGTTCACATTGCACACAAAACATCATGCCTCTCCTAATTGGACATTTCAGTTACTTGTTTTGTGGCGATTCTATGCCCCTCGCCAAAAACTTAATAGGCATTCAATTTGCCAATTAAGTTTTCATTGATGCAGATCAAAAACAAAAAAGCCGCCCAAACAGGGCGGCAAGCGGGTGGATAAAAGGAGAGACAACTCGGGTTTACAACAAAGGTTTACAACAAAACTCGCTTCAACAAAGGATCAGGCCAGATAGGCGCGCAGCATCCAGACCAGTTTTTCCTGCTGCTGCACATAGTCGGAGAGGATGGATGCGGTGCCCTCGTCACCGGCCTCGGCGGCTTGTCCCAGGATCCGGCGCTGGGCGACCAGCAGCTCGCGGAAGCTCTCAAGCAGGGATTCGACACAGGCACGGCCGTCATGCAGTCCCTTCTGCTCCGGGATGGCAGAGACTTTCAGGTAGTCGCTGAAGCTGTGCATGGGTACGCCATCCAGGGTGAGGATGCGCTCGGCCAGGGCGTCGACCTTCAGCAGCAGATCGTTATAGATCTCTTCAAATTTCAGGTGCAGTTCGAAGAACTGGTTGCCGCGGATATTCCAGTGGAAGCCACGGACGTTCATGTAGAGGATCTGGTAGCTGGCCAGCAACTTGTTCAGCTCGGCGGCCAGGGCTTGTGATTGAACGGTATCAAGACCAATCGGACTTTTCATGTTTCACCTCCAGATTTGACGACTGAGCCAGATTAGCTCCCTTCAGACTCAAAAGGTAATAGTTGCTGCCTAACTGATTGATAGCGAGCGGCTATCGCCAAGTGCACCCATCAGATGATCTGGCATGACTCACCCCGGGCGCCGCTCGATATAGAGGATCACCTCGCCCAGATGAATGCCGAACTTGCTGATCTCGGCCCGATTGATCAGGCGATCTTCATCCAGCAGGTACATCCAGTCATCGAAGCTCACCCGCACCACCTCCCCGTCCGGCAGGGCCAGATCGAGCTGATAGCGCCAGTTGAGGGCAAAGCCTTCCGTCTTGCCTATCGCCTCCCCCACTACATCGGATGCGGTACCGCGCCAGTGACCATCCACCCCCTTGCTCAAGAACCAGGTGCGAGTCTGCCGGCGGCCGTCATCGAAATAGAACTGCTCGAACAACTCGCCCTTTCCACCCTGCCAATGCCCCTGCATCTCGACCCGGAAGCGACTGGTCACTTCGCCTCTGCGGTCGGTCACCAGGCCATGAGCCACCAGCTTGCCGTTGAAGAAGCGGGCGAGATCCCAGCTCGGCCCCTGACCACGGTAGTCGTCCAGATTGCTGCCACACCCCGTCAGCACCACGAGTGGCAACAGCAGCAGAAAGCGACAATAACGATAGAAAAACATTGAGTATTCCAGCATCAGAGTTGACCTCGCAGGCGGCGGGTGAGCCCGGGATCGCGACTGTTGTCGGCGAGCCAGATGGCCAGAAAGGCCGCGGAGAATTGGGGATCGGCGAGGCTGCCGAGCGGCCGTTCGTGCCACCAGAAATGGCCAAATCCGGCCTCATCCACATAGAAGGCAAGTCTGTCTCCCGCCCCCACATCGGGCCAGAGCGCCGCCAGCTGATCGAGCCAGCGCCGGCGATCGGCATCGCTGCCAAGCCCGAGTCGCTGCCACTCCTCGGCGGTGGCGGTGAGCAAATCACTGCGTTTGATCTCTCTGGCGTAGGTGAGGATCAGCGCCTGTGGATAATGGCCCGGCTCATAACGGCCACTTGCGCTGTAGAAGGTAGCGTCATAGAGCTTGAACCAGAGCCAGCTCATCTCCCCCTGCCCCACGGCTCGCAGCGGCTGCCAGGGGGGGGAAGGGGCCTCTTTGGCCAGTGAACACGGGCTGCTCAAGGCCACGATCAGCAGGCTAATTCCACCCCATATGCCAGCTCGCGGGATCTTCCAGTTCATGCCAATCCATCTCCTGTTCCAGCAGGGTGTTGATATCCTGCATCACCACGCGGGCCAGTTGCCCCTGCGCATCCCGCTGGCATGACACCACCAGATAGAAGCGCTCGGTCAGCTCGTGCTGGCTCTCTTTGGTCCACTTGGAAAACAACAAGGTGTCGGTCGAAAAGGTGTTCATCTCGCTTCACCCTCCAGCTTGACCGTTACCCACAGGAGTACGGGTAACCACCACATCCAGATCACCGCCAGCAGTGCCGTGCTGATCCAGATGCCCCAGGGTAAGTGTACTGCGCCCATGGCTGCTCCCGCCACATAGGAGGAGACGCCACCCGCCATGCCAAACAGTCCCTGCTGCCAGCGGGCCAAGGGGCGCAACCAGCACATGCCGTGGGCCAGCGTCAGGGCAAAACCGAGCCAGAGCAGCACCAGCCAGAGGGGAAAACCGGAAGGGAACTGGAACAAGCCGAGCTGCCAGAGCAAGCCATCGAGCAGACAGCCGGCCAGGGCCACTGGCCATAACCGCAGATCGCGCCTGCGGCTGGGGGAGAAGAGAAAGTGGAGCAACAGCATCAGCAGCAGGGGGCCCGGTTGCTGCCATTTCACCGCCAGCAACCAGTAGAGGTTGAACCCCAGCAGCTGGGCCCACTGCCACATGGTCAGTGACCGCTTACTGGCAGGTCCCCCGACCAGCCAAGGGGGCCCGGCTTGGCCGCTTCCAGCTGGACCAGGCTGATGGCCCGCTCCCAGAAGCCACCTTCGCAATAGGCAAAGTAGAAGTGCCACAGCCGGATGAAATCCTGGCTGTAGCCGAGCCTCGGCAGCTCAGGGGCCAGCGCCAGAAAACGCTCGCACCAGTGCGCCAGGGTACGGGCGTAATGGTGGCCGTGATCGTGCAGCCGCACCAGCTGCATGTCGGTCTCGCGGGCCAGCAAGCCCGCCATCTGGGAGACGCTCGGCAGGCAGCCGCCGGGGAAGATGTAACGCTGGATGAAATCGACCCCGCGCAGATACTGGGCGTGGCGCTGATCGGCTATGGTGATGGCCTGAATGAGCAGGCGACCACCGGGTTTGAGCAGGCGCGACAACTGGCGGAAATAGTCCGGCAGGAAGGCATGGCCCACCGCCTCTATCATCTCGATGGAGACCAGCTTGTCGAAGGATCCCTCCAGCTTGCGGTAATCCTCCAGCAGCAGGGTAATGCGATCGTCGAGCCCCTCCCGCGCAATCCACTCCTTTGCATAGTCGTGCTGGGCTTGGGAGATGGTCGTCGTGGTCACCCGGCAGCCGTAGTGGCGAGCCGCATAGATCGCCAGCCCGCCCCAGCCGGTGCCTATCTCCAGCAGGTGATCGTCCGGCCTCAGCTCAAGCCGCTCGCAGATGGTACGCAGCTTGGCCTGTTGTGCCTCCTCCAGGCTTGCTTCCGCACTCGGATAAATCGCGCTCGAGTACTGCATATGGCCATCGAGAAAACCCTGATAGAGGGTATTGCCCAGATCGTAGTGGGCGGCGATGTTGGATCTCGAGCCTGTCAGGGTATTGCGGTTGAGCCAGTGGCGCGCCTTGTTGAAGGGGAAACTCAGCCAACTGAGCCGCCGCTCAAGGCTGTCGAGCAGCGTCAGGTTGCGGGCCAGCAGCCGCACCAGTGCCACCGGATCCGGGCTGGTCCAGAGCCCCTCCACCCAGGTTTCACCGGCGGCTATGCTGCCCCCCAGCAACAGGCGGCGATAGAAGGCCGGATCCTGCACCACCACCTCGGCGTGCAGGTCAGTGCCCGCCACACCGAAACTGTGGCGCTCGCTGCCATCCCGCAGCAGCAGTTGACCATGCTCGAGACGCCCCAGCAGATTCAGCAGCAGTTGCCTTGCGCCTTTGTCGATGAAAGAGGCAGAGAGGGTTGATTGTACAAGTTCCATTAGCGGCTCTCCGGATGAGTGAAGATGGGGGTTCGTTTGATAAAAAGACGCAGGGCCTGCCAGTAGATCCCGAGCAGCACCTTCAGGGTCATCCAGGGCCAGCGGGCGAGCAGCGCCACCAGCCCCTTGCGCGACAGCGGCTCACGGCTCAGCGCCAGGGTGGCGTCGAACAGCTTGGCCTCGCCAGACCTGGGATGACTCTCGATATGGATCAGCATCTCCTGCGCGGGCGGACGAATGCGCCAGTGGTAGCGCATCGCCAGCCCCATGAAGGGGGATACGTGAAAATCCTTGTCGTGGGGCGCCAGCGCCGCCAGATCCAGCAGGTAGTAGTGGCGCTCGTTCCAGGGGGTGTTCGACACCTCGGCCAGCAGGTAACGCGCCTCCCCCTGCCGGTAGCAGAAGTAGAAATTGACCGGACTGAAATAGAAGCCCAGGCAGCGTACATTGCCGAGCAGCAAGACGCGCCCGTCCGGCTCGGCAGCGCCACCAAGCTCGGCCACCTTGTCCCACACCGCCTGCTTGAGGCTTCCCTCGCGGCCTTTGAGATAGTCATTGCGGTGAAAGGAGAGCAGCCCGGCCCGCTCCACGGAGAACCAGCGCCCTTGGCTGAGGTTCGGCAGCTCGTCCAGATCCAGCCCCAGCATGAAGAGGCTGTAAGAGAAAGCGTGGGCCCTGGGTGCAAAGCGGCGATGGCGCACCGAGCCCTGCCAGATGGCGCTGACAGTCTGAGCCATGGTGACAGCACTCATAGCTCGGCTCCGAAGCGTCTGGCGACGTCCAGTGCGCTGCGCACCCCGTCTTCATGAAAACCGTTGTACCAGTAGGCACCGCAAAAGTGGGTGTGATGCTGACCGCAGATCTCCAGCCGCGCCTGCTGCGCCTCAATGGATGCCTGATTGAACACAGGGTGGTGATAAACGAAGCGGCGCAGCACCTTGCTCTCGTCCACCTTTCCTTTGGGATTGAGACTGACGCAGAAGGGCACTGGCGAGTTCACCCCCTGCAGAATGTTCATGTTGTAGCTCACCAGCGGCCGCGCCTCGTCGTCCCCGTCCAGCTGATAGTTCCAGCTGGCCCAGGCTTTGCGGCGAGTGGGCAAACAGCTGACATCGGTATGCAACCAGACGTCATTGGCCTGATAAGCCATGTCCCCGAGAATGGCCTGCTCCCGCTCGCTCGCATCGGCAAGCAGGGCCAGCGCCTGATCGCTGTGGCAGGCGAGGATCACCTCGTCAAACTGTTCCTCGCCATAACGGCTCTGGATCAGCACACCCTCGGCCAGGCGCCGGATCCCCTGCACCGGGCAGGCGAGCCGGATCTGCGGCTGCCAGCCTGCGGTGAGCGGGCCTATGTATTCCCGCGAGCCACCCGGGATCACGTACCACTGGGGACGGTTGGCCACATCGAGCAGGCCATGGTTGGCAAAAAAGCGCAGGAAGAAGGCCAGCGGAAAGGCTCGCATGTCCGCCAGGGTGGAGGACCAGATGGCCGCCCCCATCGGCAGAATGTAGTGGCGGGCGAAGTAGTCGCTAAAGTCCCCCACCTGCAAGAAGTCCCCCAGGGTCAGCGCGGGACACTCGCCATGGCGTTGGCCGTCGGCCAGCCAGGCACGGGCCTCCCGGTTGAAGCGCAGTATCTCGGCCACGAAGCGGTAAAAACGCGGGCTCAGCAGATTGCTGCGCTGGGCAAACAGGGTATCCAGATTGTGACCGTTGTACTCGAACCCCTGCGGGCTCTTCACCGAAAAGCTCATCTCGGCGTCCTGGCGCGCCACGCCGATCCGCTCCAGCAATTTGAGGAAATTGGGGTAGGTGCGATCGTTGAATACGATAAAACCTGTGTCGATGGCATAGCTGCGACCGGCCAAGCTGACATCGACGGTGGCGGTATGACCCCCCAGAGTGGGCGCCGCCTCGAACAAGGTAACATCGTGGCGCTTGTGGAGCAGAAAACCGGCGGTAAGCCCGGAGATCCCAGAGCCGACGATGGCGATTTTTTTCTTCATGAAGGGCGTCCTTTCGAAACAAGCGTGCTGCCAAGCCGCAGCCAGAGTCCCACCGGCAGTGCGCCAAGCAGGCGCAGCAACCAGATGAAGCGGCGAGGAAAATGGATCTGGTGACGACCGGCGGCCAGTCCGGTCAGGATGGCGCGAGAGGCCTGCTCCACCGTCACCAGGCAGGGCATGGGAAAATCATTTTTCGCGGTGAGCGGCGTCTGCACAAAGCCGGGGCGGATCAGGGTCACTGCTATGCCCCTGGCCTTGAGATCGAGACGCAGGGTATCGGCCAGATAGTCGAGGGCCGCCTTGGAAGCGCCATAGGCTTCGGCCCGTGGCAGCGGCAACCAGCTCACCGAGGAGCCGACGATGGCAAGCCGGGCACCGCGTTCCAGAAGCGGCAGGAAGGCGGCCAGCGCGTGGCCGGTGGCGATGAGATTGGTCTCGATCACCCGGGCAAACAGCTCGCCATCGAACCCCTCTGCCAGATCCATGTATTCGCAGCTGCCGGCATTGAGGATCAGCAGATCCAGCGGCGGCAGGCTGGCCGCCACCTCTGCCATGGCAACCGCATCCCGGCTATCAAACTGCAATGGGGTGATGCCGTGGCGACCCAGTGCCAGCAGCCGATCGCCATCGCGACCGCAGCCCCACACCTGCCAGCCCGCCTGCCGGTAATCGAGCGCCAGCTGGCAGCCCAGCCCGGAGCTGGCCCCCGTTATCAGCACACGTCCGCTCATGATCCCAGCCTCCCCTTGATAGTGCGCACCAGGGATCCGAGCAGCGGCAACTGCTCGTAGAGCATGGCGCCGAGATCGAAGTAGTCGCGATGCAGACACACCTTGTCTGCGGCGTCGAACTCAAGCCGGGTCGCCCCCTCCACAGTGACGGGCCGTCCCCCGCCGAGCCTTGGGTGGGAGAAGGTCATGACCCAGCTTATCCAGGCCTCACGACCCTGTTGCTGCTGGCTGATGATCTCGAAGCGGCAGTCTGCGAGACGCTCATAGAGGGCGGCAAAATAGTCGGTGAGCGCCGTCAGCCCCTCGATACGGTGGGCCGGATCGATGAAGATCACCTGCTCGGCGTAGACGTCCGGCAAGCGGTGCAACTGCTGCTTGTCCAGTTGCTGGTAAAGGGCAATAAAGCGGGCCAGCGGCGCATTCATTCTATTTCTCCAGGTGTCGAAACATCTCGATGGCTCTCACCCGGGCGACGGCGTGATCCACCATGGGTGCCGGATATCCCCTTCCTCCCTTGAGTCGCAACCAGTCATGGGGCTGGTGCACATAGGCGGCGGGGACATCGGCAAGTTCAGTTACCCAAGTACGGATAAAGTCTCCTTGTGGATCAAATCGTTGCCCCTGAGTGGTGGGATTGAACACCCGAAAGTAGGGGGCCGCATCGGCACCCGTACCCGCTGCCCACTGCCAGCCGCCGTTGTTGGCCGCCAGATCCCCGTCAATCAGCTGGCTCATGAAGTAATCCTCCCCGAGCCGCCAGTGGATGTGCAGATCCTTGGTCAGGAAGCTCGCCACTATCATCCGCAGCCGGTTGTGCATCCAGCCGGTGGCGTTGAGGCAGCGCATGGCCGCATCGACGATGGGATAGCCGGTGCGCCCCTCGCACCAGGCGGCCAAGGCCTCCGGATCCCAGCCCCAGGGCAAGGCGGCTGTCTCGGGTTTGAACGGCAGGTTCATGGAGAGGGTCGGCACCAGCACCAGCAGGTGGCGATAGAAGTCGCGCCAGACAAGCTCATTGAGCCAAACGAAACCGGGCTGTGCCTTGGATTGGGGCCGGTAACCGAGCCGCTGTTGCAGCGCCCCCACGCACTGGCGCGGACTTATGATGCCGGCAGCCAGATAAGGCGAGAGGATGGAAGTGCCCGCCTGCGCCGGAAAGTCCCGGGTCTCGCCATAGTCGAGCACCGCCTGTTCCAGAAAAGCGTGCAGACGGCGCTGTGCCTCGGCCTCCCCCACCGGCCAGCGCGGATCCGGCGTCACTTCACCGAGATCTGCATCGACAAGTGCCCTGTCGGCCAGCGGCTGCCACAACAGCGGCTCGCCCCGGGGCGCGGGGGCTCGGTGAATGACGAAGCCATCCTCCTCCAGCGCCTTGAGCCAGGCGCGGCTGAAGGGGGTGAACACCTTGAACATCTCCCCAGCACCTGTCAGCACCCGGCCCGGCGGCAGCACGCAGCAGCCGTTGAACCAGTGGCAACTTGTCTTCTGCTCCGCCAGCACGGCGCTGACGGCACGGTCGCGGCGCTGTTCATCGAGTTCGATGGCCTGGTTGGCGTAGAGATGAGTGACACGGAGCTCCCGGCTCAGGGTCGCCAACGCCGCCGGCAGCTCGGCAAAGGTCTCCACCCGCAGCAGATGGAGCTGGATGCCGAGAGCCGCCAGTTCACGGCCCAGCGCATCGACCTGCGCCAGCATCAAGCGCTGACGGATGGGGGCCATCTTGTGTTGTCGCCACTGGATCGGGGAGATGACAAACAGGGCGGCTACCTCCCCCGTCTCGGCGCAAGCGTGTCGCAAGGCCGGGTTGTCGGCGAGGCGCAAATCATTGCGAAACCAGACCAGCTTCATGGGGTCTTGCTCCCGCGCACGGCGCCGCCACGGGCTGCCGGTTGGTCCAAAGAAACCTGTGCAAGGGTGGGCTGCCAGCCGTGGGCCGCCAGCCAATCCGCGTCATAGAGGCGCCCCAGCTCGCCAAACAAGCGGGTGCCCGTCGGCCAGCCGGTGGCCAGATCCTGCTTGCCAAGCCCGGCCCCCAGCAGAACCAGCCAGGGAGTGGTCGCCCGCCCCTCCAGCAGGGCGAGGTGGCGCGGCTCGACCGCCCCCAGCAACTGCACCTCATAACCCTGGCCGATCAGCTCGTAGGCAGACCAGACCAGATCGAGGGGGCCGACCTGGCCCCAGCTCGCCAACGTGATCGGCACGCCCTTCTCCTGCTCGATCAGGTGGCGGGCGAAGCGGGTATGAAGCCAGCCCAGCCACACCTGTTGCAGCAGCTCGCCATCGGGCCGCTCGCGCCACAGGCCGAGCAACTGCTCCACCAGAGGTTGCAGCACCCGGCTGCGCACCAGCTCGAACGGGTAACTCGCCAGCAGGTCATTCAGTTGCGCCTCCACCTTGCGCTGGTTGAGGGCGAGCACCGCCTGGCACAGCTGCTCCAGGGTCTGCTGCCAGTGATCGCTCACCAGCTGGGATTGGGGCTCGCTCAGCAATCCCTTGACCTGGCCTATGCTCACCCCCCGCTCCAGCCAGCTCAGGATCTCGCCTATCTGGCGGATGTCCTGCTCGCTGTAGAGGCGGTGACCCTTCTCGGTGCGGGCCGGCTGCACCAGCCCGTAGCGGCGCTGCCAGGCGCGCAGGGTGACGGCATTGACACCGGTGAGGCGGGAGACATCGCGAATGGGGTAAATGCCCTCATCCGGTCTGGTGGCATCATCTTGTGGTAAATCTGACATGGCTAATTCCGTTCAACAGGGTATGGGCGCCCCGGCCAAAGGGGCCGGGGTCGCAAAACAGGGATCAGAGCCCGTAGCGCAGCTTGAGCGTATCGGGATGAGGATTGAGATAAACCTGCCCGGACAGATAGGGATTGGGGTATTCCCGCAGGTAGTGGCGGATCAGGGTCAGCGGCACCAGCAGCGGGAAAATGCCGGTACGGTACTTGTCGATTGTGTCTGCCAGCTCCTGCTTCTGGGAAGGGGTCAGTACCCGCTTGAAGTAACCCTGCAGGTGCATCAGCACATTGGTGTGGCTGCGGCGATTGGCACGCAGGGTCAGGGCAGCCATCAATCCCTTGATGTAGCTGTCGGCCACCTGCTGCAGGTTGGCCTTGCCAAGGTTGCCCAGCAGCTTGCCGAGCGCCCGATAGTGGGTAGTGGCATGGGAGAGCACCAGATACTTGTAACGGGAGTGAAAGCGGATGAGCGCCGCGGCACTGAGCCCCTGGGCGCAGAGCTGCTGCCAGTCGTGGTAGGCAAAGACCCGCAGCACGAAGTTCTCCCGCAGTATGGGGTCGCACAGGCGGCCATCTTCTTCCACCGGCAGCAGGGGGTTGGCTTCCATCAACGCCTTGGCAAACAGGCCAATCCCCTCCTTGGCACTCCCCTCATTGTTGGCGCCATAGATGCGCACCCGCTCCATGCCGCAACTGGGTGACTTGGCGCAGAGGATATAGCCGGAGATGAAGTCGAGCTGGCGAGCCTTCTGCTCGCTGAAGGCGATCAGTTGCTCGGTGACATCGAAACTGCCGTTGCTCGCCTCGGCGCGGATTTCGCCATGGCGTTTGACCAGCCGGATGGCGGCGCGCGGCGCTCCCAGGCCGATGGCCATCTCGGGACAGACGGGGTGGTAATCGAAGTGAGCGCCAAGATCCCGTTCGCAGAAGCTGGAGCGCTTGTGGCCCCCGTCGAACCGCACTTCCTGTCCCAGCAGGCAGGCACTGATACCGACTTTAATCTTGTACATGTTGACGCTCCTTGTATAAGCCTGAGTTCAGTTATAGCAGTTATACAAAGAAAAGAAAGTTGTATAACTATTGCGGACTGATACGGCACAAGGGCGAAAATAGGATCACCAGAAAATGAAAAAGCCCATGACAAACGTCATGGGCAAAAATGAAGACACTACAGGAAACAGGATTAGAAGCTGTACTTCACACCCAGGCTGGAGATGGAACCCTGTTGCAGGTCCCACTTGCGGTAGGTGTAATCGGCGGTGAGGGCCAGGTTCTGGCTCACCTTGTAGGCGGCGCCCACTTTGAAATCGTGCATGTCGTCGGTCATGTTGGCGTAGCGGTAGCCGGTGGAAAGCTCGACGGCGCCGATGTCGTAACGCAGGCCCACTTCACCGTACATGCTGCCGCTGTTCTTGCGGGTGATGTTGTCCCAACCAGTGTTGTTCACGTTGGATTGAAGCTGGCGCTCCATGGTGTAACCCATCAGACCCGCTTCACCATAGAGGTTCAGGCCGGTGCTGAGCGGGGTGTAGACACCCAGACCCAGGCTGGAGAGGCCCATGCTGTCGTTGCCATCGTTGCGGGAGGTGTATTCACTGCCCAGACGGCCGTAGAAGTTGGAACCGAAGCTCTTGGAGAGATCCAGATTCAGACCACCGAAATCGCGGTTGTTGCCGTCTTTGCCGCCGATGTAGTCGGACTTGGTGTGTGCCCAGGTCAGGCCGCCCTTGGCGTAACTGAAGGCATCCTGTGCCAGAGCGGAAGTAGAAGCGAAACCGGCCAGAACCAGAACAGAAAGTGCAACTTTTTTCATTTTGATGACTCCACTTGTTGAGCTAGTTGAGACCTAGCTGGAATGGAGCCATTGTGCCGAGCAGGAGGGGGAATGCCGAGCGGCAAGCTGTTGCCAAATCATGTCAGATGTAAGCAACTGTTGCTGGCGGTTACCAGGTTAACAATTGAACCCAAACAGGCTCGGTGATGGAGCCTGTTTGGCAACTGGTGTCTGCGCAGGATTTAGCGGAACTCCACTTCCTCAATCTCGACCCGCACCAGGGGGTTGCCAGTCAGACCGGCCGGCCGCGGCATCTCCAGCACCAGGGAGGGACGCTGCTGGCCCTTGCGCAAGTAAGACTCCGGCAGGCGGTTCTCGCCCACCCAGAAACGGGCCTCCCGCTTGACCAGCTGGGCACCCTGCTCGCTGAACAGGGTGACGCTGCCGCGTACCCGCACCACGCTGCGGCTGCCCGTGTTGCTCACCAAAAATTGCAGCGACAGGGGATCCGAGCCCTCAATCTTGTCGAGCTTGACGCTTATCCCGTCCTTGACCGCCTGGGCCAGCAGATCCGGATTGGTCATCGCCTGCTCGGTCAGCACGGGGACGGCCACCGCGCCCGTGACCACCTCACCGCTCGCCGTCGGCTTGATCAGCAGATATTCCCAGGTGAAGTCATCGTTGAGCTGCACCTGGCGGCCATCCGGCAGGGTGACCTGGGTCAGGGGCGCAGCCTGTGCCAGCAAGGGCGACAGACAGAGGGCAACCAGCAGGCGGGACAAGGGTTTCATAGGGTGATGGCTCGGCGTCGATGGAAAAGGGCGTCAGTATAAAGAGTCGGCTCCGACTTGCCTATGACCCGACTCACGTTCTTGCCCTCTGCTGCCGCCATCAGCAAGCCAGCTCCTGCCGATCCTCCTCCTGCACCATGTCCAGCGTCACCAGATCGAACTCTGTGCTCTTGAGGGCATTGAGAATATCCGGTTGCAGATCGAATGCCTGGGCACGCAGCCGCAGCGGTACGCGCACCCGTGCCAGTGTGGTCGCCTGATCCGAAAGGGTATGAAAGAACACCTGCGCCTCCTCCAGCCCCATGTCGGCCAGCATCTGCTCCGCCATGTCCACCATGCGCAGATGGCGCTTGTCCACCAGCTCGGGATCGGAGAAGCGACGACTCAGGCAGCCATGGGCGCTCTTGCCCCAGCGCCCCAGCTGCCGTTTGTTGAAGCCGTAACGAAAGTCCCTGTGGGTCATGCCCTGCTTGGCAAACAGCCAGAGGGTGTTGGCCGGCAGGCTGCCGAAGCGGCGCAAATACTCCTGCAACTCCTCGACCGGGGCGGGCAGCAGCATGGGCAGATGGCTCCAGTCGGTTTCCAGCGCGGTGAGATGGCAGATGTAGCGTACCGGGTCTATCACCTCGTTGAGGTGACGCAGGTGATCGCAGAAGATCATCTCGTCGGTCTTGATGACTCTCTGCTCTATGCCGTAGCGCTGGCAGTAGCGTTTGGCCCGCGCCACCTCCTTGCGGCTGCGAGTCGGGCTGTCCAGGGTGAGGGCCCGGATCCGGACCCCGCTGGCGCGGCACAAATCCATGCTGTAGCAGGATTCCAGTCGGCCGGAGAAGGAGACCACCAGTTCGCCGTAGCTGGCCAGGGTCTCGACAAGCTGTTGCTCCCTGGCCTGAAAGGTCTGATCGTATCCTCGATTCAGCACAACTATATTGGCATCCATAACGACTACACCGGATGATGAATTGGTCGCCATTGTGCCGCAACAATCCTGAATAAACCCTTAAAGGAGAGGGATAAATCAGAATTTAATGATCATCTCCTGCCAATTACCCTCATTTTCATCCTGTTGCGCATCATAAATCCGCAGTTTCGCCTGATGCACCTGATGGGCCCGCAAAAAGCCCTCCGCCTGCTCGAGGGAGCCGAACGTCAGCCTGCCCTCCTCGCTGTCGGTGAGGCACTGCATCTCGCCGTCGACCTCGACACAGAGCTGGTAACCGCTGCCATCCAGGCAGGCGATCAGCAGGCCGGCATCCGGGTAGTGACTCAACCAATTGCGAAACCGGCCATGCTCCATAACGTCTCCTTGAGCACTCCAGACTGTCGGCTCAACCGGGCAGATAGCCCAGCGACAGCAGCTGCTGACGACAGCTGGGCACATCGGTAAACACCAGCCCCCCGATCCCCAGCGCCTGCGCGGCAGCCACGTTGGCGGGGCTGTCATCGATGAACAGGCACTCGTCGGCCTTCAGGTCGAACGACACCAGCAGATAGCGATAAATATCCGGCTCCGGCTTCATCATACGTACCCGCGCCGACACCACCTTGCCGCTGAAGAAGCGCCAGAATGCATGCTGCTCCAGCCAGTCGATGCTGGCATGCCCCATGTTGGAGAGCGCATAGAGGCGGTGGCCCGCCCCATGCAGCGTCTCTATCAGGGTCAGCATAGCGGGATCCGGCAGGAGCGATGCGGGCACCGCCTGCAAAATGGCGAGATTCTGTGCCGCTGGCAGGCCGGTGCGCCCCTGCGCCTGGCGGGCCATGGTGTGCAGCGACAGGGTGCCGCGGTCCACCTCCAACCAGTCCGGGTGGTTGAACAGCCGCTCCGCCAGCGCCTCAGCGTCGTCAGGCCCTCGCACCGAGCGCACTATGGCCACCGGCTCCCAGCTCACCACCACCCGTCCCAGATCAAAAATAATCGCCATTGTTACCTCCTCCTGATGCCTCTGCCTCTGAGCCAACCGCCGCAATCTGGTGCTTGAATGGCCCGTCGGCACACGCAAACACCCTGCCCCGTTCACCTCCCCCGGGCAAGTTTTACTTGCATCACAGGCCCAAATCCCTTAATGGTTATGACGATATTTTCAGGACAAGACCCATGCACGCACCATTCCTCTTTGCTTTCTCGTTTATCCGGCCCACATGAGGGAAGGCCCTGTCGTCGCATGAACAGAAAGCAAAGACGAATCGAGCCTCCCCTAGCGGAGGCTTTTTTTTGCAGCTACCACACTCGATTATTTGGATAGGGAACCACCATGGCTACGCTCGACGAGATCAGACAAGACATCACCCGCTTGGATCAGGAGCTGCTTGCCCTGCTGGCCAAGCGCAAGACCCTCAGCATAGAGGTCGCCCGTGCCAAGCAGGCCAATCCCCGTCCCATCCGCGACACCCAGCGCGAGCAGGATCTGCTGGTCGCCCTGATCCAGAAAGGGCGTGTGTTGGGGCTGGATGCCCAGTACATCACCCGCATCTATCACACCATCATCGAAGATTCCGTGCTCTCCCAGCAGGCTTATCTGCAGAGCCTGCTCAACCCGGAGCAGCAGGAGCCCATGACCAGCGTCGCCTATCTGGGCCCGCGCGGTTCCTACTCCAGCCTGGCGGCTCGCAAGTATCTGGCCCGCTACAAGGATCAGGTGATAGAGGTAAACTGCCAGAACTTTCGCGAGGTGCTGGATGCGGTGGAGTCGGGTCGCGCCGCCTTCGGCGTGCTGCCCATAGAGAACACCAGCTCGGGCTCCATCAACGAGGTGTATGACGTGATGCAGCACACCAGCCTCTCCATCGTCGGCGAGCTGACCTACCCCATAGAGCACTGCATCCTGACCGCAGTGCCGACCGAGCTGGGCCGCATCAAGACCTTCTACGCCCACCCCCAGGTGTTCCAGCAGTGCTCCCACTACCTGAGCAAGCTGGAAGGGGCGCGCCACGAGATCTGCGACTCCTCCTCCAGCGCCATGATGAAGGTGAAAGAGCTGGCAAGCCCGGAGGCGGCGGCGATCGGCAGCGCGGCTGGCGGTGAGCTGTACGGACTGGACGTGCTGGCCGAGCAGCTCGCCAACCAGAAGGAGAACTACAGCCGCTTCATCGTAGTGGCGCGCAAGCCCATCGACGTGGCGCCGCAAATTCCGGCCAAGACCACCCTCATCATGTCCACCTCCCAGAAGCCCGGCTCCCTGGTGGAGGCGCTGCTGGTGCTGCGCAACAACGAGATCAACATGACCAAGCTCGAATCCCGGCCGGTGCAGGGCAACCCCTGGGAGGAGATGTTCTATCTGGATGTGTCCGCCAACCTGCAGACCCCGGCCATGCAGGCCGCGCTGATGGAGCTTACCAAGATCACCCGCTACATCAAGGTGCTGGGCTGCTACCCGAGCGAAGACGTCAAGCCGACCACAGTGCCGCCGGTACTGATGGGCAACTGACCGTTTTTGCCAACAAAAAAGGCGAACATCATGTTCGCCTTTTGTTTTTCTGCCTCGCCGTCAGAACTGACCGGCCATCAACTGGTTGATGTTGTAGAGGGCGCGGGTATCGAGCTCCATCTCGGTGGCATAGGTGTTGCCACGGGGATAGGAGGCCACCACCCGGGCGCCACGCACCATGCCGGCCACGGACACGTCCAGCGAGTTGGAGGTCTGGGTCAAATCCTTGTAGCTGCTCTGGCCCCGCACCTGCTGGCCATTGAGCTGCTCCGCCAGTTCGCGGTAGGCATCCATCTTGGAGGCGCGAATGGCCTGCAACATCTTCTCTGACTGGGACGGCCCCGGCTGAATGTCGATCACCGCGTAACCCACGGCCTTGAGTACCGGGAAGTCATCGGGTTTGTTGTTGCCGCCGCCGTAGTTGACCACCCGATTGCCACCGCTGCACGCGGTCAGCAGCAGGACCAGCAGGCATCCGAACAGGATCTTCATTGCGCTCACTCCTTGTCAGGGGGTCAGATTGACCAGATGGCCGCCGGGACGCGCCTGGCTGTCGCGCATCAGGTAACCGCGATTGATGGATGCCCGGCCAAACGAGTTGTTGGCGCCAAACAGGTATTTTTGCGGGATCAGGCTCTGGGCCGTGGTCTCCACCATCTTGGTCCGCAGATCTATGATGCGGGCATTGACCAGGATCCCCTTGCCATTGCGGCTGAAGGTGCCGGTCAGGATGCGGGAGATGGGCAACCGGGGGGAGAGCTCCCGGTAGTTGCGGCTCATCACGAAGTCACCCTGCGGGGTCACCTTGATGCTGCCAGTCATCTTGAAATCCACCACCACTTCCCCGCGCCGGTTCAGCTCGTAGATAAAGCTCTCCTCGATCTGCTGCCCCATCCAGTTGGTGTCCTGCAGGGTATCGAGATCGACGAAGGAGGAGACGGCGATGGGCTCGGTCAGGGTCGTGAGGGACTTGCGCTCCATCAGCTGATCGGTCATGCGCGCAACCAGCCAGTTTAGCTCCATGCCAGCAGCGGCCTGGCGAGGATCACCCAGATCCCGGTTGATGGGGTCGGAACCACAGCTGGTCAGAGCCAGCGCGAGGGCCAACGCCGTGATGAGTTTGTTCATGGATACCTTTCCTGTATCTGCACCTGATTCGTTATCGGTTCGGCTGGCCAAAGCTTGAGTCGGGAATGAGGCATGGATCTTGCTAATTATTTGCGGTGTGCTGTGCAACTGGCACGGTTCTGTGGTCTGTATCGGCCGGCGCCATCACTTCGACAGGGGTGAGAGGCCGACCCGCATATTCAAGGTGTTTGTCATGAAATTACCGCTGCTGTTAACCCTGCTGCTGGCCAGCCTGTCGGTCCGGGCAGAGCTTATCGAAGCCCAGGGCAGTGCCGCCATCCTGGGGGGCGACGAGGTCTATGCCCGCGAGCAGGCGACCCGCGACGCCCTGCGCCAGGCCCTGCTGGCGAGCGGTGCCGCCGTCTCCAGCATCCAGCGTCTGGAAAACGGCAGCCTGCGCTCCGAGCAGATCCAGATCCGCTCCGGCGGCGACATCCGCCAGTACCGGCTCAAGCGGGAAGAGGTGCGCAACGGCCGCATGTACATCACGGTACAGGCCGATATCCAGGCCGAACGCCAGATCTGCCAGACCCAGCATTACGCCAAGGATTTGACGCTGGTCAGGCTGCGGCTGCGCTACCCGGATCAGGCGAGCTACGGCGCTCTCGACGACATGCCCGCCAACCTGTCCCGTCGCATGTTCGAGACCCTGGCCAACGCGCCGCAAGGGGTGGCCGTACGCCAGTGGCTGGACGAAAACCTGCGCATAGATCCGCTCCACCTGCAACAGGGGGATCGCAGCGCCCTGGAGGAGATCAAGGCCCTCAGCCTGCGCACCGACAGCCAGTATCTGGTGCTCGGCAGCATAGATGACCTCTCCATCGAGCCGCAGGGCAACCAGCTGACCAGCTGGTACGAAGATCCCATTCGCAACTTTCGCATGCAGCTCTACCTGTTCGATGGCATCAATGGCAGCCTGCTAAGCCGCAAGGAGTATCAGGGCCGCGCCAACTGGACCTTCGGCAAGCGGGATCAGATAGGCAGCAGCAGCGGCCAGTTCTGGCAGTCCAGCTATGGCCAGGAGGTGAACTATCAGTTGCAGGAGGCGGTGCAGGATCTGGTCGCCCAGCTCAACTGCGCCCCGGTCACCGCCCGGGTGATAGGCCAGAACGAACGCGGCCCCCACATCAATCTGGGCCGGCGCAACGGCGTCAGGCTGGGGGATCAGTTCCGCATCCAGCACAGCGCCGACTTCATCGACCCCTATGGCAAGTCGCGCATGATGCGCAACCCGGCCGACGGCCTGTTCGAAGTGGTACAGGTATTCGAGGACGGCGCCATCATCAGCACTCAGAACAAATATTCGCCGTTTAACATCCAGATCGGGGATTTGGCAGTATTGGAATAAGAATCAAGGGTTTAAAAGGGAGCGGCTTCTTGTATAATGCCCGCCACAAGGCTCCCGTAGCTCAGTAGGATAGAGCGGTCCCCTCCTAAGGGACAGGCCACTGGTTCGACTCCAGTCGGGAGCACCATATAAAACAAGGGGTTGGCATCATGACGATGCCAACCCCTTGGTCGTTTTTGGGCCGGATGACACACCCGCTATCAGGCCAGATGGAAGAGCGAGGAGAGCTCCATGCTGATCGGGCTGTTGTCGGGGTGCGATGGCATTATCTCTTGCATATAGGCCCACCACTGCTGGCAGATGGCCGTACTGGCCACCTCGCGCCAGCGTCCCTCATCTTCAATCTCGACGTAACCAAACAGCTGACAGCTCTCCGGGTGGAGAAAGATGCTGTAGTTGCTGGCCCCGTGCGCCTTCAGGGTTGCGGCCAGCTCGGGCCAGAGTTCATCGTGACGGCGACGGTATTCCACCTCACAGCCAGGGTACACCGACATCAGGAATGCCTTGCGGATCATCTTGTCGCTCCTTATGCCATGCCCATGCCGACCAGATTGGCGGCACCGACTATCACCAGCATGCCGATGCAGAGGATCCGCACCGGACGAGTGCCGACCCCTTTCCATTCCGCCATCAACAGCCCCACGATACCGCCACACAACACATAACCGCTCATGTGCAACATCCAGTTCACGAAGGAGAGGTGTTCGGGAATGCTGGCTTCGCCCCAGGCATAAAAGAAGAACTGCAGATACCACATGATGCCACCGGCCGCGGCCAGCAAGCCATTGAGCAGCAAACTCCGCGCTGGCTGGGCCAGATCATTGCGCAGTGACAGTTCGGGGCGCGTTGCCAGCCGGATGAAGCAGTAGGCCATGTTGACGATGGCTCCACCGCCCATGATGATGCCGTAGCTCGGCAACACGGCGTAGAGCGGGTTGATGCCAAGTGCCAGCGATGCCTGCCGGATGGGGGCCGCGGCTTCCAGACCGAAGGCAAATCCCGAGGAGAAGATGCCGCACATCACCGCCAGCAGCAGCCCCTTCTTCAGGTTGAACTCCCGGGTAGTCGTGCCCAGGGCAATCTCTTTCTGATGCCCAGCCCAGGTGACTATGCCTATGCCGATCAACGCGACAAAGACACCGAGCAGGGTGATTTGGCCACTGGCCGTGGTGAGCAGCTGACCAAATTCCCCACGCAATATGGGTGGCATCAGGGTGCCCACCACCAGGGTCACGCCGATGGCGATCCCTATGCCCAGAGACATGCCCAGATAGCGCATGGTCAAGCCATAGTTGACATTGCCTATCCCCCACATGGCACCGAACAGAAACATGCCCCAGAATGCCTTGCTGTCCACCACGCTGTAGAAGGCGCCGAAGTCATCGATCAGCGTGGAGGTGACCAGCCAGGGCAACAGGATCCATGAAAACAGGCCGGCGAAGGCCCAGGTGGTTTCCCACGACCAGCGCCGGACCTTGCTGAGGGGCGCATAGAAGGAGGCCGCCGAGGCGGCGCCAACCAGATGCCAACCGATTCCCGATACGATTGCAGACATGAGATGTTCCTTGCTTGAGGTTTGATTGTGTTTTTGCTTCCCGATGGAGGGAAGCGTCCTTGATGACAACCGCGCTGTTTTTGTTGTTTTTCTGACGCCCGCCACACATGGCGGGCGTCGGCAGAGGGTGAACTCAGCGACGAGTGAGCAGCTCCTGCGCCTCGTACTCCTTGACGGCGTCGAGCCAGTCGACGCCCACCGCAACCCCTTCACGGGCGCAGGCGTAGTCCCAGACTGCTTGCCACGGCAGGCTGCGGGTCTCCTCCATCAGGGCCAGCCGGGTCGAGTAATCCCCCTTGCATTCGGCCTGACGCAGCATCTCAATGGGCTCGAGCAGAGCACGCAACAGCGCCTTTTTCATGTTGCGGGTACCGATAACCCAGGCCGCGATGCGGTTGATGGAGGCATCGAAGAAGTCGAGGCCGATATGCACCCGCGCCAGCAACTCATTGCGGATGATTTCATTGGCGATGGCCTGGGTTTCGTCATCCAGCAGCACCACGTGGTCGCTGTCCCAGCGCACCGGGCGGCTGACGTGCAGCAGCAGGTGCCGGACAAACAGGGAGGCCGCGCTGATCTTGTCGCTGATGACCTCGGTGGGGTGAAAATGGCCGGCATCCAGACACAGGGCTATGTCACGGGAGCTGGCATAACCCAGGTAGAACTCGTTCGACCCGACCGTGTAGGACTCGGCGCCTATGCCGAACAACTTGCTCTCCACGGCATCTATGTGGTGCGCCTCGTCGATCCGCTCGGCCAGCACCTCATCCAGTGCCGCCATCAGCCGCTGACGCGGCCCGAGCCGGTCGGCGGGCAGATCCTTCATGCCGTCCGGGATCCAGATGTTCATCACGGACGGCGTACCCAGCGCCTGACCAAAGGAGGCCGAGATACGACGGCTCGCCTTGCAGTGATCGATCCAGAAGCGGCGGATTTCGGGATCCGGATGTGACAGCGTCATGCCATCGGCGCTCAGCGGATGGGAGAAACAGCTGGGGTTGAAGTCCAGACCCACGCCTCTCTCCTTGGCCCAGCTCACCCAGTTGGCGAAGTGCTTGGGTTCAATCTTGTCCCGCGCAACCGGGCCCTCCGCCTCCAGATAGATGGCGTGCAGGTTGAGCCGCTTGGCCCCCGGGATCAGTGACATCGCCAGATCCAGGTCGCGACGCAGCTCGATGGCATCGCGCGCCTTGCCCGGATAGTTGCCGGTCGCCTGAATGCCGCCGGTCAGGGCGCCGGCATCCGCTTCGAAGCCACCGACATCGTCCCCTTGCCAGCAGTGCATGGAGACGGGAATGGTGGCCAGGGTAGTCAACGCCTGTTCCACATCGACGCCGAGGGCGGCATATTGCTGTTTGGCCAGGGCAAAGGCAGTTTCAATATTCGGGTTCATACAACTTCCTCGATTAACGTGTCTGAATGGGTGTGCGCGCAGAGCGCGGCAAAGCGCGTCCGGTAATGGTCCAGCTGCGGGACCTCATGCGGATGCAGGGTGTCGATGCGGGTGTTGTGGCGGATCAGGCGGCGCACGTCCGCCAGATCCTGTAAAAGGCCCAGCCCCTTGAGCTGCCAGCCGATGTTGCCGAGCGCCGAGGCCTCCACAGGCCCGGTGAGCACTGTGCATTGGCAGATGTCGGCGCAAAGCTGGTTGAGCAACCGGTTCTGGGAGCCGCCACCTACGATATGCAACCTGGTGATGGGCTCGCCGGTGACGCTCTCCAGCTCCCTGAGCACCTGGTCGTAGCACAGCGCCAGGCTGTCCAGCACGCAGCGCACCAGCTCGCCCGGGTTCTGCGGCGTGCCCTGTCCCGTCTCCTGACAGAAATGCTGGATGGCGCTGCGCATGCAGGCGGGATTGAGAAAACGTTCGTCGTTGGGGTGAATGAGGTAAGCAAAGGGCTCGGCCTGTTCCGCCTGCGCCACCAACTCTGCGAAGCCCAGCTGCGGCCACAGCGCCTGCAGCCCCTGCACCAGCCACAACCCCATGACGTTCTTGAGCAGACGCCAGGTTCCCTCCACTCCCCCTTCATTGGTGAGGTTGGCAGCCAGGGCGGCAGCATCGGTCAGCGGAGCCTTGCGCTCGACCCCGACCAGCGACCAAGTGCCCGAGCTGATATAGGCAGCGCCGCGTCCACTCAGCGGGGTGGCGACTATGGCCGAGCCGGTGTCGTGAGTGGCAGGCAGGATGACGCTGACCTGACGGCCGGAGGGGCTGATCCAGTGACCCAGCCGGGTGCCGGGGGTGGCGATGGGCTGCAGCCACTTGCCCCCTTCGCCGATCAACCCGATCAGTTCGGGATCCCAATCCCTGCTGCGGGCATTGACCAGCTGACTGGTGGAGGCATTGGTAAATTCGCAGCTGAACTGGCCGGTCAGCCGATAGTGCAGGTAATCGGGGATCAGCAGCAGACGGGTGACCTTGTCCAGCCAGGCCGGTTTTTCATCGAGCAGGGCCCGGATCTGATAGAGGCTGTTGAACTTGAGGAACTGGATACCGCTGCGACGATAGATCTCATCGCGGGACAACTGCTGCCAGACCCGCTCCGGCACGCCGTCGGTACGGGCATCGCGATAAGCCACAGCGTCACCGAGCATCTGGCCCGCCGCATCCAGCAGTACAAAGTCGACCCCCCAAGAGTCGATACCCACCGCATCGAGCGCAATGCCAGCGGCATCAATTTTTTCCAGCCCGAGCAAGATATTGGAAAAGAGCCGTTCCGGTTCCCAGCAATCATGCCCATTGCTATGCACCATGCCATTGGTAAAGCGATGCATCTCCTGCATGGTGATATTGTCATTGACCGGATCATAGCTGGCCCATATTACCCGCCCGCTGGAGGCGCCTAAATCCACTGCCGCAATATTGACTGACATCGAACCGACTCCATAAATTTCGATGTCGTCACTCTAGGTTTCCTGATGGTTGGCAACCTTTCTGTTGTGGCCAAATAAATATGCTCAGCTGGCATAAAAATCGAGAAATAGAAACTGAATGACAATTGTGTGAGTGAGGTCAAATAACGCCACTGCGCAAAAGGAAGCAATCGAGACTTGTTGATAAATAAATGCGAGGTAACTGTGAAAACCCTCACGAAACCCGTGCTATTTGATTGACCGGAGCCGGCGCCTGCGCATATTCACTGCTCATCACCTCATGAAGAGATCGACCATGTTTCGCCTGCAGCAGACCGATTTTTTTGACCACAACAAGGTCATCAACGTATTACCACGCGCTCCGCAGGAACCCTTTCCGGAGCACTGTCATTCGTTTCATGAACTCGTGCTGATCAAATCTGGCTGTGCCATCCACATCACGGACGGCAGCGCCGTGCATATCCGCCGCGGCAGTGTCTTCTACCTGCGCGAAGACGATGCCCACATGTTCGATCAGATGAAGGATCTCTGCCTGACCAATGTGCTGTTCAGGCCGGAGGGATTCCACTTCGCAGACGGGTTGCAAACCCTGCTGCAAACCAGCTGCCATCCGGCCAGTGGCGGACTGCGACTGCCCCCTTCCCTGCAACCGCAGAGCGAGCTGCTGCTGAACCAGATAGCGGCAGAAAACAGCCGGCGAGATGCCTGTTCTCCGGTGATGATCGAAGCACTGTTTTCCCAGTTGGCCGTGCTGCTCTGGCGTACCCGTCAGCAAGGAGGGGAAGCGGGCGGCAAGGGGGAAGGAGATCAGGAAAGGCTGTTGGCCCTCATTAATTATCTCGATGAAAACTATCAGGAAGAGATCGACTGGAGCCAACTGTCTGAACGTTTTTCCATTCCGCTGCGCACCCTGAACCGAAAAATACAGGAATATACTGGCTTGACCCCCAACAATTATCTCGGACGAGTGCGACTCTGCCATGCATCCTGGTTGCTCAGCCATACCAATAAATCGGTTACCGATATTGCCTTTGAGAGTGGATTCAATGATGGAAATTATTTTTCGAGCAAATTTCACCATGCCTTTGAGCTGACGCCACTGCAATACAGAAAACGCTATAAATAAACTTTAATTCTTGGCCACTATATTTCCCTCACGGGCCAAAGGTTAAAGGCCGTCCGCCACAACAAGCTTAATATCCCCTTAATTTCATCCAACGAAGAGGGATATCTGATGGCCTTTGCATTGTGTCTACCCCAGATCAGCCTGTCCGGCAGTGGAGCCATCCACGATCTGGTGCAATTGATGTGCAACCAGCCCGCCCGTCGTCCGCTGATCGTGACCGAGCGAGCCCTGATCTCGCTTGGTCTGCTAGACGGTCTGCTCGGCGCACTGCGTGATCATGGCTTCACCCCCCAGGTTTATGACGGCGTAGAGCCCAACCCGACCGATAAGGTTGCCAGCGCGGCGCTGGCAAACTGGCAGGCCGGGCAGTGCGATGCACTCATCGGCTTTGGCGGTGGCAGCGCCATGGATACCGCCAAGGCGGTGCGCGCCCTGGTTGCCAACCCGGGCAAACAGATCCATGACTTCGAAGGCATCGGCAAGGTCGTCCACACGGGCCCCTTCATGGCCTGCATCAGCACCACCTCGGGCACGGCCGCCGAAGTGACCAGCAATGCGGTGATCACCGACACCCGGCGCAAGGTCAAAATGGTCATCATAGACGCTGCACTGATACCGACAGTGGCAGTCAACGATCCCACCCTGATGGTGGGGCTGCCCCCGGCCGTTACCGCCGCCACCGGCATGGATGCCCTGACCCATGCCATCGAGGCCTATGTCTCCATCGGTGCTCATGTGCTGACCGATCACTCGGCCCTCGCCGCCATCCGGGTGATTGCCGCATATCTGCCGCAAGCGGTGGCGAACGGTCAGGATCTGACCGCTCGCGAGATGATGGCCCACGGCCAGTTCCTGGCCGGCATGGCGTTCAACAGCGCAGGGCTTGGCTACGTGCACTCTCTCGCTCATCAGCCCGGCGCCACCCACAACCTGCCGCACGGCGTGTGCAACGCCATCCTGCTGCCGGTGGTCTGCGAGTTCAATCTGGCCGTCAGGGAGGATCGCTTCGCCGACATAGCCGCCGCCATGGGGGTGGATACCAGCGCCATGAGCAAGGCTGGTGCCGCCGCTGCCGCCATCCAGGCCATTCGCGCACTCTCCGCCCGGGTGGGTATTCCCGGTGGCCTGCATGAACTCGGTATACAGCCTGGGGATCTCGCCGGCTGGGTCGATGCCGCCGCCGCCGATCCCTGTTCCGGCTGTGCCCCCCGGGTGGCCAGCAAGACAGAGCTGCTGGCCCTCTATCAAGCCGCGTTCTGACCCCGAACCCGACACGACAAGCGGCCGCCCTCGGGCGGCCTCTCTGTTTTCAGCAGCCTGCATCCAGCCCTCCGCCCCTTTGTGCACTTCTTGAAAATCCGGCCAACTCCACTCCTGGCTTGGCGCCCCCGTTGAGGCTCGACGCCGCGCCACTGGTTACAGTGGCCCCACTCACAATGGCTCTTCAACGCAAGGTAGAGGAAATGATGCAGCAGATTGAATTCAACGCAGCCGTGCGGGCTGAAATCGAGAAGGTCGTCGAGGTATCCGCCTATTTGTGGCAACGAGAGTGGGCCGAGCGCAACGGCGGCAACATCTCCGTCGATCTCACCGACATCTTTGGGCAGGCGCCCGCCGACCTGAGCCAGTATCCCCACTGCCCCCTGTCCATGGTAGGGGGAGAAGGCACCTTCCCGGCCGACAGCGCCGGTCATGTCTTCTTCGTCAAGGGCACGGGGGAACGCATACGCGAGCTGCGCAGCCCGGAGCTCGCGGGCTGCGTCCTGCGGATCGATGACGAGGCCCGGGGTTACCATATCCTGTGGGGAGGCCGTGGCTTGCACGACTACCAGCCCACCAGCGAATTCATCTCCCACGTGGAAATCGTCATGGACAAGCAGCGCCGGGGCGCAGCCGATCGCTGCGTGGTACACACACATCCGCTCGAGCTGATTGCGCTCTCTCACCATCCCCGTTATGCCCGTGACAGCGCCGCTTACACCCACGCCTGCTGGAAGATGTTGCCCGAGGTGCGGGCCTTCGTGCCACGCGGCATAGGTGTGGTGCCCTACTGCATGCCCGGCAGCCAGACCATGGCGGATGGCACCACGGCCGCCCTGCGCCAGCACGATGTGGCCATCTGGGAAAAACATGGTGCCGTGGCCACAGGGACGGATGCACTGATGGCCTTTGACTTCGTCGATGTGGCGAACAAGGGGGCCAAGCTGCACCTGATGTGTCTCGCCAGCGGTTTCGAGCCGGAAGGGGTCAGCACCCAGGACATGCAGGCGCTGCAGGAAACCTTCGGTCTGTAGCAAGCGGCCGGTATAGGCCCTGCCAGCGGGGCCTATACCGATGCGCGCTCAAAACCACTGCACCTCAGGGAGGGCCGGTCTGCTAGACTGGCCCTCTTTCTATTCATCTTGCAAAGGAGTGTTGGATGTCTGCTTCTTCCTGGTGGGACAGGTCCACCGGTTTTGCGCTGCTGACCATACTGCTGTGGGCCTCGCTGGCGGCGCTCACCTCCCGGATCACCAGCGTGTCACCTCTGGTGCTGGTGGGGCTGGTGCTCTTCTTTTGTGGCGCCGGCGCCCTGCCGTTCTGGCGCCAGTGGCGGGCTCGCCCCATCACCTGGCTGGTCACTGTGGCGGCGCTGCTGTTCTACCATCTGCTGCTGTTCATGAGCTTTCGCCACGCCCCCGTGCTGGAGGCGAACCTCATCAATTACCTCTGGCCCCTGTGCATCATACTGTTCACCCCCCTGCTGCTGCCGGGCCATCCGCTCCATGCCCGCCACCTGCTGGCCGGCGCGCTCGGGCTGGCGGGTTCCGTGCTGGTGATGGTCAACGGCGAGTTGCAGCTGCAGCAGGCCTATCTGCCCGGCTACCTGCTGGCGCTCGGCGCCGCCATCATCTGGGGCGCCTACTCTGTGCTCTCCCGCCGGCTGCCGCCGGCCCCGGCAGTGGTGACGGCGGCGGCCTGCCTGCCCGCCGGATTGCTGGCACTGCTGCTGGCACTCTGGCTGGAAGGGCCGCTGCCCCTCGAACAGATCCCCGCCGGCGACTGGTGGCTGATCCTGGGGCTGGCGCTCGGGCCCATGGGGGCGGCCTTCGTCACCTGGTATCTGGCGCTGCGAGACGGAGATCCCCGTCGCATCGGGGCGCTGGCCTATCTGACCCCGCTGCTGAGCACCTTGGCTCTGGTGCTGCTCAATGGCGAACAGCTGACGCCCCGTCACCTGCTGGCCGGGGCCTTCATCATGGGGGGCGCCCTGCTCGGCATGCTGGGCAAGTCGCCTGCCGCCGGCAAGCAGAAGGAGCCAGCCGCGCCTTCGTTGTCATGATCTCACCGCCCTGCAGCGGCTGTCATAAAAACGCCATCTCTCCTGCTTAAGCTCACGCCGACTTCCATTCCCGTGGCTCAAGCAGGAATCCTGACGTGAAAATAGCCCATTACGCCTCCCTCTCCTCCCTGGTACTGCTGCTGGTCGCCGCCGTGCAAGCCGGCGCCCTGTTTCATGGCTGGCAGCAGCTGAACCGGGCCGAACAAGCCCAGCATCAACACGAACGGCTGCAACAACGACTGACCGGCACACTGCAAGGCACCTTGCGCGACTACCTCGCCAGCGGCGATCCCCTGCGCCTGACTGAGGCCGAAGGGGTGCGCAAGCAGGCACTCGCCCAGCTGGCGCAGCAGGATGCTGCGCTCACAGCCCCGCTACGCGCCCTGCTCGAGCAGATGGGAACGCGCATCGACAACGACTATCTGGCGGCGGGCAAGCTCTCCGGCAACAGCCAGTGGCTGCTGCAAAACGCCGAAAACGAGCTGACCGCCCAGGCCAGGGCGCTGCTGCGTTATGGCCAGCAGGGGGCGACGGGTGCAGATCCGGCCAGCGCGGATCGATACCGCCAGGGTGCCACCGACATACTGGCGGCCCTGCCCGGGCTCGGTCACCTGCGCCAGAACTACATGGAACAGGCCAGCCCCAAGCTGCTGGAGGGACTGACGTTCGAGCTGGCTGCCATGCAAAAGCAGGTGCAGCAACTGGCCGCCCTGCCGCTGCTCGGCCTGTTTGCTGCGCCGCCTGCCGACGAGTTCACCCTGGGTGAGCCGGAGCGCAAGGAGCTGGGCGATCTGCCCAAAGCCGAACTGCTCTCCCTGCTCACGCGCTACCCGCAAGAGCTGGAAAACAGCCGCAAGGCGCTGCAACAGCAGCAGACTGCCCGCCAGGCGGTGCAGCAGGACATCAGCCAGATGTTGCAGGCCACCAACCAGATGGGGGCCGAGCTTGCAGCCGGGCGGCAGGCGGTCCACCAGGAGCTGGCCCTCATCCTCGGCAGCCTGGCGCTCTGTCTGGTGCTGGTCGCGCTGCTGTTTGCCCTGGTGCAGCGCCGCTGGCTGGTCACGCCGCTGCTGCGGCTGCGCGGTGCTTTTCTGCAACTCGACGAGACGGGTCAGGCCGAGACCCTGCCCCAGGGGCGCGAGCGCAACGAACTCGGCGACATAGTCGCCAGCTACAACCGCCTCATCATGCGCCTGCAACAGGAGCAGCAGCAAAAGGAGGGGCAGCTGTCGGCGGTCTCACTGAGCCTGCAGGGCATGGTCAATCAGGTCGAAGAGATCCACCACAGTACGCGCACCACCGAGCAGGCGGTGGACGAGGGGGATCTGATGATGAACGAGCTGAACCAGCTGGCCGGCGAGGTGCATCAGGTGGCCGCAGAGATAGCGCAGCACGCCCAGCACAACGAGCACTCCATGAGCCAGAGCGAGCAGTTGGTGGGAGGCATGTTGCAGGCCACGGCCCAGACCGGGCTTGCCATCGACGAGAGCTGTGGCGCCCTGACCCAGCTCAAGCGCTCGGTGGATGATGTCACCGCCATCGTCGACGTGATAGGCCACATAGCCCAGCAGACCAACCTGCTGGCACTCAATGCGGCCATAGAGGCGGCACGGGCGGGGGAACAGGGGCGCGGGTTTGCGGTGGTGGCCGACGAGGTGCGCCACCTCTCCGCCGATACTCAGCGCTCCCTTGGCCAGATCACAGAGATCCTGACGCGGCTCACCCAGGCGGGAGATCAGCTCGGCACCGTGCTGGCGCGGATCACCTCGGAAGCAGCCGCCCAGCGCCAGCAGGCGGAGCAGTTGCGCCAGACCACCCAGGCGGTGCGGGAGATGGCGCGCAGCACAGCCGTCATAGCGCTGCAAGGGGCGGACAACGCCAAGAGCCAGGAACACAAGCTGGCCAGCTTCGCCGATCTCATCGCGCGCATCAGCCAGCACGCCCGCCAGGGCAGCCGGCTCTCGGTGCAGGTGTCGGAGCACATCCATCATCAAGCCAGCCAGATCCCTCGCATCCTCGGCCATCAGGCCTGAATCTTCCGTCCGGCTCCCCTTCCGAGTCCCCTGCCCCCGCCCCCAAAGCGGGGGGCATATCTTTTTTTGTGCCACAAAATTATCTGTTGCATACAGGTTAACGAAAAAAGTTATGCCCCTTGTGAGAGATCCGCCCGCGTCGCTGAACAATTTCACCTGAAAACGCTATCAGCGCCGATATGAGCGGGCTGGGAGTGTCCACAACAAGATCCATGATTATTTGCACTCGGTCATATTTTTGAAACTTGGTGGGAACTTTTCATTGATATTTCGCACCGCGAACGTACTCTTGGAATTGTCCGATAGCCAAGAATCGGAACACAAAAAATAAAATGATGTGATGAACAGAACTGCCCACCGCAGATGTGCCAAGACGTCGCGGCCGCAGACGAGCTACCAGAAATTTTTTGCCCTACGGGGTTTTGATTGCAATGCCAATACCGAGCGGCGGGCCATCGCCTGACTGCCGGACAAAAAAGCTAAGTCCATAAAATCAGGAGCAATACAAAATGGAAAAAGTGATCTTCAAGCGTGCCGCATTGAGCGCAGCCGTTGTTGCCGCCTTGGTCGCCCCCGGTATGGCATTCGCTGCCGACGAAGCCGGTCCTGCCTATGCTGCCGCCGCCAGCAAATTCTATGAAGAAGGCAAACTCAACGGTGGCCTCTTCTACTTCCAGCGTGATCGTCAACGTATCGATGGCGACCCGACTGCCGCCAAGAAAGAAGGCAAATACCAGTCCAACCTGAGCCACGCCACCACCCAGGCCTCCCTTAACTTCAACTCGGGTTATGCCTGGGACATAGTCGGTATCGACGTGGGTGGCTTCGGTGCCTATGACCTGGCCGTGACCGAGAACCATGCGGTCAACCAGGAGAACGAATTCTCCTTCGCCGGCAACAAGTGGGGCGAAAACTACAAGGATGGCTCCCCCGAAGGTGGCTTCAGCCTGGCCAACGCCTCGCTGAAACTGAAAGCACTGGACGGTGCCATCACAGCCAAGGGCGGTCTGACCCAGCTCTACGTACCGGGCGTGATCGGTGTGAACTGGTCCTATCAGCCGGGTACCTACCGTGGTGGCCAGATCGAGGGTAACTTCGGTGGCCTCTACCTGACCTACGCCATCGCCGACGAGTACAAGTCCCCCTGGTACAAGGAGACCCAGAAGTTCTCCCGCGCCAAGGCATGGATGGATCCGTTCGCCGATGAAAACGTCATCGACTACATCCAGGGTGTAGCCGCACGTTATACCTTCGAAAATGGCACCGCCATCACCGGCTCCTACGGTAACTCCGAAAAATACATGGACAGCTACCACTTCAAGCTGGCCCATAAATTCGACGTGCTGAACGGCCTCTCCACCAGCTATCAGTTCTACGGTTCCGAAACCGACACCTATCAGAAGGGTGGTGCCGACATCGAGACCTATGACGGCATGGCATGGCAACAAGCGCTGACCGCCGCCTGGGGCACAGGCCCGTACGGCTTCCGTCTGGAAGGTCTGTGGACCAAGGCCGAGGGTAACGAAGGCAACTACCTGCCCCGTCTGACCCGTGGCTACGGCAACTCTCAGGGCGCGAACGAAATCTGGTGGGATTCCCGCTCCGACTGGAACGCGAACAACGAGAAAGCACTGTTCTTCGGCGTGACCCGTTCCCTGGATGATCTGGTGGGTGCACCTGGCTGGTCCGTCGGTGTCTCCGGCGCCTACGGCTGGGATATCCAGAAAGGCGACGGCACCAAGGCCACCAACGGTGAAGATACCGAATGGGCAGCCAACTTCGACGTCATGTACACGGTGCAGGATGGCAAGCTGAAAGGCACCCTGTTCAAACTGCACTACACGGATTACAACAACGACATCAGCCAGGGCGGCGGTTGGACCGAATACCCGAACATCTTCGCCTCCGAGCATGACGTCAAGTTCCACATCATAATGCCGTTCACCATACTGTAAGCAGGTGGTAGAACCTCAGCAAACCGGGCCACGTGGCCCGGTTTTCTTTTTTGTCGCGCTCGGGCTACCATGCCCGCTTCGGCCAGGCTCTGGTCGCCAACAAGGATGACCTTTATGCCCCACCCCTTCGTGCTCATCACCGGCTGCTCCAGCGGCATCGGCCTCGCCGCCGCCAAGGCGCTCGGGGTTCACGGCTTCACCGTGATCGCCTCCGCCCGCAAGGCCGACGATGTGGCACAGCTGCAACAGCAGGGTCTGCTGGCGGTTCAACTGGATCTCGCGGACACCGCCAGCATAGAGCGGGGGGCGGCAGAGGCGCTGGCGCTGGCGGGGGGCCGTCTCTATGGCCTGTTCAACAACGGTGCCTATGGCCAACCCGGCGCGCTGGAGGACTTGCCCACGGAGGCACTGCGTGCCCAGTTCGACACCAACCTGTTTGGCTGGCACCACCTGATACGCCAGATACTGCCGGCCATGCTGGCGGCAGGAGAGGGACGGATAGTGCAGAACAGCTCTGTGCTGGGGCTGGTGGCCATGAAGTATCGCGGCGCCTACAACGCCAGCAAGTTTGCGCTGGAAGGGTATACAGACACGCTGCGCCTGGAACTCGAAGGCAGCGGCGTGCACATCAGCCTGATCGAGCCGGGCCCCATCGATACCCGCTTTCGCGCCAATGCCCGCGCCGCCTTCGTGCGTCATATAGATCCGGCCCAGAGCCGCCATCAGGGTGCCTATCGCCAGACCCTGACCCGGCTGGAAAAAGAGGGAGCCACCAGCGGTTTCACGCTGCCAAGCGAAGCCTGCATACCGCCGCTATTGCATGCGCTGCAGAGCAAGCGGCCAAAGCATCGCTACCCTGTCACCTTTCCGACCCGGCTGTTTGCGGTATTGCGCCGCCTGCTGCCAAGCCGCTGGCTCGACAGGATCCTCGCCAAGTCGGCCTGATCCCGTTGGAGGATATGGGCATCCAGCAACCCAGGTCGGGTTGGCCGCGTAGCGGCGTAACCCGACGCACCAACCCTGTTTACCCTCGCCTCAATAGTGCTGACCGTCGCTGTAGTAGTGGCTTTTGACGATGGGCAGCACCTGCACCACCACATAGGTCTGCTCCCCCAGCGCCGCCTTCAGGTGGCGGGTGATGAGCGCCGCGGCGGCATCTTGCAGCTCCTGCGGTCGTTCGAACCAGACCAGCTCCACGAACGGAAAACCGGCTTCGATCACCCCGCCGCGTACCCAGTGACTGTCGATGCACTCCATGGTGACAAACTCCGGTTTGCCGCCGGTCAGGGCGCACAGATCCGCCAGCAGGGGCGTGCTTATCTGCTGCAGGGTATCGACGGAGATGGCCCGAAAACGAAGATGGGGCATGGGAAACCTCTTGGCTGTGACGAATGAGGACTTATCATAGGGCTTATTGTTATGAAGAGAAGCCATCCCGCCAACATAAGGTGCCTCATGAGATTTCATCGCACGCTGATTTCCTTCCTGCTCTGCCTGCTGCTGCCGCTGACCGCCTTTGCCGACCCCGCCTTCTATCGGGTGAACAAGGGTGACCAGCAGCACTGGCTGCTGGGCTCCATTCATGCGGGCAAACCCTCGCTCTATCCGCTGCCCGATCCCGTCGAGCGCGCCTGGCAACAGAGTCGCGCCCTGGTGATGGAGGCCGACCTGACCCACATCAGCCAGACGCAGTGGCGGGAGATGGGCGCCATCACCCGGCTGGTGGATGGCAAGACCCTCAAGGATCACGTGCCGCTCGATCTGTATCGGCGCACCATCATAGCCGCCGGCCAGAATGGCCTGACCGAAAACATGCTCTCCCCGCTGCGCCCCTGGTTTGCGGCCATCACCCTGACCCAGGCGGCGCTGGAACGTACCGGTTTCAGCAGCGCGCTCGGGGTGGATCAACACTTCGCCAAGCGCGCCACCGAGAGCGGCAAGCCCATCATCGGCTTCGAGACCCTGCTCGAACAGCTCGGCTACCTCGCCAGCGTCGGTGACAACCAGACCCTGATGCTGGAGAGCACCCTAGATGAGCTGCCCCAGCTTGAAACCGGCTTTCGCGACGTGATGAAGGCGTGGCAGGAGGGTGATCAGGCCGCCCTGGTCAACCTGCTCAAAGCCGAGATGGCGCCGCCCAAGCTGCAAGCCTGGCTGGAGCAGACCCTGCTGGCGGAGCGCAACCGCAACTGGCTGAAGAAGTGGCCGACCCTGCCGAACGAGAGCTTTATCGTGGTAGGCGCTCTCCACCTTTATGGCGACCAGGGGTTGATCGCCCTGCTGGAGCAGCAGGGGTGGCGCATCACACCGCTCACAACGCCTGGCCCAGGCACGGCCGCCAAGTGATGCCCCATCCGTGCGCCTGATCTGCCCGGCGGCTTGGCCGAGTGCGAGGCCGCTCACAGATCCGGCTGCCGGTTAAATAACCACCACGGGACTTGATCGAGATCATCTCGTCACTCCCAAAGAGGTATCTATCATGCCTGTCATCAATGGGATGACAGGAGTGCATGAGATGGAATTTTGGATGAACCTGATGTTCGGCAACAGCGTGGGGCTCATGTCCATGTTGGTGATTATCGGTACCTTCCTGCTGATCAGTTCCTACGCGGCCTATTTCATCTACAAGGTGATGAACGCCAAGCCGCCGAAAGAGGAGCAGTAACACATCTCGTCAGGCGATCCCCCGATCGCCTGTTGTCGCCTGCCCGGCCCGACTGACAGGGCCGTCTGACTGGCTAGCCCCATTTTCTGACCCCGACTCCCCCGCTATAATGCCCGCTCATTCCAATGCGGGGAGCCTGCCGTGTCTCATGACGACGAACTCTCACTGTTTCTGCAGGAAGTGGCCGACGTGCGGCCCATTCGCAGCGACAACACCCTCTCCCTCACGGGCACATCCGCCCCGACCGAGGCGCAACTGGCCCGTCGCCAGGCCGCAACCGCCGAGCAACTGACTCTGGATCACCTCAGCATGGAGGCGGTCGAGCTGCTCGATCCCCACGCCATCGTCGGCTTCAAGCGCGACGGTGTGCAGGAGGGGGTCTACAAGAAGCTGCGGCTCGGCAAATATGAGCTGCAGGCGAGCCTGGACTTGCACCAGAAGACGCTCAACGAGGCGCGCCAGAGCCTGGTGCAGTTCATTGCGGATTGCGAAGTGCGGGACATCCGCTGCCTGCTGATCCTGCACGGCAAGGGGGAGCGCAGCACACCGCGCGCCCAGCTGAAAAGCCATGTCAGCACCTGGTTGCCGCAACTGCCGGCCGTGATGGCCATGCACAGCGCAGAGCGCCGCCACGGCGGCAGTGGCGCCCTCTATGTGTTGCTGCGAAAAAGCGAGCGCAAGAAGGCGGAGAACCGCGAGCGACACCAGAAGCGGCTCGGCTAGCCAGCGCCTGTCATCTGGTCAGTCATCCTAGGCCAGGGTGGTAAAACGCACGAGGGCAGTGTTAGCATCGATCGGCCCCGATCATGCCAGGTACGGGGCATACCATCAGGGACGATAACAAGGACAATCCCATGTCATATCAAAAACTTGAACAACATCAGCAACAGCTGCACCGGCTCTCCCACCTCAGCGCCATCTGCGGCTGGGATCAGGCCGCCATGATGCCGGAGGGCGGCAACGAGGCACGCGCCGAGGCCATGGCAGAACTCGGTGTGCTGATCCATCAAAAGCGTACCGCCCCCGAGCTCGGCGACTGGATAGCCAAAGCCGAGAGCGAACCACTGGATGAGATCCAGCGCGCGAACCTCACCGAGATAAAGCGCCACTGGCAGGATGCGAGTCTGCTGCCCACAGATCTGGTCGAGGCGCTGTCGCTGGCCGGCAGCAAGTGCGAGCACGCCTGGCGCAGCCAGCGCAAAAACAACGACTGGGCAGGCTTCGCTCCCAATCTCAAGGAGGTGGTGACGCTGTCGCGAGAAGTGGCGCGCCTTCGCGCAGAGGCACTTGATGTGCGCCCCTACGACGCCATGCTGGCGCTGTACGAACCCGGCATGACGAGTGCGCGGCTCGATCAGATCTTCGGCGATCTCACCGGCTGGCTGCCCGGCCTGATCCAGCAAGTGAGTGAACAGCAGAAGCATGAATCGATCTTGATCCCGCAGGGGCCCTTCCCCATCGCGAGCCAGCAGGCGCTCGGTCAGGAGGTGATGGGGCTGCTCGGCTTTGATTTCGCCCACGGCCGGCTCGATGTGAGCAGTCACCCCTTCTGTGGCGGCGTGCCGACCGACGTGCGCATCACCACCCGCTACAACGAGCGGGAGTTCGTCTCCAGCCTGATGGGCATAGTGCACGAGACGGGTCACGCGCGTTACGAGCAGGGGCTGCCGCGCCAGCTGCTGGGTCAACCGGTGGCCGAAGCGCGCTCCATGGGCATTCACGAAAGCCAGAGCCTGTTCTGCGAGATGCAGCTCGGCCACGATCCCGCCTTCCTGGCGCTGCTGGTGCCGCGCATTCGCGCCCACTTTGGCGAGCAGGCTGCGTTTGCGCCGGCGAACCTGGCGAAGCTCTACAACCGGGTCGAGCCCGGCTTTATCCGGGTCGATGCGGACGAGGTGACATACCCGGCGCACGTGATCCTGCGCTACGAGCTGGAACGCGACCTCATCGAAGGGCACATCGAGGTGGCCGATCTGCCCGAGCAGTGGGATGCCAAGATGCAGAAGTGGCTCGGTCTCTCCACCCAGGGCAACTACCAGAATGGCTGCATGCAGGACATTCACTGGACGGACGGCTCGTTCGGCTACTTCCCAAGCTACACGCTCGGCGCCATGTATGCAGCGCAGCTGCGCTTCGCGCTGGAGCGGGAGCTGGGCAACATGAGCAGCGTGATCGAGGCGGGCCGCCTGCCGGAGATACTCGCATGGCTTGGCCGCCACATCTGGTCACAGGGCAGCCAGCACAGCACGGACGAGCTCATTCGCCGCGCGACCGGCGAGGCGCTGAACCCGCGCTGGCTGCGCCAGCATCTGGAGCAGCGCTACCTGAAATAACGGATGCAGCGCCAGCGAGTGAAAAGTGCAACGGGCCAGCTTGGCTGCCCCGTTTTTCATTGGCAAACAACCGGATTCAGAGAGGATCGGGGACGCTCAAAAACTCGCGCAATTGCAGGATATTGCCTTCCGGATCAAACGCATTGCGCAGCACGAAGCCAGGCCCCGGCCACTGCTGCGGCAACAGGCCACCACCGAGGTCGGCCGCCCTGGCCTCGGCCCAGGCGAGGCTTGGCACGGTAAAGAACAATTTTATCGCCCCCTGTTCCCGCAGCTGCGGTGGCACTTGGATATCAATATCACAAGCAATCGACTCGGGAATGGCGTGGATCAACAGCTGGATGTCGTCGTTCTCCATCACGACAAAAGCGGCATCCTGACTGCGAATGTCCATCTGCAGCAGGGTGCGGTAGAAGTGGGTCAGCAGGCCGAGATCCCTGGCGTAGATCAGGGCGCCGGCGCGGGCGGGTCCTGGCATGGTGCTATCCTCCTTGGATGTTGTCACCCCAGATTCTCACACTTGCCCGCCCGGTTCGACCGCTTTCAACCTCGCCACAGCGGCTCTCCCGGCGACGTTTTTATTTCAATTGCAGTCCGTTTCTGGCTAGTCACCGCCTTCCCTCCCCCTTACTCTCTCATCCATGCACCCAGAACGGAGCGCCAGGACCATGAACTCGCCACCAGCCAGTGACCACCACCAGGATGAGGGGATCCCGAGCCTCAACCGCGAGCAATGCCACGCCGCCCGGCTCGCCCGCGATGCGCGTTTCGATGGCCGCTTCTTTACCGGCGTGCTCTCCACCGGCATCTACTGCCGCCCCGTCTGCCCCGCGCGGCCACCGCACGAGCACAACGTGCGCTACTTCCAAAGCGCTGCCGCGGCCGAGCAACATGGCCTGCGCCCGTGTCTGCGCTGTCGCCCCGAGCTGGCCCCCGCAGCACGCGGCGATCTGCCGCCCGAACTCGCCCGTTTGCTGGCGCGGATCGATCGCGGCGAGCTGGCGGACGGCTCGCTCGCCGCACTGGCGGCAGAGGCCGGAATAAGCGAGCGCACGCTGCGCCGCCAATTCGAGCAGCACCTCGGTGCGTCACCGAAACAGGTGGAGCAGACGCGCCGGCTGCTGCTCGCGAAACGGCTGCTGACCGAAACTGCACTGCCCATCACGGACATAGCGTTTGCGGCGGGCTTTGCGAGCATTCGCCGCTTCAACGATGCCTGGAGCCAGGCGTATGACCTGGCGCCCCGGGCGCTGCGCCAGCGTGAAGGAAGGGCCGACGTCACCGAGAGCGGCGCGGCGCTCACGCTGCAACTGTCCTATCGCCCGCCTTATGACGTGGCGGCCATGCTGGCGTTTTACCGGCTGCGGGCCATCCCCGGGCTGGAGCGGGTCGATGGCGATGCGTACGAGCGGCGCCATAGCGTCGGCGATCACGCGGGCTGGATCCGCATCGAGCAGGGCAAGGGCCATAGCATCAGGCTTACTGTGCATGATCTGCCGCCCGCGGCGCTGCCTGATCTCTTGTATCGCGTGCGCCGCATGTGGGATCTCGACGCCGACATGCAGCGCATCGGTGAGCGGCTCGGGCAGGATCCGCTGCTGGCGCGCCTGCAGACGCGCTGGCCCGGGGTGCGCTTGCCCGCCGGCTGGGATGAGTACGAGGTGATGCTGCGCGCCATCGTTGGCCAGCAGGTGTCGGTCAAGGGCGCCATCACCATCATGGGGCGACTGGTGGCGCGTAACGAGGCGCAGTTCGGGGTGGCGCAGCTGCCCACTCCGGCGCAGCTCTGCACACTGGATCTCGACGGCATCGGCATGCCCAGCAGCCGTATTCGCACGCTGCAGGGGCTCGCCGCCGCGCTCGCAAGCGGTGCGCTTTCCCTGACCACGGCCAGCGACGAGCAACTGCTGGCCTTGCCGGGCATAGGTCCCTGGACGGTCGCTTACTGGCGGCTGCGCTGCGGGCAGGATCCCGACGCCTTCCCCGCCTCCGATCTCGTGCTGCAAAAGGCGCTGGGGGGCGGCGACAAGCTGCCGGTGAAGGAGGTGCTGGCGCAAAGCGCGGCGTGGCAACCGTGGCGCGGCTATGCCGCGAGCTGGCTGTGGCACGCCATGAGCGAACAACCGGCCCTGCTGATCAAGCAGCCATTGACTACCACAGCGAGTGCCATCGCAAACCTGGTGTCACCCACCACGGGGAGCAAGGCGCCCCAAAGCCATGACGAGGAGATAACCCATGATCCGCTATGACATGCTGCCAACGAGCTGCGGCGAACTGCTGGTCGCCATCAACGCGCGCGGCCTGGTACACGTGGACTTTGTGGCAGGCCTGCGGGCGCTGCCCGACATGAGCGGCTGGCAGCAAGACGGTAAGGCGCTCGCCCCCTATCTTGCCGAGTTTGACGCCTATTTCGCCGGGCGCCTGCAGCGCTTCACGCTGCCGCTCGCCGCCAATGGTACGGCTTTTCAGCAAACGGTTTGGCAGGCGCTGTGCGATATCCCCTATGGCGAGACCCGCAGCTACGGCGAGATTGCCCGCGTCATCGGCAAACCGAGTGCGAGCCGTGCGGTCGGCGCCGCGAACGGCCGCAATCCGCTGTCGATCATAGTGCCGTGCCATCGCGTGATCGGCCAAAACGGCAGCCTGACCGGCTATGCGGGGGGATTGCCCATCAAGCAGGTACTGCTGCGCCTCGAGGGGATCGCGCTCTGAGCCCAGGATCCCTGCCGCCACGCCAGGGGCAGCCCAACCCTTGCCGTTTGCCCTGCCAGGAAGGCCCTGGTCACACTCGGCGCCAGACGTAACCCAATGCCAGCTCATCTCGCCCTCATCAGCCAAGCTATTGAATAACAACCATGTTTTTCGATAGACCCGGCAAGGCTGGCCGTTCCAGTGCAGCGCGCGCCTGACATGGGGTGAAAACTTGCCCATAACGGCAGCAAACCAGAGCGCCGACGGGAGTTTGGGCGAATACTTCGAAGACCGGGATGACGCTGCGCGTTGGCAGCTTGCTGACTATCGAGATCACGGCGTGTTTCCTGGCGATCCGATCGCAGCCATCGGCTGCAATCCGTTTGAAACGAGGAGAAAACATGTCCACTCCAGTCACGGTCACTCAATTCCAGGTGAGGTCCCACGGCGCCCCCGACGAGGTGCGCACTCCCGACAAGACCCGGGTCGAGGTCGTTAAACTCAATGGCTACACCATAGGGCGGTTCAACTTTGCCCCCGGCTGGCGCTGGTCTGACTGCATCAAACCTGTCGTCAAGACGGAGCAATGCCAGCTCTCGCACGTGGGTTACGCCGTCTCGGGGGCGCTCACTGTCCGCCTGACGGACGGCACCCTCAAGACCATCAACGCCGGCGAGTCCTACACCATACCGCCGGGGCACGATGCCTGGGTCGAGGGCGAGCAACCCTTCGTTGGCATCGAGGTGCTCAGCGCCGATCAATTCGCCAAGCCATAGTGTGTCGTTGGCAACTTACCATGGTTGCAACCGAATCTACCGGTGGGCACTCGCCCACCGGCACAGCAAGGCAGGCTTGATTAGCCAAGCCTCATCAAGCGTTCGTAAAGAGACATTGCAGACACCCAGCCGCTCCCTTCGTATTGACCCCCCCCTTCTCCCATGCGGGAAGAAGAGACAAGCACAAGGCCCGGGCATGCAGCCACGACCGTCAGCACCGGATGCTCGAACTGCCACTCCTTTTTCTTAAGGCTGGTTTTTCAGGGCCGGATTGAAGACACGCTTGATGGAGGCAGGATTGGCCGCCAGCTTGGCCGTGGGGCGACGGGGACGCCTGACCAGTTCACCGCCACAATTGGGGCAAATCAGTTGCAAATAGTGCTCGCTGCAATCGGCGCAGAAGGTGCACTCGAAGGAGCAGATATAGGCAAGACCCGTGTCGGCGGGCAGATCCTGGTCACAGCATTCACAGTTGGGTCTGAGTTCGAGCATGGTGGTTGGCCTCGGTGGCAGCAAAAGAAGGTGAACGGCTCAGTCGACGATAAAGAGCCTGGCGCCCTGTTCGGTGAAGGATCTATGGGGCTCGGCGTTGTCGGCCACCTGATAGCTCATGCCCGCCGTCAGGGTGAAGACGCGGCCATCCTGCAACTCGGTGTGCAGCTCCCCCTCGATGCACAACAGGACATGCCCCTTGCTGCACCAGTGATCCGCCAGATAGCCAGGGGAGTACTCCACCATCCGCACCCGCAGCTCGCCAAAGCTCTGGGTATGCCAGCGGGCGACGCCGGTTTCCCCCTTGTGCTCGGTCGGCGCTATATCGGCCCAGTGGGTCGTGCAAAACGGCAATGCATTGATTTTCATGACAGTTCCTTTGTCTACTCACGGAGATCCCGAGGGCATTTGCTTATCCCGGCGGGATATACGTGCTCGGGCAAGCTCCCTCTCTATCCTCCCTATACTGCCATCGAATCCGCGGCCGCCCTATGCCCGGAAAGGGGCCGCAGAGGTCATTAACGCTTGAGGCTCCCCATCACCTGCATTTCGCAGCGGTTGCAATCAAAGCGCAGCCGGAAGATGTCCTTGCCCATCTTCAATTCCAGCGGCTCGGCCTTGAGACCGGGCACCTCTTTCGGGCAGAGGTTCTGGCTGTAGCGGATGCAGTGTTTCGTTGTCATCAGCACCACTTCCCCCTCATCCTTGTTCGCCTCATAGGCGGGGGCGATGCGTTCCACCCCGTGCTCGCGGAAAAACTGCTCGGCGGCCGAGTTCAGCACGTTGCCAAGGTAGGAAAGGCGGTGCTGGGGATAGCTGACATCGCGCAGGGCTATGCGCCGCTCGGGGCGCTGGTAGCTGGCCACGCGCGCCGCCTCCAGCGCGGCTATGCCGTCCCGGCGCAGCCCGTTGAGCTGTGATGCCGCAATGAATAGCGGCCTCGTTACTGCCAACTCAATCTTGCGGGCCACAAACAGGGTATTGCCGAGTTTGCCAAGCTGGTCGCGCGCCTGTTGCAGCGCCCGCTCCGGATTGTCGGCAGGCTGCTTGTCACAAGGCAGCGTCACCGCGGCGCTGATGCCCTGCTCGTCGGTGAGCGTGAGGCGCAATCCCTCATCGCACTCACAGAGCTGCATATCGACCCGGATGCGGCGATCCGCGCTGGCCTTTTCCAGCATCTTGCTGAATGCCTGATCGTGGTTGCGGTAGATTTCTGTGCCCACCGTCAAGCCCGGCATACGCTCCGACAGGAGTAACTGCTTGCCTTCCACCTTGTTGAGGCGCATCCCCACCAGCTCCTTGTTAGGCTTGAAAAAGCCGAGGCCGTCGCCGTTGTTGAGGGTGACGGGCTTGCCGTCGATTTCTATGCCATCGCGGGTCACCTTGGTGACGCGGCCCAGCGGTTCGCCCACGTATTTCGGGCTTAGGGTGGAGTCGATCCCCTGCTGGCGGCCATTGAGGAAGTAGTCGGTTGAGCCACGGTTGAAGCTCTTTTTCGGATCCGGCTCGAAGCTGTAGCTGCAACGCCCCGCCGAGGCGGCCACCAGATCGGAGCGGCGATCCAGAATGGCGTCGAGCTTCTGGCGATACCAGGCGGTGACGTTCTTGACATAATCCAGCCCCTTGAGGCGTCCCTCGATCTTGAACGAGCGAATGCCCGCCGCGATCAGCGCCTCCAGGTTGTCGGTCTGATCCATGTCTTTCAAGGAGAGCAGGTGACTGTCCTCCACCAGCACTTCGCCGTCCGGCTTTTGCAGCGAGCAGGGCAAGCGGCAGAGCTGGGCACACTCGCCGCGATTGGCGCTGCGGCCGGTGCGGGCATGGCTGATGTTGCACTGACCGCTGTAGGAGACGCAGAGCGCGCCGTGGATAAAGAACTCCAGCTGCACCTTGGTCGCCGCGCTTATTTCGCGGATCTGTGCCAAGGAGAGCTCGCGCGCCAGCACCACCTGGGAGAAGCCCACATCCTGCAGAAACTTCACCTTCTCTGGCGTGCGGTTGTCGGTCTGGGTGCTGGCGTGCAGCGCTATGGGGGGCAAGTCCAGTGCCAGCAGCCCCATGTCCTGCACTATGAGCGCATCGGCCCCCGCTTCATAAATCTGGTGGGTCAGGCGCCGGGCCTGCTCCAGCTCGCTGTCGTGCAGCAAGGTGTTGAAGGCAACGAAGACCTGGGCGCCGAAACGGTGGGCGTGGCGCGCCAGCGCTTCGATATCGTCGAGGGAGTTGCCCGCCGCACTGCGGGCACCAAAGGCGGGGCCGCCCATGTAGACGGCATCGGCGCCATGGTTGATGGCTTCGATGCCGTAGGCGAGGTTCTTGGCTGGCGCCAGCAGTTCGAGGCGGTTCAGCGCGTGACTATGGGTCTGTGGGTGCATGGTCTCTGAGTCTATCGGCAGACAGAAAATGCCCGTCACTCTAGGTCAGTCGCCCTTTGCTTGCCTTGATCCCGCTTAAGATCACCGCAAGATACAGGATTAAAAGTCCGGAGATCGCAGTCCCGCCCGTGGAGCCGGGTATACGTTCAGCGGCCCTGCCCTCATGGCGCGAGCCGCTGACAAGCGAACCTCAGAACACTACCTTGAGCGCCAGCCCCAGCAGCACCAGACCGCTCACCTTGTCGATCACAAAGGATTTGGCTTTGAGCCAGGCCAGTAGCAGATCATCCACGGGAGGATTAAAGCACCACCTTCAAGGCCAATCCAAGCAGCACCAGACCACTCACCTTGTCGATCACGAAGGATTTGGCTTTGAGCCACGCAAGAACTGGACCGCGGGAGAGCGCCAGCGCCACCAGCACGTACCAGAGCGCATCTATGCCACCTGCGGTGAGCATCATGATCCCCCCTTCGTTCCAGCCGGTATCAGCCCGTACGAACTGGCTGAACAGGGCGATAAAGAAGATGGCAAGCTGGGGATTGAGAAAGGCGACCATAAAGCCTTCAAAGGCACCCTGACGACCACGCAACTGGTGGACCACCTCCTCGGCCGACTCGCAGGCGGGCCTGGCAAGCAGCGCCTTGATGCCGAGCCAGGCGAGAAACGCGGCGCCGCCGTAACGGATCAGATCAAACAGCAGCGGTGTCTGGGTGATCAGCACGGAGAGCCCCAGTGCGGTAATCAGTGCATAGATGCCAACGCCAAGGCCGTGACCCAGCGCGGTTGCCACCCCGTGACCCTGCCCCCCCTGCACCGTATTGCGGATGATCAGCGCCAGACTCGGCCCCGGGCTGATGGCCCCCATCACGCAGATTGCGGCCAGTGCCAGCCAACTCGTCAATTCCATATTTTTCCCTACCTGTAAGCCGAATATCAGCAGCGGATCTCAGGGTAAGGGGCGGCCAGTTATGCCAGAAGTGAAAGTTATGAATAGATCCCATAGCCAACGGCTATAGGCTGGCACAACCGACTGCGGCTAGCGGACGCCAGCCAACAGCTTGCGGCTCTCGGCGACCGTGCGCTGCAGGTGTTCGCGCAAGAAGGGATAGGCCAGCTCGCGAAACCATTTGTGAGCCGGATCCTGATGATGGCGCTGGTGCCACAGCAGATGATACTGCTGGGTGCGGGTGGCAAACGGCAGATCACAAAAGGCGAGATCCTGCTCGCGGGAGAGCTGCCAGGCGATATGGGCCGGGGTGGTCATCAAACAGTCGGTGCGCAGCAACACCTCCACCGCGGCCTGAAAGAAGGGCACCCTGGCAAACCAGCGCCGGTTAAGTCCCTGCGGCGCCAGCACCTGCTCCACCGGGCTGTCCTTGTCACCACCACCGCTCACCTGCAGATGGGGCCAGGCGAGGTAGTCATCCAGACTGAGTGGCTTGCCCGCCAAGGGGTGATGACGGCCCATCAGCACCACCAGCCTGTCCTCCCCCTGATGCAGGCCACGGATCTGCTCCGGCACCAGCTCCGTGATGGTGGAGACCAGATCCAGCTCGGATTGCCACAGCTGGGGCAGCTGGCGCTTGTCCCACAGGCTGTACTCCAGCGCAGCAAGCGGCGCCTCTTTGGCCAGCGCGGCGCAGATATCGGGCAGGATGTGCTGGGCCACATAATCGGACGAGGCAAGCCGAAACACCCGCTCGCAGCGACCGGGGTCGAAACCCGGTGCCTCGTAGAGCCGATCCAGCGCACCGAGGGAATCCGCCAATGCCGCCGCCAGCGTCTCGGCCCGTGGCGTCAGCAGCCAGCGCTGCCCCTCCCGCACCAGCAAGTCGTCGCCAAACTCGCTGCGCAGCTGGCTTAGCTGCTTGCTGATGGAGGGCTGGCTCAGGTGCAGCAACTCGGCCGCCCGGCTGATGTTGCGGGTCTCCAGCAGCACCTTGAGGGTCGGCAGCAGGTTGAGGTTGGCTTTGTGCAAGGGGCGGCCCCGTTGGATGGTGGAAAGCCCTATCTTAGGGCAGGCGAGTCCTCGATTTTAAGCAAAATTTCCCGCTATTTTCGGCGGTTTTACGCCTCTTCCCTGCCAGATAACCATGACCACAAGATGACAGTGGTTGCTCCGTGCGGCATAATTGCGCGATTTTCCGCCCGCGGGCGATCCACTTTGAGAAGCGGTAACAAGATGAAATACGCCAATATCACCGGTTGGGGCAAATGTCTGCCCCCCTCAGTGCTGACCAACGATGACCTCAGCACCATCATGGATACGTCGGATGAATGGATCTATCCGCGTACCGGTATCAAGGCCCGCCGGATCTCCCACGTCAGCACCTCGGATCTCGCCACCCTGGCCGGTCGCCGCGCCCTGGCCTGTGCGGGCCTGGAAGCGAGCGATCTCGATGGCATCATACTGGCGACCGCGACTCCGGATAACCTGCTGCCCAATGCCGCCTCTGCGGTGCAAAAGAAGCTCGGTGCCGTCAACGCCGCCGTGTTCGACCTCAACGCCGCCTGTACCGGGTTTGTCTACTCCCTCTCCGTCGCCACCTCCCTGGTACAGACCGGCATGATGAAGAAGGTGCTGGTGATAGGTGCCGAGCGCCTGACCTATCTGCTGGACTGGGCGCGCCGCGATACCGCAGTGCTGTTTGGCGATGGCGCCGGGGCCGTGGTGATAGAAGCGAGCGAGCAGGAGTGCGGCCTTATCGCCAACAAGCTCGGCTGTGACAGCGAAGCGCGGGAGATACTGCACGTCCCGAACTTTGGTACCGATCGGGTGCGTTTTGCCGATGTGGATGGGCTCTTCACCTTCAACTTCGAAGGCCCGGAGATCTTCAAGCGCGCCGTGCGCGGCATGGGTGAAGCCACAGGCACAGTGCTGAGCCAGGCCGGCATCACCCCGGAGCAGGTCGATCTCATAGTGCCGCACCAGGCCAATATTCGCATCATCGAAACCCTGGCCAAGCGCATGAACGCGCCCATGGAGAAGGTGATGGTCAACATCGAAAACTACGGCAACACCTCCGCCGCTACCGTGCCCATCGCCCTGTGCGAGGCGCTGGAGCAGGGCCGCGTCAAGCCGAACTCCTATCTGCTGACCGCCGCCTTCGGTGCCGGTCTGACCTGGGGCGCGGCCATCATCAAGTGGGGCGATCGCGTCACCCCTATCAACTCATGCGATGCCGAACTGCCCCCGTGCGACAAGAGCGCGCTTGAGCTGATTGCCCATGCGGTCGAAGGGTGCCAGAAGGCCCACGCCAACGAGGCCTAATCCTCATCAGGAGCCTGGTTCATCAGGCTCCTTTTTGTCTGCGCTTGCCTCCGCGCTATCCCCACGCTTCGTTATCCGCCACTTCACCGCGCTCTCGTCTAGCCAGAGCCCCGTCTGCAGCCTCCATATTCCAGTTTTATCAGTAGATCCCCCCGAACAGGACCGATTTGTAACCAAGTTATTTTTTTGCGCTAACCTTACTGAGCCATTTGTAACTAACGGGTTCGGGCGTGGATCATCCTCTCTGTCACCAGTGGGATAGCAGCTTGTTCCCGCCCCGACTCACGTGCAGGGATGAGTTTGCGTATGACAGATCACAAGACGGCAGAGACCATTGCATTCTGGGACCCAGTGAGTTGGGCATGCTGTCTGGGCACAGGCCTGCTCAGCACCCTGCTGCTGACTCTCGCAGGCAGCCCGCTGCCTTATCTGCTGGCCAACGGCGTGCTGGCACTGGGCGCAGCCCTCTGGTGCTCCCATCACTATCACGGCAAGCCGGCGGCGAGCCATCACGACGAGGAGGCTGCCCATACCTGGTCTGCCGCCCAGCTCAGCCACTCCATCATCGGGCTCGAGCAAGTGTGCGAGAAAGCCGTCCCCATCTGGTCACAGCAGATTGAGAGCTCCCGTCAGCAGACCGAAGGAGCCATGATCGATCTAACCCAGCGCTTCGCCGGGCTCACCACCAAGCTGGAAGAGGCGGTAGCCGCCTCTCACGATGCCGCCGGCGATCTGGGAGGGACAAAATCGGCGGGCATGGCCGCCGTACTGGCCGAGAGCCAGGCCCAGCTCAACCAGGTGCTCGCCATCATGCACTCCGCGCAAGCCAATCGCGATGCCATGCTGGCGGAGATCAAGACGCTTACCGCCTACACCATAGAGCTCAATACCATGGCGCTCGACGTGGCCAAGATTGCCTCCCAGACCAACTTGCTGGCGCTCAATGCCGCCATAGAAGCGGCTCGGGCTGGCGAGGCAGGTCGCGGCTTCGCCGTGGTGGCCGATGAGGTGCGCACCCTGTCGCGCCTCTCCAGCGAAACGGCCCAGAAGATGACGGACAAGGTCGACACCATCAATACCGGTATTGGCCGCGCCTTCCAGATAGCAGAAAGTGCAGCCGCACGGGATCAAGCCGCCGTCAGTGACTCGGAGCACGCCATCGAGCAGGTGCTGGAGCGCTTTCGCATGGCCACCACCAGCCTGGCGGAGTCGGCTGCCCTGCTGCAGAGCGAAAGCTCGGGGATCCACCGCGAGATCTCCGATGTCATCGTTTCGTTACAGTTCCAGGATAGGGTCAGTCAAATCCTCAACCATGTACGCCAGAACATGGACAGCCTCAATGACCACCTGATTTCATCACGCAACAGAACACACCAGTCCGGCCCCATCCAGATAGATGCGGAGAGCTGGCTGGCAGACATGGAACTCTCCTATGCCACTGATGAACAACGCAACATTCATCATGGCCGCCGCCAGCAACCCATGATGAATTCCTCCAGCAGTGCAGACGTTACTTTTTTCTAGGAGACAGATATGGCTAAAACAGTCCTGATCGTGGATGACTCGGCAACCATTCGCCAAGTCGTCGGCATGACGCTCAAGGGAGCCGGTTACGAGGTGATGGAAGCCTGCGATGGCAAGGATGCCCTCAGGAAACTCGACGGCAAGAAGATCAATCTCATCATCAGCGACGTCAACATGCCGAACATGGATGGCATCAGCTTCGTCAAGGAGGCCAAGAAACTGGCCAGCTACAAGTTCACCCCCGTCATCATGCTGACCACGGAATCCCAGGACAGCAAGAAGCAGGAGGGACAGGCGGCAGGGGCCAAAGCCTGGGTGGTCAAGCCATTTCAGCCCGATCAGATGCTGGCGGCCGTCGCCAAGCTCATCATGCCCTGAGTCAGGAGCCACCCATGCCGCTGCACATAGAGACGGGTGAACACAAGACGCTGGTCAAGTTATCGGGGGAGATGACCATTTACACAGCCGCCGAACTCAAGCTGGCACTCACCCCCCTGCTCTACCGCCAGCAAGCGCTTGAGCTGGATCTGTCCCAGGTGTCCGAGATGGACAGCGCCGGCTTGCAGCTGTTGCTGGCTGCCAAGAAAACGGCGCAACAGAGCGGCTATCCGCTGCACCTGATCATGCACAGCCATGCGGTGCTCGACGCGCTGGAGCTGTGCCAGCTGGCAGCCTTCTTTGGCGATCCCACTCTCATGCCCCACGCTGATCACGGCTAGGCAATCCCAGCGACAAGGAGTCATTCGTGAGCATCAATCTTGATCAGGCCCTGCAAACCTACATAGCCGAGGCACGCGAACTGCTGGAAGAGATGGAGTCCGCCCTGCTGACGCTGGAAAACGACCCGGACAACAGCGAGCTGATAGGCGCTATCTTCCGGGCGGCACACACCATCAAGGGCTCCGCCGGCCTGTTTGGCTTGCAGCCCATCGTCAGCTTCACCCACATAGTCGAAGACTTGCTCGATCAGGTGCGCAATCAACAACTGGCGATCACCACGACGCTTATCAAGGATCTGCTGGAGAGCCGGGATCACATCGAACGGCTGGTCCGTCTGGTCGCAGAGCAGGGAGCATCACTGGGGGATGACGAACAGGCACTGGACTCCCAGTTGCGGCTCAATCTGGCGCGCCATCAGACGGCACGCCAGACCGGGTTGCCGGAATGTACCCCATCCGCAGACTCAGAGCCGGTCAGCAAGGAAGAGGGTCATGTCAGCGCCACCTCGCTGTGGCACATCTCCCTGCGCTTTGGCCCGGATGTGCTGCGCAATGGCATGGATCCCGCCTCGTTTCTGCGCTACCTCGGCACCATGGGCACCCTCTGCGCCATCGAAACCCTTCACGACGCCCTGCCCGACTGGGAACATTTCGATCCCGAGAGCTGCTATCTCGGTTATGAGCTTGATGTCGACACCCAGGCCGACAAAGGAGCCTTGAGCGATGTATTCGAATTCGTTCGCGATGACTGCCGCATCACCATACTGCCCCCTCACAGCAAGCTGGCCGAGTACATAGCGCTCATCCATGACCTGCCAGAAGACAACGACATGCTGGGGCAATTGCTGGTCAAAACAGGGGCGCTGACCGCCAGCGAGCTGGTGCTCGGCCTGCAAACCCAACATGACAGCCCGCAGACTGACAGCAGCAAGCTGGGGGAGATCCTGATTGCCCAGGGCGCAGTCAACGAGGTGGTCGTGGATGCGGCGCTCAAGAAACAACACCAGAACAAGGAGAATAAAACCAAGGAGGGGCGCTACGTCCGGGTGCATGCCGACAAGCTGGATGATCTGATCAATCTGGTCGGCGAGCTGGTGGTCGCCAGCTCGGGCGCCAGCCTGCTGGCCCAGCGCTCTCGGGACAGCCAGCTGCAGGAGGCAAACTCCACCATCGCCATGCTGGTCGAGGAGATCCGGGATGGCGCCCTGCGCCTGCGCATGGTGCCCATCGGAGACACCTTCAACCGTTTCCAGCGCGTCGTGCGCGACGTCAGCCACGAACTGAACAAGGACATTGCACTGGTCATCACAGGCGGTGACACCGAACTCGACAAATCCGTGGTGGAAAAAATAGGCGATCCCCTGATGCATCTGGTTCGCAATTCCATGGATCACGGCATCGAATCGGCGGGGCAGCGCCTCGCCGCCGGCAAACCGGCGAAGGGTACCTTGACCCTCAATGCCTATCATGACTCCGGCAGTATCGTCATCGAGATCAAGGACGATGGCGCCGGCCTCAACCAGGCAAAAATTCTGCAAAAGGCGCAAGAGCGGGGCCTGGTCGCCGCCAATGCGGTGTTGACGGATCAGGAGATCTACCAGCTCATCTTCGAGCCTGGTTTCTCCACCGCAGAGACAATCACCAATCTCTCGGGTAGAGGAGTCGGCATGGACGTGGTCAAACGCAATATCCAGGCCCTGCGCGGCAGCGTCGAGCTGGACAGCAAGCCCGGACAAGGCACCCGGGTGCAGATCCGGCTGCCATTGACCCTGGCCATCATCGACGGCTTTCTGGTCCGGGTCAGCACCACCCATTACGTCATCCCCCTCGACATGGTGATCGAGTGCGTGGAGCTGACCCAGAGTGCACTGGCCGATACCCAGGGGCGCAACTACCTCAACCTGCGCGGCGAGGTGCTGCCGTTCGTCCGGCTCCAGCACTACTTCGATGTCGAAGGGGCGAGAGGACGCAGGGAAAACATAGTGGTCGTCAGTCACGGCGGCAAGAAGTCCGGGCTGGTGGTCGATGAATTGCTGGGGGAATTTCAGACCGTGATCAAGCCGCTCGGCAAGCTGTTTCAACGCCTGCAAGGGATCAGCGGCTCCACCATTCTGGGCGGCGGCGAGGTTGCCCTCATCCTGGATATTCCCTCCCTCATTCAACATGCCATCGATCAGGAACTGAGCCAGCTGAGTCAGTACGCCCTTCCTCGCCAGCAAACTCAACCAAGAGTCAATTAACGCCAGGAGCCCGTCATGTTCAGAAACTCCACCATTAAAATGCGACTCACCATACTGCTCTGCCTGCTATGCGTGCTGCTGCTGGGCGTCGGCGGGTTGGGACTTTACAACATGCAGAGCAGCAACCAGGGCCTGCAGCGGGTTTATAACGACCGCGTGGTGCCGCTCAAACAGCTGAAAACCATCTCAGACAACTACGCCGTCGCCGTCATCGACAACGTCAACAAGGCCAATGCAGGCCTCATCAGCGCCGAAGAAGCGTTGCAACAGATCCAGCGGGCCCAGCAGCAGATCAAGCAGGAGTGGCAGCGTTATCAGTCCACCAAGCTGACCGCAGCCGAGCAGAAACTGTCGGCCGAGGCGGGCACCCTGTTCAGCGCGGCGGATCGCGACATCACCCGGCTGGAGCAGTTTCTCGCGACCCAGCGCGGCGTCATCGCCGGCAGCCTCAATGATTTTGACGGCAAGCTTTACGGCTCCATCGATCCCATAGGCAACAAGATAACCGAGCTGGTCAGTCTGCAACTCGATGTGGCCAAAGCCGAATATGAACAGGCTCAATCCTGGTACGACGCCATGCTGCTCACCATGATGGTGGTGGTCACGGCGGGCATAGTGGCCGCGGCCTGGTTTGGCATAGTGCTCATCCGCAGCATCATAGCCCCCATCAATCAGGCGCTGCAGGTGGCCAACCATCTGGCGGAGGGCAACCTCGACGTCACCATCACCATAGGGGCCAACGATGAGGCGGGCCAACTCTTGATGGCCATGCAAAACATGGTCAACAAGCTGACGGCCCTCATCAACGACATCGAAACCCTGGTCACTGCCGCCGTCGAGCAGGGGGATTTCAGCTACAAGATAGCGCTGGACGATCGGCAGGGTTATATCAAGCGCTTGTCAGAGCTGCTGAACCGCTTGTCCAACGTCACAGATACCAGCCTCAAGGATGTCATGCGCATCGCCACCGCCCTGTCGCGGGGGGATCTCACCCAGAAGATAGATCAGCCCTACCCGGGGATTTTTGGTCAGACCAAGGATGGTCTCAACAGCACCATAGACGCCCTGACGGCCATCATTGAAGAGGTACGCAACGCCGCCGACAACCTCACCAACGCCTCCAGCCAGGTCAGCACCACGGCCCAGTCCCTGAGTCAGGCTACCAGTGAACAGGCCGCGAGCGTGGAAGAGACCAGCGCCTCCATAGAGCAGATGAGTGCCAGCATCAACCAGAACACGGACAACGCCAAGGTGACCGACAACATGGCAAGCAGCGCCGTCCTCGAAGCGACCGAAGGGGGCCGCTCGGTACAGCAAACCGTGGCGGCGATGCAACAGATAGCCCGCAAAGTCAGCATCATCGATGACATCGCCTACCAGACCAACCTGCTGGCGCTCAATGCCGCCATAGAGGCGGCCCGCGCCGGCGAACACGGCAAGGGCTTTGCGGTGGTGGCCGCAGAGGTGCGCAAACTGGCAGAGCGCAGCCAGATTGCGGCCCAGGAGATAGGGGAACTCTCCTCCAGCAGCGTCGATACCGCAGAGAAAGCGGGCAGCCTGCTCGACAAGATAGTGCCTTCCATTCGCAAGACATCCGATCTGGTCCAGGAGATCAACGCGGCGTCCGGCGAGCAGGCCAGCGCGGCGAACCAGATCAGCATGGCCATGAACCAGCTCAATCAGGTGACCCAGCAGAACGCTGCCAGCAGCGAGGAGCTGGCCGCCACCGCCGAGGAGATGAGCTCCCAGGCCAATGAACTGCAGCAGACCATGGACTTCTTCTCGCTGGAGAACCTGGTCAGGCCCTCAAAATTCAGCGAGGGCACGCACAGGGGCGCCCCCCCCAGAGGCAAGTTTGTCATGCCTGCCCAACACCCGCTGCACGGCAATACGGCACCGCAACCCCAGGTTGACGAAGCCGATTTTGTCCGCTTTTAACCGGAGAGACTCATGAGCATGTCAACCGAAGTGGTCCCACAGCCAGTCACGCTGGCTCATGACAATCAGGGCGATGCCCAGTACCTGACCTTCCTGATCAAGGGTGAGATGTTTGCCATCAACATTCTCGGGGTCAAGGAGATCATCGAATACGGCAACATCACCCCCATCCCCATGATGCCGAGCTTCATCCGCGGCGTGATCAACCTCAGGGGTGCCGTGGTCTCGGTGGTGGATCTCAACGCCCGCTTTGGCAATGCCCCCTCCAGCATCACCCGTCGCAGTTGCATCGTCATCATCGAAGGAATGCACCCGGATGATCCCGAGCACGGCAATCAGGACATAGGGGTCGTGGTGGATTCGGTCTCGGAAGTGCTGACCATTCCCTGCAACGAGATAGAGCCGCCACCCAGTTTTGGCGCCCGCATCCGGGCCGACTTCATCAGCGGCATGGGCAAGGTGAACGGCAAGTTCGTCATCCTCATCAATACCGAGAAGGTACTCTCCATCGACGAGATGACACAGCTCAGTGAACTGACCCAGCAGCAGGAACGGCTGCAGGAGCAGAGACAGCCAACGCCATAACCCCGGCGTCAACAACAACGAGAGTGTCGCTCACTCCACACAGCAATGACATGTCGCACAAGGATAAGGCCCATGACTCAATCATTCTTTGGCAATCTCTTCGGCAACGGTAGCGCTCATACCTTGCAACAAGCACAACTGACCCAGTTGATCGGCGCCACTCGCACCATTTCGCAGGGGATCGCGCAGGGTGAACAACCGACCCTGCTGGAACTGGCCACACTGGACGGCCCGCTGCGGGAACTCTGTCAGGAGTTCAACCAGGTCATCACGCTGCTGGGCCAGCGGCTCAGCAGCGGGCTGGCGGCCATCAGCGCAAACCAGGCCCTGTATGACGAGAACCTGCGGGTACGCAAGGCACTGGATGGCGCCTCGACCAATGTGATGATCGCCGATACCAACCTCGACATCGTCTACATGAATGAAGCCGTGCTCGCCATGCTGGGGCAGGCGGAATCCGACATCCGCAAGGATCTGCCCAACTTCGACACCAGACAGCTGATGGGCAAGAACATAGATACCTTTCACAAGGATCCGTCCCACCAGCGCAGCATGCTGGCCAAGCTGGACAAGACCTACCGCGCGCAGATCTCGGTCGGTGGCCGCATCTTCTCCTTGATCGCCAACCCTGTCTTCAATGACAGCGGGGAGCGGCTCGGTTCAGTGGTGGAGTGGGCCGATCGCACCAAGGAGATCGCCATCGAGAATGAGGTGAAAGCGGCCAACGCCGCGGCCAAGCTCGCCGCCGCCGAGAGCCTGCGAGTCAAGAGGGCGCTGGATGGTGCCACTACCAACGTGATGATTGCCGACACAGATTTGAACATCATCTACATGAACGAGTCGGTCAAAGAGATGCTGAGCCTGGCCGAGTCCGACATCAGGAAGGAACTCTTCAGCTTCAATTCGTCCACCCTGATGGGGGCCAACATTGACAGCTTCCACAAGAATCCCGGCCATCAGCGCAGCATGCTGGCCAAGCTGAACAACACCTACAAGACCCAGATCCTGCTCGGTGGACGCACCTTCTCGCTCATTGCCAACCCGGTGTTCAGCGACGATGGCGAGCGGCTGGGATCTGTGGTCGAGTGGTCTGATCGCACCAAGGAGGTCGCGATCGAGCGGGAGATGTCGGAAATAGTGCAGGCGGTGATCAACGGGGAGCTGCACAGACGCATGGATCTGGTGGGCAAGAGTGGCTTCTTCCAGACTCTGGGAGAAGGCATCAACCGCATCGCAGAGGTGATAGACACCAGTCTCAACGACGTGATCCGGGTGGTGCAATGCCTGGCGCGGGGGGATCTGACCCAGACGATCGTGGCCGACTACCCCGGGGTATTTGGCACCACCAAGGACTCCCTCAATCAAACCATCATCTCGCTGACCAACATAGTGACCGAGGTAAGGAGCGCGTCCGACAACCTCTCCAGCGCCTCGGAACAAGTCAGCGCCACCGCCCAATCCATCAGCCAGTCGAGCAGTGAACAGGCATCCAGCATGGAAGAGACCAGCGCCTCCATCGAGCAGATGAGTGCCAGCATCAACCAGAACACAGACAACGCCCAGGTCACGGACGGCATGGCCAGCAAGGCGGCCAAGGAGGCGGTGGAAGGGGGCGAGGCGGTCAAGCTCACGGTCGATGCCATGAAGCAGATTGCCAAACGGATCGGCATCATAGATGACATCGCCTACCAGACCAATCTGCTGGCCCTCAACGCCGCCATCGAAGCCGCCCGCGCGGGGGATCACGGCAAGGGCTTCGCAGTGGTCGCCGCCGAGGTTCGCAAACTGGCGGAGCGCAGCCAGGTAGCGGCCCAGGAGATAGGCGAACTGGCTTCCAGCAGCGTCGACATGGCGGAAAAAGCGGGCCGCCTGCTCGATCAGATGGTGCCCTCCATCAACAAGACCTCGGATCTGGTGCAGGAGATCAGCGCCGCCTCCGCCGAGCAATCCACCGGCGTCAGCCAGATCAACATCGCCATGAATCAGCTGAGCCAGGTGACCCAGCAGAATGCCTCCTGCAGCGAGGAGCTGGCGGCCACGGCAGAGGAGATGAGCAGCCAGGCCGAGCAACTGCAACTGGCCATGGAGTTCTTTACCCTGGAGCAACACAAGGGCGGCACGGGTCAGAAGGCCACAGCTCCCCGGGCCGCGACCCGAGGGCGTTTCATCACCGACGGCAATGGACAAGATGGCTTCAATGGCTCCCCTCGCCCCCACAACGACGCTGATTTTGTCCGGTTCTAAGCAAGGTACCGGGTGAGCGTGGCTCACCCGGTACGCTCCTATCACCACAGGGAGTCCGTCCGTGTATCAGACCCAGTTGCATGATGATGAATTTACGCAGTTTCAACGCTGGATCCACCAAACGGCGGGCATAGATCTGTCACCGGCGAAGAAGGCGCTGGTTGCCAGCCGACTGTCAAAACGGCTCTGTCACTACGAACTGGAGAGCTATGGCGACTATTTCAGCCTGATCATGAACAACCGGGGGCCAGAGCTGCAGATCGCGCTGGATCTGCTCACCACCAACGAGACCTACTTTTTCCGGGAGCCAAAGCACTTCGAATTTCTCAGCGAGAAGGTGCTGGCACGACAGCCAAAAGAGCGGGCGGTGCGCATCTGGAGCGCGGCCAGCTCGTCCGGCGAAGAACCTTACAGTCTGGCCATGACGCTGGCCGACACCTTGAGCCAGGGCAATTGGGAGGTGATTGCCTCGGATATCTCGACCCGGGTGCTGGAGCAGGCCAGATCGGGGCAATATCCCATCGAGCGGGCCCATAATATTCCACTCTCCTTCCTGATGAAGTACTGCCTGAAGGGCGTCGGCTTTCAGGAGGGGACCTTCATCATCGATCGAAAACTCCGGGACAAGGTGCAATTTCATCACATCAACCTGAATCAGGAGCTGCCCGACATCGGCATGTTCGACATCATTCTGATCCGCAATGTGATGATCTATTTCAATCGGGAAACCAAGGGGCAGGTGCTGCAGCGCCTGGTGCCGCGCTTGAAGAAGGGAGGCTACCTCATCGTCAGCCATGCGGAGAGCCTGAACGGCCTGCCCCACGGTTTGCAACTGGTGTCGCCCTCCATCTATCTGAAACCCTGAGGGTTTCAAGATGAAAGAGATAGTGCTGCAACCGGGAGAGTTCTTTTTTGGTCAGGACGACACCATCATCCGCACCCATCTGGGCTCCTGCGTGGCCATTACCATGTGGCACCCTGAGCAGAAACGGGGTGGCATGTGCCACTACATGCTACCCAGCCGTGGCCACAACGATGACGGGCTGGATGGCCGCTATGCGGATGAGGCAATCCAGTTGTTTATCAATGAAATAAGCAAGTACCCCGCCCCCATTCACGAATACGAGGTCAAGTTGTTCGGCGGCGGCAACATGTTTATCGAACAGCAGACACTCAACACCATGAATGTGGCCATTAAAAACATCAAGGCGGCCTGGCAACTGACGCAGCACCTAGGGCTGTCGATCAAGGCTCATCATCTCGGACATGCAGGACACAGAAGCCTGATTTTTGAACTGGCCAACGGCAATGTCTGGGTACGCCATCACCGGCTGCCACATCGTTAAGGGAACTGGGCTATGAAACAGATCAAGGTCATGCTGGTGGATGACTCCGCCGTGGTCAGGCAGGTATTGCAGGCCATTCTGGAACAGGAGCCTGATATCAAGGTGATTGCCACCGCGTCTGACCCGCTGTTTGCACTGGAGAAGCTGAAAAAAGAGTGGCCCGACGTGATAGTGCTGGATGTGGAGATGCCGCGCATGGATGGCATCACCTTTCTCACCAAGATCATGGCCGAGCACCCCACCCCAGTGGTGATCTGCTCTTCCCTCACCGAGAAGGGGGCGGAAACCACGCTGCAGGCCATGGCCGCCGGCGCAGTGGACATCATCACCAAGCCCACGATCGGCCTCAAAAGCTTTCTGCAGGAGTCGGCGCAAGCGCTGGCCATGGCGGTGCGCGCCGCTGCCCAGGCCAATGTCAAACGACTGGGCAAGGCGCCTGTGGCCACAGTCGCCGCCAAACTCAACGCCGACGCTATCATGCCCGCGGCCAGCCAGCATGCAATGGCCCAGACCACGGAGCGGATCGTGGCGATCGGCACCTCCACCGGCGGCACCCAGGCGCTGGAAGCCGTGCTGACGACCCTGCCTCGCGTCTGTCCCGGCATCGTCATAGTGCAACACATGCCGGAGAAGTTCACCGCCTCCTTCGCCGAGCGGCTCAACAACATATGCCAGATCGAAGTCAGGGAGGCGAAGAGCAATGACAGGGTCATTCCGGGTCTGGCGCTCATAGCGCCGGGGGGCAAGCACATGCTGCTCAAGCGCAGCGGCGCCTACTATCACGTCGATGTGATGGACGGCCCCCTCATCAACCGTCACCGCCCCTCGGTGGATGTGCTGTTTCGATCCGTGGCCAAGTTTGCCGGTGGCAATGCCACCGGCATCATAATGACGGGAATGGGGGATGATGGTGCGCGCGGGCTAAGAGAGATGCTGGAGGCGGGCGCCAACACCTTCGCCCAGGATGAGGCCTCCTGCGTGGTGTTCGGCATGCCCAAGGAGGCCATCAAGCTCGGGGCCGCCCGCCACATACTGCCACTGCAGGATATTCACCACGCCATAGTGGGTCGCTAGCAGGCAGCAGACATATGAGGCGACACGGCCCGGCATCCCCGGGCTGTGCTGTTTTAATACGGCATGTCATCGAGCAGAGCGAACAGCCGATCGATCTCGGCCTGCGTGTTGTAGTGCATGCAGCCCACCCGCAACACTCCCTCACTCACCCCCAACTGTTCCACCAGCGCCAGCGCATAGAAGTGGCCGGCCCAGCTGCATACCTGATGCTGGCCGAGATACTCGGCCATCTCGGTCGGCGTATGGCGGCTCGAGGTGATGGCGAAGGTCGGGGTGCGCCCCTGACTGTCGTTGATGCCGTGCAGGGTGAACCAGGGCCGTTCGGCCAGCCTGGCCAGCAGATGGGCGCCGAGCTGCTGCTCATGGGCCCGGCTGCGGGCAAATGCCATATCGAGACGCGCCTCCAGATCATGTTCGGCGGCGTCCAGCCCGGACAGCGAAGCCAGATATTCGACCGTCGCCTCCACCCCGGCCAGGGCTTCCCAGTTCTGGGTGCCAGTCTCCCACTTGTAGGGCGCCACATTCTTGGCCGGTTCGACTTTGTAGGGCGTGAACCGTTCCAGATGACGGTGCTTGCCATACAGGATGCCGAGGTGCGGGCCGAAGAACTTGTAGGCGGAGCAGCCGAGGAAATCACAATCCCAGGCCTGCACGTCGATGCGCTCGTGGGGCGCAAAGTGGACCGCATCCACATACAGCAGAGCCCCGACCCCGTGCACGGCATCGGCAATGCGGGGAATATCGACCAGAGTGCCCGTGGTATTGGATGCCGCAGTGACCGCCACCAGCCGGGTCTTGGGGCCCAGCAGCGTCAGCAGATGCGCATAGTCGAGCCCGCCGCTCGCCACATCCACCCGCACCTGATGCACCACAACGCCGCGATCGGCCGCCGCCTGCTGCCAGCTCGACACGTTGGAATAGTGATCCAGCGCGCTGACGATGATCTCGTCCCCCGCCTGCCACTCCCGAGACAGGGCACGGCTGACCGCAAACGTCAGAGTGGTGAAGTTGGCACCAAAGACGATCTCTTCAGCCCGATCCGCCCCCAGCAGGGTCGCCACGGCCTGCCTTGCTCGCTGCGCCTGCTGCTCCGTGGCGCGGGCCGAGAAGAAGGGACCACCCAGGTTGGCGTTGAAGTGGCCGAGATAGTCGGTCATGGCCGTGAGCACGGGCCGAGGCACCTGAGCGCCGCCCGGGCCGTCGAAGAAGATGGGGGTCTTGCCATCAACCAGTTGATTGAGGGCGGGAAACTGGCCGCGCAACACGGCGATATCGAGAGCCTGCATAGAAGAGTCCACAGTCCATGTTAACAGTTGAATAACATGGCGAGAGTAAAATGGTGCAGCAGCAATGTCCATCCGTGAACCGGTCAACCATCACAGTTACAAGATGAGGCCATATTTTCAGTAGAAAATGCTGAGGAGTCGCACATGGCCCACCCGCCCCATCAGTGCCTGCCGGCACGGGTCTCTCGCCGCATTCATGCCGGGAATCGACATAGAAGTCGTTGATAAGGATGAAAAATGAGCGAAAGATATCAAAAAATGACCGACTCGCACTTTTTTGTCGCCAGATATCACCAGAAGGGGTTCACAAAGCTGCCGGATCTGATAGTATGCGCCTCGCACTTGGGGAGGGGTTCCCGAGCGGCCAAAGGGATCAGACTGTAAATCTGACGGCTCTGCCTTCGAAGGTTCGAATCCTTCTCCCTCCACCATTCAAGTGCAATAGTAGTGACAATCAGGAAATACCCCGTGGAGGGGTTCCCGAGCGGCCAAAGGGATCAGACTGTAAATCTGACGGCTCTGCCTTCGAAGGTTCGAATCCTTCTCCCTCCACCATTTTCCCGATTGCAATGGCTGAATAACCTATGCTTTGCCCCTGTGGAGGGGTTCCCGAGCGGCCAAAGGGATCAGACTGTAAATCTGACGGCTCTGCCTTCGAAGGTTCGAATCCTTCTCCCTCCACCATCATTTAAAAGACCCGGCCCAGAGCCGGGTTTTTGCTTTGTAAAAATGACTCCATTTGACACTGTCAGATCTGACAATTGCATCAGCTATTCTTTTTGGAAACAGTAGTGCTCACACAGTTCGGAGTCATGGATCGCCATGTTTGAGATTTGGGATGAGACGGGACAGGCAAACGGCTTGACGCTACCACAGTTGCGGCAGCGGCTGGCCAGCTATCGAGGCGAGGTCATGGTGCGCTACACCAATCGCATCGGCCTGCCGACGACTCTGTTCCTGACCGTCGATCAGGGACTGGCTTATCAGCGCTTCAAGGCGGATAAACCCCTGCTCGACTGGGCCTGGCTGGCGCAAGCCGTGCACGCGATCGACCCGGGCAGGGAACCCATGATCTCCTATCTAGGCGCCGTCTCCCGCTGATATTCCCTCTCAAGACAGGGCAAGCAAGACGGTCAGCTCATCGACAATCTGCTGCAACAGGGCCCTGAAGTCGGCCAGCTCGGCTTCACACTGCCCGGCCCCCTCCCTGCGGATCTTCTCCTCCAGATGCCAGGCTTGCTGTGCCAGATCGCTCACCATCATCATGGAGATGGTGCCAGCCTGACGGTGCACCCAGTTCGCCAGCGCCTTGTCGTCGTCATGCACCAGCGCCAGGGATTGCTCCAGCTCCTGGCGAAACAGGGTCAACATCTGCTCAAACGGTGCCCCTACCCCGAAGAAACTTTGCAGTGATGCGGGATCGAGCAGCCTGGGGGCCGGCAACATGTGCCACTTCGTCAGCATCTGGCGAAGCCCGTCCAGCAGCACTGGCTTGCCCAGCACATCGTTCATGCCTGCCGCCAGGCAACGCTGCGCCTGTTCCGGCATCACATTGGCCGTCATGGCAATGATGGGGAGCCGCGCCAGCCCCTCGGTAGCACGCACCTGGCGGGTAAAGTCATAGCCATCCATCACCGGCATCTGGCAATCACACAGGATCAGGTCATAGCTATGCTCTGCCAGCATGGCAAGCGCCTGCTGACCATTCTCGGCCAGATCGCACACCAGATTCAGCTGCCTGAGCTGACGCTGCACCAGCACCTGGTTGATGCGATGATCCTCGACCACCAGCAAACGACCAGGCAATGGGGCAATGGCTGGCTCGACCGCGAGATGATCGGGTAGCAGTTGCTCGCCCCAACCAAGCTGGCGATAGCAGACCTCCCGCACCGCCTGCCAGGTCAGGGGATTGCTGTTGAGCCAGAACTGCCCCTCCCGCCACTGATACCCCAGGGTATTGCCCAGCGGCGCGATACAGATGCGGTTATCCGGTTGACTCGCGACATCGCCAAAGACCAGATCGGCCGTCTGCGGGTCATCGCTTATCTGCACGCCCAGCGACAGCAGGTGCAGTCGCAAGGTATGGCGCAGCTTGCCATCGGCCAGCGCCATGAAAGCGCTCAAGCCGGCGAGCATGGGATCATGTTCACGCCGCTGTTCCAGCGGCAGCGTGACCGACAGCCCGATACAGGTTCCAAGCCCGGGGGCGCTTTCCAGCCTGAGATCCCCCCCCATCAGCTCGGCCAGGGTATGGCTGATGCTGAGACCCAGCCCGGTTCCGCCATAGCTGCGGGTAGTAGCGCCATCGGCCTGCTCAAAGGCGTTGAAGATGCGGGCCTGCACCTCGGCGCTCATGCCGATGCCGGTATCCTGCACCCCGAGCAGCAACTGCTGCTCTCCGTCCGTTTGCTTCTCCAGCCTGATCGACAGTTCGATGAAACCGCGCTCGGTGAACTTGATGGCATTGCTGACGAGGTTGAACAGTACCTGCTTGAGGCGCAACACATCGCCACAAAAACGGGCGCCCACCTCGTCATCGACACGCAGATAGATCTGCAAATCCTTGCGCAGCACCTCGCTGCTGGTCATGGTCAGCACGTTGTCGATAAGCTCGCGCAGCAGGAAGCTGGTGGGTGCCAACCTCATCTTGCCCGCATCCAGCTTGGAGTAATCCAGTACGTTGCCGATCAGTTGCAGCAGCCCGTCCGCCCCCTGGTTGATGATGGCCACCATCTGCCGTTGCTCCAGATCGAGCGATGTAAAGCTCAACTGCTCCGCCATGCCGACTATGCCATTCATGGGGGTACGGATTTCGTGGCTCATGGTGGCCAGAAATTCAGCCTTCTTGCTGGCCGCAAGCTCGGCGAGCTCCTTGGCCCGCGCCAGGGCTGCCTCCACCTGACGACGGCGCAAAATCTCCTGGCGCAAGCGCCAATAAGCGATGGAGAGCGCGAGGATAAACAAGGTGATACCGGCACCGACGGGGATCAGGGTACGGATCAGCTTTTGCCACGGAATGCCTTCGCTGTAGTTCACTGCCAGCCAGGTATTGCGGATCTGCTGGCGCTCCTTGTCGCTCATGCTGGCCAGCACCCGATTGATCAGCGGCAACAAGGGGGTATAGGGTTCGCGCACCGCCACCGCCAGCTCATCCTTGAACGGAGTGGGTGCCACTATATGCAGGCTGTCATCGAACCGCTCATTGATAAGCCGTGATATCACAACCAGATTGCCCATATAGGCATCCCCAGCCCCTGCCGCCACCATGGCCAGCCCCTCCTCCGGGCCGGGCACCACTGTGATCCGGATGTCCGGAATACGTGCCTTCAGCCCTGCGGTCAGCATGCTGTCAGTCACGATCAGATGCTTGCCCGCCAGTTCGGCAATGCCACCAATGGTGGTGCTACCACGGGCCATGGCGATGACCACGGGAAAGGAGGTAATGGGCTGACTCAGCTGCCAACCCAGCATCTGGCGGTTGATGCGGGTGGGAATGATGGTCAGATCCACCTCCTGATGCAGCAGCGCCTGCAGCAGCTCGGGCCAGCTTTGATCCGCATCGTAGAGATACACCAGCCCCAGCTTGTCCTTGAACAGCGCAAGATAGTCACCGATAAGACCTGCTACCTTGCCTTGGCTGTCCGTATAGGAAAAAGGCATCCAGCCCTGGATAAAGCCCAACTTCAACGGCGGTAAATGAGAGAGCCACTCCCGCTCATCGGGCCGCAGCAAAAAAGCACTGTGGCCCAGAAAACTCAGGCTGTTGTCACCCAGCCAGCGCTGCTCCAGGGTACTGCGCTGCTCCACCGTCAGCGCCTGAATGGCCGTATCAAAGCGGACCCCCAACCTGGACTTATGATTGCTGATGCCCAGATAGAGGCTCTCCATCAACAAAGGGGACTGGGCCACCACAGCCAGTTCGGGGTGCCGGGCAATAAATTGATTGGTGACATGCAGGTTGCCGATATAGGCATCGGCCTGTTTGTCCAGCACAGCCTGCAAGGCCGAGCTGGAGTCCTGAAACAGAATGCGGGAGACATCGGGATAATGGATCCTGACCAGTTTTTCGGTCAGAAAACCGGCTTCGATGGCGATGCGAGATTGATTCAAGCCACTGACATCACGAAAGAAAGGGGAATCATGGCGCACCACGACCACGGTTGGTGACGAATAATAAGGACGCGTGTATGAAATACATTCCCGCTCTTCCGCACGAAAAGCATCCAGCAAAATATCGACCTCACCACGACAACTGGCCGCATATAACCGGTTCCAGTCGGGGTAGACTTTCCACTCAATTCGGTAATCAAGATTTCTGGCCAAGATGCTGATCAGCTCGACACTGAAGCCGCTGCCATTATGTCCATCCCACTGCTGAAATGGCCCCCAGCCGCCCACCAACAATCCGGCTTTTATTACCGGCATAGCTGACTTGTTAGCAGCCTGGAGTGGCTGGCAAAATATGCAGATATTAAATACCAATATGACGATTATGCATCGAAATATCGTCACGAGGGGACACCTCATAGTGTCAATCCTGAAAAAGGTGACATCATATAAACGCTCGAAAAAATGCGGGGCGCAAAGTAGTATAGAAATGGAATGTTTGATAGTTTAAATATTATTCACCGTTTTATATGGGGCTCACCTATGTCTTTCAAGATCATTCTTGCCGACGACCATCCGCTCATACTGACCGGGATCCGCAGCCTTATTGCACACAATCAACCTGGTTGCGAGGTTGTTGCCGAGGCGCATCAAGTCTCCGAACTCTTAAACACATTGCAGCAACATAGCTGCGATTTGTTGATCACCGATTTCAGCATGCCAGGAGATGAACGCAGCGATGGGCTGACCATGATCCAGCAATTGAAACGAGATTATCCTACCCTGCCTATTATCGTGCTGACCCAGATCCACAATGCCGGTATCTTGCAGTCACTGATCCAATTGGGGGTGAGCGGTGTCCTGCTCAAAAAAGCGGTGATCAGCGAATTATCCGATGCCATTCGCCAGATATTATCCGGACACAGCTATATCGGCAGTTCGGTGAAAACCCTGCTGGCCGAAGCGGGCCTGGATCACCAGACCAGCCTGGTGCAACTTACCCCCAAGGAGAGTGAAGTTGTGCGCCTGTTGGCCAGCGGCATGTCCGTCACTCAGGTGGCCGAGTACCTGCACCGCAGCGTCAAGACCATCAGCACCCAGAAAAAGAGCGCCATGCTGCGGCTCGGCCTGCAAAGCGATAGTGCCCTGTTCCACTATGCCAAGGAGCAGGGACTGGCTTGAACCTTGACCGGACCACGTCACGGTCAGCTTAAATTGCAGCATCATAGATAATAGCCACATTACCTTTATAAGTGCTTCCCGGAGACTTCATCATCTCGGTCAAGGCTGGTTTATCTACCTTGAATATAAGAATACGCGCTGCATCTTTTGACTGGCCTGAGAATAGTTTTTTTGTTATAGCTCTTAAAACAAACTCTTCTTTTGCTCCATTCTGATAAATAACATCAAATCGAGCTTTATGACCAGTGAGAATATTATTTAGCATGCAGTATTCACCATCAACATATTGACAGTTCAACCAAACATTATACGTTGAACTAGCCCATAGCCGATATGGTAACTCCGCAATCAAATAGGGAGGCTGATATGATTTTCCACGATAAATCCAGTCATGCCATCCACCAGGTGGCTGCAATACAACTTTATCACTGCCAGGGGGAAACTCCATTTTTATTTGATGACGAACTGTCATGGTAAAATTAATCGTTAACAGATTGTCTGAATAAGTGCCATTGCCAAAATCTAGATCCTTGTTTCGACCGATTGATAAGACCAAACTCCCTTTATAAACACCATTCTCCATTTTCAGTGGGTCAGGTGCATGTAGTTTATAACCAAGATATATCTTTGATAAAGCAGTGCTCTTGCTGGAAAAAGTAGTTTTGAATTTATTATGATAACATTCCCCACCAGTCAGCTGATTCTCAGGCTTTATATCATAAAGATAATGAACCAGAGATGGACTAGCAAAAGTATTCAGAGAGAACTGACAATCTCCATCAATGTGATCCAACCAGTCTGAATTTTTTACAAGCGCTTCCTTTGCAATATTCGGACTCATTCCTGCGCCAATCTTGGTAAAAAAAAATTTTAATGGATATGATTTTCCACTGCTTTGATGAACAAGAGAAACATCACGAGCACCAACAAATGCTAGGTAAGTAAGTGCATCTATCAAGTTATTATTATTTTTTACTACACGGTCTATTGTTATTGATATAAATAATGGTTGCGACTGGTCTACTGTCGAAGTGCCACTACACCAAAATCCTGACCAAGACTCACTATTACAAGGTGTTGTGTTTATAAATTTTGCACTACCTACTTCATAAGCCGCTGGCTTATATTCTGCGGTCACATCGATAGATGCTGCCTGCACGGGCAACCCAAGCAGCACGACCAGCCACAAACAATAATGCATCACACCGGCTCTCATTATCTCTTCCTACTTTAAGAACTTATTGACTCGCCCAGGCCTGGGCACTGCAGATCAGATCGCCCAGTAACAACACTTCCTGCTGACGTTCGGCTCGGGCCGTGTCCAGCGCCAGATCGCACTGCTGCGACCCCTGATACTCCACCTGCAAGCTGGGATTGCGCTCGCTCATCTCCACTGCAAAGAAGCCATCTGCCTCGCTGACGGTGCGCCCCGCGTGGTTGACCACCATAGCCCCCTTCAATGGCGCCCCCTGCCCATCCAGCAGGCGCCCTATCACTGTCACCGTCTTCATCACCCGGACCTGGTGATAGGCCACCCCACCCTTGTTGAGGTGATAGGGCAGCACGTTGGGGCGAATGCTCACCGAGGGCGCATCGTGCTCTGCCAGATCCAGCTGCACGGCACCACTGCGATAGGCAGTGACGGGTATCAGGTTGCGACCGGGCCGCAACTTGATATTGCCACCCTGATCGTCATAGCCACGCAGGGTCAGCTCGGGCATGTCGGACTCCAGGTCCACTATCATGCCCGCCTCGTACCCTTGGGATTGGCCTGTCATGGTCAGGCTGCCCTCATCACCAAACGCCAGGGTACTGTCGAGGTTGAGCCCCCCGCTCAGCGCCCGGTTATAGGAGGAAGATTGCAGGTGAGCATCACCGCTGACCAACTCCCCCTGAAACCTGGCATAGCCCGCCGTGCCGACGCCGTAACTGTCGGTGGTCAGGTTGGCACCCACGCTCTGCAGGGCGCCCCACTCCAGCAACTGCTGGTACCCGAGCGAGGCGTTGCGCTCCTGCCCACCAGAGCGGGAGGTTCGGCTGCCAATACCGATGGCCAGCAGGCTGCGCTCTCCCCCCAAGTTCATGCTCAGGGAGAGCATGCCACCCCTGTCCCTCGCATGATCGGTACTGATGCTGCCCGGCCGGTCGAACACCGTCAGGTTCCAGCTCACCGTCTGACCGAGCAGATCGCCGTTGTAACGCCAGCCCAGATCGGCCCCCAGCCCCCGCCCCATCTGGTGTGCCAGATAGAGGTTGGCGGAGTGGTGCTCATCGAGCCGCTGCTGCAACGACAGATTGCTCTGCTTGAGGTCGCGGCTCTCCCCGACTTGCCCCTGCTGGCGCTGCTGCTGATGGCTCAGCACCAGGCTGCCTTCGCCATAGTGATACAAAGCCTGCAGATCGAAGCCGCTGCCCAGCGCCTGTGTCGCCATCAGGTTGCCAAACAGCCGCCACTGATCATTCAGGCTCCAGTCGGCCGAGAGACCGTGCTGCCAGCGCTGGTCGATATACTGACTGGATGCCCCGACAATCACCGAAGGGGTGAGCAGATGGTTGAGCATGACGCCGCTGCTCAGGGGCTGGGCATTGTCCTCTTCCCAGTTGCTGAACAAGCGGGTCTGCTGGCCCACAAACAGGTTGAAGCGCCAGCTCTCATCCGGGTTTTGCCAGTTCATCGGCTTGTAGATCATCTCTCTGCGCCGCTCGGTCACCTGACCATCTTCCAGCACACGCAGCTCCACCTCGTAGATGCCGGCGGGCAGTACTTTGGTATCCAGCGCCTGCAAACCCGAGATCACCTGCTGCGAGTTGATGAGCTGCCCATCCCGATAGATCTCGACCATGCCGGGTCGGCTCGGGGTGACATAGACAGGCGTGGTACTGGCCTGGCCCTGCTCTATCAACAGGGTGTCGGAGTCCCCCAGCATGACCCCCAGCACGGTCGGGGTGCCGCCGCCGAACAGGGTGGGCTGACGTACCAGCCCCTGGGCATAGGGCGAGAAGTAGCCCAACCGGTAGAAGTGCCCCCTTCCTTCGTGTTCGGCATAAAGTTGCTGCACATGATGCTGCGCCACCTGCCCGCTGCCGGACTGGCTCACTTCCCCCTCCAGCAGCGGGGTCCACTGGCCTATGCTGCCCTGCGCCATCAGGTTGTAACGGCCACTGCGCTGATCCCCTTCCCCCTGGGTCAGGTTCAACTGGTGACGCAACAGGGCGCCATAGCTGCCCCCGCTGGGCAGGCTGTGATAACGGGTCAGCGGCTGCCCCTTCTCGGCACCAGCCGTCAGCACCGACAACTGGGAGTTCTCCAGGCTGTACTCCAGCGCCAATATCTCATCGGCACACAGATTCTGACATGGACCCAGTCGATGGGATGCCGCCAGCACCTTGCTCCAGCGCTGGCGGGTGCGCTCGTCCAGCTCACTCTCGTGGCTGCTGGTCAGGGCCAGCAGTTGCACGCTGGTGTCTTTGCCCAGCACTATCTCGCCTTCCCCCAACAGCTGCCCATCCACCAGGATGCGCACCGCCAGCGGGACGCCGAAGAAGTGATCGGCAAAGCCATCAGGCAAATCTTCTGCTTGTTGCAGCAGATCAAGGGGTTGTGCAATACGCCCTCCCGTGGCCCAGGCAGGTACGCACAACACAACCAGGAACAACAGGAAAGAGAAATACGGCACGACCTGTCTCACTCTTCTAAACGCAGACAAAAAGGCTCCCCGCGACAGGGAGCCTCCACCCATCGGCTTATGCGCCGCCTTTGGGGGCTTCCGATTCAAATATCATGTTCACCACCCCCTGGTAGTTGCCTGGCTTGTAGCCGGCGACCGGGGCATCCGCCGGGATCACTTCCAGCCCGAGCAACTTGCCGGTCTTGGCATCATCGGTCTTCATTACCTCAGCCGAGGTGGTACCCAAGGTGACGCCGCCAATCTTGACAGTCAGGGCGATGTTGTCATTGCCGCTGGCCATCACGGCCGGGTTGGTCAGATAACCTTTAATCGCGCCTATGGTGCTCTTGGCGTCCAGCTGCTTGCTCAGCGTGTCCAGCTTCTTGGTATAAGGGTTGTAGGCCAGTTTCTGCGGCGTGCTCATCCAGTTGTCCCCACCGGTCGGCTGCACATAGAAAGCCTCGGTCGGGATCTGGGCGGTCACAGTGACCTGATGCTCAATACGTTCGGCAGCCATCAGATTGGCCGACACCAGCATTGCCAGAGGCGCAGCTATCCATACTTTCATCACTCTCTCCTCTCTCGGATATAAGAAACATCAGTGACCAATCACCATGCTTCTGCTCTTGTCACCCTCAATCAGTTCAAACCGATAAAGGTGATCGCTCTTTTTCATCAGTTGCTTCTGCATGTTTGGCAACAGATGGATTTTGCTTGGGGTGGAACAGTTTTTTTTCCGCCCATCACACTCTTCAAAAAAATCCAGCACTATGGTGGCATTGCCTTTATTCACGACAGTCGTCATGGTGTCTGTCTTTATCAACCGGGTATCAAACCGGCTCTCTTTTGGCATCACAAAAATAATGGCGCCAAAACCGGTCAATATATTTACCCCGGCCGAGACTTGCGGCTGACTCTCCTGCACCGTATTGGCATCCAGATCGAACCCATCCTCCTGTTTTGGCAACACAGGAATAAAACGGACCCTGAAATAGCGCTCCTTGTCCCGCTCTCCCATAAACAGCAGCCGAGTCGCCTGCACCCCGTTGGCCGGAATAATCATGCGGGACGGGCTGGCAATCAGCGCCCGGCGTCCCTCGGTCAGCTCCGCCGACTCCTGCGGCTGGCCCGCCGCGTCGTAGGTGATCTCGTGAATGGCAACCTTGACGAAGGCGGTGGCATCGCCCTGATTACGAATGCGCTTCAAATAAGTGCTCTGCTGGCCTGACATATAGTCATAAAGCGTGCCTATGCTGATTTCGGCCGATGCCAGCGCGTTGCCGCTGAATATCAGCGACAAGATAAAATATATTTTCTTCATGACGATTCCAGACTGTTTTTTACATGCAGTGGTTTGTCTTATCAGAATTATTGATTCGCAAAAGACGAACTGGCTGCATATCACTGGAGCCAGTCTATTTATAACCAGGGGGGAAGTTAATCAGAATAGTCCTATATTGACTTGGCAAATTCAGCCGCATTATCAGAGGATTCCTACAGAGCATCCCCCTGTCCCTCCTGTATTATGCGCAGCCATATCCGTCTATCAGGTGAGTGCCATGTTTGCGTTCAAAGAAGAGTATCCGATGAGTGACATGGCAACCGTGGCGGTGGCCGAGGTGGCCGTGCCCTTTTACCAGCCGATCATAGGCCGCGACCGTCAGGTCAAAGGCTATGAGGTACTGGCCCGGCGCTGGGAGCCGGCGCAGCAGAGTTATCAGGGCATCGACTTTCTCTCCCTCAGCCAGGATGAATCCCTGCATCTGGACATCGTCATGCTCAGGGCCATCATGCGCGATCTGCCGACCCTGGCGAAGGCTGGCCCCTATCTACTCTCTATCAACCTCAACCCGACGCTGTGCAGCCCGACCTATCAGAACCTCTTGCTGCTGGTGCTGATCCAGGCGCACAAGGTGGGCATGGAGATCTGGTTCGAAGTGCTGGAGCACGCCCCGCTGCACAGCAAGCACAGGGCGCTGATCGAGGTGCTGCGCGCTCATGGCGCCCACATCGCCTGCGATGACTTCGGCACCCAGGAGTGCAACTTCCAGCGGGTGATGGCGCTGCCCTACGAGATCATCAAGCTGGATCGCTCCCTGCTGCTGCAGGCGGCGCGCACGCCCCATGCCTTCAAGATGCTGACCGGTCTGGTGGAATACCTGCAGCGGCTCGGCATGAAGGTGGTGTGTGAAGGGGTCGAGACCCTGCAACATATCGAGATAGCCAACCGGCTCGGCTGCGACTACCAGCAGGGCTACGCCTACGCCATGCCCTCCCCCCTCTCCCGCTGGGCCTGATCTGGCCCGGACATTCCTCGCGGCTCGCGCCGGCAACCATTGCCTGCCAAATTGCATGATGGCGTGGGGGCGAGTACAATCTCGCACCCCGTATATCAGGTGCATCCCCTGTGATCCTGCATAATGATGTACGCCATCGGGTAGTTGTGACGCGAGCGCCGTCTCGTACCACGGCTCAACCAATCCGGCGCCATCAGGTGGCGCCGTCCTGATTTGCAATCAGATACTAAGAGTCCAACATGTTCAGACCAGAATTGCTCTCCCCCGCCGGGACCCTCAAGAATATGCGTTACGCCTATGCCTATGGCGCCGACGCCGTCTATGCGGGCCAGCCGCGTTACAGCCTGCGGGTGCGCAACAACGAATTCGATCACGAAAATCTGCAGCTCGGCATCAACGAGGCCCACGCGCTGGGCAAGCAGTTCTATGTGGTGGCCAATATCCAGCCCCACAACTCCAAGCTCAAGACCTTCATCCGCGACATGCGCCCCGTGGTGGAGATGAAGCCGGATGCGCTGATCATGTCAGATCCGGGCCTCATCATGATGATGCGCGAAGCCTTCCCGGACATGCCCATCCACCTCTCGGTGCAGGCCAACGCGGTCAACTGGGCCACTGTGAAATTCTGGCATCAGATGGGCCTGACCCGCGCCATCCTCTCCCGCGAGCTGTCGCTCGACGAGATCGAAGAGATCCGCATGCAGGTGCCGGAGATGGAGCTGGAAGTCTTCGTCCACGGTGCCCTCTGCATGGCCTACTCCGGCCGCTGCCTGCTCTCCGGTTACATCAACAAGCGCGACCCCAACCAGGGCACCTGCACCAACTCCTGCCGCTGGGAGTACAAGGTGCACGAAGGCAAGGAAGATGACGTGGGCCAGATAGTCCACCGTCAGGAGCCCATCGCCGTGCGCCCGGACAACACCCTGGGGCTCGGAAAGCCCTCCGATGCCCTGGTGCTGCTGGAAGAGTCCAACCGCCCCGGTGAATACATGACGGCGTTCGAGGACGAGCACGGCACCTACATCATGAACTCCAAGGACCTGCGTGCCGTCGAACACGTGGAGCGCCTGACCAAGATGGGGGTTCATTCGCTGAAAATCGAAGGCCGCACCAAGTCCTTCTACTACTGCGCCCGCACCGCCCAGGTCTATCGCAAGGCCATCGACGACGCGGTCGCCGGTCGTCCGTTCGATCCGACCCTGATGGGCACCCTCGAGAACCTGGCGCACCGTGGCTACACCGAGGGCTTCCTGCGCCGTCACAACCACAGCGAGTACCAGAACTACGACTACGGCTACTCTGTCTCCGACACCCAGCAGTTTGTCGGCGAGATCACCGGTCGCCAGGGCGACATGGTGGAAGTGGAAGTGAAGAACAAGTTCCTGGTGGGCAACAGCCTGGAGCTGATGACGCCGCAGGGCAACGTCAGCTTCAATCTGGAGCAGATGCAGAACCGCAAGGGCGAGCTCATCGACACGGCGCCGGGCAACGGCCACGTGGTCTATGTGCCTGTTCCCAAAGAGATCGACATCAACTACGGCATACTGCTGCGCAACCTCGGCGATCGCCAGGACACCCGTCAGCCGCACTCGGCGGCCTGATATGTCCCTGCTCATCACCGACAAGTGCATCAACTGTGACATGTGCGATCCCGAGTGTCCGAACCAGGCAATCAGCTTAGGGGAGGAGATCTACGAGATAGATCCCAGTCGCTGCACCGAGTGCGTCGGTCACTATGAGAAGCCGACCTGCATCAGCGTCTGCCCCATCGATTGCATCATCTGGGATCCCGCCCACGTGGAGACCGAGGAGCAGTTGCTGGAGAAGTTTGTGCGGATGCACCGGCAGTAGCATCAGCGTCTGCGGCTCATAGACTGCATCATCCGGGATCCCGCCCACGTGGAGACCGAGGAGCAGTTGCTGGAGAAGTTTGTGCGGATGCACCGGCAGTAGCATCAGCGTCTGCGGCTCATAGACTGCATCATCTGGAATCCCGCCCACGTGGAGACCGAAGAGCAGTTGCTGGAGAAGTTTGTGCGGATGCACCGGCAGTAAACGGTCGGCCGGTAGCTACAGCGTCATAAAAAAAGCCCCGCATGCGGGGCTTTTTTACGTTTGGTGCCGGCCGAGCCTAGACGTATTCCATAAAGACCCGGGAGGTGAGCTTGGTGATGAGCTCGTAGGGGATTGTGCCAATCTCGTCGGCGACCCGCTCCACCGGCAGCCCCTCACCCCAGAGCACGGCTTCGTCACCGGCCTTGTCGGTGGCGCCCGGCCCCAGATCCACTGTGGTCATGTCCATGGAGACGCGGCCCACCAGGGGCACTATGCGGCCGTTGACCAGCACGGATGTGCCGTTGGGCGCCATGCGCGGATAGCCATCGCCGTAGCCGATGGCGATGACGCCGAGCTGGGTATCGCGATCCGACACCCAGTTGGCGCCATAGCCCACCGGCTCGCCCGCCTTGTGATCCCGCACCGCGATGAGCTGGGTCTTCAAGGTCATCACGGGTTGCAGGTCATAATCCGCCGCCACCGTATTGGGGAAGGGGGATACGCCATACAGGATGACGCCGGGGCGCACCCAGTCGCAGTGGGAATCGGGCCAGGCCAGGATCCCCGCCGAGTTCGCCATGGCCCGCTCGCCCGCCAGCGGGGCAGTCAACTTGCTGAACAGGTCGATCTGCTCGCGGGTGGTGGCTTGTTCGAGCTCATCGGAGCGGCTGAAGTGGGTCATGATGTTGAACGGCTGCACCACGTTCTTGCACCTGGCGAGCCGCTCGATGAAGGCGGGCATCTCATCGGCACGCACCCCGAGCCGGTGCATGCCGGTATCGAGCTTGAGCCAGGCCACCACGGGGGCGGGCAACTCGGCCTGCTCCAGCGCTTCGAGCTGCTCCCAGGTGTGCACCGCCGTCTGCAGGTTGTTGGCGGCCAGCACCGGCAGGTCCGCGCTCGAGAAGAAACCCTCCAGCAGCACGATCGGTTTGACCACAGCGCAGGAGCGCAGCATCAGCGCCTCTTCGATGCGGGCTACCGCATAGGCGTCGGCATCCACCAGGGTGCGGGCGACCGGCAGCAGGCCATGGCCATAGGCGTTGGCCTTTACCACGGCGATGATCTTGCAATCGGGGGCGTGCCGTTTTACCACGGCGAGGTTGTGGCGCAGGGCCGCTGTATTGATTTGAGCAATTGCCGCTTTCATCTGTTTTCCCTTACGAGGGCATGATGGCGCTTGAATGCGCCAGGCACCGTGTGGTGTCAGCCCTTAATTGTCATCGTCTAAGGCCGGACCGGCATAATTGTCGAACCGGGAAAACTGTGTCTGGAATCTGGGGGGCATAGTCACCTATATGGGTGCGCAGACCGGCCCCTCCCTACTTAGTAATCGTCATCAAACGCCGGGCCGGCATAGTTGTCGAACCGGGAGAATTGCCCCTGGAAGGTGAGGCGCACGCGGCCTATGGGACCGTTACGCTGCTTGCCTATGATGATCTCGGCAATCCCCTTGTCGGGACTGTCATCGTGATACACCTCATCACGGTAGATAAACATGATCAAATCCGCGTCCTGCTCGATGGAGCCGGATTCCCGCAGATCCGAGTTGACCGGGCGCTTGTCGGCGCGCTGTTCCAGGCTTCGGTTCAGCTGGGAGAGCGCCACCACCGGGCACTGCAGCTCTTTCGCCAGCGCCTTGAGGGAGCGGGAGATTTCACCGATTTCCAGGGTTCTGTTGTCGGAGAGCGCGGGCACCCGCATCAGCTGCAGGTAGTCGATCATGATCATGGAGAGGCCGCCGTGCTCACGGGCGATGCGGCGCGCGCGGGAGCGCACGTCGGTCGGGGTGAGGCCGGAGGCGTCATCTATGTACATCTTGCCCTTCTCGAGCAGCAGCCCCATGGTGGAGGAGAGGCGCGCCCAATCTTCGTCGTCGAGCTGACCGGTCCGCACCTTGGTCTGGTCGATGCGCCCCACGGAGGCGAGCATACGCATGATGATCTGCTCGGAGGGCATCTCCAGCGAGAAGATGAGTACCGGTTTGTCGGCGGTGAGCGCCGCGTGCTCGCACAGGTTCATGGCAAAGGTGGTCTTGCCCATGGAGGGACGGGCCGCCACGATAATCAGATCCGAGCGCTGCAGACCCGCGGTCATCTTGTCGAGATCCCCGTAACCGCTGGAGACCCCGGTCACCCCGTTGTGGGGGGTCTTGAACAGCTCTTCAATCTTGTCGACCGTCTGCTCGAGGATCAGCTTGAGCGGCTGTGGCCCCTCGTTGGCGCTGGTGCGCTGCTCGGCGATCTGGAACACCTTGCTCTCGGCCAGATCGAGCAGATCGCCCGAGGTGCGTCCCTGCGGCTCGTAGCCTGCTTCGACTATCTCGTTGGCGACCGAGATCATCTCCCGCACCACCGCCCGCTCACGCACGATCTCGGCGTAGGCATTGATGTTGGCGGCACTCGGGGTGTTCTTGGCGATCTCCACCAGATAGGCGAAGCCACCGGACTCTTCCAGTTGCTCGGAGCGTTCCAGCTCCTCCTGCAGCGTGATGAGATCGATGGGGTTGCCCACATTGGAGAGGCGGGTCATGGCCTGGAAGATCAGCCGGTGCGGACGGCTGTAGAAATCCTTGTCGATCACCCGTTCGGCGACCCGATCCCAGGCGTCGTTATCCAGCATCAGGCCGCCCAGTACGGACTGTTCGGCCTCAAAAGAGTGGGGAGGGACTTTCAGCTGTTGTGTCTTGGCGTCTTTTTTCGCCGTCACTTGCTCTGCCATACACATAAAAACCGCAGCGGGAAGGGGACGGGAATTTTACAAAAGAAACCCCGCCATCGCGAGTGCTAATGCACGCTATTCACTTCTGTCTGGTGCAACCCTCCTCCTGATGGTGGCTGGCACCGCTTGCCGATGAACTGTGCCAGGGGATCACCCCGGCCTCATACCATGAGGAAGGGCCAGACCAGGGTCTGGTCATGGGGCTTGGCTCTCGCCTTGTTGCGCAGCTTGCGCTCCTTGCGGCTCGGTCGTCGACTTTTCATTGCACTGCTCCTCTGATGCCCCCGATCGGGACAATCTGTTCATGAATAATTCATGCCAACCATGTTAATCATAGTCGCAAGCTGCAATACAACGAGGGACAGGCAGCCTGCCATGCGCCTCGCTGAGCTTGCCAAAGCAGAGCATGCCCCACCCACTGATGAGAGTGAAAAGAGTCAAAATGAAAAAGATGCTGACCCTGTTTGCCGTGATCCTGGCCATTGGCCTGGGGGCACCCATTGCCGAAGCCAAGAAGTTTGGCGGCGGTAAATCCTTTGGCAAGAGCTACAAGACGGCTCCGGCCCAACCGGCGGCCAAGCCCGTCGACACCAAGAACCCGGCGGTCGGGGCTCAGGCCGCACCGAAGAAGGGTGGCATGATGGGCGGTCTGCTCGGCGGCCTGCTGGCTGGTGGCCTGTTCGCCTACCTGCTGGGTAGCGGCGCCTTCGAAGGTCTGCAAGGCATGGACATGCTGCTGATCGCCGCCCTGGCGCTGGGCGCCGTCTTCCTGTTCCGTGCCATGCGCAGGAGCAAGGCGGCCTCGCCCCAGCCACAGGCAGCCTACGCCGGCTATCAGCCGCCGTCGGCCGCCCCCCAGCAGTTCGAGCAGAGCAACAGTGCGCCGCAAGCGACCGGCTTTGCCGACAGCGACGTGCCCTTCCGTCTGCCGCCAGGTTTTGACATGAACGGTTTCCTGTCAGGTGCCCGTGATCACTACCGCACCCTGCAAGAATCCTGGAATAAAAACGATCTGGAAAAGGTACGCGAGTACGTGAGCCCCGAGCTGTTCGAGCAGCTCAAAGCCGAACGTGCCGAGCTGACCGGTGAACAGCATACCGAAGTCATGTATGTGGATACCCAGCTGGTACGTGCCGACTACGGCAGTGACTGGGCCCAGGTCAGCGTGCGCTTCAGCGGCCGCTACATGGATCGCCAGGAGCAGGTCGAGGAGGACATCAAGGAGGTGTGGCACCTCGAACGCAACCTGGCCAAGGACAATGCGCCCTGGCACATAGTCGGTATCGAGCAGCTGTAAGCACTCCCTTGTCTGCGATGACAACAGAGGCGGCCCCGGGCCGCCTCTGTTATTTTTGAGTCCCCATCTCCCCTCTCCGCCTCCCTCCCCCTGAACCTCCCTGCCATTGACACCCCGTGGTGGCTATGAGAATGGTGGCTGATTGTGTAGTATGACCGACCTTTTTTTGTTCAATTTCCGTTCACCGAGGCGTGGTCCATGGCTCTCTCTTTTCTGCGTCACAGCAACCTGCCTCGTCTGCTGGCCAGCCTGCTGTGCTGCGCCTCCTTGATCCTCGTCTCCCTCACCACCCTCTACTGGCAGACCTGGTCTCTGACTCGCCAGCAGGCACAGACCGCCGCCGAGCGCGCCATGGTGCAGATCGACAGCGCACTGCGCCACTCGACCCAGGCGGCAAGGGCCGCCCTGCCACTGGCGAGCCGGCCCTGTGCCGAGGTTGCCCGCGAGCTGCGGGTGCTGGTCGCCACCTCCCCCTATGTGCGCTCGGTCAACCTCTCCCGCCACGGCCGCCTCTACTGCTCCTCCATCTTCGACGAGATAGACCTGAGCGATGAGCTGCAAGACGGCCAGCACGAGCGGTTCAAGCTCAGCGCCGTCACCCGGCTCGGGCGCAAGCCCTCGCTGCTGTTCTATCACCTGAGTGAAGGGGATCATTCGGTGATGGTCGCCATCAACCCCTACCACCTGAGCAAGCCGTTGCAGTGGCGGCTCGCTGGTGCCCATAGCTGGGTGCAGATCGGCGAACAGTGGCTCGACCTCCAGGGCAAGATCCACGACGGCCAGCCCCCAAGATTGCGGGGATTCAACTATCGGCTCAACTCGACCGCGTTCGACTACAACCTCAACCAGGGATTCCCCTTGCATGCCGTGCTGGCCCTGACCCTGCAAAAGCAGGGATCCCTCATCATACTGATCCTGACGCTGGGCGGCCTGGCCGGCCTCGCCACCTACCGCTGGTGGAGCCATATCTCGACCCCGACCCTGGAACTCAAGCGCGCCATCATCAAGCAGGAGTTCATCCCCTATCTGCAACCCATCGTCTTCAGCAAGAGTGGCCAGCTGCATGGCTGCGAGGTGCTGATGCGCTGGCAACACCACCGCCAGGGGCTGATCCGGCCGGATCTCTTCATCCCGCTGGCGGAGGAGAGCGGCCTCATCATACTCATGACCCAGACCCTGATGCAGCAGGTGCGCCTGCAGTTCGCCCCCCACGCGGCTCAGCTGCCAACCCGCTTTCACTTCGGCTTCAACATCTGCGCCCAGCACTGCCAGGATCTCAGCCTGATCGATGACTGCCGCGTCTTCCTCGCCGCCTTCGCCGGCAATCCGATAACCCTGGTGCTGGAGCTGACCGAGCGGGAGCTGATCCCCCCCAGCCAGCTGACCGACCGGCTGTTTGGCGAGCTGCGGCAGATGGGGGTCAAGATAGGGCTGGACGACTTTGGCACCGGCCACTCCAGCCTCACCTATCTGCAGCAGTTTCACGTGGATTATCTCAAGATCGATCAGAGCTTCGTCGCCATGATAGGCACCAATGCCCTCTCCCGTCATATTCTTGACAGCACCATCAGCCTGGCCACCCGGCTGGGGCTGGAGACCATAGCCGAAGGGGTCGAGACCCAGGAGCAGGCGGACTTCCTGACCGAGCGCAACGTCAACTACCTGCAGGGCTATCTCTATGGCCGCCCGCTCACCCCGGCGCAGTTTCTGCGACTGCTGCCCGCCGTCACCACAGAGCCGGCGGCCCGGCCCGGCAGTGCCTGATCCCTAGTACTGCCAGCCGCAGATACGGCGATGTGAAACTTGTCATTAGTCTGTAGTCATGGCGTTGCGCAATCTCGCAAACGTTTGTTCGCTTTATTAATGTGCAGTAGCTCAAAGGAATCAGCTCTCTTTATTTCCAATTATTGCTTTTTGCCTAGAATCGCCACACTCCTGTCATGCAGGAACGATATACAGGACAATAACAACAAGAGGATTATTACCGATGAAGAAGACGCTACTGGCCGTCACCGTCTCTATTACCCTGTTCGGGCTGACCGCCTGCAATTCAGAAAACAGCAGCAAGGAACATATTCCGCTGGATTTGACCATTGCCCACATCAATGATACCCACGCCCACCTGGACCCGACCGAAAATGCGCTGGCCATCCAGCCCAACGGCCAGGAGCTGTTCAAGTTCAACGCCAAGCTGGGCGGCTATCCCCGCCTGAAGTTCAAGCTGGACGAGCTGCGCAGCCAGGCTGCCAATGAAGGCCGCAACTTCATGGTGCTCAACGGTGGCGATGCCTTCCAGGGCACCCTCTACTTCACCCAGTTCAAGGGGGAAGAGGAGTCTCGTCTGCTCTCCGACATGGGCATAGATGCCATGGTGCTGGGCAACCATGAATTCGATCTGGGCAACCAGGCTATTAAAGATTTCGTCTCACGGGTGAATTTCCCTGTATTGGCTTCCAATATGGTGAAATCCAGTAGCGCCACCCTGAAAGACAGTGAAAATATTCATGAATATGTCATTAAGGAAGTAAATGGCGAGAGCGTGGGTATTTTCGGGCTGGTGCTGGAAAATATGCATGACATCTCTTCACCGGATACCGATACCCAATTCCTGCCGATGATTGAGACCGCCCAGAAAATGGTCGACACCCTCAAGTCAAAAGGCGCCAACAAGATCATCATGGTCACCCATATCGGGCTGCAAAATGACCAGGCCGTCGCCAAGGCGGTCAACGGTATCGACCTGATCGTCGGCGGTCACTCCCAGACCTTCCTCGGCGACATCAACGAGATCAACAGCGTCGGCTACACGGCCCACAACCAGAACCCGGCCGACGACAACACCTATGCCCAGCTGATCAACAATCCGGACGGCGGCAAGACCTGTATCGTGCAGGCCGGCGAATGGGCCAAGGGCTATGGCCTGGTCAACGTCTCCCTGAGCAAGGAAGGCCAGATCACCAAGTGCGAGGGTCGCAACACCCTGATGACGGGCGACGACTTCACCAAGGAAGTGGCCAAGAAGAAGGTGCCCCTGACCGGCAGCGAGCAGACCAACGTGGTCGACTTCATCACCAAGTCACCCGTCATCGAAATCGTGCCGGAGAACACCGCCATGCGCGATGTGATCGACACAGAGTACAAGCCGGCCGTGGCCGAGCTCGAGGCCAAGATCATCGCCGAGGTGCCGACCAAGCTGCCCCACGTGCGCGTGCCGCTCACCCCGGATGGCGCGGGTCTGATCGATCCCCTGGTGGCCGAATCCCTGTACTGGAAGCTCAACAAGCTCAACACCAAGGTCGACTTCACCATCCAGAACGCCGGTGGTGTGCGTGCCGACGTGAACGCGGGCCCGCTCTCGGTCGGTTACGTGATGGGCACCTTGCTGCCGTTTGGCAACAAGATCGCCGCCTTCAACCTCAAGGGCAAGGACGTGCGCGCCACCCTGGAGTACGCCGTTGACTACTCCATCGGCCTGGAGACCGGGATCGGTGCCTCCAGCGGTGCCTTCCCCTACGTCGGCCACCTGAGCTACAGCTATGACGGCAAACTGGCCAAGGGGTCCCGCATCACCAAGCTGGAGCTGCTGGATGCCAACGGCCAGTGGCTGCCGCTGGACGACGAGAAGGTGTACCGGGTCGGTGCCAACACCTATATCGCCTCCGGCAAGGATGGCTACAACGGCCTGCTCAAGCGCGAAGAGCTGCCCAACAAGGGTGACTATGTCGACTCTGGCGTCGGTGAGAACGAGATGTTCATGGAGTACGCCGAGTCCCAGGGCACCCTCAATCCGCTGCCCTATGCGACCGTGACCTACAACAAGCCCTGATCCGGCTCACAACCTGCTACAACGGCGCCTGAGGGCGCCGTTTTTATGGCATACTCCCCGACAATCGATGCCGAGGAGACCCTTTGATGGCGAAGTACGACAAGATATCCCCCGAGACCCAGCAGGATGCGCTGAAGATCGCCCGCGCCAACCAGAAGCCGGGACAGACCAAGGAGCAGACCCAGCTGATCGCCCAGGGGATCCAGAAAGGCATAGACGAGTACAAGAAACAGATGAAGGCACGGGCCCGGGAGGCCAGTCGCCAGAAAAAGTTGCAGAGCAAGGCGAAGCAGCAACCACACGCCGAACAGGTAGAGGAGAGCGAGATCGAACTTGTCGAGGTCTCCCGCCAGCATCCCTTGCCCTGGATCCTTTTGCTGCTGAGCTGGCTGGGCTTTGCCGCCGCCTGGTTCTGGTTGCGCTGATCCCCCGATGACAAGGCGTTGCCAGGGGTTGCTTCCAAAGCTTGAACCCGCGCCACGGCGCCTCGCCGGCCAGGGCTGATCCCATACCGCTGCGGATCGTCATCGCACCGGCCCTGTACAATCACTGAACCCCGACCCCATTTACCCACCGTCTGGAGAACACCCGCCATGAACCCGGCTCCGCTCTATCTGCTGGCACCTCTGGTGCTGTTTATCGTGACTCTGGTGCTCTATCGCATCTCGCCGCTGCGGGCCGTCGCCGCCGGCAGCGCCCGCTGGTTTATCCTGCCCGCCTTCACCCTGTTTATCCTGCTGATCATCATCAACGGGGCAGCTGATCCAAGCCTGCGCAACCCGGCCTTTCACTGGCTGATGCCGGGGCTCGGCTTTGCGCTCAGCCTGTTTCCGGCCCTGCCCAAGGCACTGGTGCCGCGTCTGGCGATCAAGGAGGGGGCCTTTGCCGCCCTCGGCCTGATGCTGATGAGCCTGGCCATGGTCTACTGACCGGCTGGCCGCTGGTGCGAACATGACTCAAGGGGCACTCTGTGACGAGCGCCCCTTGTACAAACAATGGCCTGCAGGCATCTTGGTGGGAGGATAGCCAGCAAGGAGGCCAAATGGACAATCCGCCCGATTTCATGGCGCAGTGGGATTACAAGGATCCCGCCGCCAGCGCCCTGCGCTTTCATGCTCTGTTGCCCGAGGCGCGTGCCGCCGCCGACCTGCAACTCGAACTGGAGCTGCTCACCCAGATAGCCCGCACCCATTCGCTGCAACGCCAGTTTGCCGAGGCGCACCAGCTGCTCGACGAAATAGAGCCCCGCCTCACCGATGCCACCCCGCGAGCCCGCCTTCGCGCCCTGCTGGAGCGCGGCCGCACCTTCAACTCCGCCGGCGACAAGGCCAAGGCCAGAACCCTGTTCGAGCAAGCCTGGCAGCAGGGGCTCAAGAGCAAGGAGCTCTATCTCGCCATCGATGCGGCCCACATGGTGGCCATAGCCGCACCGCTGGAGGAGCAGAGCCGCTGGCACCAGCTGGCGATGGAGTTGGCGGAGCGCAGTGCCGATAAAAAAGTGCGCGGCTGGCTGCCCAGTCTCTACAACAATCAGGGCTGGACCCTGTTCGAACTGGGCCGCCTGGAAGAGGCCCGCCAGTGTCAGCAAAAATGCCTGGCCTGGCACGAGCAGCACCACAACCCGGCCAAGGCCTTCATCGCCCGCTGGAGCCTGGCGCGGCTGACCCGGGCACAGGGCTTGCACGAACAGGCGCTGGCCGAACTGACGCAGTTGCAGGCGGAGATGGTGGAGGCCGGCGAGCCGGAGGATGGCTATCTGTTCGAGGAGTTGGGGGAAAATGCACTGGTACTGGCTGACCCGGCCGCGGCCGAATACTTCGCCCGCGCCTGGTTTCTGCTGTCACAGGATCGCTGGCTCAAGGCTAACGAGGCAGAGCGACTGGCCAGGCTCAAGCAGTTGGCCAAGCTCTAGCAAACAGCCTCTAGCAAAGCAGCAGGGCGGCCAGTTGGCCGCCCCGAACACTTCACTCCCAGAGTGACGAATACCATATCGGCACCCATCTCAGACCAGGCTCGCCTCTTCCCAGCTCTGTTTCTTGCGATAGATGGTGGAAGGGCTGATCTCCAGCAGGGCCGCCGCCTTGGGGATATTGCCGTCACAGCTGGCGATGGCCTGCTATATGGTCTCCTTCTCCACCGGCGGCCCAATCGGAGCATTGACCATGCCCCGCCACTCAGACCAGGCTCGCCTCTTCCCAGCTCTGTTTCTTGCGATAGATGGTGGAGGGACTGATCTCCAGCAGGGCCGCCGCCTTGGGGATATTGCCGTCACAGCTGGCGATGGCCTGCTCTATGGTCTCCTTCTCCACCAGCCAGAGCGGGCGGATCGGCGTATTGAGCAAAGGTGCGGCGCTGCCGCTGGCCGAACTGACCGGCGCCATGGCTGCCGTCAGGCCCCTGCGGCCGCTGAGCGGCGGCGGCAATATGTCCGGGCTCACCAGCTCGCGATCGTTGAGCACCACTATGTTGCGCACCACGTTTTGCAGCTCGCGCACGTTGCCGGGCCAGGGGTAATCGAGCAACACCCGCGCCGCCTCGGCATCGAAATCCTTGAAGCGCTTGTTCTCTTCCCTGGCGTAGCTCTGCAGCAGGTTGCGGGCCAGCAGCAGTATATCCTCGCCCCGCTCGCGCAGCGGTGGCAGGCTGAGGGGGATCACGTGCAGACGGTAGTAAAGATCCTCGCGAAAACGCCCCGCCTTCACCTCCACCAGGGGATCCCGGTTGGTGGCGCAGACGAAGCGCACGTCCACCGTCTCCAGCTTGCCGCTGCCGACCCGCTGCAGAGTGCCGGTCTGGATGAAGCGCAGCAGCTTGCTCTGCAGGTCGAGATCCATCTCGCAGATCTCGTCCAGAAACAGGGTGCCACCGTCCGCCAGACTGGCCGCACCCTTGCGATCCCCCTGGGCACCGGTAAAGGAGCCCTTCACGTGACCGAAGATCTCGCTCTCCATCAGATCGTGGGGAATGGCGGCGCAGTTGAGCGCGATGAAGGGCTGTTCGCTGCGGGGGCTGCACTGGTGAATGGCCTCGGCGCACACTTCCTTGCCGGTGCCGCTCTCCCCCGTGATGAACACGGTCGCCTTGCTCGGCGCCGCGCTCTCTATGATGCGATAGACGGCCTGCATCGGCATGGAGGCGCCGATGAAACCGGCAAACGAGCTGCGCTCGAAGTTCTCCCGGTACTGGGCCACCAGCGAACTCAGCTGCTGGTGCTTGAGGGCATTGCGGGCGGTGGCACACAGCCGCTTGCCGTCGAACGGCTTGGTCAGGAAATCGAAGGCGCCGAGGCGCATCGCCTCCACCGCCACATCCACCGAGCCGTGGGCGGTGATCACCACTACCGAGCAGGGCAGTTGCTGCTCGGTGATCTGCTGCAGAATGTCCATGCCGGACATGTCGGGCAGTTCGAGGTCGAGCAGCACCACGGGCGGCGGGCTGGTCAGCAACTGCGCCAACGCCTGCTGACCACAATCGGCCAGCACTACCTCATAGCCATCCTGGGCCAGATACTGTTCATAGACCACCGCCAGACTGCGGGTATCTTCCACCAACAGGACTCGAGGTTTGCTTTCAGCCACGGGAGCCATCCTTGCAATTGATTTTGTTGTCTATTTCGGGTCTTGTACGCCATGTTAGCACAGTTGGCGACTCTCTCTTTTATCCCGCCATTCGCCGGGAGATACAAGTAAAAACGGCTCCCTAAGGAGCCGTTTTTTCAACGATGAGCGCTTACTTCTTGGCGTTGTCGCCATCGGCAGCCGGCTTCTCGATCGCCAGCAGCTCAACATCGAACACCAGCACGGCATTGGCCGGGATGGAGCCTGCACCGTGCTCGCCATAGGCCAGCTTGGACGGCAGGAAGAACTTGAACTTGGAACCCACCGGCATCAGCTGCACGCCTTCGGTCCAGCCCGGGATCACCTGGTTGAGCGGGAAGGTAGCCGGCTCGCCGCGATCGACCGAGCTGTCGAACTTGGTGCCGTCGGTCAGGGTGCCAGTGTAGTGAACCTTGACGATGTCAGTGGCCTTCGGCTTGGCGCCGGTACCCATCTTCTCGACCTGGTATTGCAGGCCGGATTCGGTGCTCTTCACGCCTTCTTTCTTGGCGTTGGCAGCCAGGTACTCTTCACCCTTCTTCTGGTTATCCACGGCATCCTTGTCAGCCTTGGCCTTGGTCAACTCGTTGATCTTGGCATCGTACTGCTGCAGAACCTTCTGGATTTCCTCGTCAGTCATCTTGGCTTCTTTGCCCAGACCGTCGGTCACACCCTTGAGGATGACGCCGTTGTCCAGTTTGATGCCGAGTTCCTGCTGACGTTCCAGGGTATTGGCGATATAACGACCCATGGAGAGGCCAATTGCATAGCCGGATTGCTCTTCAAAGCTCTTGGCATCAGCCTTGGGGGCCTCTGCCGGCTTGCTGGCTTCTGCCTTGACCTCTGCGGTATTCGCAGCAGTCTTCTCGTCTTTTTGGCAAGCAGTCAGACTCACGGCAACTGCCGCAGCCAACAGGGACACCTTCAGAAAATTGTTCATCAGTTTCTCCAAAACTCTAAATACCGCTCTCGGTTCCTTCGTGAAATGAGAGGTTTATCGTGATAAGCGCCTTATACTAACGCCGTGATCGCAGGTAACGAAAGCATGAGACAGGAAAAATGATAAAAAGTGCCATTTATCTCATCGGTATTTGCCTGATACTGACAGGTTGCGAACAGAGCTCACTGCCGGACCGGCAAGTCACCCTCGCCAATCAGGGACTGCTGAGCGCCGATCTCGCCAGCGACGGCAAGCAGGCCATCGTCTCCAGCCTGAGCCAGGGCACAGTGGTGTGGGACCTGGAACAGGGCAAGGAGCGCTGGCGCTGGCGCCAGTCCGACAATCAGGACAACTTCGTCATCATCACCCGCTTCTCGGCAGACAACAGCCATGCCGTGACCGCCACCCTGGATACCTTCGCCATCTGGCGTCTGCAAGATGGTCAATCCCAAGGCTACTACTCGCTTCCTGAATCCAGGCTGAGGGACATAGCCCTGTCGGCCGATGGCCGTCAGGTGCTGATCGGCCGCGAAGATGGCAAGGCGGAGCTGGTCGATACCCGCACCGGCCGCAGGCTGCAGTTCCTCGGTCACACCGAGCAGGTCAATACGGTGGATCTCTCCGCCAATGGCCGCTACGCCCTCACCGGCGGCAACGACTACAGCGCCTACCTTTGGGATACCCGTTCCGGCCAGGTGGTGTGGCGATTCAACCACGCCGGCCGGGTGGTGATGGCGAGGCTGGATCCCCAGGGCCGTTTCGCCTTCACCGCCGACAGCCGCCAGGCCAGCATCTGGGATCTGAAAACCGGCAAGGAGGTGAGTCGGCTGCAATTTGATCACCGCTTCGAGGTCTACACCACGGCGCGCTTTGCCAACGACGGCAACTGGCTCATCACGGGCGCCCCCTCCCGTCAGCTCTCCCTGTGGCGGGTGAGCGATGGCAGCCTGCTGCAAAGCTGGCGCGTCTCGCCCCATCCCAGAGTGAAACCACCGAGCGCAGTGGTCTACGGCGTGGCTTTGCGCGACAATAGCCACCTTGTCAGCGCCAGCTCCAGTGGCCTGGCCGAAATCTGGACTATCAAGTAAGGACCCAAAGGCCCATGAGTCAGCAACTTAACGATCGCCTCGAAACCCTGGAAAGCCGCCTCGCCTTCGCCGAATACACGGTGGAGCAGCTCAACGACGAGGTCACCACCCAGGGCCGCGAGCTGGATCGACTCAAGCATCAGATCCAGCTGCTGGTGGACAAGCTGCAGAGCGTGCAGCCGAGCCAGATCGCCAGCATGGCCGAAGAGACGCCGCCCCCGCACTACTGAGCCGCAACGCGGCCTCGCCACCCGGCCATAAAAAAACCCGCGCCAGGCGCGGGTTTTTTTATCGGGCTATGCCCAGGGCACAGATCAGTGCTGGTGACCCTTGCCACCGCAGCCGCCGCCACCGCAGCAACCGCCATGACCCTGCTCGTCGCCGTGGTCATGACCGTGATCGTGGCCATGGCCACCGCCGCAGCAACCGCCGTGCTCATGGTCGTGACCGTGGTCGTGGTCATGACCATGATCGTGACCGCAACCACCGGCACCGTGAACGTGGCCGTGAGCCAGCTCTTCGGCCGTGGCGGCACGCACGTCCTTGATCTCGACCTTGAAGCCCAGGGTCACGCCAGCCAGCGGATGGTTGCCATCCACCTTGACGAACGCTTCGGACACTTCGATGACGGTCACCGGGCGGTGGCCATCGTCAGTCTCGGCCACAAAAGTATCCCCTTCAGACACTTCCATGCCGTCAAACAGCTCGCCAGGTACTTCTTGCACCAGGCTTTCGTCGTATTCGCCATAGGCCTGGGTCGGTGCCAGCGTGACGTCGAACGCCTCGCCCACGCTACGGCCTTCCAGCTCGGCTTCGAGGCCGGAGACCAGATAACGGGTACCGTGCAGATACACCAGAGGCTCTTTACCGACAGTGGTGTCGATGACTTCACCGTGTTCGTCGGTGACTGTGTATTCCAGCGTAACCACGCTCAGGGGAGCTACTTTCATGTCAGGGATCCTGCGGATAGAAAAAAACGGGCCCAGAATACCTCAAAAAGGCGGCCAAGCATATGGCAGGCCCGGCTCAGTCGTGATGAAAAAGTCATCAATGTGAAGCGGCATGGGCCTGATCCACACCTCACTCCCGGGTATTGCGGCTGGACCCTCATTCGGGACGAAACACACCTATCACCTGTTTGGTCTCCCGGGTCGCCTTGTCCACCTCGGCCTGGCTCATTCGGGACGAAACACGCCTATCACCTGTTCCGTCTCCCGGGTCACCTTGTCCACCTCGGCCTGGGTCTGCACCTGGGTATCACCGCAGTCGACACAGGTCACCTTCTCGACTCCATGCTCCATATACAGCATCATGGTGTCCATTTTGCCGCACGCCGGACAAACCGCACCGGCAATGAAGCGTTTTTTACGTCTGGTTTCCATTCTTGTTACCTCCAGGCAGCATCATATCAGGGTTTTTACATGCATCACGCCATCGAATGCCAGCATTTTTCCTCTCCGTACCTGCAAGTCGGCGGCCGCAAACGCACGCCGGTGGGCCAGTTGCTGCGGATAACCCGGGGCGCGGCACTGCTGCGACTCGGCCAGCATGAATTGCTGCTGACGGCAGGCAACAGCTTCTGGCTCTGCGCCGATGCCCTCGCCGCCTTCAGTCCGCTGGCGGGCTGCCACCATGATCTGCTGACCTGCTCCCTGCGGGTTGCCCAGCCAGCCCAGGCGGGCTGGTTGCAACCGACCCCGCTGCTGGATGCCCTGTTCGACAGCCTGGCCCAGTGGCAGCGCCCCCGCGACTGGCAAGGGGCCTATGGTCATCGCCTGCAGGTGATGCTCGACGAGTTGCAGGCCTGCCCCCTGTCGCAACACGCGGATCAGCTGCTGCAAGGCGCCTGGCGCGCATTGATCGGCCAGCAAGCAGGCAGTGACGCCGCCTGGCAGGCCTGCCTCTCCCAGCGCGGGATCACGGATCCTGGCCTCGCGGCCGATGCCCTGAGCGCCCAGTGGCAGTTGCTGCAGGCGGTGCGCCTGCTCAAGAGCGGCAGCAAGCGGGCACAGGTGGTGAGCAAGCTCGGCTACCGGGACGAAGAGGCCCTCGCCCAGGCCTGTCAACGCTGGCTTGGCGCCAGCCTGGATGAACAGCAGCCCGCCTGACCCGGCGGCCGAAAACCGGACTGGCCAGGCGAAAAAATGGGGGAAATGAGTCCAGTTTTGCGGCAAACGGCCGCTAATAACGAGAGGGTCATTTCTCCTATAATCCTTTATGCTAGGGGCCTGAATTGACTGATACCGTTTTGACTCACAGGACATCTGCCATGAAAAGCAAAGCCAACCAATCCCAGGGCATGTTGCTGTTTCATCTCTCGGCCAAACAATCCTTCGCCATCGGCACCCTCAAGGTGAAGGAGATAGTGCCTTACACCCAGCTCACGGCCATGCCGCACTCGCACCCGACCGTGCTGGGCGCCGCCAGCATGCGGGGCACCACCATTCCGGTGATCGACATGGCCATGGCGGTGGGCTATCGCCCGATCAGCAAGGAGGAGATGCCGAACTGCTTCATCATCATCACCGACTGCCGCCGTACACTGGTGGGCTTTCTGGTGCGCGGCATCGACAAGATCACCGAGTGCAACTGGCGCGACATCGAATCCCCGCCCGCCGCGCTCGGCCATAACGTGTTCGTGACCGGGGTGACCCGGGTCAACGACCAGCTGATCCAGCTGCTGGACGTGGAGCTGATACTGTCGCGGGTCTACCCGGACGATCCCAGCCACCTCTACCCTGTGCTGACCGACGTGCAGCGTGAGCGGATCAAGCCGATGCGGATCCTGCTGGTGGACGACTCCTCCGTCGCCCGCCGCCAGCTGATGGCAGCGCTGGACTACATCAATATCCCCTACGAGGTGTGCACCAACGGCAAGGATGCGCTGGCCCTGATGCAGGCTCGCGCCAGCCAGAAGACCCCCATAGATATCCTGGTGAGCGATATCGAGATGCCGGGACTCGACGGCTACGAGCTGGCCTTCGAGGTACAGAGCGACGCGACGCTGGCGGGGGCCTACATCATATTGCACACCTCGCTCTCCAGCGAGATCAGCGTGGAGCGGGCCCACCAGGTGGGCGCCCACGAGGCGCTGACCAAGTTTGAGGCCAACGAACTGATCCAGGCCATGCTGCGCGGTGCCGAGCACCACGACAGCCTGCTGGCCTGACAAGCCGGCGAGAAGCCCCCTTCTCGCCGCACTTTTTGACTGCCCTGATGCCTGTTTCGGACCCCATCATGCTCATAGAGAGTCACTTCCACGCCCCCTGGTGGGCGCGCAATCCCCATCTGCAAACCATATTGCCAAAGTGGCTGCGACGGGCACCGGCCCGCTTCGTGGCCGAGCGCTTCGAGCTGGCGGACGGGGATTTCGTCGATCTTGCCTGGAGCGGCGACATCAGCCAGAACGCGCGGCCACTGATGGTGCTGTTTCACGGGCTGGAGGGGAGCATCCACTCCCACTATGCCAAGGGGTTGTTCGCCCATCTGCAACGACAGGGGGACGAGGCCGTGCTGATGCATTTTCGTGGCTGCAGCGGCGAGCCGAACCGCCTGCTGCAGGCTTATCACTCCGGCGCCATCGAGGATGCACAGGCGCTGATCGCCGAACTGGGCCGGCGCTTTCCTGGCAAGCCACTGATCGCCATCGGTTATTCGCTGGGGGGCAACATGCTGGTCAATCTGCTGGCGCGGGCCTGCCCCCGTGAGCTGCAGGCGGCCGTGGTGATCTCCGCACCGCTGCGGCTGGACAGCTGCGCCGATCGGGTCAATCAGGGCTTCTCCCGGGTGTATCAGAGCTATCTGCTGCGCACCATGCGCGACAACCTGCAAAGCAAGATCCGGCACCAGGCCGAGGCTGGCAAACGCTGGCAGCCACAGCAGGTGCAACAGATTGCCACCCTGCGCGACTTCGACGAGCAGGTCACGGCGCCGCTGCACGGCTTTGCCAGCGCCGACCACTACTACCAGCGCTGCTCCGGCCTGGGGCTGCTGGCCCGCATCCCCATTCCCACCCTGGTGATCCATGCCGCCGACGATCCCTTCATGACAGAGGCCGTGATCCCGCGGCCGGAGCAGCTCTCACCCATGGTGCGTTACGAGTTGAGCCGACGGGGCGGCCATGTGGGCTTCCTGCACGGCACGCCCTGGCGCCCCCGCTTCTGGCTGGAGGAGCGTATCAGCCAGTGGGTGAAGGAGCAGACTCAGGGGGCGAGCAGGTAGCCGTTGCGCCCCGTCTCCTTGACCCGATAAAGCGCCTCGTCGGCCCGCACCAGCATGTCGGCGACCGACTCCTGCCCCTGCCACAGGGCTATGCCCTGACTCACAGTCACGCAGGGAGAGACCTCCGACAGGGCATGGGGAATGGCGCGCACGGCCAGGGCCGCGGCGATTCGCCCGGCAATCTGTCCGGCGATCCCGTCGTCGGCGCCGGGCAGCAGGATCACGAACTCCTCCCCGCCATAGCGAGCCACCACATCGGCCGGCTGCCGCACCGCCTCCCGCAGGCAATCGGCGACCGCGATCAGGCAGTTGTCCCCCTGCAGATGACCGTAGTGGTCGTTGAAACGTTTGAAGAAATCCACATCCAGCAGCAGGATGGCAAACTCGCCATGCCGCTGCTGCGCCTCGGCCAGGATCTGCTCGCTGACCTTGGCAAAGTGACGCCGGTTGGCCAAGCCGGTCAGGGGATCCTGCTTGGCCATGCCATCGAGCTGACGGGCCAGCGCCAGGTTCTCATGCTCGCGAGACACAGCCAGCACGAACCAGCCGTTCAGCATGCGGCGCCCCGTCTCCAGCATGATGATGAGACAGCCTACCGCCAGCCAGTGCACCGCAGGGAAAGGAACCTTGACGAACAAGGCCTCCAGCAACAAGAAAAGCAGGGGAGGCACACTGAAACAGTAAAACAGCCTCACCTCGCAATAGAGGGCCACCAGCGCCGTCATCAGCAGCAGGCTGATGAGATCGAAGGCCAGACTGAAACCTCCCCTCAGCTCGATCAGGGCGATGGCGTAGCCGAGCAGCGCCCAGGCTATCCCCCACAGCAGGGCGCCAGCCCGCAGACAGGGCGGCCAGACGGTCAGGGGTTGATGGGACAGCCAGCGCCAGAACAGCGGAAACAGCAGGCAGACCAGGGTCATCAGGATAACCTGCACCTCGTAACTCCAGGGCAGCACCCGGGCGATCACCAGATGGGCATCGCGATAGACATAGAAGCGGGCAAGCAGGAACAGGATCGCCAGCTGGTTGACGGCCCAGAACCAGTGCAACCCCTTGCTCAGGGCCAGGCGGCGTGACTCGCACAGGTGCTGATCTAAGTGGGTGGAGAGGCGGCGTTGTTCATCAGACAGCATGTGCACACCCGCTGACAGCCCCATAAATCCCTTGCGCTTGCTGGCAACAGATAGACAATATCCACTCTCTGGTAACTGAAGATGAACCCATGATTATCCCCTGGCAAGACTTGGACTCCGATACCCTCAACAGCCTGCTCGAGCACTTCGTACTGCGGGAAGGCACCGAGTACGGTGAGCATGATGTCAGTCTGGCTGACAAGGTCGACGATGTCAGACAACAGTTGCAACAAGGCCTGGCCGTGATCGTCTACAGCGAGCTGCACGAGAGCGTGAACATAGTGTCAAAGGCCACCCTCAGCAGCGCACCGGTGGACGATATACCGGAATAGCCCTGCCATTTCCATCCCAATCTGGGTCTTGCCAGCACGACCCGCAGGATGGCACCACGAACCCGACAGTTCCCGCCCAGGAGCCGCGCATTTTCCAGATATAAAAATGGCCCGCCGAATCATCGGAGGGCCATTTGGGGCAAAATATGTGCCTGGGCGGCGGAAGTTATTCAGCGATCTCGGTTCTATTTTGAATGAATAGAGAGCCGGCCTTGATCACACCAAATAAAAATAGATGTCGTTCACGCTGATATAAATGAGTGTTCATGCTTCCCGACTGGGCGGGAAAGTCCATAGCGGAAATATAATTAAGAAAAAGAGAATCTCATCACAATATTGCCGCAATATGACAAGACAATTCCCCCATATCAACACAAGGTTCATGTCCATCTATGGCTGGCCCGGCACCACCAGCCCCCATATTTTCAATCGATGGCAAGCAGAGTCCTGATGATAGGCAAATCACAGGTGTGCGATGTAATGGCGGGCGCTCATGTCGGCGCGCCCATCCCTTATTTCGTTACCGACTCGCCGCGACCAATGCCGTAGTAATGAAAACCATGCTCCTTCATGCGGCCCGGATCAAACAGGTTGCGACCATCCACGATCAGCGGCCATGTCAGCGCCTGCTTGATGGCGACGAAGTTGGGGGCCTTAAAGTGGTTCCACTCGGTGCAGATCACCAGGGCATCCGCACCGAACAGGGCGGCCTCCTTGGTGCCCATCAGCCGCAGCTTGTCACAGTTGCCATAGAGGTGCTGGGCCTCCTGCATGGCCTCGGGATCATAGGCCTGCACGGTCGCCCCGGCTTGCCAGAGCGCCTCCATCAGGGCCCGGCTCGGCGCCTCGCGCATGTCATCGGTATTGGGCTTGAACGCCAGCCCCCACAGGGCGATTGTCTTGCCGGACAGGGTCTCCCCTTCGGATCGGAAGAACTCTGACAGCAGCTGAAAAAGCCGCGATTTTTGCTGCTCATTGACCCGTTCCACCGCCCGGATCAGCGGCGTGTCGTATTGCAGCTCCTGGGCCGTTGCCAGCAAGGCTTTGACATCCTTGGGAAAACAGGAGCCACCATAGCCACAACCAGGGTAGATGAACTGATAGCCGATACGCTGATCCGAGCCTATGCCCTGGCGCACCATCTCGATGTCGGCGCCGACCCGCTCGGCCAATCCGGCCATCTCGTTGATGAAGCTGATTTTGGTAGCCAGCATGCAGTTGGCGGCGTACTTGGTCAGCTCGGCGCTGCGCACATCCATGAACAGAATGCGGTCATGGTTGCGGTTGAACGGCTCGTAAAGCTCGCGCATCAGCTGGCGGGAGGCCTCGTTGGCGGTGCCCACCACGATGCGATCCGGCCGCAGGCAATCCTGGATGGCGGAGCCCTCCTTCAGAAACTCGGGGTTGGAAACCACATCGAAGGCAAAGGAAACATCCCGCTGCTGCAAGATGGCATGCACCCTGTCCGTCACCTTGTCGGCTGTGCCCACCGGCACGGTCGACTTGTTGACTATGACGACTGGGGTATCGCGATGCAGGGCTATGGTTTCGGCCACCGTCAGCACATGACTGAGGTCGGCGGAACCATCTTCCCCCGGCGGCGTACCGACCGCCAGAAATTGCACCTCGCCGTGTTTGACGGCCTGCACGGCATTCGTGGTAAACACCAGGGCACCGCTCTTGATATTGCGCTGCAGCAGGGCTTCCAGCCCGGGTTCATAGATGGGCACCTGGCCATCCATCAGGGCTGCCACCTTCTGTTCATCGACATCGACACAGATAACCTGGTGGCCGACATCGGCCAGTACTGTGGCCTGGACCAAGCCCACGTAGCCACTTCCAAATACAGTAATATTCATATTGATACAACCAAAATGTCAGGGATGATGTAATTTGGAAAAACAAGAATCTGGGGGTTATAAATATTTACCACACTAATTAAGATGACAGCATGAGTTAATTGTTACCAGCTGTTTCTGGCCCATTGCAGGCCCGCTTTTATATACGATATGTTGAGCATCATTTTTAGGGCTGCCCCGCCTGCTGGGCACTGATTAATATTCATCGTTGGATCGCTTATGCAAGATTTTCTGCCATTTTCGAGGCCCGCCATCGGCGATGCCGAGATAAGTGCTGTCTGTGAGGTGCTGAAATCGGGCTGGATCACCACGGGCCAGAAGAATCACGAGCTGGAGCAGCAATTCTGTGACACATTCGGCTGCCAGCAGGCGGTCGCACTCTGCTCTGCCACCGCCGGCATGCACGTCACCCTGATGGCGCTGGGGATAGGCCCGGGGGATGAGGTGATCACCCCCTCCCAGACCTGGGTCTCCACCATCAACATCATCACCCTGCTCGGCGCCGAGCCCGTCTTCGTCGACGTGGACAGGGACACATTGATGACCAGCGCCGAACTGATAGCGCCGCTCATCACGTCCAAGACCCGGGCCATCATACCGGTCCACTACGCCGGTGCCCCCGTCGATCTGGACCCTATCCTCGACCTGGCACGCCAGCACGGCATCCCCGTCATCGAAGATGCGGCCCACGCGGTCGGCACCCGCTACCGGGAGCGCTGGATTGGCGCCACCGGCACCGCCATCTTCTCCTTCCATGCCATCAAGAACCTGACCTGCGCCGAAGGGGGCATGCTGGTGACCGATGACAAGGCGCTGGCGGACAAGGCACGCATGCTGAAGTTTCACGGGCTGGGGGTGGATGCCTTCGATCGCATGAGCCTGGGCCGCAAGCCGCAGGCGGAAGTGATCACCCCGGGCTTCAAGTACAACCTGGCCGACATCAACGCCGCCATCGCCCTGGTGCAGCTGGCGCGCCTGCCCGAGCTCAATGCCAGGCGGGCCGAGCTGGTGACCCGCTATCAGGAAAAACTGGCCGGCCTGCCGCTGATGCCGCTCGCCGTGCCCGCCTATTCCCATCTGCACGCCTGGCACCTGTTCATGGTGCGGGTCGACCCCGAGCGCTGTGGTCTGGATCGGGATCGGCTGATGCAGGCGCTGCAGGAGCGCGGCATAGGCACAGGGCTGCACTTTAGGGCCGCCCATACCCAGAAATACTACCGCGAGCGCTACCCGACGCTCAGCCTGCCTCATACCGAGTGGAACTCATCGCGCCTGTGCACCCTGCCACTCTTCCCGGACATGACGCTGGCCGACGTTGACCGTGTGGTCGCGGCACTCATCGACATATTGGAGTAACGACACGTGAACAACACAGACATCAAGCTGGTTTCGGTGATCATCCCCGTCTACAACGAGGAGGCCAGCCTGCCCGTGCTGCTGAGCCGGGTCACGGCCGCCTGCGAACTCCTGCCCCAGGATTACGAGGTGATCCTCATCGATGACGGCAGCCACGACGGCTCCACCGAGATCATCAGCGAGGCCGCAGCCAAAGACGGCAGCAAGCTGGTCGGGGTGCTGCTCAATCGCAACTATGGTCAACATGCCGCCATCATGGCCGGCTTCGAGACCGCCAAGGGGGATCTGGTGATCACCCTGGATGCGGATCTGCAGAACCCGCCGGAGGAGATCCCCCGTCTGGTGGAGGCCGCCATGCAGGGTTATGACGTGGTGGGCACAGTGCGTCGCAACCGCCAGGACTCCTGGTTCCGCAAGACCGCCTCCCGCCTCATCAACAAATCGGTGCAAAGAGCCACCGGCGTGCACATGAGCGACTACGGCTGCATGCTGCGGGCCTACCGCCGCCACATCATAGACGCCATGCTCTGCTGCCAGGAGCGCAGCACCTTCATCCCCATCCTGGCCAACAGCTTCGCCCGCCGCACCATAGAACTGGAAGTCGGTCATGCCGAGCGGGCCCACGGCGAATCCAAATACGGCCTGATGCACCTCATCAACCTGATGTATGACCTGGTCACCTGCATGACCACCACCCCCCTGCGGCTGCTCAGCATAGTCGGCAGCGTGGTGGCGGGCATAGGTTTCACCTTCTCCATCCTGCTGATCCTGATGCGCTTCGTGATGGGCGCAGACTGGGCCGCCGATGGCGTCTTCACCCTCTTTGCCATTCTCTTCACCTTCGTCGGCGTACAGCTGCTGGGCATGGGGCTGCTGGGGGAATACATAGGCCGCATGTACACAGACGTGCGCGCCCGTCCCCGCTACTTCATCCATCAGGTCGTGCGTACCGCCTCCACTCCTTCGCAACAGGAAGCTGAATAATGAAAGTTGTCGTCTTTGCTTATCACGATATCGGTTGTACCGGTATCGAGGCCCTGCTCGAGGCAGGCTACGAGATCCAGGCCGTCTTCACCCACGCCGACGATCCCGGCGAGAACCGCTTCTTCGGCTCGGTCGCCCAGCTCTGCGCCGAGCACGATCTGCCGGTCTACTCCCCCGAGGATGTCAACCATCCGCTCTGGGTCGAGCGCATCAAGGAGCTGGCGCCCCAGGCCCTCTTCTCCTTCTACTATCGCAACATGCTCAAGCAGGCGATCCTGGACATTCCGACCGTCGGTGCCTTCAACCTGCACGGCTCCCTGCTGCCCGCCTACCGCGGCCGCGCGCCCATCAACTGGTGTCTGGTCAACGGCGAGACCGAAACCGGCATCACGCTGCACCAGATGACGGCGCGGCCAGATGCCGGCGCCATCGTCGCCCAGCAGGCCGTCGAGATAAAAGACGCCGACACTGCGCTGACCCTGCACGGCAAGGTGCGCCTCGCCGCCAGGACCTTGCTGGAGGCCGAGCTGCCGAAACTGCGCGCCGGCGACATCTCGCTCACCCCGCAGGATGAGAGCAAGGCCAGCTACTATGGCCGCCGCACCCCGGCCGATGGCGAGCTGCACTGGGATAACCCGGCCCGGGCGCTCTACAACCTGGTGCGCGCCGTCACCCAGCCCTATCCGGGCGCCTTCAGCTTCGCCGGTGATCGCAAGCTGACGGTGTGGAAGGCAAATCATCTCGAGCAGACCAGCGACAAGCTGCCCGGCACTATCCTCAGCCAGGATCCGCTGCGCATCGCCTGCGGTGAAGGGGTGCTGGAAATCGTGGCCGGCCAGGCGGAAGGCGGCCTCTATGTGCGTGGCGCCCAGCTCGCCCGTGAGCTGGGTCTGGTGGCCGGCATGCGGCTCGGCCCCAAGGCCAGCAATGCCCTGCGCAAGGAGCGCCTGACCCGGGTGTTGATCCTCGGGGTCAACGGCTTCATCGGCAACCACCTGACCGAGCGCCTGCTCAAGGATGGCCGCTACGAGGTCTATGGGCTGGATATAGGCGCCAGCGCACTGGAGCGCTTCATCGGCCACCCCAACTTCCATTTCGTGGAAGGGGACATCAGCATCCACACCGAGTGGATCGAGTATCACATCAAGAAGTGCGACGTGATCCTGCCGCTGGTGGCCATCGCCACCCCCATCGAGTACACCCGCAACCCGCTGCGCGTGTTCGAGCTCGATTTTGAAGAGAACCTCAAGATCGTTCGCTACTGCGTGAAGTACAACAAGCGCATCATATTCCCCTCCACCTCCGAGGTGTACGGGATGTGCGACGATCACAGCTTCGATGAAGACGAATCCCGCCTCATCGTCGGCCCCATCAACAAGCAGCGATGGATCTACTCCGTCTCCAAGCAGCTGCTGGATCGGGTGATCTGGGCCTATGGCAAGAAAGAGGGGCTCAGCTTCACCCTGTTCCGTCCCTTCAACTGGATGGGCCCGCGCCTCGACAGCCTGGACTCCGCCCGCATCGGCAGCTCCCGCGCCATCACCCAGCTGATCCTGAACCTGGTGGACGGCACCCCGATCCAGCTGGTGGATGGCGGCGCCCAGAAGCGCTGCTTCACCGACATAGAGGACGGCATCGAGGCCCTGTTCCGCATCATAGAGAACAAGGGCAACCGCTGTGATGGCCAGATCATCAACATCGGCAGCCCGGACAATGAGGCCAGCATCCAGCAGATGGCCGAGGTGCTGCTCACCAAGTTCGAGGCACACCCGCTGCGCCACCACTTCCCGCCGTTTGCCGGCTTCAAGATGGTGGAGAGCAAGTCCTTCTACGGCGATGGCTATCAGGATGTCTCCCACCGTCGTCCGAGCATCAAGAATGCCCGCCGCCTGATCGACTGGGAACCGACCATCGAAATGGAAGAGACCATAGGCAAGACCCTGGACTTCTTCCTGCAAGGGGCGGTCACCACGGGAGTCGAGCATGATTGATGTGGGTCTGCGGATCGACGTTGATACCTTCAGGGGGACCCGTGACGGGGTTCCCCGCTTGCTGCAACTGCTCGACAAGCATCAGGTCAAGGCCAGCTTCTTCTTCTCGGTCGGCCCCGACAACATGGGGCGCCACCTGTGGCGCCTGCTCAAACCCCGCTTTTTGCTGAAGATGCTGCGCTCCAACGCAGCATCCCTCTATGGGCTGGACATACTGCTGGCCGGCACCGCCTGGCCCGGCAAGTCCATCGGCAAACAGCTGGGCTCCCTGATGCGCGACACCGACAGCGCCCGCCACGAGGTGGGGCTGCACGCCTGGGATCACCACGGCTGGCAGGCCAACACAGGGCGCTGGGGCGAGGCCGAACTGATCCGCCAGACCCGGCTCGGGGTGGATGCGCTCAACCAGATCCTGGGACGGGAGGTGGACTGCTCCGCCGCCGCCGGCTGGCGGGCAGACCCGCTCACCACCCAGGCCAAGGAACATTTCGGCTTTCGCTACAACAGCGACTGTCGCGGCAGCGGCCTGTTTCGGCCCCTGCTGCAGGACGGGCGGCTCGGTACGCCGCAGATCCCGGTCAATCTGCCCACCTTCGATGAAGTGGTCGGCCCCGAGGTGACGGCGTCGCAGTTCAACGCTTTCATCCTGGGCAGGCTCTGCACGCCGCCGCAGGTGGCGCCTCACGTCTACACCATTCACGCCGAGGTGGAAGGGATCGTGATGGCGGATCAGTTCGATGCCCTGCTGAGCGAAGCCAGGGAGCGCGGCATCCGCTTTGTTCCGCTGGGGGATCTGTTACCATCCGACTCCGGTCAGCTGGGCGCCGGGCGGCTGGTACGCGGCACCCTGCCAGGGCGAGAGGGCTGGCTTGGCTGCAAGGCAGACGCATAGACCAGACACAACAAGTCAGGCCACCAGAAAAAGTGGCAGGCTGAACCATGACGCAGCACATCGGGCCCCTGAGGGCGGCATGATGAACCATTGCGCTCACCACACAATGCTACAGAGGATGTCATGACGTTGACCAAGTGGGCCCTGCCCCTGTTCTTTCTCTTCTTTTACCTGCTGCCGCTCGACCAGCGGCCGCTATGGAGCCCCGACGAGAACCGCTACGCCGAGATAAGCCGGGAGATGGTGAGCACAGGAGACTGGGTCGTGCCCCACTTCCTGGGCTTGCGCTACTTCGAGAAGCCCATCGCCGGCTACTGGTTCAACAGCATCAGCCAGCAGCTGTTCGGTGACACCAACTTCGCCGTGCGCTTCGCCTCGGCCGCCGCCACCGGTCTGAGCGCCGTGCTGATCTTCTGGTTCGCGCTGCAGCTGTGGCAGTGCCGGCGCAAGGCCTTCCTCGCCAGCCTCATCTATCTGTCGCTGTTGATCGTCTACGGCATAGGCACCTACAGCGTGCTCGATGCCATGGTCACCCTCTGGCTCAACGCGGCCATGGTCAGCTTCTACATCATCCGCAAGGAGGGATCGCTGCGCAGCCGGATCGGCGGCTATCTGCTGTTCGGCCTAGCCTGCGGCATGGGCTTTCTCACCAAGGGCTTCATCGCCCTGGCGGTACCCGTCATCGTCATAGTGCCCTACGTCCTCTATCAGCGCCGTCTGCTCGAGCTGGTGCGCTTCGGGCCGCTGGCCATACTAAGCGCGGTCCTGCTGACCGCCCCCTGGGCCATCGCCGTGCACCTGCGCGAACCCGACTACTGGCACTACTTCTTCTGGATTGAACACATACAGCGCTTCGCGGCGGACAACGCCCAGCACAAGGCGCCGTTCTGGTACTACCTGCCCATGGGGCTGCTCGGCACCCTGCCCTGGCTCGCCCTGCTGCCCGGCGCCCTGCGCAAAGGCTGGCAGGATCGCAAGATAAGCCCCGAGACCCTCTATCTGCTGGCCTGGGTGGTGTTGCCGTTCCTCTTTTTCAGCCTCGCCAAGGGCAAGCTGATTACCTACATTCTGCCCTGCTTCGCCCCGCTGGCCATGCTGATGGCCGCCAGCGCCATGGACAAGCTCAAGGAGGGGAAAGTGCAGGCATTGCGGCTCAATGCCTGGCTGAACGGCCTGTTCGGCCTCGTCTGCCTGGCGGTGCTCGCCGTGCTGGCCTTCTCCCCCAGCCATGCCGTCTACGGCGAAGAGGATCATGGGACGCTGGCGGTGGCCATGGTCATCTTTGCAGGCTGGGCCCTGCTCGGTTTCGTCCAGTTGAAGGATGTCAGCCGCCGCTGGACCCTGAGCGCGCTCTGCCCCATGGTGCTGGCCATAGGCCTGCCCTGGGCACTGCCGCAATCCCTGATCGACTCCAAGCTGCCGGAGAGCTTCATCGAGGCCAACCAGGCCGTGCTGATGCAGTCCACCACCCTGCTGGCCAACGATGTGGGGCTGGCGTCCTCCCTCGCCTGGGAAACCCGGCGCAGCGAGATCACCCTGTTCGACAGCAAGGGAGAGGTGCATTACGGTCTGGGCTACCCGGATGCCAAGGGGCGCTACGTGGCGCGCGCCGACTTCCCTGCCTTGCTGGCAGAGGCGCGCAAAAAAGGTCAGGTGGCCCTGTTGATGAAGACGGATCGGGACGGCAACACGGGCCCCGTGCCCCCCGCTGACGAGACGATCGTGAGTCATCGGCTGACCCTGCTGATCTATCACGGGGCCCAGTGATGGACATACTGCTGCTCCTGCTGGTGTGCCTGCTGACCTGCGGCGGCCAGATGCTGCAAAAGCAGGCGGTCATCAGCTGGCAGCGTCAGCCCTGCAGCCACTGGCAGAAGCTGTTGTCACCCTGGCTGATCGCCAGCGTGGCGGCCCTCGGCAGCGGCATGCTGCTCTGGATCTACCTGCTGCAGCGGCTGCCGCTGAGCATGGCCTACCCCATGCTCAGCATCAATCTGGTGCTGGTGCTGATAGGCTCGCGGCTGTTCTTTCACGAGCAGATCACCTATCACAACTGGCTGGGGGCTGGCGCCATCATCATTGGCGCCCTCTTGCTGGGAGGCTTGCTATGAGTGGGGTTGGCAAAGCACCTGAGGTGACGGGGAAGCCCGCGCTCAAGGGGTATCTCTATGTGCTCGGCAGCATACTGCTGGTGACCCTGGCCCAGCTCGGCATGAAGTGGGGGGTGATCCAGTTGCCCGTCTGGCAGGCGGATCTCGCCGTCATGCTAGCCCACCCGCTGCCGCTGCTGGTCATCCTCGCCGGGGTGGGCTGCTATGCCCTGTCGCTGCTCTGCTGGCTGGCGGCGCTGCACTCCACCCCGCTCAACATCGCCTATCCCCTGCTCAGCACCAGCTATGCGCTGGTCTATCTGCTGGCGGTCAGCATACCGAGCTTTGCCGAATCGCTGGAGCCGGGCAAGGCGGTGGGGGTGATCTTCATCCTGCTGGGGGCCGTGCTGGTGGGAATAAAACCGGCGAGCAAGCAAGGCGCCAGCTAGCCCCGGCTATACGAAACGACGGCGCGCCTGCGCCATCTCAATAAGGGCTGCATCGTCAGCCCTTTTTTTGTGGCGCGACTCCCCCTGCGCTCCCCCTTCATCACTGAGTACCCGGTGACAAGTGTCACGCCAGGCTGCCTGTTGCAAGACAGTACCGACAAGCGGCGCACTTGACCGCACTCGGAACATGCCTTTATAACGGAACTCCCAAGGAAGAGAGAATTCTATGTCGGCCAAGCATCCCATCATTGCGGTTACCGGTTCGTCCGGCGCCGGCACCTCCACCTCCACCAACGCCTTTCGCTCCATGTTTCATCAGCTGGGGTACAAAGCGGCGGTGGTAGAAGGGGACAGTTTTCATCGCTACACCCGACCGGAAATGGACGTAGCGATCCGCAAGGCGCGCGAACAGGGGCGCCACATCAGCTATTTCGGCCCCGAGGCCAACGACTTCGGCCTGCTGGAGAGCTTCTTTCAGGAGTACGGCCAGAACGGCAGCGGCCAGTATCGGCGCTACCTGCACAGCTTCGACGAGGCGGTGCCCTTCAACCAGATGCCGGGCACCTTCACCCCTTGGCAAAACCTGTCAGCCGACACAGACCTGCTGTTCTATGAGGGGCTGCACGGCGGCGTGGTCACCGAGGATCACAACGTGGCCCGCCACGTGGACTTTCTCATCGGCGTGGTACCCATCGTCAACCTGGAGTGGATCCAGAAGCTCATTCGCGACACCTCGGAGCGCGGTCACTCACGCGAGGCGGTGACCGATTCGATCGTCCGCTCCATGGACGACTACATCAACTTCATCACACCGCAGTTTTCCCGCACCCACATCAACTTCCAGCGGGTGCCGACGGTGGATACCTCGAACCCCTTCAGTGCCAAGGTGATCCCGAGTCTGGACGAGAGTATGCTGGTGATACGGTTTCGTGGCATCAAGCAGGTGGACTTCCCCTACCTGCTGTCGATGATAGATGGCGCCTTCATGTCACGGATGAACACCATAGTGGTCCCGGGTGGCAAGATGGGCTTCGCGATGGAGCTGATCCTGCGCCCGCTGATCCAGCAACTGCTCGAAACCGGCAAGATCACCTGAGCCAAGGAGTTTATGATGCGGTTAGCGTTTCTCTCTGTGGTATTGGCCGCCCTGCTGGGCGGTTGCAGCAGCGGCCCCGCCGCCCCGACCGTCGAGTCGGGCACCATGGTGGTGCGACCGGCGGCCAGCTGGCCGTTCGGGGCGACGCCGCGCTACGCACTGGCCGAGCAGTTCCAGTATGCGGGTGACAGTGCTGAGGGCTGGCTGGAGCCGGTGCAGCAGGCGGTCAACCAGGAGCTGGGCAGCAAGGGCTGGCAAAGCGTGCCTCTCGCCGAGGCCGATGTCTGGGTCGCCATCGGCGTCGCGGGCAGCAAGGATCTGAGCGATGGCGAGATCTTCGCCCGCCTCGGCATGACGCCCGGGCTGCAGGCCAAGGCCGGCGATCGCAAGGGCACCCTGGCCATAGTGCTGCTCGACCGGCGCACCCAGCAGGCGGTGTGGAGCAGCGCCATCTCCCTCGCCAGCGACGTGGCCATCCCGGAGGCGTCACGCCGCCAGCTGAGCCAGCAACTGGCCAGCCAGATGCTGAACGCCCTGCCGACCCGCTGATACGACGCCCTTCCCCATAAAACAAAACGGCCTGCGCGAGCAGGCCGTTGCGATCACACCATGACGATCACTTGCGCTGACAGGTCAGCAGGGTCACCCCTTTTTGCGTGAGGAGAGCCTGCTTCTCCTGATTCCAGAAGGTGGTGACACCGTCGGAATACTTGGCACCGGATTCCGCTTCCACCCGGCCCAGCTTGTGATACACGCCGGCATAGGGGAACTGCACCATGTCGGCCTGGGCATCATAGGTCACGGCCAACAACTCTTCCCCGCACTGGTACTGGCTGTACTGGTACTGGGTCGGTTGCGGCATGCTGCAGGCCGCCAGCCCCAGCAGGGGAAGTAACACGATCATGTTTTTCATTGCACTTTCCTTATGTCATGGTGTTATTCAATCGGAAGAGTCACGGCTATCAGGCTTCAAGAATTTGATAACTATGGGTAATTTCTACCGCTTTTTCCAACATCAGGGAAACGGAACAGTACTTTTCCATCGACAGATCCACGGCGCGGGCCACCTGTTTCTCCGCCAGCCCCTTGCCGGTCACGACGAAGTTGAGGTGGATCTTCTCGAATACCCGCGGCACCGACTCCACTCGCTGCCCTTCCAGCTCCACATGGCAAGCGGCCACGGATTGACGCGCCTTCTCCAGGATGGAGACCACGTCGATCGAGCTGCAACCACCCACCGCCAGCAGGATCATCTCCATCGGGCTGGCACCTTCGCCGGGGTTGGCGCCGTCCAGGGTCACCTGATGACCGGACTCACTCTCGCCGACAAACTTCATGCCTTCCACCCAGCTGACCTTGGCTTTCATCTCACATTTCCTCTTAATGACGACAGATCTGACTGACATAGCATACCCCAGACGGAGCTATAGCGGCACATGTCAGCCATTTTCGCGAACTTGCAGGCGAACTAGATCAAAATCAACATCTGATGCCGCCATCTTCCCTAAAATGGGCGGGATAGCGCAGCAGGCAACAAGGGGATCTGGCAAAAGCCCTCAAAGCCTTGTCAGCACAGACAAAGGCTCTTATCCTACTGCGACTAATACAAGGAATGGCAAGGTTGGCAGCTTGCCCGGACGCACGAGTCCATAAAAAGACACTACAGAGGAATTCTCATGGTCATTGGCAAACCGCAAAGCGATCCCACCCTGGAATGGTTCTTGTCGCACTGCCACATTCATAAGTATCCCGCCAAGAGCACCCTGATCCATGCGGGTGAGAAAGCGGAAACCCTCTACTACATCGTCAAGGGCACTGTGGCCGTCTTGATCAAGGACGATGAAGGCAAGGAGATGATCCTCTCCTATCTGAACCAGGGCGACTTCCTGGGCGAGATGGGCATGTTCGAGGAGAGCGAGAATCCGGAGCGTTCCGCCTGGGTGCGCGCCAAGGGCTCCTGTGAAGTAGCCGAGATCTCCTACAAGAAGTTCCGTCAGCTGATCCAGGTCAATCCGGAAATCCTGATGCGTCTCTCCGGTCAGATGGCGACTCGACTGCAGCACACCAGTCAGAAAGTCGGCAACCTGGCCTTCCTGGACGTCACCGGCCGGATCGCCCAGACCCTGCTCAATCTGGCCAAACAGCCGGATGCCATGACCCACCCGGATGGCATGCAGATCAAGATCACCCGTCAGGAGATAGGCCAGATCGTTGGCTGCTCCCGCGAAACCGTAGGCCGGATCCTCAAGATGCTCGAAGAGCAGGAGCTGATCTCCGCCCACGGCAAGACCATAGTGGTGTTTGGCACCCGCTGACAGGGTTCCCTGACGGCTCAGCACAGGGCCGTTGGATAAAAAAGGCTGCCACGGCAGCCTTTTCTGATCGTCTCCCCTATAATCCTGCACGCCCTTCCCCGGCCTCAACCAAGCGAGTGTGTATGCATCTTCAATGTCCCCTTTGCCGCAGTCCCCTGCATCTTCACGAAGCATCCCGCGGGGTCTATTGCGACAACAAGCACCATTTCGATCCGGCTCCGGAAGGCTATCTGGATCTCATTCCCGGCAAGAAGAACCCCAAGGACAGTGACAGCCGCGCCCTGATGCGCGCCAAGCGCAACTTCCTGGAACAGGGTCACCAGGCGCCGCTGGTGGATGCCATGGCGGCCCTGCTCGCCCCGCTCGGCCCCCGCGAGCTGATCCACCTGGGTTGCGGCGAAGGCTACTACTGCCGCGCCCTGGCCGAGCGCCTGCCGGGCTGGCAATTTGCCGGCGTCGACATCGCCAAGAACACCATCTTCGCCGCCAACAAGGCGCAGCCGGAAGCTCAGTTCGTCATCGCCGATCCGGCCCGCGCCCCTATCCTGCCGGGTACTGCCCAGGTGCTGCTGGTCAACGACCTCAAGGTCAAGACAGAGCAGCTGGTCAGCTGGCTGGCACCGGGTGGTTACCTGCTCTACCTGCAACCGGGCCCGCGCCACCAGTGGCAGCTGAGGGTCAGCCTCAACCCTGTGAGCATGGAACACCCCCTCAGCTGGCCCACCCTCGGCGGCCTCACCCCCCTGGGTCAGGAGCGTTGCCAGTTCGCCATGACCATGGATCAGTCCCTGCGCAGCTTCATCCTGGAAACCAGCCGCCTCGGCTGGCGCGCCAGCGGGGAACAGCGCCACGCCTTTACCCAGCAGGGACCGGACGAGCTGGAACAGGATCTGCTGCTGAGCCTGTGGCAAAAGCCGCTCTGATGGCGCATCCTCCCATGAAAAAAGGCCCTGACGGGCCTTTTTTATTGAACGAATACAGACGTCACAGCTTGATCCAGGCATCCCCCCAGGCCGTGCCCTTGCCGGGCTCATAGGCCCAGGCAGCGCCCGCGCACCAGCCGGTGTAGGGGTGCGGCTTGCACTGGTAGTTGCCCCCCAGATTGCTCACCTTGTCCCCTGCCTTGTAGGCCGTACCTGCTTTGTAGGGCGGGTTGCCATCGGGCGGCGTGGTGCCGCCGCTACCCTTGATCAGGATCTCGTGGGTCGCACTGCGGCTGAGCCCCTTCTCGTCGGTCACCTTGAGCACGAAGCCGTAGCGGGTGTCGCTGACCGGGGTAGCCGGCAGGGTGGCACTCAGGGTGGACTGGCTCAGATCCGAGGCGCTGGCCCCGGCGGGCAGGGTCCAGGCGTAGCCGAGCGCCTTGCCTTCCGGATCGCTCGACCCCTGGCCGGAGAGCAGCACGGTCGCACCGCCCAGCGCCTCGCTCGGGCCACTGATATTGGCCACCGGCGGCAGGTTGGTGCCACCGCCGTTGTCCTCGATCACCACCTCGGGGAAGAAGTGCTGCACGCACTGGCTGTAGTCCCGCGCCTTGAAGGCGCTGAAGCGGGTCTGGTAGCCCACCAGCTTGCAGGCGTAGCTCTTGCCGCCATTGGGGTTGCCCGGCACATAGCTCCAGTCATTCTCCCAATAGATGGGCAGGGCGCCGGCACCCGCCTCGTCAAAGTACTTCATGTTCTTGCAACCGAGCACCTCGTCTGCCGGCACAGGCACCCCCAGATACTGGGCCTGGGCCTGGTAGTAGGTGATGCGGTTCTGGGACTGGGCGTGCTCGGCCGCGCCGCCGCACTCCACCCCGCCGTTGATGATCTGGGTGGTCACCCCGAAGCCAGGCACCAGGCCGTTCTGCCGGTCGTGGGCATTGGGCTGCCAGGTGTCGTCGATCACGTGCAGCATGGAGGGCTTGGGCGGCTGTGGATAGACGAAGAAGAAGACGGCGCTGGCGAGGTTGAGCCAGGTGTCCGCCACTTTCTCCGGGTTGTCCAGCAGGGTGCGCACTGTGCCGAACATGGCCTCTGAGAAGGGACCGTAGTTGTAGTTGTACGACAGCTGCTTGGCGCCACGGCCGAAGTAGCTCTTGAACTCGCCGTTCTCGAACTTGCCGCACGGCCACTGCTGGCCCTGCCACACATCCGGCCGACACTCGGCGTTGTAACCGCCGCGCATCTGCTCGGTCCAGCCCATCTCCCGCACCCACACCAGGCCCTGGCGCCACTCGGGCTCGGGTCGCCAGCTCTCGTGGCCGCCGGTTTCCTGGGCGAAGTGGGCGAACATGGTGGCCAGCGACTTGCGGCAGATGGCCTCGGCGTTGCGCCCGTCGCTGTAGTCGCCGCAGAAGGCCGGGAACTTGGCCACCGCCTGCAGGAAGCCGCGATAGGTGTATTCCGGGGCCCGCAGCGGGAACAGGAAGTTGAACTGCGACTCGCTGATCAACCCCTCGACCCGCTTGACGTTGGCGGGATTGAGCGGCAGCCCTGGGGCCACCGCCTCGACCACGGCGTTGTCGCGAGTCGCGATGGAGGCCTTGACTGCCGCCATGGACGGGAAGTCGGTGAGCGCCTGCTCCCTAGCGTCCAGCTCGCTCTGGCTCAGGTAGACGGGCGAGCCTTCGGTCGCGCCGCTGCCCCCCTCCACCGGAGGCGTAATGCCAGCGCCACCATCGGGCGGGGTCGCCTCGCCGTCACCCATCAGGGCCCATGGAGAGTCCCACTCGTTGGCGACCTGCAGCCCCGGGCTCTGGCCCGGATTGGCGTACCACTTGGCTTCATAGATCTTGCCGTTGAAACTGACCTGGCTGCCGCCACTGTATCCCTGATTGATGTCATACAGGGCGGCGGCCCACAGCTGACCGCTCAGACAGAGTCCGGCCAGCAGGCTGGCCACAGAGGACTTTCTTATCATCATCTTTACCTCTTGCTAGATAAAAGGCGGGGCTTGGCCCCCGCCAGTGGCACCTCGCGTTGCGCGAGGAAAAAACGTCTCAGCGCGCCGCCAGCGGCATGCCGTTGACCGTGTAGCCGAGCCCGGCCGGTGCCGGCGCGAGCTGGGCCTCGTTCTGCTGCTGGTTGCGGCACAGCAGGCTGGCACTGCGCGGCTCGCTGGCGGTGGGCACGTTGACGTGGAACTTGTTCATCACGTTGGCGCTCAGGCGGTGATTGGCGAGCCGGAAGCGCAGCAGGCCATCACGGGTCTCCACCTGCAGCTGGCAATCACTGTTACCAAGCCGCTCGCCGTCATCGCCATAGGCAAAGCCGTAGGCGCCGTGCAGCGCCGGATAGAGGTAGCTCGGCAGTTGGCCCTGCGGATCGTAATAACCGACCAGGGTCGTCACCGGCACCCCGAAGGCCACGGGTTTGCGATCCACCGCCAAGTCCGCCGGCGGCCCCTCGTTCCAGCGGCTGCCGTCCGAGCGGTAGCTCTTCTTGAAGCCGCGCGAGACGGTGACCTGCTGGCCATTGACGAAGAGGGTGCTGTTGTAGCCGGCGTCGTGATCTATGCTGACGACGCGGCCGCGATTGACCGCCGAGGCAAGCGGCAACTGGATGTTGCGGGTCCAGTTGCCATCCCACATGGCCACCTTGACCAGATCGTACTCGGCCAGCAGGGCCGCCAGCCTCGCCTCGCCCAGATCGCTCACAGGTGCCGTGATCTGCTCGGAGAGATCGACCCTGTGCCGGTAAGGCTCCATCCTGGCCTGGCTCTCGTTCCACTTGCTGAAACCCGTGGGCGAGCCGGCATCGAACACAGCCTTGCTCTCGAGGAAGCGCTGGATGATGGCCGCCGAGTTGGGGGTGTAGAGGGTGAAGCGGTTGAAGCCGGAGAGCGGCGCCCCGCCGGCCATGGCATCCAGGCCAAACGTGCGGTCATGGAAGGGGGCCTGGCATTGTCCCTCCAGGCAGGTGCTCTGGCCGCTGCGGGTCGCGAAGAAGTTGGGGATGAAGCGATTCTTGTCGCCATCCCAGCCCCAGGTGGCATTGATCTGGTCGGCGCTGCGATGCACAGAGCCGGCAAAGCCGCCCACGTAATGGCCGAGGCCGTAGTTGTGACCCACCTCGTGGCTGAACTCGTTGCCAAGAGAATCGTCGAGCGTGACTATGCCGCCCCCGCCGGAGCCGCCATGTACCTTCACCCCATTGGCGTACTTGCCACGGCTGTTGTGGGCGGCCAGCTGGGCCACCACATAGGGATGGCTGCTCTCCCCCTCACCGGCCGTGCTGTTGATGCCGTAGTTGGCATTGTCGATGCCAAGGGAGATGAGCTCCTTGCCGATGCGCTGACGCATGGTGCCGTCGTGCCAGCCCCCTTCGCTCGGATCAAAGTCGGTAAGCAGGGTGCCATCCGGCAGCATCACCTCGGGCAGCGACAGGGGGGCATATTGACTCACGATGAGACGGCTGGCAGGTATGGTCTGGAAGTACTCCCGATGCGCCTCGGGATCCTTGGCAAAGGCAAACTGGTTGCGCGGGCTGGTCAGCATGCCGATGTCTATGGTGTGGATCAGCAGCTCCCCCGGTGCCCCCACCTTGAGGCCCGTCAGCTCGCCGTGGAGCTGGTTATGACTGAACCACAAGCTGAGTCCAGGTACTATCCATTTGGAGGGCAATACCCCGCTCCAGGCATCGCTGGCGTAGGTGATGCCGTTATTTTCCAGCTCACCGTCACGAATCCACTGACCGCGCACAAATTTGAACTGCTGACTCTGACCGCGGGAGAGTGTCACCTGACGGCCACTGAACGTGACAGTCGAGTCGTAGCCGGCATTGGAAGCGAGGCGCACCATCTTGCCTTCCAGCGTCGCATCCGTCGGCAAATAAACGTTGCGCACCCAGCGCCCGTCTGCGGTCTGGATGGACACAAGCGCATGGAGTCGCAACTTGCTCAGCAGGAAGGCGCCGGCCGGATCACCCAGCTTTGCCAGTTCGCTGCTGCTGCTGATGACGCCCGTGGTGCCGGGGCCTGGGGTGAAATCGACCCCCTCTTCGGGGGAACCCTCCAGGTAGTAAGCGGTTTTGGGTAGTTTAGAAGGTGGGTTGAGTCCCATTGAGCCGAGCAACTTACCCGTCCCATCATAGGCCATCACCACCATGGGAGCTGTGCTGTCGGCTTGCATCGGCCTGACCAGCAACAGGCTCTTGCGCAGGGCGGTGAGATGGGGCTGATTGTCCCCCTCACGAGGATGGGCGGGCAGGATCTGGCTCTGGGCAAACTGCACCCTGGCGGCCAGCGAACCTTGCAGATCGTTCTGTGGCTGGGTGCCGTCGAAGATCAGGGCAGGGACAGCCTGAGTAGCGGCCAGCAGAGAACCGCTTGCCAGCACTGCGGTGATCAGGCTGGCAATACGGGTAGTGTGTATGGTCATCATGACGCTCGCTGTTGTTGTGGGAAAAAGAAGGGGCATGCAAGCATGCCCCGGTTGGTTCACAGAAAGGCTAGTTGACAAAGAAGTTAATTACAGCTGGCGGCGCCTGCATCCTGCCAGACGTCGTGCTTGCCGGGCTCATTGCCGCGGGTCCAGTACTGGGCCTTCCACTTGCGACCGTTGTGGGTGGTCAGGTCACCGGCGTTGTAGGCCACACCGGCATCCCAGCCCAGCTGCACCTGGCTTGTCAGCTTCCACTGATCGGCGGTGCGGCTCGGTTCATTGCCCTGAGTCCAGTACTTGGCCTGCCACACCAGCTGGTTGTGGCTCACCTTCTCGCCACCGTTGTAGGTGGTCGCGGCCTTCCAGGCCGGCCAGTTGGCGGCATCGGGATCCGTGGCACCACAGTCGCCACCACCGCTGACCGGGGTCACGGTGAGACGGGTCTTGCCCTGGGCATCCAGCGCACCGTCGGTCACTGTGACAGTGAGGTCATAACCGGTCTCCACGGTTACGGCGGGGCCAGTCACCACCAGGGTCTTGCTGTTCTGACCGCTGGCGGTGAGCCCGGCCGGCACGCTCCACTGATAGCTCAGGGTGTCACCATTGGGGTCGGTGGCGCTGGCGGTGATGCTCACCTGCTTGCCGGCCTGGACCGAGACCTTGTCCTGCACCGTCACCACAGGCGGCAGGTTGGGTTGCGGCGCCTTGTTGGTCACCACCACCTGATCCTTGGCGCTGAGGTTGTGGTCATCGGTCACGGTCAGCTCGAACACCAGATTCACATCCTGGCTGACCGCATCGACACTCACCTTGGCCTTGGCCTGGTTGGCATCGCTCAGGGTCGCCTTGGGACCGGAGATCTGGGCCCAGCTGTAGTTCAGTACGGCCCCTTCCGGATCGCGGGAAGAGGAACCATCCAGCACCAGCTCGGCCGGCCCCGTCACCGCGAGATCATTGCCGGCGTTGGCCACCGGCGGCTTGTTGACCGGCGGTGTTGTGCCTTCGCCGTTGCCCAGCCCCTCGTGTATCGCATTGAGGATGTCGCCGTTGTCGGCGTCGATTTCCCAGGCGAACATGCCGCCGAGCTGGTTGGCCAGTACGTACTGCCCCTTGGCCTTGACCGAGCGATCGTCATCGAAGGTGATGAGCTCGCCGGTGGAGGCCTTGAACACATAGGGCGCCTCGGCCACCTCGTCGTAGCTGTACTGCCAGTCACCGGCCATCTTGCCCTTGGCGATGCCGCGGTAGTCGATGACCCCCTTCTCCCAGATCCCTTCCGCTTCGCTGCCCGCGATGGGGCCTGTGGCGGTGCCGGTGAAGGGGTTGTTGCCCTGATAACCGCTGACGCCGGTCCAGCCACGGCCATACATGGCCGCGCCCACCACGACTTTGCCCGGATCCACGCCCTGACCCAGCAGCGCCTTGACCCCCTTGTCGGTGGTGTACTTGGTGTTGGGATCCCAGCTCGCCTCATAGAGCGCTGTCTGGTGGCCCAGCCCGGTATTGGTCCAGGCGCCGTTGAAGTCGTAGCTCATCAGGAAGATGTGATTCATGTATTGCTGGGCGGCGCGATAGTCCACCTTGGCAATCTTGTCACCGCCGGCGCTGATGGCGGAGGTGAGCTCGTAGGTGCGGCCAGTCTCTGCGCTCAGCTCGTCGAGCATGGCGCGCAGCTCCTTCATCAGGAGCACATAGGTCTCGCCATCGGAGGCGCTGCCGAGGTTGGGGTTGGCCCCCAGACCGCCCGGGAACTCCCAGTCGATGTCCACCCCGTCGAAGAATTTCCAGGTCTGCAGGTACTCCTTCACCGAGGCGACGAAGGTGTCGCGCTTGGTCTTGTCACCGAAGAAGAAGAAGGGGTCGGAGAGGGTCCAGCCGCCGATGGAGGGGAGAATTTTCAGGTCCGGATAGGCCTTCTTGAGCGCCATCAGGTTGCCGAAGTTGCCCTTGTAGGGCTCGTCATAGGCGGTGAGATTGCCCTGCCCCATCTGGATGGCGGCCCAGGGATCGTGGATGGAGACCTTGAAGTCCTCGCGCCCGGCGCAGGAGCGTTGCAGCGCCTCGAAACTGCCCGCGATCTCTTTCAGGCTGTCATTGATGCCATTGCCCCCGCAGATAGGAGTAAAGCCGTAGAGTATGTGGGTCAGGTTCTGGGCCGGGACCTTGTCCACGGTGAACTTGCGACCATAGACGCCCCACTCCACATAGTAGGCCCCCACCACCTTGCCGGACTTGTTGGCGTAAGGCTTGTTGTTCTCCTGCAGCGGCGCCTTGAGCGGCACCAGGTGGCTGCCGTCGGTATCGGCCACCAGGATCTCTTTCTTGTCGGAGAGGGTGCAACCATCGGCGTTGCACAGGGCCACCTGCATCTGGTAGCGGCCACCCTTGGTCACCTTGAAGTTGGCTGTGCCGGCGGCGGAGGCGGCACCTGACCACACCTCCTTGCCATCGAGCAGCACCTTGGCGGTCTGGCCGACATCACCGGACCAGAGGTTCCAGCTCACGCTGACCGGCGCGCCATCGGCGTGTACCTTGACCAGCTTGTTGTAGGAGGTAGCGGCTTGATCCACTTCGACGATGGCGAACTTGGTTTCGCCCCAGCCTATGGTGGGTTTGCCGGGGGCGGCAGCAAAGGCGGAGGAGGCACACAGACCCCCGACCAACAACGCCAGTACTGAGGGTTTTGGACTTAACATAGTTGAATATCCTTATTTCGTTCTTGGAATAAATAACGAAAAAGGCAACGCCAACCTGACAGGTAACGCAGACAACATCGCGCCATGGCTTGGCCCATGGACGAAACAACCTGTGGTGGCCCCGCTATCTTAGGTACTGCTGACCCTTAGACCGGAAGCTTTGCGTCCCGGACTTTCGTCCGGTTTGCCTTTTGCACAACTTGATTTGCGACAAAAAATAATCGCGACCTGACTATAAGGGAGTCAAAGGAGGGAGAGCAAACCCCAGATAGGTTATTAATAAACCACTTTTTATCTAAAAAGAGCCTCAAACGAGAAGAAAAGGCACCTTATCGTGTCAGAAAGTGCCGATCTTGCCGCCTGAGAGGCCGAGATTAAAAATCAGATGAATTACTTGTTTCGTGATCATCATCAAGTTTGGCCGGCTGCAATATGCTGTTCATCAGCGCTCGCAACTTGAGCGGCTTGACCGGTTTGCTGATGTAGCCGTAGCCGTGCTCGCGGATCTGCGCCTGCAACTCGCTCTTGCGATCCGCACTGATGATGATGCCGCCTATGTCGTTGCCATGGGCGAGGCGCAGCATGTGCAGCGCCTGCAAGCCTGTCTTGCCGTCATCCAGGTGGTAATCGGACAGCACCAGCTGCGGCAGGAAGCCGCCGGCGATGAGATCTTCCGCCTGAGCCTGACTCTGGGCACAGACCACCTCGCAACCCCAGCGCCCCAGCAGGGAGTGCATGGCGATCAGGATGTCGCTCTCGTTGTCGATGCAGAGCACCCGCACGCCCTCCAGCTGGCTGTCCCGCAGGGCGGGGGCCGCCACCTGCGTGGTTGCGACAGGACGGGTCGCCAGATTGAGGGTGATGGCAAACACGGACCCCGCTCCCGGCCAGCTGCGCAGGGTCAGGTTGTGGCCCAGCACCAGGGCGATGCCACGGGCGATGGCGAGCCCCAGCCCCAACCCCTGCTCCTTGGCGGTGCGGGAGTGATCGAGGCGGGAGAATTCGTCGAAGATGGCCTCCTGCTTGTCGGCCGGTATGCCGGGACCGTTGTCCCACACCTCGATGCGCACCTTGTCCCCCAGCCGACGGCAACCGAGCAGCACACGGCCGCCCGGATTGTAGCGAAACGCATTGGTGAGGAAGTTTTGCAGCACCCGCCGCAACAGGCGCACGTCGCTGTACACGGCCAGCTTGCTCTCCACCACAGAGAACTGTATGCCCCCCGCCTGGGCCAGCACCCCGAACTCCGCCTTGAGGTTGTCGAACACGTCGTGCAGGGCGAAATCGAGCTTTTTAGCCTTGAACTTGCCCGCCTCGAGCCGCGATATGTCGAGCAGATCCGTGATGAGATCCTCGGTCGCCCCCAGCGCATCGTCGATGTGACGGGCGATGCGGGCCGTCTCATCCCGGGGCGGCAGCATCTCCAGCAGGGAAGAGGTAAACAGCTTGGCGGCGTTGAGCGGCTGGGTCAGATCGTGGCTCACCGCCGCCAGGAAACGGCTCTTGGAGTGGTTGGCCCGCTCCACCTGCTGGTTCACCAGCAGCAGCTGGCGGTTCAGCTCGGAGAGCTCGTGGGTGCGTTCGGCCACCCGTGCCTCCAGGTGTTCGTTGGCCTCACGTAGCACCCGCTCGGCGTCGCGAAACGGGGTGATGTCGGTAAAGGTCATCACGAAACCACCGGCCGGCATGGGGTTGCCCTGCATCTCTATCACCCGGCCATCGGGGCGCTCCCGCGCCGAGATGTGGGGACTGCCGCGCAGCATGAAGGCAACCCGCCGCGCCACATGGGCCTCGATATCGCCCGGGCCGCACAACCCCTGCTCGGCGTTGTAGCGGATGATCTCCTCGATGGAGCGCCCCATCTGGATGAGGCCGGGCGGGTAGTGGAACAGCTCTATGTAGCGCCGGTTCCAGGCCACCAGCTTGAGCTCCCTGTCCACCACGGAAATCCCCTGCCCCATGTGCTCTATGGCCCCCTGCAGCAGGCCGCGGTTGAAGCGAAACACGTCCGAGGCCTCGTCCACTATGGTGGCTATCTCTTCGAGCTGCATGTTGCGCCCCTGCAGGGCCGAGGCCAGCACCAGCCGGGCGGACGAGGTGCCGAACACCCCGGCCAGCAGCCGCTCTGTGTGGGCGATGAGCTCGGCCGAGGCCTGCATCTGGGGCGCCAGGGTGCCGCCCCGCTCGCCGGCGAAGCGGCCGAAGGCGCGCTTGACCCGGCTCGAGCCGACGAAGCGGGCCGCCAGCATCTCCAGCTCCTTGACCGAGACCCGCGCCTGATAGAGGGCCGTGGTGTCGCGGCTCGGCTTGCCGACGAAGTTGGCCGCCTGCAGTCGCTCGCTCACCGCCGCCCGCGACAGCAGGGAGCCCGCCACATAGCCGAGCAGGTTGAGCAAGAGGCTCAGGAAGATGCACCAGGCCCCCAGGCTCAGATCGCGCACCGCGGGCCAGTCGGGTGGCGCCAGCAGGGCTTCCAGCGGCGAACCGGCCAGCAGGCCGCTCTCCGCCAGCAGGGTCGCAAACCAGAGGCTGACCCCGAGGGCGAGGCCGAGATAGACCCCCTTGCGATTGCCGTGCCGCCAGTAGAGACCGAGCAGCAGGGCTGGCGCGAACTGGGCCACGGCGCCGAACGACAGATAGCCGATGCGCGACAGGCTGGTGAGATCCCCGAGCCAGAGGTAGAGCCCCCAGGCCGCCAGCAGGATCAACAGGATGGCGCCCCGGCGCACCTGCAGCAGCAGGCGCACCAGCCGCTCGTCCCGCCCCTGCTGCCAGAAGCGGCGCAGCAGCACAGGCAGCACCAGATCGTTGCTGACCATGATGGCCAGGGCAATGGTGCAGACGATCACCATGCCGGTGGCCGCCGAGGTGCCGCCGAGAAACGCCAGCATCGCCATGCCGTCGAAACCGAGCGACATGGGCAGGCTGATCACATAGGTATCCGAGGCCATGCCGGCCCCCACCCACTGCTTGCCCGCCAGCGCCAGCGGCCAGATGAAGAGCCCCATCACGAACAGGTAGAGCGGGAACAGCCAGCGCGCCCAGTGCAGATCCTGGCCCTGGTTGTTCTCCACCACGGTCACGTGGAACTGGCGCGGCAGGCAGATGACGGCGCACATGGCGACCAGGGTGTAGATGGCGAGCTCCAGCAGACCGCCCGGCGTCACCGCCACCACGGCATCGAGAAAATCGCTGGCCACCAGGGTGCGGGCCTGGCTCGGCTTGCTCAGGATCAGCCAGAGCGCGAAGCCCCCCACAGTCACGAAGGCGAGCAGCTTGACCACGGATTCGAAGGCGATGGCCACCACCATGCCTCTGTGGTGCTCGGTGGCATCCAGGTTGCGGGTGCCGAACAGTATGCTGAACAGCGCCAGCAGCAGGGCCACGCCGAGAGCCAGCCCGGCGGTATTGCCGGTGGGGCCGGCAGGCACAGAGTTGGCCATCAGCAGATCCAGCCCGGTGACGATGGCTTTCAGTTGCAACACCAGGTACGGCAGTATGCCCATGATGGCGATCAGCGCGATCACCATGGCGAGGCGCTGGGACTTGCCGTAGCGGGCGGCGATGAAGTCGGCGATGGAGGTGATGTGCTCGCGCTTGGCCACCAGAATGAGGCGGGCCAGCAGTCGCCAGCCAAACAGGAACACCAGCATGGGGCCCAGGTAGATGGGCACCGGCGACCAGGGGGATTCGCTGGCCTGACCGACTGTGCCGAAAAAGGTCCAGGAGGTGCAGTAGACCGCCAGCGACAGGCTGTAGAGCAGGGGTTGCCCCTTGAGGCGGCGGCGCTTGTTCTTGTCTGCCACGTAAGCGATCAGAAACAGCAGCCCCAGATAGGCGAGCGACAACCCGATCAGCAGCCATCCCTGGTGCATCTGTAACCTCTTGTCCATGTTGAATATTTAAGCGCGGCAGCTGCCAGTCTAGAGAGGTGCCCGGAAAATGTCATCTCCTTCTTCTGCATCACGCCTTATCGTTTTTCAATAAAAAACCCCTTGACTGAATATCGAAAAACGATAAACATTGGCGTCAGGTTATCGATAAACAGTAAGCAAATACCGCACTGTGCGGCCCATGGCATCTATCACGAGGTAGTTAGGATGAAATACAACAAGCTCGAACGCATGAGCAGCCTGATCGAATGGATCCTGCTGTTCGCCCTGCTGGCCACCCCGATCATGACGGTGCTGGGCACCTGGTCCCATCTGCTCGGTGGCAGCGACTACCTGCAGGACGAGCTGATCAGTGCGCTGGCTCAGGAGGGTGACAAGGTGCTCAACGGCGTGCCGCTGACCGTGGGGGAGGCTACCGCCGTCCAACAGGCCGTCCCCACCCCCTCGCTCAGCGACTATCCGCTTGACCTTGGCACGCGCCTGCAGGCTACCCTGGTCATGCTGCTGCCGGATCTGGTGTTCATGCTGATCCTGTGGCAACTGCACCAGCTGTTTCGCGGCTATCGGCACGCCATGCTGTTCACCTTCAGCCAGATCCGCCGCTACCGGTTGATCGGCCTGCTGCTGTGCGCCAGCTTCGTCACCAAGATCATCACGACCCCGCTGCTGGACACAGTGCTCACCCTGCCAGGCCCCGAGCTGCACGGCACTATCAACATAGGCTCATCGGACTTCCAGTTGCTGCTGGCCGGCTTGATTGTCTCGGCACTGGCTCTGGTGATGCGCGAGGCCAAACAGCTGGCCGATGAACAACAACTGACGGTGTGAGGATCCCATGCCCATCATAATCCGGCTCGATGCTCTGCTGGCCGAGCGCAAGATGACAGCCCGTGAACTGGCCCAGCGGGTCGACATCACAGAGGCCAACCTCTCCATTCTCAAGAACGGCCACGCCAAGGCGGTCCGCTTCTCCACCCTGGAAGCCATCTGCCGCGAGCTGGGCTGCCAGCCGGGCGACCTGCTGGGCTATGAGCAGGAGCGCTAACCCGCAGGAATACCGCCATGACCCTTGATACCGTCATCCAGAGTCTGTTGCTGCTCCCCTTGTGGGGAGCGGCCGCCGGGGGCATCCCTGGCCCAAGCTACCAGCTCGTGGCCGGCGCCAGGCCTGACACCCTGCTGGTTCGCTTCACCCCGGAAGGGACGCAGCCGTTCACCCTGCTGCCCGCCCGTACCCTGAGTGGCACAGCACAGCGGGCGCTGCCTACCCTCACCTGTCTGGAGAGCGGCGCCAGAGTCACGCCGGATCAGCCCATCAAGTGCCGCGAGCTGAGCTGGCAGATAACGCTCAAGCCCGTGCCGGCAACCGGGGCCGATGCCTCGGCACAGCAGAACCTCTACTTTCCGCAAGGCGGCTGGCTGGTCACCGAATGGGGCGATTTTCCACGCCAACAGGGCGCAGAACCGGGCCGGGTCTGTCTGCCGGATGGCCGGTGCAGTCCCCTGCCCGGCATGAAGGAACCGCCGCTGATCCTGCCCTTCGCCCTGCCCGCGACACCCCGGTTGCAGCAGGGATCCCGTCTGCAAATTCATCATGATCGGATGGCCGACGCACTGGACATCCCACAGTTGCAAAAGCAGCTGGAGGCCATTGTCGATTACCTCGCCTTCCAGCTCGATGCCCCGCCCGCGCGCCAACCCTGGCAGCTGGTGTGGCTGGCGCGCGACATCAGTACCCACTCGCTGGGGGACGCCGCCGGGGCCGGGGCGGCTGTCGCCAACTATCCGGTCAGCGACAACCAGCCCACTGCCGATGCCCCACTGCGTCTGCTGCGCACCAGTGCCCACGAGGCGGTGCACATGCTCGACACTCGCTCCAGACCGACCTGGGTCGCCGAGAGCCTGGCAGAGTACCTTGCCATCAAGTCGCTGCGCCGCTTCCGCCTGCACAGCACCACGGCCGCCGACGAGCTGGCGCAGCATGGTGCCCGCTTGCCCCATGCCGATGCAGGTCTCTATCGGGCCAATGATGCGGTCAAGGTGGGGGATCTCTCCTACTATCCCCTCTTCTACCTCAAGGGGAGCGCCTTCTGGGAGGCGCTGGAGCTGGCCCTGCAACCTCATCACCGCACCCTGTCGGCACTCTTGCCACGCCTCTCCTGGCAAGAGGACGGCCGCTTCGATGCCTCCTCCAGCGCACTGCTGGCGGGCACCTTGGGCAATGAGGTCTGGCAATCCCTGATCCGCCGCTATCTGAGCGAGCAGGAGTGACGCAAGTACCATGAAAAAAGGGGAGCATATGCTCCCCTTTTCTCCGGCTGGCGCCTTCATCTTCCATCCGGCTCAGGCTGACGCCACCTAGCCAGTGCGCAGCCGCAGGAAGAAGACGGGCACCACCACCAGCACCATGATGAAGAAGATGCCGCCACCCAGCGGCTCGAACAGCAGGCCGCACAGGGTCATCAGGGCGGCCACCGTCATGCCGAGACCGAGCGCCGCATAGAGCGCCTGGGTGGGGATCAACTGCTCGGCCGGCAGCTGACGGGTCATGAAGCGCACGGCGCCGAGGTGGCTGACACAGAAGGTGACCGCATGGAGCAGCTGGCCCGCCACCAGCACCAGGATCTCGGTGGAGGCACCGAGCAGGATCCAGCGCACCACGCACCCGATCGCCCCCACCAGAAACAGGGTCTGGGCGCCGAACCGGTTGAGGAAGCGCTTGTCGGCGGCGAACATGCCGATCTCCGCCACCACCCCCAGCGCCCACAGATAGCCTATGGTGGTGCCGCTGTAACCCGCCGCCTTCCAGTGCATGGCGCTGAAACCGTAGTAGGCGGCATGGCTGCCCTGCAGCAGGGCCGAGATCAGCAGGAAGCGGCGCACCGAGGGGGACTTGAGGGTATCGAGCAAGGAGGCTTTCGCCCGCTCCCCCTGAATGTCCCGCGGCGCCGGATGCAGCGGCAGCCAGCTGAGCAGCAACATCAGCACCAGCCCTGCCACCATGGTGTGCAGCACCCAGTCGCTGCCAAAATTGCCCACCAGAGCCCCCACCAGGGTCGACGCGACTATGAAGGCAAAGGAGCCGCACAGCCGCACCTTGCCGTAGTCGAGGTGTGCCTGCACCACCATGCGGGTGGCAAGCGCCTCCCCCACCGGCATCAGGGTCGGGTAGATGAAGTTCGCCACCAGGGTCAGCCCCACCAGCCACCAGAGGCTGTGACTCAGATAAAAGCCGAGGAAGGCCAGCAGGCTCAGCAGACAGAGCAGCCGGGTAACGGGCAGCAGGTGCCCGGCTCCCTTGATCTGCCCCATAACCAAGAGGTTGCCGGCAAAGCGGATCGCCATCCCGGCCCCCAGCAGCAGACCTATCATCTCGGCGCTCACGCCTATGCCCTCCAGCCAGAGCGACCAGAACGGCAGGTAGGCGCCATAGACGAAGTAGAAGGCGCCAAAGAACAGGGCTAACCAGGAGAAGGCGGGCATAGATCCTCGACAACGAGCAGAAGGGGCACAAATGATAACCGATTTTAGGACGGGGATCCTGCGAGCCAGGCGCAAGCCGAAATGAAAAACATCAATAAAATTGAACTATTGCCGCAAGGCCGGTGTCTATTGAGTAACACCTCCTCCTGGTTAGTGTTGCAATCCTTCCACCCGCTTCTGGCGGGTTTCTTTTTGGCTGCCATTTAGCTGGCATGGGCCGGTTTCACCCCACGAAAAAGGGGCCTGACGGCCCCCTGCTCAATGTACTGCCGTGCTGTGGGATCAGAAGATGTACTTGACCCGTGCGCTCAGGTTGCGGCCCGGCTCTGTCTGGTTGCTGGTGTTGGCGCTGGCACTCTGGCCTGTGATGTTCTCGTAGCTGACGTACTCCTTGTCAAACAGGTTGAAGACGCCGACGTTGAGCTGCAGATCCTGCATCGGTTTGAACTGGGCATAGATGTCCACCACGCCCCAGCCAGCGCTCTTGATGTTGTCGTTGCCCTTGGCATCCTTGCCCACCTTGCTCATGTCGTCGGCAAAGCGCAGCGCCGTGTTGATGTTCCAGTTGGACTGCTCCAGTCGCATCCCCAAGGCCCCCTTGAGCGGGCTCAGACTGTTGATGTAGTTGCCGTCGCCATCCTTGCCCTCGATGTAGGCCAGGTTGCCCCAGACGTTGACCAGATCATTGAGCCAGTAATCCGCCTTGGCCTCGGCCCCCTTGGTGGTCGCCTTGTCCAGATTCTGGTACTGATACAGCGCGGTTCGGCCCTCGGTGCCGATCTCGGTCAACTCGATGAAGTCATCGAACTTGTTGTAGAAGGTCGCCACTTCATAGCTGAAACCGCCGGCGCTGCCGCGCACCCCCAGATCGATGCCGTCGCTGCTCTCGGGCTTGAGGTTCGGGTTCGGCTCGATGCGATAACCGTATGCCTGATGGTTCAGGGTGGAGAAGGCGTTGTCATACATGGGCGCCTTGAAGCCGTGGCTGTACTGGGCGAACAGGTTGGCCGCCTCGTGCGCCTTGAACACCAGTCCCAGCTTGGGCGAGAACTCCCCTTCGGAGAACTGCTTGAGCTTCTCACCCGTGTAGGCGGGATCCTCATCCGGCGTCATCTGGTAATAGTCGTAACGGGCACCCGGGGTCAGCACCCAGCGCTCGCCAAGCTTGATTTCGTCGAAGGCCCACAGGGCACCGTGCTCGCTGGTGGTGGAAGGGAAGCTCAACTCGTTGTAGCCGACGAAGTCCCCCGGCACGGTCGGCGCCTTGAAGCGGGTCCGCTCGTTGTCGGTATGCTCATACTCCAGGCCCCAGGCCAGACGCTGACTGGCCAGCGCCTTGCTGAATTTCACCTGGGCGCCCAGGCTCTTCTGTTCGAAGCCGTTGCTGTCTAGCGAGTTCTTGGTCACATAGGGGTTGGTCGGCTTGACCGGGTACTTGGACGAGGCGTACTGATCCAGGGTCTGCTTGGTGCGGGCGTAGTAGATCTTGCTGTCGATGCGATCGACCCAGGGCGCGTTCAGGGCGATGCCGTGATCCAGCACCAGCGAGAGGTTGTCCGTGTCCTTGTCGGTGATCGGCTGATTGAAGACGGAGGCGGCCTTGGTGAGATCGACGGCATCCGGATCCTGCCCTTCGCTGAAGTAGTCGACGGTCAGCTTGAGGAACTGATCCTCGCTCAGGTTCCACTTGCTCTTGAACAGCACGGCCTGGCTGGCGATGTCGAATTCGTTCTTGTCGCCGTCGTAGTTCTGGGTCACACCGCCGTCACGCCAGGTGTAGCGCAGCAGGTTCTCGAACTCGCCGCTGCGCAGGGCGCCGGTGAAGCCGGCCATCTTCTGGTGACTGCTGGAGGCATAGCCGGTGGTAGCGTCCAGATAGCTGTCGCGGCCCTTCAGGAAGTCGCCGGCATCCTTGGTGGTGATGGCGATGACGCCCCCCAGCGCATCTGAGCCATAGGCTGCCGAGGCAGGCCCCTTGGCCACCTCGATCTGCTTGATCATGTCGGTGTCGAAATAGCTCTGGCCCACGCCGCCGTTCTTGTAGGCGTCGTTCTGGCGCACGCCATCACGCACTATCTTGACCCGGTTCTCACCCATGCCGCGGATGATGAAGGTCTGGGCATCGCCGGCGCCGCCGAGGGCGGTGACGCCCGGCTCGTAACGGAACAGGTCGGCGACGTTGCTCACCACCTGCTCTTCAATCTGTTCGGCCGTGATCACCGAGATGGGGCCGGAGACATCCTCCAGTTTTTGCTCCATCCGTGAGCCGCTGACGACCATGACTTCATCTGCTTTCTTGTCCGCCGCGAAGACCGGGGAAGCGAGACCGGCTGCTACGGCAAGGGCAACCAGCGATAGGGTGTTGTTATGGGCCACTGCAAATCCTTATTGAGAACTGTTATCAAACAGCTGGCATATTACTCAGCCCACAACAAAGATCAATAATAAACGGAATCATTCTCATTTTCTTTTGTCGTGATTAGGTTCTACACTATTCCCCTCTGTTTTCCGGCCCGCCATGCTGCCATTGTATGGCTCTGGCTCTGCTTCGTTGTGAGATACCATGACTCGATTACTGCCCCTGTTCACCCTTCCCCTGCTGCTGGCCGCCTGCACGACAGTGCCCGATAACGATGCCGGCACCCTCTACCACTATCGGCTCAGCGCGGGCCAGACCGATGCCGGCCAAGGTGAACTGACGCTGACCCAGGCGGTGGCCAGGGTGGCGGACGCCGACATAGTGCTGGTGGGCGAGCTGCATACCCATCCGGCCGTGCACCTGCTGCAGGCCCGCCTGCTGGCGGGGCTGGCCAATACCTCCCGGGCCGATGGCCGCGGGCTGGCACTCTCCATGGAGCAGTTCAGCCGTGCCGATCAAGCCGTGGTGGATGCCTATCTGGCCGGACGCATAGGTGAGGCGGCCCTCATTCGCGATGGCAACGCCTGGCCCAACTACCAGAGCGACTATCGCCCGCTGGTGGAGTTCGCCAAACAGCACCATCTGCCTGTCATCGCAGCCAACGCCCCCAAACCGCTGGTAAGCTGTGTCGGTCAGGAAGGGTCCGCCTGGCTGGACAAGCTGCCCGCCAGTCGTCGCAGCCAGCTCGCCCGCGAACTCACGCTCACCGATGATCCTTATCGCCAGAAATTCATGGCCTCGCTCCACCACGGTGATGCCGATGGCAACGCCCGCCGCTTCGCCGCCCAGACCAGCTGGGACGACACCATGGCCGAGAGCATGGTGGACTACCTGCGCAGCCACCCGGGCCAACGTATCATGCACATCGCCGGCAACTTCCACGTCGAGGGAGGGTTGGGGCTAGCCAGCCGCATCGCCAGCCGCAACCCGGCACTCAAGGTGGCACTGGTCGTGCCAGAGACAGAACCGCAGAGCGATGCGCACGCCCCCACCGGGCGGACCGCCGACATCCGGGTGCGGATCAGCCCCCTGCCAGAACGCTGGCTAAATGCCGATGAAATGAAGCAAGATATGGGCGCACTGCATCAATCCCGAAGCCGTGACTGCAGCCAGTGGCTGCAACCCTGAAAATTGCCTAAGGATTTCATATGGATGTGTTACTGGTCATCGACATGCAACAGGGGTTGTTTACCGACCCCCGCCATCAGGACGCGCAGGTCATCGCCAACATCAACCGCTTGGCAGACAACGTGCGGGCCAATCAGGGGCGTGTCATCTATGTGCAACACGACGCACCGGGTTCTGAACTGGAACCCGGCAGTGCAGGCTGGCAGCTTCACGCCGATCTCACCCCGGGCCGCGGCGACAGCCGGGTACGCAAGACCGCCTGTGACAGCTTCCTCGATACCGAGCTCGGCTTCCTGCTGGCGGAGCAGGCGGTGGACAGGCTGCTGATCAGCGGCTGTGCCACCGATTTTTGCGTCGACACCACGCTGCGCAGTGCCGCAGCCCAGGGGTTTGACGTGTTTGCGGTGACGGATGCCCACACCACGGCGGATCGCCCTCACCTGAGCGCTGAGAAAATCATCGAGCACCACCACTGGATGTGGCAGCATCTGAGCCTGCCAAAGGGCAGAACCGTGACCCTGCTCACCACGGATCAGCTGCTCGAGGCCATCCAGCCCGAGCTGGCGTGTTAATCTGCCTCTCTTGAAGTGATCACCCGATTGGAGTCTTGTGTGCGTCTACTGTCTGCCGTTGCATTCATGCTGTTGTTACCGGCAATCACTGCCTGCTCCGGTTTGCCGGGGCAGCAGCCGGATGGCCCGGCCCCCCTGTTTCGAACCCATATCAACGAAGAGGGGAGCAAGCGCTTCACCTTCGAAGCCGCGCCGCTCGACACCCTGCCCACCCGGCTGCAGGAGAACGACGGCAGTCGCCTCAGCCGCAGCAAGAGTCTGCTGGAACGGCGTGATGCGCTGCAGGATGCACAGTTGACCCAGACCCTGGCCGAGCGGAAGTATTGCCGCGATGGCTATATCGTCCTCAGCCAGACCTCCTGGAAGATCCGGGGCGAATGCAACGAGACCGCCAATCAGGCCGATCGGGATGCCTTCCCCAACAAGGCCTCCTGGCAGGACTAGCGCTCAGGGGTGACACGCAATAAAAAAACGGGCAGCCCAGGCTGCCCGTTTTTTTATGCGATTGGTCGCCGTCAGACTGGCGCATCGGCTGGACTGGTCAGCTCGGCACCGTTGTCGACCCGCTTGTGCCCTTCCACCAGGTGGACGAAGTCCACCAGCTCGTCACCTGAGACCCGAAACGCCTGACCGAAGCCCTTGACGAACAACCCCTGCTCGGGCTTGAGGCGGAACAGCACGAAATCCTTGAGGTTGGAGAGCCCCTTGACGATGTCGCCGAAGCGCCCTTCCAGCGCGGCGATCGCCTGCCCCCAGCGCACGTCGTCGCGGGCCACCACTTCGGCCAGCGCGTCGAAGGTGAGCCGCTTGCGGGCAAACAGCTCGCGGGCACCGGTTTCATCCTCGATCAGCATCAGCGACACCTTGGGCACCTGTTGCAGGTTGCGGGCGTGGCGGGCGATTTCAGAGATGAGCACATAGTAGCCATCCTCCTGCAGCACGAAGGGGGCATAGCTGGCATTGGGGTTGCCTTCACTGTCCACCGTCGCCAGCTGCAGGGTGCGGCAACCGTCGCGAAACTCGCGGATCTCCGGTTGCAGGCGATTCTGCAGACGCTCCTGACGTTCACTCATGCTTTGACTTCCTCTTGATACTGGTGGCGCAGGGCCATGAAGCGTTCCACCTGGGCTGGCAGCAGCTGGCGCTGCTCGTCACGTCCCAGATAGACCTTGAAAATACAGCGGCCGCTGTGGCCGAAGAACTGGAAGGAGTGCCCCTCCTTGCCCATGAACAGCTTGCTGACCAGCGCCATGCCGACCACGTTGTCGAGCTTGAGGTGACCGTGCATCTCGCCGTCGCGCCCCATCAGGTTGTAGTAGCCACGGGCGCTCTTGCCCTTGGGAAACGGCGCCTTCACCTCGAAGATGGATCCATCGGATTCGACGATGGTGGTCACCTGACCCCAATCCGCCAGATCCGCCAGCAGGGCTTCGGCCCGCTCGCCGGGCACCAGGGTCACCAGCTCGGCAGGCAGGTGGCGTACCACCTCCCACTCGCTGACCGCCAGCTGGCTGGCAATGGTGGAAGGATGGGCGCTGGGGTCTTGTTCCAGCAGCTCATGAATGCGTTGTGCAATGCTCATAGGTTCTCCCTTGGGATGCGTGCTGCATCCCTCTCCTGTCATGGCGAATACTCTAATAAAGCACCAGAGCCAATGCAATTGATAATCGCTTTCATTCTCAGTGCATTTTTTTCACCGGCTTGATATTCTCGGCGGCAACCCAACTTCATTCACCCTTCGGAGGTTAGCATGGGCCGTCGTTTTGCCCTCGCACTCAGCCTGCTCGGCTGTTCAGCCCTTTCCCTGTCTGCTGCCGCACAGGAACGTATCGTCAGCATAGGCCCGGCCACCACAGAGCTCATTCTGGCACTGGGCGGTGAACAGAGCCTGATCGCCACCGACATCAGCAGCACAGAACCGAAAAATCTGCCCAGGGTCGGTTATCACCGCGCCCTCGCCGCCGAGGGGATCCTCAGTCTGGCGCCGACCCGGCTGATCGGCAGCGACGAGATGGGGCCGCCGCCGGCACTGGAGCAGTTGCGCCGCGCCGGAGTCGAGGTGGACGTGCTGCCGACCGCACCGACCCTCGCCAACCTCAACCAGCGCATCGATACCCTGGCCGGCCTGCTCAATGACCCGGCCGCCGGCATGCGATTGAAAGCCGAGATCCAGGCCCAGACAGCGCAACTGGCGGCACAGGCGAAGCAGAACAAGCCGCTCAAGGTGGTCTTCCTGCTGCTGCACAAGGGGCAACCCACCAGCATAGCCGGCGGCAATACCACCGCCAGCGCCCTGCTCACCCTGGCGGGCGGCGTCAATCCGGTGGCCCAGCTGAGCGACTACAAGCCCGTCTCCACCGAATCCCTGATCGAGCTGCAACCGGATCTGGTGCTGGTGAGCGGCCGCGACTGGCAGCAGTATCAGGATCCGGAAGCCGTGCTGAGCCAGGTGCCCGCGCTCACCGCCACCCCGGCGGGTAAAAACCGGGCCATCCACGCCATCGACGGCCACGCCCTGCAAGGGGGCCTCAGCCTCACCTCGTTGCACCAGGCAAACCAGATCGCCAAGTGGATCAAGCTGGGTTCATGATGCGCCTGCCTCTGCCCTGGCTTTTCGCGCTCACCGGCGGAGCGCTGGCGCTGCTGCTGGTCGGGTCGCTGGCGACCGGCCCCATGGCGCTCTCCCTCGGCGAGAGCCTGCGTGCCCTGGTCGCCGGGCAGGAGAGCGGGATTGCGGCCCACAAGCTCTTGATCGTGCAGGAGATCCGCCTGCCACGTACCCTGCTCTGCATCGCTGTGGGAGGCATACTCGGCCTCTGTGGCGCCGTCATGCAGGGACTGTTTCGCAATCCGCTGGCCGACCCCGGCATCATAGGGGTCTCCGGCGGGGCTGCGCTCGGCGCCGCGCTGGCCATAGTGCTGCTGGCGCCCCTCGGCCAGCAGTGGCAAAGCCTGCTCGGCATAGGTCTGCTGCCGCTGCTCGCCTTCCTCGGCGGGGCGCTCACCACCACGCTGGTATATTTGCTCGGCACCCGGGAAGGGGGTACCTCCGTCACCGTCATGCTGCTGGCGGGGGTGGCCATCACGGCACTGTCCGGCGCCGTGATAGGGCTGCTCACCTACCTGGCCGACGACCAGATGCTGCGCAACCTGAGTCTGTGGCAGATGGGCACCCTGGCGGCGGGCAAGCCGGTGGACGTGGCGCTGGCGCTGGCCACCCTGGTCACCTTGCTACTGTTGTTCATACGCGATGCCAATCCCCTCAACGCCCTGTTGCTGGGGGAAGGGGAGGCCCGTCATCTGGGGGTCAATGTGCAATCCCTCAAGCGGCGCCTGATCCTGCTCACCGCCGCCGGGGTTGGCGTGGCCGTCGCCGTGGCGGGCATGATCGGCTTCGTCGGTCTGGTGGTGCCCCATCTGGTGCGGCTGCTGGCCGGCCCCAACCATGTCAGGCTGCTGCCGCTCTCTGCCCTGCTCGGCGCCGCCCTGCTGCTGGGCGCCGACATGCTGGCCCGCACCCTGCTGGCACCGGCCGAGCTGCCGGTGGGCATCATCACAGCCCTGCTGGGCGCTCCCTTCTTCATCTGGCTGCTGCTCAAGGGCCGCCGGACGCTTTAACCGGAGGTCTATCTTGCCTGCATCAACGCCCCTGCTGCGCTGTCACCAGCTCAGCCTCACCCGTGGTGGCCGCCTCATCCTGGACAGGCTCGACCTCAGCCTGCAGGCCGGCACGCTCACCGCCCTGCTCGGCCCAAACGGCGCAGGCAAGAGCTCGCTGCTCAAGTGCCTGACCGGCGAGCTGGAACACGAGGGGGAGATAAGCCTGTTTGGCCGGGAGCGGCAAGCCTGGGCCAGCATAGCGCTGGCACACAGCGTCGGCGTGCTGCCGCAGAGCTCGTCCCTCAACTTTCCGTTTCTGTGCGAAGAGGTGGTGGCCATGGGGCGCCTGCCCCACAGCGAACCAGCCAGTCGGCGTGACGAGATTGTGCGGGCCGCCATGACCCATGCCGGGGTTGAGCACCTGGCTAGCCGCCTCTATCCCGGCCTCTCCGGGGGGGAGCGGCAGCGGGTGCAGTTCGCCCGGGTGCTGGCCCAGATCTGGCAGGCACCGGACGATCCCCAGCAGCCGCGCCTGCTACTGCTGGACGAGCCCACCTCGGCGCTCGACCTCAAGTACCAGCACCAGCTGCTCACCATGGCCCGCGCCCTGGCCGCCCGCAACACAGCCGTGCTGGTGGTGCTGCACGATCTCAATCTGGCGGCGCGTTACGCCGATCGGCTGGTGATGCTGGAGCAGGGCAGGCTGATGGCCGATGGCACCCCGGCCGAGGTGCTGACCCCGGCCCTGATCGATCGCCTGTATGACTACCCGGCCCAGGTGATCCACCATCCAGAAACCGGTCTGCCCATGGTGGTATGACGCCAGGCTCATCACCTTCCCGGTAGCACGACTACCCGATTCGGGTACTCCACCATCCAGAAACCGGTCTACCCATGGTGGTATGAGAGGAGTCGGGATCCTGGATAGCAAAAGAGCGCCATCAGGCGCTCTTTTTGATTGTGAGAGAAGTTCTGGCTCAGGCTATCTGATAGCGGCCCGGCTTGTGGTTGAGTGTCAACACCAGGTTACAGATGATGGCCGCCACCACGGAGAGCGCCAGGATCCAGGGCTGCACCACGAAGCAGGAGGCGATGACTATGGTGCAATCAAGCCCCATTTGCAGCTTGCCGGCGCGGATGCCGAAGCGGTCCTGGATAAACAGCGCCAGTATGTTGAAGCCACCCAGACTGGATTTGTGGCGGAACATGATGAGCAGCCCCATGCCGATCAGGGTGCCGCCGATCAGGGCCGCATAGACGGGTTCTATCTTGCCTATCTGCAGCACGGCGTTGAGGTGATCCGTCATGAAGGAGACGGCGGCCACAGAGACGAAGGTGTTGAGGGTGAAGCGCGGCCCCATCCTGAGCCAGGCCAGGGCGTAAAACGGCAGGTTCATGCCGAAGAACAAGAGGCCGAAGCTCAGCCCCGTCACCTGTTGCAGCAGCAGCGCCAGCCCGGCGGTGCCGCCGGTGAGCAGGCCGACCTGATGAAACAGGAAGATGCCGAGGGAAACGAAACCGGCTGCGGTCAGCAGGGCGAGTACATCTTCATAGAGGGGATGCGCAGAACGGGCTGAGCGCGCAGAGCCTGGGGTGTTGTCCATAACCTGTATCCAATAGCGAAGTGAAAAGAGTGTCTTGTGTCCGTCGTGGCGGACGCGAGCCCTGTCCGCAGGGCTTCGTTATGGGTTCCAGTCTATTTTTTGCGACCAGGATCACAATAGCCACGGGGAACGCCCCGTTTTGGTGCCTGTCATTCTCCATTGACAGTCAGTGCACCAAGATGCAGCATGCCGCGCCTGACGAGCCAGCCCTCGTCCACCATGGCGCCGCCTCCATGTGGCGCCGGGGCCCGCGCTCTGGTACAAAGCGCCCAGCCCTTTTTCAGCCCCCACTCAGGACCACAGGCCCCCATGATCAGCACAGGACAACACGTATGAAATATCTGGTGACAGGCGCCGCCGGCTTTATCGGCTTTCACGTCGCCAGACGGCTGTGCGAGGCGGGCCATCAGGTGGTGGGGCTGGACAACCTCAACGACTACTACGAGGTGAGCCTGAAGCGGGCCAGACTGTCACGGCTGGTCTCCTTCCCCCATTTTCGCTTCGAACAGCGGGAGCTGGCGGATCGGGACGGCATGGCGACCCTGTTTGCCGAGAGCGGGTTCGAGCGGGTGATCCACCTGGGGGCCCAGGCGGGGGTGCGCCATTCACTGGAGAACCCGTTTGCCTATGCCGACAGCAACCTCACCGGCATGCTGACCGTGCTGGAAGGCTGCCGCCAGCACGGCATAAACCATCTGATCTACGCCTCCTCCAGCTCCGTCTATGGCCTGAGCGATCAGATGCCCTTCTCCACCGAACAACCGGCGGATCACCCCGTATCCCTCTATGCCGCCACCAAGAAGAGCGGCGAGCTGATGGCCCACGCCTACTCGGCGCTCTACGGCCTGCCCACCACAGGGCTGCGCTTTTTCACCGTCTACGGCCCCTGGGGTCGCCCCGACATGGCCATCGCCAAGTTCACCCGCGCCATCCTGGCCGGCGAGCCCATCGACGTGTACAACCAGGGCCTGCTCAGCCGCGACTTTACCTACATAGACGACATAGTGGACGGCATACTCGCCGTCGCCGAGCTGCCGCCGCGCGCCAATCCGCACTGGCACGCCAGCCAGGACAGCCAGGCCGAAAGTGCCGCCCCCTACCGCCTCCTCAACATAGGCAACGGCCAGCCGGTGCGGCTGCTCGACTTCATCGAGGCGCTGGAGCAGGCGCTGGACAGGCCCGCCATCAAGCGGATGCTGCCCATGCAGGCCGGCGACATGCACGCCACCTGGGCCGACAGCGAGCCCCTGCACACCCTCACGGGCACCCGCCCCGCCACCCCGCTCAGGCAGGGCGTCGCCGAGTTCGTACGCTGGTATCTGGCCTACCACCAGATCGCCGATTGATCCCGCTCAGGGCCTGCCAGGCCGCATCGCCCGTGATCCGCCACTTCATCGATACCATGAGCGAGCAGATGAACCTGGCGCCCGATGAGTGATGAATGAATCAGATCGCCCTGTCTCGCCCGACGCATCAGGATGCGCGCGGTGACCACCACATATGGACACAGACACGCGCAGGCACGGCGCGGTATACTGCCGGGCGTGGCGTCATACGGGAACAGCTTCCGGGCCATGCCAGATCACCATGATGAGAAGGAGTCACCTCATGATCCGAACCCTGCTGTTGCTGGGCGCCGCCCTCGCCGCCTGTGCATTGCAACAGAGCCATACCTTGCTGCCCCTGCTCAGCCTGCTGGCCCTGCTCTCGGTCTGGGTGGCGAGTGAAATCGGTCTGATGTACCGCCAGCTGCCCGCCGCCAGCGAAGATGAGCAGACGCATCATCTCGACGTCTAGCTGCAACGCCACTGACAACCTCTGCTCCCAACCCTTTGCTCGGCCAGTGCCGCCCGGAATAGCCATGACCCAGATCCGCCCCCTGTTATCCCTCCTGATACTGCTCACAGGCCTGCATGTCGTCCCCGCCCAGGCTCAATCCCCCTGCCCGGCGGGAACGGACTGCGCAACCCATGCCGCTGCCAATGACAGCAATATGGAGGGTGAGAACGGGACCGATGGAACCGACGGAACCAATGGAACTGACGGAGCAAATGGAACCGATGGGACCGATGGAGCCGATGGAGCC
>NZ_CDDA01000008.1:52129-69001 GCF_000819745.1 Aeromonas bestiarum | reverse complement strand
TGGAGCCGATGGAGCCGATGCTAGCCACTAGAGTCGTGTCTGCAACTCTCTTTTTCTACCCATAACGCCTGGATGGCACGGTCACAGCTCCTGCTGTGCCTGCATTTCACACTGGTTCCATACCGTTTTGATCTCTGGAAGAGTGGATCCATAACAACAGGATCCACTGGATTAATGGCGGAACGGGCCATGTTCCCCTATATCTTCTGTACCCCAACAGGAGAGAATCCATGTCGAGCCTCAGCGAAAACAGGCTGTTTTTGCTGCTTTTTTTATCGCTGTTGCTGGCCGGTACCGTGCAGGCAGCGGCGCAAAGCAGGGATTTCAGACAGGCGCCCAAGGCGCTCAGTGCACTGAAAAAAGGCCAGGTGGCACAGAGTCAGGGCAACCTGACCCAGGCCATCCACTTCTACTGCGACGCCGCCACGACGGGCAATCCGGAAGGTTACTTCCGCATCGGCCGTCTGCTCGCCACAGGCCCGGGCTCGGTGCGCAACCCCAGGATGGCCAACGCCTACCTTGCCATGGCGATGCGTCTTGGCAACCAGCAGGCCACTCGCTACTACAACGCCCGCATCGGCAATGCCGTCATGGGGGATCAGTGTGGCGCCGGGGTCGGCGGGGGTGGCGGCTACTTCGCCGAGATCCCCAGTACCCCCTTCAACCTGGATGCCTATCTGGCCCGCCAGTCCCCGGCCAAGCAGAAGCTGGTCATCATGCTGCGCAGTGCCGCCAAGCGTCACCGCATCGATGAGCGGCTGGTGCTGGCCATCGCCATCGCCGAATCCAATCTCAACAGCAGCGCCGTCTCCCCCAAGAACGCCCAGGGGCTGATGCAGCTCATACCCGAGACCCAGCAGCGCTTCGGCGTCACCCGCCCCTTCGACCCCGAGCAGAACATCAAGGGCGGGGTGGCCTACCTCAAGTGGCTGCATACCCACTTCGACGGCAACTGGACCCTGATGTCGGCGGCCTACAACGCCGGCGAGAAATCGGTGGAGCAATACGGGGGCATACCCCCTTATCAGGAGACCCAGCAATATGTGCGGCGGGTCCTCTACTTCGCGGGTCACAAGCAACCCTGAGATATGCCGCCAGCGGCGGCATTTATTGACAACATTCACATCCGCGTTTGCGCAACCGTTTGCCTTTCGGTAGGATCCTGCGCTTCCTCGCAAGACCAACAGGTAACCCATGAACTTCATCAAACGCTGCTCGCGTCTGCTCACACTGTTTGCCCTCTTCTCCTCTGCCGTCACGGCGGCCAGCCCGGCCCCCGCCCCCATCCTGATCCAGGGGGCCATGGACGTCGAAGTAGAAACCCTGGTGGCCGCCCTGAAAGACAAGAAGGAGCTGACCGTGGGGGCCTGGACATACTGGCAGGGCACTATCTCTGGCTATCCTGTGGTCATCTCCCGCACCGAGGTGGGTCTGGCCAATGCCGCTGCCGCCACCACCCTCGCCATGGAGTGCTTTCAGCCGCGCCTCATCATCAACCAGGGCACGGCGGGCGGCCATGATCCGGCGCTGCACCGGGGCGATATCGTCATAGGCACCAGGAGCTTCAACATGGGCGCCTATCGCAGCGACCTTGCCCCGGCCGAGCAGGGGGTCGACCCGAGCAAATGGCACAACTTCGATGTGACCATGCGCCTGCGGGACAAGGGCAAGCTGGTGGAGCACAGCTCGTTTGCCGGTGACCCCGAGCTGGTCGGCCGCGCCCTCGGCATGGCCGAGCGCTATCAGCACGGTCGCGTGGTCCCTGGCATCATAGGCACCGCCGACGAGTGGAACCGGCAGGTGGCCCGCATCAACTGGCTGCACCAGACCTACAACACCGCAGCAGAAGAGATGGAGACCTCCTCCGCCGCTCTGGTGGCCGAGGCCTACAAGGTGCCCTTTGTCGGGATCCGGGTGCTCTCCAACACGGATCTCCACGGCGAGGAGTTCGATCCCCAAACGGCTATCCACTGCCAGCAGTTCGTCATCGATTACGCAAAGGCGCTCATCAACGGCTTCAACAAAGTCTGATACGCCAAATCTGATACGCCAAAGAGGCCGCCACAATGGCGGCCTCCCTTCCTTGCCGCTCCCATCCGGCGGCCGTGTCCGTACTTCCCTCGGCAGACCGACCTCAGTCAGCAGGCCACGCCTTGCGCCCATGGTGGCGGTAGTAACCCACCAGATTGCTGACCAGAAACAGCCCCTCCATCAGTGCCGCCACCGGTGAGCCCACCAGCAGGTTGTTGGTCAGCCAGCAGAGGGTGCCGAGCAGCATCCAGCGCCGCAGCAGGCGATCATCCTGGCAGAAGGCGGCCCGGGTTTGCAGCAGACTGCCCAACAGGCCGAGCAGCGCCAGCGGTCCCTGATAGGTCGCCAGCACGGCGGCGCAGGCCAATCCCATAAATAACCACATCAGGACGCGGCTCGTTGCCAGCATGCTGACCAGAAAACGCACGCTGGCCAGCAGCAAGAGGCTGGCGGCCGACCCCTGCCCCAGCAGCGCGAAATGGCCGGCATTGAGGGCGCAGGAGAGAGCCAGACAGGCCAGGATCCTGCGGCGATCCCGCAACTGAAACGACAGCAGATCGAGCAGCAAAGCCAGGCTCACCACCAGTTGCGACCACAGAAACAGCGACATCATCCACCCCTTATCCCTCGTTTGGAGGACGCAGCATGAGGGGATGGCCGGAGAGCGGCATTAACCCGTGTTAATGCGCCTGCGGATCCGTGACAGGGTGACCGGGCTGATACCGATGTAGTTGGCGAGCTGCACTTGGGTCAGTCGTGCAGGCCAGTGGGGGAAGGTGTGGCAGAGCTCCCGATAACGCTCCTCGGGGGAGTGGAGCAGCAAAAACGCCTCCTTGCGCTCCTTGTAACCGAGCTGCTGGCGCAACAGGGCCATGCAGACCGACTGCCAGGCGGGCTCATCCAGCAGGGCGAGCGGCACCCGAACTACCTGCAACTCCGTCAGCGCCTCCAGCTGGTAGCGGGCGAGCGATCCCGTGAGCCAGCTGTCATAGAGCAGGCAGATCTCCCCTTCGAAGTAGAACTCCTTGCAGCGCTCCTGCCCGTCCCAGGTGTAGTGGCAGGCGCGAGTGATGCCCGCTTCGATATAGAAGGCAGCTTCCTGTTCGGCCCCTTGCGCCAACAGTGCCTGACCGGCGCGCAGCGTCTGCCGTGGCAAACGCAGGCTGATGGCTCCGCTCAGCGCGGCGTCCAATCCCATTGTGCAGAGAAAGGCAGCCAGTGAAGGTGTCTGGGGGGATGCGGTCATGACAACTCCGGGACAAAAAGAAGCCCACATGATGCCAAGATTGCGCGGCTGATGCAGCAAGACGTGACAGCCTCGGCAAAGGGGGGCGCCAACCGGGCGCCACCTTTGCCCACCCCTGTCCATTGGTTTACAATCGACGGGTTTTTTGGAACCGGGTTGGCGGCGTGCCGACCTGGCCCCACCACGACATCAGTCCGTTAGTGCCAAGACATTAACCTGCTGAAAAGGAAGAGAATTAGCCAATGGCTCAATTTATTTACACCATGAACCGGGTCGGCAAGGTAGTGCCGCCCAAGCGTCATATCCTCAAGAACATCTCCTTGAGCTTCTTCCCGGGCGCCAAGATAGGCGTACTGGGTCTGAACGGTGCCGGTAAGTCCACCCTGCTGCGCATCATGGCCGGCATAGATACCGAGATCGAAGGGGAAGCCCGTCCGCAACCCGGCATCAAGATCGGCTACCTGCCCCAGGAGCCCAAGCTGGATCCGGAGCAGACAGTCCGCGAGGCGGTGGAAGAGGCGGTCGGCGAGGTGAAACGCGCCATGGCTCGCCTGGATGAGGTCTATGCGGCCTATGCCGACCCGGATGCAGATTTTGACAAGCTGGCCCGCGAACAGGGCGAGCTGGAAGCCATCATCGCCGCCCAGGGTGGTCACAACATGGAGAACCAGCTGGAGCGCGCGGCCGACGCCCTGCGCCTGCCGGCCTGGGATGCCCAGATCAAGCACCTCTCAGGTGGTGAGCGCCGCCGGGTAGCCCTTTGCCGCCTGCTGCTGGAAAAGCCGGACATGCTGCTGCTGGACGAACCGACCAACCACCTGGATGCGGAATCCGTGGCCTGGCTGGAGCGCTTCCTGCACGACTACGAGGGCACAGTCGTCGCCATCACCCACGACCGTTACTTCCTCGACAACGTGGCGGGCTGGATCCTGGAGCTGGACCGCGGCGAGGGTATCCCCTGGGAAGGCAACTACTCCTCCTGGCTGGAGCAGAAGGACGCCCGTCTGGCTCAGGAAGCCAGCTCGGAAGCGGCCCGTCGCAAGTCCATCGAGAAGGAACTGGAGTGGGTGCGTCAGAACCCGAAAGGCCGTCAGGCCAAGTCCAAGGCCCGTATGGCTCGCTTCGAGGAGCTCAACACCAACGACTACCAGAAACGCAACGAGACCAACGAGCTGTTCATTCCGCCCGGACCCCGTCTCGGTGACAAGGTGGTCGAGGTGGCAAACCTCTGCAAGTCCTATGGTGACCGCCAGCTGATCGACGATCTCTCCTTCTCCATTCCGAAGGGGGCCATCGTCGGCATCATAGGTCCGAACGGCGCGGGTAAATCCACCCTGTTCCGCATGATGTCGGGCCAGGAGCAGCCGGACTCCGGCACCATCACCCTGGGCGATACCGTGGTGCTGGCCTCGGTGGATCAGTTCCGCGACAGCATGAACGACAAGAAGACGGTGTTCGAAGAGGTCGCCGACGGTCAGGACATACTGCGCATCGGCACCTATGAGTTCCCGAGCCGCGCCTATATCGGCCGTTTCAACTTCAAGGGCGCCGATCAGCAAAAACGCGTCGGCGAGCTGTCCGGTGGTGAACGCGGCCGTCTGCACCTGGCCAAGCTGCTGCAGACCGGCGGCAACGTGCTGCTGCTGGATGAACCGACCAACGATCTGGACATCGAAACCCTGCGCGCCCTCGAGAACGCCCTGCTGGAGTTCCCGGGTTGTGCCATGGTCATCTCCCACGATCGCTGGTTCCTCGACCGCATCGCCACTCACATCCTGGATTATCAGGACGAGGGCAATATTGCCTTCTTCGAAGGCAACTTCACCGAATACGAAGAGTGGAAGAAGAAGACCTACGGCGCCGAGGCAGTCCAGCCTCACCGCGCCAAGTACAAGCGCATCACCAAATAAGGGTGACGGCGTCACAAGGGGAGCTCAGGCTCCCCTTTCTATTGCCTTTTGGCATACAATCCAAGACGGATGCCTTTGCATGGATGTAGCAAGATGACGACCCAGACCCCCACAGAGAAGAAACTCACCATCCAGATCCGGGTCGAGCCCGGCTGCCTGGGGCCGGATGGCAAGGAGCATATCGAGACCTTCTGTGTCGCCGCCGCCAAGATTTTCTCTGTCATCGATCCTGACCTGGTGAGCTGGGTGCTGATCCCGCGCTACGACAAGCAGTTGCCGGAGCAGGAGTTCTTCATCGAGGGACGCAAGCTGACCGAGGAACAGGCCAGCCTGTTTCTGCGCCGTGTCGGTCGGGAGCTGGGAGAGGTGCAGGATAGACTCGACTCTGTGCTGGCCCAGCTGGTGGAGCGTTACTTCAAGACACTTTAACTCCCCTCTTCCCGAAAAAAGGTTCTCCAGCGAGAACCTTTTTTCATGCTCAAATAGCAAACGTTTGAATTTTTGCTCTATTCATTGATCCGCTTCGCAGATCCGGGGTTTGTAAACGGCGCCGCCTGTGTGAAAATGTGCGCGCTGTCACGGTATCAGGACGAGTCTGGTCACTTAACCACCAGAAACAGGGCAACCACTCCCGCATGGATGGGATGGCCCTTTCCCCTGCTGCTTATTTCACGTCACCTATTGGAATCCAACATGAATCAACCACACCAGGCCCCCACACAGGCCGCCGGGCAAGGATTGCTTGAGCGTCTGTTTGCCCTGCAAGGCCATGGCACCACGGCCCGCACCGAGGTCATCGCCGGCATCACCACCTTCTTGACCATGGTCTACATAGTGTTCGTCAACCCGCAGATCCTCTCCAATGCGGGCATGGACACCCAGGCGGTGTTCGTCACCACCTGCCTGATCGCCGGTATCGGCAGCATCCTGATGGGCCTGCTGGCCAATCTGCCCATCGCCCTGGCCCCCGCCATGGGGCTGAACGCCTTCTTCGCCTTCGTGGTGGTAGCGGGCATGGGGTACTCCTGGCAGGTCGGCATGGGCACCATCTTCTGGGGCGCCCTGGGTCTGCTGATCCTGACCCTGCTGCGGGTGCGCTACTGGCTCATCGCCAACATACCGCTCACCCTGCGGGTCGGCATCACGGCCGGTATTGGCCTGTTGATCGCCCTGCTCGGCCTGCACAACGCCGGCATAGTAGTGGCCAGCCCCGCTACTATGGTGACGGTGGGCAACCTCACCTCCCTGCCCTGCCTGCTGGGTCTGCTCGGTTTCTTCCTGATCTGCATCTTCTCCGCCCGCGGCGTTCACTCCGCCGTGCTGATCGCCATAGTGGTGACCACCACCCTGGGCTGGCTGTTTGGCGACGTCACCTTCAAGGGCTTCGTCTCCATGCCGCCGAGCATCAGCCCGGTATTCGGCCAGCTGGATCTGATGGGGTCGCTGGACATCAGCCTGGCGGGGATCATCTTCTCCTTCATGCTGGTCAACCTGTTTGACTCTTCCGGTACCCTGATCGGCGTCACCAACCGCGCCAAGCTGGCCGATGACAAGGGCCACTTCCCGCGCATGAAGCAGGCACTGCTGGTGGACAGCGTGAGCTCGGTGGGCGGCGCCTTCATGGGCACCTCCTCGGTCACCGCCTTTATCGAGAGCAGCTCAGGCGTCGCCGTCGGCGGCCGTACCGGCCTGACCGCCATAGTGGTCGGCGTGCTGTTCCTGCTGGCCATCTTCTTCTCCCCCGTTGCCGCCATGGTGCCGGCTTACGCTGCTGCAGGAGCCCTTATCTATGTGGGCGTGCTGATGTGCTCCGAACTGACCCGGGTGAAGTGGGAAGACCTGACCGAAGCGGTGCCGGCCTTCATGACCGCCGTCATGATGCCGTTCAGCTTCTCCATCACAGAGGGGATCGCCGTGGGCTTCATCTCCTACTGCGTGATGAAGGCGGGCACAGGCCGCTGGCGCGAGATCAACCCCTGCGTACTGGTGGTCGCCCTGCTGTTCGTGCTCAAGTTCGTCTGGGTCGACAGCCACTAAGCCTGACTTTCGCACACAAAAATGCCCGTCATCGACGGGCATTTTTTATGGCTGGCAGATAGCGGCACTCAACGGATGCCGCGCGCCTCGCGGATCCACTCCCAGGCCTGCTGTATCTCCTGGGTCTTCTCCTTCGCCATCTCCATCATCTCGGGCGGCAGCCCCTTGGCGGCCAGCTTGTCCGGGTGATGCTTGCTCATCTCCTTGCGGTAGGCGCGCTTGATGTCCTGATCGCTGTCGCTCTCGCTCACTCCGAGCAGCTGGTAGGCATCCTTGAGGCGATCCTTGGAGGGCGCCTCCTGCCGGTACTGTTGCCCGCCGTGCCCACCGTCCTGATACTGACCGCCGTGAGCCCGGTTGAAGAAGTTCATCTGCGCCTCGGCCATGGCCAGGATGCGGGCCAGCTCGATGCGGCTGAAACCCAGCTCATCGGCGATGGTGTGCAATATGGCGCGTTCGTTGGCCTCGACCTTGCCATCGGCAAAGGCGGCCTGCAGCTGCACCTCCAGAAAGAAGCGCAAAATGTCGCGCTGCCCCAGGCTGGCACGGCGGAATTCGGCCAGGGTTTCCTGCAGCGGGAACCCGGCCTCCTTGCCCAGCCGGAACGACTCCTGGGCGCGGGCCCGCTGATCGCCCACCAGCCGCATCCGATCCATCAGGTTGGACGCGACCCGGATCTCCTGCTCTGTGACCTGACCGCTCGCCTTGGCGATATGGCCCATGACGGCGAAGGTGGCGTGGAAGAAAACCGCCTGCTGTTGCTGACTGGGGCCACGCTGGAACGCCCCCCGAATACCCATGCCCCGATCGAAACGATGGCCGATCCAGAGGCCAAGCAGGGCACCAAAGATGTTGCCGAGCAGAAAACCGAAGAAGGCGCCAAGCACCTTACCCCAAATACGCATGGTTCAAGACCTCGTGATGTTAATGAGAGTGCCCCAGCAGCTGGTCATCCAGCTCGCGCAGCCGCGAGACAGTGCCTATGTCCCGCCATTCGCCGGCCAGCAGGCTGCCACCGACCCGGCCTTGCGCCATCCAGTCGCGCAGCAGGGGGGCCAGCTTGCGCGCACCCGGCGACAAGTCGGCAAAGGCGGCGGAATCATAGAGCCCGACACCACTGAAGGTGAAGGCCGGCGCATCCTGTACCCGACCCGCGTTAAGAGAGAAATCCCCGCCTGGATGCTGGGGTGGATTGGGCACCAGCCAGAGATGGGCCAGATCCTCCCCCAGTGGCTGGGTCACCAGGGTTCGATAGTCCAGGTCGAGCCAGGTATCGCCGTTGATCACCAGAAAAGGCGCCGGACCGAGCAGGGGCAACGCCTGCACTATGCCACCGGCGGTTTCCAGCGCACTCGCCTCTGCCGACCACTGAATTTGCACCCCAAACGCACTGCCGTCACCGAGCGCTTCCACCAGCTTGTGGCCGAGCCAGGCATGGTTGATGACAAGTGTGGTCACCCCGGCCGCCGCGAGCTTCTCGATATGGTGCACTATGAGCGGCTTGCCCCCCACCGCCAGCAGCGGCTTGGGCAGGCTGTCGGTGAGCGGGCGCATGCGCTCGCCACGGCCGGCGGCCAGGATCATCGCCTTCATGGTGTCACCTGCACGGTGCGGTTGATCCCGGGCAGCACCACCTGCGCCAACCACAGGCCGAAACGGGCCAGCACGGGATAGGTGGCGCCATGCTGGTGGCACGCGTCCACCACATAGCCCAGGGTGCGGGGAATGTCCTTGAGGTAACCGGATTTGCCGTCGCGATGGTAGAGGCGGGTGAAGATGCCCGCCGCCTTCAGGTGACGCTGCATGCCGGTCAGGTCGGCATGACGACGGAAACTGGCATAGTCGAGTTCGCCAAGCAGTCCCGCCTGCTGCAGGGTATCGAAGCCCTGCCGCATGCCCTGCTCGATCACCGCATCCGGCCAGCGCACGTAGCAATCCTTGAGCAGGGAGACCAGGTCATAGCTAAGAGGCCCGATGACCATGTCCTGAAAATCGATGATGGCCAGGGTGCTGGTCTCGGGCCTGTCGCCACCACACACCATCAGGTTGCGGCTGTGAAAATCCCGGTGCATCACCCCCTGCGGCTGGGCCAGGTTGTTGGCGGTGAGGCAGGCGAAGGTGTCATCCAGCAGCCGTTGCTCGGCCTCGCTGAGCTGCAATTGCAGGTGATGACCCAGCAACCACTCGGGGAATATGCTGTTTTCACGGGCCATGAAGGCTGCGTCGAAGGGTTCCAGCACCAGATCCACAGCCCCCAGCCGGGGCAGCAGCGCTATGGCCTTGCCATACCAGGCCTGTACGTTGTGCGCGTCCAGACAGCCGATAAGCTGGGTATCCCCCAGATCCGTCACCGCCAGCAGGCCCTGCTCATAATCCACAGCCCTGACCTCGGGCGCCAGCAACCCCATGGCATGCAGGGCGGCTGCATTACGAGCAAACTCATGATTTTTTTCAGTTTTCGGATTGGCGTCCACCCACACCAGGCCGGCGCCACGGTGGTAGCGGCGAAAACTGGCGTCACCGGAAATCAGGGTCAACTGAAGGTTGGCATCACCGGAGATCCGGCGCGCCCATTGCAATAGCAGGGAATCGCGATCGTACATAAGTCGGGGACCAAATTGGAAAGCAGCACTTGGCTGTTAGCCCTGGCCGCAATAATGCTTTATCATTGCCGGCTAACATAAAGCAATGACATGCAATGTCAACTCGATGAATCCTGTCGTAAAATGCATGTCTTGAATCAGCCGTAGCTACCACGGATTGCGCGAGTCTTTCACATGACAAAATGGACACTGGGGTACGCTTATCCCATCGCCCTGACCATCAGCCTTGTTCCAGCCCTGACCCCTGCCATGGTGCAGGCGGCACCGCTGACGCCGCCGCCCGCCACCGGGATCCTGGACGGGCTCTGCTATGACTATGTTCCCAAGATAGAGCGGCTGGCTCCGGACAAGGATGCCAACGCCCAACCCGTCGAAGTGGATGCGGATCGGCTCGAGGCCAAGCAGGGCGGCACCGCCGTCTATCAGGGCGACGTCAAGGTTCGCCAGGGTGTGCGCAAATTTGACTCAGATTATGCCGAGCTCGACCAGAAGAGCCGGGATGTCATCGCCATCGGCAACATCTATTACAACGATGGCCAGATCACCGTCACCAGTGACAAGACCCTTAAATCCAACCTGGATACCAAGAACTCCGAGCTGGAAGAAGGCAAGTATCAGGTGCATGGTTCGCCGGTGCGCGGCTCCGCCGACCGGGTCACCATGACCAACAACAACCAGAACATCACCCTGGAAGGGGCTCAGTACACCACCTGCCCACCGGGCCAGGAAGTATGGACCCTCAAAGCGGGCAGCATAGACATAGACCAGACAGAGGTGTTCGGGGAAGCCTGGAACGCCAGCCTCTGGCTCTATGACTATCCGGTCTTCTACTTTCCCTATATCAACTTCCCCATCAAGGATGAGCGCAAGACGGGTCTGCTCTACCCGGGTTATACCCAGAGTTCCCGCAACGGCATGGACATCACCCAGCCGTTTTACTGGAACATAGCGCCCAACTACGACGCCACCATCACCTCCCGCTTCATGGACAAACGGGGCCTGATGGAGCAGGTGCAGTTCCGCTACATGCCGGATCCGGCCCACGTCGGCAGCCTCTATTTCGAGAATCTGGCGGATGACAAGCAGTATGACCCGACCGATCCCAGCTTCACCGGCCTGGATGACGGTCATCGCTACCTGCTCAACGCCCGCCACACCTCGATGTTTGCCGACAACGCCATGCGGGTCTCGGTCGACTACACCAAGGTGCGGGATCGGGATTACAACTACTACAACGACTTCTCCCCCAAGGTGGGCACCCAGGTCGAGAACCAGTTGCAGCAGTCCCTGATGGCCGGCTACTTCCAGCCCAACTGGAACATCAATACCGAGGTGCGGACCTACCAGATCCTGCTGGCCAGTGCCCAGCAGCCCCATGAGCTGATGCCGCGCATCAACCACAACTACTACCAGCAAGGCAACTGGTACGATCTGGCCTGGAACACCGAGATCACCAAGTTCGGTTACAACAATGCCCAGGCCATAGAGCAGAACAAGGGCAGCGCCTACACGGGTACCCGGGTCTACACGGCCCCGACCCTGACCATGCCGCTGATCGACGAGGCGGGCTACTACCTCGACAGCCAGTACAAGCTGATGTACACCCGTTACGATCAGGAAGTGCCGGACAACATGAGCCAGACCTTTGTCAGCCGCTTTACTCCTGAAAACGGTAACGGGGTTACGCTGGACGAAGGGATCATCACCCGGACCCTGCCCTCCTTCCGCCTCAAGGGCGGCATGACCTTCGAGCGCAACCAGAACTGGTTTGGTGACGATGCCAACCAGACCCTGGAGCCCGAGTTCCAGTACCTCTATGTGCCCTACAAGGATCAGGACAACATAGGCGTCTATGACTCCACCAACATGCGCCAGGACTACTACAGCCTGTTCAGCGATCGCCGTTATGCAGGTCTGGACCGCATCAGCGACTCGAATCGCGTCTCGCTCGGTGTCACCACCCGGGTCTATGATGCCGCTGGCGATGAACGAATTCGGCTGGCCGTTGCCCAAGCTTTCGATTTTGTTGCGCCCAGGGTCAAACTCTACCCCAGCGAATCCTTGGCCACCAACACCCGCTCCCCGCTGTCGTTTGAGGGGGACGCCAAGATCAATGAACAGTGGTTTGCCCATGCCGGTGCACAATATGATATGGATCAGAGCGAGATCAGCTCGGCCAACAGCGCCGTCGAGTATCGCCGCGAGAAACTGATCAGTCAGCTGAACTACCGCTTCGTGCGCGATGCCAACTACGACCTGTCCAACACCAACCAGGTCGCTGACCTCAACCAGGTCGGTATGCTGTTGACCACGCCGCTCAATGACCAGTGGCACCTCTACGGTGGCTACTATCATGACCTCGATCAGGGGGTGAAGGTGGATCGCAAGGTGGGTCTGAAATATGACTCCTGTTGCTGGAGCATCAACTTCAACCTGGAGTGGGTCAATACCCCGGATAACGTGACCATGCGTCCGACCTCGGAGCGCAGCCTGGGCATTCAGTTTGAAATGAAAGGATTGGGTAGCGTGGGTACCGGCTCCAAGGGCACCTCCCTGGATACCGAAGCACTGCCTTACATTCGTCCGTTTAACCTGCGAGACCAGTAACCGGTCTGGCAAACGCCTTGAGAGATGGATATGAAGAAGACGTTGATTTCCCTGCTGACTGCAGGCCTGTTCGGAGCCATGAGCCAGGGGGCCTTCGCCGCCCCCGAGCTGATGGACAAGGTGCTTGCCGTGGTCAACAAGGACGTGGTGCTGGCCAGCCAGCAGGAAGCCCTGGTACAGAAAGTCAAGAGCTCGGCCCAGGAGAGCGGTCAGTCCCTGCCTGACGATGCCACCCTGCGCAAGCAGGCGCTGGATCGCCTGATCCAGGAGAGCCTGCAGCTGCAACTGGCGGATCGTCAGGGCCTCAAGATCAGCGACACCCAGCTGGAGCAAGCCATTCAGAGCATAGCCGCCGACAACAAGATGACGGTGGAGCAGCTGCGTGCCCAGCTGGCCCGCGAAGGGCTGACCTATGCCCAGTACCGGGAAGAGGTGCGCCGCGAGATACTGATGAACGAGGTGCGCCGCAACCAGGTGCGCCGCCGCATCAACATCTCGGAGCAGGAGGTCAAGCAGGTGGTGGACATACTCGCCAAGCAGGGCCAGCAGCAACAGCAGTACCATGTCGGCCATATCCAGATTGCCCTGCCGGACAACCCGAGCGCCGAGCAGCTCAACGCCGCCAAGAGCAAGATTGAACGCATCCTGGCCGCCCTCAAGCAGGGGGCCGACTTCCGCAAGCTGGCCATTGCCGAGAGCAACGGTCCCAAGGCGCTGGAAGGGGGCGACTGGGGCTGGATGAGCCCGCAAGAGATGCCGACCCTGATGGCCGAAGCGGTACAGGGCGCCAAGAAGGGTGACATAGTGGGTCCGCTGCGCTCAGGCGCCGGTCTGCACATCATCAAGGTGTTCGATGCCAAGGGTCAGCAGCAGGTCGTGCAGACCGAAGTGCGCGCCCGCCACATCCTGATCAAGCCCTCCATCATCCTGAGCGAAGAGAAGGCCAAGGGCATGCTGGATGGCATACTGCACGACATCAAGAGCGGCAAGGCCAGCTTCGCCAGTCTGGCGGAGAAGTATTCCGAAGATCCGGGCTCTGCGGTGCAGGGCGGTGAGCTGGGCTGGTCTGATCCCAACGTCTACGTGCCGGAATTCCGCGACATGGTCAACCGCCTCAAGCCGGGTGAGCTGAGCGCCCCCTTCCGCACGACCCACGGCTGGCACATTGTCCAGCTGGAAGAGCGTCGCAGCCAGGATGCCACCAACAAGGCCCAGGAACAGCGCGCCTATCAGCTGATCTTCAACCGTCGCTTCACCGAAGAGTCCCAGGCCTGGCTGGACGAGCTGCGTGACGAGGCCTACATCCAGATCGAAGGCGCCGGCAGCTGATGAGCTGTCGTCGTCTCGCCGTCACGCCGGGTGAACCGGCCGGGATAGGCCCGGATCTGGTGCTGCAGATAGCCCAGCAGGATTGGCCCCACCAGCTGGTGGTGATCGCCGATCCTGCCCTGATGCTCGAACGGGCCGCCCTGCTGGGGCTGCCCATCGAGCTGGAACCCTATGATGCCAAGACCCCTGCCCAGCCGCAGCGGGCGGGCACTCTCACCCTCTGTCCGGTCACCCTGGGCGCCCCCGTGGTACCGGGCATGCTCGACGAGGGCAACGGTGCCTACGTGCTGGCCACCCTGCAGCGCGCCTGCGACGGCAACCTCAGCGGCGAGTTCGCCGCCGTGGTGACCGGCCCGGTGCACAAGGGGATCATCAACCAGGCGGGTGTCTCGTTCAGCGGCCACACCGAGTTCTTCGCCCAGCAGTCAGGCACCGCCGATGTGGTGATGCTGCTGGCGACGGAAGGCTTGCGGGTGGCGCTGGCGACCACTCACATCCCGCTGGCCTACGTGGCGATGGCGATCACCGAAGATCGTCTCGGCAAGGTGATCCGCATCCTGGATGCGGATCTCAAAACCAAGTTTGGCATCGCCAAGCCCCGAATTTACGTCTGCGGTCTCAATCCCCATGCCGGGGAAGGGGGCCATCTCGGCCGTGAAGAGATTGACGTGATCGAACCCGCCCTGGCCGGCTTGCGCCAGGAGGGGATAGATCTGGTCGGCCCGCTGCCGGCCGATACCCTGTTCCAGGACAAATACCTCAAGGATGCGGATGCGGTACTCGCCATGTACCACGACCAGGGACTGCCCGTGCTCAAATACAAGGGCTTCGGCAGTTCGGTCAATATCACCCTTGGACTTCCTTTCATCCGCACTTCGGTGGATCACGGCACTGCGCTGGATCTGGCAGGCAAGGGCCTGGCGGATCCGGGCAGTCTGATCACCGCGATTAACCACGCCATCAAGATGGTAGAGAAAAAAAGATATGAGCAGTAAGGTGCAGAGCAACAAGGTGCACATGGGCCACACGGCCCGTAAGCGTTTCGGTCAGAACTTCTTGCACGACCGCTATGTGATCGATCAGATAGTGGCCGCCATCAATCCGCAGCCGGGTCAGAACCTGGTGGAGATAGGTCCTGGTCTGGCCGCGCTGACCGAACCGGTCGCCTCCCAGATGGACAAGATGACGGTGGTCGAGCTTGACCGGGATCTGGCCGCGCGCCTGCGTGAGCATCCGACCCTCAAGGACAAGCTGACCGTGATCGAGGCCGACGCCATGCGCTTCGACTTCGGCACCCTGATGGGGGAAGGCAAGGGGCCGCTGCGCATCTTCGGCAACCTGCCCTACAACATCTCCACCCCGCTCATCTTCCACCTGTGCGATTTCGCCGACCGGGTAGAAGACATGCACTTCATGCTGCAAAAGGAAGTGGTCCTGCGGATGTCCGCCGGTCCGGGCAGCAAGGCCTATGGCCGCCTGAGCGTCATGGTGCAGTACTACTGCCAGGTGATCCCGGTACTGGAAGTGGGCCCCGGCGCCTTCAAACCGGCACCGAAAGTGGATTCTGCCGTGGTCCGTCTGGTGCCGCACAAGAACCCGACAATCGTCGCCAAAGATATCCGCTGCCTGAGCCGCGTCTGTACCGAAGGCTTTGGCCAGCGCCGCAAGACCATCCGCAACAGCTTCGCCAACTTCATCACGGACGCCCAGCTGACCGAGCTTGGCATCGATGGCAACCTGCGCCCGGAGAATCTCTCCCTCGAGCAGTTCGTCATGATCGCCAACTGGCTGGCGGATCAGCAACAGGCCTGATCCCGTGACACACCCGCACATAGTGATCCGCCCATACCCCAGTTATGTGGCGGATACCCAAGACCCTTACCAGTTCCACTATCTGATCGAAATTGAGAATCTGGGGCCCGGCCCGGCGCAGCTGCTGCACCGGCGCTGGCTCATCACGGATGCCAATGGCAAGATGCTGGAAGTCGAGGGCCCCGGCGTCGTCGGGGAGCAGCCCCTGATTGCGGAAGGGGAGACCTTTCGCTATCAGAGCGGCGTGCCACTCGCCACCCCGCTGGGGGTGATGGAAGGGAGCTACACCCTGCAAGATGCGTCGGGACAGCAGTTCGAGGCGCCCATAGCGCCTTTTACGCTGGCCGTCCCCCACATTATTAACTGAGGTTTCATGGCGAACTGTTTTGTTGGCGATATCCAGGGCTGTTATGACGACTTGCGCCGTCTGCTGGATCTGGCCGAGTTCGATCCCGGCAACGATGTGCTCTGGCTCTGTGGTGATCTGGTCGCCCGCGGCCCGGACTCCCTCAACACACTGCGCTTCGTCAAGTCACTGGGAAGCCGCGCCGTCACAGTGCTCGGCAACCACGACCTGCACCTGCTGGCGGTGGCCGATGGTGTCGCGCCGCTCAAGAAGAAAGACAAGCTGCAGGCCCTGATGGAGGCCCCGGATCGGGACGAACTGCTGGAGTGGCTGCGTCATCGCCCCCTGCTGGCGGAGCACCCTGACCTGCCCATCATGATGGTGCATGCCGGCATCTCCCCCGCCTGGGACGCCCGCACGGCGCGCAACTGTGCCCGCGAAGTGGAGAGTCTGCTGCGCGGCGATCAGTACAGCTGGCTGCTGCACAACATGTATGGCGATCTGCCCGATGGCTGGAGTGAGGATCTGTCCGGTATCGAGCGTTACCGCTACATCATCAACACCTTCACCCGCATGCGCTTCTGCTATTTCGATGGCCGGCTCGAGTTCAAGTGCAAGAAGGGTCCCACGGAGTCCACACCCGGCCTGCGCCCCTGGTTCGAGCAGCGTGAACACCACGTGGATGACCCCATACTGGTGTTCGGCCACTGGGCGGCCCTGATGGGCAACACCGGCAAGCAGGATATCAAGGCGCTGGATACCGGCTGCGTCTGGGGCAACAGTCTCACCCTGTGGCGTTATGAAGACGATGCCCTGATAGCGACACCCTGCCCCACTCACGCCAAGTGATGGTTCATCAGGGCTGCGCCTGAGCGACGAGAGCCTCACCCTGTGGCGTTATAAAGACGATGTCCTGATAGTGACACCCTGCCCCACTCACGCCAAGTGATG
>NZ_CDDA01000008.1:51207-51921 GCF_000819745.1 Aeromonas bestiarum | reverse complement strand
GGCCCGGCATCTGCCGGGCCCGTTTTTATTGGTCATGACGTACGAACCTGTTACAACTTGCGTCCCAGCCGTTTCTCTATCTGACGCCGTTCCCACTCGGGCCCGAACAACTTGAAGGGCTGGAACAGATTGATGGCATGGGAGATCAATCCCAATCCCCAACCCAGCGCCGGCCACCAGGCCCAGATATAATCCGGATTGCTGAGGTAGTTGATGACAAACAGCCCGCAAATTACCAGCACATAGCTGGCGATGTGGTAGTAGAAGCCCTTGAGCCCCTCCACATAACGCATGGCCGCCCGCTCCTCTGCCGACACCTGTACCGCATCCTGACCCATGGTTTCATTCCCTCTCATCTCGCGCTCCTGTTGTTGCGTCCCGTCTAACTGAGCCACATCAAGTTCAAAGACGGAGGCCAGGGCCTTGAGAGACTCCAGTCCGGGCTGCTGACCCTGTTCGATCCGCTGTATGGTGCGAACGCTCAGGCCAGTCAGGGTCGCCAATTGATCCTGGGACCAACCCCGCTGCAATCTCAACTTCCTGACGATCATCATGAGCTCCTTGTGGTGATTGACAGGGCCAGCATAGGGCCTGAGTGGAGGGCGGTGACACGACAGATGCCCGACATCAACCTGACTATCCTTTAAAATCAATACGTTAAAAAAATTTTATGAGCACTGTTGTCAATCGGCGGGCCAAGCACCTGGCTCGACC
>NZ_CDDA01000008.1:0-51045 GCF_000819745.1 Aeromonas bestiarum | reverse complement strand
CCCGCCACAGTGACAAGCCCTGCCTGCCAGCTTACAGGCTATTCATCAGCTCGGCCGCAATCTCGAACGAGCGCAGACGGGCCTGATGATCGACGATGGGGCCGTTGAACATCAGCTCATCGGCCCGGGTCTCGGCCAGCAGCGCCTTGAGGCCGTGACGCACCCGCTCCGGATCGCCGACCAGGGAGCGGGCCAGGGTCTGCTCCATCGCCATCAGTTCGCGGGGTGACCACTCTTCCCCCAGCTCGACCACGGGCGCGGGCAGCTTGCCCGCGTCACCGCGGTAGAGACGCAGGAACTGCTGCTGCACAGTGGTGAACTGGAAGCGGGCCTCCCGCTCGCTGTCGGCGGCGATCATGTTGATGCAGACCACGGCATAAGGCTTGGGCCAGCGCACCGAAGGGCGGTACTGGGTACGGTAGATCTCCAGTGCCTGCAACAACAGGGCGGGGGCGAAGTGGGAGGCAAAGCCGAACGGCAGCCCCATGGCCGCCGCCAGCTGGGCGCTGTAGAGGCTGGAGCCCAGCAGCCAGATGGGCAGGTGCAACCCCTGACCCGGCACCGCCTGTACCGCTCCCGCCCCGTCCCCAAAGTAGCTCATCAGCTCGCGCACATCCGCCGGGAACTCGTCCACCTCGCCGCTGCGCTGGCGCCGTAGCGCCTGCATGGTGCGCTGATCTGTGCCGGGCGCCCGGCCCAGCCCCAGGTCGATGCGATCAGGGTAGAGCGAGGCCAGGGTGCCGAATTGCTCGGCGATCACCAGCGGCGAATGGTTCGGCAGCATGATGCCGCCAGCACCGATCCGCAGTGTGTTGGTGGCACCCGCCAGGTGGCCGATCAGCACAGAGGTGGCGGCGCTGGCGATGCCCGGCATGTTGTGGTGTTCGGCCAGCCAATAACGCAGGTAGCCCCAGCGCTCGGCATGTTGCGCCAACTCGCGCGAACGACGGAACGACTCGGCCGGCTGGGATCCTTCGGGGACGGGCACCAGATCGAGCACGGAATAGGGGATGGCAGACATGGGTCACTCCATTGATTCACAGACCAGTAACAAGGAGGGCAATGTAGCACGAGATACCTGAATGAATCACGCATCGGGCCGGCGAATTGCCCCGCTCAATCTCTGGCAGGCCTACAACCGAAAGCGTCACACAGGCCGCACGCCTGATTTATCCTGCCCTGGCATCAGGTGGGATAGCGCTATGCCAGCCCTGACGGGGCGTCAACTGACAAGTTGCACAGTTACCCTCTCCGGCCGCAGGCGCTAGCATGCTGTGGCTCGTCGTCTGGTTGTGAGCTACACACACCCTCTTCTTGCAGGAGAATACAGGCATGAATGCAATCACAGACACCAAGACCGGCCTCTTCCTCGCCTCTTTCGAGATTGGCAAAGCCATGCCGGGGGCACAACTGCTGCACCTGAACCTGGCCGTCTATACCCCGGGGGAGACGGTGAACGGCGTCGCTCACCTGACCCAGGCAACCAATCCACCGCTGGACATGGCCTCCGAACTGAAGGGCCAGTACACCTATATGTGTGTCATGCCCAAGCTGTGCCATATCCTGGTAACCGCCCAGGGTTATCCCATCATCAAGTGGCCGCAAGGTGGCGGGATCGGCCCCGTGATCCAGCCCAACTTCGAGCTGCGCATGGTGCTCAGCGAAGACTGGAAGTCAGGCACGGCCAACTACAAGTACCAGGACAGCCACCAGGTGTGGCACGAGGTGAAAGACGCCCCCGTCAACCTGGTCCCCGCCGCCGTACTGGCGTGATCCCCAAGACGGCCCCGCCAGGGGCCGTCACATCCGACGCCATATCCTGATACCGCTCAATCATTTATTGTGTTTTCTGTCATCCTGTTGGCACACTGGTAGTTGATCGTCTCTGCAATCGCCCGTGTGACAAGGATGCGTCCATGACAAGTGCCAGGCCAGGTCGTAAACCCTTCTATGTGCATATCGCCACCCTCTTCATCCTGCTGTTTACCCTGCTGGGCAGCGCCCTCATAGCGCTGCAATTCCAGCAAGGGGCGCGCCAGGGGCTGGAGCATGAGCGACAGAACTTTCTGCAATACCGGGAACAGTTGTCCCTCGCGCTTCAGCTGAACGAGCGACCTGCCCGCATGTCCCTCAGCCTGCTGCGCAGCGGCCAGCTGGCGGCCATGACCAGCCTGGATGCTCGCCTGGGCTACCTGCCGCAACTGGCGGAAGTGCTGGCCAACAGCCCCAGCTATGGCGCCATCTACGCCGGCTATGAGGATGGCGACTTCTTCCTGTTGCGCAAGCTGACCGAACGGGCCAGAGCCCAGCTGGACAAGGTGCCCGCCGCCAGCACCCTGCTGGTACAGAGCCTGCATCAGGGCAAGGGGGAGTTTCTCTACTTCGATCAGCGGCTGACCCTGCTCGAGCGCCGGGCCATGCCCCTGTACCAGTTTGATCCCCGCAGCCGCGACTGGTATAAGCAGGCACGCTGGCGCACGGGGATCGCCACGACCAGTCCCTATCTCTTTTTTACCACCAAGGAGCCAGGCATGACGCTGGCGGTGGAGAGCGATGACAGACGGGCGGTGATCGGGCTGGATACCAGCGTAGAGGGGCTGTCGGCCCTGATCGGCAAGCTGCGCTTGCCAGCGCAGAGCCAGGTGATCCTGTTCGACGAATACGCCACCCTGCTGGCCGCCGATCCCAGGCATCTCCCCAGCTTCGAGCAGCTGAGCCAGCTGCCCACGCTGTCGGCGCTGTCCCATCCCGTGCTGACCCGGCTGCAACAGCAGATCAGCCGCCAACCCGCCCTGCTGAGCAGTCCGGTGGAGCTGAACCTGACCGCCGCCGATGACAGCGACTGGCTGATCAACCTCTCCCCCCTCGGCGAGGGTTCCCCCTTCCATATCGCCCTGCTGGTGTCGGCCGATCTGCTCTACCAGCAGGCCCGCGACGAGGCACTGGTCAATCTCGGCTGGGCGCTGGCGGGCTTGCTGTTGCTGCTGCCGGTGATCTGGCTGGTCTCCCGCCGTACCGCCACCCCGCTGCTGGCCCTGACCCAGGAGGCGGAGCGGATCCAGCACTTCGACTTCGGCGAGAGCCGGGTGCCTGAGTCGGCGATCCGCGAGATCGACGATCTGGCCCGTACCATGTCCGGCATGCGGCTGACCCTGGGCAACTTCATGAACATGGGCCGGGCGCTGGCGGCCGAACACCGCTTCGACTCCCTGCTCAGCCGCATACTGCAGGAGACCATAGCCGCGGTGCAGGCCCAAGGGGGCTGCCTCTACCTGGCCCAGGAGCAGAGCATGGTGGCGGTCCAGGCGAGCTGGCGACAGCAAGCCCTGCCTGCCGGGCAAGTCCCCTGGCAGGAGGCGCTGCTCGGCAAGCTGGCCCAGACAGAGCGACTCACCCTGGCCGTCGACGAGCGCGGCTGGCAGCAACATCTGGCGAGCTGGGGCCCCTTCCCCGGCCCCTGCCAGCTGGTGGCCGAGCCCCTGCGCAACCATAGACAGGAGCTGATCGGCTGCCTGCTGCTGATCCTGCCCGACTGCTCCGCCCGCGAGCTGGCCTCGCGCATCAGCCTGATCGAGGCGCTGGCAGGCACCTCGGCCTCCGCCATCGAGAACCAGCGCCTGCTGGAGGAGCAGAAACAGCTGCTGGAGTCCTTCATCGAGCTGATGGCCGGCGCGATCGATGCCAAGAGCCCCTACACAGGGGGTCACTGCCAGCGCGTGCCCGAGCTGACCCGGATGCTGACGGAGGCGGCCTGTACCCAGCAACAGGGCCCGTTCGCCGACTTTCGGCTCAATGAGGAGGAGTGGGAGGCCATCCATATCGCGAGCTGGCTGCACGACTGCGGCAAGGTCACCACGCCGGAGTTCGTGGTCGACAAGGCCACCAAGCTGGAGACCCTCTACGACCGGATCCACGAGATCCGCACCCGCTTCGAGGTGCTCAAGCGCGACGGTTACATAGAGGCGCTGGCGGCCCGCCTGCCGGCGTCAGAACGGGAAGCGGCCAGAGCGGAGGTGGCGCCGCTCTGGAGCACCCTGGACCAGGAGTTTGCCTTCGTCGCCGAGTGCAACCTGGGGGGCGAGTGGATGGCGCCGGAGAAGCTGACACGGCTGGATGCCATCGCCAGCCGCACCTGGCTGCGCACCCTAGATGACAGACTCGGCATCAGTCGGGAGGAACTCAAGCTGCGCCAGAGCGAGCCCGCCGCGCCGCTGCCCTGCGTCGAGCCGCTGCTGGCCGACAAGGCGGCCCACCTCATTCCCCGCCCTGTTCACGACCGCCTGGATGAGCACAACCCCTGGGGTTTCAAGGTCAAGGTGCCCCCCCATCTCTACAACCGGGGGGAGCGCTACAACCTGGCCATAGGCCGCGGCACCCTCACCGAGGAGGAGCGCTACAAGATCAACGAACACATCATCCAGACCATCCGCATGCTGGAGCGGCTCCCCTTCCCGCGCCACCTGCGCAGCGTGCCCGAGATCGCCGGCGGTCACCATGAGCGCATGGACGGCAAGGGTTACCCCCGTCAGTTGCTGGGGCAGCAGATGAGCATTCCGGCCCGCATCATGGCCATCGCCGACATCTTCGAGGCGCTGACCGCCAGCGATCGCCCCTACAAGTCGGGCAAGACGGTGGCCCAGTCGCTGGCCATCATGCAGAGCATGGTGCGCGAGCAGCACATAGACCCGGCGTTGTTTGCCCTGTTCGTCGGCAGCGGCATCTGGCGCGACTATGCCGAGCGTTTCCTGGCGCCGGAGCAGCTGGACCAGGTGGATAGCGATGCCCTCCTGGCCGCGCTGACGTAGGGCGGGATCATATTTTCTTACATTTGTGCGCTGGTCTGAGCGCACCGGCTTGGTTATAACTGTGCCCCTATAGCGAAGGGGGAGCAAAAGACTCCCCCTCACTCTTTGTCACACCACACTGTTCAGGTTATCCATGTCAAAACATCTCATCATGCTGGGCGCACTGGCGCTGTCCGGCTGCTCCCTGTTGTCGCCGCCCCCGCCCACAGTCACCCCGGTGCACCTGGCCGATGCCAGCCAGCACGGCTTCTATATCGAGTGCAGCAGCATGGCGGCCTGTTTCAATCAGGCCAACCAGACCTGCCCCCAGGGTTACAAGGAGACGGATCGCCGTCAGCAGACGCTCTACTCCACCCAGTACACGACGGGCAGCTATGACGAGGAGAAGAAGCTCTACAAGGCGGGCAAGCCTTATCGCGTGGCCAGTACAGTCCATTCGCTGACCATTCAGTGCCCCACGGACTTGAGTATCACGCCGCGCTAGCAAGCAGCCGGCAACGAAAAAGGGCCCGCGGGCCCTTTTTTATCGCGCCAGAACAGCCTCAGCGCGTCGCCTCGGCATGCTGGCGGGCCAGCTCATCGCTCATTGCCTCCCGCATCTTGAACTTCTGCAGCTTGCCGGTCACCGTCATGGGGTACTCCTCCACGAAGCGGATATGCCTGGGTACCTTGAAGTAGGCGATGCGGGCCGACAGGAAGTGCTTGAGCTCCTCCTCGCTGATCTCATGCCCGGGCCTGAGCTTGACCCAGGCGCACACCTCCTCGCCATAGCGCTCGCTGTCGACCCCGAACACGGCCGCATCCTGCACCGCCGGATGGTCGTAGAGCCGCTCCTCTATCTCGCGCGGATAGATGTTCTCGCCACCACGGATGATCAGCTCCTTGCTGCGCCCGACGATCTGCACATAGCCCTCTTCGTCCATGATGCCTATGTCCCCCGAATGCAGCCAACCCTCCTCGTCTATGGTCTCCGCCGTCTTGGCAGGATCCTGCCAGTAACCCTGCATCACCCCCTTGCTGCGACAGCAGATCTCCCCCCGCTCGCCGATGGCCACCGTCTCGCCACTCGGATCAACCAGCTTGATCTCGGTGTGATCGAGGGCGCGGCCGACCGTGGTGACCCGCTTGTCCAGTGGCGCATCGATGGCGGTCATGTGGTTGATGGGACTGCACTCTGTCTGGCCGTAGGCTATGGTCACCTCGGTCATGTGCATCAGGGTCTGCACCTTGCGCATCAAGGGCTCGGGGCAGATGGCCCCGGCCATGATGCCGGTGCGCAGGGAGGAGAGATCAAACTCAGCAAAGCCGGGCAGCTCCAGCTCGGCGATGAACATGGTCGGCACGCCGTGCAGGGCGGTGCAACGCTCCTCGCTCACCATCTGCAGGGCCACCACAGGGTCGAATGCCTCCGATGGAAACAGGGCGCAGGCCCCCACGCTGATGCAGACCAGATTGCCGAGCACCATGCCGAAACAGTGGTAGAGCGGCACAGGTATGCAGAGCCTGTCCTGCTCGCTGAACGCCATGCCCCGCGCCACCTGACGGCCGTTGTTGAGTATGTTGCCGTGGCTCAAGGTCGCGCCCTTGGGGTTGCCCGTGGTGCCCGAGGTGAACTGGATGTTGATGGCATCGTCCGGCTTGAGGCCGGCCGCCACCCGGGCAAGCCGGGCCGGATCCTGCTGGTCCCCCAGCGCCAGCACGGCACCGAAGTTGAGCATGCCGGCGCTGGCCTCCTCACCGAGCCGGATCACCATCGCCAGGCTCGGCAAGCGGGCGCTGACCAGCTGCCCTGGTGGCGAACTGGCCAGTTCTGGGGCCAGCTCATTGAGCATGGCGAGGTAGTCGCTGCCCTTGAAGGCACTGGCACAGATGAGGGCACGACAGCCCACGTTGTTGATGGCAAACTCCAGCTCGTAGCTGCGGTAGGCTGGATTGATGCAGACCATGATGGCGCCGATGCGGGCGGTAGCGAACTGCACCAGACACCACTCTATGTTGTTTGGTGACCAGATGCCGACCCTGTCCCCCGGCTGGATGCCGAGCGCCAGCAAGCCCAGCGCCAACCTGTCTATCTGGGTCAGGTATTCGCGGTAGTTCCAGCGGATCTGCTGGTGGCGCACCACAACGGCGGGCCGTTCGGGAAAGCGTTCGGCTATCTCTTGCAGGTATTCGCCTATGGTCTGATGAAGCAGGGGCTGATCGCAGGGACCGGCCCTGTAGCTGAGCAGTGAGGTCATGGGGTGACTCCTGGCCACGTTCAATTTGAATTGCCTACTGCTCGGCTGGCACGCTTTTTTCAGATTGTTACATTAATGTAAATCTCCACTATTAAAAAGACTCACTTTGGTCTAATGCCGACCACAAAAAACGGCCAACCCAGGTTGACCGTTTTGCATCCAGAACAACTGCCCTAGAACAACAGATGCGCCACACCGGCGATGACCGGCAGCGTGACCAGGGTGCGCAGCAGGAAGATGACAAACAGCTCCCACAGCTTGACCGGGATCTTGCTGCCCAGCAGCAGGGCACCCACTTCCGACATATAGATGAGCTGGGTGACCGACATGGCGGCGATCACGAAGCGGGTGATGTCGCTCTCTATGGTCGATGCCAGCACGGCCGGGATGAACATGTCGGCGAAGCCCACCATGATGGTCTTGGAGGCGGCTTCCGCATCCGGCAGTTGCAGCAGCTCCAGCAAGGGCACAAAGGGCGCCCCCAACCAATTGAAGATGGAGGTGTGCTCGGCCAGCATCAGGGCACAAGTCCCTATGGCCATCACCACAGGCAACACGCCGAACACCATGTCGAGTGCGTTCTTCACACCTTCTCGCGCCACCGCGCCCATGTCCGTCATGCTTTCGGCCTTGGTCAGCGCCCGCTCATAGCCGTAGCTCAGCACGCTGTGCTCATGAGGCACTGACTCCTGCTGACGGCACAGGGGGGTGCCATCGGCATAGACGTCCTTCTTCCAGGAGAGCGGCGGCAGGCGTGGCACGACTATGGCAGCCACCACACCGGCCAGGCAGACGGTCAGGTAGAAGGGCACGAACATGTGTTCCAGCCGGACCTGGGAGATCACCACCAGACAGAAGGTAATGGAAACCGCCGAGAAGGTGGTGCCTATGACGGCAGCCTCACGCTGGGTGTAGAACTTGCCTTCGTACTGCTTGCTGGTCAGCAGAATGCCGACACTGCCATCCCCCAGCCAGGAAGCGAAGCAATCCACGGCGGAACGGCCCGGCAGGCGGAACACGGGGCGCATGATGCGGGTCATCATGGTGCCGACGAACTCCAGCAGACCGAAGTCCAGCAGCAAAGGCAACAGCAGACCGGCGAAAATGAACACCGAGAACAGCACAGGCAGCAGATCGTGCAGCACCAGGCCACCGGTGGCACCGGAGCGTAGCGCCTCGGGCCCGGTCTCAAAGAAGGTCAACAGCACGAACACGCCGCCCAGCACCCGCACGCAGGCCCAGAAGGGGGAGACATTGAACAGGCTGTTGAGGAAGGGGCGCCTGACCAGGATGGCCGGCTTGAACAACCAGGCAACCAGCGTCATCAACATGGTGGTGGTGATGATGGCACTGACCATGGCCACCAGATAATCGGCAAACACCGTCTGTACCAGCTTCGCCAGCATGGCGACGGGTATGGTGACGTTTCCGTCATAGATGACGGGGGTCATGAACAGCAGGATCCCGATGAGTGACGGGACCAGGAACATCAGCACATTGCGGCGGGTATTGAGCGCAGGTGCTTGCAGAGTCTTTTCCAGCATGGTTTACAGCCTTAATGTTACTTTTCCTTAGCCAGGCAAACCTGCATATTCATGCTCTCACCCAGCAAAACGGGCGCAAGAATACCCCAATAAAATGCACAAACAAGCTTTTAACGGATCATTCCAAGCATAAATATTTTCACAGGCAAACCTTCCATAAGAATGACCTCAAACAGATATGCATATCAATTCATTGTTAATGGTTAGCATATTGTTTCAATTAGGTTGCATTCAGGTGCGCAGTATAATCAGTTGCGGTTGGCAGGCAATAAGTGACATAAGAAATATATCTATATAGTGATCGGGCCAGTCGGATGGGCCCCATAAAAAAACCGGAGTCTGTTGCCAGACTCCGGTTTTTCTCATCGATGGGCCAGGATGCCACACCGATCAGGCAGGACAGGGTGATCAGTCACGAACATAGATGACTTCAACGCCATCATCTTCGTCATCATCCCAGTCGTCGTCATCGTCGAGGGTCGCATCGAAGGCCAGGGAAGCCGCTGCGGCCTCAGCTTCGGCCTGGGCCAGCTGGTTCTTGTGGTAATCGTCCCACTTGAACTCCACCTTCTCGATGGCGTCCTTGGCATCTTCGACCAGCGTGCGTGGCATGGTATCCAGCAGATCCAGGATGTCGTAGCACACCTTCTTGGTGCCTTCCTTGCTGATGGCCGTGATCTGGTAGACAGGGCCTTCGTATGCCAGCGCAGCCTTGACGCGCTCCATCACCTCGACCGCTTCCTCTTCCAGGATCAGATCCATCTTGTTGAACACCAGCCAGCGCGGCTTGCCCGCCAGCTCGGGGCTGTATTTTTCCAGCTCCTTGACGATAGTCACGGCATTCACGGCCGGATCGGAGCCATCTACCGGGCAGATATCCACCAGGTGAAGCAGCACGCGGCAACGCTCCAGGTGCTTGAGGAAGCGGATCCCCAGACCTGCGCCTTCGGCGGCACCCTCGATCAGACCCGGAATGTCGGCGATCACGAAGGAGCGGGAGTTCTCGCCACGCACCACGCCCAGGTTGGGCACCAGGGTGGTGAAGGGGTAGTCAGCCACTTTCGGACGGGCCGCAGAGACGGCGCGGATAAAGGTGGACTTGCCCGCGTTGGGCAGACCCAGCATGCCGACGTCGGCCAGCAGCAACAGTTCCAGCTTCAGGGTACGTACTTCACCCGGCGTACCGCTGCTCTTCTGGCGCGGCGCCCGGTTGACGGAGCTCTTGAAGCGGGTGTTGCCCAGACCGTGGAAACCACCCTTGGCAACCATCAACTTCTGACCATGAGTGGTCAGGTCGCCCAGTCGCTCACCGGTATCTTCGTCACTGGCGCGGGTTCCGACAGGAACGCGCAGTACCTTGTCTTTGCCACGATGACCGGTACAGTTGGCACTGCGACCATTCTCACCGCGCTCGGCCGCATGGAAGCGTTCGAAACGGTAATCGATCAGGGTGTTCAGGTTTTCGTCGGCAACCAGATAGACATCGCCGCCATCGCCACCGTCTCCGCCATCCGGACCACCGTTGGGAATATACAACTCCCGGCGAAAACTGACACAACCGTTACCACCGTCACCGGCATCGACTCGAATCTGGACTTCATCAACAAACTTCATAGGTAACCGTCACCTTAATTCGAAAAACCGATACGCAATTATAGTGGTACAGGCCCCTGCGGGCGATACGCATCTTAGCGATGAATGCCTCGCACAACACCAGGCACATCTGCGTTCCGTTTTTTCGTAAACTGCGTCAGAAAAACAAAAGCCCCGCCTGTTGGCGGGGCTTCGGATCCTTGCGGTCCGTAATTACTCAGCAACTATGCTAACGTACTTACGATTCAGCGGACCTTTAACTTCGAACAGGATCTTGCCAGTCGCTTTCGCGTACAGGGTGTGATCGGTGCCCAGACCAACGTTGGTGCCAGCGTGGAACTTGGTACCACGTTGACGAACGATGATGCTGCCTGCCAGAACTGTTTCGCCGCCGAAACGCTTAACGCCAAGGCGTTTAGCTTCAGAATCGCGACCGTTGCGGGATGAACCGCCAGCTTTTTTGTGTGCCATCTATCGGACTCCTCTAATTAAGCGCTGATGCCAGTGATTTTGACTTCAGTGAACCACTGACGGTGGCCCGCTTGCTTACGATGGTGCTTACGACGACGGAACTTGACGATAGTCACTTTCTCGCCACGGCCGTGAGCCACAACTTCAGCTACAACCTTGCCACCTTCAACGAAAGGAGCACCTACTTTAAAAGTGTCGCCTGCAGCAACCATCAGAACTTCGTTGAAGTCGATGGTAGCGCCAGTCTCAACGTTCAGCTTTTCCAGACGAACGATTTGACCTTCGGCCACACGGTGTTGTTTTCCGCCGCTTTGGAATACCGCGTACATTTGATTAACTCCGTAAAGGCGTGTCTTTTGCTCAAGGCCAGACACGCGCAAAAACCTATAACAATGGGCCGGCATTCTACGCAAATCGATTTGCTCAGGCAAGGCCAATTTAGCAAAAAGTTTATTTTGTGCGCATATCTGCCGCCGTGAATAAACGCTTAACTGTAACCCATTGTGAAATCGTGTAGAATCCCCGCCATTACTAAAACCGCAGTTATTGCTGCCGTCACGTTACGAGACTTATGGACCAACAGACTATCCGTGCGCTCTGTGCCGCCGACATGACGGCGGTGAATGAACTGATCCTGGCGAGACTTCAGTCCGATGTCAGCCTGATCAACCAGCTGGGTTTCTATATTGTCAGTGCAGGCGGGAAACGGATGCGCCCCATGCTGACAGTGATGGCCGCCCGCGCATTGGGATACGAAGGTCAGGATCATCTCAAGCTCGCCGCCATCATAGAATTCATTCATACCTCTACCCTGCTGCACGACGACGTGGTCGACGAATCCGACCTGCGCCGCGGCCGGGAGACGGCCAACGCCCTGTTTGGCAATGCCGCCAGCGTGCTGGTGGGTGACTACCTCTACAGCCGCTCCTTCCAGATGATGAGCGAACTCTCCAACCTCAAGGTGATGGAGATACTGTCGGATGCCACCAACACCATAGCCGAGGGCGAAGTGTTGCAGCTGATGAACTGCAACGATCCGGATACCACGGAACAGAGCTACATGACGGTCATCTACTGCAAGACCGCCAAGCTGTTCGAGGCCGCCACCCGCCTCGCTGCCGTGCTGACCCATCAGCCCGAGCCCGTCGAGCAGGCCATGACCGACTACGGCAAGTATCTGGGTACCGCCTTCCAGATCATCGACGACGTGATGGACTACTGCTCCCAAAGCGATGAGATGGGCAAGAACGTCGGCGACGATCTGGCCGAAGGCAAGCCAACCCTGCCGCTGCTGCGAGCCATGGAAGTGGGCTCTCCCGAGGAGCGTCAGCTGGTGCGCGATGCCATCGAGCACCGCAACGGCATGGAGCATCTCGACCGGATCCTGGCCATTCTGGATCGCACAGGTGCGCTGGAGTACTCCCGCATGCGGGCCCGGCAAGAGGCCGACAAGGCCATCGCAGCGCTCTCCGTCCTGCCGGACTCCCAGCACAAGCAGGCGCTGGAAACCCTGGCCCAGATGGCGGTACAGCGCAGCGCCTGAGTCAACGACTCCTGCTGGATGAAAAAAGAGGCCCCAGGGCCTCTTTTTTATTGTCTGTGCTTTGCTGGTAGCCTGAGCCAGATGGCTCAATGGCTCAATGGCTCAATGGCTCAATGGCTCAATGGCTCAATGGCTCAATGGCTCAGCATCCAGAGGATCACAGCGCCCGCCACCACCAGCGAACCACCGATGCGGCGCAGCTGCTCGGGTGGTTGATCACTGAGCAGCCGCAGCATTTGCTGCCAGGCCTTCGGCATCAGCAGGGGGCCAAGCCCTTCAAACAGCAATAGCAGCCCCAATCCCATCAAGATGGATGTCAGCATTCCAGCTCCTTGCACAAAAAAGCCGCCCGTATCGGCGGGGTCTGGCACCATAAAGCAAAAGGGCCTGAATCATCAGGCCCTTTGGTCTTATTGCTTGTCTCTTACTGCTTGGTGCCGTGAGGAGACTTGAGGTAGCGGAAGAACTCGCTGTCTGGTTTGAGCACCATCAGGTCGTTGCCACCGGCAAAACTCTTGCGATAGGCCTCCATGCTACGCACGAAGCTGAAAAACTCGGGGTCTTTCTTGTAGCTGTCGGCATAGATCTTGGCGGCTTCGGCATCCCCTTCACCACGCAACTGACGCGCATTACTCTCGGCGTCGGCGATCATGACGGTCACCTTGCGGTCGATGTCGGCGCGCAGGATTTCGGCCTGCTCGCGGCCCTGGGAGCGATGCTCACGGGCTACTGCAGTCCGCTCGGCACGCATCCGCTGATAGATGGAGCTGGAGACTTCCACCGGCAGGTTGATCTGCTTGATCCGCACATCGACCACCTTGATGCCGAGCTCGGAGGAGCGCGCCATCTTCATCAGGGCATCTTCCATCACGGTACTGCGCTCACCAGAGACTATGTCCTTGATGGTGCGGTTACCGATCTCGGAACGCAGACCGTTGTTGATCTTGCGCTTGAGCAGGTCTTCGGCCTGGATCTTGTTGCCACCACCGGTTGCCAGGTAGTACTTGGAGAAGTCCTCGATCTTCCACTTCACGTAGGAGTCGATGATGAGGTCTTTCTTCTCCGAGGTGACGAAGCGATCCGCCTGGCCTTCCAGGGTCTGGATGCGGGCATCCATCTTGCGAACCTGATCGATGAGCGGCACCTTGAAGTGCAAACCAGGCTCATAGAGCCGCGGCTCGCCGGATTCAACCCGCTTCACCTTGCCAAACTGCACCACTATGCCCTTCTGGCCTTCATCAATGATGAAGATGGAAGAGAAGCAGACCATGGCGGCCACAGCGATGACACCAATAGCTATTTTTTTCATCTATTAGTTTCTCCCTGAGCTGAAACGGTCACCGCTGCGCAGCGGGGTCGGTGTGGAGTTGGCCCCTTCGTTGGACGGCGTGGTCGATTCAACTACCGGCGTGCCAGCCGGACGAGCCGGTTGTACCGCATTCGCCTTGCCAGACAATTTGTCGAGCGGCAGATAGATCATGCTGTTGTTACCCGCCGGCATGTCCACCAGCACCTTGTTGGCCTGTTGATAAAGCTCTTCCATGGTTTCCAGGTAGATACGCTCGCGAGTCAACTCGGGCGCGGCCTGATACTGGGGCAGCAACTCGTTGAAGCGAGCCACTTCACCCTTGGCCTTAAGCACTATCTGGGACTTGTAACCTTCGGCTTCCTGTTCCAGACGCTTGACCGAACCGCGGGCCTTTGGCTCCACTTCACGGGCATAGGCTTCCGCTTCACGAATGAAGCGCTGCTCATCTTCCTGGGCGGAGATGGCGTCATCGAAGGCGTCTTTCACCTCTTCCGGCGGACGCGCCGGCAGGAAGTTGACGTCGACGATCTGCAGACCCATGTGATATGGCTCCACGATACTGTCGATCACCTGCCAGGTTTCCTGACGGACCTTTTCCCGACCCGTGGTCAGCACATCGTCCATCCGGGTGTGACCCACCACATAGCGCAGGGCGCTGTCAGTGGCCTGACCCAGACTCTCGTCAGCATTGGTGACGCTGAACAGGTACTGCTCGGGATCGACCACGCGATACTGTACGTCCATCTCGACCCGCACCACGTTCTCGTCCTGGGTCAACATGAAGCCGGAGGCCGGCAGGGAGCGTACAGACTCGACGTCCACCGGGATCACCCGGTCGATGAAGGTCGGTTTCCAGCGCAGGCCCGGATCCACGTTATGGGAATATTCCCCAAAACGCAGCACCACGCCCCGCTCGGCTTCGCGAATGGTGTAGAAGCCGCTGACGACCCACACCACCACGGCCACGACCAGTGCGATAGAGAGACCAAAACGGCCCATCTCGCCACCTGACTTGCCACCACCCAGCAAACCACCAAAACGGCGGCTTACCTTGCGCAACATCTCGTCCAGATCAGGGGGTCCCTGATTCTTGCCGTTGTTCCCCCAAGGGTCACGGTCTTTGCCGTTGTTTCCAGGCTCATTCCAAGCCATCAGCATCTCCATTAATACAAGCGGATGGATATCAACTCTATCTGGCCATCAATCGTTGATGAAGCCTGTAAGCATTCATCTTCATCGACGAATCAATGCCTGATAAAGCGTTGTAAATTCTCGCCTTCCTGTTTCACGAGGCGGTTCCAGTCGGCAAGCTGCAAGCGTACCTCCAGGACAAAATCCCCCTCCTCGCTGAAACCTTCCTGTTCAATGCCCTTCAGACGATAGAGCGCACTGCGCAATCTGGCGGCCGAAGGGGGCAACTGCAGGGTGTGATGCACCATGGAGCCGGCCAGCAACTCGGTCAGGGCCGTAAACAGGTATTCACAGCCTTCACCCGTCTGGGCAGACAACCAGAGCCGCACCGGGCGTCCCTCATCATCCCGCTCCAGACCCGCCAGACGATCGGCCAGCTTGTCGATCTTGTTGCAGATCATCAGCTGGGGTCGGTCGTCGGCCTCAATCTCGGCCAATACCTGCTGCACCGAATCGATATTTTCCTGCATCTGCTCATCGGCACAGTCCACCAGGTGCAGCAGCAAGTCCGCTTCACGGGTCTCTTGCAGCGTCGCCTTGAAGGCAGCGACCAGATCATGGGGCAAGTGTCGAATAAATCCAACTGTATCCGCCAAGATCACATCACCCACATCCCGAATCACCAATTTACGCAGGGTGGGATCCAGTGTTGCGAACAATTGGTCGGCAGCATACACGCTGGCAGCTGTAAGTTGGTTGAACAAAGTGGACTTTCCGGCGTTGGTGTAACCCACCAGTGAAACGGTCGGCACCTCATTGCGGTTGCGGGCGCGACGGCCCTGCTCCCGCTGTTTTGCCACTTTGTCGAGCCGACGCAAAATCGCCTTGATGCGTTCACGCAACAGGCGGCGGTCGGTTTCCAGCTGGGTTTCGCCCGGGCCGCGCAGACCGATCCCGCCCTTCTGACGCTCAAGGTGGGTCCAGCCTCGCACCAAGCGAGTAGAAAGATGGCGTAACTGGGCCAGTTCGACCTGCAACTTGCCTTCGTGGGTACGGGCGCGCTGGGCAAAGATATCCAGGATCAGGCCGGTTCTGTCCACGACCCGACACTGGAACAGGCGTTCCAGATTGCGCTCCTGGGCAGGGGTCAGGGCATGGTTGAAGATCACCACGTCGGCGCCCAGCATCTGCACCTGGGACGCGATCTCTTCAGCCTTGCCGCTGCCGACAAAAAATTTGGCGCTGGGTGCACTGCGGTTGGTGGTGACCACCCCCAACGCATTGACCCCGGCCGAGCTCACCAACATCTTGAGCTCTTCCAGATCCTCCCGCTCACCCTCATCGCTGAAGTTGACATGTACCAGAACGGCCTGTTCGCCGGCTTCATAACGGTCAAACAAGCGCTTGCTCCTTGACAGGAATCATGATGAATCTGGGTTGGCGAGTCGTCTCGCCTCGGGATATCACGCCTCGGCTTCACCCTGTTCTTCGCCAGCTGCGCCAGGGACGTGCTGGTGATGGTTGACGGCACGGGCCGGCACCACGGTGGAAATGGCGTGCTTGTAGACCATCTGGCTCACGGTGTTCTTCAGCAAAATGACAAACTGGTCAAACGATTCGATCTGACCCTGCAGTTTGATGCCGTTCACCAAATAGATAGAAACAGGAATCCGCTCACGGCGCAGCGCATTCAAAAACGGGTCTTGGAGAGATTGCCCCTTAGCCATCTTCTTTTCCTTATAGTTTGTTGTTTTTAAACACCGGATATCAATATAACAACCTGATTATACAGGAGTGTCAAGCCACTCCGGCACGGGCAACGACCCTTGCCAGATTGCCAGACTCACCAGATTCCAACCAGGTGACTTCAGGCCAACCGCGCAACCAGGTCATTTGACGCTTGGCCAACTGGCGGGTGGCAACAATTCCGCGATAGCGCATCTCATCATACTCCACTTCCCCTGCCAGGTAGTCCCACATTTGGCGGTAGCCAACGCAGCGAATAGCGGGCAGGTCGGGGGTGAGATCGCCCCGCTCATAGAGCGCCCTGACCTCTTGTTCGAACCCGCTTTGCAACATCTTGTCAAAGCGCTGTTCGATGCGCTGGTGCAACAGGGCGCGATCGCTCGGTGCGATGGCAAATTGATGCACGCGATAGGGTAATCCTTCCCCCTGTACCTGGGTCAGCTCGGTGAGCGTCTTGCCACTGATGCGATAGACCTCGAGTGCCCGACTCAGACGCTGTGGGTCATTGGGATGGATGCGCTCCCCGGCGACCGGGTCTATGCGCACCAGCTCCTCGTGCAGCGCCTGCCAGCCGAGGCGAGCCGCCTCTTCCTCAATCCCGGCACGAATGACAGGGTCGGCGGATGGCAGCGGTGAGAGTCCCTCCAGCAGCGCCTTGAAATAGAGCATTGTGCCGCCCACCAGCAGTGGAATGCGGCCACGGGCGACTATGTCGTCCATCTCCCGCAAGGCATCGCGGCAAAAATCCGCCGCCGAATAGCTCAAGGCAGGATCGAGCATGTCGATCAGCTTGTGGGGAGCCAGGGCCAGCTCGTCGGCAGTCGGCTTGGCGGTGCCTATGTCCATGCCGCGATAGATGAGCGCAGAGTCCACGCTGATGATGTCGCAGGGCAGGGCCTGACACAGATTGATGGCGAGATCCGTCTTGCCGGAGGCCGTCGGCCCCATCAGAAAAATTGCAGTCGGCAAGTCAGCCACGTGAAAAACTCCCCTTGCATGGTCGCCACCGGAGCGGGCGCACCTGCAAAAAACTTGTCTATTGGTCGAATAGGCGGTCATCCCGCCCCTCAGTTGCCATCGGCAAACTCGGCCAGCACGCTCGTCAACGACACGGGGCGCACCATGCGCGTGTCTGCCAGTTGGTCACTGAAATCGGTCACAAGTTCCGTCAGCAAACGACTGGCAGTTGAAAAATCATATACTTTTTCGCGGCTTATCCCCTGCTCCACCAGCCATTGGCATAATACTTCAGCCAGCTGGCTCGCATCACTGTCAGATCCGCTCTCGATAATTTGCAACAATTCGGGTAATAACCGCACCAGATCTGTCTGGCGCAGCAAGGCTGGCACCCGAGTCAGGATCATGGTGTCGCGCCCCCCGTTTTTCAACTCCAGCCCCATGCGTTTGAGCAAACGTTCCTGCTCTTCAACCAGCGCTATCAAGTTCTTGGGCAACTTGAAGGAGACCGGCAGCAGCAGCGGTTGCGCCGCCAATCCCTGCCCCCAGGCCTCCAGCAGCCAGTTGCGCAGCAGCAGGCGCTCGGCCCGCACCAGCGAGAGCAGTGCCAGCTGGCCATCTCGCGCCAGCAGCAGATAGGCCTGCTCCACCAGGGTGAGCGCCCGCCAGACGCCGGGCGCGGCCTGAACGGCTGCGTTGGCGGTCACCGCCGAGGTGACGGGTACGACAGACGCGGGACCCGCACCGGGCAAGGTGGTGAGCAGCGCGCCCATGCCACGCATCGCCTCCCGGCTGGGGGGCTCGGGCGGCTGATAATTGCCGGCCCGCCCTGCACCGCCCCCCTCCCGCACTTCCTGGGCCGGCGCCCGATAGTTGTGCTCGGCGCCGTACCACTCGGGACGGGGCGCCTGGCCCGGGTATTCAATCTGCCCGCTGACCGGCAGCTCGACCAGGGTCTCGGCCAGCGGCTCGCTCTGTTCGGCTCTGGCGGCCGCCTCCCGGTGCAGGGCGGTGAACAGCGCCTGGAAGATGAAGTCGTGGATGAGGCGCGCCTGATGGAAGCGCACCTCGTGCTTGGCCGGATGGACGTTCACGTCCACCTGATGGGGATCCAGCTCGATATAGAGCACATAGGCGGCGAAGCGGTCGGCGGGCAGCAGCTCGTCATAGGCCTGGCGGATGGCGTGATTGATGAGCTTGTCGCGCATCATGCGGCCATTCACATAGGTGTATTGCAGATCGTTCTGCGGCCTGGCTCCCTGCGGGGTCGCCAGCCAGCCCCACAGGCGCACGTCGCTGTGCTCGCTTTCCACCGCCAGCGCGTGGTGCATGAAGGGGGTGCCACAGACGGCGGCCAGGCGGCGCTCCTGCTCGGGCACCGTATTGGCGGCCTTGTACTGGCGCATCACCTTGCCGTTGTGGCGCAGGATCAGGGTGACATCGAAACGGGAGAGCGCGATGCGGCGCACCAGCTCGTCGATATGGGCAAATTCGGTCTTTTCGCTGCGCATGAACTTGCGCCGCGCGGGGGTATTGAAGAAGAGATCCACCACCTCCACAGTGGTGCCCACCGGATGGGCCGCCGGCTTGACGGTGACCTGCATCTCGCGCCCTTCTGCCTGGGCTTGCCAGGCCTCGGACTGATCCTGGGTGCGGGAGGTGAAGGTGAGGCGGGAGACAGAGCTGATGGAGGCAAGCGCCTCGCCGCGAAAGCCCAGGCTGCAGATCCCTTCCAGATCATCCAGGGTCGCCACCTTGGAGGTGGCGTGCCGCGACAACGCCAGCACCAGCTCGTCTTTGGCGACGCCGCAGCCGTTGTCACGGATGCGGATCAGCTTGGCGCCGCCCTTGTCGATGTCGATCTCGACCCGGTCGGCCCCCGCGTCCAGGCTGTTTTCCACCAGCTCCTTGACGACCGAAGAGGGCCGCTCCACCACCTCGCCTGCGGCAATCTGGTTGGCCAGAATGGGCGGTAAAATACGGATCGGCATGGCTTGCTCCTGACCTTTAGTCTTGCGGGATCCAGACCCAGTCACCACTGAGCAGGGCCGCCCCCCCCCTCTCCTGCGGCAATCTGGTTGGCCAGGAAAGGCGATAAAACAGGGAGCAGCATGGCTGCCCACTGTCTCTATTCCTGGGGGATATAGAGCACCTGCCCTATCTGGATATCCCGTGATTTGAGTTTGTTGATCTCCACCAGGCGCGCCTGGCTCACCCCGAACTTCTCGGCGAGGCGAGAGAGACTCTGGCCGCGGGTGACCACGTGGCGGATCATCCTGGCCTTGTCGTTGCTCTGCACGCTGCTGACAGGCACGCTCGGCTCCTTGGCGGCCACCACATAGGGCTTGATCACACCGGCGCCGGACGAGCTGCTGACGCTGCTGACCGGAGCGCCGCCATCGCTGCTGCGGTTTGGCTCGGTGGCCGGCATCCGGTTGGTCACCACGGGCTGCGACTGCACCTGCGCCGGTTTGCTCACGGCGGCAGGCTTGCTCACCACCACGGGTCTGCTGACCGCGGCTGGCTTGCTGGCCTGCCCCTTGCCGGTCAGCATGGCGCCCTTGGTCGGGTGGGCACGGTAGTAGTTGCGGATGCCTTCGAAGATGGCGCGAGCCAGCTGATCCTGATAGGCAGGGGTCGCCAGCAGCTTCTCTTCGGCGTGGTTGGAGATGAAGCCCGTCTCCACCAGCACGGAGGGGATGTCAGGCGCTTTCAGCACCGCCAGACTGGCGTGCTCCGGCGCCTTCTTGTGCAACCTGGCCACCTTGCCCATGGAGCGCAGGATCTGGCGGCTGACGTCGTAGCCCTCGGCGCGGGACTTGTCCATGGAGAGATCGAGGAAGGTCTGCGCCAGATAGGGGTTGGGATCGGATTCGGCCAATACCTTGCCCACCCCGCCCAGCAGTTCGCCCTGTTTCTCCTGCTTCTCCAGCCAGCTGCCCATCTCGCGATTGGCACGGTTGGTCGACAGCACCCAGACAGAGGCACCGCGCGGGGTGGAATTGTGGAAGCTGTCCGCGTGCACCGACACCAGCAGGTCGGCCTTGGCCTTGCGGGCTATCTCGGATCGCTTGTTCAGATCGACGAAGTAGTCGCCACGACGGGTCAGCACGGCGCGCATGCCGGGTTCCCTGTCGATGAGTGCCGCCAGCTTCTGGGAAACAGCCAGGGTGACCCGCTTCTCATAGGTGCGGCGCGGACCTATGGAGCCCGGATCTTCCCCGCCATGGCCCGGGTCTATGGCGATCACCACCCCCCGGCCCTTGCCGCCCACAGGCGCAGCCTGCACGGCGGCGGAGGCTTTTTCTTCATAGGGCAGGTCGATCACCAGCCGGTGGCCATAGGGGCCAGCCGGCGCCAGCGGGAACACCACCGGCTTGATGGTGGAGCTCAAGTCCAGCACCAGTCGCAGGCCGCCCTTCTCCAGCGGAGAACTCTCGCGGATCTTGCGCACCAGCTCGCTGTTGTTCTCGATGCGGGCCAGATTGGTGACGTTGTTCGCCCCTTTGAGGTCGATCACCAGCCGATCCGGGCCTGTCAGGGTGAAGTAGTTGTAATTGGGGGCGCTGCTCATGTCGAGCACCACCCGGGTGTTATCCGGCGATGGCCACACCCGCACACTCTTGAGCTGATTCGCCCAGGAGGGTAAGGCCATCAGAGAGAGGGCAATAACAAGGATCAAGCGCACGTAGATGACAACCGTTCCAGAATGGCTTCGCCAATCGCAGTGCGAGCCTCTATCAGAGCCTCACGCTGCTCGTTTACATAAGTCAGGGTAATGTCCAGATCGGGCGCCGGCAGCCAGCCTTCACCCTTTTCTGGCCACTCCACCAGGCAGAGGGTATTGGCGGCAAAGTAGTCCCGAATGCCCATGAACTCCAGCTCTTCCGGATCGGCCAGGCGGTAGAGATCGAAGTGGTAAACCTGCCACTCGGCCAGTTCGTAGGGCTCGACCAGGGTGTAGGTCGGGCTCTTGACCTTGCCCTGATGGCCCAGCCCCTGCACCCAGCCACGGGTCAGGGTGGTTTTTCCGGCCCCGAGGGAGCCGTGCAAGAACACCGTGGTCGCCTGCTGGCAGGCGTGTGCCAGACGGCCACCCAGTGCCACTGTTGCTGCCTCGTCCGGCAGTGTCATCATCAACTGTTTTGCCATGTTCTTCTTTAACTTGTTATGGTGTCGGGATTAACCAGTCGACGGATAAAAGGCAGCAGGTCCGATGCCAGCATGCCCCGCTCTCCGTCTGCGGCGGCCAGATCGGCCGCTTCCCCGTGGATCACTGCGCCCAGCCGGGTTGCCTCGACGGCAGACCAGCCCTGGGCCAAAAGGGCGGCGATTATACCAGATAACAGATCGCCCATGCCGCCACTGGCCATGCCGGGATTGCCCTCGTCACAGAGCGCTATCCCCTTGCCGTCACAGATGAGCGTTCCCGCCCCCTTGAGCAGCACGACACCGCCAAAAACTTGCTGCAAGCGCCGCACGGCGGCAAAACGATCTGCTGCAATCTCGGCAATGGAGCAGCCCAGCAGGCGGGCCGCCTCACCCGGGTGAGGCGTAAGCACCCAATTATCCTGATGACGGGGACATAGCGCCAGCCAATTCAATCCATCGGCGTCCAATACCAGCCGTGTCCCCTCATTGACCAAGGACTCAAAATGGCGGCGACCCCATTCGTCCTGACCGAGTCCCGGCCCCACCAGTCGCACCGAGGCCCAGTGCTCATCCGCATCGGCCTGCGTATTCATCAACTCGGCTTGATAAAGGCTGACGGAACCATGACTCGGGTGTTGACATACCCGTACCAGCCCGGCTCCTGCCCGCAGGCAGGCAAGACCCGCCAGCACTATGGCGCCCTGCATGCCCACATTGCCCCCCACCAGCAGCACCTTGCCGTGGGAACCCTTGTGGGCCGAGCGCTGGCGCGGTGTCAGCCACTGCTTGAGGCCGGGGTAATCGATCCGTTCGACAGCCGCTTGCAGGCCAGCCTCCGGCGTGACGCCGAGGGGATCGCAATCGAGCCGGCCGACACCATCCACCCCCTCGCCGGTGAGCATGCCCTGCTTGATGCCGATGAAGGTGAGGGTGCGGCTGGCACGGACCAGGGCCCCCATGGCACGACCCGTGTCGGCATCGAGGCCGGAGGGCAGATCCACCGCCAACACCGGCGCTCCCAAGCTATTGATTGTTGCGACGATCTTTGTCAGAAGCGGCGAGAGGGGGGTATGGACACCTGTGCCGAGCAGTGCATCGATCACCAGATCCGGCGGCGGCAGTGAATCAAGCTCGCTCGCGCCAGCCATCAGCACAGTCCCGCCCTGCGCCAGCCACTCATCGGCGGCCCGCCTCGCATCCCCTTTCAGTCCGGCGGGATCCCTCGCGGCGATCACCTGGGGCTCGAGACCGATCTGCCTGGCGAGGCGGGCCAGCACATAGCCGTCACCGCCGTTGTTGCCTGGGCCGACGAAGATCCACCAGTTGCGGCTCTGCGGCCAATGGTGGGTGGCATAGGTGCGCAGCGCCGCACCGGCCCGCTCCATCAGGGCGTAGAGCTCCTGCCCTTCGCGCTCGGCCCAACGCTGCTCCAGCGCGCGGATCTGTTCAGTCCGCCACAGTGATTGTGGTAAACTGCGCACCTCTTTCCCGCTGATAGCATCCCCGATGACCTGTACCATGATGGCTCCTGACTTTCATCCATTGGCCCTGGCTGACACGCGCCGGGCACCCGATGCGACATGACCACAGCTGATTTTCACTGCCGGTTGACCCAGGACATCAAGCCTTTCGGACCAGATGCAGCATGACCATACCTGATTTTCACCGTCGATTGACTCTGAATATCAAGCCTGTGGGGCCTGATGCAGCATGAGCACGCCTGAGCTTCAGCAGTTGGCCCACGATATCAAGCTATGGGCGAGCGAGCTAGGATTTGACCAAGTCGGCATCACCGACACGGATCTCAGCCTCGAAGAGCCCAGGTTGCAGGCCTGGCTGGATGCCGGCCATCACGGCAGCATGGACTACATGGCCCGCCACGGCATGATGCGGGCCAGGCCGCACGAGCTGCTGCCGGGCACCCTGCGGGTGCTGTCAGTGCGGATGAACTACCTCCCCTTCGAGGCCGGTTTCGCCGCCACCCTGCGCGACCCGACTCTCGGCTACATAAGCCGCTATGCCCTCGGCCGCGACTACCACAAGGTGCTGCGCAACCGCCTCAAGCAGTTGGGCGATCGCATAGAACAACGCTGCCGGGAACTCTGGCAGGTCACGGGAGAGTGGCGCCCCTTCGTCGACTCGGCCCCCATACTGGAGCGGCCACTGGCCGCCAAGGCGGGGCTGGGCTGGATCGGCAAACACTCGCTGCTACTCAACGAATCGGCGGGTTCCTTCTTCTTTCTGGGAGAGTTGCTGATCAGCCTGCCGCTGCCGCTGGATGCCCCGGTGGAAAAAGAGCAGTGCGGCAAGTGCGTGGCCTGCATCAATATCTGCCCGACCGGCGCCATAGTCGCGCCCTATGTGGTGGATGGGCGCCGTTGCATCTCCTACCTCACCATAGAGAACGACGGCCCCATCCCGGAAGAGTTCAGACCGCTGATGGGCAATCGCATCTATGGTTGTGACGACTGCCAGCTCATCTGCCCCTGGAACCGCTATGCGGATGTGAGCCCCGAGCCCGACTTCAGCCCGCGCCCCAACCTGCACCGCCCGCCGCTGCTCGAATTGTGGCGCTGGAGCGAAAGCGAGTTTCTCAAGCACACTGAGGGGAGCCCGATCCGGCGTATCGGCTATCAGCGCTGGCGCCGCAACCTGGCGGTGGCACTCGGCAACGGCCCGGCCACCCCGGACGTCATAGCCGCGTTGCAGCTGGCGCAGGACGAGGCAGAGCCCATGGTGGCCGAACACATAGCGTGGGCGCTGGCGACCCTGGCCCTGCGCCAGCAGGATGACAGCAAAAAAACCCGCTTGTTGATCCGTTGCATCGAAAAAGGTCTGCCGGATCACGCATAAGCGATCTGCCCCTTGCCGGATACACGTCATTTTTTCATGCTCTGCCGACGGTTAACCGTCGGCACTATAAAAGGAACAATCTGATGCAGATGTTGGGAGTGGATATCGGTGGCTCAGGGATCAAGGGATGCCTGGTCGATACCGAAACGGGCGAGCTGATTGGCGAGCGCCATCGTCTGGTGACGCCGCAACCGGCCACCCCGGCCGCCGTTGCACATACCCTCAAAGCACTGGTGGAACATTTCCAATGGAAGGGCCCGGTGGGCTGCGGCTTTCCCGCCACCATCCACAACGGCATCGCCAAGAGCGCGGCCAACATCGACAAGAGCTGGATTGAGACCGATGCCGCCCACCTGTTTGCCGATGTGACCGGCCTGCCCTGCCACGTGATCAACGATGCCGATGCGGCTGGCCTGGCCGAGATGCGCTTCGGGACCGGCAAGGATCGCAGCAAGGGTGTCATCATCCTCATCACGGTCGGCACCGGCATAGGCACAGCCGTGTTCGTCAATGGCCAGCTGCTGCCCAACACCGAGCTGGGCCATCTGATGCTGGAAGGCATGGTTGCCGAGCACTACTGCTCGGATGCGGTGCGCAAGCGCGAGGATCTCTCCTGGAGCCGCTGGGGCAAACGCTTCAACAAATACCTGGCTCGCCTCGAGTTTCTGTTCTCTCCCGACCTCTTCATTCTGGGGGGCGGCAGCTCCTCCAAGCTCGACAAGTTCATCGACAAGATTGAGACGCGGGCCCCCCTGGTGGCGGCCGCCAACCTCAATCAGGCCGGCATCATAGGCGCCGCCCTCCATGCCGCCGAGCTCAGCCGGGAACAGGCTCCCCGCTGAGCCGGACGCCTGGCAGAGAATAAGAGAGGCCCGGCAGATGCCGGGCCTCTCTTATTGCTTCTGTGCTAGATATCGTCGAGTCTATGCACCCCGTGCACCAGCCGGGTCAGGCGGGTCTGCTCCAGCGATGACAGCGCACTCAGCAGGGCGGCCGTCTCTTCCGTCGGGCATTCGCGGGCCAGGTGGCCCAGCTCGCCGATGAGTTTCTCTTCCTGACGGCACACCTGCTGCACTATGTCCTGAGTCTGGGCCGTGGCAGGCAGTGACAGCCGCTGGATGTCAGGCAGCAGATCCTCGCTGAACCCTCGCTCAAGCCAGGTCTCCCTGATCCCGCCCCCCAGCTGGCCCAGGTAGTCGTGCAGATGGGCCTTGGCCGCTTCCTCCCGCTCTTGCAGATAGGCCAGCAGCATGCGGCTGCGCTCGCCATCCACCTCGGCCATCAGCCGCCCGTAACAGAGCCCGAGCTGGTGATGAACCAGTTCCAGATACAGCAGCAAGTCCTTGATCTGTTGAAATCGCATTACTCTGCCCTCCCGCATACCATGCCCTTTCAGTATAAAAAACAGGCAATTGCAATCCAAGCCCAAGCGTGGCGCTTGTTGCGCTGCATCAAGACGCAGGCCAAGAAAGCAGCGATCAGAACAAAGTGGAATGATTTGTGCCAATCCGGGTGCGATAGCAGCATGACCAGGCAAACCCGACTCGAGACTAATAAAGAAGGAGATAAGACCACATTTGCCATGTGATATTCGGCGATATAGCTACACTGCCAAATACAATATTGATGTGAGCGAGATCACCGTCCGCGTTAGTCGGCAGACGGGAATACTTAGCACTTTTTTAGACGTCTAGAAGTATAAACACGCGTTGACACAGCCATCCAGACATCTTAGCATCATCCTCCATGATGACAGAGCAACCCAGTGGAACCTCTGCCCAATTCACCCGCCTGTAGCGCCCTGTGCTTTAAGGCTGTTAGCACGGAAGAATCCATGATTAAGTTGAACGGTCTCAACAAAGTCTACGGTAAAGGCAGTGATGCCGTGCACGCCCTGCGTGACGTGAGCCTGCATGTGCCACAAGGCAAGATTTTCGGGGTGATCGGCGCCTCGGGGGCCGGCAAGAGTACCCTCATTCGTTGCGTCAACCTGCTGGAGCGCCCGACAGAGGGCCAGGTCATCGTCGATGGCCAGGATCTGGTCGCCCTGCCGGAGCGGGAGCTGACCCAGGCCCGCCGCCAGATCGGCATGATTTTTCAGCACTTCAACCTGCTCTCCTCCCGTACCGTGTTCGCCAATATCGCGTTCCCGCTGGAACTGGCAGGCTGGAGCAAGGCCCAGATCCAGGCCAGAGTCGACGAATTGCTGGCCCTGGTCGGGCTGGAAGCGCGCGCCCACGCCTATCCGTCCGAGCTGTCAGGCGGTCAGAAGCAGCGCGTCGCCATCGCCCGAGCCCTGGCGCCGGCCCCCAAGGTACTGCTGTGTGACGAGGCCACCTCGGCCCTGGATCCGCAGACTACCCGTTCGATCCTGAGCCTGCTCAAGGAGATCAACGTCAAACTGGGGCTCACCATCTTGCTCATCACCCACGAGATGGACGTGGTGAAGGGGATCTGTGATGACGTCGCCATCATCAGCGACGGCAGCCTGATCGAGCAGGGCGAGGTCGCCTGGTTCTTCAGCAACGCCAAGACCCAGCTGGCACGGGACTTCATCCACTCCACCATACATCTGGAGGTGCCGCAGGAGTATCAGGACAGGATGAGTACCGAGCGGGTGGCCAACAGCTATCCGCTGGTGAAGCTCGGCTTTACCGGCAGCACGGTCGATACGCCCCTGATTTCCGAGGCGAGCCGTCGCTTCAATATCGACATCAGCATTCTGAGCGCCGATATCGAGTACGCCGGGGGCGTCAAGTTCGGCTTCCTGCTGGCGGAGCTGTTCGGGGATGAGGCCCAGTGCGAGGCGACCCAGCAGTTCCTGATAGACAATCATATTCAGCTGGAGGTCATGGGTTATGTCCGCAGCAATGACTGATCTGCTCATCACTGCCCTCAAGGGCTGCCAGACGCAGTCCCTGATCACAATCGCATTCAGCTGGAGGTAATGGGTCATGTCCGAAGCAATGATTAATCTGCTGGTCACAGCGCTCGGCGATACCCTGCTGATGGTGTTTGCCTCCGCCCTGTTTGGCTGCCTGCTCGGCCTGCCGCTGGGTGTGGCACTGCACGTGACCAAGGCGGGCCAGATCCTGGCCAACCCGGCCCTGAACAAGTTGCTCGGCATCCTGGTCAACATTGGCCGCTCAGTGCCCTTCATCATTTTGCTGGTCGCCATCATTCCGCTGACCCGGCTGATCGTCGGCACCAGCATAGGCACCATAGCCGCCATAGTGCCGCTGACCATAGGTGCCGTGCCCTTCATCGCCCGTCTGGTGGAAGGGGCCCTGATGGAGGTGCCGGACGGCTTGCTGGAAGCAGCCAAGGCCATGGGTGCCAAACCCCTGCAAATCATTACCAAGGTGCTGCTGCCCGAGGCCCTGCCCGGCATAGTCAACAGCGTCACCATTACCCTGGTCACGCTGGTGAACTACTCCGCCATGGCCGGTGCCATCGGAGGCGGTGGTCTGGGTGATGTGGGTATTCGCTACGGCTACCAGCGCTTTGACCCCACCGTCATGCTGGCAACCGTCGTCATTCTGGTTTTACTGGTTCAACTCATCCAGAGCGCAGGTGAGCGCCTGGTCAACACATGTGATCATCGTTAATCGTCGATTTCTGACAGGAGGTTTTTATGAAATTTGGCATTAAATCCGTTGCGGCTGCCCTGCTGGCTGGCCTGGTTCTGGCCGGTTGTGGTCAGAAAGAAGAGAACAAGACCCTGAAAGTGGGCGCCATCGCCGGGGCGGAATCCCAGCTGGTGGAAGCCGCGGCCAAGGTCGCCAAGGACAAGTACGGTCTGACCGTCGAAGTCGTTACCTTCTCCGACTTCGCCACCCCGAACGTGGCCCTGAACGATGGCAGCATCGATCTGAACGCCTTCCAGCACAAACCGTATCTGGATAGCCAGGTCAAGGATCGCGGCTTCGATCTGGTGCCGGTCGGCAACACCTTCGTCTACCCCATCGCCGGCTACTCCAAGAAGATCAAGGCCCTGGCCGATCTGAAAGAGGGCGCGCAGATCGCCGTGCCGAACGATCCGACCAACCTGGGTCGCTCCCTGATCCTGTTGCAAAAGCAGGGCCTGCTGACCCTGAAAGAGGGTACCGGCCTGGAAGCGACCGTGCTCGACATCGCCAGCAACCCGAAGAAGCTGAAGATTGTTGAACTGGAAGCGGCCCAGCTGCCCCGTTCCCTGGAAGACGTGGATCTGGCCATCATCAACACTGTCTACGCCTCCCAGATCGACCTGCTGCCAAGCCGTGACGGCCTGTTCGTGGAAGACAAGGACTCCCCCTACGTCAACCTGATCGTCTCCCGTGGCAACAACAAGGATGACGCCAAGGTGAAGGAGTTCGTCCAGGCCTTCCAGAGCGACGAAGTGTACAAAACTGCTGACGAACTGTTCAAAGGCGGCATAGTCAAAGGTTGGTAATCACTCACTCTGCAAAAAAGGCCACGCCAAGCGTGGCCTTTTTTATTGCCGCGGTTATCATAACCGGGAGCACGGCAACACGAACATAACAGAACATGAAAAAATGGTATCTGGCCTACTGCAAGCCAAAGGAAGAGGCCCGCGCCCGCGCCCATCTCGAAGCCCAGGGGATTGAATCCTATTACCCCATGGTCGAAATCGAGAAACTGCGGCGGGGCAAGCGTGTCCCGGTACGGGAACCCATGTTTCCCAACTATCTGTTCATCTATGTGGATCTGGAAGAGGTCACCCCTGTCACCCTGAAGTCGACCCGTGGCATCAGCCGCATCATCCACTTCGGCAAGGAGTGGACCGCCATCAGCAGCCAGCTGGTCTATCAGTTGATGAGCCGCGATGATAGCGACGAGGCGAGAGCCAGCTACGCCAACCTGCCGACCCAGGGCGACAAGGTGTTGATCGAATCTGGCCCTTTGGCCGGATTCGAGGCCATCTATCTGGAACCGGATGGGGAGAAACGCGCCATCCTGCTGGTCAGTCTGCTGAACCAGGAGACCTCCAGCAGTTTCGACAACCAGTCTTTCCGCCGACTGGACTAAGCCGGCGAGCAAGGCCTCACGCCTGCTGGTCAGCCTGCTGAACCAGGAGACATCCAGCAATTTCGACAATCAGGCCTTCCGCCGCCTGGATTGAAAAAACGGGGCAGGCCCATCGGCCTGCCCCGTTTTTTTGCCGCCTTGCTCCGTCTCAGGCATCCAGCTCGAAGCGACTGATGACGGAGGTCAGCCGCCCCGTATCCTGCGCCAGTCTGGCCACTATCTCCTCCCCCTGCTGGCTGCGCTGACTCGACTGCCGGCTGAGCCCGGCGATCTCCTCCACAGTACCCGCCACCTCCTGGGCAACCCGGGACTGCTGCTCGGTGGCGGTGGCAATAGCCCCCAGCTGACCGGACAGATCCTGCACCAGCTGAAGCATGGCACTGAGGGTCTCCGTCACAGACGCAACCGCATCCCGGCCCTGTTCCACCAGCTGGGTCCCGCTGCCGACCGTGCTCACCGTCTGGCGAGTCTGTTGCTGAATGCTGGCGATGGTCTGGCTGATCTCGGCCGTCGACTGGCTGGTACGGCTGGCGAGCAGACGCACCTCATCGGCCACCACGGCAAAACCGCGCCCCTGCTCTCCCGCTCGCGCCGCCTCGATGGCTGCGTTGAGCGCCAGCAGATTGGTCTGCTCGGCTATGGTGGCGATCACCTCGGTGACGCGCCCTACCTGCTCACTCTGGGTGCTGAGCAGCCCCATGGCCTGATTGGCTTGGGCAATCATGGTCGCTATCTCCTGCATGGTAGCGGTCATGCGGCCGAGGGCATTGCCCCCTTGCCGCGTCTGCACCTCGGCCTGCTGGGCGGCCCGGGCCGCGTCGGCTATGTTGCCCGCCACATCCCGGGTGCTGACCGACATCTGTTCGATCGCCGCCGCCACCGTATCGACCCGCTGATTCTGGCTCGCCAGATCGGTGACTATGGCCCGGGTGGTGTCGCCGACCTCGACGCACGCCCCCTCCACCTGCCCCACGGCCCCCTGGATCTCGCCGACCAGCTGGCGCAGCTGCAGGGACATCTGGTTGATGGAGCCCGTCAGCCCGCCCAGTTCATCCTGGCTCTGCACCGGCAGAGGGCGGGACGGCAGACGGCCGTTGGCCACCAGATCGGCCCGCACCACCAGGCTGGCGATGTCCCGGGTCAAGCGGCGGCTGAACAGCAGGGCCACCAGGGTGCCCAGCACTATGACGGTCAGGGTGGCCAGCAGCAGGGTACGGTTGATGGTTTGTCCGGCGCTGGCCATCTTGTGGCCCATGCTGTCCACCTCGGCGCGGGTCTGGGTGACCTGGGCCGCCAGCTGGCCGGCCAGCTGGGTCAGCGCAGGCTCGATATCGGTCGCCATCAGATGGTTGGCCTGATCCCAGTCCGGCGCCTGACGCTTGCTGATCACCTGACCGACCAGCTCGGCGAAGGGGGCGGACATCTCTTCAAACAGCGACCAGAGGCCCTTCTGGGCCTCGGTAAAGTTGGCCTGCTGCTGTTTCACCTCGGCGACACGCTGCTGGTGGAACTGGTAGTAGTCCTGATATTTAGTGCGATATTCGGGATCACCCGAGATGAGGAAGTCGCGCAGGGCGGAGAGCGCATTGGAGAGGCCGTTGTAGGCATCCCCCACCTGCTTGAGCAGCAGTCGGCGATCCCCCGGCAGCTGATCCTGCGGGGTGGCCACCTCTTCATTGGCAAAGGATTGCAGCTGATCGAGGGCCGATTCCGCCAGCGGGCCCGCCTCCAGCAGCATGAGTGTGTGGGCGGGCAGGTTCTCCTCGGTATGGGCGATGGCCCACACCTTCTCCTGATTGCCCTTGAACGCCTTGAGAGACTGGGCGAGAGCCGGTGTGAACGGCTGCCGTTCGATGGCCTGCCAGGCTCCTTCCCACTCCTGCTTGAGGCGGGCGGCCTGGGCCGGATCCTTGCCGAGGATGAGGTAACCGCGCAAGGAGGAGACGGTCGCCACCAGCGCCTTCTGACTCGCCTCATCCCGCTGCAGAGCGGGCAGCGCCTGCTCCAGCAGATTGGTTTCGGCTTGCCCGATCCGGCCGAGCTGGTGATAGACCAGGGCCGAGGAGAGGAACACCAACAGGTTGATAAAACAGAAGCTGAGCAATAACTTGCTTGAAATTTTCATGAACGTCCTTGTTCAACTGCGGGCATGCTGCCCGGCACTCAGTCCCCGATCAGACCCGGTAACCGTTCGCGCCAGGTGTCATGCCACCCCATCAATTCATCGCGCGGCATGGGCCGGGCGGAGAAGAAGCCCTGACACACGTCGCACCCCAATCTGGCCAGCAGTCGCCAGGTCAGTTCATCCTCAACCCCCTCGGCGACCGACTTGAGCCCCAGTTTGCGGGCCAGTTCGATACTTGACTCTATTATGGCCAAACGTGAGGGGTCCTCATAGCAGCGATCGACGAAGGACCTGTCCAGCTTGAGCTCGGTGAAGGGCAGCAGGGCCAGCTGCTGCATGGAGGAGTAGCCGGTCCCGAAGTCATCGATGGAGAGCCCGAAGCCGTGCATGCGCAGCCGGGTCAGCACCTCCAGCGACTTGCCCAGATCCTTCACGAACGAGCTCTCCGTCACCTCCAGGGTGATGAGCTCGGGGTTGATGCTCCAGCGCTGGCACTGGTTGATCAGGGTGTTGCAGAGATCCCCCTCGATGAGGGAGGTGGTGGAGAGGTTCATCGACAGGTTGAGGGAGAGCCCGGTCTGCTCCCACAGGTGGCCATCGCGCAGGGACTTGCTGATGATCACCTCGGTCAGCTGGTCGATGAGACCATTGTGCTCCGCCAGCGGAATGAAGCGAGCCGGCGAGATGAGGCCGTAGTCCGGGTGCTGCCAGCGGGCCAGCGCCTCCATGCCGACCCACTGGCCGGAGCCAAAGCTCACCTTGGGCTGATACCAGGGCAGCAGCTGATCCTGCTCCAGCGCCTGACTCAGCTCATCCAGGGTCAGGCTGTGGCCGTCCTCCTCCTGGGCCCGCTCCTGTTGTGGCCGCCAGGCGCCGATCAGCTGGCTGATCTGCTGCTGGCTGGAGGGCTTCTCGATGCGCCCCAGCACCTGCAGACCATAGGCGGCACTCATCCGCAGCACGGCTTCGACCACGTCATCTTCCAGCGCGCTGGAGAGGATGATGCCGCCACGAAAGCCGCCGAGGGAGAGGCGGCGCAGCAACGCCATGCCATCCATGCCGGGCATGCGCAGATCGCAAAACAGGATGTCGACCTGATGACGCTGACACATGGCCAGCGCCTCCAGCCCGTCCTGAGCCTCCAGCAGGGAGGGATAACCGAGCCCACGGATCTGGTGCATCAGTGCCTTGCGCTGGAACGCGTGGTCTTCCACCACCATGATCACCAACTCATGCTGTGTCTTGTTCATCGAGCCATAGTCCAATTTCGCGTGTAATAGAGTTCATCAGCGCCTGTACTGTCTGGCTCAACTCGGTGAGTTCTTCCAGCTGCTTCAGACGGGCCGCCGCTTCGAGTCGAGCCGCTTCCTCTGCCAATGCCAACTGCCCAACCATGCGGGCAGCGCCCTTGATGCGGTGCGCCGTCTCCACCAGGGCATGGGTATCCTGGCGGGCCACCGCCTGCATCATGTCATCGCCATCCTGGCGGTTGGAATCCAGGTACTCCCGCGCCATGCTGCGGGCCACCTCCTCATCCCCGAACAGCGAGATCCAGCACTCTCCCTGCTCTCTGGCCGGTTCGGGCGGTTGTGGCGCCGCCTCGTCCACCGGCACGACCACCGGCAGCCAGCGGGCCAGCATCTGGCGCAGGGTATCCAGGGTGTAGGGCTTGAACAGCATGTCGTTCATGCCGGCCTGCTGCATCTGCAGGCCGGCCCCTTCCGATGTATCGGCCGTGACTCCTATGATGGGAGCCTGCTCCCCCTGCGCCCGCAGGGTCCGGGTCAAGCTGTAGCCATCCATCACCGGCATGTGACAGTCGGTCAGCAGCAGGGAAAAGTCCTGCCCCTGCCAGGTGCGCAGCGCCTTCTCGCCATCGTCCACCACCTCGGCATCCACCCCGAGAATGGCGAGCTGGCGCGCCAGCAGGGCGCGATTGATGGGATGATCGTCGGCCACCAGCACGCGTCCCTGCAACTGAGCGGCATGGGCCTGCACCGGATGGATCGCTTTTTCCCCCAACAACTGGTGGCAGGTCTCCAGCAACAGATCGGGGTAAAGCGGGGATTGACCCAGCCGCCACCAGGCATCCGATCCCATGCGGCCACGCAGCGCTTCCAGCGGGGAGAGCACTATGCCCTTGAGGGCGGATTGCTGCAAACGCGTCGACCACTCGCTGCCCAGCGCCTGTTCGAGCCAGCCCTCTTCCGCTAATAACAAACCACTCACCGGCTGCTGCCACTGCTGCGGGTCCAGACGATTCAAGCTGGCCCCCAGCCGTTGCATGGCAGACTGCAGGGCCGCATCCTCGCCAAACAGCCACCATTGCTGACCTGCCAGCGGCGGCGCATCCCATTGGCACTCCGTCAGCGGGAAACCGAACGTCAGCCGGGTTCCCTGACCCGGTTTGCTCTCAAGAGCCAGGCTGCCCCCCATTTTCTGGGCCAGCTGATGACAGATGGCCAGCCCGAGCCCGGTGCCACCGAAGCGTCGGGTTATGTCGGACTCCACCTGCTCGAACGGGGTAAACAGGCGATCCTGCTTCTCTTCGGCGATGCCGATGCCGGTATCGCTGACGGCGATGAACAGTTGCTCGGCGCGATAGCTGACCTGGATGCGGATCTCGCCCCGCTCGGTGAACTTGACCGCATTGTTGAGCAGATTGGAGAGCACCTGCCCCACCCGCACGACGTCGATGCGGGCCTGATCCGGCACCTCTGGCGCCCACTCCAGCGTCACCTTCAACCCCTTGCCATGGGCCAGGGTGGCATGACCGCGGATCACGTCGCAGATCACGGAGGCGAGGCGACCATCCTGATAATGCAGCTGCAGCTGGCCCGCCTCTATCTTGGAGAAGTCGAGCACGTCGTTGACCAGATAGAGCAGGTTGTTGGTGGAGGTGATGACGTTGCGCAGCATGTAGCGCTGATCTTCGTTCAGCTCGCTCATCTGCAGCAATTCCAGCATGCCGTGCATGCCGGAGATGGGGGTCCTGAGCTCATGGCTCATGGTGGCGAGGAAGCGGCTGCGCACCTGCATCGCCTGCTCCGCATAGGCGCGTGCCTCTCGCAGCTCGTTCTCCTGGCGCTTGAGTGCCGTGATGTCCTGGATCACCCCGTTGAGGATCAGATGCCCCTCTTCCTGTGGCACGAAACTGCCGCGTACCTGCAAATAGCGATCCCCTTCGGGGCGCGCCACCCTGACCTCCAGATCGAGCGGCGCCAGGGTCTCAGCATGATTGGCCACCTTGCTGACAAAGTCCTGCAGCGCCTCTTCGGTAAAGCCGAACACCTCACCCCCCGACTCGGCCGACAGCATCTCCTGCTGACTGGCGCCCAGGATCTCGCTCGCCCCCTGAGAAGCATAAAGGAAGCGGCCCTTGCCTGGCCCCTGCCACAGGTATTGATAGACTATGCCCGGCATGCTGTCGGTGATCTGGGTGAGCCGGGTCTCCGCCTGGCGGGCCCGCGCCTCGGCCTCCTTGATGCGGGTCACGTCGGTGAGCACGGTCAGTACGCCCAGCATGTCGCCGTTCGGGGAGCGATAGGGGCGCTTGGCATAGATGACGTGGAACATGGCACCATCCTGGCGACGGCTGTAACCCGCCCCTTCCAGCTGCTCACCGCGCTGCCACACCTCCAGCTCCTCCCTGAGCACCCGCTCCCGCTCCTGGGGCGGCATGCCGTCGAGATCGTCGCAATCATCGCCGACCTTGGCCCCGATGAAGGCATCCCGGTAGGCCTGATTGCAGAGGGTGATACGCTGCTCGCGATCCCGCAGCGCCACCATGTTGGGCAGGGAGTTGAGCAGGGTCTGCACGAAGGTCAGCTGCTCGTTCAGCTTGTGCTCAGCCAGCTCACGCTGGACGATCTGGCGGCGCAGCGTGCGGTTCCAGCCGATGAACAGCAAGACGCTCAGCAGGAAGGCGCCGATCCCGAAGGAGGACCAGAGCAGCACGGTCGCCGGATTGATGCCGGTCTGTATGCTCAAGGAGAGCCATTTGTGCTCCAGCTTGGCCAGTTCCTCCGGCCGGATGGAGATCAGCACCTTGGTCAGTATCTGCTGCAGCATGGGATCTTGCTGGTGCACCGCCATGGCGACAGGCACCCGCAGCTCGTTGCCGGAGAAGACCACCTGATAGCGATTGTTGAACCCCTTCTGCAGCGCCTGTTCCAGGGTCGTCATGCTCATCAGCACATAGTCGACCTCATGCTGATCGAGCAGGGGTAGCAGCCTGGTGTCGCTGCTGACCGTCACCGGATAGGCCCCCACCTCCTCAAGTATCAGCTCCTCGACCGAACCACCGACTATGCCTACCTTGTGGCCCTTGAGTGCGTTGAGGTTTTCCAGCTCCTTGCCCCCCTGCCTGGCGGCGATCACCCTGTGAATGAAGGCGTAATCCGGGGTAAACAGGCTGTACTGGCGCCGCTCGGCTGTGGGGGTAATGGCCGGGATGAGATCCAGCTTGCGCGCCTTGAACAGCGCCTGAGTCTCGGCCCAGCTGCTGGTCGGCACCAGGGTGAATTTGAGGCCGGAGCGCATGCTGAGCAGCTTGAGCAGATCGGCGAGGAACCCCTTGAGCTGGCCATTGCCGTCGATCTCGCTCACCGCCGGCCAGTCGGGGGCGACGCCGAATTTCAGGGTCGGGTGCTGCGCCAGCCACTCCAGCTCGCTCTGGTTGAACACTATCTGACGGGGGCCGTTGGCCAGTTCGTAGTCGACTATGCCGCCAGTCTCCAGAATGCGGCGTCGCTCATCGAGAGGGATATCGTTGAGGGCCAGCTCCAGCAGGCCCAGCAGACCCTGATTGTTCGGGCCTACCGCCATGGCCAGCGAGGTATCGGTCACCCACTCAGGGGTGATCACCTTGAGCCCGGCCTGCTGTTGCAGGCGCTGCAAGCGCACCAGGGCTGGCAGATCCGCCAGATAGGCATCCGCCAGACCTTTCTTCACCATGAAGACAGCCTCGTCGCTGCTGTCGGCCTCCACCAGGTGCGCCATGCCAAGCTGCTCCAGTTCCTCACAGGAGCTGAAACCGTGTTCACACACCCAGCGCAGTTGACGGGCCGCCGGCAGTGTCAGCTGGTCATCCCCCTTCGCCAGCAGAATGCCACGGGGCAGCCCCATGAGGTCCGAGGTAAAACGCATCTGTTGCTGCCGGGAGTGGCTGGGGGTCACGCCGATCAGCATGTCGACCTCGCCATCGAGCAGGGCCTGCTGGGCTCCGGCATAGTAGGGATAGGTCTTGTAGCGCAGGGTCAGTCCCAGCCGGCTCGCGACCAGGGAGGCAAAATCGTCGAGCGGGCCGCTGAAACCACCCCGGCTATTCGCATAGACATAGGGGGGCCAGGCCACCGAGGGCATGCCGACCACCAGGTCGCTGCGCGAGGCGAGCCACAGCCGCTCGGACAGCCCCAGTCGATCCTTGTCCAGACCGGTTTCTGCCGCGGCGACAAGGCTCCAGCAGGCAAGCCAGCACAACAGGAAGGCGCGATAACAAAGACGCAACATGGACAACTCCTGAACAGATCGGAGAGCGATGATAGAGATTTTGGCAAAATGTGCGAATGAAAATTCGTAACCAAACTCAACCGGATACGAAAAATGGCAGGCCTGAGCCTGCCATTTTCCTGCAAGAAGGGGGCCAGGCCCCACATCATCAGGTTATTCGATTCCCAAGCCGGAAGCCGGTTTGATATTCCCGCTCACGGATGTGGGCGATCTGCACATTTTGCCCTTCCAGACCTATGTCTTTCAGCAAGGCGGGCGAGAGGTGCAGGTAACTGGTGCGGCGTTCCAGCCGGGTGATCCGCTTCTGAACCAGGGATTCGACGGTGCGCAGCAGGGTCAGTTCGATAGACATGATATTCTCCAGTTGAACGTGCGGTTCTCCCGGAGAGGGGGCATCACCCTGCGGGACAACCGCGGGTGATGAAAAAGCAGGTGTTACCTGTTTCCTCCACGCGGCAGAAAAAGAGCACGAGTCTTCGCGCTGCTGATGCAGCGGTCGAACGCAACGTTTAGCATTGAATGTTGCATATCCGTCTCCTTACCGAGTGAAAGTTGAACAAGTTGCCACAGTCTAAAAAAAGACCGAATTTTATACAAGAACCTCACCCCCCATATGGGGAGTGAGCCATCTATCAATATCCAGACGAGACACAAGTCTCTCGCCCGTCAGCCGCACACATCCGCTCCCGGACGGAGCGCACAGGATTTGCCTGGCGCGAGTCAGATCCCGGACAAGAGGCGGAACTCTTCCAGCGCATAGGTATCCGTCATGCCGCTCACATAGTCGAGCAGCAGCCGCACCCGGTAGTACCACTCCTGTTCGGTACCCTTGTCGAAACGGGGATCCCGGTTGGCCACCGCCAGCCGGTAGGCTTTGAGGTGGCGGGCCGACAGGCGGTGAAACAGGCGGCGGGCGAAGAACAGCTCGCTGCCCCCCTGCCCCGCCAGCAGTCGCTCGAACTGGCTGGCAGGCAGCGCCAGCAGGCAGGCATAGGTGGAGAGCACGCCACGCAGGGCGGCATAGCCTTCCAGCTCCAGCGCCTCCACCTCGGGCCGCATGAACACCTGCTCGCGAGCCACCTGTTTGAGGGTGTCGAGCACCTGCGCCGCCGGCGCCTGACCGTGCAGCAACGCCTGGGGATAGGCGCCACTCAGTATGATGTCGTGCTCGCTCACATAGGTGTGGGCGGCCAGCGCGATCAGATCCCGGGTCAGCTGCTGGCGAAAATGGGGGAAGAAGCCTCTGTCAGAGGCGGTGGCATCCGCCAGCAAGCCCGCCATGTAGGCGCCCTCATCAGCCAGACGCAGCGCCTGTTGCAGCTCGCTCAGGCTGAGAATGCGCCTGTCCACCGCATCTTCGAGATCGGCGATGCAGTAGGAGATGTCGTCGGCCGCCTCCATGATGTAGACCAGCGGGTGGCGGCAACCGGGCGCCAGTCCCAGGCTCTGGCTCAGGGAACGGTAGAGGGGTTGTTCACTGAAGAAGATGCCACGCTTGCTGGCCCAGCCATGATGCTGACTGTAGTGCAAGGGCTGCTGCGGATACTTGCACAGGGCGGCCAGCTGCCCCAGGGTCAGATTCAGCTCGTGCAGGCTGTGCACCAGCCGCAGGCTCTGGGCGTTGCCGTCGAACACCAGCAAGTCCTGGCGCAGCTCGGCCCACTGCGAGCTGGGGAGCTGGTCATGGGCGCTGGCAAAGAGATTATCCAGCTCTTGTGCCAGCCACTGGCTCATCACCTGCTCGCCAAAGTGGCCGAACGGCGGGTTGCCGACATCGTGCAAGAGACAGGACATCTCCACCAGATTGATGAAAGCCCCCTCGCACACCGAGCCCGCCGGCAGCGCTGCCAGAACGCGGCGGCTGATCTGGCGGCCGGTCTCCTGCACCTCCAGCGAATGGGTGAGACGGCTGCGTACCGAGGCCTTCACATCCAGCGGAAAGACCTGGGTCTTCTGCTGCAGTCGGCGCACCGGCGCGGCCTGCACTATGCGAGCGCGATCCAGCTCGGTCGCCTCCAGCAGATCTTCGTCGCCCCAGCGATGGATGCGCCCAGGGGTAATCAAACGGCTATACATGTTGCGGCTCCTTGCCTGCGACTCGCGTCTATGAGAGCAGCCAGCGTTTCAACCTGGCGATATCACCCGGACACTCGCGGCGCAGCGACTCTATCCAGTCCTCCACGTTCTCCCACCAGGCGGGGTGATCCGGGCTCTGGATCAGCTGGGCCAGCTGCTGCAGCCGGCGCAGACCGATGGAGCCGGCCGCCCCCTTGATCTTGTGTGCCTCCTCCACCACGCCAGCCTGATCGCGGGCGATCATGTTGGAGTCGAGCACAGCCATGTAGTCCGGCATCATCTTCTCGAACAGATCGACGCTGGAGAGCAGCACCGGCTTGCCCACCGTATCGGCGTAGTCGGTGAGGAAGGGCAAGTCCAGCAGCTCATCCTGGCTGCCCGCATCGGCCTGCTCATCCGCCTCATCGTCGGCGAGATCTGCAAACAGGTGACCAATCACCTCCCGCACAGCCCTGGAGCCGAGCGGCTTGTTGATCACATCCTGCATGCCGTGATCCCGATAGTACTGGCGATCGCCGGTGGCGTTGGCGGTGAGCGCCACCATGGGCGGCAAACTGTCGCCGTAGCGCTCAAGCAGCTGGGCCGCCACGTCGAAGCCGGTCATGTCCGGCAGCTGGATATCCAGCAGGATCAAGTCAAAGTCATCGGGATTGGCCATGGCCAGCGCCTGGGCACCGTCCCGTGCCACCTGCACCTGATGACCGAGCTTGTTGAGCAGGGCGCAGGCCACCGTCACGTTCAGCTCAACGTCCTCCACCAGCAGGATATCCAGGGAGGGCATCTCGGGCTCGGCATCGGCGGCCTGAGGCTCGACGCAGTCCACCTCCAGCTCGGCGGTGAAGCAGGAGCCCTCACCCGGGTCGCTGTCCACGTAGAGCTGGCCGCCCATGGCCTGTACCAGCTGACGGGAGACCGCCAGCCCTATGCCGGTGCCGGTGGCGTGCTTCTTGCCCTGCACCTGATAGTACATGGCGAAGATCTTCTCCTGCTGGGCGCGAGGAATGCCGACGCCGGTATCCTCCACCTCGAAGTGCAGGGCCAGCTTGCCCGGCTCATCGGCCGCGTGGGAGAGGCAACGTACCGTCACCCCGCCCTCATCGGTAAACTTGACCGCATTGCCCACCAGGTTCCACAACACCTGGCGCAGCCGGGTGCCATCGGCCATCACGAATTGCGGCATGTCGCCGTCCCGGTCGAAATGCAGATAGAGCCCCTTCTGCTCCGCCTGGATGCGCGACAGCGTCTCCAGCTCGTCGAGGAAGGCGGGCAGGTCGATGGGGGTCGGCGCTATTTCCAGCCGGCGCCGGTCGAGTTTGTCCAGATCTATGATGTCGTTGAAGATGTTGCCGAGCGTCACAGCACTCAGGTGGATGGTCTTGAGCTGCTGATGCTGCTTGGGATCGAGCGGTGTATCCATCAGCATCCGGCTCAGCCCCACTATGCCGTTGAGCGGGGTGCGCAGCTCATGGCTGATGGTGGAGATGAAGGTGGTCTTGTCGCGGCTCGCCTTCTCCAGCTTGTCCTGATACTGCTTGCGCTCCGTGATGTCGCGGCCGAAACCGAGCAGGCCGAGCCGCTTGCCGAAGCGATCGAAGAAGGGCACCTTGCGCAGCTCGAAGTAGGCCTTGCGACCGTCGGGGTACTCCAGCCACTGCTCATAGGTGAGCGGCTCGTTGCTGGCGAAGACCTGCTTGTCGGTCTCCACCACCTTGTTCGCTATCTCCTGCTTGTAGACGTCGAACGGGGTCAGCCCGATGAGTTCGGCCTCCACCTTGCCGGTGAGCTCCTCCATGGCGCGGTTGCAGCCGGAGAACTGCTCGTCTTCGTTGCGGTAGTAAACCAGATCAGGGGAGCAGTCGATGAAGGAGCGCAGCAAGGCGGTGCGCTCACCCAGATGCAGCTGGGCCTTCTCGCGCTGGAACACCTCGTTCTCCAGATCCTCGATCGCCTGCTGGCGCAGGGTCTCGGCCCGGTTTGTCTCGGCGATCTGGGCGTTGAGGCGGCTGATGTTCTCCTGCAACTGGCTGTTGAGCTCCAGATCCCGCTCGCGCATGTCTTGCAGCTTGCGCACCATGCGGGTCAGCCGCTGGCGGGAATCCTCCAGCTGATCCACTACGATGGAGAGAAAATAGACGGCCCAGGGGGTGACCAGCAGGCCGAAGAAGACAGAGCGCACCAGATCGACAACGTCCACTGTGCCGCGCAGAAACAGGGTGACCCCCATCTGGATGGAGACGGCCAGCACTATGATGGCGGTGGCCAGGAACATGCTGAAGCGCACCAGCCCCAGCTTGGTCATCAGGTCGACGTAATATTGCGCCCAGGATTTGATTTGTTTCATCTTGTTGTTTTCTCCCCCATATTCGCCGAACAGAATACCAGCACGGCGCGCCGAACTCTTGTGCCGTCGCACGATAAATTATCGATTAACCTCCTCCTTGCACTGGGGTAGCATGCCGGAGTCAATTCGGTCAGCCCGAGTTAAGACTGGCTGGCTATAATGTCCGGCTGTTCAATTCAACCATCTGATATTTCAGGAGTCTCATCGATGCGCAATCTCACCCTGCTGAGTCTTGGTCTGCTGGCAGCCAATGCCGCCCACGCCGATCTGGGCGAGATCCCCAAGCAGTCCGGCTGGTCCGGTTTTCTGCTGGGCGGGGTCAACGCCGTCAGCTACAAGTCCAACTTCTATGCCGGCGATGACAACCACAGTCGCATCGATGACCTCGGCGCCCCCGACAGCGAGAGCGGCCTGACGCCGCTGCTCAACGCCGACATCCGCTACACCTTCGCCGATACCCGTACCCAGATCTTCCTCGGCAACCTGATCCAGGATGCGGTACGCTTCGACTTCACCCAGCAGCTCGGCCTGCGTCAGGAGATGGGTGACAAGGGCATAGTCGCCACCTCGCTGGTGTTCAACGTCATGCCGGTCGAACTGTGGAGCGATCCCTTCGCCACCGGGGTGGATCGCAGCTCGACCGATGTGAAGTCAAAAGGAGTCCGTTTTGCCTGGGACAAGATCTGGGGCAGCAACTTCTACGGCACCCTGACCACCCGGGAAGTGGACATGGATGAGGAGCGCAGCGGCCAGCAGTATGACCAGAGCCACGGCACCCACTACGCCGATATGCTGGATCGCAACGGCAAGATGCACGACATGGAGCTCTCCTACCAGTGGCACTTTGGCGGCAACCAGTTGCTGGAGCCCGCCATCGTATACAAGGAAGCCCGCCTCGACGGCAGCGCCGAGAGCTTCAAGAACACGGGTCTGAAGCTGACCTACGCCCAACGCGGTCCCCAGTGGTCCATCGTCAGCAACCTCTATGCCGGCAAGCGCAAGTATGACGAGGCAAACCCCCTCTTCGGCCAAAGTGCCGATGCGGACGAGTTTGCCATCAACGGCACCTTCTTCTGGCACAAGCTGTTCGGCGTCGATGCCCTCGCCGCCACCTTCACTGCGGCCTACTCCAGGGCCAACTCCGACATCGGCTTCTACGACAGCCAGTCCAGCCGCGTCAGTACCGGCCTGCTCTACAACTTCTAAGCACGCCCCCGGCAACAAACAACAAGGCCACCCCATGGGTGGCCTTGGCATCTTCAGCGTTGGGCTGACGTCAGATACCGAGCGAGTCGAGCAAATCGTCATGCTCGTTGGCGACCGGCGCGGCCACCGGGGCCGGCTTGGCGGCCGCCAGCTTGGTCTGGGCGATCAGGGCATCCGGATCCAGCTCCTCCTCATCCATGCCATCGTTGTGAATGCGGATGAACTCTGTCCTGTCCATCGCCAGCTCCAGATAGAAGATGTTGTTGCGAGCGGTGAAGAAGGTGACCCGGCGCGCTTCCGGGTTGTCGAGGTTGGTATCGACGCTCAGCATCACCTGCTTGTTCAGCGCCAGCATCTTTGGCTGGTTCTGGGTGATGTGAGTCTGCAGATCCCGGCCTACCTTGACGGTGAAGCTGCCGACTATCTGGTTCATCAGCTCGCCCATGACGTTGCTCACCTCGTCCGAGGTATGGGAGATGGCGAGATCTTCCTTGGAGAGGCCCATGCTGAGCATGTAGCTCTCATAGAGCTCCATGGCCGCAGAGGCGGAGAAGTTGATCACCACCAGGCCGGAGAAGCCGCCATCAAACAGCACGAAACAGCCGATATCCGGCTTGAGGCAGGTCTTGCTGATCCGCTGCACCATGCCGGAGAAACGCACCTGACTCTGGGTCGCCGCACTCAATACGTCCGTAACCGAATGACACAGACTCAGCAGCACATCCTCTGTGGTCAATACGGCATCGTTGTCGGCTCTTGTCACTATCATGGGACCTTCCTGAACATCGAAAATGGGCTTATCTATACCATAACTCTAACAGATAGCGCGGCTTGGGCTTCGAAATAGCGAGCCGCCTCTCACTTGACTCAATTATCAGCGGCAAGCGGAATGAAACCGGCCAGATGACTGAGCTTGAGGCGCCAGCCGGCGGCCTCCTGCTGCAAGCTGGCCTCGTCATGAGGCAAGGAGGGATGCGCTCCCCAGATGGGACCTGGCCATGCCCGATCCGTGGTAAAACGGGCGACATGATGCAAATGCAGTTGCGGCACCAGATTGCCGAGCGCCGCCACGTTGATCTTGTCCGGCCGCAGCGCCTGCTCCATCAGGGTGGCCAGGGCGCAGGACTCCTGCATCAGCTGTTGCTGCTGCTCGGGTGCCAGATGGTGAATCTCCCACAAGTTGGCGACCCGTGGCACCAGGATGAGCCAGGGATACTGGCTGTCTTTGGCAAGCAGGACACGACAAAGCGGCAGATCCCCGAGCAACTGGGTATCCGCCTGCAGGCGAGTGTGCAATTCAAACATGAAGACCTCGTTGGATAAGGTGGGCGCAATGCACGAAGAGAGCCCCCACGTTACTGCAACGGGCCGCAAACTTAAAGTCGCGGCACGGCCCAGCCGATGAAGCGCTTGCGAAGATCGGGATCCGCTTTGAGGAACAGCTGCTGCAACTGCCCTTCCAGCTCGCGGGTAGCCAAGGCGGGAGCCGTGGCGCCTGCGGTTGCAGTGGTGGCCACGGCGGCTGTCGTCAGCGCCGCCTTGCCGGCGCCGCGATTGTACTCATCGAGCCGGGCACGCCAGTCCATGCCGAGCAGCATGCCGCTGGTCACCAGCGCATCCTGCTGGATGGAGAGCGTCCGGCCATCTGCCTGCAACGCCACCACGGGGGCCCTGGCATAAAGCTGCATTCCCTTTTCAGTGGCCGGTACGCTGGCCACCAGTTGCAGGCGCTGTTGACTGGCCTGATAGCGCAGCACCTGCGGCTCGGATCGCACCTGCCGATCATTTTCGCTGCTATTGCGGCTCGGGATCACCCCCTCATAGCGCACCAGCAGTTGCTGCTCTCCGTCCGCCAGGGTGGCGTGCTGCTCATCCTGCAACTTGCCACTGCTCACCGCCAGGATCTGGAAATCCGTTGGCACCGCCACCTCGACCTCGGCCTGCGCCGTACTCATGCCCGTCGCCGCGCACAGCAGCGTCAATCCAACCCAACCCTGATAACCCTTCATGCTCGCTCATCTTCCTGATCGCTGTGATGGGCGCAGGGTAACAGCCGAAGATGACAGAAAAATAACGGCGCAGAGCCCTCACAACAGGTAGTGGGGCCGCTCGGCAAACCACTGGGCCAGCACCTGCTTGAACAGCCGGATCTTGCGCGGAACCCGCCGCTGCTGGGCATGCAGCACGTGCAGCGGGTGCAGACCTGTCTGCCACTGATCCAGCACGGCCACCAGCTCGCCGCTCGCCAGCCAGGGCTCCACCAGCATCAGCGGACACTTGGCGTACCCCATGCCCGCGCGGGCCAGTTGCAGTACGGTACTGTAGTGATTGGCCCGCACCTTGCCCTGCACCAGAATGTGAGCCTCCTCCTCTCCCTTGCGAAAGTGCCACTGCTCCCAGGCCGGGTTGTGGCCCTGCAACAGGCAGGGGCGGCCGCTCAGTTCATAGGGCATGGCGGGGAGGCCTTCCCGCGCCAGCAGGGCGGGACTGACCACCACCACGTCCTTGAGCTGACCGAGCGGCAGCGCCACCAGGTTGTCGGGTATGCTGCTCATGGCGCGCAGCGCTATGTCGTGCTCTCCCTGACTCATGTCGACCATGGCGTTGGTAAAGTTGAGCTCGACCTGCACTCCCGGGCAGAGCTCGGCAAAGCGGCCGAGCAGCTCGCTCACCATGCGATCCCCCGTGCTGACCGGGCAGGTGAAGCGCAGCCGGCCACTGTCCTCCTCGGTCAGCGCCTGTATGTCCTGCTCCGCCTGGCGGGCCAGTGCGAAGATCTGCCCCGCCTGCAAGTAGAGGGTCTTGCCCGCCTCGGTCAGGCTGAGGCGGCGGGTGGTGCGCTGCAACAGCTGGGCATTGAGGGCGGCTTCCAGGGCGCTGACATGGCGGCTCAGCATCCCCTTGCTCACACCCAGGGCATCGGCGGCGGCGGAAAAACTGCCCCGCTGCACCACCTCGTAAAAACTGGTCAGATGGGAGACATCCATCATTAGCTCCAATATGGAAACAATGCGTTTATTTTACGCGCTTTTTCTCTCTTTTTATCGCGCTAGAATCAACACATCCCAACCAGGAGTGAAACAGATGAAGATTGTGATTGTGGGTGCCTCCGGCACCGTCGGCTCGGCCGTCAGCGAGTTGCTTGCCAAAGACCACCAGGTGATCCGGGTCGGTCACAGTCGTGGTGATGCCACTGTCGACATGCGTGACCCCGCCTCCATCAAGGCACTGTTTGCCAAGCTGGGGACGTTCGATGCACTGGTGGTGGCCAGCGGCAGCGTGGCCTTCAACGGCCTGACCGAGATGACGGACGAGCAGTGGCAAGTGGGGATAGAGAGCAAGCTGATGGGCCAGATCAATCTGACCCGTGCCGCCATCCCCCACCTGAATGACAAGGGCTCCATCACCCTGATCAGCGGCATTCTGAGCGAGGAGCCCATCAACTGGGGGGCCAGTGCGACCACCATCAACGGCGCCATAGAGCACTTCGTCAAGGCGGCAGCCTGCGAACTGCCCAAGGGGCTGCGCATCAACGTGGTGAGCCCGACCGTGCTGACCGAGTCGATGGACAAATACGCCGCCTTCTTCCCGGGCTTCGTGCCGGTGCCGGCCGCCCGGGTGGCCCAGGCCTACCAGAAATCCGTGCTCGGCGTGCAGACCGGCCAGGTGTTCAGGGTCAATGGCTGACGCCTTGCCAAACAGTTGAAAAACCAATAAAAACGGGCCCCGCACTGGGGCCCGTCTGTTTGTCGGCTGTTCCTTTCGCCACCAGCAAACGTTTGTTTCCCGGCGACAAAAAAAAGCGGCGAGCCTTAGTCGATCAGACCGTACTGCTCGCGCAGCACCTCGATGATCTCCTGCTTGGGATTGGCACTGCGCACCAGCGGCTGACCGATGATCTTCTCGGCGATCCCCACATAGGTGTTGGAGATATCCATCATCACCTCGGTCGGCAACTTGTTGTCACGGGCCAGGGCGAAGCGTTCCGGCATGCGGTGCTTGTTGAGCAGGATATCCGGATCCGGGAAGTGGTTCAGCAGCCACTGACGGAAACCCTCTTTCGACTTCTCGACGATCTGGCCGTCGCGCAGGGCGGCGCCATCCCAGATGCGGGAGCTGTCGGGGGTACCCACTTCATCCATATAGATGAGCTTCTCGTTGCCAGCCGCGTCCTGGACATAGCCAAACTCGAACTTGGTATCGACGAAGATCTGATCCAGCTCGGCCAGGGCATCACTGATGACGTTGAAGCCTTCCTTGAGCAGCACTTCGTAGCGGTCGATATCGGCCAGCTTGCTGAAGTTGAAGCCCTGGTAGTGGCGCTCTATATCGGCGCGGGAGACGTTGACGTCATCGGCCTCAGGCACGCCATCCAGCCCTGTCAGCACACCCTTGGTGGAGGGAGTGATGAGGATTTCCGGCAGCTTCTGATCCTTCTTCAGGCCTTCCGGCAAGGTGATGCCGCAGAACTCGCGTTCGCCATCCTTGTAGGCACGCCACATGGAGCCTGTGATGTACTGGCGGGCGATCGCCTCGATCATCACGGGGCGGGCTTTTTGCACGATCCAGACGAAGGGGTGCGGGATATCCAGGATGTGGCTGTCGGCCAGTCCCTTCTCCTTGAACAGCTTGAACCAGTGGCTGGAGATGGCGTTGAGTGCCGCCCCCTTGCCAGGTACACCGTTCAGCCCGTCCACACCTTGCCAGATGCAGTCGAAGGCAGAGATGCGGTCGCTGATCACCATGAGGGCAAGCGGCGCATCGGCTGGCACATCATAGCCTTTCTCCTTGATGAGCCGGGCACTGTCTGCGGGGGTCAACCAGTAGACGCTGCGCACTTTGCCGGAATGGACAGGTTTATCGGTACGGATCGGCAAATCGTCATTCACCGCCAATACTTGATCTGCAAGACTCATGGCTAATAACACTTCCTGTTTGTGGGAGGAATAAAACGGGAGCACAGGGCCCCTGTTTCTGGGGGTTAACATATCAAGCGCATCAGACCCTGTATTTACAGGGGGATTAACCTAACAAAACAGGGGCACTAGGCCCCTGTTTCTATTCTGTTTTTGCTGCCTGGTCAGCCAGGCCCTTGGCGAATGCCTCGGACAGGCTGATGTACATCTGGGAGATGACACCGGACGACACTGGCTTCTTGTCCTTGTCGAACAGTGTGATGGAGGTCTTGCCCCCAGCCATCTCGCCAAGCTGGAAGCGATACTTGTCCTCTTCCAGTTTGAACGGCTCGCTGCCCTTGGCCTTCCAGAAGTCGCTGCCCGGCTCGTCGTATTCGACGTCGATCCAGCCCAGAGACTGCTGGGTATCCTTGATGGTGAAACCATAGCCAGGCAGCACCTGGTTGAGGCGACGCCACACCTGATCAAAGGAACCGTCGGCAATCCAGGCACTCAGCTCGTTGTTGTCCAGCCCCAGCTCCAGCCCCATGCCATCGTTGGCCTTGTGCTGTTCGCGGGACTTGAGCTGCTTGTCGTAATAGAGGGAGAACTGGTTCAGGGCGCGAGTGGCGTAGCGCTGGGCATCGGCCGGCGTCAGCACAGTGCTGGTCTCGCCGTCTATGGTCTCTTCGTGATCCAGCACCCGCACCGACATGTTGACCGCGTGACGCTGGACATCGTTGCGCAGGGTGAACTGGTAACGCTGACGGATGTTGAAGTCGTCATCCTCTTCGCTCCAGCCATCGAGGGCCTTGGTGTTGTCAAACCAGCCGGTCTGCAACACGCCGGCCTGCTGATCCAGCTTCTCCGTGGTCACCTTGTACTGGGCCAGGAAGTTCATCAGGAAGGCCCAGGTATCGCGCTCCACGCTCTGGGAGGTGCTCAGGGCATAGAAGGCCACTGTGGGCTCGCTGGCATTGGGCACCACCTGGCTGCCCGGTACCACGGTCAGCAGCTGGGCGGGCGGGCGCACGTCAATCTTGGCGCCGAGGGCACCTTCGCGGCTGCTCTCGGGCAGCGCCGGGATGTCGAAGCTGCTGTTAAAGGCGGGGGTACTCAACCCGGCCGGCACCAGGAACGCGCGGCCTTCAAGGCGGGCATCCTCGTACTCGAAACCACGGTTGGCCATCTTGCGCTCTTGGGGTGAGCTACAGGCTGCCAGCACGGCAACGGTCGCCACACTCAGCACCAGGCGCACTGCATTTCCCTTTCCATTTGCTTTAAACACTCGCCATCAACTCCGCAGTGGTCAGTGCTCGCGTCATCGCTTGTTCGCCCTCGGGGGTGAGGTCGGTGAGCGGCAGACGCAAGGTCGCCGTCGCCATCAATCCCAGTCGGGCACAAGCCCACTTCACCGGGATGGGACTCGGTTCGCAGAACAGAGTCTGATGCAACGGCATCAATCGATTGTTGATGTCATGGGCCAGACCGGCATCACCGGCCAGCGCTGCACGACACATGTCGGCCATCTGGGCCGCTGCAATATTGGTGGTGACCGAAATGACTCCGTCGCCACCTTGCAGCATAAAATCACATCCACTGGCATCATCGCCACTATAAAGCGCGAATTCCGCTCCGCACAGCTCACGCAGCAGCGGAGTACGGCTCAGATCCCCGGTGGCCTCTTTCAGACCTATGATGCCGGGCACCCTGGCCAGTCGGGCTACCGTCTCCGGTTTGAGATCGCAACAGGTGCGACCGGGCACATTATAAAGAATTTGGGGCAGACCACTAGCCTCGGCGATCGCACAATAGTGACGATAGAGGCCTTCTTGGGTGGGTTTGTTGTAATAAGGGGTAACCGAGAGACCCGCCACCACGCCCGTTTCGGCGAATCGTTTGGCCAGGGCGATGGCATGGGCGGTATTGTTGGAACCGCAACCGGCGATGACGGGAATGCGTCCGGCGGCCAGTTCCACGGTTTTTTCCACGACGGCTATGTGCTCCTGCTCGCTCAGGGTCACCGATTCCCCCGTGGTGCCAACCGCAACTATGGCGGTGGTGCCTGCGCTGACATGATAATCGACCAAGGCGGCCAGACTGGTCCAATCGACTTCGCCTGAAGCCAGCATGGGGGTAACGAGGGCAACGATACTACCGCGTAACATGGATATTTCTCCCGATTTTCAGGGGCGTTATGGTAAAGCTGCCCCCTTGGAAAAACAAGGGAGGCAGGGGGCAAGCCGTGATACCATTCTGCACAAAAAGCGGTGCGCGAGCGCGACGGCCTGCGCCAATCCCGGGTCTTCTCGACTCGAGACAAGGCTCGCGGCCACGGCATTCTTACAAGGTTGCCATGTACCAGCGCAGGGAATGGCCCAAGGCCGGCCACCCGGTCAGGGCGACGCCCACTGCGCTCACATTCGCAACAAGCTAATGGACGAGAGAAGATTTATGACTCACTACCTGGTCGTAACGGCCATAGGCACGGACAGGCCTGGCATAGTCAATGAGGTCACCCGCCACGTCAGTGGCTGTGGTTGCAACATTGTCGACAGCCGTCTTGGTATCTTCGGTAATGAATTCACCTTCATCATGCTGCTGTCCGGGGACTGGAACAGCCTGATGCAACTCGAGATAAGCCTGCCCCTGCGCAGTCAGGAGTGGGATCTCATCACCATGATGAAACGCACCGAGCGCCACCACTCGCTGCAGTACGACATCAGCGCCAATGCCGAGATCCTGATCCGTGACCAGCCCGGCATCGTAAGCCAGTGTACCCAGTTCTTCAGCGACCACGGCTGGGACATCCAGGCCATGCAGACCATTACCCTTGAGCAGCAACCCTTCAACCTGCTCAAGGCGAGCTTTCAGCTCAATCTGGCCAAGCAGGGAGAGACTGCCGGCTCGGAAACGGCCTTCGCCGGATTCTGTCGCGAACTGGGCGCAGAATCGTTCGAATTCATCGTCAACAACAAACACGCCTGACGGCGTTCGGAGACCCCATGCAACCACTACAGGCTGGTACCCAGGCCCCCGACTTTTCCCTGCCCGATCAGGACGGCAACCCGGTTCGTCTTGCCGATCTGCGCGGCAAGAAGGTGCTCATCTATTTCTACCCCAAGGCGATGACCCCGGGCTGCACCACGCAGGCCTGTGGTCTGCGTGACGTCAATAGCGAGTTGGCGGCCCTCAACGTGGTGGTGCTCGGCATCAGCCCGGATCCGGCCAAGCGCCTGAAGAAGTTCGAGGAGCGCGACAGCCTCAATTTCCGCCTGCTGGCCGATGAAGATCACGCGGTGGCCGATGCCTTTGGCGTCTGGGGCCCGAAGAAGTTCATGGGCAAGGAGTATGACGGCATTCACCGGCTGAGCTTCCTCATCGATGAAGAGGGCAAGGTCGCCCACCGCTTCGACAAGTTCAAGACCAGCGACCACCATCAGGTGGTGCTCGACCTCATCAAGGGTTGAACCCGCCCGGCCTGAAAAACACCCAATACAAAAAGGCTATGTCCCAATT
>NZ_CDDA01000007.1 GCF_000819745.1 Aeromonas bestiarum | reverse complement strand
TTTAGATAACGCACGCAGTGTGGTCTTTACCGGTTAGTGTGCTGATATGGCTCAGTTGGTAGAGCGCATCCTTGGTAAGGATGAGGTCCCCAGTTCGACTCTGGGTATCAGCACCAGTTTTAAGTTAGTTTTAACGCTTTTTGCCTGACGGCAATAGCGCCGTGGAACCACCTGATCCCATGCCGAACTCAGAAGTGAAACGCGGTAGCGCCGATGGTAGTGTGGCATTCGCCATGCGAGAGTAGGACACTGTCAGGCTCCTATTTAGAAGAGGCCTCCCATTCGGGAGGCCTTTTTGCTTTGGAATTTTTCCTCCCACCATGGGTTTCTTTTAGTAAAAATGCTGGGATGTCAGCACGTTGCCCGTTACTCTTGGTCTGGTATTGTCGGGAGTCATCGCCAGAGGAGTATGCATGGCCACGTTGAAGGAAATTGCGCAGGAGGCGGGGGTTTCCCAGGCGACTGTGTCACGGGTGCTCAATGAAGACCCGACGCTGAGCGTCAAGGAAGAGACCAGGCAGAAGATCTTCGAGATCGCCGAGCGGCTGGAATACAAGACCAGCACGGCTCGCAAAGGGGTGCACAAGAGCAAGCTGCACTTTCTGGCGGTCTATGCCTACCCGCAGAGCACCGAGGTCAACGACCCCTACTATCTCGCCATTCGCTATGGCATCGAGACCCAGTGTGCCCGCCTCAATATCGAGCTTACCCATTTTTACAACGGTGCTGAGGGGCGTGAGCTCTCCGCCGTCGACGGTATTCTGGTTATCGGCCATCTGCCACCTGAGCGGCTTGCCGCACTCTATTCCCTCTCTGCCCAGCTGGTGTTCGTGGACTGTCGCTCCCAGGGGGAGTTCGACTCGGTGGACGTGGATCTGGCGCTGATCAGCCAGCAGGTGGTGGATTTCTTCATTGCCCAGGGACACGGCCGCATCGGTTACATAGGTGGTCAGGATGAGGCGCCGGATCTGCGTGAGCTGGCCTTCCTCGACTACGGTCAGCGGCTGGGAGTGGTGCAGGAGAATGATCTCTATCGCGGGGACTTCTCCAGTGCCTCCGGCTATCGGTTGGCGAAGGAGATGTTGGCGGGGGATTGGCCCAAGGCCTTGTTTGTTGCCTCCGACTCCATCGCCATCGGTGTGCTGCGAGCCATCCACGAGAAGGGGTTGGCCATTCCCCAGCAGATCGAGCTCATCAGCGTCAACGATATTCCGACTGCCAAGTTTACCTTCCCGCCGCTTTCCACCGTGCGGATCCACTCCGAGTTGATGGGTTCCCAGGGGGTCAATCTGCTGGTAGAACGGCTTCGCGACGAACGTGAGGTCCCGCTGCGGGTACTGGTTCCCAGCCGACTGACCCTGCGTGGCACCACTCGGTAGTTTTAGTAAAACTCATTGGTTTTTAGCCGCACCATTCTGACATGGTGCGGCGACTCTCTTTATCCCGGATAGACATTCCCACTCTTAATAAATACTTAATGTATTGTTATATAACGATATTGTTATTCCCTCTCTTATGGGCATCAACATCCATGCCACCTAGGCAGACAAACCCCTCCTTTAGTTCCGGCTTCCGATCTCGCTCACAAATCCAGCCATCTTGTGTGATGGGGTTAAAACTTTACCGATCATTACCTGATATTTAGTAAATGTTTATCTAGAGTTTACCCAGTCAAAGTTGCCTTGTTCCGGGAGGACATGTGAATAACTGGGAAAACGTTCAATTCGTTGGTGAAAACAGGCTGGCCCCGCGCGCCTACTTCTTCTCTTATGCCGACCACGCGCTGGCGGCCACCATGCAGCGCGAGCTGAGCCGCCGCTTTCTCTCCTTGAGCGGCCAGTGGCAGTTCAATTACTTCGAGCACCCATTGCAGGTGCCGGAGGCCTTCTATCACAGCCCCATGAGCGAGTGGGGCCAGATCACAGTGCCCAACATGTGGCAGATGGAAGGGCACGGCAACCTGCAATACACGGATGAGGGCTTTCCCTTTCCCATAGACGTGCCCTTCGTGCCGAGCAACAACCCCACCGGCGCCTATCAGCGCAGCTTCGTGCTGAGCCCGGCCTGGGACGGCGAGCAGGTGATCATCAAGTTTGACGGTGTGGAGACCTACTTCGAGGTCTATGTGAACGGCCACTATGTGGGCTTCAGCAAGGGGAGCCGCCTCACCGCCGAGTTCGATATCAGCGCCTACGCCCACACCGGCGAGAACCTGCTCTCGGTACGGGTGATGCAGTGGGCCGACTCCACCTATATCGAAGATCAGGACATGTGGTGGATGGCGGGCATCTTCCGCGACGTCTATCTGGTGGGCAAACCGGCTGCCCACGTGCAGGACTTTTTCATCCGCACCGCGCTGGCCGACGACAATCAAGGCGCCACCCTGAGCTGCGACATCCAGCTGGAAAATCTGGGGGCGTCGGCCCGTGATCACCGTCTGGTCTGGTCCCTGCTGGATCAGGGCAGCGAGATCGCCAGCGGCTCGCTCGACAATCTCGCCATCGACGGCAAGTGTGATTGTCGCTTCACGCTGGATCTGGCCAACCCCCATCTATGGAACGCCGAAGACCCTTATCTCTATCAGCTGATGCTCTCCCTCTACAACGGTCAGGGCGAGCTGCTGGAAGTGATCCCGCAGCGGGTCGGGGTGCGTGAAATCAAGGTCAAAGATGGTCTGTTTTATGTCAACGGCCACTACCTCAAGCTGCACGGGGTGAACCGCCACGACAACGACCACCTCAAGAGCCGTGCGGTCGGCATGGATCGGGTGGAGCGCGACCTGGTGCTGATGAAGCAGCACAACCTCAACTCGGTGCGCACCGCCCACTACCCGAACGACCCGCGCTTCTATGAGCTGTGCGACCAGTACGGCCTGTTCGTGATGGCGGAGACCGACGTGGAGACCCATGGTTTTGCCAACGTCGGCGATCTCAGCCGCATCACCAACGCTCCCTTCTGGGAGCCAGTGTTCGTGGATCGCATCGAACGCCACGTCCACGCCCAGAAGAACCACCCCTCCATCATCATCTGGTCCCTGGGCAACGAGTCCGGCTATGGCTGCAACATCAGGGCCATGTACCAGCGCTGCAAGCAAATAGATCCGACCAGGTTGGTGCACTACGAGGAAGACCGCGATGCCGAGGTGGTGGATGTGGTCAGCACCATGTACTCCCGCGTCTCCCAGATGAACTGCTTCGGCGAATTCCCGATGGAGAAGCCGCGCATCCTCTGCGAATACGCCCACGCCATGGGCAACGGCCCGGGTGGCCTCAGCGAATATCAGCAGGTGTTTGACCGCCATCCCCACATTCAGGGTCACTACATCTGGGAGTGGTGCGATCACGGCATCCTGGATCAGGACGAGCAGGGCCGCCCCGTCTACAAGTACGGTGGCGACTACGGCGACTACCCCAACAACTACAACTTCTGCATGGATGGCCTCATCTACCCGGATCAGACCCCTGGGCCCGGCCTGCGTGAATACAAACAGGTGATCTGCCCGGTCAAGATCCGCGCGCTGGATCTGGCCAATGGCCGGCTGGAGCTGGAAAACCGCTACTGGTTCTCCAATCTCGACGACATCCGCCTGCTGGTCGAAGTGAAGGCCGAGGGCGAGTTGCTGGCCAGCCAGCAAATTCGTCTGGAAGGTATTGCCCCCGGTGCCACCACAGAACTGCAGTTTGAGCTGCCCACGCTCGATGGGTGGGAAACCTTCGTCCAGCTGCGAGTTATCAAGGCCACCGCCACCCGCCATAGCGCGGCGGAGCACGAGCTGGGCCAGTACCAGTTCCAGCTGAAAGAGTCGACTCGCCAGCTGCAGCCCTTTGCCAATCCCAACGCCACTGCGCTGCAGATTGCCGACGAGCGCCTCGCGCTGATCTTGAGCGGCAGCGGCTTCGCCCTGCGTTTCTCGCGCCTCGACGGCAAGCTGGTGAGCTGGCAGCAGGATGGTATCGAGCTGATAGAGCGGGCGCCGCGCCTCACCTTCTTCAAGCCGATGATCGACAACCACAAGCAGGAGTACGAGAGCCTGTGGCACCCCAACCACCTGCAGATCATGCAGGAGCACTTCCGTACTCTGAGCTGGCGTCAGCTGGGCGAGGCGGTCGAGGTGACGGTGGAGAGCCTGATAGCGCCGCCCGTGTTCGACTTCGGCATGCGCTGCCGCTACGTCTACACCCTGAGCCCGAACGGTCAGCTGCATGTCGCCTTGTCCGGTCAGCCCTATGGCGGCTATGACGACATCATCCCCAAGATCGGCTTCGAGCTGGGTATCCGCCAGGATCTCGATCGGGTGCACTACTTCGGCATGGGGCCGGGAGAGAACTACCAGGATAGCCGCCAGAGTAACTGGATCGATTGCTTCCAGAGCACGGTGGGCGAGATGTGGGAGCACTACCCCTTCCCGCAGGACAACGGCAACCGCCAGCAGGTGCGCTGGGCGACCCTGACCAACCGCCACGGCGCCGGTCTCTACGTGCGGCCCGATGCCCCCATCAACCTGAGCGTCTGGCCCTACAGCTGGGAGCATATCCACGCAGCCCAGCACATCAACGAACTGGAGCCCTGCGGCTATCTCACCCTCAATCTGGATCACAAGGTGCTGGGGCTGGGCTCCAACTCCTGGGGCTCCGAGGTGCTGGACTCCTGGCGGGTGCGTTTCGAACCGTTCAGCTTCGGCCTGACCCTGCTGCCCATCGCCCGTGGCAACCTCAATCCGGCTGCGCTGGCCGGGATCGATCTCACCATCAACGGCGGGAGGACGCTCGCATGATCACCCTGGACAACCTGACCCTGTTCAAAAACATCTACCGGGAGGGCAAGAAGTGGGGCCGCTGCGTGGAGGCCATCGACAACCTGGCCAACCTCAAGCCCGGCATCTGTCACTCCATCGGTGACTCCCTCACCTACCGCTTGCAGGAGGGGGCCAGCCCGGCCACCTCACTGTTCGAGGGGCAGCGTCGCTACTTCGACATCCACTACTACCTGGAAGGGGAAGAGACGGTGGAGTGGGCTGCCAAGCCGGATCTGCGGGTCGAGCAGGCCTATGACGACACCAGAGACCGCGAGTGGCTGGCCGGCGAGGTGCGAGAGCGCCAGAAGGTCGGCAATGGCCAGCTGGTGATCTTCGAGAACCATGAGGCCTATCGCTTCGCCGGCGATGCGCCGGTGCGCAAGCTGATCATCAAGGTCACGGTCGAAGGCGGCTACTTCAAAAACAAATAACAAGCCGCTGTTTTTGCACTGACAAAGCCGGAAGGGCGGGGTTCACCCTACAAATCATGCCCCGCCCTTTCGCAGCAATAACTACAGGTCTGGAGATGCACCATGTCTGATTCCAAACGCAATACGATAGGCAAGTTTGGTCTGCTGTCGCTCACTTTCGCGGCGGTATTCAGCTTCAACAACGTCATCAACAACAACATCGAGATCGGTCTGGCCTCGGCCCCCATGTTCTTTCTGGCAACCATTTTTTACTTCATTCCGTTTTGCCTCATCATCGCGGAATTCGTCTCGCTGAATAAGAACTCCGAGGCCGGCGTCTATGCCTGGGTGAAGAGCTCCCTCGGCGGGCGCTGGGCCTTTATCTCCGCCTACACCTACTGGTTCGTGAACCTCTTCTTCTTCACCTCGCTGCTGCCGCGGGTCATCGCCTACGCCTCCTATGCCTTCCTGGGCTACGAATACATACTCACGCCGCTGGCCACCACTGGCCTGAGCATGATCCTGTTCGCCTTCGCGACTTACGTCTCCACCAATGGCGCCAAGATGCTCGGCCCCATCACCTCGGTGACTTCCTCCCTGATGTTGCTGCTGACCCTCTCCTACATACTGCTGGCGGGCGCGGCCCTTATCGGCGGCGTGCAGCCAGCCGACCCCATTACGGTGGAGGCCATGATCCCGGACTTCAGCTGGGCCTTCCTCGGTATCACCACCTGGATCTTTATGGCGGCTGGTGGCGCCGAGTCGGTGGCGGTCTACGTCAATGACGTGAAGGGCGGCTCCAAGTCCTTCGTGAAGGTGATCATCATCGCCGGGATCTTCATCGGCGTGCTCTACTCCATTGCCTCCCTGCTGATCAACGTCTTCGTGCCGAGTGGCACCCTGAAATATACCGGCGGCTCGGTGCAGGTATTCGAAGGGCTGGCGTCCTACTTTGGTCTGCCCGGCATCTTGATGAACCGCTTCGTGGGGCTGGTCTCCTTCACCGCCATGTTCGGCTCCCTGCTGATGTGGACGGCGACCCCGGTGAAGATCTTCTTCTCCGAGATCCCGGCCGGCATCTTCGGCAAAAAGACGGTCGAGCTGAACGAAAACGGCGTGCCCGCTCGTGCAGCCTGGATCCAGTACCTGATAGTGCTGCCGCTGATGCTGATCCCGACCCTGGGCTCCAACACCGCCCAGGATCTGATGAACACCGTCATCAACATGACGGCCGCCGCCTCCATGCTGCCGCCGCTGTTCATCATGCTGGCCTACCTGAATCTGCGCCTGAAGCTGGAACACCTGCCACGGGATTTCAAGATGGGCTCGCGCACCACGGGGATCGCCGTGGTCTCGGTGCTGATCGCCATTTTCTCGGTGGGCTTTCTCGCCTCCACCTTCCCGACCGGTGCCGACATAGTGACCATCGTCTTCTACAACGTCGGCGGGATAGTGATCTTCCTCGGCTTCGCCTGGTGGAAATACAACAGATATGAAGCCTCCCTGAGCGAAGAAGCGCGCGCGAAAGAGGCCCTGCCGGCCGCTCAGGTGTCCATCCAGGCCTCCTGATCCCCAGCGCAAGCCGGCCCGAGTGGCCAAGAGAGAACAAGCGGGTGGCGACAGCCACCCGTGACCGGTTGAACCACAGAACAGAAGGAGAATGGAATGAGCGAGACGATCGAATTTGCCGAGTTCAAACGGGTCGAGATGAAGGTGGGCAAGGTGCTGGAGGTGGTGCGCCATCCCGGGGCCGACAAACTCTATATCGTCCAGATCGACGTGGGTGGCGAGCGGCCGCTGCAGACGGTCACCAGTCTGGTGCCTCATTACAGCGAGGAGGCGTTGCTGGGCAGCCAGGTGGTGGTGCTGACCAACCTCAAACCCACCAGGATGCGCGGCGAGCGCTCCGAGTGCATGCTGCTCTGCGCCGAGACCCCGGACGAGAGCCAGAGCGTGCTGCTGCAGCCTCGCGTGCCGATGGCGCCGGGTACCCCGATCGTCTGAGCGATCCCTGATTGAGTGCCGGTGCGGTTGGGCCGCAGCGGTTTGCCAGCGAGGTCGCTTGAGCGGCCCGACCATAACAAGAAAATCTCTGGCCGGGCCATGAGGCCTGTGCCGAACACATTCAGAGTCAAAGCGTCAGCTGGTGAAGCGGCGTTATTCCATTGGAGGACATATGTCTGATTCCGTACGCGGCACCATAGGCAAGTTTGCCCTGTTGTCGATGACCTTTGCCGCCGTGTTCAACGTGCGCAACATAGTCAACAACAACATAGAACTTGGGCTCAGTTCGGCGCCCATCTTCCTGCTGGCCACGCTCGTCTATTTCATCCCCTTCGTGTTCATCATTTCCGAGTTCGTCTCGGCCAACAAGAACTCCGAATCGGGCATGTATGACTGGCTCAAGAAGCCGCTCGGCACCCGGATGGCCTATCTGGGCTCCTTCCTCTACTGGTTCGTGAACCTGTTCTGGTTCGTCTCCCTGCTGCCCAACGTCATCGCCTACGCCTCCTACGCCATGCTGGGGTATGAATACAGCTTCTCCCCCATGGTGACCTCGATCATCTCCATAGCGCTGTTCGCGGCGGCAACCCATATCTCCACCAAAGGGGCGACCTGGCTCGGCAAGATTGCCGAACTGGTGGCCTACGGTGTGTTCGCGCTGTTCGCCATCTATGTACTGGGTGCCCTGATGGCACTGAGTGGTGATCATGTGGCGGCCCAGCCCATCACGCTGGAAGCCATGACCCCCACAGTCAACTGGGCGACCCTGGGCATCATGTGCTGGATCTTCCAGGCGGCCGGTGGCGCCGAGACGGCGGCGGCCTATCTCAATGACGTGAAAGGCGGTCAGAAGTCCTTCATCAGGGTGATCATCACGGCCGGTATCGTCATAGGTGCCATGTATGCGCTGGGTTCCCTGCTGGTGAACGTGTTCGTGCCGCGGGAAAGCCTCACCTATGCCGGCGGCATGGTGGAAATCTTCACCGGCATGGCCCAGTACTTCCACCTGTCCGAGGCGCTGGTCGGCCGTGCGGTCGGGGTTGTGCTCTTCATCGCCATGTTCGGCTCCATGATGATGTGGACCTCGGCCCCGGTGAAGATCCACTTCTCCGAGATCCCCCAGGGCGTCTACGGGGAGAAGACCACCCAGCTCAATGAGCACGGGGTGCCGGTGCGCGCCGCCTGGTGGCAGTTTGCGTTCGTGTTCGTGATGCTGGTGGTGAACGGCTTCGGCTCCGAGTCGGTGCAGCAGATGATGAACACCGCCATCAACCTCACCGCCGGTACCGCCATGCTGCCGCCGATCTTCATCATGGTGGCCTACTTCGTGTTCCGCTGGAAACACGACGACACTCCGCGGGAGTTTCGCATGGGCTCTCGCACCTTCGGCATGGCCGTGGTGTCCGTGCTCATCCTCATCTTCGTGGTGAGCATGAGTGCCTCCGCCTTCCCGACCGGGGTGGATCTGGTGCGCGCCTTCTTCATCAACGTCTTCATGACGGCGGTCTTCTCGGCGCTGGCCTACTGGTGGATCTCCCGCTTCGAGAAGCGTCAGGCCCGCAAGCTTGGTGGTAATGACAAGAAAACCGGCGGCGGCACGCTGGCAGACGGCGCCAAGCTGGCCAAGCAGCGCTGAATCACAGGGCTGGCCGCCAGCCCGGGTTGTTTAATTTCCTGCACGCTGCGCGGGGCCGCTCAACTTTGCGCCTCCCGCATATAGGGGTAAGCTGGGGATTCGTTTCAACGGGAGGTGCCAGACACCTCCTGTTGTGTTTCTTGTCGCCCCTGAACCCGGCCTCTTTGATGAGGGCGGGATCTGCTTCCGATGGAGACCGCTCGTGCGTCTGGATCCCTTTACCTGTGTGCTTATTCTGGTGGTCACCCTGGCCTCCCTCTTTCCCTGCGAGGGGCAGGTTGCCGTCTGGTTTGGTCTGTTGACCAAGCTGGCGGTGGCGCTCTTGTTCTTCATGCACGGCGCCAAGTTGTCGCGCCAGAACCTGCTGGCGGGGCTGGGTCACTGGCGGCTGCATCTGGTGGTGATGGCCAGCACCTTCCTGCTGTTCCCGCTGCTGGGGCTGCTGCTCACCCCACTGGTGCCCCAGTGGCTGAGCCCGGCCATCTATCTCGGTTTCCTCTATCTGTGCGCCTTGCCCGCCACAGTGCAGTCGGCCATCGCCTTCACTTCCATGGCGGGGGGCAATGTATCGGCGGCTGTGTGCAGTGCCTCGGCTTCGAGCATCCTAGGTATTTTCCTCTCCCCCGTGCTGGTGGGGCTGATGATCAATGTACAAGGGGAGGGGGTCGATACCTGGCACTCCATCCAGGCCATCATGGTGCAACTGATGCTGCCGTTCGTGGTGGGGCATCTGTCGCGGCCCTTGATCGGTCGCTGGGTCGACAGCCATCGCCCGCTGATCGGCAAGCTGGATCAGAGCTCCATTCTGCTGGTGGTCTATGTGGCCTTCAGCGAGGCCGTGGTGCAGGGGATCTGGCATCAAGTAGGCTGGTACGATCTGGCCAGCATAGTGCTGCTCAGCTGCGTGCTGTTGGCGCTGGTGCTGGGTTGGAACGTCTGGATCAGCCGCCGGCTCGGCTTCAACAAGGCGGACGAGATCACCATAGTCTTCTGCGGATCCAAGAAGAGCCTCGCCAATGGTGTGCCCATGGCCAACGTCATGTTCCCGGCTGCCAGCGTCGGTGTCATGGTGCTGCCGCTGATGATCTTCCACCAGATCCAGCTGATGGTCTGTGCCGTGCTGGCCCGCCGCTATCACGAGCAGGGGGCCTGAGCCCCGCCGTGTGCGCGCCACAATGAAAAAAAGGGAGGCCGACAGGCCTCCTTTTTTATTTTCACGGCTCGTGCCGTCGCCGCTCTCTAGCGCTTACGCCAGACGGTGAGCTGGGCCAGGGTGTGCTGGTACTTGCGGGCGGTCTCGCGGATCACGAAGGGCACATCTCTGGGCGGGCAGTGCTCCTCGAACTCCTCCGCCAGCAGCCGTTGCAGCGCCTGATAGGTGCTGAGCGCCTCGCCATTTTCACGGATGCCGCCAAGCCAGTTGGCCTTGGGGGTGTAGTCGGTCAACCAGGTGTAGGGGCTGGTGAGCACCAGCAGGCCGCCGCTGCGCAGGCGCGGCGCTATGTCGCGCAGGAAGCGGGTGGGCTCCCGCAGCCGGTCGATCAGGTTGGCGGCGAGCACCAGATCGTAGTCGCCGTATTTGGGCTTGAGGTTGCAGGCATCCCCCTGGCTGAAGTGGACTCGCCCGGCCTGCTCGGCGCCGAGATCCTGGCTCGACAGCCGCGCCTCGCAATACCCCACCAGATCTCCCTCCAGTGGCACGGCGTAGCGGAAGCTGTCCTGACTCGCCAGTGCCAGCGCCACGTCGATGAAGCGGGCCGAGTAGTCCACTCCGTCCACATGCTGGAAGTGACGGGCCAGTTCGAAGCTGGCGCGACCTGTGGCGCAACCTATGTCCAGCGCCCGCTGGTGGTTGCCGCACAGCTCGCTGGCCAGGTCGGCCAGGGTCTTGGCGTAGTTGGCCACGCCGAAGTGGGCCGGACCGTACTGGAAGTCGAGGTATTGTGCGACGAGCGTGTCGGTTTCATAAGGATTCACGATAACGGGTTCCTGATAGCGGGAGACCAGATAGCGGAAGCCCGCATGCTGGAAGAAGTGGCGGCGAAAGGCATAGCGGGATGACTTGAGGGCCTCGTTGCCCGTGCTTGCCCAGCTGCCGCCCTTGATGAGGGTGTGCTTGCCATCGAAGGTCGGAGTGGAGAAGTCGTCGTAGAGCGGGTGTATCTTGAACCCCTCGAAGCCGTCGATGGCTGTGCTGGTCCACTGCCAGACGTTGCCCACCAGATCGAAAAAACTGCCCTGGGGGAAGGCGTCCACCGGGCAGGAGGAGGCGAAGCGGGCCAGATTGAGGTTGCCGGGTGCCTCAACCCAGTCCGGCTGATCCCCCGCCAGCTGATCGCGCAGCAGCGCCCACTCCCCCTCGCTCGGCAGCTGGATGGGCAGCCCTGTCTGGGCCGCTTTCCAGCGGCAGAAGGCGGCGGCCTCCAGCTGATTGACCTCGGCGGGCCAATCCCAGGGCATGGCCACCCGCTCCGTCATCAGCCGCAGTTGCAGTTGCTCGGGTTCGCTAGGATCGCCGACCCAGAAGCTGGGCATGCGCGCCTTGGCATACTGGCACCAGCCCCAGCCCTCCTCATCCCACCACTGCTGCCGGTCATACCCCCCCGCCTGCACGAAGGCGAAATACTCGGCATTGCTGACCAGCATGCGGCTGGCCTGAAAGGGGGCGACGTCGATGTGGCGCTCGCCATATTCGTTGTCCCAGCCATAGGTAGCATCCTGCTTGCCGAGGCGCACACGGCCCCCTGCCACCGGCAGCAGGCTGTTGGCAGGCACGTCCGCCATCTGATGGCGTACCTGGGGGCAGGCGGGCCAATAGGGGCGGGGCCGTACCCAGGCCAGTGGCAGCTGGCGGATCAGCACGCTGGAGGTCTCGAGGTGGATGCGCTCGTGCTCTATCCCCATCAATATGACCCAGGCCGGGCTCTGCCAGTTGATGGGCAGGGTCAGCGGCATCCGCTCGATGAAGTCGACCACCAGGGCGCGCACCTGTGCGCGGTAGTCGCGCAGCTCGGCGACGGCGGGCCAGTCGTAGTGGGTCTCGTCGAGATCGTCCCAGCTCATCTCGTCCACCCCGATGGCGACCATGGCCTCGATGCGGGCGTCGAGGCGACTGTCGATGAGGCGGGCCGCCAGCAGCTTGTTGATGAAGAAGGCGGCCGTGTGGCCGTAGTAGAAGATCAGCGGATGGCGCAGCGGGATCGCCTTGTTGAACCAGGCGCGCTCATCGGCCAGACAATCGAACAGCGAGTCGTAGAGATCGAAGGTCTGGCAGAAGTAGGCCAGCAGTTCACGGCGTTTCTGCTCGGGATCGCTGCCGGTCAGCAGCGGGGTGCGGGTCGGCTCGGGCAGGCCGACGGCGGTGTAAAACGAGGTGCTGACTTGGGTCACGCTCTGACTCCTTGTTGCAGTGAAGACTGACAAGACAGTGGTAAATGCATCGATGGAGAGCTCTATACGCACAAGGTATCACTATTGGCTCAACGGACTGGCGCCACAACAAAAAACTTCCACGGTTTGTCAGCATAGCGACCCTGCGGGAGGGCTGCCAACCGACCGGGATCTCCCCGTTTTGGGATGGTCATTTTTACCAAATTATGGTCTGAATGACTCTCTGTATAGTGATGGTGCTGACATGGAAAAGTTAAATAATGATGAAAATCATGTGGTTGATGATTTGGCATGGGGTTTGCCATCTATGAGGACCAAACGGTCTGAAGACGGCCAGAACACAACGAGGAGAGTGGCGATGAAATGGATGATGGGCATTATGCTGGTCGTGGGGCTCAGTGGTTGCAGCTGGCTGGATGATACCCGGGTGAGCGGGGCGGGGGCCGTGATCGAGCAGCAGCACGCCATGGGTCGGCAGGTGACCCGGATACTGGCCGGTGTGCCCGCCAGTATCCATCTGGTCGCGGGTGAGGCGAGCGGTATTCATATCAAGGGACAGGAGAACCTCTTGCCCTATCTGGTGCTGACCGAGAAGGGAGACAAGCTGGAGATAGAGGTGAAGGATGGCTATCGGCTCGATCCCACAGAGCCGCTGGAGCTCACCATCACACTGCCGGAGCTCCATGAGCTGGCGCTGGCGGGCACGGGCAGCGGCGATCTGCATGGCTTCAAGGGTGACCAGCTGGTGCTGTCGGTGGCCGGCACGGGCGACATAGTCGCCAGCAAGCTGGATCTGAACCGGCTGGAGGGCAACATAGCCGGTTCGGGCAGCCTGGATCTGGGTGAAGGCTCGGCCAAAGCCGTGGAGCTGAATATCGCCGGCGCCGGCGATGTGCTGGGCGCCGGTCTCAGAAGCGATCAGGTCGAGATCAATATCGCTGGCAGCGGGGATGTGGAGGTACGGGCCCGGGATCGGCTCAAGGTCGGCATCGCCGGATCCGGTTCGGTCAGCTACTGGGGTGATCCCAAGCTGGAGAGCAAGATCGCGGGCTCGGGTGACGTGACCCGCCAGGGCAGCTGACGCCGCTGGCCTCAAGCCGACAATCGAACGCAGAAAAGAGACAGGCCCGTGACGGGCCTGTTTCGATCAGAGGTGGCGGGCGTGGAAGCGCAGGTGCGCCTCGATGAAGCTCGCCACAAAGTAGTAGCTGTGGTCATAGCCGGCATGGCGGTTGAGCTCCAGCGGCCAGGCCTTGCTGGCGGCCGCATCGGCCAGGGCATCTATGTGCAGCTGCTCGGTGAGGAAGGGGTCGTCCAGCCCGACATCCACCAGGGTCGGCAGCGGCGTCACCTCATGGTGGCGCAGCAGCTGGCAGGCATCCCACTCCTGCCACAGCAGCGGATTGTTGCCGAGGTAGGCGCCGAGCGCCTTCTGGCCCCAGGGGCAGCGGCTTGGGTGGCTTATGGGGCTGAAGGCCGACACCGAGCGGTAGCGACCGGGCTCGCGCAGGGCGGCGATCAGGGCTCCGTGGCCGCCCATGGAGTGGCCGCTGATGGCGCGCCGGGTCGAGACCGGGAAGTGGGTTTCGATGAGCTCGGGCAGCTCGCGGGTGACGTAGTCATACATCTGGTAGTGATCGCGCCAGGGATGCTGGGTGGCATTGACGTAAAAGCCTGCCCCCATGCCGAGATCGTAAGCGGGGTCGTCCGCCACGTCTTCGCCGCGCGGGCTGGTGTCCGGTGCCACCAGGGCGATGCCGAGCTCGGCGGCGATGCGCTGTGCCCCCGCTTTCTGCATGAAATTTTCATCGGTGCAGGTGAGGCCGGAGAGCCAGTAGAGTACGGGCACCTTCTGGCCGGTGAGGGCCTGGGGCGGCAGATAGATGGCGAAGCGCATCTCGCAGCCGAGCAGGCTGGAGCTGTGGCTGTAGCGCTTGTGCCAGCCATCGAAGCTCTTGTTGCTGCTGATAATGTCCAGATTCATCGAGGAACTCCTGCTCCCCGCCCGTCGAGGGACGGGCGGGGTGATCATGCTCAGTAGTGAATGACGGTGCGGATGCTCTTGCCTTCGTGCATCAGCTCGAACGCCTCGTTGATTTGCTCCAGCGGCATGGTATGGGTGATGAAGTCGTCCAGCTTGAACTCACCCTGCATGTAGCGCTGCACATAGCTCGGCAGTTCGCTGCGACCGCGTACCCCGCCGAAGGCGCTGCCGCGCCAGACCCGGCCTGTGACCAGCTGGAACGGACGGGTGCTGATCTCCTGGCCGGCGCCGGCCACGCCTATGATGACCGACTCGCCCCAGCCCTTGTGGCAGCACTCCAGCGCCGCGCGCATCACCTTGACGTTGCCGATGCACTCGAAGGAGAAGTCGACGCCGCCGTCGGTGAGATCGACGATCACTTCCTGAATCGGCTTGTCGTAATCGTTCGGGTTGATGCAGTCGGTGGCGCCCAGTTTGCGGGCAAGCGGAAACTTGCTCTCGTTGATGTCGACGGCGATGATGCGACCGGCCTTGGCCATGCGGGCACCGATGATGGCGGAGAGACCTATGCCCCCCAGACCGAAGATGGCGACGCTCTCACCCTCTTTCACCTTGGCGGTGTTCATCACGGCGCCTATACCGGTGGTGACGCCGCAACCGAGCAGGCAGACCTCTTCCAGCGGGGCGGCCGGGTCCACCTTGGCGATGGAGATCTCGGGCAGTACAGTGTATTCGCTGAAGGTGGAGGTGCCCATGTAGTGATAGATGGGCTGGCCATCCTTGGAGAAACGGGTGGTGCCGTCCGGCATCAGCCCCTTGCCCTGGGTAGCGCGGATCTTCTGGCACAGGTTGGTCTTGCCGGATTTGCAGAACTTGCACTCGCCGCACTCCGGGGTGTAGAGCGGGATCACGTGATCCCCCACCTTGACGCTGGTGACGCCAGCGCCGACGGACTCGACTATGCCACCGCCTTCATGGCCCAGGATGCAGGGGAAGACCCCTTCCGGATCTTCGCCGGACAGCGTGAAGGCATCTGTGTGGCAGACGCCGGTGGCGACTATGCGTACCCGCACTTCACCGGCTTGGGGTGGCATGACTTCCACCTCTTCGATGGAGAGGGGCTGGCCCGGTCCCCAGGCGATGGCGGCTTTACACTTGATGCTTTGAACCTGTGCCATGAATGACATCCTTCTTGTTGCGGTAGGTGAACAGAGATGAACTCAGGTATGCAGTGTAGTTTCCCTTCGATTTGGTGATAATAAGGCTAAATATCAAATCACTTTTACACACAGGTAATAATGCTCGGCTGGGAAGGGATCTGTGAATTTGTCAGCGTGGCGGAGCAGGGGGGCTTTACCCCGGCGGCGCGCAAGCTGGGGGTGTCGGTGGCTCAGGTGAGCCGACAGGTGGCGCAGCTGGAAGACAGGCTGCAGGCCAAGCTGCTGCTGCGCACCACCCGTCAGGTACGGCTCACCGAGCTTGGCGAAATCTACTATCGTCACTGCCGCCAGCTGCTGGACAACCTCTACGAGGCGGAGCTGGCGGTGGGGCGCCATCAGGCGGTGCCGCAAGGGTCTTTGCGGATCACGGCCCCCGTCTCCTATGGCGAGAGCCGCATAGCCCCCCTGGTGAACGACTTCATGGTGCGCTTCCCCCAGTTGGAGGTGACCCTCAACCTTACCAACCAGCTGCTGGATCTGGTGCACGAAGGCTACGATCTGGCGATCCGGCTCGGCCATCTCAAGGATTCGACCCTGGTGGCGCGCAAGCTGGCGCAGCGGGTGCCCTATGTGTGCGCCTCGCCGGCCTACACGGCCCGTCACGGCATCCCCAACAGCCTCTCCGAGCTGACCCGCCACCGCTGTCTGGTGGGCAACAGTGACGACTGGTACTTCACTCTGGACGCTCGCCCCCACAGCGTGCGGGTGCACGGTCTGCTGCAGTGCAACAGCGGCCACGCCCTGCTGGACGCGGCGCTCAAGGGGATCGGCATCATCCAGCTGCCGGACTACTACGTGAGCGACCATCTGGCCCGGGGCGAGCTTGTCGAGCTGCTGCCCGAGCTGCGGGCACCGGAGGAGGGGATCTGGGCCCTCTACCCCCACAACCGCCATCTCTCCCCCAAGGTGCGGCTGCTGGTGGATTACCTGGCCGAGCGGCTCAGCGATCCCCATCAGCCCGCGCTGGTGCGGCCGGTGGGTTGAGGGGCGGGCGGCATGAAAATGGAGATAAAAAAGGCCCGCTTGCGCGGGCCTGTTTGTATGGCATGAAGGAGAGGGCTATTCCCGTTCCTTGACGTAGGGGGTGCCGAGCGCCTTGGGTGCCACCGCCTTGCCGATGAAACCGGCAAGCAGGAACACAGTCAGTATGTAGGGCAGCGCCTCTATGGCCTGCACCGGAATGGCGAAGCCACCTATGCTGACCCCTTGCAGCCGGATGGCGACCGCGTCGAGGAAGCCGAACAGCAGGCAGGCCGCCATGGCATTCCAGGGGCGCCACTTGCCGAACACCAGCGCCGCCAGCGCCATGAAGCCCTTGCCCGCGCTCATGTTGGGGATGAACTGGGCCGTCTGGGCTACCGCCAGATAGGTGCCACCAATACCGGCCAGCAGGCCGCCTATGATGAGCGCGGTATAACGCATCCGCACCACGGAAATACCGGCGGTGTCGACCGCGGCCGGCGCCTCGCCCACGGCACGCAGACGCAGGCCGAAGCGGGTACGGAACAAGACCCACCAGGCCAGGGGCACGGCGGCAAACGCCACGTATTCCAGCAGGGAGTGGCCGCTCAGCAGCTCGCTGTAGAGCTGGCCTATGACGGGCACGTCATACAGCTCCTTGGCGTAGGGCAGATCTATGGGGGCGAAGCGAGCCGCACCGGACAGCGCCGGGGTCTGGCCACCCTGATCGAACCAGTAACGGCCCAGGGTGACGGTCAGACCGGCCGCCAGTATGTTGATGGCCATGCCGCTCACCACCTGATCGCCCCTGTGGGTGATGGTGGCAAAGCCGTGCATCAGGGCGAACAGTATGGAGACGCCCACACCCGCACCCAGACCAATCCAGGCGGAGCCGGAGACGGCCGCCGCCGCGCCGCTGGCGAACGCCGCCGCCAGCAACTTGCCTTCCAGCGCTATGTTGACCACACCGGAGCGTTCACAAAACATGCCCGCCATGGCGGCCAGGATGAGCGGTGGCGCGGTACGAATAGTGGCATCCAGCATCAGGATCAGAGTTTCGAACATGATCAGACTCCCTTGGCTTGCGCGGATGAGCGGTTGGCAAATGCCAGATAGAGCTGCTCGATGCGCGGACGCATCATGTGCTCAAGGGCGCCACAGAACAGGATCACCAGACCCTGCAGCACCACCACTATGTTGCGGTCGACCCCGAACTCGAAGCTGAGCTCGGCGCCCCCCTGATAGAGGAAGCCGAACAGCAGGCTGGCGATGATGACGCCGACCGGGTGGTTGCGTCCCATCAGGGCCACCGCGATACCGGTGAAGCCGAAGCCTTCCACGAAGTTGAGCTTGATCTGGTGCAGTTCACCCTGCAGCACGTTGAGGGCGAAGAAGCCCGACAGCATGCCGGAGATCACCATGGCCAGGATCACCACCTTGGGATAGGAGATTCCCGCATAGGCGGAGGCGCTCTGGCTCGCACCCACGGAACGGATCTCGTAGCCCCAGCGGGTATGCCAGATGAAGACCCACACCAGGGCCGCACAGATCAGCGCCCAGAAGAAGCTGATGTTGAGCGGGCTGTTGGGCATCTCCATGCCGAAACCGCTCGCCAGCTCGCTGACCTTGGGCAACCAGCTCGCCTCGGCAAACACCTTGCTCTCGGTCGCCATGGAGCCCGCCGGTTTGAACACCTCGACCAGCAGGTAGGCCATCAGGGAGGCGGCGATGAAGTTGAACATTATGGTGGTGATGACGATGTGGCTGCCGCGCTTGGCTTGCAGCCAGGCCGGGATGAAGGCCCAGGCCGCACCGAACAGGCCACCGGCTATGATGGCCAGCGGCAGCAGCAGCGCGAACGGCAGGGAGTCGCCGAGCAGCAGACAGACCAGGCCGACGCCGAGGCCGCCGATATAGGCCTGGCCTTCACCGCCGATGTTGAACAGGCCGGCATGGAAGGCCACCGCCACCGACAGGCCGGTGAAGATGAAACCGGTCGCGTAGTAGAGGGTGAAACCGACCCCTTCTCCCGTGCCGAAGGCGCCGTACCACATGATCTTGGCGGCATCGACCGGGTTGATGTCGAGGTAATAGAACAGGATGGCCGACACCAGGAAGGCCAGCAATATGTTGACCGCGGGCAGCACGCCCACGGAGATCCAGGCAGGGATACGTGCTTGGCTCATGAGCGAGCCTCCTTGGCAATCTCGTCGGGGACTGGTGCGTTGACCATCATCAAACCCATTGTTTCACGGAAGGGTACCAGGTTCATGATGTGGCTCCTTCGGGTTGGCTGGCAGCCACCTCGTCGGGAACTATGTTCGCCATCATCAGCCCTATGGTGCGCTCATCCGCCTTGGCGCCGTCCAGCTCACCGACGATACGACCGTCGGCGATGACCAGGATCCGGTCAGACAGGCTCATGATCTCGTCCAGCTCCACCGACACCAGCAGCACTGCCTTGCCCTTGTCGCGCATGGCGATGATCTGCTGGTGGATGTACTCGATGGCGCCGATATCGACCCCGCGGGTCGGCTGACCGATCAGCAGCACATCCGGGTTCTGTTCCACTTCACGGGCGATCACCAGCTTTTGCTGGTTGCCACCGGAGAAGTTGGCCGTCTTGTGGTCGGGATGGGGCGGGCGCACGTCCCACTTGTCCATCTTGGCCTGGCAATCCTGCAGGATCGCCTCCTTGTTCTGCAACCAGCCCTTGTTGTACTGGGGACGGCGGTGATAACCCAGGATGAAGGCCTCTTGCGCCTCGAAGCGGTTGATAAGGCCCATCTTGTGCCTGTCTTCCGGCACATGGCCTAGGCCGAAGTTCCGCACCCGCTCGGGATCGGCCGGATGCGCCACGCTCACCTCGTGCGCCTGACCATTGCCTGTGATGGTGAAGCTGCCCTTGCTGGGCTTGATGATGCCGCCGAGCAGGCTTAGCAGCTCGGACTGGCCGTTGCCGGAGACGCCGGCGATGCCGACCACTTCACCGGCCCGCACCTCGAAGCTGACGGATTTGACCCGCTCCACCTTGGCATCGTCGAAGTAACTGAGCCCGTTGACCTTGAGCTTGGCCTCGCCCGGCTGGGTCGGGCCCTTGTCGACCTTGAGGCGCACCTTGCGGCCCACCATGAGTTCGGCCAGATGCTCCTTGTCGGTATCCTTGGTGGCGACGTGGGCCACCATCTCGCCCCGGCGCATGATGGAGACCTGATCCGTGATGGCCAGGATCTCCCGCAGCTTGTGGGTGATGAGGATGATGGTCGCGCCCTGATCCCGCAGCTTTTTCAACACCTCGAACAGGTGATCCGCCTCTTGCGGGGTCAGCACCCCGGTCGGCTCGTCGAGGATCAGGATACGGGCACCGCGATAGAGCGCCTTGAGGATCTCGACCCGCTGTTGCAGGCCCACCGGCAGATCCTCGATCTTCTCGTGCAGCGGCACGTCGAGACCATAGTCCCGCGCCAGCTCGCCGAGCAGCTTCTCGGCCGCCGCCAGGCTCTGGCCCAGGTGCCAGCCGTTTTCCGCGCCGAGGATGACGTTCTCCAGCACGGTGAAATTGTTAACCAGCATGAAGTGCTGGTGCACCATGCCCACGCCTGCGGCGATCGCATCTTGTGAGCCATGGGGTTTGAAAGGGTTGCCGTCGATGAACATCTCGCCTCTGTCGGCGTGGTAGAAACCGTAGATGATGCTCATCAGAGTCGACTTGCCGGCGCCATTTTCGCCGACGATACCGTGAATACTGCCTTTTTGAACCTTAAGGTCGATCTGCTTGTTGGCGTACACTTCGCCGAACCGCTTATCGATACCTCTTAATTCGATGGCATAGCGATCTGTCTGGTCCATGATGCAGTCCTTGCGGGTCATGAAGAGAGACTAAAAACCGGCCCGTACGGGCCGGTCGTTGGGTTGAGAGTAGTAGCGGTTACTCAGTATTTGCAGCTGTTGTCGCTCATATAGTCATGAACTTTGACCTTGCCGGAGATGATATCGGCCTTGATGGCGTCAACCTTGGCTTTCATGTCTGCGCTGATCAGCTTCTCGTTGTCTTTGTCGAGTGCCCAATCCACACCGCCCTCGGCCAGGCCCAGGTTCTTGATACCTGGTTTCCAGGTGCCCTTGGCGGCGTCATCCCAGGTCTGATAAGCGGCCAGACCCACGGATTTGACCATGGAGGTCAGCATGGTGCCCGGTTGCAGGTGGTTCTGGTTGGAGTCCACGCCGATGGCGAACTTGCCTTCATCCTTGGCTGCCTGGTAAACACCGATACCGGTACCGCCGGCCGCGGCGTAAACCACGTCGACGCCCTTGGCGAACTGGGACTTGGCCAGCTCGGCACCCTTGGCCGGGTCAGCAAACGCCGCCGGGGTGGAACCTGTCATGTTCTGGAACACTTCGATCTTCGGATTGACGTACTTGGCACCCTGCTCGTAGCCGCACTCGAATTTGCGGATCAACGGGATATCCATGCCGCCCACGAAGCCGACCTTGCCGGTCTTGGAGGCGATGGCTGCCAGCGCACCCACCAGGAAGGAGCCTTCATGCTCCTTGAAGATGAGGGACTGCACGTTCGGCTTGTCGACCACCATGTCGATGATGGTGAACTGGGTTTTCGGGAATTCGGTCGCGACTTTCTCGACGGCCGAGCCCATGTTGAAACCGACGGCGACGATCGGGCCGTTGCCACGACTGGCCAGACGACGCAGGCCCTGCTCACGCTGGGCTTCGTTCTGGGGTTCGAACTCCTTGACCTTGACGCCTTTGTCCTTGTTGTAGACTTCGACGCCGTTACGGAACACGGCTTCGTTGAATGACTTGTCGAATTTGCCGGCGGTGTCATAGATGACGGCGGGCTGGGAAGCTGCCTGAGCAGAAAGGGCAGCGAGAGTGAGGGTGGCAACGGTGGCCAGCTTGAGCACTTTAGTCACGATCGTATCCTTGATTGTTATGTGAGGGTCCACAACCTGCCGGAGCAGGCCATAAAGCACGCTGGCTAACTGTAAGTGAGCCACGGTGCGGGTCAAGGAGATCATAAAGGAAAAACGTTTGCGGTAACGGTTTGAAATATAAGCAAATCAATTTATAAGTGGTTGTTTTGATGCCTGTTTTCAGATTTAAATTCTGCAAAAGCAGGGTTTCAAATGACATTTTTGTTTATATTCATATGGTTATAAGCAAGCGTTTTCGTCCGGTGGGCTAAAAAGTGGTTTCTATTGGTGCCTGTTTATGTTCCAGGCCCGTTTTGGCCTCTCCCGACCCAGGCCCGACATACCAGGTGGCGCCGGTCGTTCACGCCGATTTGGTCTGTGGCGCCACAGGTCGTATAATCCCCGCCTGTATAAATAAACAGGAGTGGTGATGGACGTTTCAACCCTGCTCGACGGGCTCAACGACAAGCAAAGAGATGCCGTTGCGGCGCCCCGCAGCAACCTGCTGGTGCTGGCCGGCGCCGGCTCGGGCAAGACCCGGGTGCTGGTGCACCGTATTGCCTGGCTGATGCAGGTGGAGCGTTGCTCACCCTTCTCCATCATAGCCGTGACCTTCACCAACAAGGCTGCCGCCGAGATGCGCGGCCGGGTCGAGAAGGTGTTGGGCAGCATGCAGCGCGGCATGTGGATAGGCACCTTCCACGGTATCGCCCACCGTCTGCTGCGGGCCCACCATCTGGATGCGGGTCTGCCGCAGGATTTCCAGATCCTCGACTCAGACGATCAGTACCGTCTCATCCGCCGCGTCATCAAGGCGCTCAACCTGGACGAGAAGCACTGGGCCCCGCGCGCCGTGATGAGCTACATCAACGGCAAGAAGGACGAGGGCTTGCGCCCCGGCGACATCGACCTCTACGGCGACCCCGTCACCCGCACCTATCAGCAGATCTACAAGACCTACCAGGAGACCTGCGATCGCTCCGGGCTGGTGGACTTTGCCGAACTCTTGCTGCGCGCCCACGAGCTGTGGCTCAACAAGCCCCACATCCTCGAGCACTACCGCGACCGCTTCCAGAATATCCTGGTGGACGAGTTCCAGGACACCAACGGCATACAGTACGCCTGGCTGCGGATGCTGGCAGGGGATTCCGGCAAGGTGATGATAGTCGGCGACGATGACCAGTCCATCTACGGCTGGCGCGGCGCCAAGATAGAGAACATCCAGCGCTTCCTGACCGATTATCAGGGCGCCGAGACCATACGCCTGGAACAGAACTACCGCTCCACCGCCAATATCCTGAAAGCGGCCAACTGCGTCATCGCCAACAACTCGGAGCGCCTCGGCAAGGAGCTGTGGACCGAGGGAGCGGAAGGGGATCCCATCTCCCTCTATGCCGCCTTCAACGAGGTGGACGAGGCCCGTTTCGTGGTCGGTCGTCTCAAGGATTGGAAGGAAAAAGGCGGCTTGCTGGCCGACTGCGCCATTCTCTACCGCTCCAACGCCCAGTCGCGGGTGCTGGAAGAGGCGCTGATGCAGGACGCCATGCCCTATCGCATCTACGGCGGCTTGCGCTTCTTCGAGCGGCAGGAGATCAAGGACGCCATGGCCTACCTGCGTCTGATCAACAACCGTGGCGACGATGCCAGCTTCGAGCGGGTCGTCAACACCCCGACCCGTGGCATAGGCGATCGCACCCTGGAGATACTGCGGGCCAACGCCCGGGATCAGGGCCAGAACCTGTGGCAATCGGCCAAGGGGCTGCTCAACGACAAGGTGCTGACCGGCCGTGCCGGCAATGCGGTGCGCGGCTTCGTCGATCTGCTGGATGCGCTGGAAGAGAAGGTCTCTCTATTGCCGCTGCACCAGCAGGCGGATATCGCCATCCAGCACTCCGGCCTCAAGGCGATGTATCTGGCGGAAAAAGGCGAGAAATCCCAGGCGCGGGTAGAGAACCTGGACGAGCTGGTCACCGCCTGCCGCCAGTACCAGCGCCCGGACGAGCTGGAAGACATGAGCGATCTCTCCGCCTTCCTCGCCCACGCGGCGCTCGAATCCGGCGAGAATCAGGCGGACGAATATGCCGATGCGGTGCAGCTGATGACCTTGCACAGTGCCAAGGGGCTGGAGTTCCCGCTGGTGCTGCTGGTCGGCGTGGAAGAGGGCATGTTCCCCAGCCAGCAATCCACCGAGGAGTCGGGCCGGTTGGAAGAGGAGCGGCGCCTCTGTTACGTGGGCATGACCCGCGCCATGGAGAAGCTCTACATCTGTTATGCCGAGAGCCGCCGTATCTATGGCCGCGAGATGTTCCACAAGCCGAGCCGCTTTATCCGCGAAATGCCCGCCGAGTGTCTGGAAGAGATCCGGCTGCGCACCCAGGTGAGCAGACCCACCCAGTACGGCCGCTTCAGCCAGAACGAGGTGCAGCAGAGCTTCGACGCCAGCGGCATCACGCTTGGCCAGCGGGTGCTCCATCCAAAATTCGGGGAAGGCATAGTGCTCAACTTCGAAGGGGTCGGCCAGCAGAGCCGGGTGCAGATCCAGTTCGACGAGGTCGGTGCCAAGTGGCTGGTGACGGCGTATGCCAGATTGGAAGCGCTGTAACTTCCCTTCATCAACCAGCCCGGATCATCATTGTTCCGGGCTGTTAAAGTGGTAGTAGGACGTTAGCAACTTAATGGTGATCGTTGTGAATGTCTCAGTACTAGGTCAGTTACAATATTTTCTGGGTTTTTCTATTTGCTCACCGCTGTCATCGCGTACCAAGCACACACCATCAATCATTTTCAATTTCTTACCAATCCACTTGTAGTTCTCAATAATAATTTGAGCCCCTGCACAGCATTGGTTAGTTGATGTAACAGTTTTCGTTTTTTTATCAAAATAGAGAGAGGTTAGTGATAGTTGATCTGTTTCATTATAGCGCCGAGTCGTTGAGTCATATAAATAATATGTTCGAGATGTGTTTGGTCCAGCATAATAGCTTTCGAAGACTGAAAAGTCTGGATAGTCATCGAAGTTATAGTCATCTATCTCTAATTCATCATTGTTGCACATGCCCTCTGATGTTAGAGTAAACACTGTTTTATCTGTCTGCTTGTTGATAATATGAGTCTTTTTCCCTGTATCATCACAGCGTATTCTGACATAGGCATCGTCAAATGAGGTTGATTGTATATTACCTCTCAAATCATCACTCAAGGTTAATGATATAGGGTGGCGCTGGCCTGTTTTTATATTTTTCCAGTAACCATAGAAAGTGTTATTTTTTTGTGTTAAAAGAAGTTCAGTTACAGATATGTCATTGTTTTTCTCAATGTACTTAATAACGCCATTGTCATCTTTTGATGCGAAATGCAATGGAATAGGAGTCCTGTGTTTATCATACATATAAATAGCAGGCTCCTCTACGTTGGTGAACGACATGGATATATTAAGATTACCTAGTGATCCATGATACTCATCACTCACCGTAGTAAATGGGATAAACAATGTGGTGACAAATAGGACGTTTTTTGTTGATATCATTCCATTCTCCTAGTATTGGAATAATGGTTTTTTATAGTGTTCATTTTGTTATTTCATCTGACTTGTTGGTAGAGATTAATGGCTGAATTATTTTTTTGTAATCATTGATCATGTCACTCTCTCTACCGTATCTTTCGGCAAGTGATAGTAGGCTATAGGCTTGATGCAAATCACGCCCCCTACCATAGCCAAATGCATAAGTAAGTCCCTTGATGAATAGCATTTCTGGCTCAGGAGCTGTGTGTTTGTCAAAGCAGATGTCCTGCTCTTTTTTAGTTTGATATGGCATCCCTGGGCAGCGCATACCACAGATCTTAGGACACCCACCTTTCTGAGTAAGCCGTAGCCAGACTGGTGATGAGGTGATGGATGGTTCGGTGGCTGGAGCGGGAGCGACAAGGTGACGGTTCTGGCTTTTAAAGCCTCTTGTTCAGGCATGCGTCATGCCCGGCATCAGATGACATGCCGGGGTGTGATATGAAGTGGGACTCGCGATTCAAAGAGGCGGCTGGTGACATCGTTGCTGCCCGCAGTGCTGTGCGAACAGCTGGCAATGTTCCCTGTCACCCACAGCTCTGATGCCTTGCCGCCGGAACATCGTCACTTGTCGCAACCATTGCGCAGTATCAAGGCCAAGTCGTTGCAGGATGGGGGCAAGGTGAGCCGCAATATGGCCCCGTTTGTCGGTTCTGATGGCTCGCCCTGTCCAGTCGACCAGCTCCAGGTAGTCGGTAAAGAGGTAGGGCAGGCCATCACTTCTGCTGGAGAACGGCAGCAACAGAGGTGGCAATGGCACTGTGGGTTGTTGGTCAGCGAGCCGCTGCTTGATGCTGGTGTAATCGCTCTCTTCCGGTCTGTCGGCAATCGCTGCCCGTATCGGATTGAGGTCAACGTAGGCCATGCAGGCCAGCAGGGCTGACTCGGTGAGCAATGCCTGACTTTTGAAGCGTCCTTCCCAGAAATGGCCCTTGCAACCATCTTCCAGATTGGCCTGGCGGGCCAGTTTTTCATTGAGCAGCCGAACAAACCAGCTGATGGAATGCAGCCGCTCACGCCATTGGGCTATCAGCTGTTGTACGACCATAAGTTCCGGTTCAATCAGGGATTCCCCCTGATACCAGCGCCGCACCAGCAGGGGCCACTGAAACAGTGCCGCCCAACGCTCGGCTATCTCCCGCTCGTTCCAGTTGGTGGCTGTATCAGGCTCAACCTTGAGCACCAGGTGGTAGTGATTGTTCATCACCGAATAAGCGCAGACGCCGATGGCAAACAGGCGCGACAGTTGGCTCAGCTTGTCGACCACCCACTGGCGCCTGTGTTCGTAACTCTGGCCGGAATGGGCATCTTCACCGCACAAGAAGGCCCGCCGCACGCAGCGACTGACCACATGGTAATAAGGCGTATCTTGCAGACTGATTTGACGGGAGCGGGCAATGGTCATGGCAACCTCCTGCGATATCCCTTTCAGTCAAGAACAGAGGTAAAGCGCTGTCAAAAAGGTGGGTGTCCCAATATGCCCTTGTCGATGGCCATACCTTGTCGCGGCGGTTGTGGGGTGGGGGTGATACTGCGGGGGGATGCGCTATAGTGGTGCCGCTCGTTTAACTGCCTTCAACCAACCGAGAACGCACCATGAACCGTGATATTGTTGCCCAGTTTATCAAGATGCTGACCAACCTCGACCTGTGTCTGGCCAAGGCCGCTGCCCATGCCGAGGCGAAGCAGTTCAATGTGGAGAACTTCTTCGGCGATCGGCTGATCGTCGACATGCTGCCACTCAGCAAACAGGTGCTGATCTGCTGCGATTCGGCCCGTACCTGTGTCGCCACCGCCAGCCATGGCGAGCAGCCCGTGATGGGGGATGAGCCCAGGACCATGGCGGATCTGCGCGCCCATATCACCAAGACCATCGCCTTTTTGCAGAGCAAGCTGGATGCCGATTTCAGCCAGTTCGAGAGCGGGCGCTATGTCCCACACTGGGCGGGCGGCAAGGGGATGGACGGCCATACCTGCGTCCACGAGTACGCCATCCCCAACTTCTATTTCCACCTCACCATGACCTATGCCCTGCTGCGCCGGGCCGGGGTCGATCTCGGCAAGCGGGACTATCTGGGCGGGTTGAACCTGCAATAAGTCTCAGGGTTGCCGGAATGAAGAGAGCCTGCCAGGTGGCAGGCTCTCTTTTTTGGGCTGGCCGACGCGCGCAACCCGCTCGGGCCTGTGCCCGGCTACTCCCCCGGGATCTCGGGTTCGACCAGGGCGGCCAGCTGGGTCAGGGACTCCTGCCAGCCGAGATAGCACATCTCCACCGGTATGACCTCGGGGATCCCGGCCTGCTCTATGGCAAGCTCGGTACCGCAAAGCACACCGGTCAGGCTGATGGTCACCCGCATCTCTCCCGGCAGGTTGGGATCGTCGAAGCTGTCGGTGTAGCGGATGCGCTTGCCCGGCTCCAGTTCGAGGTACTCGCCGCCGAAGGCGTGGCTGTGACCCGTAGCGAAGTTGGTAAACGCCATCCGGAAGTGGCCGCCGACCCTGGCCTCCAGCTGCGTCACCCGGCAGGTGAAGCCGTGGGGCGGCAGCCACTTGGCCAGCGCATCCGCTTCGATAAAGGCCCGATAGACCCGCATCGGAGGCGCCTTGAGCACCCTGTGCAGTCGTACTGTTCCCGTCGTCATGATCAACTCCTCCTGATTGAGATCCGCATCAAGGATAGTCGCCAGCGCTGGGCCATTCCGGTATGAGCGCCGGATCAGAAAGGGCCGTTACTGTCGCGCAGCTTGTCTGGCAGGCCATCGTGATCCCCCAGCTCGCGGGCGGGTACGTCGTCCCAGTGCAGCTGGCCGAGGGTGATGTTGCGCTCGGGGTGAACGGCGTAGTGGATGCGGTTGTCCTCCCGGTCCGTGTCGCCGATGCAGAGCAGCCGCACCGGCTCCTCGGTGTTGTTGATAAAGGCGTGGGCCAGGCCGTCACCGGCCTTGAAGCCGACCGAGTCGCCCGGTTGCAGCCTATAGAGCACCCCATCGAGCCAGACATCCGGCGTCCCTTCCAGCACGTGAACGAACTCGTCCTCGGTCTTTTCGGCGTGGGGCCAGCTGGTGCGGTGGCCGGGCTCGACGATCTCGTGGTGAATGCCAATCCGGCTAAAGCCAAAGTGTTTGCCGAGGGCGCAGCCGCGGGAAAGGGGCTCCTGACTGCCGGAGTAGTAGCGCGGCGTCTGCTCTTGCAGCTCGCGCCAGTGTTTGATGCAGGGGTGGCGATTCATCGTGATTCCTTATATGGCTGTGTGGGGTCGCTCAGAACGGGCCGTTGCGCTCGCGCAGCCGGTCGGGCAGGCCGTCGTGATCGCCCATGTCGCGGGCGGGCACCTCGTCCCAGTGGCGCTTGCCGATCTGGCGGTTGTACTCGGGGTGCAGGGCGTAGTGGATGCGGTTGTCCTCCCGGTCCGTGTCGCCGATGCAGAGCAGCCGCACCGGCTCATCCGTGTTGTTGATAAAGGTGTGGGCCAGCCCGTCACCGGCCTTGAAACCCACCGAATCGCCCGGTTGCAGCCGATGGAGCACCCCATCGAGCCAGACATCCGGCGTCCCTTCCAGCACGTGGACGAACTCGTCCTCGGTCTCTTCGGCATGGGGCCAGCTGGTGCGATGGCCGGGCTCGACCAGCTCGTGGTGGATGCCGATACGGCTGAAACCAAAGTGCCTGCCGAGAGCGCTGCCGTGCGACATGCGCTCCTCACTGCCTGGGTAGGATCCCGGTTCCGGCTCTTGCAGCTCGCGCCAGTGTTTGATGCTGGGGTGACGGTTCATGACGGCTCCTTGTCACAGAAAGGGGAAATAACCGGCCCCATCCGCAGGGCGCACTGGGCCGGAATGTGGCAAGCCGGACTAGCGGCCCAGATTGTCGGCCAGCTGTTTGGCGCGGCTGGCGGCCCACTGATCGATCATCTTCTCCATCTCGTCGGCTGTGATGGGGGAGTCCTTGTGGGTGGTATCCGGGCTCTCGCGCGCATCCATCACCCGCACCAGCAGCTTGCCGCTTTGGGAGTCGAGCAACTGGGCCATGCTGCCCACCTTGAGCAGGTAGGGCTCCTTGCCGATCACTTCGCGGGTGACGTTGATGGCGATCTTGGCGGGCAGCAGATCCCGCAGTTTGGGGTCGGGGCGGGTCAGATCGAAGTTGGTGATGGCGGCCTGCACCCGCATCACGCCAGGGCCGGGGGCTGTGGCGATCTGCACGCCCTGGCTGACCAGTTCGCGCTGGAAGGTGGCGTGGTAGTAGCGGCCGATGTCGTTCTGCTCGTTGGCGGTCAGCAGATACCAGTGGCCGTTCTCCTGGCGGATGAACTGTAGCGGGTCGAGCAGCACCTGATGGTACTGGCGCAGATCCACGCCGGGCTCCTTGTAGACGCGCTGGTTGGGGTTGCTTTCACTTGGTTGAAAGGCCGCCAGCGGGATCGCCTGCAACCCCTGCGATACCTGATTCTTCACTGCGCAGCCACCCAGCAGGATGGCCACCATGCCTGCGATTACGGCTCTCTTCATCTTTGCTCCTGATATGCATGACCTTTGCATCCGATGCGCAAGGCGTTGCAAGAGAAATAACCGATTCAAAGAGCGCCCACAAGAGGAAGCCGTGGCCCGTTCAGCCGTCATCCAAGTTATCGGCAGGTAGGCCTCGTTTGCCGCTGGCTGGGTGGGGTGGCTGCCTCTGCGCCGGCAGGTGACGGGGCCATTGAACCCGGCGCCGCCGTCACTTCCTTTCGCTAACACTGTGATTTTTCAATGGATCGGCAAGGATTTGATCAAGATTGCGGTTATTGCGGCCATTCGCTCATATAATCGCCGCCATGAAAATGATTCGGAAGGATTCGATGGTCACGCTGATGGCGGCCCTGTGCGGGCTGCTCTGCACCTGCCTGGTATGGGCGGCGCCCGCCCCCTTTGTCACCATCCCGACCGGCCCGTCAGCGGCCAGGGCGACGACGGCTCAGGTCAGCATGGAACCGCTGCTCTCCTGGTTTACCGGCGAGTTCTCCAGCCGGGAGCAGGCCAGTTATGACACCCGTTTCACCAGCGCCGAGCTGCGGCTGGTGGAGATCTGGCCCGGCTACAAGGGCTTTCGCTGGGTCTATGCCGAGCAGTTCCTGACCGAGCGGGCGGTGCGTCCGTTTCGCCAGCGTATCTACCGTTTCTCTCCCGTCCCCGATGGCCGCATCCTGATGGCCGAACTGACCATGCCCAGAGCCGTCGACTTCGCCGGGGCCTGGCGCGACCCCAGTCTGCTGAACTCCCTCACCCCGCAACAGCTCTCCCTGCGTCAGGGCTGCGAGATCTGGCTGACCCGCCAACCCTCGGGGGAGTACGCGGGCCACAGCAAGGTTGGCAGCTGCTCCACCAATTTCGGCGGCGCCAGCACTCTGGTGCAGTACCTCTGGATCGGCCCCGACAGCGTCAGGCTGCTGGACAGGGCCTACGACAACGAGGCCCATCAGCGCTGGGGCAGCCCGGGCGAGGGTTATGTCTATCTGCGCAAGGCGACGCTGCGCGGGGAGTAACCCGGTCTGGCCTGCCTCTCAGGCGGGCAGATCCAGCTCATGACGGTGGTCGCTGAGGTAGTCGATCAGCAGCCGCAGGCGCAGCGGCATGGGCTCTCTGGCCGGGTAGAGCAGGTTGACCGGGCGCGGAGCGGGCAGGGCATCCGGCAGTATCTCCAGCAAGGCGCCGCTGGCCAGCTCCTGGCTCAGCAGAGCCCTGGGTTGCAGCACTATGCCCGCATGATTCAGGGCCGCCACCTTGAGGGCGCTGCCATGGTTGCTGATGAACTGGCTGTCCCACAGGTGCAGATGTTCGAGGGGAAACTCCTCGGCCAGGCTCGACTGCGTCAGCCAGGGGGTAAAACCCAGGCAGCGGTGACGGGCCAGATCCGCCAGCTCGAGCGGGGTGCCGTGGTGTTGCAGGTAGTGTGGCGAGGCACAGAAGACCGAGGCCGAGCTGGTCAGTGGGCGGGCTATGTAGGCGGCATCCTTGGGAGTGCCGACCCGAAAGATGAGGTCGAAGCCGTCGCCGATCACATCGACCAGCCGATCGCAGAGATCCAGTTCGATGCGGATCTGCGGATACTGCGCCATGAAGCGACACAGCAAGGGGGTCAGCCGATAGCTGCCAAAGGTGATGGGGGCATTGATGCGGATCTTGCCCGCCGCCTGGCCTGTATGGGCCCGGGTGTTCTGCTCCAGCTCCCGATAGTGCTGCAGCAGGTTCTGGCAACCGCCAAGGTACTCTCTGCCCGCCTCGGTCAGGCTCTGGCAGCGGGTGTTGCGGTTGAGCAGGCGGGAACCCACTCTGGCCTCCAGCCATTTGATGTATTTGCCGATCATGGCCGGTGTCATCTCGAATCGCTCCGCCACGGCACTGAAGCTGCCCGCGCGGGCGACTTCGACGAAGATCTCGATGGCGGTCAGACGATCCACTCTAAACTCCTGGTTTATAAAGCCGAGCGCCACTATGTCTGGCTGGCGAAGAGGCTGTCAATATACTGGGCGGCACTTGACCGACGATGGAATACCCTGTGATGAGCCTCGAATATTACGCCCTCTACCTGCTGCTCGCCGTGGGGACTGTGCTCAGTCCCGGCCCGGCGGTGATCTACACCATAGGCAACACCCTGACCCGGGGAACCCGCCACGCCATCGCCGGCTTTGTCGGGGTGGCGGTGGGGATATTGATGGTGGCAACCCTGGCCTCGCTGGCGGTGCTCTGGTTTACCCACTGGCTGGCCGAGGGGCAGCAGATCCTCACTCTGGGGGGCGCCCTCTATCTGCTCTATCTGGGGCTGAACTCCTGGCGTCAGCGCGCGGTCAGCCCGGTCGTGGGGGCCTCCACCGATCGGGATTGTGGCCGCAGTTTCGCCAAGGGAGCGCTCATCAGCCTGCTCAATCCCAAGGCGATCATCTTCTTCACCAGCCTGTTTCCCCAGTTCATCGATTTTCGTCAGGGGGCGCTGGGCCAGTGCATGCTGCTGGCGCTGACCTTCAGTGCCGTGGTGCTGGTGGTGCATGGCGGCTACTGCTTGGTGTTTCGCTGGGTGGGCATGCAGGGATATGGCGAGCGCTTCGCCAGGGGGATCAACCGGTTGTCGGCCGTGATGTTCACCGGCTTCGCGATCCTGCTGCTGATCAGGGCGCTGGGTTGAGGTTCTGGCGGGATGAGGCCCGTTCCGCAGCCATCAGGCCGGGATATAAGGAAAGGTATTTCAACGGGATGGCGCCCTTGTGCGCCATCCCGTTATGCCATCAGAGCTTGAACAGCGGCCGCAGGCGGATGCCGATCAGGCTGCCGGCCAGGGCCATCAGCATCCAGACCCAGCCGTGCAGGCTGCCCGATGCCGTGCCGTCGAAGAAGCCACCCAGGTTGCAGGCGCTGTACATGGCGCCCATCCCCATCAGCAGGCCGCCGAGAATGGATGCCAGGCTGTTGCCGAGCCGCATCGGGGCGAAGGTGCCACCACCGCTGATGCAACGCGCCAGCATGGCCCCCAGGATCCCCAGCCAGAACATGCCGACCATGGGGTTGATGAAGAGTGGCTGGGCCAGCTTGGGGTTCCCCTCGAACAGGCCGAACAAAGAGGCGCCGCGCAGCGCCATGTCATAGACGGCGCCCGTGATGGTCCAGGCCGAGCCGTGCAGGGCCACCACGCTGGAGTTGAGCAGGGCGATCAGGATGCCGCCGGTCAGCACGGTGAAGCGGCCGTCGCGCCAGAACAGGTTGCCACCGCTGAAGAGGGGCTTGAGCTCGCCGGTGCGCTTGAGTTCGCTGTTGCGAAACAGCAGGAAGAGTACGGCGACCAGCGCCAGGTTGAGCAGCATGCCGCTCCAGATATTGCCGGTCAGATCCTTGGCCAGCACCACATGGCTGGAGAAGGTGGCATCCAGCATGGGGCGGAACTGGTTGCTGATCAGGGTGCCTATGCCGTAGCAGAGCAGCACCAGCCAGAAGCGGGGTTGCCCCTCGCCGCAGCAGTAGAGGGTGCCGGTGGCGCAGACGCCCGCCAGCTGCATGCCGATGCCGAACAGGAAGGCGCCGACGATGAAGGGAATGCCGATGGCCATCACGTTGCCCACCATGGCATCGCCAAACAGGGCGTGACTAAAGGAGAGGAAGCAGGTGAACAGCAGGATTTCGATGGCGATGGTGAGCAGGTGAACCCGCACATAGTAGCTGTTGCGCTTGGTCAGCATTTCGCGCCAACCGAATACGATGCCGAAGCGGCTGAAGGAGAGGGTGAAGCCGAAGCCGAATCCGATCAGGGCCATCAGGGCCCATTTCATACCAAAGGTGTTGCCGAGCCAGAGTAACGCTCCCCCCGCGATTGCCACGATGGGGAGCGACCATTTTCGATTCATGTTGTTGTTTCCTGTGCGTCATGAGTGAGTGAAGCCGTGCATCCTATTCCCACATTGAGTCCGATTCCAGCGCGGATCCGCGCCTGTGACGGAAAATGAAAGCAAAACCCCATCCAGATCAATTCCTGGCAAGGGCCCCTGGCGAAATGAGGATGAATCTATTTCAGGGGCTGAAAATAATGGTGTGACGAGTGTGAAACTAATTAAATTGAAAAAGATGAATTTAAATTTTGCGCCTTCGAATGCTTTTGGGTAGAATCTCGGCGTGTTATCAACAGATGGAAGGATATTATGGAAAGCGACAGTTGTAGCCGATTGCAAATCGCGATGTGGGCTTACCAGAGCTGAGGTTGATATCCTGTCTTCCCCCTCACTCTGATCGCTCAGAGTGCAGCATCTATATGAGTCACCTTCGACTCTCACAACCGCTTAATCCCGGCCTTCATCAGGGATTGCCGTTGTAAATCTGGATTGTTCCGCTCACCTGCGAGCCATGCCGCCTCGCGACCCCTGCAATTGAACGCTTCATCATGCGCCCCGGGTGCTGCCCGTCAGGGCCGCCACAGCGTCGGATCCGTGCATCCGTGCCGTGGCCGGGAAGTGATCGAGCTTGAAATAACAAGATGGACAATACCATATTGAAAACGGGTTCGTTTTCGATAGGACAGGTTGCGAAATAAAATAATCAAAGTGATTGCTCAATATATTTCGGCCGTGACAAAGGTTGCACCGTAATATTTCCATGGGGTGCGGTTTTCTCCGTTATCTTCACCCGCCCGGCATCGCTGATATTATTCCCTGCCCAGCATCCAGTTATTTCAAGCTGTCGTTATCCTTATTTCCTTTATGGGTGTATGCCGCCCTGGTGGCGGGATCACCGGACTCATCCGCCGATAATGCAGACCCGCGGGTCACGCCCGCCAGCGACAGTGCATCTGGCTGTCAGTGGCCGCGCCCGACTCTCTCCACCCCACTCGGAGGATATCGTATGACCGAAGAGCCCAAGCCTCGACCCTCGGGGTCCACGCCTCCCCACGCCTGATCCCTCTGCGGGTAACAGGATGCGGAGTCCTGATCCCTGATAGCCCCTACCTGCTGGCAAGCTTGCCCGACAGACACGCCGTCTGGCGGCATGTCCTGCGGGCGGCGCCATGCCGCGCCTGCGCCAGCCGGGGGCCCATTGCCTGTCTCACATCAGTACTGACGCCTGGCCTGGCCCGCGACAGGGCCTTGCTGCAAGCGAAAATCAGGATAAAGAGTTATGAAGCAACAACATACCGCCAGCCGGCACAAGCAGCAGGGATTCGTCTCCCCGGGCCGTGCCAATGAGAAGCTCTCCTCCCGGGTGCTCGACGAGGCCGACAAGTCTCTCGAGTACACTCTCACCGCCGTGCGCGGCAATATCGATGGCCTGACTTCGACCGAGGCGGCCAACCGTCTGGTCCAGTTCGGCCCCAACGAGGTGACCCACGACAAGCCGCCCCATCCGCTGATCCAGCTGATGCAGGCGTTCAAGAACCCCTTCGTGATGGTGCTGATCGTGCTCGGACTGGTCAGCTACGTGATGGACGTGCTGATGGCCGAGCCGGGTGACGAGGATTGGGTCAAGGTGATCATCCTCGGCGTCATGGTCAGCCTGAGCGGCCTGCTCCGCTTCTGGCAGGAGTACCGCTCGGCCAAGGCGGCCGAAACCCTCAAGTCGCTGGTACGCAACACCGCTACCGTGCAGCGCCGCCCTTCGCCGGGAGCCCCCTCCCTGCGCAAGGAGGTGGCGATGGTCGAGCTGGTGGCCGGTGACATAGTGCACCTGCAGGCGGGGGACATGATCCCGGCCGACATCAAGCTGATCGAATCCCGCGATCTCTTCATCAGTCAGGCGGTGCTGACCGGCGAGGCCCTGCCGGTGGAGAAGTACGACACCCTGGGGGCCGTGGCCGAGAAGTCGGCGGACGGCAGCAGCACGGGGGAGGTGGGCCTGCTCGACCTGCCCAACATCTGCTTCATGGGCACCAACGTGGTAAGCGGCACCGCCAAGGCGGTGGTGGTGGCCACCGGCAGCGACACCTACTTCGGTTCGCTGGCCCGCAACGTGGTGAGCCACAAGCGCATCGAAACCAGCTTCGATCGGGGCGTTAACAGCGTCACCCGGCTGCTGATCCGCTTCATGCTGGTGATGGTGCCCGTGGTCTTCATGCTGAGCGGCGTCAGCAGCGGTGACTGGATGTCGGCGCTGACCTTCGCGCTGGCGGTGGCGGTGGGGCTGACCCCGGAGATGCTGCCCATGATAGTCTCCGCCAACCTGGCGCGGGGCGCCGTGGCCATGGCCAAACGCAAGGTGGTGGTCAAGCGGCTCAACTCGGTGCAGAACTTTGGTGCCATGGACGTGCTCTGCACCGACAAGACGGGCACCCTGACCCAGGACAAGATCATCCTGGAGCACCACTACGACGTGCGCGGCAGCCGGGATGACAGGATACTGCAGCTGGCCTGGCTCAACAGTTATCATCAGAGCGGCATGAAGAACCTGATGGACATAGCCGTGATCGAGCACGCCGATGCGTTGGGGTCGGGCTGCAAGCCGGCTGGCTACAACAAGGTGGATGAGCTGCCGTTCGACTTCGTGCGTCGTCGCCTGTCGGTGATAGTACAGGATGAGAGTGGCCAGCAGCTGATGGTCTCCAAGGGGGCAGTGGAGGAGATGCTCTCCGTCTCCAGCCACATCGACGACGGCAAGCAGATCCGCGAGCTGGATGAGATTGAGCGCCGTGCCCTGCTGCGCCGCAGCGAGGAGTACAACGCCGACGGTTATCGGGTGTTGATAGTGGCGACCCGCGATATCCCGGCTGCCGAGTGCAAGCAGAGCTACCGGACCAGTGACGAGGCCGGACTGGTGGTGCGCGGCTTCCTCACCTTCTTCGATCCGCCCAAGGATTCGGCCGCCCCGGCCATCCGTGCGCTGAATGACTACGGCGTGGCGGTCAAGGTGCTGACCGGCGACAACCCCATCATCACCAGCAAGGTGTGTCGCGATGTGGGGCTGAACCCTGGGGTGCCCCTGCTCGGCAAGGACATAGAGGTGATGGACGACGTGGCCCTGTGCACAGTCGTCAAGCACACCACCATCTTCGCCAAGCTCACCCCGCTGCAGAAGTCGCGGGTGGTGAAGGCGTTGCAGGCCAACGGCAACACGGTCGGTTTCCTCGGTGACGGCATCAACGACGCCCCGGCGCTGCGGGATGCGGACGTGGGGATCTCGGTGGACAGCGGTGCCGACATCGCCAAGGAGACGGCCGACATCATCCTGCTGGAGAAGAGCCTGATGGTGCTGGAAGAGGGGGTGGTCAAGGGACGCGAGACCTTCGGCAACATCCTCAAGTACCTCAACATGACCGCCAGCTCCAACTTCGGCAACGTCTTCTCGGTGCTGGTCGCCTCCGCCTGGCTGCCCTGGGCGCCCATGCTGGCGATGCAGATGCTGATCCAGAACCTGGTGTATGACGTCTCCCAGATGCTGCTGCCCTGGGACAAGATGGACCCCGAGTTCCTCAAGCGTCCGCGCAAGTGGGAAGCCAGCAACATCAAGCGCTTCATGCTCTGGCTCGGCCCGACCTCCTCCGTGTTCGACATCAGCACCTTCTGCCTGATGTGGTTCGTGTTCGGAGCCGGTGCCATGTATGCCACCGCCAACGGCAGCATGGATCCCCTGGTCAACGGTCAGGCCATCATGAACTCGGGCTGGTTCATCGAGGGGCTGGTTTCCCAGACCCTGGTGGTGCACATGCTGCGAACCCGCAAGATCCCCTTCCTGCAGAGCACGGCTACCCTGCCGGTGCTGTTGTCGACCTCCATCGCCATCGCCATCGGCTGCTACCTGCCGTTCTCGCCGCTGGCGGAGCACTTCGGCTTCATCACATTGGAAGCGCCCAAGTACTTCATGTGGCTGGTGATCACCATGCTGGCCTACATGGGGCTGACCCAGGCGATCAAGACCATCTACATCAAGCGCCACGGTCAGTGGTTCTGACGGGATAAGCCTGGCCATCAGGCACCAGCGTCAGTGGTGCCCGGTGTGAACCAGACTGTCATGCGGATTTTTATCCGTGTGAACGCAAAGAGGGATGGCTCAGGCCATCCCTCTTTTTCATGGGGTCGGGAGGAGATCAGTGGGGGACCAGGGCATAGGCCTCGCCAGCCATGCCGGTCAGGATGGAGAGGCTGACGGCGCCGAACAGCAGACCCGTGACCAGATTGAGCGGGCGCTGGATCCGGCCAAGCAGGCGTTGGGCCCGCGGGGTGGAGAGGCTCCAGGCCAGCACGCCGAACCAGACCAGGGAGAGCAGGAACAGCTCCAGCACCAGCAGGCCGCGCGTCAGGCCGTCCACCTGCGGCGTCACCATGGCCGCCAGCAGTCCCATGAAGAACAGCAGCGCCTTGGGATTGAGCAGATTGGTGGCAAGCCCGTTCCATATCCCCTTGCGCCAGCCCTGCTGCTCTCCGCCAGCCTTGAGGGCCAGTGTTGCCGAGCTGTGCCAGGCAGCCTTGAGCGCCCCCCAGGCGAGCCAGCCCAGATAGAGGGCGCCGACCACCTTCACCGCCATGAAGAGCCAGGGATGTTCGGCGATCAGCAGGCTGATGCCGGTCAGGCTGAGGGTGGCGTGCAGCAAGATGGCGAGTGCTATGCCGAGCGCAGCCCCCAGTGCCGTTGGCCTGTGCAGGCTGGTACGCAAGATCAGCGCGAAGTCCGGCCCAGGGCTCGCCAGGGCGATCAGGTGGATGAGACCTATGGTCAGAAACAGGCTGGTGAACATGGTAAAACCTCGATGACGGTATGGGGTGACAGCATGGGGGATCAGGGCGTGGAGGCGATTGTAAAAGATTGCATCTGTTGATGGTTATCGGCCGCGCTGGCCTGTCATGGCCCTGGCTAGCCGGGCTGGCCCGTAAAAGACTGCATCTGCTGGCGGTAATCGGCGGGGGTCAGCCCGAAGGCCTGCCGGAAACCGTGGTGGAAGTGGCTCTGATCGAAGAAGCCGACCGCCAGCGCCACCTCGCTCACCGGCAGGCCGCTGCCGAGCAGGCGCTTGCCCTGCTCCAGTCTCAGTCGCTTGAGCCAGGCATAGGGGGTCATGCCAGTCTTTTTCTTGAACTGACGCAGGAAGGCGAAGCGATCCAGCCCGAACAGGGCGGCCAGATCCTCCAGGCTGTGGCGCTCATCCAGCCGGGCCAGCAGATAATCGCGCAGGTATCTGAGCTGGGGATCCGCCAGGGCGTGGCGCTCCGGCGCCAGGTGCAGCAGCTCACCGAGCAGGCCCAGCAGCTGGCTCTCCGCCAGCAGGCCGTCCGCCTGGGGGGTGTCCAGATACATGTGCAGCCGGGCGAAGCCCTGGTAGAGGTCGGGGCGGCTCTGCAAGCCCTTGTCGAAGAAGGGCTCGGGGCTGTCCGGCAGCCAGCGCGCCAGCTGCTCGGGGGCGATGGCGAACACCCGCACCTCGTACCCTTCCGGCAGCAGGCTGAGGCCGTCGTGCATCTCGTCCGGGTTGACGGTGGAGAGCTCGCCGCGCACCAGATTGTGGCTGCTGCCCTTGTGGATGAATTTTTGGCCGCCCTGCTGCACCAGACCTATGTGATAGTCCAGGTGAACGTGGCGGCCATAGCTGAACTCCCTGTGATGGGAGTGGGAGAGTTCAACCCCCGGCAGCAGCCGGGATTGCCAGTAGTGGATGCGGGATTGGGGAGCGCTCATCGACTATTGATAACCTGAAACCCGAATATTGGCTTGTAGATTATTGCAGTGCCGACGCGCCATGCCGTCAATCCTGACTGGCAGCCCGGCGCCGCTTGCCGCTGCGCAGTCCGTCCAGGCTGAACAGCACAAGCGCACTCCAGATGCAGCCGAAGGTGATCAGCTTGTCCAGCGCCAGCTCTTCCCCGTAGAGGGTGACTGCCAGTATGAACATCAGGCTGGGGCCTATGTACTGGAAGAAACCCAGGGTGGAGAGCTTGAGCCGGGTGGCGGCGGCGGTGAAGCAGAGCAGGGGCGCCGTGGTGACGGCACCGGCGGCGATCAGCAGCAGGTTGAGCTGCCAGTTATTTTCAGTGAGATGGCTGGTGGGGCTGTCGGCGAATCCCCACAGGTAGATGGCGGCCGGCGGCAGCATGATCATGGTCTCGATCAGCAGGCCTGTGAGGGCATCGAGGGCCAGCTTCTTGCGGATCAGGCCGTAGATGGCAAAGCTGGAGGCCAGCACCAGGGCTATCCAGGGCAGGGAGCCGAAGGCGATGAGCTGGACGGCGACCCCGATCACCGCCAGTCCCACCGCCCACCACTGCAGGCGGCGCAGCTGCTCGCTCAGGAACAGCATGCCGAGCAGCACGTTGAACAGCGGATTGATGTAGTAGCCGAGGCTGGCATCCAGCATGTGACCGTTGTTGATGGCCCAGATGAACAGCAGCCAGTTGCCGCCGACCGTGATGGAGGTGAAGGCCAGGGTGAGCAGCACTTTCGGCTGGCGCAGCACCGCCTGCACCTTGTGCCACTGACGGCCGATCAGGGTCAGCACCAGCAGCAGGACGCAGGACCAGATCATTCGATGAGTCAGGATCTCGGCGGCCGGTACGGCAGAGATGGTCTTGAAGTAGATGGGGGCGAGACCCCAAAGGGTATAGGCGCACAAGGCATAGATGATGCCCTGACGCTGAGCTTGTTGCTGCATGTGGATAACCTTCACTGGAGAGTCGGATGCTGGAAAACATCGCAAAAAATCAGTGTAGCGATCCTTTTGGAGGGAAAGAAGTGAATAAATGGTGATCAGCGGATTTTAACGGCGGTTTGCTCTGCTCAGCGGCCCCCGCCGCGACGGATCTTCTCGACGTCCAGCAGCAACCACAGCATGAGTGCGATGGCGGAGATCCAGGGGCCCCAGGTCACATAGGCCTCACCTTGCCCCAGCATGTAGAACAGCAGCGGCAGTCCTATCACCAGAAACACTACACTTCCCAGAAAAAATAACATTTTTATCTTTATATTTAAGGGCTTGTCTATTTGATGATTATATCGATTGAGGCGGGCGATGAAAGGGTAAAAATGAAAAAGGGGGATTTCTCCCCCAATTCGCTAGATGAGCGTCATTTCTAATGCTATTCGAGCTGGATCCAGGTGCTTTTCAGCTCTGTGTACTTCTCCAGGGCGTGCAGCGACTTGTCGCGGCCGTTGCCGGACTGCTTGAAACCGCCGAACGGCATCGTCATGTCGCCGCCATCCCAGTTGTTGACGAACACGGTTCCGGCGCGCAGGGCGCGGGAGCCCTTGATCGCCTTGTTCAGATCCGCCGTCCAGAGCGCCGCGGCCAGACCGTAGTCGGTGTCGTTGCCGAGGGCGATGGCCTCTTCGAGGGTGTCGAAGCCGGTTACCGCCAGCACCGGGCCGAAGATCTCCTCACGGAAGATGCGCATCTCGGGCGTCACCTCGTCAAAAATCGTGGGCTCGACATAGAAGCCGCCGCTCTCGATATGGGTGCGTTTGCCCCCCAGCAGCAGCTTGGCCCCTTCCTGTTTGCCAATCTCGATATAGCGCAGCACCTGCTCCATCTGGACGCTATCGACCATGGCGCCGATGCGGGTGGCGGGATCGAGCGGGTTGGCGGAGATCCACTCGCGGGCATGGGCCAGCAGCCGTTCCATGAACTGCGGCTTGATGCTGTTTTGCACCAGCAGGCGGGAGGCGGCGGTACACACCTCGCCCTGGTTGTAGAAGATGGCGCCGGCGGCACTCTTGGCGGCGGCGTCCAGATCCGGCGCGTCCGCCAGTATGATGTTGGGGCTCTTGCCGCCACACTCCATAAAGGCACGCTTGAGATTCGACTTGCCGGAGCACTCCACCAGATGTTTGCCGATCCGGGTGGAGCCGGTGAAGGTGATGCAATCCACGTCCATGTGCATGGCCAGTGCCTCGCCCACCGTGTGGCCAAAGCCCGGCAGCACGTTGAATACCCCATCCGGAATGCCCGCCTCTTTCGCGATCCCGGCGATGCGCAGGGCGGTGAGGGGGGATTTCTCGGAGGGCTTGAGGATGACGGAGTTGCCGGTGGCCAGCGCCGGGCCCAGCTTCCAGCAGGCCATCACCAGCGGGAAGTTCCAGGGCACTATGGCGGCGACCACGCCGAGCGCCTCGCGGGTCACCAGCGCCAGCGCGGACTCTTCCACCGGGGCGACCTGATCGTAGATCTTGTCGATGGCCTCGGCGTTCCAGGCGATGCAGTTGGCTGCGGCGGGGGCGTCATACCCCATGGCATCGCCGATGGGCTTGCCCATGTCCAGCGACTCCAGCAGCGCCAGCTCCACCTTGTTGAGGCGCATCAGCTCGGCAAAGCGTTGCATGATCAGCTTGCGCTGTTTCGGGGCCAGCCCGCTCCAGCGTTTGTCACTGAAGGCGGCGCGGGCGGCTTGCACCGCCAGCTCGGCATCCGCGGCGTCGCAGGCGGCGACCTTGGTCAGCAGCTGGCCATTGGCCGGGTTGATGCAGTCGAAGGTGGCGCCATTGATGGCGTCCCGGTAGCTGCCGTCGATGAAGGCTTGCGAGGGCAGGGTCAGATGGGCGGCCTTGTGTTGCCACTGGGCCAGGGTCAGGTCACTCATGTTCACTCCTTGAACCGGCAAAGAATTGGTCTCCGCGTATCAATATGCTAAACATCTTGCCGCTTGTAAATCCATTCTGTAACAATTCATTAAACACTTGCCCCTTTATCCCCGGCAATGGCGGCCATCCTTGTCACTCGCCATGAGCGAGAAACCGGCCGGGGCAAGGCGCCAGCGATCGGCGTGAACGCCGTTGAATGGCCTTAGAAACTGGCCGGGGTGTTGGCGGAGATCAGCACGCACTCCTGCTCGCCCACGTTGCGAAAACGGTGCGGAGTACGGCTGTCGAAGTAGTAGCCATCACCCGCCGCCAGCTGGTGGATCTGCTCGCCGACTGTCACCTCGACCGTGCCCCGGATGATGATGCCGCACTCTTCTCCCTCGTGGCTCAGCATGTCGTCACCCGTGTCGGCACCCGGCGGCAGTATCTCCTGCATCATGCCGATGGCACGGTTGGCGCGGCTGTGGCCAACCAGCCGGTAGCTGATGGGATGGGTGCCGAGATCCGGCATGTCGCTGGCGCGGAAGATCACCTCGGTTCCCATCTCTGTCTCTTCGGTGAAGAAGCTGGCCAGGGACATGGGGATACCTTCCAGCACCTTGCGCAGTGAGGAGACCGAGGGGCTCACCTGATTTTTCTCGATCTGGGAGATAAAACCGTTGGTCACACCGGAGCGTTTCGCCAGCTCGCGCTGGGAGAGGGCCGCCTTGGTGCGAACCGCCTTGAGGCGGTGACCTATATCCATCAATAGACACTCCTTGACTGTTTACTATTATTAAAATTGTGTTAAATATCTTATACCACCCTGCTCATGTATCAGCTAGGGGTGGCACCAGATGGGGCGATAATGAGCCCCTTTTTAGGAATTCAGGTGTTTAATTTAATAGGCATAAGCCGATAGTTACTAAACACCTTAAGGATGAGGTGACCATGAAACCGATCAGCGACATCAATACGCCCTCCGACATGTCCGCCTTCTGGATGCCGTTTACCGCCAACCAGCAATTCAAGGCGGCGCCGCGCATCCTGAAGTCGGCAGAGGGGATGTATTATCACTCAGAGGATGGCCGCAAGATACTGGATGGCACAGCCGGGCTCTGGTGTTGCAACGCGGGCCATGGTCGCCGTGAGATTGCCGAGGCGGTCTCCCAGCAGATTTCCCACCTCGACTTTGCGCCGACGTTCCAGATGGGGCACCCCCTGCCGTTCGAGCTGGCCAACCGGCTGGTGGAGATTGCCCCCAAGGGGCTGGGCCATGTCTTCTATACCAACTCGGGCTCGGAAGCCGTGGACACGGCGCTCAAGATTGCGCTGGCCTGGCAGCGGGCGCGGGGGCAGGGCACCCGCACCCGGCTGATTGGTCGTGAGCGCGGCTATCACGGGGTTGGTTTCGGCGGCATCTCAGTGGGGGGCATTCCCGGCAACCGTAAATGGTTCGGCTCCCTGCTGAGCGGGGTGGATCACCTGCCCCACACCCTAAATATCGCCAGGCATGCCTTCACCAGGGGGCTGCCCGATGAAGACCTGACCCTGGCCGACGAGCTGGAGAAGATCGTCTTCCTGCACGATGCCAGCAACATAGCGGCCGTCATTGTCGAACCCATAGCCGGCAGTACCGGCGTCATCATGCCGCCCAAGGGCTACCTCAAGCGGCTGAGGGAGATCTGCACCAAACACGGCATCCTGCTGATCTTCGACGAGGTGATCACCGGCTTCGGTCGCCTCGGCTCCCCCTTCGCCGCCCAGGAGTTCGATGTCATGCCCGACATGATCACCTGCGCCAAGGGGCTCACCAACGGCGCCATCCCCATGGGGGCCGTGCTGGTGAGCAACGGCATCTATGACGACATGATGGCCGCCGGCAAGGGTGCCATCGAGCTGTTCCACGGCTACACCTATTCGGGTCACCCTGTGGCCGCCGCCGCCGCGCTGGCGACCCTCGAGATCTATCGCAACGAGAACCTGCTGACCCGCGCCGCCGATCTGGCGGGCTACTGGGAGGAGGCGGCCCATTCCCTCAAGGGCTGCAAGCATGTGAAGGACGTACGCAACTACGGACTGGTGGCGGGCATAGAGCTCGAATCCCTGCCGGATGCGCCGGGCAAGCGTGCCTACGAGGTGTTCGTGCGCTGCTTCGAGAAGGGGGCGCTTGTCCGCGTCACCGGCGACATCATAGCCCTGTCGCCGCCCCTCATCATGGAGCGCAACCAGATAGACGATCTCTTCACCCTGTTGCAGGACGTGTTGCAGACGCAGGCATAACCCCTTTTCACCTTGAATTGCATGGCGCCCCGGATTCGGGCGCCATCTCCCTGTGCCCGGCTCGCGCGAGACGGCGCAGGGAGAGACGGATTAACCATCACGGAGGATTTATGACATACAGGGTCAGCAACTTTATCAACGGCGAGACGACAGAGAGTCGCAGCGAGCGCTTCGGTGCCATCTTCAACCCGGCCACCGGCCAGCAGCAGGGCCAGGTGGTGCTCAGCACGGCCGCCGAATGCGGCGAGGCCATTGCCGTGGCAGAGCGCGCCTTCGCCGACTGGTCGCAGACCCCGCCGCTGGTACGGGCCAGGGTGCTGTTTCGCTTCAAGGAGCTGATGGAGCAGCACAGGGATGATCTGGCCCGGCTGATCAGCCGCGAGCACGGCAAGGTCTTCTCCGACGCCCAGGGGGAGCTGACTCGCGGGCTGGAGGTGGTGGAGTTTGCCTGCGGCATCCCCCATCTGCTCAAGGGGGAGCACTCCCTCAACGTGGGCCGCGGGGTGGACAGCCACTCCATGATGCAGCCGGTGGGGGTGTGCGCCGGCATCACGCCGTTCAACTTCCCGGCCATGGTGTCGCTCTGGATGTTCCCGGTGGCCATCGCCTGCGGCAACACCTTCATCCTCAAGCCGTCCGAGAAGGATCCGTCCCTCTCCCTGCGCATGGCCGAGCTGCTCAAGCAGGCCGGCCTGCCGGACGGTGTGCTGAACGTGGTCAACGGCGACAAGGAGGTGGTGGACGTGCTGCTGACCGATCCGAGGGTCGGCGCCGTGTCGTTTGTCGGCTCCACCCCCATAGCCCAGTACATCTATGCCACCGCCTCGGCCCACGGCAAGCGGGTGCAGGCGCTGGGCGGCGCCAAGAACCACATGCTGGTGATGCCGGATGCGGATCTCGATCAGGCAATTTCCGCCCTGATGGGGGCAGCCTATGGCGCGGCCGGTGAGCGCTGCATGGCGATCTCGGTGGCCGTGGTGGTGGGGGATGAGACAGCCGATGCGCTGGTGGCCAAGCTTTCGCCACTGGTGGCGCAACTCAGGGTCGGGCCGGGTCTGGGTCAGAGCCCGGAGAACGAGATGGGGCCCCTGATCAGTCGCGAGCATCTGGCCAAGGTGCGCGCTTACGTGGATCAGGGGGTGGCCGAGGGGGCCCAGCTGCGGGTCGATGGTCGCGGCGTGAGTCACGGGGAAGGTTACTTTATCGGTGGCAGCCTGTTCGACCGGGTGAGCCCCGAAATGCGCATCTACCGGGAGGAGATCTTCGGCCCCGTACTGGCCATAGTGCGGGCCCCGGATTACGAGACGGCGCTCAGGCTCATCAACGAACACGAGTACGGCAACGGCACCGCCATCTTTACTTGCGACGGCGATACGGCGCGGGACTTCACCGCCAGGGTTCAGGTCGGTATGGTAGGGGTGAACGTCCCCATCCCCGTGCCCATGGCGTTTCACAGCTTTGGTGGCTGGAAGCGGTCCATCTTCGGGCCGCTCAACATGCACGGGCCGGATGGGGTGCGCTTCTACACCCGGATGAAGACGGTGACGGCGCGCTGGCCACAGAGCCTGCGCGCCGGCGCCGAGTTCTCCATGCCGACCATGAAGTGACGCGCAGGCACGCTGCCATGGCCTAACTTGTTGCCCCCGCAGGCCATAGCTCTGCGGGGGCAATCTCTGTAAAGGAGTTACAGATGCGACTGGGAATTCTCGATTGTGACCGGCTGGACCCCGATTTGGCGGGTGATTTCGGCCCCGTTTACTCCGAGATGTTTATCAAGGGCTTTCGGGCCCTGGCCCCCGAGCTGGAGTTTCGGGTCTGGTCGGCGCTCGATGACGAGCTGCCGGACGACCTGCACGGGTGCGATGCCTGGCTCATCACGGGTTCGCGCCACGATGCCTACAGCGATCTGCCCTGGATCCAGGCGCTGCGCGGCTGGATCCGCCAGGCCCACGATGCGGACGTCAAGCTGGCCGGAGTCTGCTTCGGTCATCAGGTGATCGCCCAGGCGCTGGGGGGCGAGGTAGTGAAGTCCACCAAGGGCTGGGGGCTCGGCGTCTCAGTTCATCCCATGCTGGCGACCGGAGCCTGGATGCAGCCCGGGCTGGACACCATCCGGATCCTGGCCAGTCACCAGGATCAGGTCGAGCAGCTGCCGCCGGGCGCGATCCGGCTGGCGGGCAACGATTTTTGTCCCAACTTCATGTTCTTGCAGGGGGATCACATAGTCGCCATTCAGGGACATCCGGAGTTCTCGGTGGAGTACAACCGGGCGCTGATCGAGCGGCGGCGGGACTTTCTGTCCGACGACCGCTATCAGCGCAGCCTCTCCTCGCTGGAGGGGGAAGTGGACTCGGCCACCATGATGCAGTGGCTGTTGCAATTTTTGGGCATACTGCCCGGTGGCGAAGGAGCGACCGGCGGGATCACAGCAGGAGAGCGAGCATGATTATTGGCGTACCCAAGGAAATCAAAAACCATGAATACCGGGTCGGCATGACTCCCGCCGGAGTGCAGGAGCTGGCGGCCCGGGGACACAAGGTCCTGGTGCAACAGCAGGGAGGCGAGGCGATCGGACTGTCCGATGCCGAGTACCAGGCGGCCGGGGCCGAGCTGGTGGCCAGCGCGGCGGAGATCTTCGCCCGGGCCGAGATGATAGTGAAGGTGAAGGAGCCCCAGCCGGAGGAGTGCGAACTGCTCAGGCCGGATCAGCTGTTGTTCACCTATCTGCACCTGGCGCCGGATCCGGTGCAGACCCAGCTGCTGGTGCACTCGGGGGCTGTGGCCATCGCCTACGAGACGGTGACCGACGAGCGCGGCGGCCTGCCGCTGCTGGCTCCCATGTCAGAGGTGGCGGGGCGGATGGCGATCCAGGCCGGCGCCCACAGCCTGGAGAAGGCGCAGGGGGGCAATGGCACCCTGCTCGGTGGCGTACCCGCGGTGGCGCCCGCCAAGGTGGTGGTGTTGGGGGGCGGTGTGGTTGGCGTCAACTCGGCGCGCATGGCGCTGGGACTGGGAGCCGATGTCACCATTTTGGATCGTTCCCTGCCGCGGCTGCGGGAGCTGGACAGCCTCTATGGCCCGGCCCTCAAGACGCTTTACTCCACTCGCACCAATATCGAGGCCTGCATCGCCCAGGCGGATCTGGTGATCGGCGCCGTGCTGATCCCGGGGGCGGCGGCGCCCAGGCTGCTGACCCGCGACATGCTCAAGCTGATGCGCAAGGGATCTGTGCTGGTGGACGTGGCCATCGATCAGGGAGGCTGTTTCGAGACCTCCCACCCGACCACCCACGAGGAGCCCACCTATGTTGTGGACGGCATCATCCACTACTGCGTGGCCAACATGCCGGGTGGCGTGGCGCGTACCTCCACCTTCGCCCTGACCAATGCCACCCTGCCGTTCGTGCTGGCGCTGGCCGACAAGGGCTATGCCCAGGCGCTCAGGGATGACAAGCACCTGCGGGCCGGTCTCAACGTGTTCAAGGGCAAGATCACCCAGGCGGCGGTGGCCCAGGCGCTCGGCTACGAGTACGTCAGCGCCGAGTCCGTGCTGGGCTGACGCAGCAGCGTGAAGCTGGCCGGCAAACGTCGAGCGGGCTCACAAACCCCGCGATTTCAGGGAGGGCCGTCAGGGCCCTTTCTCATATACTGGGATCCCTTGTCAGTGAGGTCTCTCCATGTCCCGTATTCTGCTGCTCGCCAATCTCAACTGTGATCATGTGCTCTCCCTCTCCGAACCCCTGGTGGCCGGAGCCCGCCTGCAATACGTGGATCAGGGCCGCCGGCTGGGGGGCGGCGCCGCCAACACAGGCATAGGGCTGGTGTGGGCCGGCCACGAGGTGACCATAGCCTCCCGCATCGGGCTGGATGAGGCGGGCGACTGGCTGCTGGAGCAGGCGGCGAGCTATGGGCTGGACTGCTCCCACGTGGAGCGGTTCGGCGGCGAGACAGGCGAGCTGTTGATCCTGGTGGACTCCACCGGCGAGCGCACCATCCTCAGGCGACCGAGGCGCCCCGATCTGCCCGGCGACTTGCCGCTGGAGGGGGTGGACTGCCTCTATGTGAACTATCCCGGCACCGCCATCATCGGCTACATGCGCCAGATGCTCGGCAAGAGCTTCGTGGTGGCCCAGTATCCCAAGGGGGGGCAGGCGCGCCGCCCTTGCCACGTGCTGGTGGCCTCCCGCTCCGATCTCGGCGAGGTGAGCGACCCCTGGCAGCATGCCCGCCAGCTGGCGGGTGAGCAGCTGGAGTGGCTGGTATTGACCGAAGGCAAGGCAGGGGCCGTGGCCATTCACGGCGAGGAGCAGATCCGGGTGGCGGCGCGGCCCGTGTCCGTGGTGGATACCACTGGGGCGGGGGATGCCTTCGCCGGCGGCCTCATTCACGGGCTGGCACGCGGCATGGCGATCCAGGATGCCCTGCAGTGCGCGGTGGATTGGGGCGCCTTCGCGGTCGCCTCCGAGAGTTCGATTCCCTCCAGCGCCTTGAAAAACTGGCTCAGGCAGCCTCACTGAATCCTGAAAAACGGTTTCGTATGGTGCAGGTGAATCCACCCGGGTGTTTGGGGAAGACAGGCGAATTTAGCCGCCAAAAACACCCCAAACCTTGGACTAAGCCTGCAAGTTTGCGATCAATCAAAGAAAGTGTCGATTTATGTGCATCTTCATCGACACCCGCCTGAGCTGCTCTTAACCTTGTCACTCCACGACTCAGATTAAGATGCGTACTCCGTGCAAGCGCAAGCGCGGCCCCGCCTCTTAGCTTTAGGTTGTCGTCCTGATTTCTGGCTTGTAGTAAGAGGCAAGTGCGACCATGCAACTGACACGATTTACCGACTATGCCCTGCGTACCCTGACTTTTTTGGCGGTTCAGCCGGGAGATCGCCTGTCGACCATCACTGAGGTGGCCGATACCTTTGCCATCTCCCGCAACCACGTGGTCAAGATAGTGCACCAGCTCGGCATCAAGGGGTACATAGAGACGGTACGTGGCAAGCATGGCGGCATCCGCCTCGGCCGCTCCGCCGTCTCCATCAACCTGCGCGATGTGGTGATGGACATGGAACACGTGCTCTGCCCGGTGGATTGCAAGCGCGAGAACTGCCGCCTCTCCGGTGGCTGCCGCATCCAGGGCATACTGCGCCGCGCCATGAACGCCTTCCTCGAGGTGCTGGGGGAATACACCCTGGCCGATGCGGTGCGCGATCCGACCCGGCTCTGCCACCTGCTCGGCATCGAACAGGATTCCATCCTGGCCATGGCATAAACGCCGCGCCGAACTGACAAAGGGGCCCCCGGGCCCCTTTGTGCTTTCTGGCGTGTGAGCCAAGGGTGGCGGTTGGGGTCAGAGCTGGGGGATCAGGGTGATGGCGCCATGGAAGCAGGCGAGACCGCAGGCACCGCAGCCATCGCAGGCCGCCATGTTGACGCTGACGCCATCGGCGGTGGCCTTGATCGCCTGCTGGGGGCAGGCATCTTCACACAGCAGGCAGTAGAAGCCCTGTCTGGCCTGACAGCTCGCCTCTATCTGCACCCGGGTCTGCACCTGGCGTCCCCACTGGAGGTTGAGGGCGCCGGTCGGACAGGCTCTGGCGCAGCTGCCGCAGTAGCTGCACTGGCCGCAGGCGAGATCCAGCACTGGGGTGCCGGCGATGACGGTCCCCTCATATTCGGGCTGGCTTGCCGGTTTGAGCAGGCCGTTGGGACAGGCCTTGAAGCATTCACCGCAGCGGGTGCAGAGGGAGAGGTACTGGGACTCTTCGATGGCCCAGGGCGGGCGTGCCTCGTGACAAACCACGTCCGGTTTGCGGGAGCCCCCCAATGCGTGCGTCAGCCATCGACAGAAAAAATGAGTCATGCTCACCCCTGATACCTATTAGGGGTTAATTTTATCCAAGTTTCGGCTGGCAAGCCAGAGAATAGCGCCGGCCAGGATCGCAAGCCGGGTTGCCCTTGTGTAAGCTAGGCGAGTCTTTTTGCGGGATTGAATGAACTCATGTGGTTATTTCTGTGGCGTGCGTCTCTGTTGTATATCTTCCCCCTGCTGATGTGGGGCTACTGCCGCATCAAGGATATCGAGTTCGCCGAGCTCGATACCGGGGTTAACAGTCACAAGTGGGTGGTGCTGGCCGCCTACCTCCTCTATGTGGTGATCTGGCTGTTGCTCAACCGCTACCTCGAGCTCTTCCTGCGTCAGCGGAGCCGCAAATGATCGAGCCCGGGCTCTGGGGGATCTTGTTGCCTGCCGCCGTGCTGGCTCTCGGGCTTGGCTGGCTGATCGGGCGTCGGGCCGCCACGGCGCAGGCTCAGGAGCTGATGCTGGCACAAGAGCGCCATCAGGCGCTGCAGGATCGCTTCGACGAGTTGCAGGACGAGCGGATGCAGGGCCAGCAGAAGCTGGATCAGCAGCAGACCCTGCTGATCAAGCTCACTGCCCGCCTCAAGGATGCCGAAGCCACCCTGCGCAGCGAGCGGCTGGCCGCCGCCGAGAAGCTGCAACTGCAGCAGGAGGCGGAGCAGCGTCTCAGCCAGCAGTTTGAAAACCTCGCCAACCGTATCTTCGAGCAAAACTCCGGCAACTTCCGCGAACTGAACCAGAACAGCCTGGATCTGCTGCTGACTCCGCTCAAAGAGCAGCTCGAGGGTTTTCGTCGTCAGGTGGGAGAGACCCACGCCCAGGAGACGGCCCAGCGCCACAGCCTCAAGTTCGAGCTGGAGCGTCTGGCCGAGCTCAATGCCCGCATGACCGAAGAGGCGGCGGCCCTGACCCGCGCCCTCAAGGGGGACAGCAAGCAGCAGGGCAACTGGGGCGAGGTGGTGCTGGCCCGCATCTTGAGCGAATGCGGCCTACGCGAGGGCCACGAGTATCACACCCAGGTCAATATCGAGGTGGACAGGGGCAAGCGCTATCAGCCCGACGTCATAGTCCACCTGCCCCAGGAAAAAGACATCATCATAGACGCCAAGGTGTCGCTGACCGCCTACGAGCGCTGGTACAACTCGGACGACGAGCTGGGCAAGGCGGTGGCGCTCAAGGAACACGTCGCCTCGGTGCGCAACCACATCCGCGAGCTGGGCCGCAAGGATTACCAGCAGCTGCCCGGGGTGCGCACCCTGGACTATGTACTGATGTTCGTGGCGGTGGAGCCCGCCTTCCTCACAGCGGTGGAGGCCGATCCCTCCCTGGTGCGCTACGGCCTCGACAACAACATACTGCTGGTGAGCCCCACCAACCTGATGGTGGCGCTGCGCACCATAGAGAACCTGTGGCGCTACGAGCGGCAGAACCAGAATGCCCGCCAGATCGCCGAGCGGGCCGGTCGCCTCTACGAGAAGCTGCGGCTGTTCGTGGAGGAGATGCAGCAGATGGGGGGCAGCCTGCACAAGGCGCAGGAAAGCTACGACAAGGCGATGGGGCGGCTGGTCAACGGCCGTGGCAACCTGATCGCCCAGGCAGAGCGCTTCCGCGAGCTGGGAGTCGAGGTGACCAAGACGCTGCCCGAGCCGCTGGTCAACCGCGCGCTGGAGCGGGAAGAGTCCGCCGAGTGAGGTGGATGGTCATGCACCGCATGAGAGGAAGAAGGGCAGCCATTGGCTGCCTTTCTTGTTTTCGTTTGTCGGCGGACTGCGGAGTGCAACTTGATCACTGCTTCCAGAAGGAGGGAAAAAAGAGCACGGCCACTGTCAGGATCTCGAGCCGCCCCAGCAGCATGCCGAACGACAGTATCCACTTGGCCGAGTCCGGCAGGGTGGCGAAGTTGGTGCTGGGTCCTATGACGGGGCCCATGCCGGGACCCACGTTGGCCACGGCGGTGATGGAGCCCGAGATGGCAGTCAGGGGATCCAGCCCGATGGCGGCGAGCAGGGCGGCGATCAGCAGTATGACGGCGAAGTAGGCCAGCACGAACGAGATCATGGAGCGGATAATGGCATCGTTGACCGGACGACCGTTGTACTTCTGCGGGAAGACGGCGGAGGGGTGCATCAGCTGGCGCATCTGTTTCTTGAACAGGGCGAATGCCACCTGTACCCGGAAGATCTTGAGCCCGCCGGCGGTGGAGCCGGAACAGGCACCCAGTGCCAGCAAGATGATGAAGATGATGCTGGTGAGCGGCCCCCAGGTGCCGAAATCGCCGAGGCCGAAGCCTGTGGTGGTGAGCACTGAGACTATGTTGAAGCTGCTGATGCGCAGGGCATCCATGAAGCCGTAGATGTCCCTTATCCACAGATAGAAGGTGACGACGACGGTGACCCAGATCACCAGCCAGAAGAAGCCCTGGACCTGTGCATCCTTGAGCAGGCTGTTGTCACGGCGGGAGAGGGCTTGCACATAGAGCAGGAAGGGCAGGCCGCCGAGGAACATGAAGAGGGTGCCGATCCAGTGCGCCGAGTTGGAGAAGTGGGACATGGACTGATCCGAGGTGGAGTAGCCGCCGGTGCTGAGGGTGGTCATCGAGTGGTTGACCGCCTCGAACAGCGTCATGCCGCTCACCCAGTAGGCGAGGAAGCAGAGCATGGAGAGCACCAGATAGACCACCACTATGTTGTTGGCCACCGTCTTGGCGCGTGGCGCGCTCTTGTCCGACCAATCCGAGCTCTCGGTCTGGAACAGCTTCATACCGCCCACGTTGAGGTAGGGCAGCACGGCCACCGCCATCACTATGAAACCCACCCCCCCCAGCCACTGCAGTATGGAGCGCCACAGCAAGATGCTGTGGGCCATGCCGTCGAGCCCAGACAGCACTGTGGAGCCCGTGGTGGTGACCCCGGACATGGTCTCGAAGTAGGCATCGGTGAAGTCGATGTGGTTGATGAAGAAGAAGGGCAGGGCGCCGAAGATGCAGGCCACCACCCAGACCGAGGTGGTGAGCAGAAACATCTCCCGCACGCCGAGGTGGAACACCGCCTTGCGGCCGTAATGGAGACAGAGCAGGGCCGCGCCGTGGGTGATCAGCACGGATTTCAAGAACTCGACGAACCCCTCGGAGCCGGTGAGCAGGGCCAGCAGGGTGGGCAGCCACATGAACAGGGCCAGCTTGGAGAGCACCAGCCCGAGCGTGAAGATGATGGGACGCAGCTTGATCATGCAAGATAACCTGGTCGTTGATTGACAAAAGACCCGGACAATCCCCTTGGGAGGTTGTACCGGGTCTGGTTTGCGCTGCCTGGATGCATGGGCAGATTACAGGAAGAAGGGACTTGGCTGGAACAACCGTTCCACTTCCGGGATGTACTTCTTGTCCACCAGGAACATCACCACGTGGTCATCCTGCTGGATCCGGGTGCGATCGTGGGCAATCAGCACCTCATCACCGCGCACTATGGCACCGATTGTGGTGCCGGGCGGCAGCTTGAGCTCGCCGACCGTCTTGCCGACCACCTTGGAGGTGTTCTCGTCACCGTGGGCTATGGCCTCGATGGCCTCGGCCGCACCACGGCGCAGGCTGTAGACGTTGGCGATGTCGGCCCGGCGCACGTGGGTCAGCAGGGCCGAGATGGTGGCCTGCTGGGGCGAGATGGCGATGTCGATGGAGCCGCCCTGCACCAGATCCACGTAGGCGCTGCGCTGGATCAGCACCATTGTTTTCTTGGCGCCCATCTTCTTGGCGAGCAGGGCCGACATTATGTTGGCCTCGTCCTCGTTGGTCACCGCGATGAAGACGTCGATCTGGTCTATGTGCTCCTCGGCCAACAGTTCCTGATCCGCCGCGTCGCCGCAGAAGACGATGGTGTTCTCCAGCACCTCGGAGAGCTGCTCCGCCCGCTTCTGGTTGCGCTCGATAAGCTTGACGCTGTAGCGCTTCTCCAGCTGGCGGGCGAGGCCGGCGCCTATGTTGCCGCCGCCGACGATCATGATGCGACGATAGGGGCTCTCGAGCCGCTGCAGCTCCGACATCACGGCCCGGATATGACCGGCGGCGGCGACGAAGAACACCTCGTCATCCGCCTCTATGATGGTGGTGCCTTGCGGGCGGATGGAGCGCCCCTGACGGAAGATGGCGGCGACCCGGGTCTCTATGTTGGGCATGTGATCCCGCAGGGTGGAGAGCGCATTGCCCACCAGGGGGCCACCGTAGTAGGCCTTGACCGCCACCAGACCCACCTTGCCACCGGCAAAGTCCACCACCTGCAGGGCGCCCGGATACTCGATAAGGCGACGCACATAGTCGGTCACCAGCTGCTCGGGGGCGATCAGGTGATCCACAGGTACGGATTCCGGCAGGAACAGGCGATCCCGCTCCACCAGATAGGCAGGGGAGCGAATGCGCGCCACCTTGTTCGGGGTATTGAACAGGGAGTAGGCCACCTGGCAGGCGATCATGTTGGTCTCGTCACTGTTGGTGACCGCCACCAGCATGTCCGCATCCTGGGCGCCCGCTTCGCGCAGCACCTTGGGGTGGGCGCCGTGGCCGTTCACCACACGCAGGTCGAACTTGTCCTGCAGCTCCCGCAGCCGGTCGCTGTCGGTATCGACTATGGTGATGTCGTTGTTCTCGCCGGCCAGGTTTTCGGCCAGGGTGCCACCGACCTGGCCAGCGCCCAGAATGATGATCTTCATAGGGACCCCTCAGGGAACGAGGATGCGTTGCAACGGATGGCAATCTGGTCGGGGTCAGTCGTCAACATGATGATTCTCATAGGGAAAGCTTGCTCGATGTTGCGCAGTAATGGGTGCCGTCAAGCGGCACCCGTCATCTTCATGGCCATTGCCCTGCTTACCGCTTGATCAGCTTGGCATAGTAGAAGCCATCCATCTCGGCTTCGCCCGGCAGGAACTGGCGGCCCGGGCACGCCGGCGTGTCCTGTTCGTGCAGGGGCACCAGAGTGGCATCCGGGGTGGCAGCCAGGAAGGCGCGGATCTGTTCGCGGTTCTCTTCCGGCAGCACTGAGCAGGTGGCGTAGAGCAGAGTACCGCCGCTTTTCAGTTTCGACCAGAGAGCGATCAGAATACGGCGCTGCAGCTCGGCCAGCTCACGGATGTCCTGATCCCGGCGCAGCCACTTGATGTCAGGGTGGCGGCGGATGACGCCGGTGGCGGAGCAGGGGGCATCCAGTAGGATGCGATCGAACTGACCCTTTGGCCACCAGAGTTCCGGGGTGCTGGCATCACCGTGGATCACCTCGGCCTTGAGGCCGATGCGATCCAGGTTCTCCTGCACTCGCTTGAGGCGGTGTTCGTCTGCATCGACGGCGACCACCCCGGCCAGCTTGGGCTGACGCTCAAGCAGGTGAGCCGTCTTGCCACCGGGGGCGGCGCAGGCATCCAGCACCCAGTCACCCGGCTGGGGATCGAGCAGGCGTGCGGCCTGCTGGGCGGCACCGTCTTGTACCGAGCAGTCGCCAGCCTCGAAGCCGGGCAGCTTGGTCACGTCGCAAGGGCGTTCCAGCAGGATGCAATCTTCCCCTTCCTCACCGGCCACCGCATTGATGCCCGCTTCGGCCATGCGGGCCAGCATCTGCTCGCGGCTCTGGCGCTGGCTGTTGTTGCGGATCCACATGGGCGGGCGCTGGTTGTTGGCCTCCATGATGAACTCCCAATCTTCGGGATAGGCCTGGCGCAGGCGCTTGGTGAGCCACTCCGGGTGGCCGAGGCGAATGCTGGGAACGCGGTCGATGCGCAGCAAGATGACTTCGGCGCTGCGCTGGAAGTTGCGCAGCACACCATTGATGAGGCCGCGCAATGAGGTGCCCTTGAGCAGTTTGACGGCGTTCACTGTCTCGGCCACGGCGGCGTGGGCCGGAATGCGGGTGTAGATGAGCTGATAGAGACCGACCAGGATCAGATAGTGGAAGATGCGGCTCTTGTTCTTGAGCGGCTTGTCCATCATCTCGTTGACCGCCGCATCGAGGCGGGGCAGCCAGCGCAGGGTGCCGTAGCAGAGTTCTTGCAGGAGGGCGCGATCGCGGGGCGCAACCTTCTCCTGGGCAGCAGGCAGAACAGCGGAGAGGGATTGGCCCTGATCCAGCACCTGTTGAATAACGAGAGCGGCCTGTGCACGTGTTTTCATAATGTTACCTTAGATGCGCAAGTCGGGGCCTGGGCCCCGCTTGGTTCAATTCAATTGCGTGCCGGGTTCAAACCAGTCGCGGCGAGAGTTGAGCAGATCCGAGACGGACATGGCTTTCTTGCCGGGCGGTTGCAGAGTGAGCAGGCGCAGCACGCCCTTGCCGGTGGCGATGTCGATCCCCTGCTTGTCGGCCTTGAGCAGGGTGCCGGCGTTCTGGCCATGGTCGCTGTCGATGACGGTGGCTTGCCATACCTTGATGGTCTGGTCAGCCACTTCAAACCAGCTGATGGGCCAGGGGTTGAACGAGCGGATGCAGCGTTCGATGGCGACGGCCTCCATGGCCCAGTCGATGCGGGCCTCTTCCTTGGAGAGCTTCTCGGCGTAGTTGGCCAGCGCATCATCTTGCGCCTCGGCAGCGGTTTCACCGGCAGCCATGGCATCGAGGGTCTCGACCAGTGCCTGCGGGCCCAGCTCGGCCAGCTTGTCATACAGGCTGGCGGAGGTCTCATCGGCGGCGATAGGGCAGCTCACCTTGCGGATCATGGCGCCGGTATCCAGCCCCACATCCATCTGCATGATAGTGACGCCGGTTTCGCTATCGCCCGCCCAGATGGAGCGTTGGATAGGTGCGGCACCGCGCCAGCGGGGCAGCAGGGAGCCGTGCACGTTGATGCAGCCGAGGCGCGGGGTATCGAGCACCGCCTTGGGTAGGATCAGGCCGTAGGCCACTACCACCATGAGATCGGCGCCAAGGGCAGCCAGTTCGGCCTGCGCCTCTTCTTTGCGCAGGGAGGCGGGCTGGTAGACTGGCAGATCGTGGGCGAGGGCCAGGTCCTTGACCGGGCTGGCAGTGAGCTTCTGGCCACGACCGGCCGGTTTGTCTGGCTGGGTGTAAACGGCGACGACCTCGTGGTCGGAAGACAACAACGCCGCCAGGTGACGGGCGGCGAAGTCGGGAGTACCGGCAAAAATCAGTTTCAGCTTGTTCAATGGGGCAGATCCTCAGAGGATTTTGCGATCTTCACGGGCCATCTTTTCCAGCTTCTGGCGAATGCGCTGGCGCTTGAGTGGGGACAAGTAGTCCACAAACAGCTTGCCGACCAGATGATCCATCTCATGCTGTATGCAGATGGCGAGCAGATCGTCTGTTTCCAGCTCGAATGGCTTGCCGTTGCGATCCAGCGCGCGCACCTTGACCCACTCGGCGCGTGGCACCAGAGCGCGGTGCTCGGGCACTGAGAGGCAACCCTCTTCGATGCCGGTGCTGCCGGATTGCTCGAGGATCTCGGGGTTGATCAATACCAGAGGATCTTCACGGTTTTCAGAGACATCGATCACTATGATGCGCTGATGAATGTCGACCTGAGTGGCGGCAAGGCCTATGCCTTCCTCCGCGTACATGGTTTCGAACATATCATCTACAATGTGTTGTAACTCGGGTGTAAAGGTCTCGACAGGGGCTGCGACAGTGCGCAGACGTTCATCGGGAAAACGCAATACATCTAGAATGGCCATAGTTTTTTCTTTAGTTTCGTATAAATGCAGTCAATATTGGCGTAATTCTAGTCATTTACGCCGACAAAAAACAGCAACACTTTGCGTGCAGAAGTAACAGGGAGTGTTATGTATCTGAAGCAAACCATCCTCGCCTGCCTGCTGGCCACTCTGAGCCAGGGTGCCTTGGCCGATCAGTTGAAATTGAAAGCGGGTTATCCCGAGCGTTATGTCGTGCAAAAAGGCGACACCCTCTGGGATATTTCGGGCCAGTATCTGGCAGAGCCCTGGCTCTGGCCCCGCCTGTGGAACATCAATCCCCAGATTGCCAATCCGCACTGGATCTACCCCGGTGACGTGCTGCATCTGAGCTGGGTCAACGGCGAGCCTCGGCTCGGCAAGGCGACACAGGGGGGCAAGCCGGTCGTCCATCTCTCGCCCAAGAGCCGCTACGAGAACAAGGCCAATCCGGTCCCGACGCTGCCGCTCAGCGAGATAGGCCCCTTCCTGCAAACCGACCACATTCTGGCTGACAACCAGCAAGCGAAAAAGCTGCCCTATGTGCTCGGCAACAACGAGGCCCACATCGGTATGCTGGAGGGCGACACCCTCTATGTGCAGGGCTCGCTGACGCCTGGTCAGGACTACGGCATCTATCATCCGGGCATGGTTTACAAGGACAAGCAAACCGGCGAGCTGCTGGGGCAGGAGGCGGTCTTTGTCGGCACGGCCAGAGCCGAGGAACGGCTGCCGGATGATCGCACCCGGGTCACCCTCAGTCACAATCAGCGAGAGGTGTATCAGGGGGACAAGGTGATGCCTTTCCCGCCGCAGGAAACGCTCTCCGCCGTGTTCACCCCGAAGGCGGCGCCCGTGATCTCACCGGGCTACATAGTCGATCTGCCGAGCAAGGCCCGTGGCGGTGGCAAGTTTGATGTCGTGCTCATCAACAGGGGGCTGCGGGATCAGCTTGCCCCCGGCGATGTGCTGGAGATCCGGCGCCCCGGTGCCAAGCTGGTGAGCAAGAACGGCAAGGTATCGTACAAGGAGTACTCTTCCGTCTACAACAAGGCCTTCTACTCGGCCGGCAAGCCCCCCTTGCCCTCGGAGGCTGTGGCCAGGGTCATGTTGTTCAAGGTGTACGACAAGCTGAGCTACGGCCTCATCATGCAGAGCCAGGACATGGTCAGCTCCGGCTATCAGGTCAGTAACTTCTAACGTGCCACCTCCACTCGGGCGGGTCTCGCTGTGGCTGACGCTGGATGCCGTCACCGGTATCGGCCCCGTCACCGCCGCCCGTCTGCTTGCCCACTTCGGTGGCGATATCGCCGCCCTGTTTGAGAGTGATGATGGTCGTTTGCGGGCGCTTGGTCTGCACTCGGCCCAGATCCGGCAGCTAAGATGGCCACTACCTTCGGTTGAGCAGGGGCTGAGCTGGGCCACCGAGCCTGGCAATCACCTGCTCTGCCCCGATGATCCCGCCTATCCTGACCTGTTGAAAGAGATCCCCGCCGCCCCCTTGCTGCTCTACTGTCGTGGCAATCTTGCCGCCTTGTCTGTTCCACAGCTGGCGATGGTCGGTACGCGCCACCCCACCTATGCCGGCAAGGACAATGCCGCGCGCCTGTGTACGGAACTGGTGGCGTATGGTCTGGCGATCACCTCGGGACTCGCGCTCGGTATCGATGGTGTCTGTCATCAGCAGACCCTGGCGACTGGTGGTATCACGCTCGCCGTGCTGGGCTCCGGCCTCGACTGCCTCTACCCCAAGCGTCATCAGGGGCTGGCTGGCCAGATCCTGGAGAACGCGGGTGTGCTCATCTCCGAGCTGGCGCCGGACAAGGGGCCGCTCGCCGAACATTTCCCTCGTCGCAATCGCATCATCAGCGGACTGGCGCTCGGAACCCTGGTGGTGGAGGCGGCCGAACAGAGTGGCTCACTCATCACGGCCCGCTACGCGCTGGAGCAGGGGCGTGAGGTATTTGCCGTTCCCGGTGCGCCGCAGAATGTGCAGGCGCTGGGCTGCAACAAATTAATCCAGCAGGGGGCCAAACTTGTATTGAGCGCGGCCGATATAGTGGAAGAGCTTCCCGGATTGGTCAGCCTGGCACGGAAACCGGATGGATTGCCTGAGCAACGGCATAATAGCGAATTGCCTTATGCCGATTTGTTGGATAACGTAGATTATGAGACCACGAGCGTGGATACCGTCGCCGAACGGGCCCAGCTTCCTGTCGAAGTGGCATTGGGCAGGTTGGTAGAGCTGGAGCTTTCCGGTGCAGTGATGGCGGTAGCCGGTGGATACGTCAGAGCGAGGAGGGCGAATCATGTTTGATGTATTGATGTACCTTTTCGAGACCTACATCCACAGCGATGCAGATGTAATGGTCGAGCAGGATGAACTCACCGACGAGCTGAGTCGGGCCGGTTTCGATAAAGACGAGATCGAGAAGGCGCTCGACTGGCTGGAGCGACTGGCCAACCTGCACGATAGCGAGCGGGAGGTGTACGTCACCGCCAGCGCGCAAGGCTCGATGCGTATCTATGCCCCGCAAGAGCTGGCTCGCCTCAGCACCGAATGCCGTGGCTTCCTGCTGTTCCTGGAACAGGCTCAGGTACTGAATGCCGAAACCCGCGAGATCTGCATCGAGCGTCTGCTCGAGCTGGACAAGCCGGATATCGAGCTGGACGATTTGAAGTGGGTCGTCATGATGGTGCTGTTCAACGTACCGGGCAGTGAAAATGCCTACCAGCAGATGGAAGAGCTGGTGTTTGATGAGTCAGACGGCGTCATTCACTGACAGTCCGGTGCCGCGCTGGTAGAATTCAGGCCATCTGGATTTCAAGGCGCAGCCCATGTCAAAAATCGATCATCATCTCTTTTCTGCCCACGAACAGGCGTTCGAGCGAGAGCCGTGTCCGCAGTGTGGTGCCGAGCTGGTGATCCGACAGGGCAAGCATGGCCCCTTTCTGGGCTGCTCCGCCTATCCCTCCTGTGACTATATCCGTTCCCTGACGCCATCCGGCCGCGACATCGAGAAAGTGCTCGAAGGTTCGGCTTGCCCGGATTGCGGCCAGCCGCTGGCAATCAAGAAGGGGCGTTACGGTCTGTTTGTGGGTTGTACCCAGTATCCGGCCTGCCAGCACATCGAATCCCTGCAGGAAAGCGACGATACCCAGATCCTCTGTCCCGAGTGTGGCAAGGGTCATCTGGTGAGTCGCACCTCCCGCTATGGCAAGCAGTTTTACTCCTGCGATGGGTATCCCCATTGTAAATATGTGGTTAACGACAAGCCGATCCCCATGCCTTGTCCCGAATGTGGCTGGGGCATCATGGTAGAGAAGAAAGTGAGGGGAAATCTGAGGTGGATCTGCCCGCAAAAGAAATGCGGCCATCAAAGTGAGCAGGTATAATCCCGCCGCCGTAACCAAATTGAAACGTTTTCGGCGAACTTCAACCCCCCACTTGGAGTAAGGAAATTCCCACCATGAATAAACCCTTTGTTGCCGTATTGATGGGCTCTGATTCTGATTTTCCCGTGATGCAATCTACCCTTGAAGTCCTCAAGTCGTTTGATATCACAGTGGAGGTCAAGGTTACCTCTGCGCACCGCACCCCGGCTGCGACTCATCAGTATGTGACCGATGCCGAGGCCCGTGGCTGCAAGGTCTTTATCTGTGCTGCCGGTTTGGCGGCTCACCTGGCCGGTGCCGTTGCCGGCATCACCACCCGTCCCGTGATCGGGGTGCCCATCGATGGCGGCCCGCTCAAGGGACTGGATGCGCTGCTCTCTACCGTGCAGATGCCGGGCGGTGTGCCAGTAGCAACCGTGGCGATCGGCAAGGCCGGCGCCAAGAACGCGGGCTATCTGGCGGCTCAGATGCTGGCGGTCGGAAATGATGAGCTGGCGGCCAAGGTACGTGCCGAACGTCAGAAGAATGCCGAAGAGGTGATGGCCAAGGATGCCGCCCTGCAGGCTCAACTGCTCAAGTAAGTGATAAAGCGGCAACCAGCCGGACATGTTCGCGCTTTATAACAGGACGCACGGATGTGTAACGGCGGTTGTCGCTCTAACAGGTTCAATCCAAATAAGTGATGAGGCGGCAGCCTGGCTGCCGCATTTTTTCTATGCCCAACGAATTTGAACAAGCGGTTGCCGCCCTCCACAGTGAAGGGGTGATCGCCTATGCCACCGAGGCCGTGTTTGGTCTGGGTTGTGATCCCGACTCAGAATTGGCGGTGCAGCGTCTGCTGGCCATCAAGCAGCGTCCGGTGGAGAAAGGCTTGATCCTGATCGCCGCCGATCTGGCGCAACTGCAGGAATATATCGATGTGAGCCAGCTCAGCGCCGAGCAGCTGGCCCGGGTCGAGGCCAGCTGGCCCGGCCCCTTCACCTGGATCATGCCCGCTCGAGCCGCGACGCCGACCTGGCTGACCGGTCAGTTCGACACCCTGGCTGTGCGAGTGACGGCCCATCCTCAGGTGCAGGCCCTGTGCCGCGCCTTCGGCAAGCCACTGGTCTCCACCAGTGCCAACCTGACCGGCGAGGAGCCTGCCCGTCGGCTAGCCGAGATCGGTGAGGTGCTGGCAAGCCAGCTGGCCTATGTCCTGCCCGGCGAGGTCGGGGGCCAGGCCAATCCTTCCGAGATCAAGGACGCCAGAACCGGCGCCATCATTCGCCCCTCCTGAGTGGGGCGGGCTGACCCTTTTTTACCGCAATGCACATGGGCCTTGAGCCCTGGGTGTGACATCACAATAAAATGGACAGGGCGTTCAAGATCCTGCCTGACTGGAGACAAGATGAGCAAACCGGACGTGGCCCAGGTCAAGGCCTTCCTGTTGCAGTTGCAGGACGAGATCTGCCGTGGCCTGGAGCAGGCCGATGGTGCCGGGCACTTTGTGGAAGATGCCTGGTGCCGCGAGGGTGGCGGCGGTGGTCGTACCCGAGTGTTGCGCCATGGCGCCGTGATCGAACAGGGAGGCGTCAACTTCTCTCACGTCTATGGCGATGCCATGCCTGCCTCGGCGACGGCCCACAGGCCCGAGCTGGCGGGTCGCAAGTTCGAGGCCATGGGGGTGTCGCTGGTGATCCACCCGCACAATCCCCATGTGCCGACCAGCCACGCCAACGTCCGTTTCTTCATCGCCGAGAAAGAGGGCGAAGCGCCCATCTGGTGGTTCGGCGGTGGTTTCGACCTGACCCCGTTTTATCCGTTTGCCGAGGATGTGCAGCACTGGCACCGGGTATCGCACGACCTCTGCCAACCCTTTGGCGAGCAGGTCTACCCCGAGTTCAAGTCCTGGTGCGATCGCTACTTCTTCCTCAAGCATCGCAACGAGACGCGCGGGGTGGGTGGCCTCTTCTTCGATGACCTGAATCGTTGGCCGTTTGCGGATTGTTTTGCCTTCATGCAGGCGGTCGGCAAGGGCTATCTCGATGCCTACCTGCCGATTGTCGAACGGCGCAAGGCTCAGCCCTATGGCGAGCGGGAGCGGGAGTTCCAGCTCTATCGTCGTGGTCGCTATGTGGAGTTCAATCTGGTGTATGACAGGGGAACCCTGTTCGGCCTGCAGACCGGCGGACGTACCGAGTCGATCCTGATGTCTATGCCACCACTGGCCCGCTGGGAGTATGACTGGCAGCCGGAAGCGGGCAGTCCGGAGGCCTTGCTCTACACTGACTACCTCACGCCACGAGAGTGGCTGTGACCAGAGGGGCCATCATGGCCCCTTTTTACTGGCCGATATTCGGCTTGTTCCCGCGCGAGAAAACCCGTTAAATCGGAATATTGCCCTCTGATGGAACTCCTTGATGGATCGTTATCTGGTTTTTGGCCACCCGGTGCGCCACAGCAAATCCCCCTTTATCCACACCCTGTTTGCCAGGCAGACCCAGCAAGAGCTGGAATATGGTCTGGCCGAACCCGCCATCGATGAGTTTGCCACGACCCTGCGCGCCTTCTTCGCACAAGGGGGCAAGGGGTGCAATGTCACGGTCCCTTTCAAGGAGCAGGCCTTCGCGCTGGTCGACAGGTTGAGCCCGAGGGCCAAGCGGGCTGGGGCGGTCAATACCATCAAGCTGACCGACGACGGCGTACTGCTGGGGGACAATACCGATGGTGCCGGTCTGGTGGCGGATCTCAAGGCCCACGGCGTGACCCTGACGGGCGGTCGGATCCTGCTGCTGGGCGCCGGAGGGGCTGCCCGTGGTGCCCTGGCGCCCTTGCTGGCCGAGCATCCGGCCGAACTGGTGATTGCCAACCGCACCCACGCCAAGGTGGAGCAACTGGCGGCCGAGTTTCACGATCTGGGGGCTGTCACGGCCCAGCGCTATGAGCTGCTGGAGGGGGTGTTCGATCTCATCATCAATTCCACCTCTGCCAGCCTGCAAGGAGAGCTGCCGCCCCTCGCCCCTGCGCTGATCCACGCCGATATTGCCATCTACGACATGATGTATGGTGCCTCGGATACCCCTTTCATCGGCTGGGCCAGACAACAGGGAGCCCGCCAGATCATGGATGGGCTGGGCATGCTGGTCGAGCAGGCGGCGGAGGCCTTTACCGTGTGGCGCGGAATCCGGCCAGGGACTAAACAGGTATTGAGAGAACTGAAACGAAATCTGGGGACCCTATGAACCAAGGCATACTGTTTCCCGAGCTGGCGGACTGGCAGGCGCATGAACAGCGGATCCATTTCCCGGCCCAGCAGAGAGGGGCTCTGGTCGATTGTTACATCAGTCGCCGGCGCCTGGAAAAGATGACTGGTCTTTCCCTCGTCAGGGAGGAGGACATACTGCGCGCCTTCGAGAGTGTGCGCTTCGATATCGAAGATGTGGCAGAGAAACTCATTGAAGAACAAGAGTTTGCGGAAGATGGTGCAATATATCTCTAAGTTTTCTTAGTTTTTTCTCAAAGCAGCGGAACTTGTGTGGAATGCCGCTGACTAACTAGATAGTTGAGGAAGTGCTAGCTAGTCACCTTTATAACTCCCCGGTATTCGTACTGGGGATTTTTTTATCTACATGAAAAATAAAGTGTTTTATGTAATTCATCTTTCATGAAACTAAATTACATAAATTACTTTCACTTTCTGCTGCTTTGCTATACAGTTAGCAACGTAGGGTACAGAGGTAAGATGTTCTATCTTTCAGACCTTTTATTTCACGTAATTGAATGTGGCTGAATAGCAGCCCCGATGAGTATTCGTCGGGGTGTTTTTTTATGTGCGGCGTTTAGAGTAAATGCTTTAATGTGGCCAGATATTTGTTAGAATGAAGGGGCTTCTTGAGGAAAACCAGTTGTCTTTGTTCTCAAGATTTAGCTTCTTCCCAATTTTTGAACTGATTGTTTCAGGCCGATACTGCACCAGTGGTACCGGCCTCATTTTTGTCCCTCCCCGCCACCTCTATGTAATAAAATTTCATTTCCGTACTTATTGAGTGATGTGCCTTCAATTCGATGGCAGAAATCTGAAAACGTTGCCATGGGGATAAAAAGTTAATTTAGAATGGTAATTAACTTTTCATCCCATTGTTAAAAAAGGCTTTTATCAAATTTTCTTGAGGAAGAGTATAGGCGGGTATCTAGGGTTGGCGGGACGTCATCAAACTGAAAGTCTTTCAATCAGCGGAGGGTCAACTCCGCCAATTGCAAGGAGGGGATAGCAGTATGATGGAGGAATGCATTATTCCTCGATCTGCTCTTGCGCATCACCTTCGGCGATCTCGTCCGCCCCGGCCAGATACCAGCCAGACAGAGTCTGGGCCAGTTTTTCCACCCCGATATTGTTGAGGGAGGAGAAGGCTTCTACCTGGATCTGAGGGCCCAGGTCGGCAATGGCCTGACGAACCTTGATGACCTGATTGTTGCGGGGACCCGGGCTCAGTTTGTCCGCCTTGGTCAGCAGCAGCATGACCGGCAGTTCACGGTGGGAGCTCCACTCCAGCATGTTCATGTCGGTATCTTTGAGCGGGTGACGGATGTCCATCAGGATCACCAGGCCTTTCAATGACTCACGACGCTGCAGGTATTCTGCCAGTGACTTTTGCCACTTGAGCTTCATTTCCAGCGGTACTTGTGCATAACCATAGCCCGGCAGATCGACCAGACGCTTGCCCGGTTCCAGTTCAAACAGGTTGATCAGCTGGGTGCGACCCGGGGTTTTACTGGTGCGAGCCAGGTTCTTGTGCTTGGTTAAGGTGTTCAATGCAGATGACTTACCGGCATTGGAACGGCCGGCAAACGCAATCTCGACACCCCCATCATTTGGCAGGTGACGGATGTCGGGTGCGCTGGTCACAAAATGCACCTTATTGAAATTCAGAGTTTGTGTATCCAACGTAAATTCCCCATAGAGATAGAGGGTTATAGAGTTACTTTTTTGTGAAATCGTGTAAAATGGCGTCGCTTAAACGCGTTTATTTTAACATGCCTTCAGCGGCATGGGATCTGGAAGCCTAATAACGAGAAGTTGGAACGCCATGAAGAACCTAGTCATTACTCTTGCTCTGATGGTTGGCGTAACGGGGATGGCACAAGCCAAGGGCGATGCCGCTGCGGGACAATCCAAGGCTGCCGTGTGTGCGGCTTGTCATGGACCGGACGGAAACAGCCTTGTCGATATGTATCCCAAGATTGCTGGTCAGCACGCATCATATATCAAAAAGCAATTAGTTGAACTGAAGGCTGCAGCTTCTGGCCAAATTGGTCGAGTTGCGCCCATCATGGGGCCTATGGCGCTTCCCCTGTCCGATCAGGACATGGAAGACCTTGCTGCCTACTTCTCCAGCCAGAAGGTAACACCGATTGCGGTGCCTGATGACGCTGTAGCAGCGGGTAAAGCGCTCTATATGGGTGGTGACATGAGCCGTGGTCTGGCTGCTTGTACCGCTTGTCACGGTCCGCGGGGCTCGGGTGTCGAGCAGGCCAAATATCCGAGCCTGTCCGGCCAGCATCCTGCTTATATCAAGGCCCAGCTCACCGCGTTTCGTGCGGCTGCCCGTGAGAACGACCCGAACAGCATGATGCGGGACGTTGCCAAGAAGCTGACCGATCAGGATATAGAAGCCTTGTCCAAATACGTGGCCGGTTTGCACTGAAAACGCATTATGATGTACCCCATTGATATTAACGAGGAGCCACCGGCTCCTCGTTTCTTTTTGGCCTTTAACTCCATTTGGCCAATTTTTTCTCGCATTGTTGTAAGAGATCCCCCATTCATTGGCCTGGCCAGGGCTTAAACATGTTTCAAAAAATTTTTAGTAATTCATTAATTTCAATATGTTAAATGACAATAAGCAATTTATATCCGTTTGAAAACGTTCTTGGTGGATTGAGTCGTTTTATTAAGTTGATACAGTGGATACATGGAATGGCCCACGAGGCGATTCACGACCGGGATGTTGTGAAGACAGGATGTCTATGCGGCGGGATGCCACAGGACCACGCAAGTGACAGGCAAGGGATTGAAATACCAGGATGGTGACTGCTCAGGAAGAGCGGGGCTGCGGGATGCAACCACCCCAGAGTGATAGCCGGAGGCCGTCTCCATGGGTCAAGCAAGCACACGCACATTCAGGAACGACCATTAAGGTCAGGACGACCATATACAAAGATATGATGCGCAGAGGTATCACCAGGGACAGGGTGATTTACAGCCAGGGATGGGACTCGCATAAACATATCGAGGCAGCTTCGGCTGCCTTTTTTCTTTTGGGTCATTAACCCGATTAGCCATTCTGTGTCAAAATACCAGCAACATGCCCAGAGGATACCGATCCTGCGGTGTTCAGAGGCCAGAAATGGTCGGGTTGGTGCAGGATCCCGCTCTTGTTTCTGATCCACTGTCCCCCGTGTCAGTATCCTCCCCGGATGGTCTCATCCCGGGTGCGGCTTCAATCCAGTTATTTGTCGGAGTCAGTCATTCATGTCGGCTAAACAACCCAACCGCAAGCCTACCGGTAAGCGCAAAGAATCAGATGCCAGTGCCCTGGAAGGCCGTGAGCGCAAGCGCGCCGCCAAGCGTAAGGGCTTGAAGGCGGGTTCCCGCCAGCAGGCAGAACAGTCCAGCAACAAGAATGGCAAGCAGGCCAAGGATCCGCGTATCGGTTCCCGCAAGCCCATCGCGCTGATCGTGGAAGAGAAGAGCGGCAAGCCGGTTGCGCCCAAGCCGGTGAAAGAGAAGAAGCTGGCGATGACACCCGAGCAGGAGCTGGCTGCCATCGAGAATGATGATCGCCTGAACGATCTGCTGGATCGCCTCGATGCCGGCGAGACCCTGGAAGCGGCCGAGCAGACCTGGGTTGACCAGCGTGTCGATCGCTATCAGGAGCTGATGGATGAGCTTGGCATCATAGACAACGATGATGACGAAGACGACGATGGCTCCTTCGACGATGCCGGCTATGACGAGCCGAGCCAGCCCGCCTCCGAAGAGGAGCTGTGGGATCGCTTCACCCAGGTTGACTATCAGCCAGAGCCCAAGCCTGAGCCGAAGAAAAAGTGATGAGTGGATGGATGCTGGCCGCCCTGTTGGGCGGCCTGATTTTGCTGGGGCTGGCCTGGTATGCCGGTACCCTGCTGGCCCGTCTCAAGCGCCAGCGTGATGTGCAGATGCAGGCCGTTGCGGCCCGCAATGAGCGTATCCTCGACAGCGTACGGGTGATTGCCCATGCGGTGCGGGACGGTCAGTGCGATTATTCCGAAGGCGCCATCCGGCTGACCAATTTGCTGGATGCCTTGCAGATTCAGGGCGGTCGGGCCTTTGCCAGTGAATTTCCGGGTTTGTACAGTCTCTATGAGAAGGTGAAAGAGATGCCGACTCATGAGGCGAGACGGGCCCTCAAGCGCAATGAAGTGATGAAGATGGATCTCGAACGCAGTGGCTATGAGGCCGAGCTGGAGGCGCAGATCCTCAAGGATGTGGCCCAACTGAAGGATTTTCAGTTAAGCCGGTGAGCCGATAACAAAAAAGAGGAAGCAAGCGTGCAAGCAGAACAGATTGTGTGGGATCAGGCCCTGATCGAAAAATATAACTACAGCGGCCCGCGCTACACCTCCTATCCCACCGCGCTGGAGTTCAACGAGCGCTTCGGCTATCCGGACTTCGTTCACGCCGCAGGCCAGTATCCGGCGCGCAACCTGTCTCTCTACGTGCACATCCCTTTCTGTCACAAGCTCTGCTACTACTGCGGCTGCAACAAGGTGATCACCCGTCATCAGCACAAGGCCGATCAGTACCTCGACTATCTCGAGCAGGAGATCAAGGCCCAGGCCCCCCTGTTCAAGTATCGGCTGGTGACCCAGCTGCATTGGGGCGGCGGCACGCCCACCTATCTTGACGAAGCCCAGACCCGCCGGCTGATGGCCATGTTGCGCGAGCACTTCCAGTTCGCGGACGAAGGCGAGATCAGCATCGAAGTGGATCCGCGGGAGATCGAGCTCACCATGCTGGATGTGCTGCGTGAAGTGGGGTTCAACCGCATCAGCCTCGGCGTGCAGGACTTCAACAAGGCAGTGCAGGTCGCGGTCAATCGCGAGCAGGATAACGACTTCATCCGCGCCATGCTGGAGCGTGCTCGCGAATTGGGCTTTCGCTCCACCAACCTGGATCTCATCTACGGCCTGCCGCACCAGAATCGAAACAGCTTCCACCACACCCTGGAAGAGGTGCTCAAGACGGATCCGGCCCGCCTCTCCATCTTCAACTATGCCCATCTGCCAAGCCGTTTCGCCGCTCAGCACAAGCTGAAAGAGGAAGATATGCCGGCCCCCCGGGAGAAGCTGGCCATGCTGCAGGACACCATCGCCTTCCTCACCGGCCAGGGTTATCAGTTCATCGGCATGGATCACTTCGCCAAGCCTGATGACGAGCTGGCGGTGGCCCAGCGCGAGGGCAAGCTGCACCGCAACTTCCAGGGCTACACCACCCAGGGGGATTGTGATCTGCTGGGGCTGGGGGTCTCCTCCATCAGCATGATCGGCGACGCCTATTCCCAGAACCAGAAAGAGCTCAAGGCCTATTACGCTCAGGTAGAAACGCTGGGCCATGCCCAGTGGAAGGGGTGCTCCCTCAACCAGGACGACCTGATCCGCCGCGAGGTGATCAAGCGCCTCATCTGTGACTTCAGCCTGAACTTCGCCGCCGTCGAACAGGCTCATGGCCTGGTCTTCAGTGAGTACTTCGCCGACGATCTCAAGCTGCTGCAGACCTTTGTCGACGACGGTCTGGTACGCATGACCGAAGAGGGACTGGAGGTGGTCTCCACCGGCCAGCTGCTCATTCGCAACATCTGCATGTGTTTCGATGTCTATCTGCGCAACAAGGCGCGCCAGCAGCAGTTCTCCCGGGTGATCTGAACCGGCAGCCCGGCGCTGAAGATAAAAAAACCGCCTCTCGGCGGTTTTTTTATGGAGTAAGCAAGCGGTTCAAGACTCAGCGGCTGGCGGCGCGGGCACTCAGCTCGGCTTTCTCGCCATCGCTCAGGAAGGCCAGGGTCAGGCCGTTTTGCTGGGCGGTGCGGCTCTCGCTCGCCGTCATACCGGCGGCCGGGGCGGCCACCTCGTATTCGTGGGGCAGGTCTATGCCTTCGACCGCAGGATCGTCCGTGTTGAGACAGGCCAGCACGCCGGCGGCCAGGAACTGGCGGATCGGATGCTCGGTCAGGCTCGCCACCGTGGTGGTCTGGAGGTTGGAGGTGAGGCAGGATTCGATGCCGATGCGGTGCTCCGCCAGATAGGCCATCAGACGGGGATCCTGGATCGCCTTGACGCCGTGGCCGATACGCTCGGCGCCCAGATCGCGGATGGCTTGCCACATGCTCTCGGGGCCGGCGGCTTCACCTGCGTGCACGGTCACGCGCATGCCCGCATCGCGCACCTTGCGAAAGTGCTCGGTGAACAGCTCGCCCGGGAAGCCCAGCTCGTCGCCGGCCAGATCGACGGCAACCAGCTTGTCGCGGTGGGCCAGACAGGCCTCCAGTTCGATGCGGCACTGCCCGGTGCCGAAGGTGCGGCTCATGATGCCGATCAGGTTGGTCTTGATGCCGAAATCGCGGCTGCCGGCAGTCACGCCGTCTATGATGGCCTCCACCACGCCCTGCGGGTGCAGCTTGTGGGCCATGGCCATGTAGGCCGGGCTGAAGCGCAGCTCGGCGTAGTCGATGCCGGCGCGCAGCAGATCTTCCACGTTTTCGTAGGCGACCCGGCGGCAGGCGTCGTAATCGGCCAGCACGGCCACGCCCCAGTCCAGCTTCTTCAGGAAGGCGACCAGACTCGGCTCGTTCTCGACGATCTGCACGTGGGGGCGCAGCGCCTCCAGTTCATCGGCGGGCAGCTGGATATTGTGCTGACGTCCCAGCTCGAGGATGGTCTGCGGACGAATGTTGCCGTCCAGATGGCGGTGCAGGTCGGTCAGGGGGAGAGATCTGTCAATCATGGTGACGCCTTCTTCGAGTCGGGTTTGAAAGCCTGCCATTCTAGGCAGGGCTCTCAAAAAAGATACCCCGTTTGAAATCAAACGGGGTCTTATTGGTCAGTGATTTGCGAAGGCGTGATGGGAATCGTTTTTCCCGAGGACTCAGGAGAGGTCGAGTTCCTTCAGCTTGCGAGTCAGGGTGTTGCGACCCCAGCCGAGCAGGCGGGCGGCCTCCTGTTTATGGCCATGGGTGTGATCCAGTGCCGTCTCCAGCATGATCCGCTCGAACTGGGGCAGGGCATCGGCCAGGATATCGGTCTCCCCCAGCGCCAGCTTGCTGGCGACCCAATCCTGCAACTGCTGCTGCCAGCCACCGGTCAGGGCCGGCTGGCCCGGCTCGGCCGCGCTGGTGATGGGGGTCAGCAGCTCGGCGGGCAGATCCCCGACCAGCACCTCCTGGCCAGAGGCCATCACGGTCAGCCAGCGGCAGACGTTCTCCAGCTGGCGCACGTTGCCCGGCCAGGGCAGGCGGCTGATGTAGGCCTGGGTGTCCGGATGCAGGCTCTTGGCCTCCACGTTCAGCTCCTTGGCGGCGCGCAGCAGAAAGTGCTGGGCCAGCTGGGGTATGTCTTCACGGCGCTCCTTGAGGGCCGGAATGTGGATGCGGATGACGTTGAGGCGATGGAACAGATCTTCCCGGAATTCGCCGTCGGCGACCCGCCTCTCCAGATTCTGGTGGGTGGCGGCGATGATCCGCACGTCCACCTGCACCGGTTGATGGCCACCGACCCGGTAGAACTGGCCATCGGCCAGCACCCGTAGCAAGCGGGTCTGCACATCCAGCGGCATGTCGCCTATTTCGTCGAGAAACAGGGTGCCACCGTCGGCCTGCTCGAAGCGGCCGTGACGTATGTTGTTGGCGCCGGTGAAGGCCCCTTTCTCATGGCCAAACAGCTCGGATTCGATGAGATCTTTCGGGATGGCCGCCATGTTGAGGGCGATGAAGTTCTTGTGGGCGCGCGGACTGTGCTTGTGCAGCGCGTGGGCGACCAGCTCCTTGCCGGTGCCGCTCTGGCCGTTGATCAGCACAGAGATGCTGGAGCGCGACAGCCGGCCTATGGCGCGGAACACTTCCTGCATCGCCGGCGCCTCGCCGATGATCTCGGGTGTGGCGGTGGCTTCTTGCTGACGAGACTTGCGCTTGGTGCGCTGCTCTTTCAGGTGATTCTCGGCGCGGCGCACCAGGGTGACGGCCTCGTCGATGTCGAACGGCTTGGGCAGGTACTCGAAGGCGCCGCGCTGGTAGGCGTTGACCGCGCTGTCGAGATCCGAGTGGGCCGTCATTATGATGATGGGCAGATCGGCCTGGCGGCGGTGGATCTGCTCCAGCAGGCTGAGGCCGTCTATGCCAGGCATGCGGATATCGGAAAGGATAACGTCCGGCGAGCGCATCTCGAGCGAGCTCAGCAGGGCCTCGCCGTCGGCGAAGCTCTCACACTCGAAGCCTTCGCTGCCGAGGGTGCGTTCCAGCACCCAGCGGATAGAACTGTCGTCATCGACGATCCACACTTTTGCTGTCATGACGTTCCCTTATTTGCGAAGCGGTAGAAAGATGGTGAATTCGGTGTGGCCTGGCCAGCTGATGCAGTCGATGCGCCCCTTGTGCTGATCGATCAGGTTCTGGGCGATGGAGAGGCCGAGCCCGGTGCCTCCCTCCTTGCCGGTGATCATGGGGTAGAAGAGGGTATCGCGGATGGCATCGGGAATGCCGGGGCCGTTGTCGATGATCTTGATCTCGGCCGCCAGCCGGTAGCGCTGGCCGTGGATGGTGATCTGGAAGGCGGTGCGGGTCTTGATGCGGATGAGCCCGGTTTGCTCGCCTATGGCCTCGGCGGCGTTGCGCACTATGTTGAGAAACGCCTGCTGCAGCTGATCCGGCTCCATCTCGAATTCCGGAATGCTGGGATCGTAATCCCGCTCTATGCGGACCGTCGGCGGTAGCTCCAGCTCCACCAGGCGGCGCACCTGTTCCAGCACTGAGTGGACATTGTGCATCTGGTGACGACCCGGGCGTTGTGGGCCGAGCAGGCGATCGACCAGCACTCGCAGCCGGTCGGCCTGCTCTATGATGATGCCGGTGTATTCACGCAAGGCCGGATCCGGCAGCTCTTTTTGCAACAGTTGGGCCGCGCCGCGCAGGCCGCCCAGCGGGTTCTTGATCTCGTGGGCCAGACCACGCACCAATTCCTTGGCCGCCTGCTGCTGGGCATGTTGTTGCAGCTCCTGGCTGATCTTCTTCTGCTGATCGATCTTGCGCAGCTCCACCACCATCAAGCGTTGTTCATGGTCGGCGAGCGGGCTCACGCTCATCTCCACCAGTCTGGGTTCTCCTTCCACCACCAGGGTCACTTCGCTGTCGGTGAAGCCCTGCCCCGAGGTGAGGCACTGCTTGAGGCGTTGCAGATCGAGGGAGATGTGTTCCAGCAGATGGGGCAGCTCGATCCCGATGAGCCGGCGCTGGCTGAGGGAGAGCAGTTGTTCGGCCGCCGGGTTGACGAACTGGATGCAGAGCCGCTCATCCATCAGGATGACGGCGGTCAGCAAGTTATCGAGCAGTATCTTGGCTTGATCCGGGCGGGTTGGCACAGGTTTCTCCCTAAAACGGTGCTATACACCAGTAATGCACCAACGTGGTGCATTTAGTCTACCCGTATCGATGCACAGGATCACCCCTTGTTGGGGAGCGGGGTCACTTTTGGTGCCGGATTGAGGCTGGCTCGGTGCAGGTAGAAGGTGACTACCCTGGATTTAGCAAGGATCGTACCGTCTTTGGCCAGCAGCTCGAGTTGGGCCTCGTGCGCACCGCGATCCAGGTTCTCGACCCGAATGGCCAGGCCATTGTTGACTATGGGGGCCGCCTTGCCATCCAGCGTCAGGCGCACGTCGTACTGGGTCGGTGCTTTCGGGCTGATCTGGCCCTGGAACACCACGTTGCCTGTGTTGTCGCGCAGCGTGCTGCCCTGTTCTGGTGAGAGCAGCTCGATCACCAGCTTGGCCGCTTCCTTCTCCTTCTTGGCATCGACGCCGGTCAGGCTGTTGAAGTTCTCCACCTGTACCGAACGCGGCGAGCTGCCAACGAGAGGGGCAACCCGCAGATCCACTTCTTTGGCCTGCTGGCCGGGGGGAGGGGCATCCGTGTAGTGGACGACGCCCTTGCTGTCTGTCCAGGAGTATACCTTGGCGGCCTGGGCCCCCATGCTCGCCAGCAGCAGACTCAGTGCCCATACGGGGTATGTGTTTCTCATCCATCTCTCCTTGACGGGATTTTGCTTAATCCTATCAGAGAAAAAACCCGCCTGTTGGCGGGTTTGGTCAAGTTCTGAGCTGTGGTCCGGATTAAACGGAGTAGTACAGTTCAAACTCCAGCGGGTGCGGGGTCATGCGCACGCGGTCAACATCCTGCTGTTTCAGTTCCAGGTAGGAGTTGATGAAGTCATCGCTGAACACGCCACCGCGGGTCAGGAACTCGCGATCGCTGTCCAGTGCGGCCAGGGCTTCGTCCAGAGAGCCGGCAACGGTCGGCACTTCGGCGGCTTCTTCCGGCGGCAGGTCATACAAGTTCTTGTCCATGGCATCGCCCGGATGGATCTTGTTGATGATGCCATCCAGACCGGCCATCAGCTGGGCTGCGAACGCCAGGTACGGGTTGGCTGCCGGATCCGGGAAGCGTACTTCGATGCGGCGAGCTTTCGGGCTCGGCACTACCGGGATACGGATGGAGGCAGAGCGGTTGCGGGCGGAGTAGGCCAGCATGACAGGTGCTTCATAACCCGGCACCAGACGCTTGTAGGAGTTGGTGGTCGGGTTGGCGAAGGCGTTGATGGCCTTGGCGTGCTTGATGATACCGCCGATGTAGTGCAGTGCCATCTCGGACAGACCGCCGTACAGGTCGCCGGCGAACAGGTTGACGCCGTTCTTGGCCAGGGACTGGTGGCAGTGCATGCCGGAGCCGTTGTCACCGAACATGGGTTTCGGCATGAAGGTGACTGTCTTGTTGTAGGCGTGTGCCACGTTGTGGATCACGTACTTCAGCACCTGCACTTCATCCGCTTTCAGGGTGAGGGTGTTGAAACGGGTCGCGATCTCGTTCTGACCGGCGGTCGCCACTTCGTGGTGGTGAGCTTCAACGACCTGGCCCATCTCTTCCAGCACCAGGCACATGGCGGCGCGGATGTCCTGGGAGGAGTCGACCGGTGCAACCGGGAAGTAACCGCCTTTCACGAACGGACGGTGGCCCTTGTTGCCGTGCTCATACTCGGTACCCGAGTTCCAGGCGGCTTCTTCAGATTCGATTTTCACGAAGCTGTGGCCCATGGTGTTCGAGAAGGTGATGTTGTCGAACATGAAGAATTCCGGCTCCGGCCCGAACAGCACGGTGTCAGCGATGCCGCTGGCTTTCAGGAAATCTTCGGCGCGCTTGGAGATGGAGCGCGGATCGCGGTCATAACCTTGCATGGTGGCCGGTTCCAGCACATCGCAGACGATGTTCAGGGTGGTCTCTTCGGTGAACGGATCCAGCTTGGCGGAGGCCGCATCCGGCATCAGCACCATGTCAGACTCGTTGATGCCCTTCCAGCCGCCGATGGAGGAGCCATCGAACATCTTGCCGTCTTCGAAGAAGTCTTCGTTGACCTGGTGGGAAGGGATGGATACGTGCTGCTCTTTACCCTTGGTGTCGGTAAAGCGCAGGTCAACAAACTTGACTTCGTGTTCCTGGATCAGGGCCAAAACGTTCTGGGCTGACATGCTAAGTAACCTCCGGTGTTAAAACTCTTAGGGTGAATGCGTCATCACATTCACATAAGCCAGTATCGTGCCAAGTTTGTGACAGCTTGATTTCAGGGCATTTGCGACTATAAGCCTGCCCCAAGACCCGCCATCTCAGCGCGTTACGCCTCAAAGTAGTGCAACAGTGGATCGTTTTGGTGCACTAAAATGGTGCGCAGTATACGGTCAGCCCCCATCTAAGCAGGCTTTGAGCGGAAGGTCCATGATCCCGATCCCCTGTTATGCGTGAATGCACTGCAATTCTGCTAGGCAGATCACAAAGGCGAGAGTACAATTAGCGCCCAATTTTACCCGGTGATTGAGGCGAGAATGTTAGAGAATTTACGCAATATTGCGATTATTGCGCACGTAGACCACGGCAAAACTACCCTGGTTGATAAGCTGCTGCAGCAGTCTGGAACCCTGGACCGTACCACTGATGGTCAAGAGCGTCTGATGGATTCCAACGACCTGGAAAAGGAACGTGGTATTACCATTCTCGCCAAGAACACCGCGATCCGCTGGAAAGACTACCGTATCAACATCGTTGATACCCCGGGTCACGCCGACTTCGGTGGTGAAGTAGAGCGCGTCATGTCCATGGTCGACTCTGTGCTGCTGCTGGTTGATGCTGTTGACGGCCCTATGCCGCAGACTCGTTTCGTGACCCAGAAGGCATTCGCCCAGGGTCTGAAGCCGATCGTGGTCATCAACAAGATCGACCGTCCGGGTGCTCGTCCTGACTGGGTTATGGATCAGGTATTCGACCTGTTTGACAACCTGGGTGCGACCGATGAGCAACTGGACTTCAAAGTTGTCTACGCCTCTGCACTGAACGGTTGGGCCACCATGGACCAGGGCGTTGAGTCCGACAACATGGAACCCCTGTTCCAGGCCATCGTTGATAACGTTGAGCAGCCGAAGGGTGATCCTGCCGGTGCTTTCCAGATGCAGATCTCCCAGCTGGATTACAACTCCTACGTGGGTGTTATCGGCATCGGCCGTATCAGCCGTGGTCGCGTCAAGACCAACCAGCAAGTCACCGTCATCGGTGCCGATGGCAAGACCCGTACCGGCAAAGTCGGTCAGGTGCTTGGCTACCTGGGTCTGTCCCGTACCGAAGTGGTTGACGCGCAAGCGGGTGATATCATCGCCATCACAGGTCTGGGCGAGCTGAAAATCTCCGACACCATCTGTGACAACAGTGCTGTTCAAGCCCTGCCGCCGCTCTCCGTTGACGAGCCGACCGTGAACATGACCTTCCAGGTCAACACCTCACCGTTCGCCGGTAAAGAAGGCAAGTTCGTGACCTCCCGCAACATCATGGAGCGTCTGAACCAGGAGCTGGTCCACAACGTGGCCCTGCGTGTGGAAGAGACCGAAGATCCGGACAAATTCCGCGTATCCGGTCGTGGTGAACTGCACCTCTCCATCCTGATCGAAAACATGCGTCGCGAAGGCTACGAGCTGGCGGTATCCCGTCCGGAAGTTATCCTGCGCACCGTGGACGGCGTTCTGCACGAACCGTTCGAAACCGTGACTGTCGATGTGGAAGAGATCCACCAGGGTTCCGTGATGGAGCAACTTGGCCTGCGTAAGGGCGAGATGACCAACATGACCCCGGATGGCAAGGGCCGTGTCCGTCTTGACTTCATGATCCCGAGTCGTGGCCTGATCGGCTTCCAGACCGAGTTCCTGACGATGACCTCAGGTACCGGTCTGCTGTACCACACCTTCGACCATTACGGTCCGCACAAGGGTGGCAGCATCGGCGAGCGTCAGAACGGCGTGCTGATCTCCAACGCTACCGGCAAGGCTCTGACCTTTGCCCTGTTCGGTCTGCAAGACCGTGGTCGTCTGTTCATCGGTCACGCGACCGAAGTGTACGAAGGCCAGGTGATCGGTATTCACTCCCGTTCCAACGACCTGACAGTGAACTGCCTGAAGGGCAAGCAGCTGACCAACATGCGTGCCTCCGGTACCGATGAAGCCCAGGTGCTGACTCCGCCGATCCGCATGACCCTGGAACAGGCTCTTGAATTCATCGACAACGATGAACTGGTAGAGATCACGCCCAAGGCTATCCGTGTGCGTAAGAAACTGCTGACCGAGATGGATCGCAAGCGCGCCGGTCGTGCTTGATATCTGTTCCTCGACAGACAGAGAGAGGCCTTCGGGCCTCTTTTTTTATGGTCGCTCGGCGGGGTATCGCTGGCCAGCATGCCCGAACAGGTCGCATCGATCCGGCCCATAGGTGGCCAAATGGCCATGCAATCTGACACAATGCCGGCATGATGAAGACATTGGGAATCACGATGCAGCAGAAATTCGGTGGCCGTCTCGGCCATGCCCTCTCCTTTTTACGCCACGATGGTGGCCACTTCGCCCAGTTTGTCTGGGGTCGTTTCCAGCAGGACAGGCTGACGGTGACCGCCGGTTATCTGGCCTATGTCACCCTGCTCTCCCTGGTGCCCATGATTGCCGTGGTGTTCGGCATGATGTCCGCCTTTCCCGTGTTCCAGACCCTGAAACAGGCGATGGAGCAGTTCGTCTATCACAACTTCGTGCCCACCGCGGGTGAGATGCTCAAGGAGTACATAGACGGCTTCGTGGCCAATGCCACCAATACCACTGCCGTCGGCATCGGTGCCCTGATAGTGGTGGCGCTGATGCTGATCTCGGCCATCGACAAGAACCTCAACTACATCTGGCGCTCGACCCAGGGCCGACCGCTGGCGCAGGCGTTTGCCATGTACTGGATGATACTGACCCTGGGCCCTGTGCTCATCGGCGCCAGCATCGCCATCTCCTCCTACATTTTCTCGCTGCGGCTGTTTGGGGCCGAGAGCCTGTTCGGCATCGGCTACCTGCTGCTGCGCGGCTTGCCGTTCCTCTTCTCCGTGCTCACCTTCCTGCTGGTCTATACGGTGGTGCCCAACTGCAAGGTGCGGCTGATACACGCCTTCATCGGCGCCCTGGTGGCCGCTACCCTGTTCGAGCTGGCCAAGCGCGGATTTGCCATCTACATCACCAACTTCCCCTCCTATCAGGCCATCTATGGCGCCCTGGCGACCATTCCGATCCTGTTCGTCTGGGTCTACCTCAGCTGGTTGGTGGTCTTGCTTGGCGCGGAAACTACCGCCTGCCTCGGTGAATATGAGCGACCGGGTGCTGATGAGTTGGCCTGATCCGGCCTCTTGCTGTTAGCATCGATGACCGCCCCTGTTAGCAAGATGGGGGCGGTCATTTTGTTTCAAGAGGAGAGGGATGTGATTGCATTGATCCAGCGGGTTTCCGAGGCCAGCGTAACGGTAGAGGGAGACGTGACCGGGGCCATAGGCCGGGGGCTGCTGGTGCTGCTCGGGGTGGAGCAGGGGGATGACGAGGCCAGGGCCGCCAAGCTGCTGCACAAGGTGAGCGGCTACCGCATCTTCTCCGACGAGAATGGCAAGATGAATCTGAACGTGAGCCAGGCGGGTGGCAGCCTGCTGGTGGTCTCCCAGTTCACCCTGGCGGCGGATACCAACAAGGGGATGAGACCCGGCTTCTCCGGCGGCGCCCACCCGGTCGAGGCCGAGCGGCTATACGACTACTTCGTGGCGCAGGCAGCATCCAGCGGCATACCGACCGAGACGGGCCGCTTTGCCGCCGACATGAAGGTGGCGCTGCTCAACGATGGTCCTGTGACCTTCTGGCTGCAGGTCTGAGAGGATGTATCGGCAGAGCCGGTGGCAATAACCGGGAGCATCGCGGCTAGGCGAGGTGGCGCGGGATTGCGTGCAGGATCACGTTGATGTAGCCGGGCACTGGGTGCGCCTGGGTGGGGCCAATCCACTCCTCGGCCAGCATGAGTGCCTGCTCCAGCTCCCTGTGGGTGCGCGGCAGCAGGTTGATGATGAGGGGACCGCGCAGCCGGGCGGCCAGGGTCTGATAGAGGTGATGCTGGAACAGCAGCAGGGGGTTGCCATCCTGGCTGAACAGGTCGAGCAGCGCGAAGTCATAGGTGTCGTCGTGGGCCAGCAGGAAAGCGAGGGCATCGGCGTGGTGCAGGTGCAGCGCCCGATCAGCGGGTTCCGCCGGGTGGCGGAAGAACGCCTGAAACAGGGTCAGTACCTCTTCGTCCAGATCCACGCAGTCGTGCCGTGCCTCGGGCCAGCGTGCCCCCAGGTGACGGGTGAGATCGCCGCCGCCCAGCCCCAGCTCCAGCACCCGGGTAGCCGTCACCGGCAACAGGCTGGCGATGCACTGCTGATGGGGCAGGCAGAGACTGGCCGGTTGGGCGAGGGACATGGCCGACTGCACCACGCCGTCTATCTCCAGCCAGCGGTGATGGGCATTTTCCAGAATGGAGAGGCGCCGTTCCGGCTTGGCGCTCAGGTGCAATAAGTGGTCGGCTTGGTACGCTTGCAGATTGAAGTCCATGAATTTGCACGGCAAGATGGTTTTCGACCAGTGTAACTCAAGGATGGAACTATGTACCGGGTGGTCACTCCCCAGACGGCAGCCGAGCTGGACTCTTACTACCCGCTGCGCTGGGAGGCATTGGTGCGCAAGCCCTTCAATCTGTCCGTCGGCACTCACTCAAGGATCGCTTTATGTACCGGGTAGTCCCCCCTCAGACGGCAGCCGAGCTGGAAGCTTACTACCTGCTGCGCTGGGAGGCATTGGTGCGCAAGCGCTTCAATCTGTCCGTCGGCACTCACTCAAGGATCGCTTTATGTACCGGGTAGTCACCCCTCAAACGGCAGCCGAGCTGGATGCTTACTACCAGCTGCGCTGGGAACTGCTGCGTAAACCCTTCAATCTGCCCGTCGGTTCCGAGCGGGACGAATACGATACCGTTGCCATCCACCGCCTGATGCTGGCGCCTGATGGCACGCCCATCGCCGTCGGCCGACTGTTTGTCGGTGGTGATGAGGCCCAGATCCGCTTTATGGCGTTGCGCCCCGAGTTTCGCGGTCAGGGACTGGGTGCCCGCATGGTGGAAGATCTCGAACAACTGGCCCGCAGCGAGAAGGTGAAGCGGCTGGTGATGAATGCCCGCCAGGAGGCGGTGGAGTTCTATCGCAAGTGCGGCTTCCTCGAGGTGGGGGAAGGCCCCGTCTCCTTCGGCCGCATTCCCCATCGCCAGATGATCAAGTCCCTCAGCCCCTTGCAGACCATCCAGTATCGCCCCGAGTGGTGCCAGGATCTGACCACCCGCTGGTCGCGGGGCATCCCCATCAGCGAGAAGATGGGGGTACACATCACCCACTACGACGGCCAGACCTTCCATCTCAAGGCCAATCTGGCGGCCAACCTCAACGTGCACGACACCATGTTTGCCGGCAGCATCTACAGCCAGTGCGTGCTGGCGGGCTGGGGCCTGATCTGGTTGCAGCTCAAAGAAGCGGGTCTGGTGGGGGATACAGTGCTGGCAGAGGGCAACATCAAGTATTACCGCCCGGTCAACGAGGAGCCGGAGGCGCGGGTGGCCCGCGAGGGAATGCCCGCCGTGCTGGCGCCGCTCAAGGCGGGAGAGTCGGCCAAGTTCAGCCTCAAGATCAAGCTGTTCAGTGGTGACAAGCTGGCGGCCGAGTTCCTCGGTCACTACGTGGTGCAGCCCATCAAGCGGCCCGGTCAGCAGGCCTGACGCTTTTCACCTCGCAAGATTGCAACAAGGCCTCATGATGAGGCCTTGTTCGTTTTACTGCTCGCTGGCCGGCGTGGGCGCTTTGGCGGGCTGTGCCGGTCGCCAGAGCGGGCTGTTGCGCCCCTGGGCCGGGTAGCTCACCCCCACCTCCCAGCCACAGGAGGCCTGCTTGGCCGGGAACTCCCAGCTCAGCACGGGGGCATAGAGCGGGCCGCGCCAGTGGCTCAGCAGCTCGGCGCAGCGCTGGCCATTCAGGGCACCGAGATCCAGCTGCCACTGTTCGTTGACCAGATCTATGCCCCCCTGCAGGGCGAGCAGATGGGTGATGGTGGAGGCGCCGGCCTGCTCTATCTGCAACTGGCCCTGCTCCACCTTGCCCTGCAGCTTGATGCGGTAGAAGGGGGTGTCCCCCGCCTGCATGGCCTGCCACAGCTGATCCGGGCTGAGGGTGGGCGGGGTTGCGCCCTTGAACCACTCATCCAGCAGGGGATCTATCTGCACCTTGTCCCAGAAGGGCTCGTTGGCATCGAGGGCAAAGCTCCCCTGCAGGGTGCTGCGCCACTCGCCTGGCGTCTTGCCGTGCAGGGCCTGCAGATCGGCACTCAGATCGGCCTTGCCGGCGAAGGAGATGGGGGAGTGCAGCAGCTTGCTCCACTGCACCAGATCCAGCTTCTCCCCCTTGAGCTGCAACCGGCTGGTCTGGCCCGGCTCCTTGCCCCACTGGCCGCTCAGGCTGAGGGAGCCCTGGTCCGGCAGCGAGCTGGTCAGCTTGTTGAGCAGCCAGGCGCTGGGGGTCAGTTCACCGTCCAGCGCGCCGTTGCGGGCGCTGAGGCCGTCCCACACCAGCTCGAACCACTGGCTCTCTATCCTGGCCCGACCGAGCAGGGGGGCGGGCTGCTGGCCCCGCAGGCCGAGATCGGTCAGATAGAGCTGCCAGCCGGTCAGCGACAGCGGCAGGGCATCGTCGAACGAGAGCACCTTGAGCTTGTCGAATGCCAGCTTGCGGATGTCGATCTGCTGTGGCCGCCAGCTCTGCCAATCCTGCCACCACCCCTGTGGCAGGCTGATGTCCATGCCGCTCAGGGCCATGTCTTTCAGGGTCAGCTTCTGCTGCTGGGTATCCAGCGCCAGTTCCAGATTGAATTCGCCTTCGTAGGCCTTGCCCTGCACCTCGGCGTCAATCTGCTGGGGCGAGAAGGCGACCTTGCCCTGGATGGCCTCCAGCTGGAACAGGCCGCGGCCGAGATCGCCGAGGGTTCCCGAGAAGTAGCCGGTCGGCGTGCTGCCGGCCTGCCAGTTGAAGGCGGTGAGCTGGCCGTTGAGGTTGTTGAGGGCCAGCTCCTGCTCGATGTCGTTGAAGCTGAGATCCCGGATCTGGCCGAGATCCAGGCTGACCTGACGCAGGGGAGATTCGGCCTTGGCAAGGGTGCTCCACTCGATGCGCATACCCTGGGTCTTGAGGTTGCTCAGCCGCAGGCTGCGGGCCGGCCAGTCCAGTTCCATGCCGGTTTCCAGCAGGCCGTCGAACAGGTTGGTGGTCAGCTTGTCGGTACTCAGCACCTGGCCTTCCAGTCGACCCTTGAGGTTGAGGCGGGAGAGGGCCAAGGCAGGGGTTGTCAGCTGATTGATGTTGAGGCTCAGGTTGGCCTGGGGTGGCCGCACCGGATTGAGCAGCTGCCAGTCGTTGAGGGTGGCGTTGAGGCCGCTCAGGGTCAGCTCGTCACTCTGCAGGCTGAGCCGATCTATGGTGCTGTCGCTGATGGTGAGGGAGTGCACCGGCAGGTTCGGCAGCTGGTTGGGCAGCGGCAGCCTGATGACGGGGCGAATGAGATCGAGGTGGGCGATGCGCACGTCCCGGTTCAGCCAGTCGATGCTCTCTATCTCCAGATAGAGCTTGTCGAGGGTGACGGCGTCGCCATAGCTCACCTGCTCGGCCAGCAGGGTGTAGGGGTGGAGCGGGTTGAACACCAGCCGCCCTATGGTGACGGGCACCCCTGTCTGCTGGCTGATCCAGCCGGCGATGGGGCCCTTGGCCCGCTCCGCATCGAACAGGCCTAGGCCGACCCAGACAAACAGCAGCAGGAAGGCAAATGTATAGAGCAGGCCGCGTAGCCAGGAATTCATGGGTGCTTTCCTCCTGTTTCGGGATGGTTGTCAGGCGTTGGAGTAGTGATCTCGCAGACCCAGCCAGCGGCGGATCAAGGGGTCTACGTGGGAGCCGTATCTGTCCATCAGGCAATGTGCCCATCTTCTGCATTTACCTTGGTCAGGCATTGGAATAGTGGTCCCGTAAACCGAGCCAGCGCCGTATCAAGGGATCGACATGGCTCGGGTGGCGGTCCATCAAGAAGCGCGCCATCTTCTGCACCTGCGGGATGAGCGACTGGTCGCGCACCAGGTCGGCGATCTTGAGATCGGCCAGCCCGGTCTGACGGGTACCGAGCAGTTCCCCCGGGCCGCGCAGCTCGAGATCGCGCTGGGCGATCAGGAAACCGTCGTTGGTCTCCCGCAACACTCCGAGCCGGCTCTGGGCCGTCTTCGACAGGGGAGCATGATAAAGCAGCACGCAGTGGGAGGCCACAGAGCCGCGACCAACCCGGCCGCGCAACTGGTGCAGCTGGGCAAGCCCGAGCCGCTCCGGGTTTTCGATGATCATCAGGCTGGCGTTGGGCACATCCACCCCGACCTCGATGACTGTGGTGGCGACCAGCAGCTGCAATATGCCCGCCTTGAACTCCTCCATCACCCGCTGCTTCTCGATGGGGCGCATCCGGCCGTGCACCAGCCCGATATGCAGGCCGGGCAGCTGGTTTTGCAGCTCGGCGGCGGTATCCTCGGCGGCCTGGCACTCCAGCACCTCGGACTCCTCGATCAGGGTGCAGACCCAGTAGGCTTGCTTGCCCTCTTCACAGGCCAGCTTGACCCGCTCGATCACATCCTGGCGACGGCTGTCCGGCAGCGCCACCGTGGTGATGGGGGTGCGGCCCGGCGGCAGCTCGTCGATGATGGAGGTGTCGAGATCGGCATAGGCGGTCATCGCCAGGGTGCGGGGAATGGGGGTGGCCGTCATGATGAGCTGATGGGGATGAACACCCTCCCTCTCCCCTTTTTCGCGCAGGGCGAGGCGCTGGTGCACCCCGAATCTGTGCTGTTCATCGATGATCACCAGGGCCAGGCGCTGGAATACCACCTGATCCTGGAAGATGGCGTGGGTGCCCACCACCATCTTGACGCTGCCGTCGGCGATGGCGGCGAGCTGAGCCTCCCGCGCCTTGCCCTTCTGCTTGCCCGCCAGCCAGCCGACTCCGATGCCGAGCGGTGCCAGCCAGTGGCCGAAGTTGATGGCGTGTTGCTCGGCCAGCAGCTCGGTCGGGGCCATCAGCCCCACCTGGCAGCCGTTGCCGATGGCTTGCAGTGCGGCCAGCGCCGCGACCAGCGTCTTGCCTGAGCCCACGTCGCCCTGTACCAGCCGCATCATGGGGTAGCTGCGTTGCAGATCCTGGCCGATCTCCGCGACCACCCGGTTCTGGGCGCCGGTGGGAGTGAATGGCAGGGCGCCGAGCAGTTGCTCGACCAGCGCGGGCGCCGGCTTGAGGACGCGGGCCAGCTGGGTTTGCGCCTGGGCACGGACTTTCAGTACCGAGAGGTTGTGGGCCAGCAGTTCCTCCAGCACCAGTCGCTGCTGGGCCGGGTGCTGGCCGCTCTCCAGCAGCGCCAGCGCCACCGAGGGGGGCGGGCGATGAAGCAGGCGCAGGGCGGCGGCCAGTTCGATCTGCTGGGGATAGAGGCCGGCGGGCAGCACCTCTTCCACTCCGTACAGGTCGAGCTGGGCCAGCGCCTGATCGGTGAGGTTGCGCAGGGTGAGCTGGCGCAGCCCTTCCGTGGTGGGGTAGACGGGGGTGAGCGCCTCTTCGGTCTGGCCGGCCTGTTCTTCGCCGAGCAGCTTGTACTCGGGGTGGGCCATCTCCAGCCCGTATTTGCCGGGGCGCACCTCGCCGAAGCAGCGGATCAGGCGGCCCTGGCCCAGGCTGTTCTTCTGGGCGGCAGTGAAGTTGAAGAAGCGCAGGGTCAGGGTGCCCGTGCCGTCGCTGATGCGACAGACCAGCATGCGGCGGCGGCCCATCACCAGCTGAGTGTCCTGGATTTCGCCCTCGACGGCGCCGTGCAGCCCGGGCGGCAGATCGCCGATGGGCCACACCTGGGTACGGTCCTCGTAGCGCAGGGGGAGGTGGAACAGCAGATCCTGTACCGTCGCCAGCCCCAGCCGCTCGAGTTTCTCCTGCATCTTGCTGCCGACGCCCTTGAGGCTGTCGAGGGAGATTTTATCCAATTTCATCAATTAGATGCCCGAAAACACTGTAAATATGTCCAGATGATAGGGGTTGTTGATGGCTCGATGCAAGCCGCGTTGCAGTGAGCCGGGCCGGCCGGGCGGCTGAAAAAAGGCGGTGGCCACATGTGACAAAGGCCTGCCGAAAAACGGGAGGCCTTTGTTGCAGCTGCCTGTGGGCGCGATGCGCCCGGCGTCAGATGATGCGTTTGAGCAGGATATGAGCCCTGACCCTGTGGATCCGGGCCAGCAGCTTGCGCACCTGTTCCGGGTAGTCCTTGATCTGCTCAATCTGATCGAAGTGGCTGATCCGCTTGGTGTTGGCGAGTATGTTCTCCCGCTCCCCGTTGAACTGGGCACGCAGGTGATGGCGACGATCGTACACCAGCAGACCGTTCTCCAGATCCAGCGCCCAGGCGCGGGGGTTCAGGTTGTTGCCGGTGAGCAGCGCCCACTCGTCATCCACGAAGATCCCCTTGAGGTGGTAGGAGTTGCGCTCGCAGCACCACAGCATCAGGTTCAGACGGCCGGCATCTATGTGATGCTGGTTGCGCTCGGCAAACTTGCGCAGATTGGTCTCGTACAGATAGGGCAGGCCGCCTATGGTGGAGAATTTCTCCTCCGGCGGGATGAAGAAGTCGTTGGCCGTCTTGTCACCCACCACTATGGTCACCTTGCAGCCGCGCTTGAGCAGGGCCTCGATGTCCTTGTTCAACTCCTTGGGCGGGTTGAAATAGGGGGTACAGATGAAGATCTCCCGCTCGGTGGCGCGCACCAGGGTACGGATCATCTTGTTGAGCTGATTACCCCGCTTGCCCAGCCCCGTCATCGGAGTGATAGCGATCTCCTGGCTGTTGACCGGCATGCTCTCGAAGCGGTACTGGCCCAGGCGCAGGCTGTGCTTGAAGCGGCGGATCGGCCCCTTCAGCTGCTTGGCAGTGGGGATGTCGCTGCGATCCAGCCGCTGCACAGCTTCGCTCTTGAGGAAGAGATCGTCCACATAGTGGACCATGCAGCGGGTCAGCTCGGGGCTGGTGATCTGGTGATAACGGTCGAAACGGTAGCGATCCTGCTGATGCAGATAGATGTCGTTGAGGCTGGCACCCGAGTAGAGCAGGGTGTCATCGAAGATGAAGCCCTTGAGGTGCAGCACGCCGAGCAGTTCGCGCCCCTTCACCGGCACGCCGTAGATGGCGATCTGGTGTTCGTGGCGGGCGGCCATTTCCTGATACATCAGGTGGTTGCCCCCCTGCTTGCCCTTGCCGATCAGACCGCGCTGGGCACGGTGGAAGTCGACGAAGAGCTTGATGTCCAGGGCCGGGTTGCGCTGCTTGGCGGCGTAGAGGGCGGACAGTATCTCCCGTCCCGCTTCGTCATCCTGCAGGTAGAGGGCCACCAGATAGATGCGGTGAGTCGCGCTGGCGATGAGCGAAAGGATCCGGCTCTTGAAGTCCCGGGGGCTGTTGAGCACCTGAAACTGATCTGCGGCGACGGCGATCTGGGGCAGACGAGCCAACAGCTGTCGATAGTGTGCCGATGAATGCATAGAGAAACCTGAAATCACTGCGTTAAGCGTTCCACTCGGAGCGATGGATAGGCGATTCTAGCAACCTCGACCTGTTAGCCAAAGAAAGAATCGTCATAAAGATGAAAAAGGCCTCACATCGGAGGCCTTTTTGACAGCGGTTATGTTCAAAGGAAGCTGTAGATGATCATCGCCATGACGCCGCCCGTGGTGCCTATGATGGTCTCCATCACTGTCCAGGTCTGCAGGGTCTGCTTCTCGGAGAGGCCTAGATAGCGGTTGGCCAGCCAGAAGCCGGAGTCGTTGACGTGGGAGAGCACTATGGCCCCGCCCCCGATGGCGATGGTCACGGCGGCCAGCTGGGCACCGTTCAGGCCGAGCGGTTCCAGCATGGGCAGCAGCAGACCGCATGCGGTCAGCATGGCGACGGTGGCGGACCCCTGAATCACCCGTACCGCGGCCGCCAGTATGAAGGCCAGCGCGACTATGGGCAGGCCGGAATCCGCCAGCATGTTGCCAAGGGCGGCACCCACCCCGGAATCCACCAGGATCTGCTTGAACACGCCACCGGCGCCGGTCACCAGTATGATGACGCCGGCTGGCTGGATGGCGCTGTTGCAGACGTTCATCACCTCGTCACGGGACATGCCGCGACGCACCCCCAGCAGGTAGAAGGCGGCCAGACAGGCGACCATGATGGCGGTGAAGGGGTGACCGACGAACTCCAGCCAGTTGTGCAGTGTGGATCCCGCCTCGACGAAGCGGCCGACTATGGTCTTGAGACCTATCATCAGCAGCGGCAGACCGATCAGGCCCATGGCCAGTCCGAAGGAGGGCAGGGTCTTGCAGTCGTCGTGGGCGCTGCTCTGGGCATCGGCGGGCAGCGGCACATCCACCACCTTGCTGATCAGCTCCCCGAACAGCGGGCCCGCCAGGATCAGGGCCGGCACGGCGGCGATCAGGCCGAACAGTATCATGTAGCCAAAATCGGCCCCCAGCTGGGACGCCACCAGAATGGGGCCCGGCGCCGGAATAAGGAACGCCTGGCAGGTGGCTATGCCCGCCAGCAGTGCTATGCCTATCTTCACCACGCTGCCGCCGCCGCGACGGACGATGGCAAAGGCCACCCCGATCAGCAGCACCACGGCCACGTCGAAGAAGAGCGGCAGAGCGCAGATGAAGCCGGTCAGTGACATGGCCCAGTTGGCGCGCTTGACGCCGAAGGTACCGAGCAGGGTATGGGCCACCCGGTCGAGGGCGCCGGTGACCTCCATCACCTTGCCGAACATGGCGCCCAGCGCCACCACCACGGCGACGAAGCCCAGGGTGCCGCCCATCCCTTTCTGGATGGTGTTGGCGATCTCGGCCGGGTTCATGCCGGCAGCTAGGCCGGCCACCATGGAGACCAGGATGAGGGAGACGACCGCGTGCAGGCGGGCCTTCATCACCAGAAAGAGCAGCAGCACTATGGAGCCGGCGGCCGTCATGATCAGGGAGAGGTCAGACATTGTTGTGCGTTCCTTGTTCCAGATTCAGTATCGACACCCTGCCGATCCATTGGCAGGCCATATCTTTATGATTTATTTAGATTTATGGCCAGGGCTCAAGCTCGCTTGCCCAGGTGGCTGTGAGTTCGCTCAGTCTGTGGCAGACTTCACATTTCTTGTTGTTACCGGTAACATGTTACCGGTAACGTGCTAAGTTAGAACCCATCGGCAGCACGATTTTTGAAAAATGGGATAGAGGTCAAACAATGGCGGGCAAGAGCATTATCGTGATGGGTGTGTGTGGTAGCGGCAAGTCCAGCGTCGGCCTCAAGGTGGCCCAGGCGCTGGGGGCCAAGTTCATCGATGGCGATGATCTGCACCCCAGGGCCAATATCCAGAAGATGGCCGGTGGCAATCCGCTCAACGACGAGGATCGCGCCCCCTGGCTGGAGCGGATCCGCGACGCTGCCTACAGCCTGGAACAGAAGAACGAGGTGGGCGTCATCGTCTGCTCGGCCCTCAAGAAGCAGTACCGCGACCAGATCCGCGAGGGCAATGACTCAGTGCATTTCCTGTTTCTGGATGGTGATCAGGCGCTTATCCTCGAACGTATGCGGGCACGCAAGGGCCATTTCATGCGGGAAACCATGGTACAAAGTCAGTTCGATACCCTGGAGCGCCCGGATGGCGAGGCCGGTGTATTTCACATCGATATAGACGGCACCTTCGAGCAGGTGGTTGATCGGGCCGTCACAGCATTGGAGCAAGCCCAATGATCCATCAGGTTATTTCCAGCGTCACAGCCCGCATTCGCGAGCGCAGTGCCGCCCGTCGCCAGGCGTTCCTGGCCCGTATTCAGCGCCAGGCCGAGCAGGGCAAGACCCGCGCCGCCCTGGCTTGCGGCAACCTGGCCCACGCCGTGGCCGCCTGCAGCAGTGACGAGAAGGGTCGTATCCTCGACATGACCCGCGCCAACGTCGGCATAGTCACCGCCTACAACGACATGCTGAGCGCCCATCAGCCCTATCAGGGCTACCCGGACATCATCAAGGCCGCGCTGGCCGAACTGGGTCACAGCGCCCAGGTGGCGGGTGGCGTACCGGCCATGTGCGACGGCGTGACTCAGGGTCAGCCGGGGATGGACATGTCCCTGTTTTCCCGCGATCTCATCGCCCAGGCGACCGCGCTCTCCCTCTCTCACAACACCTTCGACGCCACCCTGCTGCTCGGCATCTGCGACAAGATAGCCCCGGGCCAGATCATGGGGGCGCTCTCCCACGCGCACCTGCCCACCGCCTTCGTGCCGGCCGGCCCGATGGCCAGCGGCATCAGCAATGATGACAAGGTAAAGGTGCGCCAGCAGTACGCCGCCGGTGAACTGGGCCGCGATGCCCTGCTGGAGATGGAGTGCGGCGCCTATCATGCGCCGGGTACCTGTACCTTCTACGGCACAGCCAACACCAACCAGCTGGTGTTTGAGGCCATGGGCCTGATGCTGCCGGGCTCCGCCTTCGTCCATCCTCACAGCGAATTGCGCCACGCGCTCACCGAAGAAGCCGCCCGTCGCATCAGCGCCATGATCCCTGGCTCCCCTGCCTACCGCCCCTTGAGCGAGGTGCTGGACGAGCGCTCCCTGGTCAACGGTCTGGTGGCCCTGCTCGCCTCCGGCGGCAGCACCAACCACAGCATCCACATGGTGGCGCTGGCACGGGCCGCCGGCCTGCACCTGACCTGGGACGACATCAGCGATCTCTCCGATGTGGTGCCGCTGCTGGTGCGCATGTACCCAAACGGCCCGGCCGATGTGAATGCCTTCGAACAGGCGGGCGGCGTGCCCGGCCTGATGCGCCGTCTGGCGCAAGAGGGGCTGATCCACCTGGATGCCACCCCTGTGTTTGGCGAGATGCAGGATTACCTCAGCCGTCCGGCGCTGGTGGATGGCGAGCTGGTGTGGCAGCCGGTGGGTGAAAGCACGGATCCGAGCGTATTGTCGCCGACCGGTTCCGTGTTCCAGGCTACCGGCGGCACCAAGCTGCTGGCGGGCAATCTGGGCCGTGCCGTGGTCAAGGTCTCCGCCGTGGCCCCCGAATATAGGGTCATCGAGGCGCCGGCGCGGGTCTTCTCCTCCCAGCACGCAGTGGAGACGGCCTACAAGGCTGGCAGCCTCAATCAGGATGCCGTTATCGTGGTGCGCCACAACGGCCCGGCGGCCAACGGCATGCCTGAGTTGCACAAGCTGATGCCTGTGCTCGGCAACCTGCAGAAGGCGGGCCACAAGGTGGCGCTGGTCACCGATGGCCGTCTCTCAGGCGCCTCCGGCAAGATCCCGGCGGCCATCCATGTCACCCCGGAAGCGCTGCACGGCGGCGCCATCGGCCTGTTGAAGGATGGCGATCTGCTGCGGGTGGACGCGGTAAACGGTCGCCTCGATTGCCTGACCGATTTGAGTGGCCGTACCCAGGCCGAGATTGACCTCACTCTGGAACAAGAGGGGTGGGGCCGTGAACTGTTCAGCGTGATGCGTCGCGCGGTATCGAGCGCCGAGTGCGGCGCCACCATCTTTGATTAAGGAAGCGTTATGCAAAACTGGAAAGTGACCCCTGCCGAGGTGTTTGCCGCCTCTCCGCTGGTACCCGTGATGGTCATCAACGATCTGGAACAGGCCCTGCCGATGGCCAAGGCGCTGCTCGACGGCGGCATCTCGGTGTTCGAGGTCACCCTGCGCACCCCGGTGGCGCTCGAGGCCATCGCCCTCATCGCCAAGGCGATGCCGGATGCCATGGTCGGTGCAGGCACAGTGCTCAACTGCGCGCAGTTTGACGCAGCCGTGGCCGCCGGTGCCCGCTTCGTCATCTCCCCGGGGATGACACCGGCGCTGCTGGCCCATGCGGCCAACAGCACGGCCCCGCTGATCCCGGGCGTTGCCACTGCCTCCGAGGTAATGCAGGCGCTGGAAGCGGGTTATGACCACCTGAAGTTCTTCCCGGCCGAAGCGAACGGCGGCACCAAGGCGCTGGCTGCCATTGCAGCACCGCTTCCCCAGATCAAATTCTGCCCCACCGGCGGTATAGGCCCGAAAAACGTGGCCGACTATCTGGCGCTGAAATGCGTCGCCACCGTCGGCGGCTCCTGGATGCTGCCGGCCGATGCGGTCAAGAGCGGCAACTGGGAGGAGGTGACTCGCCTCTCTCGCGAAGCGGTCGAACTGGTTAAACGCTAAACCCGCATCGTTTATGGAAAGAGTGTTGGGTTGATAGAAAAAGAGCAGGCCACCCCGGGGTGGCCTGCTCTTTTTTTTTGCCTTTGAATAAGGCTATGTCCCAATTAC
>NZ_CDDA01000006.1:258428-301917 GCF_000819745.1 Aeromonas bestiarum | reverse complement strand
TGAGCTAAACGACCTGGGAAATCTTGTGGCCAGATTGGTGGGTCGTGCTGGGTTCGAACCAGCGACCAATTGATTAAGAGTCAACTGCTCTACCAACTGAGCTAACGACCCCCACCTTCTGCCTGGCACTGTTCGCCTTCGGCAAACAGTTTCAACTCTACTCACAAAACTGGTGGTCGTTACTGGGATCGAACCAGTGACCCCCTCCTTGTAAGGGAGGTGCTCTCCCAGCTGAGCTAAACGACCTGGGATTCTGTCTCCACCTGGTGGAGAAATGGTGGGTCGTGCTGGATTCGAACCAGCGACCAATTGATTAAAAGTCAACTGCTCTACCGACTGAGCTAACGACCCTCACCACGACCAGGACCGGATGCAATACTGCACCGGCTCTGACGGCGGCCTATATTACGGATTTATCATCCTGGCGCAATAGAAAATTCTTAAATTCAATCTGATTGTTCACTGCGCATACAAAGCAGGGCCGTATTTACAAGACTGTTACGAAAACAGTGACATACGGCAATGCTACAACTTGCTCAGACTCTGCTTGGCCAACTGGGCCGGCGAGGTGTTGGGATAGCCCTTGATCACCTGCTCATAGAAGGTCTTGGCTTCCGCTTTCTTGCCATCGAGCTGTGCCAGCATACCCAGCTTCAGCAGGGCATCGGCCCGCTTGGGAGACTTGCTGAACTTGTTCGCCACGGTAGAGAACTGGGCTGCGGCACCGGTTCTGTCACCCTTGTTGAACAGCAGCTGGCCGAGCCAGTAGTGGGCATTCGGCACATAGCCCGAGCTTGGGTACTGCTTGATGAACCCTTCGAAGGCGGGAATGGCCTTGTCGTAGTTCTTGTCCTTGAGCACCATGTTCACGGCCGCATCATAGGCCTGATTCTCATCCAGATTGGCGGAGTAGTTGGCCGCAGCAGCCGGGGCTGCATTCGCACCGGCCGCCGGTGTGGCGGGGGCTGCGGCAGACTGGCTGTTGGCCACCTTGTCGAGCTCCTGGTAGAGCTGGCGCTGACGCTCTTGCGACTGCTCCATCTGGTAGGTTTGCTGTTCCAGCTGGCCGCGCAGTTCGGAGACCTCCCCTTGCAGGGAATCCACCTGTTGCTGCAACTCGGCCTGCAGGCGCAGACGGGCATTCAGGGTGCGCTCCAGCAAGGCGACCCTGTCTTCCAGGCTGCCTGTGGGCATGATGGCGCCATTGTTGCCGCTGAGGGCCACGCCACCACCGCCACTGAGATCGCTCACGGGCGCAGCCGCCTGAGCGCTCAGTGCAACTAACACTGCCATCACAAGAGTTGCTTGCTTGTACACAGATTTCATTCGGATCAAACCTTAGCGTTTAGTGCAAATAAAACGGCCATCGCAATAGTCGCTTACTTATACACAAATTTCATTCGGATCAAATCGGTAGCCTCGGTGTATATAAAACGGCCATCACAATAGTCGCTTGTTTATACACAAATTTCATTCAGATCAAACCGGTAGCTTCAGTGTAAATAAAACGGCCATCGAAATGGCCGCTTGCATATACACGAATTTCATTCGGATCAAACCTTAGTAAACCAGAACCGCACGGCGGTTTTTGGCAAAGGCATCCTCGGTATGAGACATATCCAGCGGCTTCTCTTCGCCATAGCTGACGATGGAAAGCTGCTCGGCCTGCACACCCAGGGTTTGCAGATACTTGGCTACAGCCTTGGCACGACGCTCGCCCAGCGCGATGTTGTATTCCGGAGTACCGCGCTCATCGGCGTGGCCTTCGATCAACACCTTGACGGACGGACGCTCACGCAGGTAGCTGGCGTGTGCATCCAGCAGATCAGCGTACTGACCCTGAATGTCATAACCATCAAACGGGAAGTAGATCACGTTGTCGCGTTGCAGTGCTTCGAACTTCTGACGCATCTGCTCTTCCGGGGACAACATGCCGTTTGCGCCACCAGTTTGTACACCGCCCATGCCGTCGGTCATGCCTGACTCGGCGCCAGCGGCATCGGAATCAGAAGAGGAGCTACAAGCGGCCAGGGTGAACAGTGGCAGTGCGATGGCCAAACCCTTGAGCAGTTTATTGAGTTGCATGCTATTTCCTTAAACCTTTATAACAAAACAAAAAACAATCGAATTTTTATCAATTCAAGAAGGGCGACCAAGCTGGTGCACGAATTTCACCGCTACTGGTCGGAAGCACAGCCTTGAAGCGACCATCGGTCGATACCAACGCCAGACTCTTGCGACCTTGATAGATGGTGGCATAAATGATCATGCTGCCATTGGGAGCCACACTTGGCGACTCATCCAGAGCACTCTGGGTAAGGACCAACAGGGCATTGTTTTCCATGTCCTGACGGGCAATACGGTATTGTCCCTGGACACGGGTCACCATCACCATGATTTTGCCATCAGGAGTAATGGATGCACCCTGGTTGGATTCACCTTCCCACGTCATCCGGTGAGTCATACCAGTCGCCAAATTTACGCTATAAATCTGGGGTTTGCCACCACGTTCAGAGGTGAACAACAAACTTTGCCCGTCCGGCATCCAGGAGGGTTCGGTGTCGATCACACGGCTGGTGGTGACCCTGGTCAGCTGCTTGCTTGCAACATCAATCACATAGAGGTTCGGTGAACCATCTTTGGAGAGCACGATAGCCAAGCGACGACCATCCGGAGACCACTCAGGCGCCCCGTTGATACCGCGGAAACTGGAGATCAGACTGCGCTGCTGGGTGTAGATGTCCTGCACATAGATTTCGGACTTCTGGTTCTCGAAGCTCACGTAGGCCAGCTTGCTGCCATCCGGCGACCAGGCCGGAGACATCAGCGGCTCGCGGGAGCGCAGCAGGGTCTTCTCGTTGTAACCGTCGTAATCGGCGATCCGCAGCTGGTACGGGAACTGGGTCCCCTGTTGCACTGAGACGTAGGCCAGACGGGTCAGGAAGGCACCACGCTCGCCAGTCAGACGCTCATAGACGATGTCGGAGATGCGGTGGGCAAACTGGCGCATCTGGGCACCCGGAATGGTCGCCATGCGGCTATCCAGGATGTAACCATTGCTCTCGCCGCCCTGGGTCTTGGCCAGCTGGCCCTTCAGCACGTCGACCAGCTCGAAGTTGATCTTGTAAGTGCCGTCGCCAACAGCCGAAATGGAACCCACCACCACGGCCTCAACCCCTTGGGACGCCCAGGGCGCGAAGTTGATCTCGCCACTGGAGCTCGGAGTCTGCGGCATCTGGCCACGGGCCAGCGGTTTGAACTTGCCACTGCGCATCAGATCGTTGGAGACCACTTCCGCGATGTCCTGCGGCAGTTGCCCGTTCCCTTCCCACTTGAAGGGGGCGACGGCGATGGGACGTGCGCTGTCAATACCGCCGGTGATGACGATGTCCAAGGCCGCCTGGGCACTCTGGCCCAGCAACAAACAGCCAACCAAAGCAAAAAATACTTTTCTGATCATGGCTTAAATACTCGGTTCCAATAAAAATGAGAGGTTAAATTCCTTTCTCAGCAAGACGCTGCCTGACCCCGTTTTATCATGCTTAGATGCTAGGTTCTAACTTGAGGTTGAACTCCTTCAACATCTCGAATGCCGCAGGATCCTTCGGCACTGGCAGTTGATTGGCCTTCAATACCGCCGCTTTGCCGGAACGGCATACCGCCGGGTCACCCTGGCCGTTATCTACCGATATGACAAAGCCTGTGCTGGCAAGACGTACGCCGATAGTACATGTTTTGCCCCGCATGGTGGGATCCAAAATCATGTAGCGCTCGACCGTGGCCTTGATCAAGGCGGCATATTTATCGACCTCGCCCTGCGCCTGCGCCGATGCGGCCTGACTGCGCGCATTGGCCTCAGCCGACAGCTGCTGCTGCATCATGTCTTCCATCTCTTTTTGCAGCTTGGCCTCCTCGGCCGCCTTGCGCTTGCGCTCCGCCGCTATCTTGGCTTTCTTGTCAGCCTCGGCCTTGGCCTTCTTCTCTGCGTCAGCTTTTGCCTTCTTGGCAGCCTCTTCCTTGGCCTCCTTGGCTTTCTTGTCCGCTTCAGCCTTGGCCTGTTTCTCGGCCTCTGCCTTGGCTTTCTTGTCCGCCTCGGCCTTGGCTTTCTTCTCAGCCTCCTGCTTGGCCTTCTTGTCGGCTTCCGCTTTCTTGGCCGCCTCCGCCTTGGCCTGCTTCTGTTCGGCCTCTTTCTTCTCTTCTTGTTCTTTTTTCTTCTTCAGCGCCAGCGCCTTGCTCTCGGCCTCTGCCGCCTTGCGCTCAGATTCCGCCTGCTTGGTTTTCTGCTCTTCCAGCTTGCGGGCTTGCTCGGCTTTCTGGGCCTTCTCTTCCGCCTGCTTCTGCTCGGCTACCTTCTTCTGCTTCTCGGCCTCTGCCTTGCGGGTTGCCTCTTCGGCTTCCTTGCGCTTGGTTTCGGCGATGCGCAGCCGCTCCTGCTGCTGGGCCAGCTCACGCTTGGCGATATCCGTGTCTTCCTTGTCCTTCTCTTTCTCTACCTTCTGAGGCTTGGGCTGAGATTTCTGCTGCTGGATCTGCTTGGCCTGCTCGTTGAGGAAGTTCTCGTCGAGCATGACGGCATTGACGATCTGCCCCTTCGACTCGGGCCGCTTCGGTTTGCTGAAGTCGACCCCGACCAGCAAAATGATGCCGATGATCAGGTGCAGCAGCAGCGACGCGATGAGATAACCGGAAATACCACGCTTCACGTCCATCTCCGTCAGTTCACCGGATCTGTCATCAGGCCAACCTGAGGCACGCCCGCATTCTTGAGGGCCACCATCAGCAGGATCACCTCTTCGTAGCGCACGGACTTGTCACCGGCCACCACCACGGGGGCGTTCTGGTTGATGGCCAGATAGCCCATGGCTTTCTCGGTGATGTATTGCTGCATCGCCTCGGGCGTGCCGCTCGGCACCGGCTCATCATCGGCCTCACCGGCCTTGATGACGTACTCGCCTTCGGTGTTGACGCTGACGATGAAGGGGGGTTTGGCATCTTCCGGCAACTGCTCGGATTCCGCCTGTGGCAGGTCAACCTTGACCCCTTGCGTGATCACGGGCGTCACCGCCATGAAGATGATAAGCAGCACCAGCATGACGTCGATATAGGGAACCACGTTGATCTCGCACACCTTCTTGCGCCGGATCCGCTGATAGGTTTGCATTACTGATCACCCTGCTGCTGTGCAATCTGACGGTTCAGTATGGTGGTGAACTCGTCCATGAAGTTGGCGTAGGCGTTCTCCAGCTTCTCTACCTTGTTGGTAAACCGGTTGTAGAAAATAACCGCGGGAATGGCCGCGAACAGGCCCATGGCGGTGGCGATCAGCGCCTCCGCGATACCCGGTGCCACCATCTGCAGGGTGGCCTGCTGCACCTGACCCAGGGCGATAAAGGCGTTCATGATGCCCCATACGGTACCAAACAGACCGATATAGGGGCTGATGGAGCCGACGGTCGCCAGCACTGGCAGGTTGGATTCCAGCTCGTCCACCGCGCGGGAAAGCGATACCCGCATGGCACGATAGGTACCATCCATCACCGCATCCTGGCCACGAGCGCCGGCCTTGAGCAGGCGGGCATACTCCTTGAAGCCGGAATAGAAGATGTCTTCCATGCCTTCGATGTCATCGCGGCGGGAAGAGGACTCCTGGTAGAGACGGTTCAGATCGACCCCGGACCAGAATCTGTCCTCAAACTGCTCCGATGCGATATTGGCCGCCTTGATGACCTTGGAGCGCTGTATGATCAGCGCCCAGGAGACGACCGACATACCCATCAGGGTCATCATGACCAGTTTTACCAACAGGCTGGCTTGCCAAAACAGGCCAATAAACGAAATTTCAGCGTGCACTTAACAGCACTCCCTTCACATTTTCAGGTATTGCAACAGGTTTCATATGCGGATGACTGACACAGGCTATCTGTACCATGGCCTGGGTGATCAGTCGTCCATCAGCCGCCAGTATCCGTTGTGAGAAGCGCATGGAGGCGCGTTTCACTTCAGTCACTTGCGTTAACACAGTCAAAAGCTCATTAAAACGGGCCGCCGAGCGGAAATCGATCTCTGTTCGACTCACCACAAACGCGTGTCCGTCACGCAGCAGGACATCCTGTTCGATGCCGCCAGCGCGCAGAAACTCGGTGCGAGCACGTTCCATAAACTTGAGATAATTGGCGTTGTAGACGATGCCCCCGGCGTCCGTGTCTTCGTAGTAGACACGCACCGGAAACTCAGAGACTTCCCCCATAACAATCTGTGATCCATTCGACAGTCAGATGGGGGGCTATCATAGCGCAGGGCTGAATAGGAAAGAAGCAGGGGGAGGCAGGGAAATCCTGCCTCCCCCCGTTTTTTATGAAAGGAAATAGCCTTGAGTCAACCAGAGCCCATATAACAAACTGGGCCAGGCGAGCCAGGGGCAAAACAGTACGCGACCGATGAGGCTGCGGGGATGGAATCCCAGCCCGTGCATCACGCCGCAACAGACCGCCCACATCAGCCAGGGCGCGAGCCAGAGGCCGTGCTCGCTGGTGTTGGCGGCTACCAGGTTGGGGGCCTGCAAAATAGCGACGGCCAACAGGGCCGCCGCTACCAGTATCAACCCCTGCCAGGGTTGGCGCTCCAGAGGAGCCGCCAACCGGGCGAGTCGATCACTTGTTTTCATCGATCTTGCGATCCATGTTCTCGGTGTGTTCCAGCCAGAGCGCATTGATGATGCCAAACGCACAAGCCAGCAGCAGACCCAGGATCCAGGTGAAATACCACATATCAGGGCACCTTCTTAGTAGAGCGATTGTTGGTTGTCTTCGATGTGCTTGTTGCTCACCCGGCCAAACATCTTGATGTAGGTCCAGATGGTGTAAGCCAGCACGGTCGGGACAAAGATGGCCGCGACCACTGTCATCACCTTGAGGGTGTTGAAGGAGGCGGTGGCATCCCACATGGTCAGACTCTGCGATGGCTCCAGGCTGGACGGCATGATGAAGGGGAACATGGAGAAGCCCGCCGTCAATATGATGCCCGCAATGGCCAGGGAGGAGCACAGGAATGCCAGCCAGCCCTTGCCAATCTTGGCAGCGGCAGCCGTCAGCACGCACATCGCCAGACCCAGCGCGGGAGCGATCATCATCCAGCTATAGAGGCTGTAGTTCTGCATCCAGGCACCGGCCTGCACCACGACTTCCTTGTGCAGGGGGTTGGTCACGGCATCGGTCGCGGCGCCGCTGACCACCACATAACCATCCATGCCACTGACCCAGACTCCGGCCAGCGCGAAGGTGACAAGCGTCAGCAGGGAGAAGATCATGGCAGCGGTACGGGAACGAGCCAGCACCTCACCCTCGGTCTTCATCATCAGCCAGGTAGCGCCCTGGGTAACAATCATGAACAGGCTAACCAGACCGGCCAGCAGACCGAACGGATTGAGCAGGCCGAAGAAGTTGCCGTGATAGGTCAGCATCAGGAACTGGTTGAAGCTGAACGGCACACCCTGCAGCAGGTTGCCAAAGGCGACCCCGAAGATGACGGGAGGAACGGCACTGCCGATGAACAGGGCCCAATCCCAGTTGGTACGCCATTTGGCGTCTTCACGCAGGGAACGGTACTTGAAACCGACCGGACGGAAGAAGAGCGCCATCAGGGTCAGGATCATGGCGATGTAGAAGCCGGAGAAGGCCGCCGCATACACTATGGGCCAGGCCGCGAACAGGGCTCCGCCCGCCGTGACCAGCCATACCTGGTTGCCTTCCCAGTGCGGGCCCATGGTGTTGAGCATCACCCGACGCTCCACATCCTTCTTGCCGACGAAGGGGAGCAGTGCGCCCACCCCCATATCGAAACCGTCGGTGATGGCGAAACCGATCAGCAAGACACCGACCAGCACCCACCAGACCAGACGCAACATTTCGTAATCAAACATGGGTTACTCTCCTTATGCCTTGCTCTGTTCGAAGTGGTACTTGCCCGTCTTCAGGCTGCTTGGGCCCAGACGCGCATACTTGAACATCAGGTACATCTCTATGATGAGCAGCACCGTGTAGAACAGGCAGATCCCGATCAGGGAGAACCAGATCTCGGACGCAGGCACGTTGGATGCAGAGACGGAGGTCGGCAGCACTTCGGCTATGGTCCAGGGCTGACGGCCATATTCCGCGACGAACCAGCCACACTCGATGGCGATCCAGGGCAGCGGGATACCCCACAGCAGCGCCTTGAGCAGCCATTTGCGCTCACCGATCTTGTGGCGAGTGCTGTCATAGAAGGCCAGGCCGATCAGCAGCAGCATCAGCATGCCGCAAGCAACCATGATGCGGAAGGCGAAGAACAGCGGTGCAACCTGCGGGATGGAGTCATCCACGGCGGCCTTGATCTGTTCATCGGTCGCGTCGGTCACGTTGTTGGTGTAGCGTTTGAGCAGCAGACCGTAGCCCAGATCCTGCTTCACTTCATCGAAGCGGGCACGGGTATCATCGGACTTGTCGCCGGATTGCAGCTTGGTCAGCAGGTCATAGGCGGTCATGCCGTTGCGCACGCGCAGCTCATGCTCGCTCTTCAGATCCTTGAGGCCGGTCACCTGGCCATCCAGGGAACGGGTGGCGATAATGCCGAGCGCATACGGGATCTTGATGGCGTAATCGGTACGCATCTCTTCCTGGTTCGGGATACCGAACAGGGTAAAGGATGCCGGAGCCGATTCTGTGTTCCACTCGGCCTCGATGGCCGCCAGTTTCACCTTCTGCACTTCACCCGTCTCGTAGCCGGACTCGTCACCGAGGATCAGCACGGAGAGGATGGAGGCCATACCGAAGGCCGCTGCGATGGCGAAAGAGCGACGGGCGAAGGCCACATCACGATTCTTCAGCAGGTAATAGGAGGAGATGCCCAGCACGAACATGGCGCCCGTGGTATAGCCGGCCGCGACCGTGTGGACGAACTTGACCTGGGCAACCGGGTTGAACACCAGTTCGGCGAAGCTCACCATCTCCATCCGCATGGACTCGAAGTTGAACTCGGCACCGACCGGGTTCTGCATCCAGCCGTTGGCCACCAGGATCCAGAGGGCGGAGAGGTTGGTCCCCAGCGCCATCAACCAGGTCGAAGCCAGATGTTGACGCTTGGTCAGGCGATCCCAACCAAAGAAGAACATGCCGACGAAGGTGGATTCCAGGAAGAAGGCCATCAAGCCTTCGATGGCCAGCGGGGCCCCGAAGATATCGCCTACATAGTGGGAGTAATAGGCCCAGTTGGTACCGAACTGAAACTCCATGGTCAGCCCTGTGGTAACCCCGAGGGCGAAGTTGATACCAAACAACTTGCCCCAGAACTTGGTCATGTCCCGGTAGACAGGGTTGTTGGTCATCACATAGACAGATTCCATGATCGCCAGAATGAAGGCCATTCCGAGCGTCAGGGGTACAAACAGGAAGTGATAAAGGGCCGTCGCAGCGAATTGGAACCGCGATAGGTCTACCACATGCTCAGCAATCATGATGTTTCCTCACCGATTATTGGCACGGCTATTTTAAGTTTTAAGGACAAAGCTTCCGTTGGAAGTCCCCGAATTATCGGTCACGCTCCAGTTTGCACTGGCGACCGGATTCGACTGCTACCAGCATTAACAACAAGGCAATACACAGGAACAAAAAAAGCTAATGTTTAACAATTACAAAACAATCAGACTTGCTTTATTCCCGCCCATAATGACCGATGTTTTATATCACCTTTATTTGATTGAAATCAATGTAAAACCATCATCAATACATGCCTTTCAAAGGCATTTTCACGTCGCGTTCCATTTAATTTGGAGAGCTGCGTCACAAAAAACACTAAATCGCAAATCATTGATTTAAATCAAATTTAATATCACCACCAATAAGTGACGCTTCTGTTAAAAAACAATGTTCAAGCGGATTTTCATAATGTTTCCCCGCCCTTGGCTGCCCGCCGGTAAATCCAATTAAAAACCAGTAAAAACGCATGTTCATGCTAATTCGACAATCCAGACAAATGATTAGTTAATCTAATCTGATATAGGTAATTTTTCTTGTTTGTCCGAGTCCGACAGAGCTCCTACAATGCGCCTCGCAGTGAGGGCATACCCTTGGATACAGGCCGGTCAATCTGGGTTCCCGGTACGTATTCGATGAACATTTCGAACCTGTCTATTGGAATTTAAGATGAAAAAGTTTGTTGCTAAAACCATCCGTTACTACAAGCTTTCGTTCGTTCAGCTCTATCAAATGAACCGACTCTGAGGCCTCGCGACGGCTCCTCTGTTTTTTTTCCGGTCTGTGTCCAGACGCACTCACTGTCTGTGAACATCCATCCTGAATTGTCTTTGCCCACCGCATCCGCCGTGGGCTTTTTTTTGCCCGGATAACAAAAAACCGCCCTTGATGGCGGTTTTTTGTTCAAACAGCTGTTTTCACCTTTCATCTGGCCGTTGCAAGCCAAAATGCGCATACGCTCTCGGTGTCGCCATCCGCCCTCTGGGTGTACGTTGCAGATAGCCCTGCTGGATCAGATAGGGCTCCAGCACATCCTCGATAGTGTCTTTCTCTTCACCTATGGCAGCCGCCAGGTTATCGAGACCCACAGGGCCCCCCAGAAACTTGTCTATCACAGCCAACAATAGCTTGCGGTCCATGAAGTCGAAACCTTCATTGTCCACGTCCAGCATGTCCATGGCTCGGGCCGCTATGGGTCCGTCTATCCGGCCATCAGACTTGACCTGGGCAAAGTCGCGCACGCGACGCAACAGACGGTTGGCAATCCGCGGAGTACCGCGGGAACGGCGGGCCAATTCCAGGGCGCCGTCACTGGTCATCTCCAGCCCCAGGCAACGGGCGCTGCGGGAGACGATGTCGGTCAGATCCTTGACGTTGTAGAACTCCAGCCGCTGCACTATGCCGAAACGATCCCGCAGCGGGCTGGTCAGAGAGCCGGCCCGGGTAGTGGCGCCTATCAGGGTAAAGGGAGGCAAGTCGAGCTTGATGGAGCGAGCGGCGGGGCCCTCCCCTATCATGATGTCGAGCTGGTAATCCTCCATCGCCGGATAGAGCACCTCCTCCACCACAGGGCTCAGCCGGTGGATCTCGTCGATAAACAGCACGTCATTGGGTTCGAGGTTGGTGAGCAGCGCCGCCAGATCGCCGGCCTTTTCCAGCACAGGGCCCGAGGTGGTCTTGATGTTGACCCCCATCTCGTTGGCCACTATGTTCGCGAGCGTGGTCTTGCCCAGACCCGGCGGGCCGAAGATCAGCAGGTGATCGAGTGCCTCGCCACGCTGGCGCGCCGCCTCGATGAAGATCTCCATCTGCTCGCAGACGGGATCCTGGCCTGTGTAATCGGCCAGCATCTTTGGCCGTATGGCCCGATCGATGATCTCATCCTCACGCACGCCTGTGGCGGAGATGAGACGGTCCGCTTCAATCATTGCCTACCTCACACCAGACTACGCAGGGATTCACGGATGATATCTTCCACCGACATCCCATCGATGGCTATCTTGCTGACGATCTGGCTGGCCTGCTGCGGCTTGTAGCCCAGAGCCACCAGCGCGCTGGCCGCCTCTTCGCTCGCATCGGGCGCCCGCAGCCGGCTCTCTTTGGCCGGCAGGCTGATCTCTGCCGGCGAGAAGAGATCGTGGCTGACCCAGCCCTTGAGCCTGTCCTTCATCTCCACCACCAGCCGCTCGGCGGTCTTCTTGCCCACGCCAGGCAATTTGACCAGGGAGCTTATCTCCTCGCGCTCGACACTCAGCACGAACTGGGTGGCCGTCATGCCGGAGAGGATGGCCAGCGCCAGCTTGGGGCCGACGCCGTTGGTCTTGATCAGCTCGCGAAACAGCGCCCGCTCCTGCTTGTGGTTGAATCCATACAGCAGCTGGGCATCCTCACGCACCACGAAGTGGATGTGAATGGTCGCTTCCTTGCCGATCTCGGGCAGATCATAGAAGCAGCTCATGGGCATCTGTACCTCATAGCCCACGCCCCCGACTTCCAGCAGCACTTCGGGGGGTTGTTTCTCAATGACTACGCCTCTCAAGCGACCAATCACGGCTCTCTCCTCGCCAAACCATCTATCTGTAAATTGGGTCATAGCATAAAGAATAACTGGATAAGTATCCAGCATAGGGCGGCGGAGTACGGCAGAGGATTCTCGGCATTCTGGCGCTTTCGGAGCCATGCTTGGATCGGATCTGAGCAGTAACTTTATTTTCCACCGGGAATGGCGAATGTTTGCCATTGAGAGAACACTGAATTGGGTTTGTTCGGAACCAAGGAAGGTCCTGCATCATGAAAATTGTCACTACATCGAATCTGGGACTGACGATCCTGCTCGGCTGCACGCTGGGCATGGGGGCCATCGGCTGGTATGGCAGCCAGCGGCTGGCCGATCTGCTCTCCTATGTATTGGGAGCCGCCTGGCAGACCGCCGATGGCGCCATGGAGGGATCCATAGAGCTGGGCAACCAGTCGCTCTATATCCAGAAAATGCTCAGAGGCATGCCCCTCGACGAGCCCGAGCTGCAACGGGCCAGCGCGGCCACCACAGATGCCCTGCGCCGGGTGGGTGAAGGCAGGCTCATCGACGAGACGGCGATCAGCACCATGAACCAGCGCCAGCAGGATTATCAGCAACAGCAGGACAAGCTGCTGGCGCTCTATCGCACCTATACCGGCGTCGATCAGGCACTGCGCGCCAGTTCGGAACGCATGTCCCGCCTCTCCACCCAGCTGGAAGTGGTCGGCGATGGCGCTGTCGAGAGCCTCACCCAGTCGCCGGATCAGGCCATCAGCTGGAATGGCGGTCTGGCCACCCGCTGGCAAGCGGCCGACGGCGGCATGGAAGCCAACATCGGCTTCCTGCGCCAACTCTATGCGCTGGAGAAGATGCAGAGCGAGGGCCCGACCCCCGCCATCCAGGCCGAGTTGAAGGAGGCGACCCGCTTCTATCAGGAGGCGGTCGACGGCATGCTGGCCACGGGGCTGTTCGATATCCCGGGTGAGGGGGAGTTCGCCGGCCAGTCGCTGGCGACACAATACCGGACCCTGCAGGCCGACGATCAGCGGCTGATAAGCCAGTGGATTGCAGCACTGAGCGATTACCAGAGCCAGCTGGCGCGATACGAGAGCAGTGCCGAACAACTCAAGCAGGTGCTGGTCGAAGTCGAGGCCAAGGGGGATGCCACTGTCGAGGATCAGGTAAACCAGCTCAATACCATCATCGGCCATACCAAAAACCTGATCCTGGGGGGTCTGGTACTGAGCCTGCTGATCGTCGCGCTCTGCGGTTTCTGGCTGGTTCGCACCATAGTCAGGCCCCTGCTGCAGGTGAATCAGCGCATGCAGGACATAGCCGCCGGTGAGGGCGATCTCAACGCGCGGATCAATCTCAAGCGGGACGACGAGATTGGCTCGCTGGCGGGCAGCGTGGATCGCTTCATCGAGAAGCTGCAGAAGATGATCAGCTCCACCATGGACAACAACCAGCACATCAGCGACCACGTCCACACCTCGGTCAACCGGGTCGAGGCCATCAGCCAGAGCAGCCGCCAGACCGCCGAGCATGCCCAGGCGCTGCACCATGACAGCGAGCAGATGGTGCAGGTCGCCACCTCCATCTCTGACAACTGCAGCCTGGCCGCGCAAAACGCCAACGAGGTGCGCCAGCTCACCGCTGAAAGCAGTCAGTACGTGACCTCCGCCAGCAATGGCATGCAGCGGGTCGTGGTGGAGGTGGGCGAGTGCGCCAACGCCATCAACGCCCTCAAGGAGCAGGCGAGCCAGATTGGCCAGATCATCTCCACCATCAGCAGCATCTCGGAGCAGACCAACCTGCTGGCGCTCAACGCCGCCATCGAGGCGGCCCGGGCCGGCGAGATGGGCCGGGGCTTTGCCGTGGTGGCCGACGAGGTGCGCACCCTGGCCAACCGTACCGCCTCCTCCAGCGCCGAAATAACCGAGGTGATCAACAACATTCAGCAGCAGACCGAGAAGGCCTATCTGATGATGCAGCGCAACCTGAAAACCGTGGAGTCGGGCATGCAGGATTCCGACAACACCAAGCAGATCCTGTTCAAGGTGGAAGAAGCCATCGACCATCTGGCCGACATGGTGCAACAGGTGGCGGATGCCACAGGCCAGCTCTCCCACACCCTGAGCCACACCTCGGACAAGGTCTCCGGCATCAGCCTGCAGGCCCAGACAGGTGAGCAGGAGGCGCAGGAGTGCCTGCAACTCGCCTCCTCCCTGCACCAGGCCAGCCTGCTGCAACAACGACTGCTGTCGCAATTTCGGGTCTGACACGGGCGGGGGCCCGGCCCCCGCTTTCTCCCGCTGCGCTAAATTTAGCCCTTGGGCCGCAGGGCCCTCCCTGTTAAAATTCCGCTCTTGAATTTATCCAGGGCCCCGCGGCCCGTCTTATCTAAGGTCACGAGCGATGCGTACCAGCCAATATCTGCTTTCCACTCTCAAGGAAACCCCGTCCGACGCCGAAGTCGTCAGCCATCAGCTGATGCTGCGCGCCGGCATGATCCGCAAACTGGCCTCCGGCATGTATGCCTGGCTGCCGTCCGGCCTGCGGGTACTGAAAAAGATCGAGAACATTGTTCGCGAAGAGATGAACAATGCTGGTGCCATCGAAGTCTCCATGCCGGTGGTGCAGCCCGCCGAGCTGTGGCAGGAGTCCGGCCGCTGGGATGACTACGGTCCCGAGCTGTGCCGCCTGACCGACCGTCACAACCGTCCCTTCGTGCTGGGCCCGACCCACGAAGAGGTGATCACCTCCCTGATCCGTTATGAAGTGAACAGCTACAAACAGCTGCCGCTGAACCTCTATCAGATCCAGACCAAGTTCCGCGACGAGGTCCGCCCCCGTTTCGGTGTGATGCGCGGTCGCGAGTTCCTGATGAAGGACGCCTACTCCTTCCACATCGACAAGGCCTCGCTGATCGAGACCTACGAGCGGATGCACGCCGCCTACTGTGCCGCCTTCACCCGCATGGGGCTGAACTTCCGTCCGGTGCAGGCCGATACCGGCTCCATCGGCGGTACCGGCTCCCACGAATTCCAGGTGCTGGCCGAGAGCGGTGAAGACTTGATCGCCTTCTCCGACACCTCCGACTACGCCGCCAACATAGAGATGGCCGAAGCGCTGGCACCGGCCGGCGAGCGCGCTGCCGCGACCAAGGCCCTGACCAAGGTCGCCACCCCGAATGTGCACACCATAGACGAAGTGGCCGCCTTCCTGAACGTGGCGCCGACCGCCATCGCCAAGACCCTGCTGGTACTGGCCGAAGCGGACGAGCACGGCAAGCAGGCCGTCATCGCCCTGGTGCTGCGTGGCGACCACGAGCTGAACGAGATCAAGGCCGAGAAGCTGGCTGGCGTGGCCAACCCGCTGACCTTCGCCAACGACGAGCAGATCAAGGCCGCCGCCGGTTGTGATGCAGGCTCCATAGGCCCGGTCGGCTTTGCCGGTCGCATCATCGCCGATCGCAGCGCCGCCCATCTGAGCGATTTTGTTTGCGGTGCCAACGAGACCGGCTTCCACCTGACAGGTGCCAACTGGGATCGCGATATCGCCTCCTATGAAGTGGCCGACCTGCGCAACGTGGTGGAAGGCGACCCGAGCCCCTGCGGCCAGGGCAAACTGCTGCTCAAGCGCGGTATCGAAGTGGGCCACATCTTCCAGCTGGGTACCAAGTACTCAGAAGCCATGAAGGCGAGCGTACTGAACGAGGGCGGCAAGTCCGTCACCATGGAGATGGGTTGCTACGGCATCGGGGTTTCCCGTCTGGTGGCCGCCGCCATCGAGCAGAACAACGACCAGTACGGCATCATCTGGCCGGACGCCATAGCCCCGTTCGAAGTGGCAATCGTGCCGATGAACATGCACAAATCCGAGCGCGTAGCCGAGCAGGCACAGCAGTTCTACGCCGAGCTGAAGGCCGCCGGTGTGGATGTGCTGTTCGACGACCGCAAAGAGCGCCCGGGCGTGATGTTCGCCGACATGGAGCTGCTGGGTGTGCCGCACGCCATCGTCATCGGCGATCGCGGTCTGGACAACGGCGTGGTGGAGTACAAGTGCCGCCGCTCCGGCGAGAAGCAGGAAGTGGCGATCGGCGAGATCGTTGCCATGCTCAAGGCCAAGCTGGGTCGTTAATTCCGCCCCCTTGCCAACATAAAAAAGCGCGCCTGATGGCGCGCTTTTTGTTTCTGCTGTACCTGACGAGAGGAAGCGGATGGCGGGGCTCTGCCTCAACCATTGCGACCGATAAAGAGGTCGGTCACGTGGCAGCTGCTTCTGGCCTCCAGCGCATCCAGCATGTAGGCCGACGCATCTTCCGGGGTCATGAAGCCACTCGGGTCCACGTGATCCGAGTTGTCCCAGAATTCGCTGCGGATCCCGCTCGGATAGAGGTTGACCAGCCGCAGCGGCGAGCTCTTGAGCTCGGCGCGCAAGGACTCCAGAAAGCCCCGCATGCCCCACTTGGAGGCGCAGTAGAGGGTCTCGTTGGCCTTGCCCACCTGCGCGGCGGAGGAGAGCACGTTGGCCAGCACGCCGCCTTTCTCGCCGATCAGCCGCACCGTCTGCTGGGCCACCAGAATGGTGGAGATGAGATTGCTCTCCACCACCCGGCGGATCTGCTCTGCGGTGTAGACACCGACCGGGCCGAATTCACCCACCCCGGCGCAATGCAGCACCAGCTCGGGCAAGCCGCCCCACTCCACCGCAGCGGCGAAGGTGACATCGACCTCTTCATGGTGCGCCAGATCGGCAGCGATGCCGATCACCGCGCTGCCGAGCAGTTGTTCCTGCTCCTGCAATCGCTGATAACGGCGCCCCATCATGGATACCCGATGGCCGCGTTCAACCAGACCTATGGTCAGGGCGCGACCCAGACCGGATCCCGCCCCCGTCACTATGATGTGGCCCATTACCGCTCCTCGTCGTCAGCTGACGGTCAGATTAGAAAGTGAATTCGCCGCCGATGAACCAGCCATCAACCCGCTGATCAACGCGGTCGAAGTCCATGCTCGCATCACGCCAGCCGGCACGCACCTTGAGGGGGACGGAAGCGAACTTGTAGGAGCCACCCAGACGGTAGTCATAGTTGTCGGCATCCTGTACGCGGGCATCGCCGAAGGCGGCAAAGCCGGTACCCGGGATGCGCACTTCGGCGCCGGTGTAAGCCATCAGCACATCCTTGTCATAGGAGTAGTGCTGGGTGTTGAAATCGCCATCATAACGACGACCGGTCAGACCCAGGTCGATCTGGAACAGGTCGTTGTTGAACAGGCGATAGTAGAGGCTCAGGTCGTAGGCCATCAGATCGTTGTTGAGAGAGCCGCCGCTGGTACCGAAATCGGACATCTCGAACTTGGCGTTGGGCAGCAGAATGATGCCGTGCTCCAGTTGCAGGTAGCCGCTCCAGTTGTAGTTCTCGTCATAGCTGCCGTTGGCCCCGACACCGTTGATCTGGCCGCTGCCCTGCGCGTTCCATACATCGGCACCGGCAGCGATACGCCAGTCATCAGCAGCCATGGCAGCCTGGCTGAACAGGGCCAGCACACAACCGGCAATCAAGGTCTTCTTCATCATGTCACTCTCTTATGGACTGGAAAGGCCATCATTTTACCCAGTGCGACGGGAATACACAGTGTAAAAAGCTGAACAAGCGTCCATTAATGTCAGTGCTGCATGCCTGCCATGGGTTCAATTGGCTTCACTGGCAGGCTCAATTCCAGCTTCTGACCGTCATCCATGGTCAGGGTCAGCGGGAAGGGCGTGCCCTGGGACAGCTCGCGCACCTCGAACAGCATGATGTGGAAGCTGCCGGGCTTGAGCGCCACTTCCCCCTTGGCCGGCACCTCAATGCTCTCGACCTGGCGCATCTTCATGACCCCGTTCTCGTGCAGATGGGTGTGCAGCTCGGCCCGGCCCACCTCGGGCGAGGCGGCGGCGACCAGCTTCACCGGCGTGTCTGCGTCATTTTTGAGCATCAGAAAGGCGGCTGTGTTGGGAGAGCCGGGGGGCAGCAGACGCACATAGCCATCGACGGCCTCGACCTTGGCCAGAGCAGGCGCCGCCAGACCCAGGGCTAGCAGGGAATAAAACGCACGTTTAAACATGGTTGAAATCCTTTTATGATGTTGTTAAACGCCGTGAAGATTACCGCAGCGGTAAGCTTTTGACAGCCTGTGATAACAAGGATTTAGACATGGACCCCATTATCGTTGCCGAGCAGCAGTATGGTTTGCTCACCCTGACCCTCAATCGCCCTGACAAGCGCAACGCCCTCAATACCGAGATGTATCTCGCCCTCACCGCAGCACTACGCCAAGCGACACAAGATGACGCCGTGCATGTGTTGCTGATACAGGGTCAAAGCGATTGCTTCACCGCCGGCAATGATCTGGCCGACTTTATGGGCAAGAACACGCTGGAGGCGGACGATCCCATTTTGCAGTTCCTGCACACCCTGGCGGATTTTCCCAAACCCGTCATAGCCGCGGTCGCTGGCCCCGCCGTCGGCATAGGCACCACACTGCTGCTGCACTGCGATCTTGTCTATCTGGCGGACAACGCCCGGCTGCAACTGCCGTTCGTCGAGCTGGGACTGGTGCCGGAGTTTGCCTCCAGTCTGCTCTTGCCCCGCGCCGTGGGCCATCTGAAGGCGGCGGAGCTGTTGCTGCTGGCCGAGGCCATCGATGCCGGTGAGGCGCTGCGCCTGGGCCTCGCCAACCGGGTGGTGGCCGCCGATGCGCTGCTGGCACTGGCCCGTGAGCAGGGTTTGAAACTGGCGGCCAAACCGCCAAAGGCGCTACAGAAGAGCAAGGCCCTGCTCAAACAGGAGCTCAAACAGGCGGTGCACTTCGTCATCGATCTGGAGGCGCGCGCCTTCTCCCTCGCCCTGCAGGGAGAGGAGGCGCAGCAGCGGATCGCGCAAAAGCTCAAGCCCAGAGGCTGATCCTCAGTTGAGGCGAAAACGGCCGATCAGCTCGCAGCCCTGCACCTTGTCCTGCAGCTGGATCAATTTGGCGATCTCGGGATTGGGGTGACGCTTGAGGAAGGAGATAAGCGCCGCCCGGCAGCAACCCAGCTCGCTTACAAGGGACTCGCAATCCCGGTTCGGGCACTGGGGCACCAGCGCAGTCACCAGCTCGGAGGCGAGCTTGAGGTAGCGCAGCTCATAAGCGGGCTCCTCCATGGCGCGCCAGAAGTCGGCAAGCCGATGGCAGGTAGCCACCCGCATGCTGGCCAGTTCGTCCAGATCTTCATCAGCCAGTTCGTACACTTCGGCAAGGGCCTGCTGATAGAGGCAGATGGCGGTGCCGAGCGCCCCGGCCCCCAATGCGTTTTCGGCCTCCAGCATGTAGCGCTGCCAGACATGATTCGTCATGACGATCTCCCGAGTCTATGGGTGGGATACTTATCATGCCCAGTCGAGAATGAATATCAACCCGATGTTTTGTGCAGGTTTTAACCAGAAAAACCTCACCGGGTTGGCATAGCCCTTCTCATGCCTTACCATCCAGGTCCATCATCTGGCCTCCACCGTCAGGACACTGTCTGCATGTTGCGACCCCGTTTACCCCAGGATCTGGGCTGCTCGACCCTGTGCGTGCCCCGCCTGCTGGTCTGGATCTATTAGCTGCGCTCCTCGCGCCATTCATTCTGTCCATTCAAAGAGGAACACAGCCATGACACCCTGCCAACACTGGTCGCAGGTCGAATACCTGAATCTGACGGTGACCAATCCCAACATCTGCCTCAAGGGGCGGCACAGCTACTACTCGGGGGCCTGGGACGGCCTGTTCGAGGAGGAGGCCGTGCGCTACCTCTATGGCGACAGCGTTAGCCGCAGCCCGGAGACCGGCTGGGAGCCGCTCTGGCACATAGACAGGCTCCACATAGGTGACTATGTGCAAATCGCCGCCGGCGTGAAGATCATCATGGGGGGCAACCACACCCACAACCCGGCCTTCATCAGCACCTATCCATTTGCCGATCTGGCTGCCCTCAAGCGCAGCTATCGCCCCGCCGGCGATACCCGTATCGGCAACGATGTCTGGATAGGAATGGACGCCATGATAATGCCGGGCGTCACTATCGGGGATGGCGCCATTATCGCCGCCCGCAGCCTGGTGACGCGGGACGTGCCGGCCTACTGCATGGTGGCAGGCACGCCAGCCAGGGTGATCCGCCAGCGCTTTGGCTCGGACGAGATTGCCCGGCTACAGGCGCTCGCCTGGTGGGACTGGCCCGATGAACAGGTACAAGCCCTGCTGCCGCTGATCCAGCAAGGCGAGGTGGCCTTGTTGGAACAAGCCGCCGCCCGCTGGCAACCGGCCGAGCAGGCGTGACGACACCGGAGCGGGGGCGCCTGGCACCCCGCTCCGGTAACTGGTTTGGCGCTTGCTCAGCTGCCACTGCGCGACTGATTGACCCGGCACTGCTTGCCGGGATAACCGGGCAGCTCCCCCGCCTTGCTGCTGCACGCCAGCCGCTTGGCCTGATAGAGACGATCCGCCAGATTGGCGCCATCGACCGGCAACCAGTCCATCTGCTGGCCAAGCCAGCTGGCCCAGGCGAACTCGACGAAATAGACCTGATCCCGCTTGTCGACATAGCCCGCATCCTGCAGCAAGCCCGCCACGGTCCGGTAGGGGTAATCCGGCAGCTCGCCGATATGGGCGGGCAACTGCTCAGGGGTCAGCGGCAGCCCCTTCTCGTCCTTGAGCCAGGCCCAGTGATTGCCCTGCATCTGGCTCCAGAAGCTGGACTTGTCCTGCAGGCGGCCGATCACCTTGACCCTGGCCTGCTTCACCCCCGCCTGCCACAACGCCTTGGTGAGGTGATGCCTGTCCACCAGCCAGTAGCCGCCATCGGGGGCAATGACGATGGGGATCTCTTTCTTTTTCATCAACTTGTCGAGTTGCTTCGCACTTTTTCCTGCAAGCTCCGCCTGGGTATTGTCGACCTGGATCTGGCCGACCCCACCCTGGGTCGGGTGCAGCTGATCTATGTTCACCTCGCACCAGCTGCCGACCGGACTCCCACGCTCACAAGGCGCCAGCGCCCAGGCGCCCTGACTGATGGCCAAGGCCAACAGGATCCATGCTCTCATCGTTCACTCCTCTTCCCCTGATCGCAGATCAGCGGGTCAAATAAGGTTCCATACCGTCCCTGAAATCACGGGACTCATACTGGCGGTCTGACCAGCAAACGGGATATCATGATTTCCCGTCTGCCGGCGATCATTTCTCGCCGAGTTTTCTCCCCGCTTCACACTATTTGAAGGATCAACCATGAAAGGATGGAGTCCCTTGCTGGCCCTGCTGGGTTGTGCCTGTGTCCAGGCCGCCGATGTTCCGCCCGGCACTCAACTCGCTGCCGAACAGGCCGTCGTACGTCATCTGAAAGATGAACCGGCGAGCCTGAGCCCGCTCAAACTGGTCGGCCTGCCCGAACTGCAGGTATTGCGGGATCTCTACGAGGGGCTGCTGACCCAGGGGCCGGACGGCAAGGTGCTGCCTGGCGTCGCCGCCAGCTGGGACAACAAGGACAATCAGCAGTTTACCTTCCATCTGCGACCGGATGCGCGCTGGTCCAACGGTGACAAGGTCAAGGCCGCCGACTTCGTCTACGGCTGGCGCAAACTGGTTGATCCGAAAGAGGCCGCGACCTTCGCCTGGTTTGCCCAGCTGGCCCGCTTCGACAAGGTGGACGAGATAGTGGCCGGCAAGCTGGCCCCCAGCGAGCTTGGGGTCAAGGCGCTCGACGAGCACACGCTGCAGGTAACCCTCTCCCAGCCTGTGCCCTATTTCCTGAGCCTGCTGACCCACCCCAGCCTGTCACCGCTGCATCAGGCCAGCATGGAGCAATATGGCAACCAGTGGACCCAGCCCGGCAAGCTGGTCGGCAACGGCGCCTTCGTATTGAGCCACCGGGTGGTGAACGAGAAGCTGGAGCTGACTCCCAACCCCTATTACTGGGATCGCGCCCATACGGTGCTGACCAAGGTCACCTTCGTGCCCATCAACCAGGAAACCGCCGCCACCAACCGCTACCTGGCAGGGGATCTGCACATCACAGAGTCTTTCCCCAAGGAGCAGTATCACAAGCTGATGCAGCAGATCCCGGGTGAGGTCCATACCCCGGATCAACTCGGCACCTATTACTACGCCTTCAACACCCAACAGCCACCGCTGAACGATGTGCGGGTGCGCAAGGCGCTCTCCTACACCATCGACCGCGGCCTCATCGCCGCCAAGGTGCTGGGTACGGGCGAGAAACCCGCCTATCACTTCACCCCGGACGTGGTGGCCGGTTTCGAGCCCAAGGCCAACCTGCTCTCCAGCAGCAGCCAGCAGGCGCTGGATGAGAAGGCCAAGGCGCTGCTCAAGGAGGCCGGTTACGGCCCGGGCAAGCCACTCAAGCTGACCCTGCTCTACAACACGGCGGAAATTCACAAGAAGATGGCGCTGGCCATCGCCAACCTCTGGAAGCAGAAACTGGGCGCCCAGGTCGAGCTCACCAATCAGGAGTGGAAAACCTATCTCGACAGCCGCCAGAGCGGCCAGTTCGAGGTGATCCGCTCCTCCTGGGTGGCCGATTACAACGACCCCTCCGCCTTCCTCGGTCTGTGGGGCTCCCACCACAGCGGCAACATGGCCCGCTTCGCCAACGCCGGCTACGATGCCCTGCTGACCAAGGCGGCCAGCAGCCAGGATCCCCGCGAGCGGGCCCGGCTGTTCGATCAGGCCGAAACCATATTGCAGGATGAGGCGCCGATCGCTCCCATTTATCAATACACCAACGCCCGGCTGATCAAGCCCTGGCTCAAGGGCTACCCCATCAACAACCCGGAAGACGTGGCCTACAGCCGCCAGCTCTACCTCATCAAGCACTGATCCTGCCTGGGGCCGGCCATGCCGGCCCCCACTATTCCCCCTGTTCATGCTCATGCTTTCGGCCTAAAATGCCGCCTTTTCACCCTGTCCCCACCCTATCGTCGTCGGTTTGTTATGCGCTATGTATTGATGATCGCCCTGTTGATGACACTGCCCGCCCAGGCGGCCAACGAGGCGCAGTGCCGTCAGGCATTCACGGACTGGATGCTGGCCCAGCAAAAACAGTTCAGCGATCGCAAGGCGAGCAAGATGGAACGGCGCAGCGCCGAGCGGGCCATCGATCAGGTGCGCGACGAGTTTGCCAGGCAGGAGAGCTTCTGCCAGACCATGGAGTGGGTGGAGCGCAACCAGGATCAGGATCCTCGCTTCACCCCGCGTTCGGGCGAGATCCACGACTTCGCCCCGGCCAGCTGACGCCACCCCATGAAAAAAGCCCCGAACCTGAGTTCGGGGCTTCTTCATTCGGCAAGCAGGGCAACAGCCTCAGTCGACGTAGAAGGTCTGCTGGAAGGTCAGCGTCTGTTGCTGCCCCTCTCCCATGATCTTCAGGGTGAACTGGTAGGTATCCTCGTTGCGATAGGGCAGCACCGCCAGATAGTAGATGGCGTCCCCCTCCCTGACCTCCTGGAAGGTCAGGGTACGCAGGGTACCGGTGAGGTTCTTGGCCTCGCCCGTGATACCCACCGCCTGCGCCACGCCCTGCTTGTTCTGTACGGCGATATTGATGATGCCGTTGTAGCGACTGCGCTCCAGGCCGTAGGCCTTGGCCACGTCCGGGGTGAGGAAGCTGGAGTTGAAGGCGCTGTAGTGCACCTGCCAGGGGCCCAGCTCCTTCATCTGTTCCGCCCGCAGCGGCAAGGTCATCAGCAGTGCCAGCAGGCAGCTTATCCAGGCTGTTTTCATGGTGTCATCCTTCTCGTGTTAACCCTGAGTCTCCAGCAGGGCACTGATCTCGGCAGGGATCTGCCTGGGCGCCTCGATGGCAACCGTCTTGTGCCGCCCCAGCTCCCCGCGCACTATGCGAACCTGCCCCTTGGCCACCTTGAACTGCTTGGCCAGATACTTGATCAAGTGGCTGTTGGCCTGGCCATCCACCGGCGGCGCCGTGATGGCCACTTTCACTTCCTCACCGTGCAGTCCGACGATCTGATCCCGGCTCGCCTTGGGCTGGATCATCAGGTGCAATATCAGCTCATCCCCTTCCCGCAGGACGGCTGGCATCAAATCATCCACCACAGCTGGCCGAACAGATCACCCAACAGATAGTTTATGGCCTGCAGCCCGATAAAGGCGACCAGCACGGAGAGATCCAGCCCGCCCAGCGCCGGCAAGATGCGACGAATGGGGGCAAGGAATGGCTCGGTCAGCTGGTGCATCACGTATTCGATGGGATTACGACCCTGGCTGACCCAGCTCAGGATGGCGCGAACCAGCAGCACCCAGAAGATCATGGAGCCCGCTTTCTTCAGCACGGTCAGGGCGGCAAACAGGCTGAGGGTGAGCCAGTCGGCCAGCAGCACGTTCATGCTCTTGAGCAGCGCCAGCTTGGCGAAGGCGATGATCAGCGCCAGCAGCACCGAGGCCATGTCCAGCCCGCCGAAGCCCGGAATGACCCGACGCAGCGGTATCACCAGCGGATTGGTCACCTTGACCACCATCTGGCTCATGGGGTTGTAGAAGTCGGCGCGGGCCCACTGCAGCCAGACACGCAGCAGCACCACCATGAGGTAGATATCAAAAATCGTGTTAATCAGAAAATAAGCTGTGTTCATCTGAGCTCCAGCGGTAAGAGAAGAGTGTTCAGAAAAGAGTTTCCATCTCGGCGGCCCGTGCGACGGCCGCCTGCATGGCGTGAGCGGTCAGCGGCATCAGCCCCTGCGCCTGGAATGTCTTGATGGCCTCGGCGGTCGTGCCTCCCTTGCTGGTCACCTGCTCGCGCAGGGTCTGCAGCGACAAATCGGGATTCTGCTCCACCATGGCAGCGGCGCCAAGGGCGGTCTGCTGCACCAGCAGGCGCGCCTGCTCGGCCGAGAAGCCCATGGCCTGCGCCTCCTCGGCTATCGCCTGCATGAACAGGAAGAAGTAAGCCGGGGCACTGCCCGCCGCGGCGATGACGCCGTTGATGCCAGACTCCTGCGCCACCCAGAGGGTTTTGCCCACGGCCTGCATCATCTGCTCGGCGAAGTCGCGATCGGCCTGCTCGACCCCGGGGGGGGCATAGAGGCCTGTCATGCCCAATCCCAGCAAGGAGGGGGTGTTGGGCATGGTGCGGATGATGCGAGCGTGATCGCCCGCCATCTCGCCAAGGCGTGCCACCTTGATGCCGGCGGCGATGGAGATGAGCAGCTTGCCCGCCAGCGACCCCAGCTCATCGACCAGTGCGCTCAGCATGCCGGCCATCAACTGGGGCTTGACCGCCAGCACTATGACGTCAGCCTCGCGGGCCGCCTCGGCATTATGCTGGGTGATGCGGATGCCGTAGTCGCTCGCCAGCGCGTCCAGTTTGGGACGGCTGGGATTGGCGGCTATGATACGCTCGGCCGGATAACCCGCCTGGATCAGGCCGGCAATGATACTGCGGCTCATGTTGCCTGCGCCGATAAAGGCGAGGATTCTTTGCTGCATCAAACACTCCTGTTGCTGAAATAGCTGCTGACACCGGCACGGCCTGCGCCGATGAAGGCGAGGGTTCCATATTGCATCAGGTGGTCTTGCTTATGAATAGTCACGGGCACCGAAGATGGCGGTACCGACCCGCACCATGGTGCTGCCATGGGCGATCGCCAGCTCAAGATCCTCTGTCATGCCCATCGAGAGGGTATCGACACTCGGGTATTGTCGCGCAAGCTCGGTGAACAGAGTCTGCATGCGCACCATCTGGGCGGCCAATACCGCCTCGTCACTGGTATGTTCCGGGATGGCCATCAGCCCCCGCAATACCAGCCGTTCGCTGCGGGAGACCAGCTCGGCCAGCCGGAAAATCTCTTGCTCCGACGTTCCGGATTTGCTGCTCTCTCCGCTAATATTGATTTGCAGACAGACATTTAGCGGCGCCAACCCGACAGGACGCTGGTTGTTGAGGCGCTCGATCAGCTTGTCTCTGTCCACGCTCTGTACCCAGTCGAACCGTTCGGCCACCAGCCTGGACTTGTTCGATTGCAGCGGGCCGATAAAGTGCCACTCTATGTCTGCACAGAGGGCCCGCTCGCTCAGTGTATCTATCTTGGTGGCCGCTTCCTGGGCATAGGACTCACCGAAGCGGCGCTGGCCGGCGGCATAGGCCTCGCAAATGGCCTCAAGTGGCTTGGTTTTACTGACCGCAAGCAGGTGGATGTGATCGACACAACGACCCGACTGGCTCGCGGCTTGTACAATACGCTCCTTTACCTGAAGCAGGTGCTGGGCAATCTGGCTCATATTTCGTTAGTGATCTTGTGATGGGAGAATGACAAATCTATGGATATCACAGAGTTATTGGCTTTCAGTGTAAAGCATAAAGCCTCGGATCTACACCTCTCGGCCGGGGTTCCCCCGATGATCCGGGTTGATGGCGAGGTTCGCAAGATCAATTTGCCCGCCCTGGAACACAGGGAAGTGCATGCCCTCATTTACGACATCATGAACGACCACCAGCGCAAGGAGCTGGAGGAGAACTTCGAGGTCGATTTCTCGTTCGAGGTGCCCAACCTGGCCCGTTTCCGGGTCAACGCCTTCCAACAATCGCGCGGTTCGGGCGCCGTGTTTCGTACCATCCCCAGCACAGTGCTGAGTCTGGAGGATCTCGATGCCCCCGAAATCTTTCGCAAGATATCCGAATACCCCCGCGGCCTGGTGCTGGTGACAGGGCCGACCGGCTCGGGCAAATCGACCACCTTGGCGGCCATGGTCAACTACATCAACGAGAACTTCCACCACCACATACTCACCATCGAAGATCCCATCGAATTCGTGCACGAGAACAAGCGCTGCCTGGTGAACCAGCGGGAAGTACACCGCGACACCAAGAGCTTCAGTAACGCCCTGCGCTCGGCACTGCGGGAAGACCCTGACATCATACTGGTAGGTGAGATGCGTGACCTCGAGACCATACGCTTGGCCATGACGGCGGCCGAGACGGGCCACCTGGTGTTTGGCACCCTGCACACCTCGTCGGCGGCCAAGACCATAGACCGTATCATCGACGTCTTCCCCGGCGCGGAAAAAGACATGGTGCGATCCATGCTCTCCGAATCCCTGCGCGCCGTCATCTCCCAGACCCTGCTCAAGCGGATCGGCGGTGGCCGGGTGGCTGCGCACGAGATCATGATGGGCATACCCGCGGTGCGCAACCTCATCCGGGAAGACAAGATCGCCCAGCTCTACTCGGTGATCCAGACCGGGATGACCCACGGCATGCAGACCATGGATCAGAGCCTCAAGCAGCTGGTCAGCCGTGGCGTGGTGGCCTCCCTGGATGCCAAGGCCAAGGCGGTCGACCCCAATAGCGTTTAAGCACAACGAATCTAAGGAAGGAGTCGTTATGAGTCTGGATGCCCTGTTGACCGAACTGGTCGCACGTAAAGGTTCGGATCTGTTCATCACGGTCGGCACGCCCCCCACCCTCAAGGTGAACGGCCATCTGCAGTCCCTGGGGGGAGAGCCGCTCGACAAGAAGAGTGCCCTGACCCTGGTCAAGGAAACGTTAAGCCAGGATCACTTCGAGCGTTACATCCGCACCAAGGAAGCCAACTACGCCATCCACCGCGAGGATCTTGGCCGGTTTCGGGTCAGCGCCTTCTGGCAGCAGGATCTGCCGGGCATGGTGCTGCGCCGTATCGAGACCCGGATCCCGACCTTCGACGAGCTGACCCTGCCCCCCATCTTGCAGGAGGTGGCCATGGCCAAGCGCGGGCTTGTGCTGTTCGTCGGCGCCACAGGTGCGGGCAAGTCCACCACCCAGGCCGCCATGATAGGGTTTCGCAACCAGCACGCCGATGGCCATATCCTGACGGTGGAAGACCCGGTAGAATTCGTGCACCAGCACGGCCGCAGCCTGATCACCCAGCGGGAGGTGGGGATAGACACGGAGTCGTTCGACGTGGCGCTGAAGAGCTCGTTGCGCCAGGCGCCGGACGTGATCCTCATCGGCGAGATCCGCAGTCAGGAGACCATGGAGTTTGCGCTGCAATTTGCCGAGACGGGTCACCTCTGTCTCGCCACCCTGCACGCCAACAATGCCAACCAGGCGCTGGATCGCATCCTCCACCTGGTACCGCAGGAGAAACACCGCCAGTTCCTGTTCGATCTCTCCTTCAACCTGCGCGCCATCGTCGCCCAGCAACTGCTGCCGAGCGTGGACGGTCGCCGCCGTTTTGCGGCCTTCGAGGTGCTGCTCAACACCCCGCTCATCACCGACATCATCCGCAAGGGGGAGATGCACCGGCTCAAGGAGGTGATGACCAAGTCCACCGAGCTCGGCATGCAGACCTTCGATCAGGCGCTGTTCACCCTGTTCTGTGCCGGCCAAATTGGCTACAGTGAGGCCCTTGCCCATGCCGACTCGGCCAACGACCTGCGACTGCTGATCAAGCTGTCCGGCCGTGAACAGCTGGGTGCAGGCACACTCGACAACGTCACCCTGGATGAATGAGGGGCGTGTGTCACCGCTATAAAGGATCGTTATGCTGATTGTGGTTTCCCCGGCCAAGACGCTGGATTACGAGTCGCCTCTGGTGAGCTCCCGTTTCACCCAACCCGAATTGCTGGATCATTCGGCCGAGCTGATCACCCGAGCCCGCCAGCTGACGCCGGATCAGATCGCCAGCCTGATGAAGATCAGCGACAAGCTGGCCGGTCTCAACGCCGCCCGCTTCGCCCAGTGGCAACCCGACTTCCATCCAGGCAACGCCCGTCAGGCACTGCTGGCCTTCAAGGGGGATGTCTACACGGGTCTGGCGGTGGAGGATTTCAGCGAAGCGGACCTCGACTTCGCCCAAGGGCACCTGCGCATGCTGTCCGGCCTCTACGGCGTGCTGCGCCCGCTCGATCTCATGATGCCGTATCGGCTGGAGATGGGGATCCGGCTCGATAACGCGCGTGGCAAGGATCTCTATCAGTTCTGGGGGGACATCATCACGGAGCGGCTCAACCAGGCGCTGGCGGCGCAGGGGGATGAGGTGTTGATCAACCTGGCCTCCGACGAGTATTTCAAGTCGGTACGACCCAAGCGCCTGCAAGGGCGGATCGTCACCCCGGTGTTCAAGGACGAGAAGAACGGCCAGTTCAAGATCATCAGCTTCTACGCCAAGAAGGCGCGCGGCATGATGGCCCGTCACATCATCAAGCACCGGCTGACCGAGGTGGAACAATTGACCGGCTTCAACGTCGATGGTTACTACTTCGTGCCAGAAGAGTCCGATTCTCAGACCCTGATGTTTAAACGCGCCGAAAATTAATTACAGAAAGAGGGAACCAAATTCAGGATCCCCGGGTCTGAATACGTGAATCCTCTGTTGTAAGCACTTTTTATCAGCCGACGTCTATGCGTCGGCTTTTTTCTGCGCGCGATCCGCGAACACAGCCACATTCACCGCAGGCAGCAAGCAAAACGGCCATCCGAGGATGGCCGTTGCAGCAGGCATGAGCTTATTTCTTTTTCTTCTTGGCGTTCTTCTTCTTGCCATCCTTCGGCTTTTTCTTCTTCACCGGTACCCGCGCCTCTTTGTGCTTGGGACGCAGTTCGTCGATCACCCGGCGCTTGAGACGCTCCTCGGTGTAACGCTCTATCTTGGCGACCATGCCCATGTCGTGGGCTTCCACCAGGCTGATGGCGCAGCCACGGTTGCCGGCGCGGCCGGTCCGACCGATACGGTGCACATAGACGTCTGTGCCATAAGGCATGTCGTAGTTGATGACATGGCTGACGTTGGGCAAGTCGATGCCACGGGCGGCGACGTCGGTGGCGATGAGGAAGGGCACTTCTCCCGCATGGAACTTGCGGATCGATTCGATGCGCTTGCTCTGCTCCATCTCGCCCCGGATCCAGGCGCAGGAGACGCCGGCCGCCTGCAACTGGCCTGAGAGCTCCGCCAGCCGTTCACGGGTTCTGACGAAGACGATGGCCTTCTGGGTTTCCGGATCCTTGAGGATATGCACCAGCAGGGCCAGCTTGTGGGCGGCGTCATCGGCCAGATGCACCCACTGGGTGATGGGACGACGCTCGCTGCGGGGCGGCTCGGCATGCAGCTCCACCGGCTCGTTGAGGATCTCGTTGGCAAACTTCTCGAGACCGGCCCCTTCCAGGGTGGCGGAGAACAGCATGGTGTGCTTGCGATAGCGCGCCTCGGCCACGATACGGTTCACGTCCTTGATGAAGCCCATGTCCAGCATGCGATCCGCTTCATCCAGCACCAGCACCTCGATATCGTGGCTCTCGAACTCCTCTTTCTCTATGTACTCGAGCAGACGACCCGGGGTCGCCACCACTATGTCGGTGGTCTTGGTCAGGGCAGGCAGCTGCTCGTCGTGGCTGACGCCGCCGATGATGGTCTCGATGCTGAGGTTGGTGTGCACCGCCAGCGCCTTGGCGTGGGCGGTGACCTGCAGGGCCAGTTCGCGGGTCGGGGTCAGGATCAGCATGCGGCACGGGCCCGGCTTGCGGCGCGGGAAGTCCAGCAGATGTTGCAGGGCTGGCAGCAGGAAGGCAGCCGTCTTGCCGGTGCCGGTCGGAGCGGATGCCAGAATATCGCGGCCGTCCAGGGCTGGCTCCAGCACCATCTGCTGGATGGTGGTGGGGCGGGTGAATCCCATCTCGGCCAAGGCCCGGTTGAGGGCTGGATTCAGGTCGAAATCATCAAAGGACTGGCTCATGGCAATACTCGGTCATTAAGGAAACGGCAGATTATAGGCGATTATGTCGTCGGCTCCTATGGTGACTGTGGCTTAGTCGCTATAATCGCCGACCATTTTCTGTGTAGCCGGCATATGGTGGGGGTCAGATGGGACGAAATAGTGGTTTTACCTTCAAGCAGTTTCACGTCGAGCACGACCGCTGCGCCATGAAGGTGGGCACGGACGGCATACTGCTGGGCGCCTGGGCTCCGGTTACCGACGCCCGCCGGGTGCTGGACATTGGCACCGGCAGCGGCCTGATCGCCCTGATGCTGGCCCAGCGCAGCCATGCCGACTGCCTCATCGACGGGGTGGAACTGGATATGGGTGCAGCGACGCAGGCGCGCGAGAACGTGGCGGCCTCCCCCTGGGTCTCACGGGTCAACATAGTGGAAAACGCCATTCAGGATTATCAGGCCCCTCCCTACGATCTCATCGTCTCCAACCCGCCCTATTTCGTGGCAGGCCAGTCATTCAGCGATCCGGCCAGGGCGCTGGCCCGCCATACAGGAGCACTCGACAGCCGGGATTTGCTGGCTGCGTGCCACCGTTTGCTGAGCGCCACCGGACAGGTAGCCCTGGTGCTGCCGACCGCTATGGCCGATGAAATTTTAGACATCTCGGCGGATTATGATCTGCATGGCGTTTGTTATACAGCTGTTATCACCAGGGCAGGCAAAGAGGCAAATCGTGTTTTATTGCTACTTGGCAGAGGATTAAGCAGGTGTGAGCAGGATGAGATTGTGATCCATTCTGCTGATGGAGCCTATTCCGACAGATACATCCAACTGACCCACCCCTTCTATTTGAAGATGTAAATTTCGTCTTGAACTATTTTTTCACGCCATTATGCTGACTCTTAAACGAGCGCCCGCTCCAGACCAGCTAAAACCACTGGTTGCGATGAAAAAACAAGCGGGGCTCCTTTTTTTTACCCCGGCACAACACTGGTCACTGACCAATAAAAAACTATAACAAGCAATAGTTTACAAGACAGACGAGGTTGAACTTGACGAAATCACTCACATTATCCGATGTACTCGGATTGGGCTTCATGACCTTTGCCTTCTATCTGGGCGCCGGCAACATCATTTTCCCGCCGCTGGCCGGCTACATGGCTGGCGAGCACCTCTCCCTGGCCATGCTGGGCTTCCTGGTGACAGCAGTGGGCCTGCCCCTCATCACCATCCTCGCCGTCGCCAAGGCGGGCAATGGCTGGGCCGGCATGACCAAGCTGCTGCCTGCCGGACTGGCAACCGCACTGGCGGTCGCCATCTACATCATCATAGGCCCGGCCTTCGCGGCTCCCCGAACCGGTCTGGTGGCCTACGAGATGGGCCTCAAGCCCTTCATTGGCGACATGGGTCAGGCCGGTCTGGCTGCCTACACAGTGATCTTCTTCGGGGTCGCCGTACTGGTCTCCATGAACCAGGGCAAGCTGATGGATGCCATCGGCAAGTACCTGACCCCGGTGTTGATGCTGCTGTTGCTGACCCTGGCCGTGGGTGTGTTCATCGCGCCGCAAGGTACAATGCCGGCCGCGTCCGGTGACTATCAGAACGGCCCCTTCGTGAAAGGGATCCTGGAAGGCTACAACACCATGGACACCCTGGCGTCCCTGATGTTTGGCGCCCTGATCGTCGATCTGCTGCGTCAGAAAGGCATTCACGACTATAAGAGCCAGTTCAAGTATCTGGCCATCGCCGGCGTCATCTCCGCCATCGGCCTGTCCGTGGTCTATGTCTCCCTGTTCCAGCTGGGCAACACGGCTGCTGGCGTCGCCACCGACGTCAGCAATGGCGGTGCCATCGTCAACGCCTATGTGCTGAGCCTGTTCGGCCAGCCGGGTCAGTTCATTCTGGCGGCCATCATCACCCTGGCCTGCTTCACCACGGCCGTGGGCCTGATCTCCGCCTGCTCCGACTTCTTCCACAACCTCACCGGGGTGGCTTACAAGAAGCTGGTGCTGCTGCTGGGGGTTATCTGCGCTGTGGTCGCCAACGTGGGTCTGAGCCAGCTCATCAGCCTCTCCATCCCTGTGCTGGTTGCCATCTATCCGGTCGCCGTGGCCCTGGTGCTGGTCACCTTCCTGAAGGGTTACTTCGGTCGTCCGCGCCTGGTGTTCCGCTCCGTGCTGCTGGTCGCCTTCCTGTTCGGTTGCCTGGACGGCCTGGGCGCCGCCGGCATGAAGATGGATGCCTTCGCCTTCCTGCCGCTGTTTGACAAGGGCCTCGCCTGGTTGCTGCCGACCCTGCTGGCCTGTGGCCTTGGCGTTGTGATGCGTTCCAGCGAGAAGCTGGCTGCCGAAGCCGCCTGATCCCGCTTCGCTATGCCTTCTGAAGAGCCTGCCTTGTGCAGGCTCTTTTGTTTGTCTGCCAACAGCCTTTCACATTGAGTTGCCCCTTTCCTGCCACCAGTAATCTGCTGCTGCTCCCGACCTCCCTCACTGCTGCCAGCAGCTGGCTAATCGGTGATTTATTCTGGCCAATTAAATTGTTTCAAGATATTAATGTGTGATTGAGATCAAATTTCTCTTCTTTATGCTCAGAAGAGTGCTCCTTCATCGATGTACTCATCGTGGAGGAGAGGGAAGCATTGTTATCCGGTTATCTGCCAGGCAGTGGGTGCAATCAACAAGAACAAGCTGATAAGGCAGATGAGGTAAGGTTTGACGAAATCACTTAAGTTGTCCGACGTATTCGGACTGGGTTTTATGACGTTTGCCTTCTATCTGGGGGCAGGCAACATCATTTTTCCGCCGCTCGCCGGCTTTATGGCCGGTGAACATTTGATGCCAGCCATGGTCGGCTTTCTGCTGACGGCGGTGGGTCTCCCTCTGCTGACGCTGGTCGCCGTTGCCAGAGGCAGCGCTGGACAAGGCAGCAGCGGCTGGACGGCGATGACCCGCTATCTGCCGACCTGGGCGGCCACGGCGCTGGCCATCGCCATCTACATCATCATGGGGCCGGCCTTTGCCACCCCCCGCACCGGGCTGGTGGCTTATGAAATGGGGCTCAAACCCTGGCTAGGCGAAGCCGGCCAACACGGGCTGCTGCTCTACAGCCTGCTCTTCTTCGCGCTGGTGATCATGGTATCGCTGGATCGGGGCAGGCTGCTCGATGCGGTGGGCAAGTACATGACACCTGTCTTGATGGTGATGTTGCTGATCCTGGCGGTCGGGGTCTTGGTTGACCCGCAAGGCACCCTGCCAGAGGCCAGCGGCGACTACACGGATACGCCGTTCATCAAGGGGATGCTGGAGGGGTACAACACCATGGATACTCTCGGCTCGCTGATGTTCGGTGCTCTCATCATCGGTCTGCTGCAACGCAGGGGTATCGAGGACTACCCAAGCCAGTTCAAGTACCTGACCATCGCCGGCCTCATCTCGGCAGTTGGCCTCTCGGCGGTCTACATCTCCCTGTTCTATCTGGGCAACAGCGCGGCGGGCGTGGTCACCAACGTCGACAATGGCGGCGCCATCGTCAACGCCTATGTACTGAGCCTGTTCGGCCACTACGGCCAGTTGATCCTGGCCGCCATCATCACCCTGGCCTGCTTCACCAGCGCAGTCGGCCTGCTCTGCGCCAGCGCCGACTACTTCCACGGTCTGGCCGGCTGGACATACCGCAAGTGGGTACTGCTGATGGGATGTGTCTCCATCCTGGTGGCCAACGTCGGGCTGAGTCAGCTCATCAGCCTCTCCATCCCGGTGCTGGTCGCCATCTACCCGGTCGCCATCGCACTGGTGCTGGTGACCTTTGTACAGGGTTATTTTGGCCGGCCACGACTGGCGTTTCGCGCCGTGCTGCTGGTGGCGTTTCTGTTCGGCTGTCTGGACGGGCTGGGAGCCGCCGGCATGCAGATGGATGCCTTCGCCTTCCTGCCGCTGTTTGACAAGGGCCTCGCCTGGTTGCTGCCGACTCTGCTGGCCTGTAGCCTTGGCATGGTGACGCGTTCCAGCGAGAAGCTGGCTGCCGAAACCGCCTGATCACTCTCAAACCAATAAAAAAGAGGCCAGCATATGCTGGCCTCTTTCATTTTCTGATTTTGTCGTCGACTTCACAGCAGAGGCTCTACCGGTTTGGGCCTGCCTTCCAGGCCATACCAGTGGGTCTCGACCCGACCGGCATGCCACTGGAAGGTGCCCCAGGGCCTGTCTGCCTGCCAGCGTGGAAAACTCACCACCACCTTGTTGTCGTTGTACTTGTAGAGCGAGGTGTTGATCTGGATATCAGACAGTATGAGCAGCAGAGTCCAACCGATGAAGAACCATTTCAGCGCTTTCCACATAGGGTTACTCGAAGCAGATTTCGATGGTGGCCCGGCCATAATCTGACTCGAACGGCATCATGATCTTGGTGCCATCGGCCCTGTGGGTGATGGTGTGGTTGGGGCCCGAGACTATGATGGGGGTCGCCATGTCGAACTCGTAACCTTTCTCCCCCAGCATACGCTTGGCGCCACCGGTGACCATGTTGGTGATCTCTCCCACCATGTCGGTCACTTCTTCATTGATGGTGGCGGGGGCTTCCCCCAGCATGCGGCGCATGATCTCGAGCGCCAGCCCCTTCTCGAAGCTGATGGAAAGCGAGCCACGGGTCTGCGGGCCCACCATGCCGATGAGGCCTGAGACATCCCCTCGCGCCAGTTCATCCATCTTGCGCTTGGGTTTACCCGGTTTAAGCTCCAACTGTGCCATGGTGGAGAGCACATTGAGCAGGGAAAGCAGGAACGGGTTTACAAAATCAGCCTTCATGTTGATTTCCTACGGTGGACGTACAGCGAGCACATTGGCCATGTGCCTCTATTGTCTTATTGGTAATAGTAAAACCATGCTGATGGGCCTGCTCGGAAAACGCGCTGTCGATCGCCGTGTCATGGAGTTCGACCACCTCGCCACACCGATCGCAGATCAGCAGTTGCATCGGATGGGCATGGTCAAAGTGACAACAGAATATGAAGGCGTTGAGCGACTCCACCTTGTGGGCAAAGCCCTGTTCGAGCAGAAAATCGAGTGCCCGATAGACAGTAGGCGGCTTGGCATGAGCCTCGGTTTGCTGCAGCTGGGCTAACAAATCATAGGCGCTGATGGCGTTGCCGTGAGCAGCCAGCAGAGTGAAAACCTGGCGCCGGGTAGGGGTGAAGCGGATCCCGCGTTGTTCGCAGAGTCGTTCGGCTCGTTGTAAAAGTTGGTCTTGATTCATGATCACGCAAATACCCTTTTTATTAGCCGGATAATATCACAGGGCCCCCAGTGGCGCGGCGACAAAATTCATTTTCTGGGGCTGCCTCACGTTGTGATAAAATCCGGCCCCTTTGTTTAGCCAACCCGGATGATTTTTATGCAGGCGCAGCGTTTTTCCATCGCCCCCATGCTGGACTGGACCGATCGGCATTGCCGTTATTTCCACCGTCTGATGACCCGCCAGACCTTGCTCTATACCGAGATGGTGACCACGGGCGCCATCATCCATGGCAAAGGGGATTATCTGGGCTATAGCGAGCAGGAGCATCCCATCTCGCTGCAACTGGGCGGCAGCAACCCGGCGGATCTGGCCCACTGCGCCAGACTGGCACAGGCGCGCGGCTATGACGAGATCAACCTCAACGTGGGTTGCCCGTCGGATCGGGTCCAGAATGGTCGCTTCGGTGCCTGCCTGATGGGCGAACCCGCGCTGGTGGCCGACTGCGTCAAGGCGATGCGCGATGTGGTGGACATCCCGGTCACCGTCAAGACCCGGATCGGCATCGACGATCAGGACTCCTACGAATTCTTGCAGGCCTTCATCGAGCAGGTGCGCGACGCCGGTTGCGATACCTTCATCGTCCACGCCCGCAAAGCCTGGCTCAGCGGCCTGAGCCCCAAGGAAAACCGCGAGATCCCGCCGCTCGATTATCCCCGCGTCTATCGAGTCAAGCAGGATTACCCCGAACTGACCATAGCCCTCAACGGCGGCGTCACCTCCATCGAGCAGACCCTGGAGCACCTGCAGCAGGTGGACGGGGTCATGATGGGGCGCGAAGCCTATCAGAATCCCTATCTCCTGGCGCAGGTAGACAGCCAGCTGTTCGGCCTGGCAGGCGAGGCCCCCAGCCGTCACGAGGTGGTGCGGATGATGCTGCCCTACATGGAGCAGGAGCTGGCCAAGGGCAACTACCTATCCCACATGACCCGCCACATGCTGGGCCTGTTCCAGAACATGCAGGGTGCCCGCGCCTGGCGTCGTCACCTGAGCGAGAACGCCTGCAAGCCGGGCGCCGGCATTCAGGTCGTGCTGGATGCCATGGCCAAGGTGCCGGAATTCGCCAGCGCCGAGTCGGTGGAGTAATCATGTATCGCTTCACTGGTTCATGGCTGCACAAGGCGCTGGTCCGGCTCTGCGCCGGCCTGCTCGCCATCCTAGGTCTCAAGCTCAGCGCCTTCTACTTTCTCGGATTGCTGATCGTGCTGGGCCTGCACAGGGAACAGTTGCTGGGCTGATCCTCATCGCCTTCAGCACCAATGAAAAAGCCGGTAACATCAGGTGTTGCCGGCTTTTCTATGCGTGGCCATCGCGCTGACGCTACTCCCCTTTGTCAACAAACTGCAGTTCGGGTGCAAATGACGTCAGCACATCGGCACAGTAGTCCCAGGTCGAGATGCGATAATGCTGCAGATCCTCGTCCAGATGAAGCCCCTCCGATTCCTGATGGAACCAGCTGGCAAAACGGGACGGGGTGATGAGCTGGATCTGCTCCTCGATGGCATGGCTCTCCTTGCCTTCCGACAGATCGCAATCCTCCATGACCCGCACGGCGAAGATATGACGAAAGTAGACCCGGCACAGGATCTGTGGCGGCAGATCTATGCTGCGCGCCCGACCCAGCATGACGGTCAGGGAGTCACTCCAGATATCCTGATGAAGTTCGGCCACAACCAGGCCTGGGGGGAGTTGGCGGGACGGAGCCCAAGGTACGGCAACCTGCCGAATGGCATTTTTCTGTTCCATCATCCACCTCACTACGGCGCACGCCATATCTTGAGTGTATCTGAAACAAATTCCGCTGACGATGGCAATAAAAAACCCGGCTGGCGCCGGGTTTTACACGATTACTTGACGGCGTCTTTGAGCGCCTTGCCTGCCACAAAGGACGGCACATTCGCGGCTGCAATCTGGATTTCTTTACCAGTTTGCGGGTTACGGCCGGTACGGCCCGCGCGATGGTTCACCTTGAAGGTACCAAAACCCACCAACTGCACAGCATCGCCTTCTTTCAGGCTCTGGGTAATACCATTGATGATCTCTTCCAGAGCAACTTTGGCCTGAGCTTTGCTCAGATCGGCTTTGGCGGCAATTGCATCGACAAGTTGAGCTTTGTTCATAACATTTCCTTTATGATCGGGCATTTAGCACCGGGCCACTCTATTCAAAAAAAAACACTCAGGCAAAGGCTTTATCAGCCAGATTGGCTTGAATGCTGGGGTTTTCATCAAGATCTGCGGAAATAGTCACATATCTCGCCCCTTCGTTATCGCGATGGATTGGAAGAGGAGAGCAAATGATGGGGTCTTGTAGCCAAAACACCATCTGATGTAACAATATCCCCATGCACCTATTGACGGTCAACAGGATTTTCCCTAGTTATAGGGAGTGTCGTCAGTCAATAAGAAAGGCCGGAGGCCTGTAGCAATAGCACTCCATGCCTATGCCCCACGGAGGGATTATGTTAACTGAACTGGAACAAACCAAGCGCGCATTGGCAGGAAAACACCGGGCTATCGATGACTGGCTGGATGCCAGGCAGGCTCTGCTGGTCGAATACATGCGGCTCGCCGGGCTGACGCCCGCCCGCATCAAGCAACGTTCACTCCCCGGCCATGTCGAGCTGCAGCGTTTCTGTGAACAGCTGGTCGATTACGTCAGCGCCGGTCACTTCGAAATCTACAACCATGTAGTTACCGCCTTCGAAAAAGCCAGCGGCGACAAACTCGAGCTCGCCAAGCGCATCTACCCCAATATTCGGGCATGCACCGAATTCGCACTGGAATTCAACGACAAGTACAGCAACGCAGATGAGGCTCAGTTGCTGCTGCTGGACGAAGACCTGAATCAACTCGGCCCTGTGCTGGAGGATCGCTTCAAACAGGAGGATCGGCTGGTCAAGGCGTTGCAAGTGGTAGAGTCACTCAGCACCCAACAGGTTTGATATCCAATTTCGGAGCCAGTTCAAGATCCTGATGCGCAAGGTGCATTACACTTTATGTCATGACCTTTAGCACCAAACCCTATTGCTGACAGGAGATGAGAATGTCCGAGCGTCGCCGTTTTTCACGGATCCTTTACTTGACCATGGCCGACCTCGTCCAGGGCGACAAGAAATGGCGGACCCAGCTGGTGGATATCTCCCTGCAGGGCGCGCTCTTGATCCGGCCCGATGACTGGGAAAGCCACGACAACAAAGAGTATTCACTCAGCTTCGTGCTGAGCGGCAGCGACATCGAGATCAAGATGCAGGTCGAGCTGAACCATGAGGCCAGCAAGAAGCTGGGATTCTACTGCCACCATATCGATATCGACAGTGCGACCCACCTCAAGCGGATGGTAGAGCTCAACGTCGGAGATGAAGAGCTGCTCCATCGTGAACTGGAGCAACTGCTGAACGAGCATCTGGAACACCCCCACCCCTGAGGAGCCCTCCTGAGGCAATAAAAAAGAGCGCCGATGGCGCTCTTTTTTATTGCCTAGATTGATTGCCCAGACCGGTTATATCCATGTTTTGGAACACAGCTGCATCAATGACTACAAGGCTTCCAGCGCGTCGGCCAGCTTTTTCACCGGCACCACTTCCATTCCCTCTATGGGGTGCTTGGGCGCATTGGCGTGAGGCACTATGGCACGGCGGAAACCGTGCTTGGCCGCCTCCTGCAATCGTTCCTGACCGGACGGCACGGGCCGGATCTCGCCGGACAGGCCCACTTCGCCAAACACCACCAGATCCTTGGGCAGGGCCTGATCTCTGAAGCTGGAGACCATGGCCAGCAACAGGGCCAGATCCGCACTGGTCTCTTCAACCTTGACGCCCCCCACCACGTTGATGAAGACATCCTGATCCGCCATCTGCAGGCCGCCGTGACGATGCAATACCGCCAGCAGCATGGCGAGACGGTTGTGGTCCATCCCCACGGCCACCCGCCGTGGGTTGGAGAGCTGGGAATAGTCCACCAGCGCCTGCAGCTCCACCAGCAGCGGCCGGGTGCCCTCCCAGATCACCATGACGATAGAGCCGGGTGCCTGCTCCTCGCCCCGACTGAGGAAGATGGCGGAGGGGTTGCTCACCTCTCGCATGCCTTGCCCCGTCATGGCGAACACGCCGAGTTCGTTGACGGCACCGAAGCGGTTCTTGTGGGAGCGCAGGGTGCGAAAACGCGAATCGTTGGCGCCATCCAGCAATACCGAACAGTCGACACAGTGCTCCAGCACCTTGGGACCCGCCAGGGTGCCATCCTTGGTCACATGGCCCACCATGAAGATGGCGACGTGATTCTGCTTGGCGTAACGGGTCAACAAGGCCGCGGCCTCCCGCACCTGGGAGACGGAACCGGGAGATGACTGGACATCCGCCACATGCATCACCTGGATGGAGTCGATGACCATGATCTGCGGCTGCTCCTGCTGCGCTATGATGCAGATCTGCTCGACACTGGTCTCCGACAGCATGCGCAGCTTGTCGGTAGGCAGCCCCAGCCGGCCGGCACGCATCGCCACCTGCTGCAGCGACTCCTCCCCCGTGACATAGAGGGTCTTCATCCGCTCGGCCAGACCACACATGGTCTGCAGCAGCAGGGTAGACTTGCCCGCCCCCGGATTGCCGCCAATCAGAATGGCCGAACCCGGCACAACACCGCCGCCGAGCACCCGATCCAGCTCCTTGAAGCCGGAGGAAAAGCGCGGGATCTCTGTGGTGGCGATCTCCGCCAGCGTCTGGACCTGACTGCCGATGGCGCCGGCGTAGCCGGTGTAGCGGGCATTTTTGCCCGGCGTCACCGAGCCAAGACGCACCTCGGTGATGGTGTTCCACTCCTTGCATTCGCCGCACTGGCCTTGCCAGCGTGTGAAGTCGGCACCACATTCGGTACAAACATAGGCAGTTTTATTTTTGGCCATTGATAACTCGGGGACAGGATGAATTCCTGCTTGATATACTTGTTTGCGACCGACAGATCAAACCCAGAATCGGAAAAGTGACTTTCCGTGGCAGGAACACATGGATTCAGAACAACAACAGCACCTGATTGAACAGCTCATTCCTCTGCTCAGAGAAAAAGATTTTGATGACATCTTCAATCGCCTGACGCAGGACGAGAACAGCAACAGCCGTTTCCTGATCAAGATGGAGATAAAGCGCAAATGCACCCCCTGCCGGCGGGTCATCGACATGCGCGACGAGCTGGGCGAGGAGTGCCTGGTCCATGAGTTTGAAGGGGTCACCCACTTCATGCCGGCCGAGGCCATAGGTCTGTTCCAGTCCCAGTGCTATCTCTACCGGGATGCCTACACCCTGGGTGTCAACGAGGCGCTGCAATATTGGCAGAAACACCACCAGAGCAAGGGTGACAGTCCCCTGCTGCCCCCTGCCAGCCCGTTTCGCCAATACGATGTCAATCCCATCCCCTTCGCCAGCTACTACGGCCGGCGTCAGGAGCGGATGCACTTCAGCTCTCCCGTGCTCATCAAGTTTGCCGACGGCGACAAGCTGTTTGCCAAGAGCTCGGATCTCTCCCTCGGCGGGATCCGGGTCTCGGTGCCCTATCTGCCCAACTATCAGACCGGAGCCCAGGTCGAAGTCTTCTTCACCGGGCTGGAGCGGGACCACCCCAACCCCATATTGCACCACTCGGTCAGCTATCAAATCCTGGGCGAAGAGAGCAAGGAGGGGAAGTACTGGCTACGACTGATCAAAACCGGCGAGCACACCGGCTTTGACCGCTTCCTGAGCGATTTCATCGAGAACAACAAGAACCGCTATCGGGTCAGCGTCGACTATCTGCTGTCTGCCGCCATCATCAAGGGGTACGAGCAGTTCTACCTGCCACGTATGACCGGCATGCCGCTGTTCTTCGGCTCGGGAGACAGCCCCAGCCTGGAGATAGCCCTGCGTACCGAGAACAATCAGCACATCCTCGAATACTGGCGCGATGCCAAGAACCGCGACATGCTCGCCAGCCTGTTCTCGGCGGCCCGCATGCAATCCCTGCTGCCGGCCCCGGGCACCCTGCGGGAGACCCTGATCTACTGCTTCACCCATTCGGTGCGCAGCCACCTCTACTTTTTCTCCGCCACCCGGGAGGAGTTGCAACAGAGCGGTCTGATGTCCCTCTTCTTCCAGGTCGGCGCCCGCCGTCCCAGCTGGCGCGTGTACAAGTTCAGCCTGGAGCGCTGCGATCTGCACGAGGCCGATCTCGCCAGCCAGCAGAGCCAGGACAGCCCCCAGTTGCAGGACATGCTGCTGCAGGAGCGGCTCAGGCAGATAAACTACGTTGGCCTGCTGCAAGATATCGGCCTCGACAGCCAGCGGGAAGAGTTTCACTACGACGCCAGCGTGCAACACAACGCCAACGAGCTGCAGCGCTTCGGCCATGATCTCGGGGCCGCGCCCTTCGAGATAGAGACGCTGCATTATGTGCAGTTGCGCAAAGAGGCGCGCTACATCCACAAGACGGCCGTCGCCATCAAGCATAACGGGCGGGCCTGGCTTGGTTGGACCCGCGACATCTCGGCCCACGGCATGCAAATAGAGCTGGAAGAGGCGTTCGAGGGGGAGAAGGATGACATAGTCACCCTGGCCCTGCCCCGCCTGCAGGAACTCTCCAAGAGCATGGATCTGCAACGCCTCCCCTACCGGCTGGTCAGCATCAACCTGACCCGGACAGTGCTGCATCTGTGTATAGAGGGGGACCCTGAGCGCCACACCGGCCGCCAGTTCTTCAGCCTGCTGATCGAGAGCAACCAGAACAAGCTCAAGGCGGCGCAGGAGCAGCGTCGTTATCGCGGCATGGCCAGGGCGCTGCGCAACATCTACACCCACCATATCTTCAGCACGCCCGTCTACATCAACAAGCTGAAGGGCGCGCCCAAGCCGGCCTCGGTCGGTCATGCCCCACAGGATCGCAGCCTGTCACGCCTGTTGCGGGCCTGCGCCGAGCAGGGGGATCAGGACAACCTCTATCCTCTGTTCCAGGGGGATCTGCTCAAGCAGCTGATCATGAACCCGCTGCGCGCCATTGAACGGGAAGACAAGCCGCAAGAAGAGGAGGTCTACATCGCCAGTCTGCACACGCCGGCCGGCCTGCCCGTCTTCTCCAGCCGGCTGGCCAGCAGTTTTCAGGACATAGCGGAAAAGCGCAGCTTCATCGAGCTGGCACTGCGTCAGGGGGAATTCTATTCGGTGCTGGTCGGCATCTCTCGCACCGGCCGACCCGATACCAACTTCATCGCCAACGAGCTGGATTACATCGCCAAGTTCGCCATCCACAAGGCCAAGAAGCTGGAGGAGGAGCTGTGGAGCGTGGTGGGGGTGGGCGAGCTGACCGATACCAGTCAGGCCACCCTGTTCCGGCTCGGCATCACCCCGCCCATCAACTGAGCGGGCGGCATGCCAGCAAGCCTGCTCACGGATATCGGCCTGGCAAACCAGCAAGAAAATAATGGCGGGCC
>NZ_CDDA01000006.1:231784-258343 GCF_000819745.1 Aeromonas bestiarum | reverse complement strand
GGCCACGGGCCCGCCATTATTTTTATCCCTATATCAGCACATCAGGATAACGGCCAGCGCCCGCCGGCCTTGTCTCCATCACGCCGCCTGCGGGTCGAGCAGCCACGCTAGGATCTGCGGGAAGTGATCCTCCTGTGCCTGTGGCGCCGTCAGCATGTTGATGTGATCGTAATCGAGCCGGTTGCCGTTGTCCTTGCCAAGCCGGGTGTGACGTGTGGCGGACCCCATCTCGGCACTGAAGCGGCGCACGTCGGTCGGGTGCCCCAATACCTTGTCAGCCTTGGCTGAAATCATCCAGAGCGGCGGCCAGTTGACCCGCGCCGCGGCTTCGTCATAGGCAAAGCCGTCGTACGGATCCTGCCAGGGGCCGCACTTGACCCAGGGAATCGTCTCCTGCAGGTAGCGCAGCGGCTCGTCATCCGCCCCCATCTTCAGGCTGCGGGCCGCCAGAAAACCGCTGCGCCGCGCCAGCCAGGGTGCCAGCCGATTCCAGATGAGATCCACCTTCAACCAGCGCTCCGGGTTCTGCACCGAGACGCCACGCTTGGTGCCAAAGAACACCAGGCTGGCGATCTGCCCGGCCAATTCAGGAAAACGCACCAGGGTCGAGGCCATGATGACACCGCCCCAGGAGTGAGCCATCCAGTGCAGCTTGAAGCCGGCATGGCGCGCCGCAATCCAGCGGTGCAAGGCCGGCAGATCCTCGGTGATCAGCTCATGCTGGCCATGCTCGGCTTGCACTGCGATGGCCGGGGTGCTCAGACCCCGGCCGCGCAGGTCGGCCACATAGACTTGATAGCCATGGCGCGCCAGGAAACAGGCAAGTCCCTTGCCCGATTCGGTATAGAAGATGCGGCCATTCTCGATGGCGCCGTGCACCATCAGGATCGGCTCTGCATGCACGGCGACCCGTGGCTGGATGTGGCGCACATGCAGCTGGTGCTCACCACAGGGAATAAACAGGGATTGCTGTAACAGTTCCATTGCTATGCAAGGTCCTCCATGACGTGGGGTGGGTAACTCAGGATCCGTGACGATCCCAACGACGATCGCGACAGGCAAGGGCGCCGAGCAGGCAGATCACCCCTTCCAGATCATGATGGTTGAGGGTGGCGGCCGCCTGGGCCCGCACCAGCGGCTTGGCGTGGATGGCGATGCCAAGAGCGGCCACCGCCATCATCTTGAGATCATTGGCACCATCGCCGATGGCCACTGTCTGGCCAGCGGCGATACCAAAGTCGCTCGCCAGCCGTTGCAGCACCTCGGCCTTGACGCTGGCGTCCACTATGCGCCCTCTCACCATGCCGGTCAGCCGCCCCCCCTCGACCGCCAGCTCGTTGGCGAAGATGGCATCCAGCCCCAGCGCCTGCTGCAGTTCGCCGGCGAAACGGGTGAAGCCCCCCGAGGCGATCGCCACCTTCCAGCCCGCCTGCTTGAGGGTATCGACCATCAATTGCAGGCCCGGCATCCAGGGCATCTGGGCCGCCACCTCGTCGAGAATGGTGACAGGTGCCCCCGCCAGCAGGGCGACCCGATTGCGCAGGCTGTCGGAAAACTCCAGCTTGCCCTGCATGGCCGCGGCCGTCACGGCGGCCACCTGCTCGCCCACTCCCGCCAGGCGGGCGATCTCGTCGATGCACTCGATCTGGATGGCGGTGGAGTCCATGTCCATCACCAGCAAGCCGGGCTCGCTCAGGGTCGGCAGCGCAGATAGATGACAGATGTCGATGTCCCACTCCTCGGCCTTGAGCCACTGCACCAACTCGGGGGAGAACCTGTCCGTACCCAACAACAGCAAGGGCACCCCGGCCGGGCTGCTCGGCGGATAGAGCTGGGCCTGCATATCCTGCGCGGCCAGCGACTCGGCCAGGCGCGCCAGATGGCGGGCGGCAAGGGGCTTGCCAAACAGCACCAGCCAGGCGCCATCCAGCGGTTTGGCAACGGGCAGCAGCGCCTGCGGCGTCAATTGCCACCAGGGGGCACTGGGCAGGCACTCTGGCCACTCGGACAAGGCAGCGGGTAATTGGGACAACAGCATAGAGATAGAGCCTTCCTTGGTGATCATGGGGTTAACAAAGCTGGCCCAGAGTAGCGTATTGCTTTTTGTACAGGCAAGCGCCAAGATCCCGCCACCGCTCGTCGTCAGGAGGTTCAACGCTTGCGTCATCTTCCCATCAAACGTGTTCTCAGTCTGGGTGCCGGCATCTTGCTCGGCCTCTGGGTGCTCGGTGTGCTCATCCATATGCAGGGCGAGAGCCAGGCCTCGCTGCACAGCGAGGCGCGCAACCGTGCCCAGGCACTGGTCGCCTATGCCGCCCGCGACATGAAGCGCTGGATCAAGGAGGACAAGAACAGCGAGCTGGAACGGCTGGCCCAGGATCTGGCCGCCGAGCCCGAGATCCTCGATGCCACCCTCTATGACGCCCGTGGCATCCCCCTCGCCCAGTCGGACGCCGCCGTGCCGCTGGACGGCCTGCTGCCCATCGGCGACAACAACAAATCGCTGCCGGAGCAGGGCAAGGGCCGCATCCAGTTTGTGCAGGAGATCTTGGATGGGGAGCAAACCATTGGCTACCTGCGCATCACACTGGAAGAGCAGCAACTGCTGGCGGACAAGGACACCCGGCTCAAGGTGATACAGGAGAAACAGCGGCTGATGCTGCTGGTGGCGCTGCTGGCCGGCCTGCTCATCTCCTACGGTGTGCGCCGCAACTACATGCGGGTGCGCAAGCACAAGAAGAAGAGCCCACCCTCATCGGGTGCACCGAGCGCCTGATCCCATAGGCTTCAAGGCCCGGTACGGGGCTACGGCCACGAACCATAAAAAAACGGCGACCCTGGGGTCGCCGTTTTGCATGGAGTCTAGGCTGCGGATCAGTCGCCCAGCAGCACTGAGTCCAGTGCGATTTCGATCATGTCGTTGAAGGTCAGCTGACGCTCTTCGGAGGTGGTCTGCTCACCGGTACGGATATGGTCGGAGACGGTGCAGATGGTCAGTGCCTTGGCACCGTACTCTGCGGCCACGCCGTAGATGCCGGCGGCTTCCATCTCGACACCCAGGATGCCGTACTTTTCCATGACGTCGAACATGGAAGGGTCCGGGGTGTAGAACAGGTCGGCGGAGAAGATGTTACCGACGCGCACGGCAACGCCCTTGTTCTTGGCGGCTTGCACGGCATTGGCAACCAGGCCGAAGTCGGCGATGGCGGCGAAGTCGTGATCCTTGAAGCGCAGACGGTTGACCTTGGAATCGGTGCAGGCACCCATGCCGATCACCACGTCGCGCAGTTTCACGTCTTCACGCACGGCGCCACAGGAGCCCACGCGGATCAGGGTCTTCACACCGTAGTCGGTGATCAGCTCTTTGGCATAGATGGAGCAGGACGGGATGCCCATGCCGTGACCCATGACGGAGATGCGACGGCCCTTGTAGGTACCGGTGAAGCCGAGCATGCTGCGCACGTCGCACACCTGCTCGACGTTCTCCAGGAAGGTTTCGGCGATGTACTTGGCGCGCAGGGGGTCGCCCGGCATCAGCACTGTATCAGCAAAGGCGCCATCTTTCGCATTGATATGAGGAGTTGCCATTCTCTTGATTCCTTCACACTAGGTTGAGTTTTATTGTCTTTATTGGTTGCCCGCCACCGAGGTGACGGGCGGGTAAATTACAGGAGGCGAGTGCCGCACTGCAACCTGGGCAGGCCCTGCAGAATAGACCGCAAGGCGCCACCCAAAATCGGCCTTACAGGAAGCTGGTACCGTATTGCAGCTTGGGCAGGCCGTGGTACGCCGCTATGCTCTGGCCTATGTCGGCAAAGGTCTCGCGACGACCGACGGAACCGGCCTTGACCGGCTTGCCGAAGAAGAGCACCGGAATATATTCACGGGTGTGATCGGTACCGTTCCAGGTCGGATCGCAGCCGTGGTCAGCGGTCAGCACCACCACATCGCCATCTTGCAGTATCTCGAACAGCTCCGGCAGACGGGAGTCGAAATACTCCAGTGCATCGGCGTAGCCTTTCACGTCACGACGGTGACCATAGGAGGAGTCGAAGTCCACGAAGTTGGTGAAGACGATGGTGTTGTCACCGGCCGCTTTCACCTCTTCCAGGGTGCGATCCCACAGCTCGGTCAGGCCGGTGCCCTTCACCTGCTTGGTGATGCCCTGGTTGGCATAGATGTCGGCGATCTTGCCGATGGAGACCACCTGGCCACCCGCTTCTTTCATGTAATCCAGCACGGTCGGCGCCGGCGGCAGCACAGAGTAGTCGTGACGGTTGCCGGTACGCTTGAAGTTGCCCTTGCCGCTGCCCACGAACGGACGCGCGATGACCCGGCCTATGTTGTAGGGCTCCAGCAGCTCGCGCACTATGTGGCACAGCTCATAGAGCTTCTCGAGGCCGTAGGTCTCTTCGTGGCAGGCGATCTGGAACACGGAGTCGGCAGAGGTGTAGAGGATCGGCTTGCCGGTACGCATGTGCTCTTCGCCCAGATCATCCAGCACCTGGGTACCGGAGGCGTGGCAGTTGCCGAGGTAACCGGACAGACCCGCCTTCTCGACGATGGCGTCCAGCAGCTCCTGCGGGAAGCTGTTGTGGTGATCGGTGAAGTAACCCCACTCGAACAGCACGGGCACGCCTGCGATCTCCCAGTGGCCGGACGGGGTGTCCTTGCCGGAGGAGAGCTCCTGGGCGAAACCGTAGGCACCGACCACCTCGATATCCTTCTTCAAGCCTGCCGGGAAGTAGCCGGAGGCCAGCTCACCGGCATGGCCCAGACCCAGCTTGTTCAGGTTCGGCAGATTGAGGGCGCCACGGCCTTCAATCTCACCGGCAGCACAGGCCTTGGCGATATGGCCAAGGGTGTTGGCGCCCACATCTCCGAACTTGTCGGCATCGGCGGCGGCGCCAATACCGAAAGAGTCCATCATCAGAATAAAGGTACGTTTCATGGGACTTCCCCTTGTTACAAATCAGCCAGACCGATGCGACGGTAGACCTCAGGCAGGGCCTGGGGTTGAGTGTCACCGATCTTGACAGCCGCCTGCACCATGCTGGCAGCCTGAGCAAATTGCTCTTCGGTTTGAGCGTGGATCAGGGCAATCGGCTTGTCAGCATCGACGCTCTGGCCCAGGCGGATAAAGTCGGTCAGACCGACGGCGTAATCGAGTTTGTCACCGGCGGCGCGACGACCGCCACCCATGGCGACCACGGCCAGACCCAGCTCCCGGGTATCCATGGCCGTCACGAAGCCGGCATTGGCCGCATACACGGGGCGTACAATAGCAGCCTTGGGCAGGTGACTATCATAACGTTCCATGAAGTCAGACGGACCGCCGAGGCCGGTCACCATGCGACCGAAGATCTCGGCCGCCTTGCCGTTGTCGAGCACGGCCTGCAGCTTGCGACGGGCATCGGCATCGTCGCTGGCCAGATGGGCGGAGATCAGCATCTCGGCGCACAGGCTCATGGTGACTTCGTGGATGCGCGGGTTGCGGTATTCACCTGTCAGGTAGCGCACAGCTTCGCGCACTTCCACGGCGTTGCCAGCGCTGGAGGCCAGCACCTGGTTCATGTCGGTCAGCAGGGCCGAGGTGTGGCAACCGGCACCGTTGGCCACCGCGACTATGCTCTTGGCCAGCTCCTCAGATGCCTCAAACGTCGGCATAAAGGCACCCGAACCGACTTTCACATCCATCACCAGGGCTTCCAGCCCGGAGGCGAGTTTCTTGGAGAGGATGGAGCCTGTGATCATGGCGATGGATTCGACGGTGGCCGTGATGTCACGCACCGCATAGATGCGTTTGTCGGCCGGGGCGAGATCCCCGGTCTGGCCTATGATGGCGACACCCGCCTCTTTTACCACTTTCAGGAAGCGGTCGTTGTCGACCGAGGTCTGGTAGCCGGGGATGGCATCCAGCTTGTCCAGGGTGCCGCCGGTGTGACCCAGGCCACGACCGGAGATCATGGGCACGAAGCCACCGCAGGCGGCGACCATGGGGCCCAGCATCAGGGAGACCACGTCACCCACGCCACCGGTGGAGTGCTTGTCGACGATAGGGCCACCCAGATTGAGGTGATCCCAGTTCAATACCATGCCGGAGTCGCGCATGGCGCAGGTCAGGGCAACCCGCTCATCCATGGTCATGTCTTTGAAGTAGACCGCCATCGCCAGCGCCGCAATCTGGCCCTCGCCTATGGTGTTGTTGGTAATGCCCTGAACGAAGAATTGAATCTCTTGGGTACTGAGCGCTTCACCGTTGCGCTTCTTTCGAATAATTTCTTGAGGCAAAAACATCTTTCATTCCCTCCGCCATTGCTGGCGTCACATAAGCCGTTATCCCTGCCCGCGCGCCGTCTGGCGGGGGCATAACAGGGCGAGCCACGCTCGCCCTCTCATCAACTTAGTAACCGCTGGTGTTGGCAGGCTTGTCGCCATGCCCCAGCGTGGCCAGCAGGCTGGCCAACAGGCTGGATGCACCAAAGCGGAAGGTGCGGGCGGATACCCAGTCCTTGCCCAGGATATCTTCTGCCATGGCCAGGTACTGACCCGCCACGGCGGCATCTTTCACGCCACCGGCCGGCTTGAAGCCGACTTTCGGGTTCTTGGCCTTGATCACTTCCATCATGATGCGGGCCGCTTCCGGGGTCGCATTGACCGGCACCTTGCCGGTGGAGGTCTTGATGAAATCGGCACCGGCGTCGATGGAGATCTCGGAGGCACGACGGATCAGCGCCTCTTCTTTCAGTTCACCTGTCTCGATGATCACTTTCAGCAGCGCCTTATCGCCACAGGCTTCCTTACAAGCTTTGACCAGATCGAAGCCAACCTGTTCATTGCCGGCCATGAAGGCACGGTACGGGAACACCACGTCCACTTCATCGGCACCGTAAGCCACGGCGGCACGGGTCTCGGCCACGGCGATCTCGATGTCGTCGTTGCCATGGGGAAAGTTGGTCACGGTGGCGATGCGCACGTCGGCGGCGCCGATTTCACTCAGTGTCTTGCGCGCTATGGGGATGAAACGGGGATAGATGCAGACGGCGGCGGTCAGACCGGCCGGAGACTTGGCCTTGCGGCACAGGTCGATGACCTTCTGATCGGTGTCATCATCGTTCAGGGTGGTCAGGTCCATCAGGTTCAGGGCGCGTTGGGCGGCCAGTTTCAGATCAGTCATTCTGTTCTCCAAAGTCTCGATTTAATCCTGCTTCCAGGGGCGAGCGCCTGCTTGTCGCAACGCAACCAGCAAGACACGACTCCCAAGGATACGGGAATGGAATTACAGCGCGCATGCACAGGCAATATGGCTGTAAATAAGGCAAGAGCCCTGTCACTTTCTTACAAAAGTGCGGACTTGGTTCCATGAAGACTTGAGAAAGGCCGACAACTGCTGACCCGACTTCCCAATCAATTCCATTTGACCGCCAACACCCGATTTGATCGGGCATTAGTCAATGCCAGCACCCTGCTGGCAATGCCTATTTCAGCCGAGATACCCCGTGTTTGCAAGCCGGATTTGCCAATTTCAGAGGTACCTCACATCTGGCAAATCCGGTACTGAAAAGTGCGTTAAGAGAAGAAGCGTGTGAGTATCCAGGAGTACGCCAGCCCCCCCAGATAGACCCCGACTATCCCCATTACCCCGGACAGTACGGGTGGGGCCGGGATCGGCAATTTGAGGAAAGAAAACAACAAGCCAACGATAAAGCCGGCCGCCATCGCCAGTAACACTTCATTCATATAACCTCCGATTTGACTCATTTTATTATTAGTTTAGAAAGGAAAACGGTTGTCACCGCTCCAAACGCGAACGCCACAGCTTTTCGCTGTGGCGTTCGTCTTTACCTGAGTATCAGGCAAATATTACATGGCTGTCAGTGCCAGGAAGAAGCCTGCGATGGTGGCAGACATCAGGTTGGACAGAGAGCCGGCCAGTACGGCCTTCAAACCAAATTTGGCAATGGTGCCGCGACGGTTCGGTGCCATGGAGCCCAGACCACCCAGCAGGATGGCAACGGAGGACAGGTTGGCAAAGCCGCACAGGGCGAAGGAGATGATGGCCTTGGTGTGCTCGGACATGGCCACGCCGTTGATCAGCACTTCATCCTTCAGATAAGGGGCAAAGTTCAGGTAAGCCACGAACTCGTTCACCACCAGCTTCTGGCCGATGAAGGAACCGGCCACCACGGCCTCGCTCCAGGGTACACCGATCAGGAAGGCCAGCGGGGAGAACAACCAGCCCAGCAGCAGTTCCAGGGAGAGCTGCGGATAACCGAACCAGCCACCCACACCGGCGAAGATGCCGTTGATCATGGCGATCAGGCCGATGAAGGCCAGCAGCATGGCACCCACGTTCAGGGCCAGTTGCAGACCGGCGGAGGCACCGGCGGCGGCGGCATCGATCACGTTGGCAGGCTTGTCTTCCAGATCGCCATCGGCATTGTTTTCATCATAATTGGGGGTCTCGGTTTCCGGTACCAGCAACTTAGCGAACAACAGACCACCCGGGGCAGCCATGAAGGAGGCGGCGATCAGGTATTCCATCTTGACGCCCATGGAGGCATAACCGGCCAGCACGGAACCGGCAACGGAGGCCAGGCCACCACACATGACGGCGAACAGCTCGGAGTCAGTCATCTTGGAGATGAAGGGACGCACCACCAGCGGGGCTTCGGTCTGACCGACGAAGATGTTGGCCGTGGCAGAGAGGGATTCGGTACGGGACGTGCCCAGTACTTTTTGCAGGCCACCACCCAGCAGCTTGATTACCCACTGCATGATGCCCAGATAATAGAGAACCGCGATCAGGGAGGAGAAGAAGATGATGACGGGCAGCACGCGGAAGGCAAAGATAAAGCCGCCGCCGCCGAACACTTCAAACATCTTGTTGCTGACCAGACCACCGAACAGGAATTCGATACCGTTTTGACCATAACCGATGACGCTGGAAACGGCATCGGATACACCCACCAGAATATCTCGGCCAACCGGGACGTACAGCACGAATGCACCCAGTCCAGCTTGAATTGCAAAGGCACCGGCTACGGTGCGAATTTTTATTGCTTTGCGATTACTGGAGAACAGCACCGCGATAAGGATGAGTGTTGCCATCCCTACCAGACCCATAATCAAATTCATTATTAACACTTCCTCTTTAGTAGCACCTTCCAGCTTGTTAACAACTTGTATCTCAAAGCCATCAATCAAGGGTGCGCATTATACTAATTACGGTGCGACAAAGTAGAATGCTGGTCACATTTTATAAGCATGAAATGCGCTAGAGGTCGTCAAATTAGACCGCAAACGATTTTTACTCGCCCCGTTTTTTATCATGATGCTATCAAGAGTTAATCAGGTGTTAATTTCAGGATGTCCGAGCGGGAAAGTGTGAAAAGTGGATTCATGTAACACCGCGACAACATGACTCAAGGGCTGTTGCCGCAATTCGGCCAAGAGTTGCGCAATCTTCGGCAAGTTGGCGGGGGTATTCGGAATGCCCTGCAGGCCTTGCAACGGCATGTCTGGCGCATCGGTTTCCAGCAGCAGAGCCTCCAGCGGCATGTCGCGGATCGCCTCCCGGGTCTTGTTGGCCCGCTCATAGCTGATGACGCCGCCGATCCCCAGTCTGAATCCAAGCTGCCAGAACACCTCGGCCTGATGCAGAGAGCCGCTGAAGGCGTGGATGACGCCCCCCCTTGCCGGCTTGAAGCGCCGCAAAATTTTGGCAACCGTGTCGTTGGCCCGCACCGAATGGACTATCAGTGGCAACTCATGCTCCATGGCCAACCTGATCTGCGCTTCAAACCAGGCCAGCTGCCCCTCCTGCGGCACCTGGCTGCGCAGATCCAGCCCGCACTCCCCGACCGCCACCAGGCCAGGGGGCCGGGCAGCCAACAACGCCTGCAATCGCGTCAGCGCGCCCTGGGTCTGGGTGCCCACATACCAGGGGTGAATGCCCAGCCCGTAGGTGATCCCCGGGTACTGCTCCGCCAGCGCCATCACGCGAGCCCAGTTTTCCTCTCCCACGGCGGGGATGATATACTCGCCCACCCCCAACTGCCGGCACTCGGCCAGCAACGCCGCCCTGTCTGGATCGAAGACGGGAAAATCGAGATGGCAATGGGTGTCGATCAGTTGCATGTCGCTTTCACCTGTTTGTCGTACTTGATGGGTCTACTCAATAATGAAACGCTCGAACCATGGCTTTACCCTGATAGAACTGGTGATGGTCATCATAGTGCTTGGGGTCCTGGCCGTAACGGCAATGCCCCGCTTTATCAATATCAAGGATGATGCCCTCAAGAGCACGGTTGCCGCCACCGCCGGCAGCTTCGCCAGCGCGGTGCAGCTTGCCCATGCAGGCTGGGCGGTCAAGGCGCAGGGCCAGGCACTCTACAATCTGGGCAGCATGGGTCAACGCAACCTCGACATCAACCGTTATGGCTGGCCCGCCGGTACGGACGAGGATCAGGGCCGCAAGGGGATCAATGAGCCTTACGTTCCGGGTCAGGGAGACTACATCTCGGTCAGCAACCAGTCAGACTGCCGCCTGCTGTTTCAGGGGCTGCTGGACAGCAGCTATATTGTCGCCTCGGTCGATCAGGATCCCGAGATCCAGGTCAAAGCCGACTATCTGTCCAGCGAGCAACCCGGCAACCATATAGATGAAGATGGCGAGCCTCACAGCAACTGCCGCTATACCCTGCGTGACTCCATCGCCCGCTTCCCGGCCTACCCGGATGGATTGAGCTTTGACTACAACAGCGTTACCGGGGCCGTGACGCGCAATTTTGATTGAGTGACGAGGCGTCGCCCTCCGACGCCGGCTCCTCCTGCTCGTCTTCGTCATAACGCACCGGCGCACAGCAGCGCCGGTTCTCCGGGGTGAGTCTCCACTCCTGACACCAGCCATCGTAGCGAGCCAACCAGCGTAGCAAGATACCTTTCATGGTCTGCACCTCATACTGTCGCCCCCGTCTATTTCCCACCCCTCTGCCCAAATCCAAGTCCGATGCCATGGCTCGGCACCTGAATGGCAGACATAAAAAAACGACTCCATTTGGAGTCGTTTTTAACAGAGCCATCTGGCTAATTCAATCGCTGTGGCGCGAGTGCCTGTCAGCCCTTTGCAGGCAGGCTCAGGCGGGCGACCGCTTCCACATGCATGGAATGCGGGAACATGTCCACCGGCTGCACCTCGTCCAGCACGAAGCCCTGCTTGACCAGCCAGGCGAGATCGCGGGCCAGGGTCTGCGGGTTGCAGGAGACATAGACCAGACGGCGCGGCGCCATGGCGACCAGGGTCTGCAATACCGCCTTGTCACAACCCTTGCGGGGCGGATCCAGCACCACCACGTCGGCGGTCACGCCCTGGGCGTGCAGCTCGGGCATCAGCTGCTCGGCCTTGCCCACGTGGAATTCGGTGTGCTCTATGCCGTTGAGGGCCGCGTTGCGACGGGCGTCGCTGATGGCGCTCTCCACCGATTCTATCCCCACCACCTTGGCAGCCTTGCCAGCCAGGAACAGGGAGATGGTGCCGATACCGCAATAGATGTCGAACACAGTCTCGTTGCCGGTCAGCTCGGCATACTCGAGGGCACTGGAGTAGAGCACATCGGTCTGGGTCGGGTTGTTCTGGAAGAAGGAGAGCGGCGAGATCTCGAATTCGAGCTCGTGGATCTTGTCGCGGATCACCCCTTCACCCAGCAGCACCCGGTTGCTCGCACCCAGAATGCGGTTGGTGCGCTCATCGTTGATGTTCTGCACCAGGGTGGTGATGGGCAGATCGCTCAAGCTCGCCAGCAGCTCGGCTTCGAACGGCAGTGTTTCACCCAGGGTCACCAGCACCACCATCAGCTCGCCGCTCTTGAATCCCTTGCGGGTCATCAGGTTGCGCACACAGCCGGTGTGATTCACTTCGTCATAGGCGGCGATGTCATGCTCGCGCATCCAGCCACGCACCCGGGCGTTGAGCTCCACGTGCAGCGAGTCCTGCACGGCGCAATCGTCCGCTGTGATGAGATCGTGGGAGTGCTTGCGATAGAAGCCAATCTCGGCGCCGGCCTCACAGCCACGCACCGCATATTGCGCCTTGTTGCGATAGGCGAACGGACTCTCCATGCCGAGGATGGGGTTGACCGTGGTGTCACCCAGCCCGACCTGTTCCAGTGCGCTCTGCACCAGTGCCTGCTTGAGCTTGAGCTGGGCCGGGTAGGCCAGCGGGCGCACCTGGCAGCCACCGCATTCTGTGTTGGGGCAGAAATCGGCGACCCGATCGGCAGACGGCTGGAGCAGCTCGGTCAGCTTGCCATGCAGATAGTTCGGCTTGACCTCGGTCAGCTCAACCAGCGCCTGCTCACCGGGCAGCAGACCCTCGACAAACAGGGGGCGATCGAACAGGCGTCCCTTGCCATCCCCTTTGTCGGTCAGTTCCAGGATCTCGATCTGGTGTTGATGTCCCACTAACGGCATGAGCGGCTCCAAAGGCGTAGAAAATGATGGGGAAAATGGGGCAAGCCCATTTAGGGTGGCAGAGTTTAGCGGAGATCCTGTCAAATTGCAGGCATAAAAGCTGGGGCAAAACGCACTCCACTTTATGCAGACATAAAAAAGCCGCCGGCATAACCGGCGGCAATCCTGTCAGCAAGTGACCCGACGTGGTTACAGGCTATAGGCTTTCTCACCGTGGGTGGTGACATCCAGCCCTTCCCGCTCCGCATCTTCCTTCACTCGCAGGCCGATGAGCAGATCCACCAGCTTGTAGGCCACGACCGAGACGACCCCGGACCAGAGGATGGTGACCCCGACCCCGATGGCCTGGATCTTGACCTGGGCCAGGATGGAGTAGCCTTCCGCGACCTGGTTGGTGACATAGTCCCACACCCCGGTACCGCCCAGATCCGGGCTGGCAAAAACGCCGGTCAGCAGCGCACCGAGAATCCCGCACACCCCGTGTACGCCAAATACATCCAGGCTGTCATCGGCTCCCAGCAGGCGCTTGAGGCCGTGCACCCCCCACAAACCGGCCACGCCGCTGATGAGGCCCATCACCAGGCCACCGCCAACCCCGACGAAGCCGGCCGCCGGGGTGATCACCACCAGACCGGAAACGGCGCCGGAGGCAGCACCCAGCAGGGAGGGACGCCCCTTCATCACCCACTCGGCCAGGGTCCAGGAGAGCGCAGCCGCAGCCGGTGCCACCCAGGTGTTGATGAAGGCCAGTGCGGCTATGCCGTTGGCTTCCAGCGCGGAGCCGGCGTTGAAACCGAACCAGCCGAACCAGAGCAGGGAGGCCCCTATCATTGTCATGGTGAGGCTGTGCGGTGTCATGGGATCACGTCCGTAGCCCAGACGCTTGCCCACCAGATAGGCCCCCACCAGACCCGCCACGGCGGCGTTGATGTGCACCACGGTACCGCCTGCAAAATCCAGTGCACCATGCTGGAACAGATAACCGGCCGTCGCCGTTGCGGTCGCCGCCGCCTCGGCCGTGGTATAGGCATCCGGGCCCGCCCAGTACCACACCATGTGGGCCAGCGGTATGTAGGCGAAGGTGAACCAGATCACCGAGAACAGCAGCACGGCGGCAAACTTGATGCGCTCGGCGAAGGCACCCACTATCAGGCCGCAGGTGATGGCCGCAAAGGCCCCCTGGAACACCACGTAGATGAACTCGCTGATGCCGACTCCCTTGCTGAAGGTCGCCGCAATGGAGTCAGGTGTGACCCCCTTGAGCAGCGCCTTGCTGAAGGAGCCGTAGACACTGTTGCCCTCGGTGAAGGCCAGCGAATAACCGTAGAGGATCCACAGCACGCAGATGAGCGAGAACAGGGTGAACACTTGCATCAACACGCTCAGCATGTTTTTGCTGCGTACCAGACCGCCATAGAACAGGGCCAAGCCCGGAATGGACATCAGGATCACCAGTGCTGCCGACAGCAACATCCAGCTGTTGTCCCCCTTGTTGATGGTCACAGCGGCAGCGACTGGCGCCGCAGCCTGTACGACGTCGGCCGATGCGGCCACCACCTCTTCAGCCCAACTGGGGGCGGCCAGCAAGGCGGCAAGCGCCAACAGGCCAGTCATCACGAGTCTCTTGAGCATACTGCCATCTCCTTCCCTGTCGTCCCGGCACCTGTCCGGGTCCATTTCCTGATATGAACATCGAATCCGACAATCCACACAAACTCACACTCAGCACACACTTGCCACTGCCCTGGTCATGCTTCCTTCATCGGGCAGCGTCATGGCGACATGATTGCTTTAAAGCATAAAGCAGGCCAACTCACTAAGTTGATTATAATCAACACCTTAATATCAAGTAGGTTGACCAATGCACCAGATTGGATCACAAGCTGCGCCAACCTGAGCAAGCGCGCACTTCTGCTGTGCAGCGCAACCAGCACGCACCGAAATAGAGCAGATCATAAGCCGGAACAGATTGCAGAGCGGTGACGGACACACAGCCGAATGCGGCAGAAACAAGCCATTCAGCATACGAACGATGAGAGTGCTCATGGACAAAGGGATAAAGGGATAAAGGGATAAAGGGATAAAGAAGGGAACACCAAGCGGAAAGGAGGCAGAAAAACAAAAGGCCATCATTGCTGATGGCCTTTTGTCACTGAATCTGATGGTGCCCGGGGTCGGACTCGAACCGACACGATTATTCATCGGCGGATTTTGAATCCGCTGCGTCTACCGATTTCGCCACCCGGGCAACTGCGAGGGATTATACGAATGGCGCGATGCCATGCAAGGTGTTTTTCGCGTGCGCACTCTCGTTTGCTCATTTATTCAACGCCTTGCCGATGAGGGGTCAGTTACATAGAATGCCCGCATCATATTAATGGAATAAGAACGATGGCCAAGCGTAAACCAGTCCAACCCACATCCACCTCTCCCACCGCCCCCCACTACCCTTCGGCGGGCCTGTTGCGCCGACTCGGCGCCCTGCTCTATGACTATCTGGTAGTCATCTCCTTGCTGATCATCGCCGGCTTCATCGGTATGGGGGTGGCACACTTGCTGCTGGCAACCGGCGCCGCCACCATCCCGGAAGGCAAAGATGCCTCCTGGCTGCTGACCAGCCCGATTTACAGTGCCTGGCTCGCCTTCATCATCTGTGGCTTTTACACCTGGTTCTGGACCCGTGCCGGTCAGACCATAGGCATGCGCGCCTGGCGTCTGCGTATCCAGAATGCGGATGGCAGCAACATCCGCATCACTCAGGCGCTGATCCGGCTGGCGACGGCGGCCTTCGGCCTCGGCAACCTGATGTGCCTGTTCAACCGCAAGGCACCGCGCGCCTTTCAGGACATCTGGTCCGAATGTGAAGTGGTGGTGCTCGGCAAACAGGAAAATCTGGAGCAGTTGAACCGCTAACCCGCTACAACAACAAAAAAGGGCACCCAAGGTGCCCTTTTTGCATTACCGCACAGCGTATTACTGCTTGCGACTGAGGATATAGAAGGAGATACCGCCAAACAGCAGACTGGGGGCGATGGCGGCAAGGATGGGCGGCACCGCATACACCAGGCTGATGGGGCCGAACACCCGATCGCTCACGTAGACAGCGAAGCCGGTCATGATCCCCATCAGCATCCGAGCGCCCATGCTCACCGAACGCAGCGGGCCGAAGATGAAGGAAGAGGCCAGCAATATCATGGCCACCACCGACAGCGGCGACAGCAGCTTGCGCCACATCTCCAGCTTGTAACGCCCGGCATCCTGCTTGTTGGCATCCAGATAGCCGATGTAGTCGAGCAGCCCGGCCACCGGCAGGTTTTCGGGGTCGATGCTCACCACTCCCAGCTGCTTGGGGGTGAGCTCCGAGGTCCACTCCATCTGGGCCTGAGTCTCGCTCTGGATCTGCTTGGGATCGTCGAAGCGGGTCACCTGCACCTGCTTGAGCAGCCAGTGATGCTGCTCGAACACCCCTTCCTGCGCCTGCAGGATATCGATCAGTTTGCGCTCCGGGGTGAAGCGATAGAGGGTGATACCGGTCAGGGCGCCGTTGTTGCGCACCCCGTTGATGTTGACGAAGTTGTTGCCATCGCGCGCCCAGACCCCGTAAGCCGAGACCGTCAGCCGTCCTTCCGACAGGGCCCCCGCCTTGACGTCATCCGCCATCCGCTTGGCGATGGGCGCCACATACTCACCCATCAGGCCCACCAGTATCATCAAGGGGATGGCCGTCTTGAGTGCCGCCATCACTATGCTGATCTTGGAGCGACCCGCCGCCTGCATCACCACCAGCTCCGAGCTGGTCGCCAGCTGGCCCAACCCTATGAGCCCGCCCAGCAGGGCTGCCAGCGGGAAGAACTGAACCGCCTCCTTGGGCATGGAGAGCAGGACGTAATAGAGCGCATTGATCATGTCGTAGTTGCCTTCCCCCACGGATCTGAGCTGCTCAACATACTTGATGAGCGCAGCCAGCCCGACCAGGGTCAGTTCGCACAACAGGACCGACATGAAAATAACCCGGCCGATATATCTATCGAGAATACCAAACATCAGCAGAAACTCCCCGGTTGCAGCATCATGCTGATTTTTTCCTCAAATACAGACGTATAGAGAGGAAGCGACATCAAAATGATCCGGTCGCCATGTCTATCGAGAATGCCAAACATCAGTAAAGACTCCCAGATGGCAACATCATGCCGATTTTCTCTTGAAATAGAGGGTCTTGATCCCGTTCCACCAGCTGGTGCCCTGCAGGTTGAGCGGCAGACCGATCAACAGCAGATAGGCCAGCGGCACCAGGAACATCCCAGGCCAGTGGGGCAGGCGTCCGCTGTCGATGGCCGAGCGCGCCGCGCTGAGCAACAGGAAGTAGGAAAGATAGAGCAAGATGGCCGGCAGCAGCTTGGCGTAACGCCCTTGGCGGGGGTTGACCCTGGCCAGCGGCACCACCAGGAAGGTGAGCACCAGGATGGAGAGCGGCAACGACAGGCGCCACTGCAACTCGGCCATCATGCCGTTGTCCTGCGTTCCCAGCAGCTCCAGGGTCGGCTTGGCGGCCGCCTTGCGGCTGGAGCGCTCCATCTCCTGCTGGCGGATCACCAGGCTGTACTCGTCAAATTCGGAGATCTGGAACTGCTTGCTGCTGAAGTGACCCTCGTAACGGGAGCCATCCTTCAGGGTCAGCCACTGCAGGCCGTTCTCATCGACCGTCACCACCCCCTCCGTCGCCACCACCACTGAGGGCGGCTTGCCCTCCTGGGAGCGTTGCAGCACGAAGATCTTCTGCAGCCGTGAGCCCTTGTCGTTCAGCTCCTGGATGTAGGCAACGAGGCGCCCCTTGTCGAGCTCCATGAAACGGCCGGCCTGCAGGAAGGAGATACCCGGATCGGCCTTGAACTCGTCGATCACCTGATACTCGCGCTCCTTGGCCTGCGGGGCGATCCAGCCGGTATTGAAGGCGGCGACGGCCGCGGTCAGCAAGGCCAGCACCATGGCGCTGCGCATCACGAAGCGGTGGCTGAAGCCCACCGCATGCATCACTGTCATCTCACTTTCGGCATACAGGCGACCGTGAGCAAACAAGATGGCTAAAAACAAGCTGATAGGCAGCATCAACAAGGCCATATTGGGCAGGTTGAGCAGCAACAGGGTGGAGACCAGGCGCGTCGGCACCTCGCCATCGGCGGCATCACCGATGATCTGGATAAATTGTTGGCTGACAAAGATAAGCAGCAGCACGAACAACACTGCCAGCTGGGTTTTCAGGGTTTCCCTGAACAAATATCGGAAAACGATCACAGTCATTCCCAAGTAAACTTGTGTTTTTAGTCGAATGCCTGAAAAATAGGGCCGTATATTGGATTTTTACCAGTTTGAACTGCGGAGCCTATGGCTGTTCGCTCCGCCTCTGATACCCCAACAAGCACCGCATTATTCAATAAAAGGTGCCTTTTGTCTTTAGGATGTAGGAGATTCCATGGAGTTCAGTGTAAAGAGTGGCAGTCCTGAGAAGCAACGCAGTGCCTGCGTCGTGGTCGGCGTATTCGAGCCGCGTCGCCTCTCTCCGGTTGCCGAACAACTGGACAAGATCAGCGATGGCTATATCAGTTCGCTGCTGCGCCGTGGCGACCTGGAAGGGAAACCAGGCCAGATGCTGTTGCTGCATCAAGTACCGGGCGTGCTCAGCGAGCGCGTATTGCTGGTCGGTTGCGGCAAGGAGCGGGAACTCGACGAACGCCAGTACAAGCAGATCATCAACAAGACCATCACCACCCTCAACGAGACGGGTTCCATGGAAGCGGTCTGCTTCCTGACCGAACTGCACGTCAAGGGTCGGGATACCTATTGGAAGGTGCGCCAGGCGGTGGAAACCACCAAGGCGGGCCTCTACAGCTTCGATCAGTTCAAGACCAACAAAGCCGAGCCGCGCCGTCCGCTGCGCAAGCTGGTGTTCAACGTGCCGACGCGTCGGGAACTGACCATTGGTGAGAAAGCCATCTCCCACGGTCTGGCCGTGGCGAAAGGGGTGCGGGTCTGTCGCGACGTGGCCAACATGCCGCCCAACGTCTGCAACCCGGCCTATCTGGCCTCCCAGGCTCGTCGTCTGGCCGATGCCTTCGACAACATCACCACCAAGGTGATCGGTGAGCAGGAGATGGCCGAGCTCGGCATGAACTCCTATCTGGCGGTGGCCCGCGGCTCCGAGAATGAAGCCATGATGGCCATCATCGAATACAAGGGCAACGCCGATGCCAAGCCCATAGTGCTGGTCGGCAAGGGTCTGACCTTCGATTCCGGCGGCATCTCCATCAAGCCGGCCGAAGGCATGGACGAGATGAAGTACGACATGGGTGGCGCCGCCTCCGTGCTCGGCACCATGCACGCCCTGGCCCAGTTGCAGCTGCCCATCAACGTCATAGGCGTGCTGGCCGGTTGCGAGAACATGCCGGGTGGCAACGCCTATCGCCCGGGTGACATCCTCACCTCCATGTCCGGCCAGACCATAGAAGTGCTGAACACGGATGCGGAAGGCCGCCTGGTGCTGTGCGATGCCCTCACCTACGTGGATCGCTACGATCCCGAGACCGTCATCGACGTGGCGACCCTGACCGGTGCTTGCATCATAGCGCTGGGCCACCACACCACGGGGCTGCTGGCCAACCACAACCCGCTGGCCCACGAGCTGCTCAACGCCTCCGAACAGGCCGGCGATCGCGCCTGGCGCCTGCCGCTGTTCGACGAGTATCAGGAACAGCTGGAGAGCCCGTTCGCCGATATGGCCAACATAGGCGGTCGTCCGGCCGGCACCATTACCGCTGCCGCCTTCCTGTCGCGCTTCACCAAGAAGTACAACTGGGCCCACCTGGATATCGCCGGGACCGCCTGGAAGAGCGGCAAGGATAAAGGCTCTACCGGTCGTCCGGTTCCCCTGCTGACCCAGTTCCTGCTCAATCGGGCCGGCGTGGATATCGAAGAGAAGGAGTAACTCCCCTGCCCCTTCCGGTGAATACATCGGAAGCGCGGGAGTTGCCCAGTACAACAAGGAAGAGGCCCGCCTCTTCCTTGTTTCATTGAGTGCTGGCAGGAAAACACCCCTGCCAACCCTCACTGGCGGTCAATAGTCCGTCACCGCAAACGGGATCAACCTGATGAGCCAAGTGACCTTTTACCTGATGAGCGAGCCGGATGACGCGCAGGCCACCGCCGTCGAGCGGCTCGCCTGCCAGCTCGTAGCCGATGGCTGGAGTGCGGGCCATCTCTACCTGCTGTGCGACGACGAAGCCCAGGCCCTACGCCTGGACGAGCTGTTGTGGCAATTGCCACCTGAGCGTTTCGTGCCGCACCAGCTGCAGGGCGAGAGCGGTCAGGCGCCGGTGGAGATAGGCCATCAGCCGCCGAAGCGGCGCTATGCCCGCCTCATCAATCTGGCCAGACAGACACCTTTGTTTGCAGGACACTTCGCTCAAGTGGTAGATTTTGTCCCCACTGACGAAACGCAAAAGCAGCAAGCCCGCGAGCGCTACAAGCACTATCGCCAGGCAGGCCACGCCCTCGAGATGAGGGATCAGCCCGTCCTTGCCGCACCGGATCCGGCGCAGCCCTGACTGCACCACCCTCGATCCACGACGAATCAACACCAGACTCCATCCATCCAGAATACGGCGAGACCATGGAAAAGACTTTTAATCACAACGCCATCGAACAGGCGCTCTATCAGCACTGGGAAGCCCAGGGTTACTTCAAGCCCCACGGCGACACCAGCAAAGACTCCTTCTGCATCATGATCCCGCCGCCGAACGTCACCGGCAGCCTGCACATGGGTCACGCCTTCCAGCAAACCCTGATGGACACCTTGATCCGCTACAACCGCATGCAGGGCAAGAACACCCTGTGGCAGGCGGGCACAGACCACGCCGGTATCGCCACCCAGATGGTGGTGGAGCGCAAGATCGCCGCCGAAGAGGGCAAGACCCGTCACGACTACGGCCGTGATGCCTTCATCGACAAGATCTGGCAGTGGAAGGAAGAGTCAGGTGGTACCATCACCCGTCAGATGCGCCGCCTCGGCGACTCTGTGGACTGGGAGCGCGAGCGCTTCACCATGGATGAGGGTCTCTCGAGCGCCGTGCAGGAAGTGTTCGTCCGTCTCTATGAAGATGGCCTGATGTACCGCGGCAAGCGTCTGGTGAACTGGGATCCGAAACTCAACACCGCCATCTCCGATCTGGAAGTGGAAAACCGCGAGATCAAGGGCCACATGTGGCACCTGCGCTATCCGCTGGCCAACGGTGCCAAGACCGCTGAGGGTCAGGATCACCTGATCGTCGCCACCACTCGTCCGGAAACCATGCTGGGCGATACCGCCGTTGCAGTGAACCCGGAAGATCCCCGTTACAAGGCGCTGATCGGCCAGCACATACTGCTGCCGCTGGTGAACCGTCTGATCCCCATAGTCGCCGACGAACACGCCGACATGGAGAAGGGCACCGGTTGCGTGAAGATCACCCCGGCCCACGACTTCAACGATAACGAAGTGGGCAAGCGCCACAACCTGCCGATGATCAACATCTTCACCCTGGACGCCCACGTGCGCGCCGAGGCCGAAGTGGTCGACACCAACGGCAACCCCAGCACAGCCTACGACGCCGCCCTGCCGAGCGAGTTCGCCGGTATGGAGCGCTTTGCCGCCCGCAAGGCCATCGTGGCCAAGCTGGACGAGCTGGGCCTCTTGGCCGAAATCAAGGATCACGTGCTGCAGCAGCCCTACGGCGATCGCGGCGGCGTGCCCATCGAGCCCATGCTGACCGACCAGTGGTACGTGCGCGTGGCGCCCATGGCCAAGACCGCCATCGAGGCGGTGGAAGATGGCCGCATCCAGTTCGTGCCCAAGCAGTACGAAAATATGTACTTCTCCTGGATGCGCGACATCCAGGACTGGTGCGTCTCCCGTCAGCTGTGGTGGGGTCACCGCATCCCGGCCTGGTATGACGATGCCGGCAATGTCTACGTGGGTCGTGACGAGGCAGAAGTGCGAGCCAAGCACAGCATACCGTCCGTGACCACACTGCGTCAGGACGAAGACGTGCTCGACACCTGGTTCAGCTCCGCCCTGTGGACCTTCTCCACCCTCGGCTGGCCGAACAACACAGAGGCGCTCAAGACCTTCCACCCGACCGACGTGCTGATGAGCGGCTTCGACATCATCTTCTTCTGGATCGCCCGGATGATCATGATGACCATGCACTTCATCAAGGACGAAAACGGCCAGCCGCAAGTTCCGTTCAAGACCGTCTACATCACGGGTCTCATCCGTGACGAAGAAGGCCAGAAGATGTCCAAGTCCAAGGGCAACGTGCTGGATCCGCTCGACATGATCGACGGTATCTCGCTGGAAGACCTGATGGAGAAGCGCACCGGCAACATGATGCAGCCGCAGATGGCCGAGAAGATCGGCAAGCGTACCGCCAAGCAGTTCCCGGAAGGGATCGAGGCCCACGGCACCGACGCCCTGCGCTTCACCCTGGCGGCGCTGGCCAGTACAGGTCGTGACATCAACTGGGACATGAAGCGACTGGATGGCTACAACAACTTCTGCAACAAGTTGTGGAACGCCTCCCGCTACGTGCTGATGAACACCGAAGATCAGGATTGTGGCTTTGCAGGTGGTGAAATGCAGTTCAGTCTGGCGGATCGCTGGATCCAGTCCCAGCTGCAAGTTGCCATCCGCGACTTCCGCACCGCGCTCGATACCTACCGCTTCGACATCGCCGCCGGCGTGCTGTACGAATTTATCTGGAACCAGTTCTGTGACTGGTATCTGGAGCTGACCAAACCGGTGCTGGGCAAGGGCTCCGAAGCCGAGCAGCGTGCCACCCGTCACACCCTCGTGACCGTGCTGGAAACCCTGCTCCGTCTGGCACACCCGATCATTCCTTTCATCACCGAAACCATCTGGAAATCGGTGGCGCCGCTGACCGGTGTGCACGCCGACACCATCATGCTGCAAGCCTTCCCTGAGTTCGATGCCGACAAGGTAGACGAGGCCGCCATGGCGGATCAGGAGTGGGTGAAGGAGTTCATCGTCGGCATTCGCAACATCCGCGCCGAGATGAACGTGGCGCCGAGCGTGGGCCTGAACGTACTGCTGAAATGCGATGCCAAGGACGCCCGCCGCGCCGGTGACAACGAGGCCTTCCTCAAGTCGCTGGCCCGTCTGGAATCCATCCGCGTGCTGGCGGACGGCGAAGTGGCCCCCCTGTCGGTGAAGAAGCTGATCGGTGCCACCGAGCTGATGATCCCGATGGCCGGTCTCATCGACAAGGATGCCGAACTGGCCCGTCTGGCCAAGGAAGTAGCCAAGCTGGTCGGCGAGTGTGGCCGCATCGAAGGCAAGCTCGGCAACGAGGCCTTCGTGGCCAAGGCGCCGGAAGCCGTCATCGCCAAGGAGCGCGAGAAGCTGGAAGAGTATCGCGCCCAGCTGGTGACCCTCGAGACCCAGCAGGCCGAAATCGCCGCCCTGTAAGGCAGTTTCACGCCTGAAAAAGCCCCCTCCCGCAGGGGGCTTTTTGTTGCCATAAACCCCTTCTCACGGCCTTTCTTCGCCCCTCTGTACAAAATTAGCGAGCCAAATCACCTGCTTTCACAAGCGCATCGCCCCCAAATTCATTACACTGCCAGCGATCTTTTCTACTCGGAGTGCTGTTGCAGTATGGAAATATTGATCCTGTTTGGATTGATTTTGCTTAATGGCGTCTTTGCCATGTCGGAAATCGCCATCGTTACCGCACGCAAGGCTCGCCTCAGCAAGATGGCGAGCGAAGGCAGCCGCTCAGCCGCCATTGCCCTCAAACTGAGCGAAGATCCGACCCATTTCCTCTCCGCCGTCCAGATCGGCATCACCAGCATCGGTCTGCTCAACGGTATCTACGGCGAATCCCTGCTGGCCCAACCGCTGGCCCTCTGGCTGCAGGAGTGGGGCATGGCCGCCAAGAGCAGCAGCCTGCTCGCCACCGTGCTGGTCATAGTCGTGGTCACCTACCTCTCCATAGTCGTCGGCGAACTGGTGCCCAAGCGCCTCGGCCAACTCAGCGCCGAGCGCATCGCCTGTCTGGTGGCCCGCCCCATGCTGTGGCTGGCGGCCATCACCCGCCCCTTCGTCTGGCTGCTGTCAGCCTCCACCAAGGCCAGCCTGCGCATCCTGCGCGTCAGGCAGGATGGCGGGGCCAACGTGACCCAGGAGGAGATCCACGCCATGCTGGTGGAGGGCTCCGAAGCCGGGATCATCGAAGACCACGAACACACTATGTTGCGCAATGTGTTCCGCCTCGACGAGCGCAGCCTCTCCTCGCTGATGGTGCCACGCAGCGACATCCGCTATCTGGATCTCGCCCTGCCGCTGGAGGTGAACCTGCAACGGCTGGTGGAGTATCGCCACAGCTTCTTCCCGGTTTGCGATGGCAGCCTCTCGGATCTGGTGGGCATACTCAACGTCAACAAGGTGCTGCACGCCTATATCAAGGGGGAACCCATCGATCTGGCGGCCCTGACCCAGGATGGCAGCCTGTTGCCGGAGACCCTCAATGGCCTGGAGCTGCTCAATCACTTCCGCGCCCACTCCGAGCACATGGTGCTGGTGGTGGACGAATACGGCGAGCTGCAGGGGTTGGTCACCCAGCAGGATCTGCTGGAGACGCTGGCGGGTGACTTCCAGCAGGATAACAGCGATGACAACTGGGCCTTCCAGCGCACCGACGGCAGCTGGCTGCTCGACGGCCTCATTCCCCTGCCGGAGTTGAAGGACTGCCTGGGACTGGTTCGGCTACCGGAAGAAGAAAAACATCACTATCACACCCTCGGAGGGCTTATCATGCTGCTCCTTGGCCGTGTTCCTCAGACCGGAGATCTGGTGACTCTGGAGCAGTGGCAACTGGAAATTGTCGACATGGATGGTCTGCGCATCGACAAGGTGCTTGCCATGCCCTTGATCGATCAACCCAGCTAATTTAAGCGGAGCTTGTGAGTATGGAGCAGTTTTACCAACTGGCTCACGCCTTTATGCATCAGGATCTGGCGATGCTGTCGGATCCCAAGATGGCCTTCATGGTCTGCGGCGTGTTGCTAACTTTTCTTGTGCTGGAAAACGGGTTCATCCCCACCGCCTTCCTGCCCGGCGATAGCCTGCTCATCCTGACGGGTGTGCTCATCTATCAGGACGTGCTCCCCCTTGGCATAGTGCCACTGCTGATCCTGGCCACCTTCGTCGGTACCTGGTTCGGCTATATGCAAGGGCGCTTCCTGGGTCATACCCGCATGTACCATCGCCTGATGTCCCACATGGACGACAAGCACAAGGAGAAGGTGTTCTACCTGCTCAACAAGTACGGCATCCTGACCCTGATCACCGCCCGCTACATCGCCTTCGTGCGCACCGTCTATCCCTACATAGTCGGGGCGACCGAGATCCCGCAGGGGCGCTTCCTCATCGTCAATCTGGTCAGCTCCATCATGTGGGTCACCCCGCTGGTGAGCCTGGGTTACTACCTGAGCCACACCAAGCTGGCGGCCCAGTACGAATCGCAGTTCCTCAGCATCATTCTCTACCTGCCGCTGGTGCTGCTGGTCGGTGGTGTTGTCGCCCTCATCTGGCGCTGGCTGAGCAAACGCAAAACCGTCACCCCACGGGATTGAGACAAATGGAAAGGGCCATCGCAGGATGGCCCTTTTTTTATCGAAATAATGGCGAATTACTCTCTGGTGCTCTTGTAAAGCAGGGGTAAAAATGAGTGAATCTAGCGCCTTTTTTTCGACGTGAACGGAGTCGGTAGTATGCGGTGTCGGGTTAGCGCAATCGCGCTGGTATATGCATTGGTTGGACTGCTGGGCTTGCCAGCAGCATTGGCTGCCCCCAACCCGGCCAAACTGCAGTTGCAATCGAGCAGCGCCCTGGTGATGGACGTCAATACAGGCAAGACCCTGTATCAGAAGAATGCCACCCGGGTACGGCCGATCGCCTCGATCACCAAGCTGATGACGGCACTGGTGGTGCTGGATGCTCGCCAGGATCTCAACCAGATCCTGACCATAGATCAGAATGACAGGGATGCCATCAAGCACACCTATTCCCGGGTGCGCATGGGCACGAAAGTAACACGTCGCGATGCGCTGCACCTGGCACTGATGTCCTCCGAGAACCGGATGGCCTCGGCCCTGGCACGCCACTATCCCGGTGGACGCCCCGCCTTCGTGCGCGCCATGAACAACAAGGCCAAGCAACTTGGCATGCGCAACAGCCGTTTCTACGACTCCACCGGCCTGTCGACGCGCAACGTCTCCACTGCCCAGGATCTGGCCAGGCTCATCTCTGCCGCCTATCGCCAGCCGCTAATCCGTGAGTTCACCCAGGACACCAACAAGGAGATGCGTTTCAGCACCCCCGCCTACAGCCTGATGTTCAACAACACCAACCCGCTGGTGAAGAACCCGGACTGGGATGTGCGCCTCTCCAAGACGGGTTTCACCGACGAGGCGGGCCGTTGCCTGCTGATGCGCGCCAAGCCGGACAGCCGCGAGCTGGCCATAGTGCTGCTCAACTCGGTGGGCAAGCGCACCCCGATCGGCGATGCCAACCGCATTCGCAAGTGGCTGAAAAGCTGAGTTTCCAACCCGAAATTGAAAAAGGATGCTGCGGCATCCTTTTTTATTGTCCGCAGATCCACACCTCGTCTCCACCCGCCTCAGCATGTGCCCTCAGCGCGCCTCAGGACGCAGCAGGGAGCCGGAACTTACCGGGATTGCTGCCGGGCAAAGGAACGCCGCATGGTGCGATAGGACAAGGAATTCAGAGGGATAGCGGGAGAAGAACAGAGGAGCAAGGGAGGCAATACCTGACGGTGCCCTGCGGCGGGGTGTCGACCTTTACCCGCCAGATCCGGCCCATAAAAAAACAGCCCCGACCTGAGTCGAGGCTGTCTGTATGGTGCGCCCGGGAGGATTCGAACCTCCGACCACCTGGTTCGTAGCCAGGTACTCTATCCAGCTGAGCTACGGGCGCTCATAAACTTTTGGTACTGCTAAAATGGTGCGCCCGGGAGGATT
>NZ_CDDA01000006.1:140779-231635 GCF_000819745.1 Aeromonas bestiarum | reverse complement strand
TCCAGCTGAGCTACGGGCGCCCTGATTTAAAACGATAAAAAAAGCTTACTTATCAGTAAGCCTTTTCCAAAGTGTCGACTTGCTGACGGTCAACACATGACTCTTGCTTGAGTCGTAATATGGTGCGCCCGGGAGGATTCGAACCTCCGACCACCTGGTTCGTAGCCAGGTACTCTATCCAGCTGAGCTACGGGCGCAAATGGCGGAGAAGGGGGGATTCGAACCCCCGATGCGGGTATAAGCCGCATACTCCCTTAGCAGGGGAGCGCCTTCAGCCTCTCGGCCACCTCTCCGTTTGCGGGGCTGATAATACTTCACAGGGATTTTTAGTCAAACACTTTTTTGGAGAAAAAAGCGTGTTCGCTCAGCATTTGGTCAAAGCGTGGAATATTCAAACAATATCAGTACTTATCCCGCAGTTTAGTGCCTTGCAGGGCGATTTCCGGAGCACGGAAAAACAAAAGGCGACACAGAGGTGTCGCCTTCAAGCAGCTATCGATGCGGCTTAGAAATTCGGTTGGCCCGGAACTTTCTCGGCCTGTATCCGCATGTAGATCTCTTCGCGGTGCACGGAGACCTCTTTCGGTGCGTTCACACCGATACGAACCTGATTGCCTTTAACGCCCAGTACGGTGACAGTCACTTCGTCACCAATCATCAGGGTTTCCCCTACACGACGAGTCAAAATAAGCATTCGCTTGCTCCTGTATCCTGTTTTGTATTTATATCGATATGCGACATTATCTTACAAAGATACCGATATGGTAAATGGTTGAAACTAAATCAATCAGGGATTGTTCCCCAAGGGCTGCTCATGAGGCTCATTATCCAGCCCGAAAGCGGCGTGCAACGCGCGCACCGCCAGCTCCAGGTACTTCTCGTCAATCACCACGGATATTTTGATTTCAGAGGTGGAAATCAACTGCATGTTGATCCCCTCCTCGCCCAATACCTTGAACATGGTGCGGGCGACGCCAGGATGATTCCACATGCCGACGCCGACGATGGACACCTTGGCTATCTCGCCGTTGCCCTGCACGCAGGCGGCCCCCAGCTCGCTGGCAGTCTCCTCCAGCAGGGCGCGCGCCCGGCGATAGTCATCGCGATTCACCGTGAAGGTGAAATCGGCGGTGCCATCGCCCAGGGTGTTCTGCACTATCATGTCGACATCAATGTTGGCATCGCTGATCGGATTCAGGATCTGCGCCGCCACCGTGGGCCGGTCCGGCACACCCAGAATAGTCAGGCTGGCCTCGTTGCGATTGAACGCAATCCCGGATACCAGGGGAGCTTCCATCCTCTCACCTCCATATGTGATTAAGGTTCCCTCTCCATCGACAAAGCTCGACAGCACCCTTAGTGGCACGCGGTACTTGCCCGCGAACTCCACCGAACGGATCTGCAGCACCTTGGCCCCCAGGCTCGCCATCTCCAGCATCTCCTCGAAGGTGATGGTGGAGAGACGACGGGCCTTGGGCTCGATGCGCGGATCCGTGGTATAGACCCCATCCACATCGGTAAAGATCTGGCATTCATCGGCCTTGATGGCAGCCGCCACCGCCACTGCCGTGGTATCCGACCCACCGCGCCCCAGCGTTGTGATGGCATTGTGCTCGTCACGGCCCTGGAATCCGGCGATCACCACCACCTTGCCCGCGCCCAGTTCAGCCTGAACCTGCTCGGTATCTATGTGGCTGATGCGCGCCTTGCCATAGGCGGAGTCGGTATGAATGCGTACCTGATCGCCGGTCATCGAGACCGCGGGACAACCGCGTTTGTTCAACGCGATCGCCAGCAGCGCTATGGTGACCTGCTCACCGGTGGAAACCAGCACATCCATCTCGCGCCGGTTGGCATCAGGATCCAACTGCTGGGCCATGCCCAGCAACCGGTTGGTTTCGCCCGACATGGCGGAGACAACCACCACCACATCGTGTCCCTGGGCGCGGGTCAGTTGAACCCGCTCAGCCACCGCCTCGATCCGCTCCAACGTGCCGACCGAGGTGCCGCCGTACTTCTGTACATAGAGTGCCACAGATCACCTCGCCCGATTACAGGCGCTCTTCCAGCCAGGAGTGAACAGATTGCAGCGCCGCAGGCACGGCTTCCGGCTGGGTACCACCCGCCTGCGCCATGTCGGGACGACCACCGCCCTTGCCGCCCACCTGCTGGGCCACCAGATTGACCAGCTCACCGGCCTTGACCTTGCCGGTCAAATCGCTGGTCACGCCGGCGATCAGGTTGACCTTGTCATCGCTGCTGGTTGCCAGCAGCACGACACCGGACTTCATCTGGTTCTTCAGCTCGTCCAGCATGCCGCGCAGTGACTTGGGATCGGCCCCTTCCAGCGCCGCGATCAGCACCTTCCGGCCATTGATCTCGATCACCTGACTCAGCAGGTCGCTACCGGCCTGAGCCGCCAGCTTGGCCTTGAGCTGCTCCAGCTCGCGCTCCATCATCTTGGACTTGTCCAGCATCTGGCGCACTTTGTCGGCGATGGAGAACTGATCCCCCTTCACCAGAGCCGCAGCCTCTTCGATCTGCTCACCCAGCTGGTGCATGAAATCGATGGCACCCTTGCCGGTCACGGCTTCGATACGACGCACGCCGGCGGCAATGCCGCTCTCGGCGATGATCTTGAAGAAGCCGATGTCACCGGTGCGCTTGGCGTGAGTACCGCCACACAGCTCGGTGGAGTAGTCGCCCATGCGCACCACGCGCACGTCGTCTTCGTATTTTTCGCCAAACAGCGCCATGGCACCGGCCGACTTGGCCGTTTCCAGATCCATCACCTGGGTGTTGACGTCATGGTTGGCACGGATCTGGGCGTTGACTAGCTCTTCGACCCGGCGAATGGTCGCCATGGTCAGGCCTTCGAAGTGGGAGAAGTCAAAGCGCATGCGCTCGGCGCCCACCAGAGACCCTTTCTGGGTCACGTGATCACCCAGCGCCTGACGCAGGGCGGCGTGCAGCAGGTGAGTCACAGAGTGGTTCAGAGCCACGGCCTGACGGCGCTCGCCATCGACCACGGCTTCGACCTCGGCACCCTTCTCCAGGGTGCCCAGCTCCAGATATCCCTTGTGAATGATGGCCTTGCCCGCTTTCTGGGTATCGGTCACGGCAAAGATGCCGTCATCCACCTTGAGGATGCCGCTGTCACCCACCTGACCACCGGACTCGGCGTAGAAGGGGGTTTCGGCCAGCACGACCACGGCTTCTTCACCTGAGATGAGGCCGTTCACTTCGACGCCATCCTTGTAGATGCCGACGACTGTCGTCTTCTGACTCAGCTGCTTGTACCCGGTGAACGGGGTCTCGAAGTCGAGCTTGAGCACTTCGTTGTAGTTCACACCGAAGCTGGAGGCCTCTTTCGCACGGGCGCGCTGCTTCTCCATCTCGGCGTTGAAGCCCTCTTCGTCGATACCGATCTCGCGCTCGCGCACCACGTCGGCGGTGAGATCTGCCGGGAAGCCATAAGTGTCATACAGCTTGAACACCACCTCGCCCGGGATGATCTTGGCATCGCCCAGGTTGGTCAGCACGTCTTCCAGCAACAGCAGGCCGCGATCCAGGGTACGGACGAACTGCTCCTCCTCGATGCGCAGCACGCGCTCGACCAGCGGCAGCTGGGCGATCAGCTCGACCGCCACGTCTTTCATCTGCACGGCCAGTTCGGCGGCCAGCTTGTAGAAGAAGACGTCGGTGGCGCCCAGCTTGCGACCGTGACGCACGGCGCGGCGAATGATGCGACGCAGCACATAACCACGCCCTTCGTTGGATGGCATGACACCGTCCGCCACCAGGAAGGCGCAGGAACGAATGTGATCGGCGATGACCCGCAGGGACTGGTTGTTCAGATCCGTGGTGCCGACTATCTCGGCGGCTTTCTTGATCAACGCCTGGAAGATGTCGATTTCATAGTTGGAGTGCACACCCTGCATGATGGCGGAGATACGCTCCAGCCCCATGCCGGTATCCACGGACGGACGGGGCAGAGGTTCCATGGTGCCATCGACCTGACGGTTGAACTGCATGAACACCACGTTCCAGATCTCGATGAAACGGTCGCCATCCTCTTCCGGTGAACCGGGAGGGCCACCCCAGAGGTGATCGCCGTGGTCATAGAATATCTCGGTGCAGGGGCCGCACGGACCTGTATCACCCATCTGCCAGAAGTTATCGGAAGCAAACGGAGCGCCCTTGTTGTCGCCGATGCGCACTATGCGCTCGACCGGCACACCCATTTCCTTTGCCCAGATGTCAAAGGCTTCATCATCCGTTTCATACACGGTTACCAGCAGGCGCTCTTTGGGCAGCTTGAGGGTCCCGGTCAGGAATTCCCAGGCAAAACGGATGGCATCCTGCTTGAAGTAGTCACCGAAGCTGAAGTTGCCCAGCATCTCGAAGAAGGTGTGGTGACGCGCGGTATAGCCGACGTTTTCCAGGTCATTGTGCTTGCCGCCAGCCCGCACGCAACGCTGGGCCGTGGTGGCGCGGTTGTAGGCACGCTTGTCGGCGCCAAGGAATACATCCTTGAACTGGTTCATGCCTGCGTTGGTGAACAACAGGGTCGGGTCGTTATGCGGCACCAGCGAGCTGGAGGAGACAACCTGGTGCCCCTGGGAGCGGAAATACTCGAGGAACGCTGAGCGTAACTCTGACGTGGACATATACATGGAAAATCCTGCTTGATTCGAATACGGACTTTTAACCGCATTAATGTAAGTTTTCTGCGGGGTAAAGTAAAACGTACCAGCCCGTGACGGGTGAAAAAGCGCGCATAACGCCGTGTTGGCAGACAAGGGAGGCAAACCTGCCGTTTTTAGCGGGGAAATGCGGTCAGCAGCGGGAGAATTTTCAGGCTTAAATCCGAGGGGCTATCACCCGGCAGCATGTCGGCGATTCGGCCAGCCATGGCTAAATCGCAAGCGAATGACGCTAGGCGGCACGGCCGATGGCATTGATGGCCCTTGCGGGCCAGATCGCTGGCAAGGAGCCAGTGCAATGCAACCACAGTAAAAGAAAAAGCGCTCACCTGGGGGCGTTCAGGAGAAGCGCCGGGCGGCGAAGGCCATGGGGCGGCAACCCTCTCCACCGCCAGAGTGGTGAAGCCAGGCGCGATGACCATGGCAAAGAGCAGCTCAGACCCCCTCTTCAAGCCGTTTTCCTGGCGACCCATTCAACCGTCAGTGGCAAACGCCACGCTAGGCACTCTGCTCCATCATGGCTGCGATGGCATAACGAGCCTGATCCTGGTTGAACCCGCGTCCCAGCAGATACTTGATCCACTTCATCCGCAGCTTGAAATCCCCCAGATCACTGACCCTGGCCCGTCGTTGCAGCAACGCGAGTGCCAGCTCGAACCAGTCCAGCTCGGGCTGTTCGAAGGCGGCCTCTATCTGTGCATCACTCAGTCCCTTGCGGCGCAGATCGAAGCGGATCTTGATGGGCCCCTGCCCCTTGGTCGCACCGGCTCGTACCGCCATGGCGCCATAACGCTCGTCATCGACCCAGTTGTAGCCGCGACAGTAGTCGAGTACCGCCTCGATCACCTCGTTATTGAAACCCTGCTTGCGCAGCCGGTTGGCCAGCTCGGACTCGGCGCTCTCGCGGCGGGCCAGACTGCGCATGGCAAAGGCTCGGGCCGCCGCCAGCTGCTCTTCAAAGGTGAGTTCGACAGACTCGTCAGCAGATTCATCAAGCATAAATAACAAGGCCGGGTATCAACCCGGCCTTCCTTTGTTCCTTATTCGAACTCTTGTTCGCTTTCGGCTTCGAGCTCGTCAGCGTCAGCCGCCACCGGCTTCTCGGCCGGCGCATCACCGGAGAGCAGCAGCTCACGCAGTCTGGCTTCGACCTCGGCCGCCATCGCCTTGTTCTCGGAGAAGAGCTTCATCACGTTGGCCTTGCCCTGACCGATCTTCTCGCCGTTGTAGCTGTACCAGGCTCCGGCCTTGTCGATCAGCTTGTGCTTGACACCCAGATCCACCAGCTCGCCCTCCTTGGAGATACCGACACCGTAGAAGATCTGGAATTCAGCCTGCTTGAAGGGAGGGGCAACCTTGTTCTTGACCACCTTGACGCGGGTCTCGTTACCGACCACTTCGTCGCCTTCCTTGATGGCGCCGATGCGACGGATATCCAGACGCACGGAGGCGTAGAACTTGAGCGCGTTACCACCGGTAGTGGTTTCCGGGCTGCCAAACATGACGCCGATCTTCATCCGGATCTGGTTGATGAAGATACAGAGGCAGTTGGCGTTCTTGATGTTGGCGGTCAGCTTGCGCAGTGCCTGGGACATCAGACGAGCCTGCAGGCCGACGTGGGAGTCACCCATCTCGCCTTCGATTTCCGCTTTCGGGGTCAGGGCCGCCACCGAGTCGACTATGATGACGTCAACCGCGTTGGAGCGCACCAGCATGTCGCAGATTTCCAGCGCCTGCTCACCCGTATCCGGCTGGGAGATCAGCAGGTCGTCGACGTTGACGCCCAGCTTGGCCGCATAGATGGGGTCGAGGGCGTGTTCCGCATCGATGAAGGCACAGACCTTGCCCTTCTTCTGGGCTTCCGCAATCACCTGCAGGGTGAGGGTGGTTTTACCGGAAGATTCCGGGCCGTAGATCTCGACGATACGACCACACGGCAGGCCACCGATGCCCAGCGCCACGTCCAGAGAGAGGGAACCGGTAGAGATGGCTTCGATATCCATGGTCTTGCTGTCGCCCAGACGCATGATGGAGCCTTTGCCGAACTGCTTTTCAATCTGACCCAGCGCAGCCGCCAGTGCCTTCTGTTTGTTCTGATCCATGCCAATCTCCGCTGGAAATCGTGAGTAAGAAGTGAAGTTGGGCTAAGTATACTGTCTATTCATACAGTATCAAGCCCAATTTATCTGAGCAGAGCCAACAGACCGGCCAGGGCCTGCCTGACCGCCTGCTGGCGTACCTGCCGCCTGTCCCCGTCGAACCGGGCCAACAGGGAGTGATGACGACCACTGCGATCCGCCCAGGCGAACCAGACGGTGCCGACCGGTTTGTCCTCTGTGGCGCCGCCGGGGCCCGCGATGCCGCTAATGGCCACGCTGATGGCGGCCGACGAGTTCGCCAGCGCGCCACGGGCCATCTCCAGCACCACGGCCTCGCTCACGGCGCCCTGCTCCCGCAGGCTCTGGTCGCTCACCCCCAGCATCTGCTGCTTGGCCTCATTGGTGTAGGTGACAAAGCCGCGATCGAACCAGCCGGAGCTGCCGGCTATGTCGGTGATGGCCGTAGCCACCCCGCCACCGGTACAGGATTCGGCGGTAGCCGCCAGCCAGCCACGCTGGCTCAGGGCCAGGCCCAGCTCGGTGGCGAGCTGCTCTATTTCAGCATCCAGTTTCATCCCGGCTCCTTCTGATCCGCTCAAGAGGCACATTATGCGATCCCGATCCTGTCGCCCGCAACCGCGGCAGGGCAGAACCCGACCGCCCCCGTCGCGGCACTGATGTGCGGCTCTGGGGCCCAGTCGCGCAGGCGCCGCCTGCCAGGGCTTGCCGACTATGCCGACAGCACCATGGAAGCCATGCCTCCACTGCGGCGGCGCTTATGTGTAGAATGGCCTCCATTCGTTCAGAGCTCATCACCGCAGACCCAGGCCCGCAGAGGCCCCTTCTGGAATAGAACATGACAGCACAATACCAAGCCAGCGGCGCCAATCTGAGCGCCCACACGCCCATGATGCAGCAGTACCTTGGCCTCAAGGCCGAGAACCCGGAGATACTGCTGTTCTACCGGATGGGCGACTTCTACGAGCTGTTCTACGACGATGCCCGCAAGGCCTCCCAGCTGCTCGATATCTCCCTGACCAAGCGCGGCCAGTCGGCGGGCAGCCCCATTCCCATGGCGGGCGTCCCCTATCACGCCATCGAGGGCTATCTGGCCAAGCTGATACAGCTCGGTGAATCCGCCGCCATCTGCGAGCAGGTGGGGGATCCTGCCACCAGCAAGGGGCCGGTGGAGCGCAAGGTCATCCGCATCATCACACCGGGCACGGTCTCCGACGAGGCGCTGCTCAGCGAGCGACAGGACAACCTGATCGCCGCCGTCTATCACGATGGCCGCCGCTTCGGCTACGGCACCATGGACATCGGCTCCGGCCGCTTCTTCATCAACCAGTTCGATAAGGAAGAGACGCTGCTGGCGGAGCTGCAACGCACCAACCCGGCTGAGCTGCTCTATCCCGAATCCTTCGCGTTTTTGCAGCACGTCGAGGGTCGCCGCGGCCTGCGCCGTCGCCCCGAGTGGGAGTTTGAGCTGGGCACAGCCCGCACCCTCTTGTGCCAGCAGTTCGGCACTCAGGATCTGGTGGGCTTTGGGGTCGACCAGAGCGAGACAGCCCTGTGCGCCGCAGGTTGCCTGATGCAGTACGTCAAGGACACCCAGCGTACCGCCCTGCCCCACATCCGCAGCGTGCGCCTCGAGCAGCCCGATCACGCCGTCATCATGGATGCCGCCACCCGCCGCAACCTGGAGCTGACCCAGAATCTGGCGGGAGGGTATGAAAATACCCTGAGCGATGTGCTGGATCGCACCGCCACCCCCATGGGCAGTCGCCTGCTCAAGCGCTGGATCCATCAGCCGATCCGCGATCGGGTGATCCTCAAGGGTCGCCAGAGCACCATCAAGGAGTTGATCGAGCAGAACCTCTACGACGAGCTGGGCAACCTGCTGCGTCAGGTAGGCGACGTGGAACGCGTCTTGGCTCGCCTCGCTCTGCGTTCCGCCCGCCCGCGCGACCTCACCCGGCTGCGGCAGGCATTCGCCCAGCTGCCCGAGCTACAGCGCCTGCTGGCGGATAACCAGCACGAGGCGGTGCAGCAACTGGCCGAGCGCGCCAGCACCTTCCCCGAGCTGCTCGACCTGCTGGAGCGCGCCGTGATGGAGGTGCCACCCGTACTGATCCGCGATGGCGGCGTCATCCGTGACGGCTTCAACCAGGAGCTGGACGAGTTGCGGGATCTGGCCAACGGCGCCACCGCCAGCCTGGCCCGCATCGAGGAGCGCGAGAAGCAGCTGACCGGCATCAACACCCTCAAGGTGGGCTACAACAGGGTGCACGGCTTCTATATCGAGGTGAGCCGGGCCAACAGCCATCTGGTGCCAGCCCACTACATACGCCGCCAGACCCTCAAGAACAACGAACGCTACATCATAGACGAGCTGAAAAAGTACGAGGACAAGGTGCTCACGGCCCAGGCTCAGGCGCTGGCGCTGGAGAAACGGCTGTACGAGGAGCTGCTCGACACCCTGCTGCCCCATCTCGGCGATCTGCAGGAGTCGGCGTCCGCGCTGGCGGAGCTGGACGTGCTGGCCAACCTGGCGGAGCGGGCCGAGACCCTGGACTACCGTTGCCCGCGACTTATCGACGAGGATCAGATCATCATCGAGGCGGGCCGCCACCCCGTGGTGGAGCAGGTGATGAGCGATCCCTTTATCGCCAACCCCATCCGGCTTGAGCGGGAGCGCCGGATGCTGATCATCACAGGTCCCAACATGGGCGGTAAATCCACCTATATGCGCCAGACCGCGCTGATCGTGCTGCTGGCCCACATCGGTGCCTTCGTGCCCGCCGACAGCGCCCGCATCGGCCCCATAGACCGCATCTTCACCCGCATCGGGGCGTCGGACGATCTCGCCTCCGGCCGTTCCACCTTTATGGTGGAAATGACAGAGACCGCCAATATCCTCAACAACGCCACCGCCCGCAGTCTGGTGCTGATGGACGAGATTGGCCGCGGCACCAGCACCTACGACGGCCTCTCGCTGGCCTGGGCCTGCGCCGAACAGCTGGCGAGCAAGATTGGCGCCTACACCCTGTTTGCCACCCACTATTTCGAGCTGACCCGGCTGCCGGAGCTGATCGAGGGGCTGGCCAACGTCCATCTGGACGCGGTCGAGCACGGCGACACCATCGCCTTCATGCACGCGGTGCAGGAGGGGGCGGCCAGCCGCTCCTACGGCCTGCAGGTCGCAGCGCTGGCGGGAGTGCCGAAATCGGTGATCCATCAGGCCCGCCACAAGCTGGCGGAGCTCGAAAGCGCCACGCCTCCGGCCGCAGGTGAAACACGCCCGACGCCGGTGACGCTGGCCCCCCAGTCCCATCCTGTGGTGGATGAGCTGGAGGCGGTGCGCCCGGACGAGCTGACCCCCCGCCAGGCGCTGGATCTGCTCTATCGCCTCAAGCAGATGCTGTGATCGGCCGCCGAGCACAGGAAATAACAATGAAAAAGGGGAACCTCGCGGTTCCCCTTTCGTTTTGCACTCTTTGCCACTGCGTGGTCAGGCCGGGCCTATGCGATCCAGCAGGCTCAGGTTGACCGAGCCGGGATGACGCTTGAGCTTCTGCCGGTACTCGAACTGGTGCTGGCTCTCCTGCTTGAGCCCCAGCATCAGCGAGTAGCACATGGCCAGCATGATCAGCGAGAAGGGCAGCGCGGCTATGATGCTGGCCGCCTGCAGGGCCGCCAGTCCGCCGGACACCAGCAGGATGGCCGCCACCAGCCCCTGCCCCAGACCCCAGATGGCGCGGTGCAGCACCGGAGGATCCTGATCGCCGATGGAGAGCAGAGTCGTGATGACGAGCGTGCCCGAGTCGCTGGAGGTGATGAAGTAGGTACAGATCAGCAAGGTCAGCACCCCCTTGGCAATCCAGCCGAAGGTCTCCCAATGCAGCAGTTCTACCGTCTGGTAGAGCGCCAGGGTCACATCTTTATTGACCGCAGCCACCACGCCACCGCCGCCGAACAGCTCCAGATTCATGGCCGTACCGCCGAACACCGTCAGCCAGAACATGCCGAGCAGCGAGGGCACCAGCAGCACGCCGAGCACGAACTCACGTATGGTGCGCCCCTTGGAGATGCGGGCGATGAACATGCCGACAAACGGCGCCCAGGCGATCCACCAGCCCCAGTAAAATGCGGTCCAGCTCGATTGCCAGGCCGAGGTGCCGTTGGCCTCGGTGTTGGTCCAGAAGCTGAGTTTGACGATGTTTTGCAGGTAGTCGCCGATGTTCTGCACATAGGCGTTGAGGATATAGGTGGTCGGCCCCAGCACCAGGAAGAGGCCGAGCACGAACACGCTCAGCCAGATGTTGAGCTCGGAGAGCAGCTTGACCCCGCGCCCCACGCCAGAGACCGCCGACAGGGTCGCGATCAGGCTGATGCCGCCGATGAGCCAGAGCTGATTGGACTGAGACACCGCCATGCCGAACATCTGGTTGAGGCCGGTATTCATCTGGGAGACGCCGAGACCGAGGGAGGTCGCCACCCCGAACACGGTACCGAACACCGCCAGCACGTCGGCGGCATGGCCCCAGAAGCCGTAGATCCGCTCGCCTAGAATGGGATAGAGCACGGAGCGAATGGCCAGCGGCAGCTTGCGACGGTAACTGAAGAAAGCCAGCGACAGGCCGACGATCACATAGATGGCCCAGGGGTGCAGGCCCCAATGGAAGAAGGTGAGACGCATGGCGATCTGGGCCGCCTCCGGGGTCATGCCTTCGGTGATGAAGGGATTGCCCTGCAGGTGGTTCATGGGCTCGGCTATGCTCCAGAACACCAGCCCTATACCCATGCCGGCGCTGAACAGCATGGAGAACCAGGCAAAGTAGCCGAACTCCGGTACCTGGTCGTCGTCACCCAGCCGTATGCTGCCGAAACGGCTGAACATCAGATAGACGGCGAAGAACAGGAACAGGGCGACCACCAGAATGTAGTACCACTTGAACCCGGCAATGATCTGATCCTTGGCGCCGACGAACCAGGCGGCGGCCGTTTCGGGCACGAATACGCCAAACAGCAGGAACAGGGTGATGACAGTGAGCGCCGTCATGGCCATGGTCGGGTTGAGGCCTTTCAATAGCCCTTTGGTTGCTCTCATCGGGCCTCCTTAGTCGTTGTTGAAAAAGTCTTCGCCCACATGCTCACCGGCACCACCGATGGCGCGATAGACCATGCGACCCGCGGCCAGTTCACGATGGTCCACCAAGGTGACGGAAGGCTGGCCATTCACGGCGTGGCGCTTGCCAAGGAAGATGGCCATGGGCACGCCCAGATTGGAGATGCCGCTGGTGATCCAGAGCCGGTTGAAGTCATAGGAACCGCCGATGAACTCCAGCTGGGCCAGGCCGGTATCCAGACCGGTCAGGTAGAAGTTCATGGCGCTCTCGTCGGGAAAGAGGTGGACCAGCACATAGGCATAACGTAATTCGTTCACCAACTCCTTTAGGTTGAAAGCACCAGTCTCGCTACAGGAGAGGGGAAGCTCACCATCATAGTGGTGCACCTTGAGGGTGTTGGGGTCTTCGTCATAGGCGGGCTGATAACGCACGAAAGCCGAGGTGTCAGGCAGTTCGTAACGCACTCTGACCACCCGTAGCTCGGCAACCAGAGACTTGATGTCCAGATCGTTATTCATCATCTCGCTCCTCAAATGTCGGGTTAAAATCCGGAAAACGGCGGACAACCTAACACAAAAATCATTAGAGCAGAAATCATTAGACCAAAAACCATATTGACCTGATGAGGAATTAGGCGGAGAATTTTGCGCCTCTCAACAGCCCCCCAATGACTCAGATCCCATGGAAAAACATGATGAAGTGCTGGTCGCACTGCGCCAGATTATTCGTGCCATCGATATGCACTCCAAGCGCTTGATCAAGGAAGCCGGGCTGACATCGCCGCAGCTCTTGCTGCTCAAGGGGATCAACGAGCTGGGGCAGATCTCCATGCGTCAGTTGGCGGATCACACCAACATGAGCCAGGCTACCGCGACCACCATCATGGACCGTCTCGAGAGCCGCCAGCTGGTGCAGCGCATTCGCAGTGAAACCGACAAGCGCAAGGTCCACGCGACACTCACTGACGCAGGCCGTGCCCTGCTGGCCCAGGCGCCGACCCCGCTGCAAGAGAGCTTCATCCAGCGTTTTCAGGCGCTGGAAATCTGGGAGCAGGGGCTGTTGCTCTCCTCCCTGCAGCGTATCTCGGCCATGATGAATGCCGATGGCATAGATGCCGCCCCCGTGCTGAGCGTCAGACCGCTCACCGAAGAACGGGCATGAGAAGGGAGCAGGTATAAAAAAAGCTCCCGACGGGAGCTTTTTTCTATGGGGACGTTTTCGACAGATCCCGTGGCGATGTCACTCGTCCAGGCTGATGCCTATGTTGGAAACACCGTCCTGGGCCGCAAATGCCCTGATCGCCAGGATGCGGTCGCTGTCACGCTCGTGGGCCACCCGTTTGAGCAGCTCGACCTGAAACTCCAGCTCGGCCTCGATGTACTCGTGCTCGTAGAGTTCCTCTTCGGTCATGTCGCGCTCTTCCAGCATCTCGATGAAACCGGCCACGGTTCCCACTGAGGCATGGCTGGCGTCTTCGGCTTCTTCGCCGACCCGGCAGATCACCGAGTTGTAGGCACAACCCAGCGCCACGCAGGCATCCAGCGCCGGATAGGCACCGTAGGATTCAAACTTGCCTGGCTCCGGAATGTAGACTTCAAACGCCTCCAGGATGGCCCCCAGATTGACGCGGGATCCCTTTACCGTCAGGTAGTTCCACATCTGATCCAGCGCGTTGCGAAACGCCTTGGCATCGCCGAAGCCGGATGCCTGGGCAAACAGCGCATAGTTGGGGTACATGCGCTCCGCCAGCGCCAGGGTGTAGACGGTCTGTTGCCAAGGCTGTAGCTCGGCCAGTCGCTTATAAAACTTGTCACCAAACACTGGAGTCGGATCCTTTGCAAAATGTGGGGCAGATTGTAGCCCACGAGGGGCCGCGCGAAAACGAATAAAGCGGCCCGGTCGACTATCTTGCCCGATCAACTCGGGTAAGATAAACACAGAGCGGCCTCTCTCCCGCGCCGCAAATCTGATAAGGAACAAGAGTATGAGTCAACGTACCCTTCTTTTGCTCAGCCAGGACAACGCGCACTACGAGCGCCTGCTCAAGGCGGCCCATCTCCCCCATTTGCGCATTCTGAGAGCCGACAGCCAGAGCGAGGCCGAGAAACTGATCGGAGAGGCTCACATACTGATGGCCGAGCCGGCGCGGGCCAAGCCGCTGCTAGCCAGGGCCAACAAGCTGAGCTGGTTCCAGTCCACCTATGCCGGCGTCGACGTGCTGCTGGATGCCAGCTGCCGCCGCGATTATCAACTCACCAATGTGCGCGGCATCTTCGGCCCGCTGATGAGCGAGTACGTGTTCGGTCACCTGCTCAGCCTGATGCGCCAGCTGCCGCTCTACCGGGAGCAGCAGAAGCAGCGGCTGTGGCAGAGCCACCCGTATCAGGGGCTAAAGGGGCGCACCCTGCTGATCCTGGGGACCGGCAGCATAGGCCAGCACCTGGCCCACACCGGCAAGCATTTTGGCATGAAGGTGCTCGGCGTCAGTCGCAGCGGCCGTGAGCGGGCCGGTTTCGATCAGGTGTATCAGCTGCCAGCGCTGAACAAGATGCTGGCCCAGGCCGACGTCATCGTCAGTGTCCTGCCCGCCACCCGCGAGACCCATCATCTGTTTACCGCCTCCCGTTTCGAACATTGCAAACCGGGCGCCATCCTGTTCAACGTCGGTCGCGGCAATGCCATCAACGAAGGCGATCTGCTGACCGCCCTGCGTACCGGCAAGCTGGGCATGGCGGTGCTGGACGTGTTCGAGCAGGAGCCCCTGCCCGCAGACAGCCCGCTCTGGGGCCAGCCCAACCTCATCATCACCCCGCACAACAGCGCCTACAGCTTCCCCGATGATGTGGCCCAGATCTTCGTGCGCAACTACATCCGCTTTATCGACGGTCAGCCGCTGGACGGCAAGATAGACTTCGACAAGGGTTACTGATCCGCCCATGGCGCCAACGAAAAGGCCCCGCCAATGTGGCGGGGCCTTTTTCTATTCGGCTGGAAACCGGCCTCAGCCTGCCTCCATCTCCTTGCGATAGCTCTTCACCTTGGCGAGGAACTGGCGCTTGGCCTTGCCGGAGAGCGGCTCCGCCATCGGCAGCTTGACCTTCATGGCATCGACCGGGCGGTTGTTGATCCGCACCTCGTAGTGCAGGTGAGCACCGGTGGAACGGCCCGTGTTGCCGGAGAGCCCAATCTTGTCGCCCATTTTCACCTTCTGGCCGGTTTTCACCAGCAACTTGCTCAGGTGCAGATAACGGGTCATCAGGGTACGACCGTGCTTGATCACCACATAGGTACCGGCCAGCGGGTGACTGGTGGCCTTGAGCACGACACCGTCACCGGTAGCCAATACAGGCGTGCCCACCGGCAGGGCAAAGTCGGTGCCCTCGTGAGGGCGAACCTGACCTGTGATCGGGTGGCGACGATTCGGGTTGAAGCTGGAGCTGACCCGATAACGGCTGTGGGTCGGATAGCGGCGGAAACCGCGCTCCAGGCTGTTGCCCTGGCCATCATAATAGTTGCCATCTTCCGACAACCAGGCCGAGACGCCCTGCCCCTGATTGAACACTTCGACCCCCAGCAACTGGGTGTTGCCCGTGCTCTTGCCCTCGACCGTCTCCTGACGGACCAGCACCTTGAACTTGTCGCCCTTTTTCAGATCCTTGGCGAAATTCAACCGCCACTGGAACAGGTTGGCAATCTTCTGGATGTGGTTGGCCGGGATCCCCGCATTGCGGGCACTGACATAGAAGCTGCCGTTGATGACGCCGTCATAACTCTTCTGCTGCCACTGCACCTCTTCATTGAGCATGCTGGCGCTGTAGGTGTCATCGGTGCGCTCCAGGATCAGGGTCTGCTTGATGTTCAGACGAATCTTCATCTGTTGCAGTATGTTGTCCTGATCGATCAGCAACTCTATGGTCTGACCGGGTTTGAGGCGGGCCAGATTGTTTTGGCCATCCGCATCCAGCACCTTGTAGAGAGTGGTGGTCGAGAGCCCCAGGTTGTTGAAGATGGTGGTCAGGTTTTCACCGTTGCGCACCCTGTAGTCCTGCCACTGGGGAGTGGCATCGGTCGGGATGTCATCTTCCGGGGTCGCGGCTTCCACCAGCTCATGATCCGGGATGTCGTTAAAATCCGTATTGTCTTCGTTGGTTGCCGTGCCGTTGGTGGCAATGGGCAACTCCAGACGCAATGGCCGCTCCAGGATGTCACCTGGTGCCGGCAATATGGCTACCGCTGACAGCGTCATGGCCGTGAGCAGTAACATGGCGTAAAAATGCTTGCGGGGAACCGGGGGTTCCCAATTGGCAGCCTGTGCTACCAAGGGACGGAGACGTTTCATCCGCTATCCTGTCATTAGATCCAAGGGTGTTAGTGGTCAGTCTGTTTGCTATAGAACCGTATAAAACTGATTGTTTGACCTAAATACTCACAATTAGTTCATAGCAATCTGCATGAACCTCACATTTTATGCATAACATTCCGCTATGGGCAGAAATGATCGTCTTTTTTAACCATTTTTTTCCTATTTTTAAGAACCGGGTCCGATTGTGTTTGACCCAAGGTTTCATGATGTTGCGATAACTTTTCCATGGAGTGGATATGTCGTTAGCAAAACTGTTAAACCGAATCATCCTGATCCTGTTCGTTATCGGTGCCGCCCTGTTGTTCATGCTAGAGGTCACCACGGTACGTCAGTCCATCCTCGACCAGATGTCGGCCAACCTGGAAACGGCCATCACGGCCCTCGGCCTGGTGCTGCAAGGCACCCTGCTCAACGATGACAAGGTGCTGGCCGAAACCATAGTCAACGCCATGTTCGACGGCGGCTTCGTCAGCTCGGTCACCCTGCTGGACCCCGACGGTCAACTGCTGTTCCAGAAGGTCTTTCACACAGCGCAGCAGAATGTGCCGAGCTGGCTCCCTTTCGTTATCGACATGCCGCCGGTCAAGATTGAGCAGGAGTTGACCGATGGCTGGCGCATGCTGGGCACCCTCACGCTCGAGGGACACAAAGGCTACGCCTATCAACACCTGTGGAATGCCATCAGCCGTACCGGCCTGGCCCTGCTCGCCGGCCTACTGGTGTTCACTCTGGTGATCTCCTGGGTATGCGGCCGCCTGCTGCGCCCCCTCGAACTCATCAACCAGCAACTGGTCAGGATCCGCAAACGCCAGTTCAGCGGCAATCTGGATTCTCCCTGGCTGCAGGAGCTCAAGGAGCTGGTCATCTCGGTCAACCAGCTGGTCTCGGAGCGCAAGCGGGATCTGCTGCAACAGCGGCTCAAGATCACCCAGCTCGGCAAGCAGCAGGCGACGACAGCCCCTCAGCCCCTGCTGGGCTTGACCGAGGGGGGAGACGGCCTGCAACAACAGCATTTCTTCTCCACCCAGGGCAGCATCCGCCTCTACAGCCGCCTCATCCCCACCCTACCTCCCTCGCAGGAGAGCTCGCCGGACGAGATCCAGCACCTGCTCGATCTCTGGCTGCACCATCCGGTGGAGGGGCTGCAACTGCCCCTCAGCCTGCTAAATCATGCTGACTGGGCGCAATTCGCCTCGCTGCTGGCCAAGGGCAGAGGCAAGACCCTCGACTGGCGCTGGGATCTGGCAAACTTCCCGCCCCTCGGGGCAGAACGGCTCGCCACCTTGCAGGAACAGGGCGTCGAGATGGCGTTCAGCGCCATTCCCATGACCAACGACACCTTCAATCAGCTCGACCCCATCAGTCCCGTCTTCATCAGCTGCCAGCCAACCCAGGCTCCTCTTTACTGGAATCTGGTGGCCCAATGCCTGCACAGTGCGGGCTACACCCTGCTGGCAGAAGCCGGCGAGATCCAGGATATCGACACCCTGCGCAGCTGGGGCATAGACGGTTACGCCAGCAAGGAGATCTCATGAACAGACTCGGGTCGTTGCTCGCCCTGCTGTGGCCGCTGCCGCTGCTGGCCAGTCCAATGATCATCGCCACCGGCGGTGAGCAGGGGATCTATCATCAGGTCGCCAAAGAGTTCTGCCGGCTGGCCAACAAGAGTGACCCCGAGCTGCAATGCAAGCTGCAGGCCACCTCAGGTTCCATCGAGAATCTGCGCCAGTTGCAGGCTGGGCAGATACCCTATGCCCTGGTGCAATCGGACTGGCTCTATCAGGCCAGCCGAGGCCTGGGGCCTTATGCCAGCCAGCCGCAGCCAGAGCTCAGAGCCATCTTCGCCACCCACGCCGAGCCTTTCACCATAGTGGTGCGGGCGGATGGTGACATCACCACGCTGGCGCAGCTCAAGCTGGCGCCCATCGACATGGGGCTGAAGAGCTCGGGCACTCGCCAGACGGCCCTGGCCCTGTTCAACCTGTTGGGAGCAAAGGAGCAGGAACTCGATCTGAAGAGCGCAGGCAATCTGGCGGAGGCACTCTGCAGCAAACAGATAGATGCCTACGGTCTGGTGATGGGACACCCGAACCGGATCGTGCTCGATACCACCAAGCGCTGCGCCATCCACTTTCTGCCCATCGAGGGAGATATTCGGGATCAGCTGCTCAAGGGGGTCAAGTACTACCAGCGCAGCCAGGTGCCTGCCCGCATCTATCCCGGCAACCTGAAGGCGACCCCCACCTTTGCCATCGCGGCCACCCTGGTGACCAATGCCGCCACGCCGGAGGCGGACGTCTACCGGCTGACCCGGGCCATGTTGACCCAGCAGACCAGCTTCAACGAGCAGACCTATGGTTACGCCAACCTGTTTCACAAGGCGCGCAACAAAACAGGCTCGGTGCTGAGCATCGAACAGCATCCGGGCGCGGCAAAATATTTCGCGGAGTTGAAAGCGGCGGGAAAACTATAGCTGGCGACGGGGGGAGCGCAGCTGCTCGCTGGAGAAACGGGTCTTCATCGATGTCCACTGCGCCAACCGATCGGCACTGCCCGCTAGCGTGCCTTCACGGCGCGACTTCATGATCCAGATGCTCTTGGCATCGAAGCTGTAAACGGGAATGAGATCGGTTCGCTGGCTGCCGGGCAGGATCCGGCTGTTGATGTTATCGAGCACCAGCGGATCGGATTTTGGCGTTGGAAAATAAAGCGTCACCATATGAAACTGGTTGTATTTCACCGCCTTGACGTAAGCCAGCCGCAGCTTTTTCTCATCCACCCCCAGCTCCATCAGGGTGTAGTACTTGGAGATGCTGTAATCCTCGCAATCCCCGCCCCGGGCACCGATAAATTCCAGCGGATTGGCCCAATAGTCCTCATCCCCCCACAGTCTGGGATCATCGCTGTAGGTCAGGTTGTTGAAGTAGGTGTTCACCAGCGTGATCTTCTGCTGATCCGTGGTGCCCGCTCTGGGCGTAAGCAGGCGGGAAAACGCCTCGGCCCGCTGGATCGCCCTGCCGCCATAGACCTCCTGCAACTTGGCCCTCAACTCGGGACTGGCGATGTATTCGGAGAGGCGGGAGGCCTGCACGCTGGCACAGAACAGTGCCAGCGTGCAGGTGGGAATGAGCAACCATTTCATACTTAACCCTCCATGTCAGATGCTGGAGGTCAGTATAGTTGGCGCAGGCAACCCCATGGGATGAGCCAGGAGTGGCTCAGCGGCACTGGGCGAAGGCGTCGGCCAGCTGTTGCATGAACTGGGGATAGCCATCCGGTCCGAGCGGCACCTGTTCACCCACCTCGTCCAGCAGCAATACCTTGGCGCCTGTGTTGCGGGCCACCGACTCAATCACGGCAGGGGAGAATTGCGGCTCGGCGTAGATGCAGCTCGCCTGTTTCTCCTGCAGCGCCTTGCGGATCTCCACCAGCGTCTTGGCGCCGGGACGGCGTTCCGGGCTCACGGTAAAGTGCCCCTTGGAGCTCATGCCATAGTGACGTTCCCAGTAGCCATAGGCCTCGTGGAACACGAAGTAGCCCTTCTGGTTCACCGCCTTCATCTGTTCGGCGATGAGCTTGTCCTTGGCATCCACCTTGGCCTTGAAGGTCAACAGGTTGGCGCGATAACGTTCGGCATTGGCGGGATCCTGGGCACTCAGCGTCTCGCTCAGCGCATTGGCGATGACCAGTGCCTGGGTCGGCCCCAGCCAGATGTGCGGATCCACCCCTTCGTGATGATGGCCCTCGTGTCCATCGTGATCATGACCCTCATCGGCATGCTCTTCGTGCCCTTCTTGCTTGGCATAGTCGAACAGCGGCATCCCCTCAACCCGGGTAAGCGTCAGCACATGGGGATGCTTGGCCAGCGGCTTGGCCATGAAGCCTTCCAGCTCGGGACCGACCCATACCACCAGGTCGGCATCCTGGATACTGCGAATATCGGAGGGGCGCAGGGAGAAGTCGTGGGGAGAGGCGCCGGTCGGCAGCAATACCTTGGGTTCACTCACGCCATCGGTGATCGCGGCCGCGATAAAGCCGAGGGGCTTGATGGTGGTCAGCACCTCGAGGGCACGGACAGGCAGGCTCACTGCCAGCAGGGCAGTGATCAGTGTAAGAATTCGCATAGAGATCTCGTCAGGAAGTGAGTGTGTGATAATATAACAAACCAACGCTGTTGTTATATTATAACTCTCACAGGCTGTAAACCCCGGAGCTGTCATGACCCAACTGGTGGAGCTGAAAGAGGTCTGTCTTTCGTTCGACGGACGACTCGTGCTCGACAAGGTCTCCTTTACCCTGAATAAAGGCAAAATAACTACCCTGGTCGGCCCCAACGGGGCGGGCAAGAGCACCCTGAGCAAGCTGGTGCTGGGCCTGCTCACCCCGGATACCGGCGAGATCCTGCGCCGTCGCGATCTGCGGGTCGGCTATGTGCCGCAACGCCTCTATCTGGATCCCACCCTGCCGCTGACGGTGCGCCGTTTCCTGCAGCTCGGCAAGAATGGCCGTCTCTCCATCGAGGAGGCGCTCAACCGGGTCGGCGCCCAGGGGCTGCTGGACAACCGGATGCAGAAGCTCTCCGGCGGCGAGATGCAACGCGTGCTGCTGGCCCGCGCCCTGCTGGTCAAGCCCGAGCTGCTGGTGCTGGACGAGCCGGTGCAGGGGGTGGACATCAACGGCCAGATCGAGCTCTATGCCCTCATCAGCAAGCTGGCGGCCGAGTTCAACTGCGCCGTGCTGATGGTCTCCCACGATCTGCACCTGGTGATGGCCAGCACCCACGAGGTGATCTGCCTGAATCGCCACGTCTGCTGTCACGGCGAGCCGGAAAGCGTGGCACGCCATCCCGAATTTGCCCGCCTGTTCGGGCGCCCCGAGCAGGAGGTGCTGGCGGTCTACACCCACCATCATCACTGCGACGGCGAACACCATCATCACGATGAGCAGGCCCCCGTCATCCGCCTGCCGTCTCGCAATCAATAAGCGCAGCTAAGGACATTCAAGTGGACAGCTTTCTGTTATATGCCCTCGCGGCCGGCCTCGGCATCGCCCTGCTGGCCGGGCCCCTCGGCAGCTTCGTGGTGTGGCGCAAGATGGCCTATTTTGGCGACACCCTCTCCCATGCCTGCCTGTTCGGCATAGCGCTGGGGATACTGCTGCAGGTGGATCTCACCCTGGCGGTGGTGGTCTGCTGCCTCGCCATGGCCATGCTGCTGGTGATCATGAGCCGCAACCAGCAGGTGGCGACCGATACCCTGCTCGGCATCCTGGCCCACAGCGCCCTGTCGCTCGGCTTGGTCACCTTGAGTTTTATGGATAACGTGCGGGTGGATCTGATGGCCTACCTGTTCGGTGACCTGCTCTCGGTCCAACCGGTGGATCTGCTCTGGATCTACGGCGGCGGCGCTCTGGTGCTGCTCACCCTGTGGCGCCTGTGGGATCCCCTGCTCTCCATGACCATCTCGGAAGAGCTGGCACGGGTGGAAGGGATCCGGGTCGATGTGCTGCGCTGTGTGCTGATGCTGCTGATCGGGCTGGTGATCGCCGTGGCCATGAAGTTTGTCGGGGCGCTCATCATCACCTCCTTGCTGATCATTCCGGCCGCCACTGCCCGCCGCTTTAGCCAGACGCCTGAGCAGATGGCCGGTTTTGCCGCGCTGATCGGCTGTCTGGCGGTGTTGGGCGGACTGACACTCTCGTGGTATCAAGACACGCCAGCCGGCCCTTCCGTGGTGGTCTGTGCCACCAGCCTGTTTATCCTGAGCCAGTTCAAAAAAGCCTGATAGCCCAAGCAGTTATAGCGCCATGCTCTGGCGCGTCTCCATCATCAGCCATTGACGCAACCGGCTGATGGCGGGCTCATGGGCCCGGGAGCGCTTGCAGGTAAAGTAGAAGGCATCCCCCGTCTCCAGCTGGTGTACCGGCAAGGCCACCAGCTGGGGATCATCCGGCCGCAGCATGTAATCGTTCACAAACGCCACCCCCTGATCCCAGGCCGCCGCCTCCATCGCCAGCAGCACATGACTGAAGTGGTGCATCCGCGCCTCGTCCGGGATGACCAGGCCGCCCGCCTTGGCCCAGCGCTGCCAATCCTCCCCCCGCGCCTTGTAGATGGACTGCACCGACAAGAGCGGCAGTTGCCAGATGGCCTGTGGCCACTCCCCTTCCAGCTGTTGCAGCAGGCGCCTACTGCAGACCGGGAACAGTCGCTCCCGGTAGATGAGATCGTGGCAATAACCGCGGCCGTGGGGCGAGACTGTGATGAAACAGTCAGCCACCCGATCGGAGAGCTCGGGATCTTCCGCCACCATCTCCAGGCTCAAATCCAGCTCGGGATAGAGCTGGCGCAACCCCGCCAGACGCGGGATCAGCCACTTCACCGCGAACGAGCTGTAGACCGCGAGCCGCAGCCGCATCTCGCCACCGCCGCGCAGCTGTTCGCTGCTCTGGGCGATCTGGCCGAGCCCGGCCGCTATGCCTTCGAAGTAAACCTCCCCCTGGGCGGTCAGTGACAACAGTCGCCCCTGGCGCAGCAGCAAGCGCTCACCCAGAAAATCTTCCAGCAGGCGGATCTGGTGGCTGACCGCACTCTGGCTGACATTCAGTTCGAGGGCTGCACGGGAAAAGCTGAGCAGGCGGGCGACAGCTTCGAAATATTGAACGGCGCGCAGGGGAGGCAGCTTCATTATCCAAAATTCTCATAGATGGTGATTTTTTATCATTTTACTGGATAACTGACCCCGCGCTACCCTGCCCTCATCTGATATGGGAGGTGGTATGAATGCAGTCGGGATCGGAATCCTCTATCTGGTGCTGGGCAACATGGTGGCGGTCTTTTCCGATGCGCTGGTCAAGATGCTGGAGCCGAGCCAGCCCGTGTTCCAGTTTGTCTTCTTTCGCCAGCTCTCCGCCGCCCTCTTGCTGATGCCCTGGCTGCTCTGGTCCTGGCGTCGCAACCCGCCGGTGGCGCTCAAGTGGCATCTGCTGCGGGCTCACATCTGGGCGGTCGGCGTCTGCCTGATGGTCATTGCCCTCACCCGCTTGCCGCTCGCCACCGCCAACGCCCTCTTCTATGCGGCCCCGCTGATGATGGTGCCGCTGGCGGTATGGATGGCGGGGGAAGCCATCTCGCGCCAGAAGGTGCTGACCGCGCTCATCGGTTTTATCGGGGTGCTGATCGTGCTGCGGCCGACCGAGGTGAACTGGGCCGCGCTGGCGGCGCTCGGGGTGGCGCTCTCCATGGCGCTCAACAACTTGCTGATCAAGCGGATCCCGCTCAAGCAGCCCATAGCACAGACCCTGTTCTTCACCAACGTGCTGAGCATGCCCTTCATACTGGCGCTGGCCTGGTGGGAAGGGGGAGACTGGCAGTGGCAGATGTGGTGGCCCGCCTTCGGCTCATCGGCGCTGATCATGGTCTATGCCGGGCTGTGCGTGGTGGCCTATCGCAAGGCGGAGGCGAGCAAGATCGCCTCGGCGGAATACACGGGTCTCCTGATGGCGGTCGCCATCGGGGTCTGGCTGTTCGACGAGCAGCCGGGTCTGCCGCTGCTGCTGGGCTGCCTGTGCATCATAATCCCGCTGCTTGCCATGGCTCGCAGCAAACCAAAGCCGCTGACGGAACCTGCGGTCTGACGCAGAGGCCAGTACTAGAGTCGCACCAGCAAGGGGGCGACCCTTTGCTGCAGATGGGGGATCACATCCTGCTCGAACCAGGGATTCTTCTTGAGCCAGAAGGTGTTGCGCGGGGACGGGTGCGGCAACGGCAGCCAGGCGGGATCATAGTCGGCCCAGCTGCGCACCGTCTCGGTGAGCGAGCCTTTGCTGGCCTTGCCCAGATAGTACTGTTGAGAATACTGGCCGATGAGCAGGGTCAGCTCGATATTGGGCAGCAGCATCAACACCTTGTCGTGCCAGGTGGGCGCACATTCGGGTCTGGGTGGCAGATCCCCCGACTTGCCCTTGCCGGGGTAGCAGAGCCCCATCGGCATGATGGCGATGCGGGACTCGTCGTAGAAGGTCGTTTTATCCACGCCGAGCCAGTGACGCAGCCGATCGCCAGAAGGGTCATCCCAGGGGATGCCGCTGGCATGCACGCGGGTACCGGGCGCCTGGCCGATGATCAGCAAGCGGGCGCTTTCGGCGCCACGGATCACCGGGCGTGGTCCCAGCGGCAAATGAGCCTCGCATAACCGGCAGGCCCGGATCTGTTCAAACAGCGTATCGAGTCGGTTCATGGGCCCGATAGTAACAGAATTTCCCCCTCCATCCTGCTTGTGAAAGCGTCAGCGGGTACTTATCATGCGACCACAAATGTTTAATTTAATAAACGGAGAGAGATGAAGAACTGGATGGGCACCGGCAGCGCGGCCCTCTCATTCGTGCTGTGGGGCATGCTGCCCCTCTATTACCAGTTCATGCCGGAGGTCAACATGTGGGAGCTGCTCTCCCATCGCGTCCTCTGGTCGGCGGTACTGCTGGGCACCCTCTTCGCCCTGCTCGGCTACCGGGTGCCCTGGGCGCGCCTGCGCAGTGAACCCCGTCAACTCGGCCTCATACTGCTGGCGGGCCCCGTCATGTCCATCAGCTGGTGCATGTTCACCTGGTGCCTGACCACGGGTCAGGTGCTGGCCACCAGCCTCGCCTTCTTCATGACACCGCTGTTCAATATCGTGTTCGCCGTGCTCTTCCTCAAGGAGCGGCTCACCCCGCAAAAGCATCTGGCGGTCGCCCTGGCGCTGGCGGGGCTGGCCTACATGCTGTTCTCCTACGGCCAGCTGCCCTGGTTCTCCCTCATCATGGGGGCCAACTTCGCCTTCTACGGCCTGCTCAAGAAGAAGGTGCACTACGACGCCGGCGTCAGCCTCTATCTCGAGGCCCTGGTCCAGCTGCCGGTCGCTTTGCTGATCATCGGTGCTCTGGCCCTGAGCGGCATGAGCCAGTTCATGGCCGGTGACTGGGCTGATCGGTTGCTGCTGATGGGCAGCGCCCCCGCCACCCTGCTGCCGGTGGGCCTGTTCTGCTACGCCGTGGCGCGCACCCGCATGAGCACGGTGGGGTTGCTGCAATATATAGAACCCAGCCTCGCCTTCCTGCTCGCCCTCTTCTGGTTTGGCGAGACGGCGGATCCGGTAAAGTCGGTGGGATTTGCCTTCGTCTGGGCGGGTCTGCTGGTGAGCCTGCTGCCGCTGCACAAACTCAGGCGCGGGGCCGGCAACCCTGCTCAGGGTCTGCCACGATAGGATTCCAGGATGGCGTGCCACGCGGGATCCTGGTCCATCTGCTCGGCGATGTCGTTCAGCCGGGCATGCAGCTCGCTGCGGGATCTCGGCAGCAAGAGGTGGCGGGTATAGCTGGACTGGGGAAAGGGCGAGACGAACAGCTTGCCCTCATAGGCATCATGGATGAAGAAGGAGAGTGCCGAGCCCGGCACCAGCGTCACATCGATGCGGCCCCGCATCAGCAGGCTGAAATTGGTTTTGACCTTCTTGGCATCGTGGCGCACCAGCTCGCCCCGGGCCACAGCATCATCGATCCCCTGATAGCGATAGCCCTCTATGCCACCGAAGATCAGCCCCTTGAGTGAATCCGGGCCGCGATAGGTAATGGGTCTGGCCGCGCTGGAGATGAGCTCGTTGGTGTCACGCATGATGGGAAAGGTCCACAGATAGCGCTCGCGCTGGGGATCCCCCACCCAGGCGGGATTGACCCAGGCCACCAGGCCGTCGAAGCCGGGATCCGACATCTCCAGCGCCAATCTGGCCCGATTGACCAGCCAGAGCTCAAGCCTGGGTTCTCCGCCGAGCCTTTCATTGAGATACTTGACCAGATCCCGGCTCAGCCCCGTCTTCTCCCCTGTCATGAAAGGGGGGTGCTGATGGTAATCATAAACACGGATCGTCTCCCCCAGAGCCGGGACCGACAACAGGCACCACAACCAGAACCAGACTCGCATCGCACCTCCTTGGACTGCTCTTGAGTTTGGCACAGACAGATCGAATGAGAAAAGCAGCGATGGACACAGAACCGACCAGCTCACCCCCAACCAGCCAGTGGTCCCTCTATCTGGTACGCACCGCGACCGGCCTGCTCTATACGGGGATCAGCACGGATCCGATAAGGCGGTTGCGCCAGCACCAGAGCGGCAAGGGATCCCGCGCCCTGCGCGGCAAGGGACCGCTCACGCTGGTCTGGCAGCAGATGGTGGGTGACAAGGGGGCGGCGCTGCGACTCGAATACCGCCTCAAGCAGCAGAGCAAGGCCTTCAAGGAGCGCCTGGTGCGGGAGCCGGATGGCTGGGCCGACTGGAGCCAGCCCTGGCTGGCGGCTGTCGAGCAGGCGATGAAGAGGCCACAAAAAAGGCCACTGCGAGCAGTGGCCAAGGCAGGATCCGATAGCAGGGAGGCTTAACGGTAGGTATTGGATTGCTTGCGCCGGTTGCTGATGAGCCAGCACACCACCAGCAGCACCAGCAACCAGGGCGCCAGCTTGATGATCAGAGCGAACATGCCGGCCAGGGCCCCAAACAGCACGAAGAGGCCGCTCACCAGCAGCATGGCCAGCACGGTAAACCCCGCCAGCGCCATGGCCACCAACACCAGCATCAAGACGATAAATTCCAGCATGTTCTGCTCCTCACAGGCTTCTCTTGCCGGCTGAATGACCCTGGGGTCAATCCAGCCAGCGCTTCAATTCACGACGGGGCGGCATGATCAGCACCGCCAGCAGATAGGCGGCCAGGGTCAGTGGCGGCATCAGGATCAGGGCGATCAGCGCCACTATCCGTACCGTCACCCTGGAGAGCCCCAGCCCGTTGGCGATGCCGGCACAGACCCCGGTCAACTTGCGATGGGCAAGGTCCTTCGGCCAGGGCGTCATGTTTATGCCTCCACCTTCTGACCCTTCAGCCGGGCCAGTTCGCGCTCAATCTCGTCGTTCAGCTCCAGCTCGCGGAACTGGGCCTCCAGCGAGGGATTCTGCCCCAGAGTCGCCGCCTCCAACTGGGCTTCCAGCTGATCGACCCTGCCCTGAAAGCCGTCGAAACGGGCCATCAGCTCGTGCATGCGCTGGTTGTCGACCTGGGCGCGGGCACGGATGCGGCTGTGGGCGGTCTGTTCGCGCAGGGTCAGCATCTTCTGCTTCTCGCGGGCCTCGGTCAGCTTGGCGGCCAGCCGCTCGCTGTCGGCGGTAAGCTGGGCCAGCACCTCGGCCACCCGGGCCTTGTCCTGCTCCAGCTGGTCACATTTTTTGGCCTCGGCCAGCTTCTCGGTGAGGGCGGCACGGGCCAGATCCTCACGCCCCTTCTGGATGGCGAGCTCGGCCTTGGCCGACCACTCCAGGATCTGGTGTTGCAGCGCCTGCTGGTGGCGTTCCAGCTGCTTCTGCTCGGCGATGACGCGGGCGGCCTGGGTTCTCATCTCGACCTGGACCTGTTCCATCTCCTCTATCATCAGGCGCAGCATCTTCTCCGGCTCTTCGCTCTTGTCGAGCAGGCTGTGCAGGTTGGCATTGATCACGTCGGTCAGGCGGCTAAATACGCTCATGGTCTGGTTCCTTGTTCATGGGGATGGCTATCTCTTCCCAATAGCATTACAAGAGCCATGCCAAGATAATTTATTGTTGTTTTACATATAGATATAGATTTTATGCTGAGATTCAAGGTGAGGTGATTGGTTAAAATCGCCAACAAAGTGGTGCTTTTAACCAACAAAAAAGGGAGCCAGCGGCTCCCTCTATGTCATCTTTCGTTCAGACTCAGGCGGCCTGATGGCGACCCAGCTTGCTGTCCAGCTCGACCAGCTTGGCTTCCATCCGGGCACGGCAGTTGTCAGACAACTCGCGAATGCCGGCGGCGCCGTGCTCCTTGCTGCAGACAGGTGCCATGACTTCCAGCAACACCTCGCCATTGTCCCAGCGGTTCAGGTCGATCTGGCCGAAGTAGCTGGAGCAGACGATGGGCACCACGGGCACCTCGGCCTGCACGGCGGTGTGGAAGGCGCCGGCCTTGAACGGCAGCAGGCCGCGCCCCTTGGAGCGGGTGCCTTCCGGGAACATCCAGATGGAGGTGCCGTGATGCTTGATGCGATCCACCACCTGGCCTATGGTGCCGATGGCACGGGAACGGTTGGAGCGGTCGATCAGCACGTTGCCTGAGAGCCAGAAGAGGAGACCGAAGAAGGGCAGCCACAGCAGGCTCTTCTTGCCCACCGCCACCACGCCGGGCATGACGGCACCTGTCACAGTGAAGATGTCGAAATTGCTCTGGTGGTTGCAGACGTAAACCGCCGGGCCAACCGACTTGACCTCGTCCGGTATGATGACCTTGACCTTGAGGCCGAGCAGCGGGCAGATCGCATGGTACATGCGGGCGAAGACAAAGACGTTGTTGGGATGACGCGGACGCACCAGACAGAGCAACAGACCAAACACGAACCAGAAAACGAGCAGCAGGGTAAGCAGCAGCACACGGGCAAGTTTGAGCATCGAACACCTCGGATTTTAACTCGGCGCAGTATACTGGTCCCCCTTTTAGCGAACAAGCGTTCGCCAAACAGAACCGACCACCCCGATGTTGCATATGGTCGCATCGAATCCTGCTGACTTGCTCCTGTCATTATTGATCGATAGGATATGCACCATTCAACAGGGTAGGGCGAGCATGATTTTGCGACAACGCGTGGCGACAAGACTCCTGCTGCTGGTCTGCATTCTGGTGCTCAACTGCGCGGCCCAGCCGCTGGCCCGGCTGGCTCAGCTCGATCAGGCCCTCAGTTGCCAGGTACAGCTCCTCCCCTCTTCCAGCGCCGATGCCGACGACGCACAGCCAGCGACGCCCCAGCCGAGCAGTTGCCAGCTCAATGGCAAGTGGCTCAGTGCCGCCAGCCTGCTCTGCGTCGAACAGATCTTCTTTGCCATCGCCTTCGTGATTGCCTTGCTGGCGCCACTGTCGCGCCGCTCACCCGCCTTGCCTCCCCCTCGCAACATATCTCCGCCTGAACGGCGGCTTCACCTTACTTTATGTGTCTGGCGAGAATGAGTTAGCCGCGGTTTACACCACCCTAACTTCCATTTTCAAGAGACAAAAACATGTCAAACATGATCAAGACTGCCCTGTTGATGGGCGGCTTGCTGTGGCAATCCATGGGATTGGCCAGCGATACCGGCTGGCTTGTCAGCTCCCAGAACGATCACGCAAAAGTGCGGCTGCAAGCCGACGCCAGCGATCCCGCCCAAACTCGCGTGCTGCTCAGCCTGGCGCTCGAGTCCGGCTGGAAGACCTATTGGCAGAACCCGGGGGAAGGTGGCATAGCTCCTGAAATCTTCTGGGATGCCCCTCAAGCCACCCAGCAGTGGCATTGGCCCGTGCCGGAGCGATTTGACGTCAGTGGTATCTCGACCCAGGGCTATCAGAAGACCGTCAGCCTCCCCATCACACTTGCCCACAGCAGCAGCGAGGCGCTGACGGGCACGCTGCGCCTTTCGACCTGCAGCAACGTCTGCATACTGACCGACTACCCCTTTACCCTGGCGCGGGATGGCACTGCGCCGGAAGGGTTCGACTTTGCCTACGCCCAGGCGATGAGCAAGCTGCCACAAGCCATGCCGGGCACCGTCACCCTCAAGGCCGGCTACCGGCAAAACCAGCTGCAGCTGACCGCCGACAACCCGCAGGGCTGGCAGGATCCGCAGATTTTCCTCCAGCGGCTGGAGGGCGCCGAATTTGGCAAACCCGAGCTGGAGGTGCAAGGCAACACCCTGATCGCCCGCATTCCGGTCAGCGATGGCTGGCAGGGCGATGCGCCGGACATACGTCGCCAGCAACTCGGGTTTGTACTGACCAACGGTGAACAGGCCTGGCAGAGCGAGTTCCACATAGGTGACCCGCTGACCCTGCCGAGTCAGGGCCACTCGCTGCTCTGGCTGCTGGGCGCAGCCCTGCTGGGTGGCCTTATCCTCAATCTGATGCCCTGCGTGCTGCCGGTGCTGGCACTCAAGCTGGGGTCGGTGTTGCAGCTGGAAACCCGCGAGCGCCGTCCGGTTCGTTTGCAATTCCTGGCGGCCAGTGCCGGCATCCTGGTCTCCTTCTGGGCGCTGGCACTGATGAGCACACTGCTGCGCGCCACCCAGGGAGCGGTCGGCTGGGGTATCCAGTTCCAGAGCGTCTGGTTTATCGGCTTCATGGTGGTGGTCACCCTGCTGTTTTGTGCCAACCTGCTGGGGCTGTTCGAGTTAAGGCTGCCAAGCAACCTCAATACCCGTCTCGCCACCACGGGTGGCAACAGCCTGGGCGGTCACTTTCTGCAGGGGTGCTTCGCTACCCTGCTGGCCACCCCCTGCTCGGCCCCCTTCCTCGGCACCGCAGTCGCCTTTGCGCTCGGGGCCCCGCTCGGTCAGCTCTGGCTCATCTTCACCGCGCTTGGCCTCGGCATGAGCCTGCCCTGGCTGCTGATCGCCGCCTTCCCCCGCCTTGCGCTCTGGCTGCCGAAACCGGGCCGCTGGATGGGCCGCCTGCGCATCCTGCTCGGTCTGATGATGCTGGGCTCCAGCCTCTGGCTGCTCAGCCTGCTCGGCAACCATATCGGTCAATTCTGGATACTGATCCTGATGGCGCTGATGCTGGCTGTCCTGCTGCTAGCCGTGGTGTGGCGTCATGGTATTCGGGGTGTGACCCTGGGACTGGCCCTCACCTGTCTACTGGGTGGAGCCCTGCTGCTGGGCGGCGCCTTTACGATGGAAGGAAAACCCCAGCGAGATACCGTCAACTGGCAGCCACTCTCGGAGCAAGCCATCCAGGACGCGCTGACGCAGAACAAGCGGGTCTTTGTCGATGTCACCGCCGACTGGTGCATAACCTGTAAAGCCAACAAATTCAACGTGCTACTGCGAGATGACGTGCAAAAAGCGCTGAGCGCCCCCGATGTGGTGGCCCTGCGAGGGGACTGGAGCCGTCCCTCTGCCAGCATCGCCGACTTCTTGCGCCAACGCGGCAGCGTGGCCATTCCCTTCAACCAGATCTACGGACCCGGCCTGCAGGGTGGCGAGATCCTTTCGCCCCTGCTGGACCGCCCGACCCTGCTTGCCACCCTGGCGCAAGCAGGCATTGCCACTTCTCAAGGAGACACTAAATGAAACCGACCCTGCGCACCCTGACCCTGCTGGCTTCCCTCTCTGCCGCCCTGCTGGCCCCGGCCCTGCACGCAGCCACCTTCACCCCGGAGCAGGAGGCCCGCATCAAGGAGCTCATTCGTGAAACCCTGGTGGCCAACCCCAAGATCCTCGACGAGGCAGCCGAATCCTGGGAGAAGCAGAACGCGGCGGATCAGGCCAGCCAGCTTGGCGACTTCATCAAGGGCAATCAGGATGTGCTGTTCAACAGCCCCACCAGCCCACGCCTGGGTGCCAAGAATCCCAAGCTGACCCTGGTGTCCTTCACCGACTACAACTGCCCCTACTGCAAGCAGTTCGACCCTCATCTGGCCAGGTTGCTGAAGGCCTATCCAAATGATGTCGGGCTGGTGATCAAGCTGCTGCCGTTCAAGGGACAGAGCTCCGCCAAGGCTGCCCAGTACAGCCTGACCCTGTGGCAGCAGGATCCCGCCCGCTTCCTCACCCTGCACGACAAGCTGATGAGCAAGCAGGGCATGCTGACCGAGGCGGACATCAACAAGGCGCTGGCGGCCACCGACAACCTGGCCCTCAAGCCTGCGGCCAAGGCCACCGAGGAGCTGCGCAACAGCCTGCGCATCGGCACCTTGCTCGGTGTGCAGGGCACACCGGCCACCTTGATCGGCAACCAGCTGGTCTCCGGCGCCGTCCCCTATGAGGAGCTGGAGCAAATCGTCAAAGCCGAACTGGCCAAGCAGGGATAAACCATGACAGAGACTATCACCACCCAGCCCCGCTGGCGGCGCTGGGGCAAGGAGGCGCTCTGGCTGCTGCTGTTTGGCGTTGTCATCTCGACGGCGCTGGACCTCTGGCGCAGCCCGGCGCTGCCAGAAGACGGCCCGCTGCCCAGGCTCACCCTGCAAGATGGCACCACCGCCGACCTGCTGGCCATGAGCCGGGACAGGCCGTTGCTGGTCTACTACTGGGCCAGCTGGTGCGCCGTCTGCCGCTTCACCACACCAACGGTGGAGCAGCTCTGGCAGGACGGTGAAAACGTGTTGACGGTGGCACTGCGCTCCGGCAACGCCCAGCAGTTGAGCAAGGGAATGGGCAAGAAGGGGCTGACCTTCCCGACCCATAACGATGAGCAAGGGGATCTCGCCGCCCGCTGGCAGGTGAGCGTTACTCCCAGCTTCCTCATCGTCAAGGACGGCAAGGTGGTGAGTACCACCACAGGCTGGAGTGCGGGTCTGGGGCTGAAACTGCGCCTGGCCTGGGCCCGCCTCCAATAACCGACAACGCCCGGCCTGCCGGGCGTTTTTTCAACATCCATCACACATGCCCCACCCTCTCCTTGCCAAAATGGCAGCGATTGGAGCTTTTTCGCTATTGGCAACTTGCTTGCCATATCGCCTCCTATTCATGGCGGAGCTGGCCTGTTTCCGTTAAAATGACGGGTTTTTGCTGTGCCTGGTTTCTCAAGCTCCACCATCAGGCGCCCGCATTGTGAATTCCAAGATGCCAGTGATGCAGGATCTGCCATGAACAACTACTTTCGGGTACTGGGCGTCAAGTCCAATGCCAGCGAAAACGACATCAAAAAAGCCTATCGACGGCTGTCGAACCAGTACCACCCAGACAAGCTGTTAGGGGCGAGCGAAGAAGAGCGAGAGCTGGCAGCCATCAAGCTGCACCAGGTAAAGCAGGCCTATGAAGTGCTGTCAGACCCGAAACAGCGGGCCGCTTTCATCAAGGATTTCAACAACGTCATCGTGACCGATCCCGCTTCTGCCATGCAGGAGATGTGGGACCAATTTTACCCCTGAGGCGCTATGCAGAAAAAATGGGACCAGGCGCGGATCAAAGCGCTGATGAGTGATGCCAGCGAGAACATCGAATCCTACCGGGATCAGGACGACCCCAAGGCGCTGGAGCAATTCACCGGCAAGATGAAGACACTGCTGCTGGCTGACATGAGCATGCTGGAATTCATGCCCGAATACCTGCCGCTGGCCCTCTATGGCCGGGTGCAGTTTCCGGCCAAGGCCAAGCCTGAGTGGAACAAGTGGCTCGGCAGCGGCGTACAACCCTCATGGGACGAATTCAAGGTGTCGGTGGCGTTCAACAATGCCGACCTGCCGCTGGTGAAAGCGGTACGGGCCCAGAGCGAAGATCAGCTGATCGAAGCCTGCGCCGTGCTGTTCCAGCTGGACAACCCGCTGCCGCGCGGTGGCCGCCGTGCCGATGACGACTATGAGCTTCGCGACGACGACGATGACGACGGGGAAAACGCTGACGCCGACTACAACGGTGATGGTGACGACGACGGCGATCAAGACATGTACGACGAAGTACGTTTCTAACTTGGGGCAAAGCATGCACAGTCTGATAGAAATTACCGCCATCGAGATCAAAGAGCTGGCCGTGATCGAGCCGAAACAGGCCAGCGAGAAGTTCGAGCTGATCGCCAAGACAATGTCTGACGATCAGTTGGCCGAAGTCATTGAACAGATTGATATAGTCACCCTGACCCAGATCAACGGCCAGCACGACATGTCGTTCCCGTCCATCATCTCCGAGCTGATGACCCCGGAGCGGATCCGCGACATCGTCTGCCAGCAGCCCCTCTACTGGGAAGAGGCGATCAAGAACAACGCCGAAGAGCTGCAGCAGCACACCTTCGACTTCCTCAACTACCTGATCCGCACTCAGGACAGCGACGCCAAGCAGGCGGAGATCCTGGAGTGCATCGCCGAGGATCCGGCCGGTCTCTTCTACCTCGCCATCCCCTTCATCGAGTTCTATCGCGGTGAGCGCTTCGAGGATGAAGAGGGCTTCCACGACACGCTGCACGCCGAAGAGGAAGACTTGGAAGAGGCACTCTCCTACAGCGACCGCCAGCAGAGCGAAAATGCCCACGACTACCCGCTGGATGACCCGCGCAGCCTCTTGATGCTGATCCGCGAGCTGACCCCGGACGTGGAAAAAGCCATCAAGGCACTGCTGCGCAATGAGCACTCATCCTGGGAAGGGATCATCAGCAAGTTCGCCAGCGAGCTGGTGATGCAGGCCAAAGATAAGAACGATGCCTCCGACGAGTACGCCGAAGTCGACGACATGTTCAGCTTCCTGGATTGAGGAACCCCGTCATGCAACTAGCCATACGCGATGTCAATCAGGGCCCCTTTCTCACTCAGGTGCTGCGCTTTGGCCGCGAGAGCGAACACTTGAGCGATCAGCAGCTGGGCCAGATCAAGGGCAAGGCGGTGCTGATGAGCCTGAAGTTCGCCGACAAGTACTACAACAAGTACAAGATGCATCTGCTGGAACAGGCCGCCCACGACGTCATTGGTGTGGTCAGCCTGGGCCTGCTGGAGCTGTCGCAACGGGATACGGCCAAGGCATTGGCCCTGCTGCAGGCGCCGGAGGGGCCCATCAAGCCGTTCCAGAAGGGCTGGTCCATGCTGATCTCGGTCAGCGCCAAGCAGCCCGGTGGCAACAGCCTCTATGGCGATGTGGATGCCCGCCTGCTGGACAAGATCTCCAGCCCGCCGGATGTGGAGGAGTGGCAAGGGTGGCAGGAGTACGAGAAGGCGCTGGTGGAGCACAACAAGGCCCGCCTGATGAGCCTGATCGATCAGCACTTCTTCGCCTGCGAGAACGACCACCCCACCATGGAGGACAAGCTGGCCGAGGCCCTGCTCTACCGCATCCTCTGCGGCAATGGCAGCGGCGCCGCGCCCTTGAAGGTGAAGCAGGATCTCAAGCGTCGTCTGGCGCGAGAAATCGTGCTGCAAGAAGTCTGGTACGACACCGACTATCTGGCCGCCCAGCTGGAGCTGCTGCTGGCGGAGCTGCCGGGCGAGCTGACCACCGGCCTGCGTCAGGATCTCAGCAAGGGATTCGTCGCCAACCTGCTGCACACCCTGGGCTTTGTGCGCCAGTACCAGTTGCTGCAACAAGAGAACGCCGAGCCGGAGAAGCTCGACAATTTCGAGATGCGCGCCGGTCTCAAGCACCCCCTGCTCGGCTGGCCGCTCTACCACGACTTCTAGGGCGCGTTTTCGCCGCCCGCTCAGTCGCACCACAACGCCCGGCCCGCCGGGCGTTGTGGTGTCTGGCCGGCGGACATCCTGGCCGGACTACCTCGTTAGCCTAATTGGCCCCGTTTTTCTCAGGGATATAATGCATCCTTCCTACAGGCAGCAGGGGCCAGGCGTGAGCAGAAAACCCGACCGCATCACAGCGATGCAGCAGATCATCGATGCCGTGAAGCAAGAATTCCCGCTCTATCAACCTGACACCTTCAAATGCGGGCCGGACAATACCTGTATCGGCTGCCCCAAGAAGCTGATGGAGCTGGTGGATACGGATCTCAGCTACTGGCAATATCAGATCAACCGCGGCATCCCGCCGACCTTCGACGAGCTCTACAGTTTTGGCAAGATGTGCAAGAACATCCGCCGGGCGCTGGTGAAAAATGGCCGGATCCCCGCCTGATATTTTATAAACATCGGCATGGTTTCGATTTTACGGATTGCTTCATCTATCAGGACAAGGACTCCCCTATTACGTGATGCGCCATCGACAATTTGCGATAAAACACGCTGGTCGCAGATTCCGGGTTACAGGTCGCTGCAGCGGCCAAACTGTTGCCACATCTCAGTTCAGGAGGAAACGCCATGACTCAGGAAAGGATCCAGACCCGCTACCCCCTCGGCGGCCCCTTCGCCAGCCAGAGCACGCTGGAGCAGGCCATCACCCTGGCCATTGAGACCCACAAGCAGGACTTCTTCCCCCTGCTGGAGCGGCTGGTGGATGAGGGCAATCCCGCGGTCAACCTCAGTCAGGAGCACCCACCGCAGGTGCTGCGCATCGAGCTCGATCAAGACGGCGCCCATGGCCTGGCCCACCTCAGCTACGAATCCAACTTCTTCGAGTGCTGCCTGATCGTCAACGAATATGAGCAGCACCAGACCAGCCTGCCCTTTAGCCTCGAAGGAGATGCGCTTGTCTTCGACCTTGAGCTGCCCATCGCTTGGAATTTCAATAAGTAAGCCTATTGGTCTCGGAAGCCGATGCCTTGGATGTCCAATGCTCCCCTGCGATCCATGCAATAAGGGCAGGAGCCCGGCCCCTGCCCTTTCCCATCCTTCACCAAGCTCGCCTTACCCTGGCGCTCAGGTCAGGTAGTAACGCCACGCCCTGACCGGTTCCGAATAGCCCACTCTTATGCAGTAGGGGGCCAACTCCTGATTTGCCTGCTCCAGGCTGAGGGTCTGATGGTTGTCCTCCCGGCACCACTGCACGAACTCGCCGCTGTTGAAGCTGTAGTGATCCCCGTGAAAGGTCCCGTGAGCCTCGATCAGATCGATGGCTTTGTCGATCTCCATGATTGGCCTCCTGGCTTTGTGCTGTCCTCTTCAATCTTAGCGAGCGAGAAAAAGTAGGATCGATTAGCGCAGCGTAATCGTCCGCGCCATTGGTTCCGTAGCGATAGGAAAAGGGAGAAAAGAGGGTTGCTGGTAGAACAGCGGCAACCGGTTTTCGAGAACATCTGATCACGCTTCGCTAATCAGACCTACGGTCCTATTAAAGAGTTAAAGCGTCCCTACGTGACTCTGGTCACAATAAAAAACCATTCCATTCCGTACTCTATAAAGCAAACATTTTACAGGTTGATTCTGAACTTGGAAATGTCAATCTATTAACTGTCAATCTAACTTCGTAGTATTTTATTATAATTTATAATCTCGAAATCTGATTACGCTACACGAATAAAACTTACAGCAATTATAATTTATGGAGAAAATATGAGTGAAGATGTAACGAAATCAAATATTTCAGATGAAAAAGAGGAAGGAGGTGGTTGGGTATTAAATAAAACAGGTCCCGTAACAGCAGACGTTTACTGCAAGGACTGGAATGGATTTATCGATTTCTTTCATAACGATAGAGCACTGAAACAAAATCATTCATATGTTTTTAGAGGACATGCGTCAGAAAAATGGAAATTGGAGCCAACCCTTAAAAGAGCATTAAAAAATGGCGATAATATAGAAAAAATAGAACAAAGAACTTTAGATTCATTTAAAAAGTTCTGCTTAGGTCGAAGGGGGCACAATCCTGCAAATTTAAAAGAGACAGAGTGGTGGGCATTAGGACAGCATTTCGGATTGGATACTCCATTATTAGATTGGACAGAGTCGCCATATGTTGCAGCTTTTTTTGCATTTAATTCAGAACTTCATGAAACAGAAAATGTTGTCATATGGGTTTTATCAAAAAAGATTAATGACAAACCATGCATTGAAAAATTAAAGAAAGAAAATCATCTGGAATTCCTAACACCATTTTTAGATGAAAATTCTCGCCTAATAAATCAAAGAGGTTTGTTTGTTACATCACCAAGAATGACATGCATAAATGAATGGGCAAATCAAATAAAAGAAAAAGGCACGATAGATTTGGCCAGATTGTTAATACCCGCAAAGGAAAAAGAGCTTGCCCTTGATTCATTAGATAAAATGAATATCAACTCACTCACACTTTTTCCTGATTTATTAGGTGCAGCTAAATATGCGAACTACATTACAAGACGAGAAAATAAAAAGACTAGCACTTAGTTAAATACGGTTTTTCTCACATTTAGGTTTAATTGAAAAGAGAGCGACTAATCGCTCCCTTTATCTATTACCCTTCCTGATTTTCCTCCGCTGCCGGCTCAGCGCCGGCGGCGGGTTCAATCTCGATGCGATCGACGCGCTGCAAACCGCGGGGCAGCTTGGCGCCACGGCGGCCGCGCTCGCCACGGTAGTAGTCGAGATCGGCAGGTTTGAGGGTCAGCTTGCGCTTGCCGGCGAACAGGGTGACATATTGCCCCTGCGGGATAATGGCGGCCATCACCATAAACTCTTCCCGCGCCTTCACGCGAGCCGACGGTATGCTGATCAGCTTGTTGCCCTTGCCCTTGCCAAGCACCGGCAGGGTGTTGAGCGGGAACAACAGCATGCGCCCCTCGTTGGAGATGGCCATGCAGAGATCGGTCTCCGGCGAGCCAATCTTCTGGGGTGCCATCACCAGGCCACCTTCCGGCACGGTGAGCAGCGCCTTGCCGTTCTTGTTCTTGCCTATGAGATCGTCATAGGTGCAGACGAAGCCATAACCGGCGTCGGAGCAGATCAGATAGGGTTCACCCTCGTTGCCCATCACCAGATGGCGCACCTCTTCCCCCGCCCCCAGTGCAAAGCGGCCGGTGAGCGGCTCACCCTGACTGCGGGCAGATGGCAGGGTGTGGGCTTCCAGTGCATAGGTACGCCCCAGGGTGGAGAGGAATACTGCCTGCTGGTTGCTGCGGCCGCAGGCGTGGGCCAGATAGCCATCCCCCGCCTTGTAGGAGAGGCCTGCCACGTCCACGTCGTGGCCCTTGGCGGCCCGTACCCAGCCTGCACCCGAGAGGATGACGGTAACCGGCTCGCTCGGGGTCAGCTCTTTCTCGGTCAGGGCTACCGCGCTGGCGCGCTCCACCAGCGGGGTGCGGCGATCGTCGCCGTACTTCTCGGCATCCGCCAGCAGCTCTTTCTTGAGCAAGGTGTTGAGGCGACGCTCCGAACCCAGCAGCAGTTCCAGCTTGTCGCGCTCTATGGCCAGCTCGTCCTGCTCGGCACGCAGCTTGAACTCTTCCAGCTTGGCCAGGTGGCGCAGTTTGAGCTCGAGGATAGCCTCGGCCTGGGTCTCGCTGATGTTGAAGCGCTCCACCATCACCTTGCCCGGCTCATCCTCGGTGCGGATGATCTCGATCACCTCGTCGATGTTGAGGTAGGCCACCAGCAAGCCTTCGAGGATGTGCAGGCGAGCCAGCACCTTGTCGAGGCGATACTGCAGGCGACGGCGCACCGTCTCGCGGCGGAAAATGATCCACTCGGAGAGGATCATCTTGAGGGTCTTCACCTGCGGCCGGTTGTCCAGCCCCAGTATGTTGAGGTTGACGCGATAGTTCTTCTCCAGATCCGTGGTGGCGAACAGGTGGGCCATCAGCGCCTCCATGTCCACCCGGTTGGAGCGGGGGATGATCACCAGACGGGTCGGGTTCTCGTGGTCCGATTCGTCCCGCAGATCGGTGACCATGGGCAGCTTCTTGGCCACCATCTGGGCGGCGATCTGCTCCATAATCTTGGCGCCTGAGGCCTGATGGGGCAGCGCCGTGATGACGATGTCGCCATCCTCCTCGTTCCAGACCGCCCGCTGCTTGATGGAGCCCTTGCCGGTCTCGTAGATTTTGCGGATGTCATCGCGCGGCGTGATGATCTCGGCGCTGGTCGGGTAGTCCGGCCCCTGAATGTGCGCCATCAATGCATCCAGCCCGGCATTGGGGTTGTCGAGCAGCTCGGCGCAGGCGTAGGCCACTTCCCGCGCGTTGTGGGGTGGAATGTCGGTCGCCATGCCCACGGCTATGCCTGTGATGCCGTTGAGCAGTATGTGAGGCAGGCGGGCGGGCAGCACCACCGGCTCTTTCATGGTGCCGTCGAAGTTCGGCGTCCACTCCACAGTGCCCTGACCGAGCTCTGAAAGCAGCAGTTCGGAGAAGCGCGACAGCCGCGCCTCGGTATAACGCATGGCGGCGAAGGATTTGGGATCGTCCGGCGCCCCCCAGTTGCCCTGACCGTCCACCAGCGGGTAGCGGTAGGAGAAGGGCTGAGCCATCAGCACCATGGCTTCATAACAGGCGCTGTCGCCGTGAGGGTGGTATTTACCCAGCACGTCACCCACGGTACGGGCGGATTTCTTGTGCTTGGAGAGGGCCGACAGACCCAGCTCGCTCATGGCGTAGATGATGCGCCGCTGCACGGGTTTGAGGCCATCGCCGATGTGCGGCAGGGCCCGGTCCATGATGACGTACATGGAGTAGTTCAAGTAAGCCTGTTCGGTAAAGGTGCGCATGGGCTGGCGCTCTACCCCATCCAGACTGAGCTCGATAGCATCACTCATGTGATAGTTCTCTTTCTGTTCGGGAGCCGCCACAGGGCGACTCCGGCTAAATGCTTGCTGGCCCGTACAGGGCCAGCCGACGGCTTAGATGATGGCGAGGTTGCCCTTCTCTTCCAGCCACTCGCGACGATCCGGGGCGCGCTTCTTGGCCAGCAGCATGTCCATCAGTTGCAGGGTCTCGTCCCCCTCTTCCATCTCGCCCATGGTGAGCTGCACCAGACGGCGGGTGTTGGGATCCATGGTGGTTTCCCGCAGCTGTTTCGGGTTCATCTCGCCCAGACCCTTGAATCGGGTCACCATCACCTTGCCCTTCTTCTTCTCTGCCTCGACCCGCTGCAGCACGCCGTTCTTCTCGTCCTCGTCGAGGGCATAAAACACCTCCTTGCCGATGTCGATCCGGTAGAGCGGCGGCATGGCCACATAGACGTGGCCATGGTTGACCAGGGTTCTGAAGTGCCTGACGAACAGTGCGCACAGCAGGGTGGCTATGTGCAGACCGTCCGAGTCCGCATCCGCGAGTATGCACACCTTGCCGTAGCGCAGGCCGGAGAGATCTTCGGAGTCCGGATCCAGGCCTATGGCCACAGAGATGTCGTGCACTTCTTGCGAGGCGAGCACCTGACCGGCCTCCACCTCCCAGGTGTTCAGTATCTTGCCGCGCAGGGGCATGATGGCCTGGAATTCACGATCCCGCGCCTGCTTGGCGCTGCCACCCGCCGAGTCACCCTCCACCAGGAAGAGTTCCCCCTGCATGGGGTCGGCGCAGTTGCAGTCGGTCAGCTTGCCGGGCAGGGCCGGACCTTGCGTGATTTTCTTGCGCACCACAGTCTTGGCGGCGCGCAACCGGCGCTGGGCGCTGGAGATGCAGATCTCGGCGATCTGCTCCGCCAGCTCGGTGTTGCTGTTGAGGAACAGGCTGAAGGCATCCTTCACCACCCCCGACACGAAGGCCGAGCTCTGGCGCGACGACAGCCGCTCCTTGGTCTGGCCGGCAAACTGGGGATCCTGCATCTTGATGGAAAGGATGTAGGCACAGCGATCCCAGATGTCTTCCGGGGTCAGCTTGACCCCGCGCGGCAGCAGGTTGCGGAACTCGCAGAACTCGCGCATGGCGTCGAGCAGGCCCTGGCGCAGGCCGTTGACGTGAGTGCCGCCCTGCGGCGTCGGGATCAGGTTCACATAGGATTCGGCGAGGCACTCGCCCCCCTCCGGCAACCAGCACAAGGCCCAGTCCACCGCGGACTGCTCTGTGCTGAAGGCGCCGACGAAGGGCTGCTCCGGCAGGCAGGTGAACTGCTTGACCGCATCGACCAGATAATCCTTGAGGCCATCTTCGTAGCACCACTCCAGCTTGATGCCGGTGTTCTTATCGAGGAACTTGATGGTGAGGCCGGGGCAGAGCACGGCCTTGGCCTTGAGCAGGTGCTCCAGCTTGGTGACCGAGAAGCGGGGCGAGTCGAAATAGCTCGCCTGCGGCCAGAAGCGCACCCGGGTGCCCGTGTTGCGGCGCCCGCAGGTGCCCGTGATGGTCAGCTCCTGCACCTTGTCACCTCGCTCGAAGGCGATGTCATAGACCTGGCCGTCGCGGCGCACCGTCACCTCGACCCGATCGGACAGGGCGTTCACTACCGAGATGCCCACCCCGTGCAGACCGCCGGAGAACTGATAGTTCTTGTTGGAGAACTTGCCCCCCGCGTGCAGCTTGCAGAGGATCAGCTCCACACCGGATACCCCCTCCTCCGGGTGAATGTCGACCGGCATGCCGCGGCCGTCATCGATCACCTCGAGGGACTGGTCTTCAAACAGGGTCACCTCCAGGGTACGGGCGTGGCCCGCCAGCGCCTCATCGACGCTGTTGTCGATGACCTCCTGGCCGAGGTGATTGGGCCGGGTGGTGTCTGTGTACATGCCGGGGCGACGACGCACCGGTTCGAGGCCATTGAGGACCTCAATGGCATCCGCATTGTATTGAGTGGACATGGAGGGCCTTGCGAATTGACGTTTGGGGAGAATCTTACTCGTTGGGAGGGCCTTGGACAAACCCGACTGCGGGAAAGGGTGATCCAGACAGGGGCCGGCCAGGCCCAAGTCCGGACTCAGGCCGCGGCTGACGCCACCGGCAGCGCCTGCTGCAGCTGGGAGAGAGAGCTGTGCAGCCGCCACACCATGCCAGCCAGATCCAGCGCCGCCGGATCCCGATGACGAGCCAGCCCCTGGCTGATGCGTTGCAGCTCGGCCAGCGTCCGTTCGAGGGAGTCATGCTGCACCCCCCGCTCGGTGAGGATCCCTCGCAGGCAGCGAATGCAGGCGTCTCGCACCAGATAGAGCGGCTGATCATCGCCACGCCACTGGCGCAATTGCCAGACGATGTGGCTGCAGTTGAGCAGCACCACGCCCCAGCGCAGCACCCAGAGCCGGGCGGTCTGATCCTGGCTCTGGCTGAGCTGGCTGATGCCGTGATAAATGCGCGATTCGAACTGGCTCTCGCTCTGCTGTGGCCTGGGCGCCAGCTGATCCATGAAGTCGTGGCGCAAGATACGCATGATGCGGCGACTCTTGCGCCGATCCGAGCTCGGCCGCAGGATCTGGAACGCCAGCCCGGCCGCCATCACCCCCAACACCTGGCTGATGCTGGTATTGATGAACAACGAGTAGTCGTAGCTCGGCGGGTTGGTGATGGAGAGAAAGGAGCCGAGCAGCACTATGAGCTGACCCCACAGCACAGCCATCCTGGGCTTTTGCAGCTTGAACATCTGCATGGTGACCAGCACGGGAAACAGCAGGGCGCAGAACTGCCAGAAGTCGTCGATGCGGATCATCAGGCCGAACTTGACCGCGAAACAGACCAGGCTCAGCAGCAAAATGGCCTGCAGCATGGTGTTGACTCCCTTGGCCGGCGCCGGCGTCGCCGAGTAGAGCACGCAGCAGATAGAGAGCATGGTCAGCGCAGTCCCCCCCAGATCCCACTGGCTGTGGATCCAGAAGGCGCAACCCAGCAGCACGCAGAGGAAGGTGCGGCCACCGTTGTAGGCCGCCTCATAGCTGTCGATGTGACTGGTGAGCGAGGTGTGGCGCGGCGGGGCCGGCCACTCCCGATCGTCATACTGCTCCAGCCGGCTCAGCCAGCGCTGACACTCCAGATAGCTCCAGCAGAAGTGACGCAGCCGCAGCCAGAAGGTGCGGTGCCGATAATCGCCCCCTGCAGTCGGCGCGAACGGAGCCAGCAGCCGGGCGATGCGATACTTGTCGCACGCCGGCTTGCCCAGCTCGGTCAGCAGGCTGGCCAGCAGCGCCTGAATGCCCGCCGGTTGCTCCGGCCAGTTGTGCAGCATGCGGCGCTGGCTGGAGATGAGGCTGATGATCCGCAGCTGGCGGTGCAGCAGGAAGTTGAGCAGCTTGTTGTGGCGGCGCAGCCGGTGGTGGCTCCACACCGCCTGAATGCGCAGCACGTTCATGGTGAGGATCTGGCCGATCAGCCCCTCGTGGGCGCTGCGCACATCCGGGTTGGCCTCCCCCAGCCAGAGCAGCTGGGCATGTTCCAGCAGACGGCTCTGGCTCTTGCGCAGCGATTGCAGCAGGGTCTCGCTGTCGGAGGTGCTGGGCAGGATCATCATCATCAGGCCACCGCAGAGGATGCCGATGATCACCTCGCTCACCCGGGCCTGGGCTATGTCGAAGATATGGTGCGGATCGACCACGTTGACGCAGGAGAAGGCGATGATGGCGGCCGTGTAACCCGCCAGGGCAAAGGCGTAGGAGACATTGTTCTGATAGTGGTTGGAGATGTAGGTGCAGAGCCCGAGCCAGAGGGCGATGAGAAAGCTGAACAGCCAGGGATCGCTGATGCCAAGGCCGGTGATCACCACGGCCGCCATGGCGCCGACCAGACTGCCGACTACCCGCCCCAGGCTCTTGCTGATGACCCCGCCGACGGTGGGAAAGCTCACCACGGCGGCCGAGGTCATGGCCCAGTAAGGGGCATCCAGCTGCAAGACAAACGCCAGCCAGAGCGACAGGCACATGGCCAGGCTGTTGCGCAGGGCATAACGCCACTGGCCACCGCTGGCCTTGCCCCAGGGGGTCCGGCGCCAGAGCGACCCGATTGCACTCACCTCATTCCCCTATGGTGATGGTGCAGGTGGTGCCCGCGATCAGGGCCAACTCGGGCGGCACATCCAGCAGGCGGATCCGCACCGGCACCCGCTGGGCCAGCCGCACCCAGGGCACGTTCGGTTTGACGTCGAGCAGCAGGCTGCTGCCACCGTCCACGCTCTGATCGTGAATGGCGCGCCCTATGCTTTCCACCTCGCCGCGCAGGGTCTGATCCCCGCTGTAGAGCACCACCTCGGCCGGCTTGCCCGGCGCTATGCGCCTGAGCTTGGTCTCTTCGAAATAACCCTGCACATAGAAGGAGTGAATATCCACCAGTGCCACCAGCGGCACCCCGGCGCTGGCATAGTTGCCGACCCGAGTCTGCAGGTTGGTGATGTAACCGTCGCTCGCGGCATGCACCTGGGTCTTGGCTAGGGACCACTGCGCCTGCTCCAGATTGGCCTGGGCCACCTGATAGGCCGCCTTCATCGCCTGGGCATTGAGCCGTGCCTCGTCCCCGGCCTCCGCCGAGATGACGTTATTCGACAAGCCACGGCGACGCGTCGCCTCGTGCTCGGCCTTGTCGAGATCCGATTTGGCCTTGGCGAGCGCCGCGCTGGCGTTGTCGAGGGCGATCCGGTAAGGGACGGGATCCAGGGTGAAGACCAGCTCTCCCGTCTTGACCAGCTGGTTGTCCTTGACCGCTATCTTGATGATCTTGCCCGATACCTCGGGGGTGATGCTGACCAGCTCGGCCCGCACCTTGCCATCCCGGGTCCAGGGGCCCTGCATGTAGTAGTTCCACAGCCACCAGCCCGCCGCCAGCGCCAGGGCGCAGACCAGCAGGGTGGAGAAGTATTTGAGGGTCGCGAGGGGTGATTTAGCCATGTAACAGGATCCAGAAAGCGCCACTGACGGCGAGGATAAACAGGGAGAGATCCATCAGCAGGGGATGCCAGACATCCCCGCCATAGAGCCAGTCACGCAGCAGATGATGCACAGGCAACCAGCCAAGCAGACCGAACAGCACGGCCTTGAACAGGGGTGGAAAGTAGAGAGAAGCGCCCAGTATCAGATCCGGCAGCGCTGAAGGGGTCGTCACAAGCGTGCTCCCTGTTGGCAGAGAAGGGCAGAAAAGTCGGCCAGGGTCTGCACCAGAGCAGACCCGCCAAGGTTAACACAGCCATTTCCAGTGCTACAGGAGCAGATGGTTCCCTTGCGGTCAGACCACTCGGCCGGGTGGTAAACCCAGTCGCGCAGCGGCACTTCACCGGCTCGAACGGGTTGATCCTTCAGAGACAGGCGAGGGTGTCATCCTGTTCTCAACGGGTTGGGCGATCCGCAGGGTGATGCACCCCGTCTCGCGTCGGTACCTCCCCCAGTTCGAACGGATTGACCCCCTCGAGACAGGCGAGGTTGTAGCCATACTCGGCCGGGTTGGAGCGGCGCTGGTGATGGGTGTAGATGCCGCAGACGCTGCAGAAGTAGTGTTTCGCGGTGCGGGTGTTGAACTGGTAGCAGCGCAGCACCGCCTCTCCCTGCAGGATGCGGATGCCCGAGAGCGGCACCGAGGCGACGATGGCGCCACGCCGCCGGCAGAGGGAACAGTCACAGCGGCGCGGATCCACCACCCCATCCGGCAAGCTGAGTTCCAGCACCACGGCCCCGCAGTGACAGCTGGCCTTGTGTTTCTCTTCAATGGGGGTGTTGCCGATGCGTTTTATCATGCAGCCTCCTTGCCGCCGGGCACTGGGCCCTGTCGTCTCAATCGAACAGCGTCTCGCGCCGCCCCTGTTGCAGATGAGCATGCAGGGTACGCAGCTGGGATGCCAACACCCTGTGCAGGGAGAGCGACGGCAGGGCATCGAGGGCGAAGTAGGCAGCGCCCCGGGTTTCGTCGGTCTCGGTGAGCAGCTGGCCCCCCGTCACCTCGCACAAAAAGAAGGCCTTGTGGGCGTGGGGCAACTGGGGCGGATGGGGGTGTTTGAGCTTGTCGAACAACGCCAACAGTTGCACGGCCCGGCAGGCGAGCCCCGTCTCCTCGGCCACCTCGCGCACCACGGCGCCGGCCGGTGAATCACCTATGTCACACCAGCCGCCTGGCAGGGTCCAGCAGCCGTCGCTGCGCTCCTGCACCAGCAGGATATGGCCGTCATCGTTTTGAATAAACGCCCGCACATCCAGCTTGGGGGTGGGATAGCCGCTATCGAGGGCGATCCATGCTGAAATGGCGGCGGGATCCAGCTCGCTCTGACTGGCAATCAGGGCGACCGTGGCCGCTCTGAGTGCCTCGAAACGGCCGATATCGAAGGGATCCCTGGAATAGGTGAGACCGGCCTGCGCCGTGGCCAGCACCTGTTCCAGAAAGGCGGCCAACGGCGGTTGCATGGCTAGAGCCCGAGGAAGCGAATGATCTGGGCGGGGTAGCGCTCGAACCCGGTGAAGGCGTGATTGCCACCGCACTCCAGCGAGAGACGGGCAAAGCGGTATTCGGTCAGCGCCTTGCGATAGTCGAGCACCTCATCCTCCTGCTGTTGCAGGATCCAGAGCCGTTCGGGGGCGGTTACCGGCACCGCCAGCGCCCGCAGCTCGTCCATGTGGGCCGGCAGCAGCTCGTAGCGCTCATCGGTATAGGGATTGGTCTGGGGGCCCAGATAGTCGCAGAGCAGCTCGTGAGGGCGCACCGCCGGGTTGATCAGGGCCGCGCGACAGCCATACAACTCACTGACTCTCGTTGCCATAAAACCGCCGAGTGAGCTGCCCACGGCGCCAAGCTTGAGGCGGTCACCGTGACGGGCGCTGGCCTCTTCAATGGTCTGCGCTATGGCCGCCCAGGCCGCCGCCGGCGTATTGGGCTGGGCCGGGATGATCACCTCTATGTCGGGCCTGTGCGCCGCTACCCAGGCAGCCATCTGCTGCGCCTTGGCCGAGCCGGGTGATGAATTGAAACCATGCAGATAAAGCAAAACGGAGGTCATGGAAACGGCCTCCTCAATAACCGGTGGCATCGGGGTCGGGCACAAACTGCCCCACCGGCAGACGCCACACCTGGCTCGCGACCCGGCCATCCGGATGCAGGGTGAGATAGCGCCAGCCCGGACCTGACTCGTCCAGCGCGAAACCATCGCTGAGCGGCTTGAACTGGATGCAGGTGGAGGGACTGGCAATCAGCCGCACCCCGCGGTGCACCTCGTCAAACTCCTGATGGACATGACCAAACAAGATGGTTTTCTGCTGGGGATGACGGGCCAGCACGGCGAACAGGTCGTCGGCGTTTTTGAGATTGTGCTGATCCAGCCAGGCGCAACCCACAGGCACCGCCTGATGGTGCAGGGCGATGAGGGCATGGCGCTCGGGGTGCTGGCGCAGTGCGCTGTCCAGCGCCGCCAGCTGGTGATCGCCGAGCACGCCGTGAGGTTTGCCGCGTACCTGGGTATCCAGCAGTATCACCTGCCAGTGCTCGCCCACCAGCTGCTTGGCCTCGCTGATGCCGGCCGTATGCAGGTATTCGGTCATCAGGGGAGCGTCGTCATGGTTGCCGGGCAGCCAGTAGATGGGGCGTGCCAGCGGGGCCATCATGCTGGCAAAGCGCTGGTAGGATTCCGGACTGTGATCCTGCGACAGATCGCCGGTCGCCAGGATCAGATCAAACGGATGATCGTTGGCCTGCACCCGCTCCAGCACGGCAGCCAGGCTCTCCGCGGTGCGCACGGCCAATAGCCGCCCCTCGGCACTCGCGAAGAGGTGGGTGTCGGTAATTTGTAACAGGCGCACACTGCCGTCCTGCGCCTGGGGTAGCTCTGTTTCCAAAATCACGCTTCTTTTTATAAGTTCAACTAGAGGATGTTTATCAGGCTGGTACCATGTCTGAGACAAAATTTTAGCCAATCGGCCAGAAACAGATTTACCTGCTCCTTTTCATCCCGCTGGTGCATTTTTTTATTGGGATAATCATAACGTGGTTGCAACCTCGAAATCTGTTGCGCCGCACACACTTCCGCCATCCGCACATCATGATACAAACGAATCTCGATGCGAGCCTGCAAGTAGCTCGGCAATTCCGGGTTGTGCTGGGCCAGGATCACCTGGCTGGTGAAGCGGCTCTCCTCGCTGACGGTGAGCTGGAACTGCAGGCCGTTACCCACCTGATAACGGCGTTCGGCCCCGACTGTGCCGCCCGGCGGCAACAGTTTCATCAAGGCCATATAATTCACCTCGCAGGTTCGCTGCAAGGACATCAAATCAGGCACATAGCGTTTCATCGGGCTCTGGACTAACGGCATAGCGCAGCTCCATCAATCAACACCCGTGAGTAATTCACCTCGCAAGTACGCTGCAAGGACATCAAGTCAGGCACATAGCGCTTGCCCTGCTGCTGGACGCGCACCACCTCAGCGCCCCGCCAGCCAGCGAGCCCTCAGCTCGCCGTGATTGAGGGCCAGCCACTGCAGCGCTATGACGGAGGCCGCGTTGTCGATACGCCCCTCCTTGAGCCAGGCATAGGCCTGCTCGCGGCTCACCACGTGCACCCGAATATCCTCGCCCTCCTCCGCCAGACCGTGGATCCCCTCGGCCTTGCTGGCATCCACCTCGCCCACATAGACCTCGATCCGCTCCGTGCTGCCACCCGGACTCACCAGATAGCTGATGGCATGCTCGCAGCGACCCACCTCGATGCCCGCCTCTTCCACCGCCTCCCGGCGCACCACGGCTTCGGCGGTCTCCCCTTCATCTATGATGCCGGCCACCAGCTCCAGCAACCAGGGCGTAGGGCTGGTCTCGATGGCGCCGATGCGAAACTGCTCCACCAGCACTATCTGGTCGCGCACAGGATCATAGGGCAGCAGGGCGCCGGCATGGCCGCGCTCGAACAGCTCGCGCACTATGGGTTCGTTCCAGCCCCCCGCAAATAACCTGTGCTGCAGGCGATAGACGTTCACTTTGAAGAAGCCGTTATATCCCGATGATTTATCGATGATTTTTACATCATCGGCAGAATAGTGACGGGTTTGGGGCAAGGCTTGCTGCGACATACGAGACTCCCGCCAGCTTGACTTGGCTCGGTTTGACCATAAAATCCGAGAACATGAATGAACATTCATTCACTCGTTCCCGACGGAGATGAGGGATGGATTTTAGCAGCCACAGGGCATTTGGCTAGGCACGAGGGGGAGAAAACTCCCCCTCGTGCTTGACGTTCCTGTCGCTGGAAAAGAGACAGTTATCATAAAATTTTGCTTATAGTAGAGTGATTAAGCTGAAATCAAGCTTGCTCAGTGACAATACCCCTCCTTCATCCAGCGACAGCTTTGGGTTAATACATAAGGTTAAAACGATCTATGAAAAGAACACTCTTGTCAGCCATGGTGTTGCTGGGCGTCAGCGCCGGCGCCCATGCCGAAAACCTGCTCGATATTTACCAACAGGCTCAGATCAAGGACACCCAACTGCTTGAATCCAAGGCCAAGCGTGATCAGGCTTTCGAGAAGATCAACGAATCCCGCGCAGCCCTGCTGCCCCAAATCAATCTGGGTGCCGGTCTGAACTACCTGCAGAACAAGGGTGATACCCAGACCAACAGCAACGCCACCGGCTCCCTCTCGCTGGATCAGTCCATCTACCGCCGCAGCAACTGGGTCAACCTGGATCTGACCGAGAAGAGCGCCACCCAGTCCGATGTGGCCTACAACCTCGAAGTCCAGAACCTGATGCTGCGTACCTCCCAGGCCTATTTCGACGTGCTCAAGGCGATGGACACCCTGGAGTTCGTCCGCGCCAACAAGGCCGCAGTGGAACGCCAGCTGGAACAGACCCAGCAGCGCTTCGAAGTGGGCCTGACCGCCATCACGGACGTGCATGAGGCCGAGGCCGAGCGCGACCAGGCGCTGGCGGACGAGATCAATGCCGAAAACACCCTGGACAACAGCTACGAGAGCCTGCGTGAACTGACCGGCATAGACCACCGTCAGCTGGACGTGCTCAACACAGAGCGCTTCACCCCGCAGAAGACACCGTTCAACTCCGACAAGTGGCTGGAGCTGGCGCTGGACAAGAACCTGCAACTGCACAGCGCCCGCATCGGCAAGGACATCGCCAAGGAACAGATCGATCTGGCCAAGACGGGTCATGAGCCGACCGTGGATCTGGGCGCCGGTCTCTCCACCAGCTACAACGACTACAAGGACGAGATCCGCAACCCCGAGAGCAACAGCAATCAGGGCAACATAGGCCTGAACTTCAAGCTGCCGCTCTACACGGGTGGGGCGACTACCTCCCAGGTCAAGCAGTCACAGTTCAACTACGTGGCCGCCAGCGAGCAGCTGGAGCGCAGCTTCCGCTCGGTGCAGAGCACGGTTCGCTCCTCCTACAACAACGTGAACGCCAGCATCGGCTCGGTGCGCGCCTACAGCCAGTCCGTCATCTCCGCCGACAGCGCCCTCAAGGCGACCGAGGCCGGTTATGAGGTCGGCACCCGCACCATAGTCGACGTGCTGGACTCCACCCGCAAGCTGTACCAGGCCAAGCAGAAGCTCTCCGAAGCCCGCTACAACTACATCCTCAGCATTCTCTCCCTCAAGCAGGCCGCCGGCACACTTGAGCAGAAGGATCTGGAAGAGGTGAACCAGGGGCTGATGCCTGCAGCCCAGGTCACCAAGAAGTCCTGAGCCCCGCAGCTCATGTCATGAAAAAGGCGACCTCAGGGTCGCCTTTTGTTATCTGCGCTTGCTGTTGCCCGCAGCGGCCGGTTGCTTTGCCGCAGACTGGTACCGCTAGGTGCCACTTCCGCACTCTGACGCGCCAGACATAAAAAAACCCGGCCTGAGCCGGGTTTTGACTCATCCGCGTTCGCGGATGGTCTTGATGATGTCGCTGGTGGAGCAACCATCCTCGAAGTTGAGCACGCGCACCTCGCCACCGTTGGCGGTCACCTCGTCGTAACCGGCGATATCCTTCGGCTTGTAGTCACCGCCCTTGACCAGCAGGTCGGGCAGCACTTCGGCGATCAGCCGCTGGGGCGTATCTTCGGCGAAGGGCACCACCCAGTCCACGGCGCCCAGCGCGGCCAGCACGGCCATGCGACGGTCGGTCGAGTTGACCGGGCGACCCGGCCCCTTCAGGCGACGGACGGAGTCATCGGTATTGACCGCCACTATCAGGCGATCCCCCAGCTTGCCGGCATTGGCGAGGTAGGAGACGTGGCCGGCGTGCAGTATGTCGAAGCAGCCGTTGGTCATCACCACCTTCTCGCCACGCAGGCGGGCAGCCTGCACGGCAACCTTGAGCTGAGCCTCGGACATGACGCCAAAGCCGGTCTCCTGCTCGGTGTAGAGGGCATTGGCAAGCTCGACCGGGCTGACGGTGGAGGTACCCAGCTTGCCGACCACGATACCGGCCGCCGTGTTGGCCAGGGCACAGGCCTCGTCCAGGCTCATGCCGGCGGCCAGCGAGGTGGCCAGGGTGGAGATGACGGTATCACCGGCACCTGTCACGTCGTAAACCTCGTGGGCCTGGGCCGGCAGGTGCAGCTCTGGCTGACCTTCGCGGATCAGGGTCATGCCGTTTTCGGAACGGGTGACCAGCAGGGCTTCCAGCTCGAAACGCTTGACCAGCTCGAGTCCCTTGGCGACCAGATCCTCTTCACCCTTCACCTTGCCCACCACGGCCTCGAACTCGGACATGTTGGGGGTCAGCAGGGTGGCGCCGCGATACTTCTCGAACTCGGTCCCCTTGGGGTCGACCAGTACGGGAATGCCGGCGGCGCGGGCACGCTGGATCATGCCGGGTACGTCGTTGAGGGCACCCTTGCCGTAGTCGGAGAGGATCATCACGTCGCTGTTCGGCAGCGCCTGCTCCACCTTGTTCATCAGCAGAGTGGAATCGACATCGTGGAACGCTTCCTCGAAGTCCAGACGCAGCAGCTGCTGGTTGCGCGACAGCACCCGCAGCTTGGTGATGGTCGGATAGTCGGCCAGACGAACGAAATCACAGGCAACCTTGACGCCAGCCATCTGGCTAGCCAGCGCATCGGCGGCCTCATCCTGACCGGTCAGGCCCAGCAGCACGGCGTGGGCGCCCAGGGCGGCAGAGTTGAGGGCCACGTTGGCGGCGCCACCCGGGCGCTCCTCAATGTGCTCAACCTTGACCACGGGCACCGGGGCCTCGGGCGAGATCCGGCCGGTGGGGCCATGCCAATAGCGGTCCAACATGACATCGCCAACGACCAGAACGCGGGCTTTTTCAAACTCGGGCAGGGTGATCTTCATCTGTATCGACTCTCAAAACCTGAAAAATTCAGTCCCGGATTTTATCACACTCTTTTCTACGGTGTAGAAAAAGCAAACCTGTGGTTTCCATTTAAGGAAACTCATAGTTACAGTCCGCGCCACGCGGATCAGAGGCAAGCAGCCCCTCTGACCAGCACATAGCCATTCGCCCCCGACCCCGCTTTTCGGCTAGAATCCCCCGATTGCGAGTAAAACTATCCGCTCAGGATACCCACGTGCCTTTATCGCCTCCCCTTATTCGACCGGGCTTGCCCCGGTGCATGGCGATTGCGAACAAGAGACTTTTCATGGCCCACAACAATGCTCCCCGCCTCGAATCCCGCCTGTTTCATCCCCGCTACTGGGCCAGCTGGTTCGGCCTCAGTTTGCTCTGGCTGCTGGTGCTGCTGCCCTGGCGCAGCCAGATGTGGCTGGGCCGCCAACTGGGTCGTCTCGCCCGCAAGCTGCTGAAATCCCGCGTCAAGATTGCCCGCCGCAACCTGGAACTGGCGATGCCCGAGCTGACCAAGGATGAGCGGGAGAAGCTGCTCAAGGCCAACTTCGAAAGCGTCGGCTGCGCCATCTTCGAGGTGGGCATGGCCTGGTTCTGGCCGGATTGGCGGATGCGCAACCTGATGAAGGTGGAAGGGGAAGAGCACGTCATCGCCGCCATGGAGAAGAGGCAGGGCATGCTGCTGCTCTCCTGCCACTTCCTGACGCTGGAGCTGAACGCCCGCTGCTTCGGCCTGGTGCGCCCCGGGGTCGGCGTCTACCGCCCCAACACCAATCCGGTGCTGGAATATGCCCAGTACCACGGTCGCTGCGCCTCCAACAAGTATCTGGTGGACCGCATGGACGTGAAGGGGATGATCAAGGCGCTGCGCAACGGTGACGCCCTCTGGTACGCGCCGGATCACGACTACGGTGCCCACGCCAGCGTGTTCGTGCCCTACTTCGCGGTCGAACAGGCCGCCACCATCACGGGCACAGCCACCCTGGCGCGGGTGAAAAATACCGTCACCCTGCCCTGCTACAACATCCGCACCCAGGAGGGCTACGTCTTGCATATAGGAGCGCCGCTCGCCGACTACCCCAGTGGCGATGACGTGGCCGACGCCACCCGCGCCAACAGGGAGATAGAGGCGGCGGTTCGCAAGGCCCCCGAGCAGTACATGTGGCTGCACCGTCGCTTCAAGACCCGGCCCAATCCGGATGACGCTGGCTACTACTGAGTCAGAAAGGGATGAAAAAACCGCCGCGAGGCGGTTTTTTATGGCCTGCAGCCCGGAAAGGGTTTTCATTCGTGGCTGAATATTTTATTAATGGCAGTGCCGAGCGGCGGGCCAGGCTCCGCCAGGAACAATAAAACAAACGAAGGGAAGCGAACATGAAAGCCACTCTTTTACTGGGTGCCCTGTGCGTATTGGCAGGTTGCAGTCACCAGACCCAGAGCGTGCACCTCACCTCTCTCCCCCTGAGCAAGATCACGGATGTGAATGCCCAGTGGAGCCCTCTCAGCAGGAACGAATCCCGCTACCCCAAGGAAGCCATACTGGCCGAGAAGATGGGGTGTACCTCGCTCGAGTACGTGATCAATGAAGCGGGCCGGGCCGAGCAAATCCGCGTGCTGGCCCGCAGTGATGACACATTCAGCGAAGCCGCCATGGAGACGCTGCAGCAGTGGCAATGGCAGGCAACCGCTGCCAATCCGGGCCATCTTCCCGTCAAGTCCCAGACCCGGTTCGAATTCTGTATCGAGCATAACGGCCAGCCCTGTGACACCAGCGGGCTGGCGCAGCTCTGCCAGGGTGAGGACATGGTTCGCAGCACGGGGCAGGTCTACACCCAGGTCTGAGCACAGCCCCGCCTGGCTAGGCATCCCACATGAAAAAGGTGAGCCCAGGCTCACCTTTTTCGTTATCACAGTTGTTTATCGCCGCCGCGCCCTGCAAGGCACGGATGTCATGTCCCCGCGTGCAGCCAGGCGGCGATGGCCAGTTGCAGCCGCACATAGTCGGCGCGATGGAACAGCATCGACAGGGTCGCTTGCCACCCGGCGTCGGCCGAAGCCTGGGCCAACAAGGCCAGATGAGTCGACAAATCGGTCAGCGCCGCCAGCCACACTGGCGCCCGCGGAGCGACAGCATCGACGATGAGCGCAACCCCTTGCCGGATCTCTTGCAACGCCAGGCGTCGCTGTTCGGGGTCCACCTGCTCCAGCCAGTACTGCTCGTGATGTTGCCAATGTTGCAGGCCCGCGGTGATGCCCATGGCGGCGTCGGTCCCATTGATCGCCGGCAAGGATTGCAGCGCCAGCGGCTTGCCGAGCCCCGCCAGCAGATAGCCGCGCTGCGCCTTGGATTGCGCCCCCAGCCTGACCCCGCCGAGCCCGGCCAGCTGCTCCGCCAACCCGAACAGGGCGCGGGCGTCGCCGGACTTGAGTTCCAGCTCCAGCTCATCGATACAGGTCTTGCCCAGCGAACCGACGATCTCGCCCTGATCCCAGGCCAGCTCGATCTCGGCCCCCTCGAAGGCGACCAGCCAGTGACGGCGCAGGAAGTCGGTCCTGAACTGGGCAACCAGCCCGGCCTGGATGTCGTCGCGCACCACCAGACTCGGCCAAAGCTCGGCTGGGAAAGCCGCAAGCAGGGGCACATCGCCATGTACGGGGGCATTATATTCGGGCCTGGCATGCAATCCCCCCACCACCTGGCCCCGACATTTAATCGTCTGCTCGGCAAAATCATCGCTGCGACGAACCCGCAATCCCATTTCCAGCCGACGTAAATCCAGAGTCGGCGTATCAAAATAGACATTGCCGAGCTCGACCTGGGAGCTTGATATAATTTCAAGTGAATTCAGAAGCTTGGATAGTGGCTGTTGAATATCTTGTGAGACAAAAAACTTTATCTCGATCTCAGTTTGCATAGTCATTCCGGGCTGGCAGGCAACTTTGGGGGGCATGATGTGGAGCGCGAGGATATAATGCCTGCGATACATCAGGATTAATTCACGGTTTTATTGATGGCGCAGTTCGGTTACCATGCGCCCCTCATAAAATCGTATCGAGTGTTTTTTCACCGACACAGGTTTGGCCATGCCAGTAAATACTATTTTGGGGCTTTTTGCCAAGTCCCCCATCAAGCCGCTGCAGAAGCATATCGTCAAGGTTCACGTGTGCTGCGAGCAGCTCATTCCCTTCTTTGACGCCGTTGCCGAAGACCGTTGGGAAGATGCCGAGAAGATCCGGCAGCAGATAGCCCAGCTGGAAAAAGAGGCGGACATCCTCAAGCGTGAAATTCGTCTGAAACTGCCTCGCGGCCTGTTCCTGCCGGTCGCCCGTACCGACCTGCTGGAGCTGCTGACCCAGCAAGACAAGATTGCCAACCGTGCCAAGGATATCTCCGGCCGCATGCTTGGTCGTCGAATGGAATTCCCTGCCGAGATGCGTGCCGATTTCATGGCCTATCTCAAACGTTGTATCGATGCGACCGCCCAAGCCGAAAAAGCCATCGGAGAACTCGATGAGCTGCTCGAAACCGGCTTCAAAGGACGTGAAGTTGAAATGGTTGCCGAGATGATCCACCAGCTGGATCTTATCGAGGACGATACTGACACCATGCAGATCGGACTGCGCCAACAGCTGCAAGCCGTTGAGCAGAAATACAATCCGATCGACGTTATGTTCCTCTACAAGATCCTCGAATGGGTAGGTGACCTGGCAGATCAGGCCGAGCGCGTTGGCGCCCGTCTGGAACTGATGCTGGCTCGTTCGTAATCGACTGACTGGGTAAACACTATTAATGGACATTATCGCGAATTACGGCACTACACTGGTGCTCGTGGCGGCCTTGTTCGGCTTTTTGATGGCCTGGGGGATAGGCGCGAATGACGTGGCCAACGCCATGGGCACATCGGTCGGCACCAAATCCCTGACCATACGTCAGGCGATCATCATCGCCATGATCTTCGAATTTGCCGGTGCCTATCTGGCCGGCGGCGAAGTGACAGCCACCATACGCAACGGCATCATAGATACCAACGCCTTTGCCGACACCCCGGATCTGCTGGTGCTCGGCATGATCGCCTCTCTGCTGGCGGCCGGTGCCTGGTTGATCCTGGCCTCCTACTTCGGCTGGCCCGTTTCCACCACCCACTCCATCATAGGTGCCATCGTCGGCTTCGCCGTGGTGAGCATAGGCCCGGAAGCTGTGCAGTGGAGCAAGTTCGGCGGCATAGTCGGCTCCTGGATCATCACCCCGGCCATCTCGGGCATCATCGCCTACTTCATGTTCATCAGCGTGCAGAAGCTCATCTTCAACACAGATGATCCCCTGGCCAACGCCAAGCGCTACGTGCCTTTCTACATGTTCCTGACCGCCCTGGTGATCTGCCTGGTGACCATCAAGAAGGGGCTGACCCACGTCGGTCTGCACCTGAGCGATGGCGAAGGGATCCTGCTCTCCATCGTCATCTCCATCGCGGTGGCATTTGCAGGCTGGCTCTATATTCGCGGCCAGCAATACAACCCGCAGGATGACAGCAAGATGCACTTCGCCAACGTGGAGAAGGTATTCGGCATCCTGATGGTGATCACCGCCTGTGCCATGGCCTTTGCTCACGGCTCCAACGACGTGGCCAACGCCATAGGCCCGCTCTCCGCCGTGGTCTCCATCGTCGACAGCGCCGGCCAGATCGCCGGCCAGTCCACCATCGCCTGGTGGATCCTGCCGCTCGGCGGCATCGGCATAGTCATCGGCCTCGCCACCATGGGCGAGAAGGTGATGGCCACCGTCGGTACCGGCATCACCCATCTGACCCCGAGCCGTGGCTTCGCCGCCCAGCTGGCCACCGCCGCGACCGTGGTGATCGCCTCCGGCACGGGTCTGCCCATCTCCACCACCCAGACCCTGGTGGGTGCTGTTATGGGTGTAGGTCTGGCCCGTGGCATAGCCGCCCTGAACCTGGGCGTGCTGCGCAACATAGTGGTCTCCTGGATCATCACCCTGCCCGCAGGTGCCATCCTGGCCATCGCCATCTTCTACGTGCTGCAAGCCTGTTTCTCCTGATACGCGCAGCCGCAAACAGCCCGGGTCACTGACCCGGGCTTTTTCATATCTGGCGCATGGGAAGCAAGGGTTCGGCGGCGGTCAACACGGCCCTGCCACTGTCTCTATTCACAATGTCGGACGTGCCACCTCCTGCCGCTGCAACCGGCTTGCATCCCCTGCCTGGCAGGCGCAGACTGTTTGGCCTTGTTTTTATGCGATTCGATTCAAGGCAACCATCATGACTCCTGCCATCAACCTCCTGAAAAAGCTCAAGATCCCCCACAAACTCTACCCCTACGAGTGCGAAGCTCACGACGATTTCGGCAAACATGCCGCGACCCAGCTCGGCCTGCCGGAGGCCCAGGTGTTCAAGACCCTGGTCGCCCATCACGACAAGCAGGCGGTGGTCGCCATAGTGCCCTCGTCGGGCATGTGCAGCCTCAAGCAGCTGGCCAAGGCCACTGGCTTGAAGAAGGTGGAGATGATGAAACCGGCCGAGGCCGAGAAGCTGACCGGCTACAAGGTCGGCGGCATCAGCCCGCTGGCCCAGAAGAAGCTGCTGCCCACTGTGCTCGACGACTCCGCCATGGCGTTTGACGAGATACTGGTGAGCGGCGGCAAGCGCGGCCTATCGGTCGGGGTGGCGCCACAGGACATGCTGACCCTGCTGAAGTGGATCGCCGCCCCCATCGGCGAGCACCATGAGTAACGCCTGAAACGACAGAGGCCCCGCTGACGGGGCCTCTGTTATGTTGCCGGGTCAGTCGTTATTGGCTCGACAAGCGGCGGTCAGCTCGGATAGCCGCAACCGCTGCCTGCCGGCCTCATCGAAGTTCTCCTCCGCCAGCCAGCGTGCAAAGCAGGCCTGCAACGCCGGCCACTCGCCGTCGATCACCGAGAACCAGGCGGTATCCCGCGCCCGCCCCTTGTCCACCCGGCTCTGGCGAAAGGTTCCCTCGTAGCTGAAACCGAGCCGCAGCGCCGCCTGCCAGGAGGGTCGGTTAAAGGCATTGCACTTCCATTCGTAACGCCGGTAGCCGAGGGCAAAGGCGTTGGCCATCATCAGCGCCATGGCCGCCGTCGCCAGCCGCGAGCGCTGCAGAGCCGGCGAGAAGTGCAGCCAGCCCACCTCTATGCTGCCCGCCTGGGGATCGATGCGCAGGTAGCTGGCCAGCCCCAGCGGCTGTTCACCACGCTCATCGAAGATGGTATAGAACTGGGGATCTGTCTTGGCGGCGCACTCTCGCAGCCAGGCCAGCATATCCGCTTCCTCTGCGTAGGGGCCCGTGGTCAGATAGGTCCACATGGCCCCACTGTCGGCGCTGAAGGCCTGCCACAGGCCGGGGCCGTGACGCTCGGGATCCAGCGGTTCCAGCCGGCAGCCCCAGCCGCTGAGAGGGCGGCGGGGCGGAAACTCGGCACCCCGCCAATCGGGCAGCGGCGCACCGACCGGCTGGCCGAACTCGTTCAGATGGATATCAGCAGCCACAGGCGATCCCTCCCGTTTGCAGCACGCCCGCTTCGTTGCCGGTGGCGACGGCAAAGCCGTCCTGGCGCCACCAGTGCAGGCCGCCAATCAGCTCCTTGACCTGAAACCCCAGCGCCGCCAGCTTGTAGGCGCCGCGGGTCGAGCCGTTGCAGCCGATGCCATCGCAATAGCAGACATAGACCTTGTCCCGTGCCAATGCGGCCGTGGTCGCCGGGTTCATGGTGGCGTGGGGGAAGCTGATGGCACCAGGAATGTGTCCCTCGGCATAGTGGCCGGCGGAGCGGGTGTCGATGACGACGATGCGCGCCTCGCCCGCCAGCAGATCCGCAGCCAGATCGGCCGGGTCGGTGCGATAGGCCAGCTGGGCCTCGAAGAAAGCGCTGGCCTCTGCCGCACTGGCCAGCCCGCTGCTCAATACCTGACTCATGATAAACCTCCTTGTGACCAGACCCGAGTCCGGGTGGTGACGACTGTGTTGACCGGACTGACCAAGCCGGTACCCAATACATGGCTCATTGCTAAGCCTCCCGTGACCACTGCACTATCTTGGTGATCACTGTGGTCCTGACCGAGTTGGCGATGAAGCACTCCTCATGGGCCTGATGGTGCAGTTGCTCCAGCTCGGCCAGGGTGGGTTGCCGCTCGCCGGCAAACTGCACCAGCGGCTGCAATGTGACCCGGGTGATGGACTGGCGACCCCTGTCGTCCGCCTCCATGATGCCCACCGCCTCGTCCCGGTAGCTCTCCACCCGATAACCGGCCCTGGCCACCAGCCAGAGGAAGGTGAGCATGTGGCAACTGGAGAGGGCCGCGACGAAGGCCTCCTCCGGATCGACGTGCTCGGCCACCGACCAAGGCAAGGGCACCACGTGCGGGGAGGAGGAGGCGGGCACCCTGACGCCGCCATCAAACTCCCACCAGTGGGCCCGACTGTAGCGCTGATCGACGAAGGGCTCGCCGGCCCCGCACTGCCAGCTGATGATGGCGCCGTATTCCGACATGCAGACTCCTTTCATTGCCAATATCTGTTGAACCCGAACCTTGAGCCTCAATGTAGCGACATAATGGCCTTGCCACGCCGACCAATTTTGCCAATATGGACAGACCAATTGTCTGCCTGGAAATAACCATGCCCGCCCTGCCAACCCTGTTCGCCACTCAGCAACCCAGCGAGCTGCCGCTGCACGAGCAACTGGTGCGCATGTTGCGAGGCGCCATTCTGGCCGGCCATCTGCCCCAGCACAGCCGGCTGCCCGCCAGCCGCATGCTGGCCGGCGATCTCGGCATCTCCCGCAGCACGGTAGAGCTGGCCTATGGCAGGCTGGAGGCGGAGGGCTATCTGGTGCGCAAGGTGGGGGCCGGCAGCTTCGTGGCGCTGGCGGCCGTGTGCCCGGCGCCACGTCCGCCCCAGTCGGCGGCCGGATTATCCCGCCGTGGCCAGGAGATGGCGGCGGGGGGCGCCTGTCACGACACGCCGCACGTCGGCGCCTCCTTTGCCTCCAGCCAACCGGATCCCCGCCTCTTCCCCCACGGGCTCTGGGGCCGGCTGATGCAGCAACAGTGGCGCCAGCAGGGGGAGCGCTGGATGAACTACGGCGACCCACAGGGGTTGCCCGAGCTGCGCAGCGCCATCAGCAGCTATCTGGTGCAGTCCCGCGGCGTGGTGTGCGAGCCGGACCAGATCCTGATCCTCACCAGCTCCCAGCAGGGGATACTGCTGGCGACCCAGCTGCTCATCGATGCCGGCGACACCGTCTGGGTGGAAGATCCCGGCTATCCTGGGGCCCGCACCGCCATGGAGAGCGCCGGTGCCAGGGTCCACCCCGTGCCCGTGGATGGGGAAGGGCTCAATCCACTGGGGCAACATCCGGCGCCGCGCCTCATCTACACCACGCCGGCCCACCAGTATCCCCTGGGCGTGCCCATGAGCCTGCCTCGCCGGATGGCGCTGCTGAGCGAGGCCGAGCGTCACGGCGCCTGGATCCTGGAGGACGATTACGACGGTGAGTATCAGTACGATCAGCGGCCGCTCCCCGCCCTGCAGGGGCTGGATGGCCAGGGGCGGGTCATCTATGTGGGTACCTTCAGCAAGGTGCTGTTCGGTTCGCTTCGACTCGCCTATCTGGTGCTGCCGAGGCCGCTGATGGATGCCTTCTGCCGGGCCAGGGCAGCCTTCGATGGCCACAGCAACCAGTTGCAGCAGGCGGTCACCGCAGATTTCATTCGCGCCGGTCACTTCGCCACCCACCTGCGCCAGAGCCGGCTCATCTACCAGAGCCGGCGCGACCTGCTGCTGAGCGAACTCGCCAGCCACTGCCCCGCCCTCACCCCGGTTCACAGCGGCGCCGGTTTGCAGTGCGCCATGCTGCTGCCCGCCGGCGGCGAGGCGCGCTGGACCAAGCGCGCCAATGACATGGGTATTGGCCTGCGCCCGCTCGGCCAGTTCCATCTAGGCGAGCCGGGTCTGGAGGGCTGGCTGCTCGGCTTTGGCGCCCTCGACAACCAGACCCTGCGCCGGCTCTGTCGCCAGCTGGGCAGCCTGATGGCGTCGTCCTGACGGGCTCATTCTGGTAGCGAGGCAAGCCAGCCCGGGGGCCGGGGGCAGGGCGCAGCCCCGGGCGCCGGACTATAATGGATGGACCAAAGTCGTAGAGCCTAGCCGAGATGTATAGACTCCTGTTGCTGATCCTCTGCCTTTCCCTCTCCTCCCCCCCGATGGCGGCCACCCGCTTTACCCTGCTCAGCCCCGAAAACGGGCAGGATGCGCGGATGCGCTACTACCGGGAGGTGATGCAACTGGCGCTGGAGAAGACCCGCCCCGACTATGGCGACTATGAGCTGCTCGACTCGCTGCCGATGAACAAGGCACGAATGCGGATCGAGGTGCAGGAACCCGGGGCCAACGCTCTCTTCATCATCGACAGCTGGCCCCTGCAGTCCCCCGGCGATCGCGTCACTGCCATCCCCTTCCCCGTCGATCTCGGCATTCTCGGTTATCGGGTCTGCTTCGTCGGCGCTTCCCGGGCGGATGAGCTGGCCAGGGTCGGCACACTGGCCCAGTTGCAAGGTTTCAATCAGGGCACGGGCAGCGGCTGGCAGGATGCCGATATCTTGCGCCACAACGGCTTTCAGGTGCAGGAGGTGGAAAAGTACGAGTCGCTGTTTCGCATGGTGGCCCGTGGCCGCGTAGCCCTCTTCTGCCGCGGTGCCAACGAGATACTCCCCGAGTGGAAAACCCATCAAGCCGGACTGCCCGGGCTGGTGGTCGATCGCCATGTCGCGCTCTTCTATCCGCTGATCCATGTGATCTACAGCCACGCCCAATACAGCAAGGAGCGGCAACGCATCGAGCGCGGCCTGCAACTGGCCTGGCAGGATGGTTCGCTGAAACGGCTCTGGCGCCACCATTTCCAAGCCTCCCTGGTGTTCGCCAATCTGGGGCCGCGCCAGATTTTCAGGCTGACCAACCCCTTGCTGCCCAAGGAGGGATTCGACTATCGGCCCTATCTTTATGACCCGGCGCGCGATGACTTTGGCATTGACCCCTGATGGGGCGCACAGGCCGCCGGCATGGCCAGGCGTGGCGCCGAGCCGGAGCGTCACTCACCCCACCGGCGGGCAGCCCGTGATGCACGCCCTGTTTTCCTGGCGTGGACGCCAGCTGCGGCCCGCCAACGACCAGACGGCGCAGCCAGTGCGTGCAGGCAACCTGCCTCTCCCCCTTGTCACCCCCATGAAGATCAGCAGACGGGCGACTCTGCTGGTCATGACGCTGCTGTGTCTCCTGTCGATGGGGGCCCAGGCTGCCACCCGCTTCACCTACATCAGTCCGGAGAGCGAGCGGGATCCGCGCATGACCTATGACAGGGAGCTGCTACGTCTCGCCCTCGACAAGACCCGTGACACCTTCGGCGACTATCAGCTGGTGCCCGCCCCGGCCATGACCAAGGCCAGGGTGCGGCTCAGCCTGCAGCTCAACAGTTTCACCAACCTGTTTGCCATGGACAGCTACAGCAGCACGCGCGATGGCAAAGGGCTGGCGTATGTCCGCTTCCCCATTCATCTCGGCATCGTCAGCTATCGCATCTGCTTCGTCAGCCCCCAACGGCAGGCGGCCCTGGCAGAGGTGCATGATCTGGCAGGATTGCGCCATTTCACGTTCGGCCAGGGCAAGGGCTGGCTGGATGTGGAGATACTGCGCCACGCCGGTCTCAAGGTGGTGGAGGTGGATGGCTACGAGATGCTGTTCAAGATGGTGGCGCGCGGCCGGTTCGATCTCTTGTGCCGCGGGGCGAGCGAACTGCGCAGCGAGCTGCTGACCCACAAGGACATAGGGGGTCTGAAGATGGATCCCTACCTGCTGCTCTACTACCCGCTGCCCAGGGTCTTCTATACCAATGTGGCAAACGGCGAGGCCCTGAAACGGGTGGAGACAGGGCTGCGGCAGGCCTGGCAGGACGGTTCGCTGCAGGCCTTGTGGCGCCACAGCTTCGGCCCCGCCATCGCCTTTGCCGGGCTCAAGCAGCGGCGCATGCTGCGACTGGAGAACCCCTTCCTCGAGGGCATCAACTTCGACTACCGCCCCTACTTCTACAACCCCATGACAGATCGCTTCGGCGAGCCCTGATGAGGCTCAGCCCTGTTCGCGGCAGAGCGCCAGCCAGGCCTCTGCGGTGCGGGAGAGATAGCGTTCGCTCGGCCAGATCACCCCGAGTCGCCAGCTGAGCTCGGGCAGGAGCGGCCGCAACACCAGCCCGTCCGGGGTCAGCCGGCGGCAGATGGGCTCGGGCAGAAAGGCGACACCCATGCCGCTGCGCACCATGGCGGTGAGAAAGTCCCACTGGCTGCTGCGGGCCGCCACCTGGGGCACGAAGCCCGCCTGCTGGCACGCCTGCTCCAGCCGCTCGCTCAGGGTGAAGGCCTGGGTGTAGAGCAGGAAGGGCTCATCGCGCAGATCCTCCAGCCGGATCTCGCGACGCGCGCGCCAGCGTGGCAAGTCAGGCAACACCACCTGGATGGGATACTGATCCAGCTCCAGCGCGCTCAGGGCGCCCCCCTCTTTGGTCGGCAACATGGTGATGGCGAGATCCAGCTCTCCTTCCAATACCGCCTGTTCGATGCGCCGGCCACCGTACTCGACGATGGAGAGCTCCACCCTGGGATAGCGGCTGCGGTAGGTGCGGATGAGATCCGCATAGACATGGCCCACCATGGGCGGTATGCCGAGGGCCAACCGGCCAAATTGCAGGCTCTGCAGATCGGCGAGTTCCGCCTCCAGCTGCTGCATCTCGGCCAATATGGTCTGGGCCCGGTTGAACAGCACCTGGCCGCTGTCGGTCAGGGTGAAGCGGCGCCCCTCCCGGTTGAGCAGCGGCTGACCCAGCTCCTCCTCCATGTTGCGGATCATCTTGCTGATGGTGGGCTGGGTGACGAACAGCTTCTCGGAGGCGCGGGTGAAGCTCTGCTCCCGCACCAGTTCGACAAAGTAACGCAGGGCTCGGATATCCATGGTGCTCTCTCACGGGCGGCAAGCCTTAATCATGCCTCTTTGGCATGAATTTGATAATTTAAATTCATTTTTTGCAGGTTTTGCTTGTATCTATACTGTGAGCCAGTTCACAGAAAGATACCCATCATGAAAGCCCTCTGCATTCGCTGGTTCCAGACGCCCTTCCAAATCGCCCTGCTGGCCGCCATCTGGCTGCTGGCCGATGCGGCGGTACGCACCTTCCATCTGCCGCTGCCCGCCAACCTCACCGGCATGCTGGCGCTGCTGGTCCTGATCCTGCTCGGCGTGGTCAAGACCCAGTGGTTCAGCGCCGGCGCCCGCTGGCTGCTGGCCGAAATGCTGCTGTTCTTCGTGCCGGCCGTGGTGGCCGTGGTCAACTATCAGGATCTGCTGTTGCAGGAGGGGTGGCGCATCATGCTGGTCTTGCTGATCAGCACCACCCTGGTGCTGGGTACCACGGCACTGGTGGTGGACAGAGTCTATCGCCTCGAGCTGAAGCTGGCCCGCCGGAGTCGCAGTCATGTCTGATACCCTGCTTGGCCTGCTCTGCTTCGCCCTGACCCTGCTGTTCTACTACGCCAGCAAGTGGCTCTATGGCCGCAAGCGCATACTGCCTCTGATGCCGCTGCTGCTGGCACCCACCCTGCTGGTGGCCGTGGTGCTGCTGTTTCACATCCCCTATCAGGACTACATGGCCCAGTCCCACTGGCTGCTCTGGCTGCTGGGCCCGGCCACCGTCGCCTTCGCCGTGCCTGTCTATGAGAACCGCCAGCTGATCCACCGTCACTGGCTCTCCCTCTCGATCGGGGTCGTCGCCTCCGTCATCATGGCGGTGGGCAGCACAGTGCTGCTGGCGCGCTGGCTGCACCTCTCCGACATGTTGCAGCGCAGCCTGGCGATGCGCTCCATCACCACACCGTTCGCGGTGGAGGCGACCCGTGCCATCGGCGGCCAGACAGATCTCACCGCCCTGTTTGTGGTGCTGACCGGGGTGATCGGCATGGCGGTGGGGGAGAGCGTGCTCACCCTGCTCGCCATCCGCAGCCGCCTCGGCAAGGGGGCCGGTTTCGGCGCCTCTGCCCATGGCGCCGGCACCGCCAAGGCGTACCAGATGGGGAACGAGGAGGGCGTCGTTTCCAGCATGGTGATGATGATCGCCGGCATGGTGACTGTGCTGCTCGCCCCCTTGCTCGGCCAGATGTTCTGGTAATCCGGCCTGCTGCCAGGCGAGGTCAATTTCCCCCTGCCTGGGACGGCAAGCCTCCCCCGCCAGCCGCTACACTGAACTCAATGTGATGGCAGTGAGCGGTATGATGAACCACAGAGTGATCCCCCTCGGGTTGCTGATATGCAGCCTGCTCTTCTACAGCCACAAGGATAACCAGCACGCCCTGCGCCGCATCCGCGCCGGCCTGCAACTGGCCTGGCAGGACGGATCGCTGCAGGCGCTCTGGCTCAAGACCTTCAAACCGGCGCTGGATTTTGCCAGACTGGACCAGCGCCTGCTGTTCAGGCTGGATAACCCTTTGCTCCGGCAGATGGATTTTGACTATCGCCCCTATCTCTACGACCCCCTCAGCCACAGCTTCGGGCCCGGCGAAGCCGCGAGCAATGAGCAGCAGGGCGAGGCGAGCCCGACCCACTAGCAAGGGCGCAACCACTACACTCATGGGAGTCTCTTTCTCCGACAGGAGGTCACAATGCGCTGGATCCCGCTGCTTGCCCTGTTTCTCGCCCTGCCCGTGCCGGCCGCGGCCCCGACTGTGTTCACCTACATGAGCCCGGAGAGCGAACAGGATCCCAGGGTCACCTATGACCGTGAGCTGCTGCGGCTGGTGCTGGAGAAGACCCGCGCCAGCCATGGCGACTATCGCCTGCAAGCCGCCCCGCCCATGACATTGGCCAGGATGTGGATCAGCCTGCGCTTCGATCACTATCCCAACCTGTTTGCCATGGACAGCTACCACTCGGACCGTGACATGACGGGGGTCGACTATGTGCGCTTTCCCATCTATCTCGGTATCGTCAGCTACCGCATCTGCTTCGTCAGCCCCCAGCAGAAGGAGGCCGTCGCCAGGGTCACCAGCCTGGAGCAGCTGAAAAAGTTCGACCTGGGCCAGGGCAAGGGCTGGCTCGATGTGAAGATCCTGCAGCAAGCCGGGTTCAGGGTGCAGGAGATAGAGGGTTACGAGCAGTTGTTCAAGATGGTGGCGCGTGGCCGCTTCGATCTCTTCTGCCGCGGGATCAACGAGTTGCCTCAGGAGAAGCTGAACCACAAGGAGATAAAGGGGCTGGTCATGGATGAGAACATAGCCCTCTACTACCCCCTGCCCCGCGTCTTCTTCACCCACAATGCCAATCGGCAGGCGATCCAGCGGGTACAGGCCGGGCTCAAGGCCGCCTGGCGAGACGGCTCGCTGCAGGCGCACTGGCTCAAGACCTTCAAGCCCTCACTCACCTTCGCCCACCTCAACACCCGCCGCCTGTTCCGGCTGGAGAACCCCTTCATCAAGGACATAGATTTCGACTACCAGGCCTATTTCTACGACCCCGTCCACGGCCGTTTCGGCCCGGGCGAACCCTGAACGGACCTTGCCCGGGCAGCGACATCCTCGGCCGACAGCCCCAGCCCGCGCCTATTGAAGCACGCCTCAGCAAAAAGCCCGGGTCAGTGACCCGGGCTTTTTCATGGCGGACAGCTGGCAGAAGCCGCGCCTACTCCTCGATAAAGGTCCACTCGTCCCGCACCCGGCTGATGGCATCGAGCCGGCGCTTGGCGAGCTGCTCGCGAATGGCTTCGCCCTTGAAACCGGCTGCAACTATCTCCTTCACGGGCACAGCCTGGGCTGCGCCGAGCGCCTGGGCCACATAATCGGGCTCGGCATAGACCCGCTCCTCAAAGCCGCCGGTTCGGCCGTGGAAATCGGCGCGGCAGGCGTCCAGCAGCTGGGCGAAACGCTCGGGTCTGCGCCAGGCATCCGCCTTGTCGAACACCTTGAGCAGGGTCGCGGGCTTGAGTTCGAAGGCGATGTGGATATGAGTGTGCAGATCGCTCACCAGCAGCGCCAGATCGCGGCAGTCGTTCGGCACCCGAAAACGCTCGCAAAAGTCGCGGATCAGCGGCAATCCCTTCTGGCCGTGACCGTGGTGGCTCGGCCAGAAGGCGGGCGGAGTCAGTCCCTTGCCAAAGTCGTGGCACAGGGCGGCGAAGCGCACCGCCAGCTCGGGGGAGAGGCGACACGCCTGCCCCAGCACCATGAGAGTGTGGATGCCGGTGTCTATCTCAGGGTGCCACTTGGCGGGGGCCGGCACACCGAACAGGGCGTCCAGCTCCGGGAACAGCGCCTTGAGGGCGCCACATTCGCGCAGCACCTCGAAGAAGATCTGGGGAGTCTCTCCCAGCAGCACCTTCTCCAGCTCCTTCCAGACCCGCTCCGGGGTCAGGTGGGCCAGCTCGCCGGCGTCGGTCATCTCGCGCATCAGCACCAGCGTCTCGGGGGCCACCACGAAGCTCTGAGCGTGGAAACGGGCGGCGAAGCGGGCAACCCGCAGGATGCGCAGCGGATCCTCGGCAAAGGCCGGGGAGACGTGACGCAGCACCCGTCGCTCCAGGTCCTGGATGCCGCCGTAGGGATCGTGCAGCCGACCCTCTTCGTCCTCGGCGATGGCATTGACGGTGAGATCCCGGCGCAGCAGATCCTGCTCCAGCGTCACCTCAGGGGAGGCGTGGCAGACAAACCCGGTATAACCGCGGCCCTGCTTGCGTTCGGTGCGGGCCAATGCGTACTCCTGCTGGGTCTTGGGATGGAGAAACACGGGGAAGTCGCGGCCCACCTGGGTGAACCCCAACGCCAGCATCTGCTCCACGGTCGCCCCCACCACCAGGTGATCCCGATCCCCTTGCGGCAATCCCAGCAGGCGATCCCGCACCGCGCCCCCAACCAGATAAGTCTGCAATCTCTGTCTCCCTTGATAAACCTGCCTCGATTATACCGGTTTTGCCTGACGGGCACGATGGCGCCGCCACGCCCCCGCGATCAGGCAGCCATGATCGCCCGGCCGGTTTGGCCCGACAGCCACTCTGACTTATCCCCACCACAACCAGGCCACATTCGATAAAAACAGCGGTTTTGGCCGCCAGCCGCGCCAGCCCCCCTTATGGCATCCGGGTCTTTGACATCCCGGTGGGGAGGCTTTAACCTGCCGCCCATAACAATGGAATGGATCCTTATGTACACACAGTTCTTCGGTCTGTCGGAGCCCCCGTTCTCCATCTCGCCCAACCCCAAATACCTCTATATGAGTGAACGTCACGGGGAGGCCCTCGCCCACCTCAACTACGGGTTGCAGGATGGGGGAGGCTTCGTGTTGCTGACCGGGGAAGTGGGAACCGGTAAAACCACCGTCTCCCGCTGCCTGTTGCAGCAGTTGCCGGCCGAGACCGAGATCGCCTACATCCTCAATCCATCCCTTACCGAGCGTGACCTGCTGGCGGCCATCTGCGACGAGTTCCAGCTGCCGTACGACAAGGACGCTGGTCTCAAGCTGCTGTTCGATCTCATTCGCGATCACCTGCTGGCCAACCTGGCGGCAGGCAAGCGCAGCGTGGTGCTGGTGGATGAGGCCCAACATCTGCTGCCCGGTGTACTGGAGCAACTGCGCCTGCTCACCAACCTGGAAACCGACGAGAAGAAACTGCTGCAAGTGGTGCTCATCGGTCAGCCCGAGCTGCAACAGATGCTGCGCCAGCCCCTGCTGCGCCAGCTGGCCCAGCGCATCACGGCCCGTTATCACCTGCTGCCGCTTTCGCATCAGGACGTGGATGCCTATGTGCGCTTCCGGCTGCAGGTCGCAGGCTGCGTCCAGCCCATCTTTACCCCCAAGGCGCTCCAGACCCTGCACCGCCTCTCCGGCGGCATTCCCCGCCTCATCAACCTCATCTGCGATCGCGCCCTGATCGCCGCCTTCGCCCGTGGCAGCCACAAGATAGTGCACGGCGACATCAGCCTGGCGGCCTACGAGGTGAGCGGCATTCGCGACGAAGGCACCTGGCAGTCCGGCGTCATGGTCGCCCTGGCAGGGGCCTTGCTGGTCGCCACCGGCTGGTGGGGCTGGCAGTTCTTCGGCTTCTTCCCCGAGCGCCCCGTGATCAAGGTGGAGGTGCCGGTCAAGGTGGACGACACCCCGGAGCAGCAGGAGCAACTGACCCGCGCCATCAATCAGGCGCTGGAGCCGGATAGCGCCATGCAGAATCTCTACAAGGTGTGGGGCTACCAGACAGAGCTGGAGGAGGCGACCTGCGACAACGCACCGCGCGCCGGCTTGCGCTGCCAGGAGGGCGACGCCTCGCTGGCGGAACTGCAGGCCCTGCAGCACCCGGCCCTCATCAGCCTGACCGACGAGACGGGCGGCATCTATTACGCAACCCTGGTGAATCTCGGGCCGGACAAGGCCAACCTGCTCATCGGCAACCAGAGCTGGCAGGTGGACAGGCAGTGGCTGTCCGACTTCTGGGGCGGCAGCTACACCCTGCTGTGGCGCATGCCCAAGGGCGGCGTCGCCCTGATCGGCAACAATGCCGGGGCGACCCAGGTGCAGTGGCTGGACAACGCCCTCAGCCGTGCCCTGCAACAGCCGGATCGCAAGGTGCGTCGCTTCGACGCCGAGCTCAAGAGCAAGTTGCAGCAGTTCCAGCGCGAGCAGGGGCTGAACCCGGACGGCATCGCCGGCAGCAATACCCTGTTGCGCCTCAACGTGATGGCCGGTGAACCCATGCCGAAGCTGGAAGATGAGTCCCAGCGCGCCAGCACACCGGCCACGCCGGATACCATGAACGATGAGCCCATGGTCACATTGTCGGAGGAGGCTTCCTGATGTCTACCCTGCTCAAGGCACTGCGCCGGGCCGAACAGCCCCAGTTCACCCCGCATATTCCGGCGATGGGGCTGCCCGTCACCCAGGAAGAGGAGCAGAACCGGCGCTGGATCTGGTGGCTGCTGGCCCCGCTTGCCCTGCTGATGGGGGCCGGCGCCAACTATGGCTGGCACCTGCTCAACAACCGCCCCATCGAGAAGACGGTGGAGGTGAAAGAGGTGGTCACGCCGCCGTTCGTGCGGGTCGAACCCAGACCCATGATCACCCGCCCGCTGCCCCCGCCGCTGCCGGAACCCGTGGTGCGCCCCAGAGTCACCCCCAATGACAGTGCCCCTGCCACCAACGGCAGCCAGGGGCTGGCCGAGCGCATCATGAATGCACTCAACAGCACGCCGCTGATGGAGGAGACGGCACCCCAGGCCCAGAGCGAGTCTCAGGCCATGCCGATCAGCGCCCTGCCGCTGGAGCTGAAGCAGCGGATCCCTGCCCTGGCCTACGGCTCCCACGTCTTCTCGTCCAACCCGGCCAAGCGGGCCGTGATGCTGAACGGACGTGAGTTTCGCGAGGGCAGCGAGGTCGCCCCCGGCGTCACCCTGATCGCCATAGCCCAGGATTACATCATCCTGCAGGTGGCGGGCCAGAACGTCAGTCTCAAGGCGCTGCAGGACTGGCGCGGCTGACCGTCACGACCACAACGCCGGCTCAGCCCCGCTGAGCCGGCGTCCATTTCAAGAGGGAGCCTGAGAGCTCCCCTTTTTAATCAATAACATGAGAGCCATGTGAGCAATTCAGACAACACCACCTTCGCCACCAGGATCCTGGACTGGTACCAGATCCACGGCCGCAAGACCCTGCCCTGGCAGCAGGACAAGACGCCCTATCGGGTCTGGGTCTCCGAGATCATGCTGCAGCAGACCCAGGTCGCCACAGTGATCCCGTATTATCAACGCTTCATGGCCCGCTTCCCCGATGTGCAGGCCCTGGCACAGGCCCCCATAGATGAGGTGCTGCACCACTGGACCGGGCTCGGCTATTACGCCCGCGCCCGCAACCTGCACAAGGCGGCCCAGCAGATCTGCGAGCTGCACGGCGGCCTGTTCCCGGAGCGGCTGGAAGAGGTGATGGCCCTGCCCGGCATAGGCCGCTCCACCGCGGGCGCCGTGCTCTCCCTCTCCCTTGGCCAGCCCCACGCCATTCTGGACGGCAACGTGAAGCGGGTGCTCACCCGCTGGCTGGCACTGCCGGGCTGGCCCGGCCAGAAACAGGTGGAGAACGATCTGTGGGAGCTCGCCATCCGCCTCACGCCCAAGCTCGGCGTGGCCCACTACAACCAGGCCATGATGGACATGGGAGCCACCGTCTGCACCCGCAGCAAACCCGCCTGCGAGCGCTGCCCGGTGCAGGCCGATTGCCAGGGGCTGTCGCAGGGCAAGCCCACCGCCTACCCCAACAGCAAGCCCAAGAAGAGCATTCCGGCCCGCGCCGGCATCATGCTGCTCATTCGTCACGGCGACCAGCTGTTGCTGGAGAAGCGGCCGCCACAGGGGATCTGGGGCGGGCTCTACTGCTTCCCGCAGGTGGAGTCGCTGACGGAGGTCGAGGGGCTGATGCAGCGGCTCGGGCTGAGCGGCCATGATTATCGGGAACTGAGCGGATTTCGGCATACATTCAGCCACTTCCATCTCGATATTCAGCCTTTCCTGATTGAAATCGATGCGCCACCGGCCCCCCAGCTCATGGAAGCGGATAACCGACTCTGGTATAACTTACGCCATCCTGCAGAGGTGGGTCTGGCGGCCGCCACGGCCCGCCTGCTCGCCTACCCGGACTTACAACCATAGAGGTCAACATGAGCCGTACTGTATTTTGCCAACGCCTGAAAAAAGAGGGCCCGGGCCTGGATTTCCAACTCTATCCCGGTGAGCTCGGCAAGCGGATTTTTGACAACATCAGCAAGGAAGCCTGGACCGAATGGCAGAAGAAGCAGGTGATGCTGATCAACGAGAAGAAGCTGAACATGATGAACCTGGAGCATCGTCAGCTGCTGGAAAAAGAGATGGTGAGCTACCTGTTTGAAGCGGGTGAAGTGGCCATAGACGGTTATACCCCTCCCAGCCAATAAGCCGATGAGTTGTACTTGTGAGCCAGCGACGGCGATACAGCTCCCGGTTCACAGCCAGTGACCGGTCTATGAACCAATGAGTTGTACCTGTGAGCCAGTGACGGCTATACCTCTCTCTGTTCACAGCCATGCATGACGGGCGGCCCCGCCGCCCAGTTTGAGGATCCTATGGGCCGAATTTTTTGGCTGCTTTGCACCCTGCTGTTTCTCTCTGCCTGCTCATCCTCCCCCAAGCCCAGCGGGAGTGAGGATGACGATCTGGTCAACGGCAAGGACATTCGCGGTTTCGAACACATGATCAGCGCGCTCTCCCATAACGTGAACGAGATATGGGGGCGTGAGGCGCTGTTCGCGGGCAAATTTGACTACGTCAAATACACGGATCAGTACAAGAGCCGGGCTCACATCGACTTCTCCAGCGGCCACATCATGGTGGAAACCGTCTCCGGGCTTGACCCTCGTGCCCACCTGCGCCGCGCCATCATAGAGACCCTGCTGACCCCGGACGACCCGGCGGAAGTGGATCTGTACTCCGACCGTGAAATTCTGCCCGGTGGCGAGCCCTTCCTCTATGGTCAGGTGCTGGACAACCTGGGCCAGCCGATCCGCTTCGACTGGCGTGCCGAGCGCTACGCCGATTACCTGCTCAGCACGGCGATGAAGAAGCGCACCCTGGGGATCCGCACCATCTTCTTCGTCGACATCCCCATGGTGGCCAACCACGAGGACAGACGGGGTTACAAGTATGCCGGCATCATACGGGAAGCCTCCCGCAAGTACGGGGTCGCCGAAAGCCTCATCTACGCGGTGATCAAGACAGAGAGCAGCTTCAACCCCTATGCGGTCAGCCACGCCAACGCCTATGGCCTGATGCAGGTGATCCCGGCCACCGCAGGACGGGACGTCTACGTGCGGGTCAAGGGCAGGAACGGCCAGCCGACCCGGGAGGATCTGTTCAATCCGGCCTACAACATAGACGTGGGCACCGCCTACCTGCACCTGTTGCAGACCGTCTATCTGGTGGACATCCAGGATCCGCTCTCCCGCCGCTATGCCGTCATCTCGGCCTACAACGGCGGCGCCGGCGGTGTACTGAACACCTTCTCCAGCGACCGCAAGGCGGCGCCCGGCATGATCAACCAGCTCTCCCCCGAGGCTGTGTACCAGATCCTGACCGAGCAGCACCCCAAGGCGGAAGCCAGACGCTATCTCTACAAGGTCAATCTGGCCGAGAAGGGATTCAAGCGCACGCTGGCCCGCACCGGCTAAGCAGACCAACAACAAAAGGGCGCCTCCATGGAGGCGCCCTTGTTACGTCCGGCGTGCGGCTATCCTGCCTTACTTGGCGACAAACCCGCCCTTGCTCTGCGGAGCGGCGCCCACCTTCTCCAGGCTCTCCACCTCCACCTCTGTCTTGTTCCAGCTGTGGTCCACTTCACCACGGATGCGGATCAGATCGTCCGGGCCCACCTCGGTGCCGCGCCACACATCCTGATCCACTTCGACTTCCACCTCGCCACTGGCGTCGCGGAACATGTAGTTCTCGCCGCCCAGGTGCTTGACCAGCTTCCCTTCCAGGGTGGCCCAGCTGTCATCGGCCAGATCCTTCAACTGCGCGACGGACACCTTGTTCTGCTCCTGCGGGCCTGTATAGGCCGCCATGGCGAAAGAAGAGATGGACATCAGGGTCAACAGACCGATTACGCTTGCCTTGTTCATTTCATGCTCCTGTCATTGGGTACGGGAGCAGTGTGCAAGCCGGGGCGTGAAACAAACGTGAAGCCTCCCCATCTGGGTGAAGGGAATGTGACCGTAATCGATTTAATCAGCACCGCCTGCTGCGAAATTTAATTCGGCTGGATACCCTGCAAAATGGCAAAACAGCTTCCCAGCACCTTTGCCTATCGAGGAAAAGCCTGCAGGCACCACCTGCTTTCAAAGCAACGAGAACAACAAGATGAAAAAATGGTTTGTGTGTTTATTGGGATTGGTCGCGCTGACAGTTCAGGCAGCCGACAGCCGTCCCGCCTTCTCCCGGATCGTGATGTTTGGCGACAGCCTCTCCGATACCGGCAAGATGTACAGCAAGATGCGCGGTTACCTCCCCTCCAGCCCCCCCTACTATGAGGGCCGCTTCTCCAACGGGCCCGTCTGGCTGGAGCAGCTGACCAAGCAGTTCCCGGGCCTGACCATAGCCAACGAGGCGGAAGGCGGTGCCACCGCCGTGGCTTACAACAAGATCTCCTGGAATCCCAAGTATCAGGTCATCAACAACCTGGACTACGAGGTCACCCAGTTCCTGCAAAAAGACAGCTTCAAGCCGGACGATCTGGTGATCCTCTGGGTCGGCGCCAACGACTATCTGGCCTATGGCTGGAACACAGAGCAGGATGCCAAGCGGGTGCGCGACGCCATCAGCGATGCGGCCAACCGCATGGTGCTGAACGGTGCCAAGCAGATACTGCTGTTCAACCTGCCGGATCTGGGCCAGAACCCCTCGGCCCGCAGCCAGAAGGTAGTCGAGGCGGCCAGCCATGTCTCCGCCTACCACAACCAGCTGCTGCTGAACCTGGCACGCCAGCTGGCTCCCACCGGCATGGTGAAGCTGTTCGAGATCGACAAGCAGTTTGCCGAGATGCTGCGTGATCCGCAGAACTTCGGCCTGAGCGACACGGAGAACGCCTGCTACGGTGGCAGCTATGTGTGGAAGCCGTTTGCCTCCCGCAGCGCCAGCACCGACAGCCAGCTCTCCGCCTTCAACCCGCAGGAGCGCCTCGCCATCGCCGGCAACCCGCTGCTGGCCCAGGCCGTCGCCAGCCCCATGGCTCGCCGCAGCGCCAGCCCCCTCAACTGTGAGGGCAAGATGTTCTGGGATCAGGTCCACCCCACCACTGTCGTGCACGCAGCCCTGAGTGAGCGCGCCGCCACCTTCATCGAGAGTCAGTACGAGTTCCTCGCCCACTGATGACAAGGGGCCGACACTCGGTCGGCCCCTCTTTTACCTCGCCACAGCACCATCAATCAGCGATAGCGCTTCACTATGCCGTCATAGATGCCGTTCTGCCGGATGGTGGCCAGCGCCTCCTGCAGCCGCTTGATCACCTCGGGCGCCGTCTTCAGGCTCGCCGCCACGTAGAGCTCCCCTCCGGTAAAATCTTCGATGTCGTGCACTATCTTGAGGGTGTCTGGCCCATAGCCCGCCTGCCGCACATAGTAGTTCGCCGCCTCCTGCGACACGGGCCAGAGATCGATGCGCCCCATCAACAGTTTGAGCATGTTGGCCTCGTTGCTGTTGTTGCGCTGCAGGTTGGAGAAGTTGAGACCGATCAGATACTGCTCCAGCGCATCGTTGCGCACTGTGCCGATGGACCAGGCACGCGCCTGTGACAGCTGGCTGAACGGCTTGATGTCATCGCGTTTGGCCAGGGCAAACACATGAAAGTTGATGCGGGCTATCACCCCGATCCACTGGAACTGCGCCTCGCGCTCGGGGAAGCGGCTGATGCTGTAGATGAGCACGTTGGGGCGGCTGCGGGCCAGCGAGATGGCCCTCGCCCAGGGATAGATGTCGAGGTCGTACTCGAATCCCGCCTCCTCCAGCATGGCCTCCACCACTTCGGTGCCCAGCCCCTTGATCTCGGCCTCTTCCAGATAGTTGTAGGGGGCATAGTCTTCGGTCACCACCTGCAGCGTGTCAGCGGCCCAGACCGGCGCCAGCCACAGCGACCAGCACAGCCATATCCATTTGTTTTTCATGCCCACCCCGATGCGATCCTGCCTCGGTTAACTATTGCCGCCCCGCCCCAGAGATCAAATCACACCGCTCAACTGCGGCAATAATAATCACAATATGTTTTATATCAGTTGCTTGAGAACTCATGGAAAGCGACTACCTTTAATCTGTTGTGGCTGTGCTATAAGCCCCGACCCATAAGGAGAGACGACATAGAAAAACCTCCCCCCAAATATGAAATTGCAGAGGCTCAACATGAATAAAACACTGATTACCTTACTGGTTTCAGGCTTGCTTGCGGCCAACGCCCAGGCTGCCGGACAAGACAACACCTGGTATGGCGGTGCCAAGCTGGGTTGGTCCAACTTCTATGGCGTCGATCACAACCAGAGCATCAAGGACAACTACGCCATCGGCGAAGAGGACAAGAACGACGTCGGCGCCGGCGCTTTCCTCGGCTACCAGATCAACCAGAACCTCGGCGTCGAGCTCGGTTATGACTGGCTCGGCAAATACAAGTACACAGCAACCGACCTGCTGACGCCCACCGACATCAGCCAGGACGAGATCAAGGCCCAGCTGGCTCAGCTCACCATGAAGATAGGTCTGCCGGTGAGCGACAGCCTGGATCTCTACACTCGCCTCGGTGGTGCCTACGCCTGGACCGACAGCAAGCAGCTGGACAATGACAACGGCGCCGCCTTCGTCGGTGCCCTGGGCGCCGAATACGCCTTCAACCGCGACTGGGCCGCCCGCCTCGAATACCAGTACACAACCCCGCTCGGTGACAAGGCGCTCGACAAGACGGGGGCCGAGCTCGACAACGGCCTGCTGGCGGTCGCCGTGGTCTACCGCTTCGGCCAGGTTGCTCCCGTGGTTGCGGCCCCGGTTCCGGCCCCCGCGCCTGAGCCCGTGGTGGTCGAGAAGCAGTTCACCCTGAGCTCGGACGTGTTGTTCGACTTCAACAAGGCGACCCTCAAAGCGGAAGGCGGACAGGCGCTGGATAACCTCTACGGCCAGATTGAGCAAGCCAGACCCAAGGATGGCGTCGCCACAGTCATCGGCTATACCGACCGCATCGGCTCGGATGCCTACAACCAGAAGCTCTCCGAGCAGCGTGCCCACACAGTCGCCGATTACCTGGTCGGCAAGGGCCTGCCGGCAGGCAAGGTCAATGTGGAAGGGCGTGGCAAGGGCTCCCCTGTCACCGGCGACAGCTGCACCAGCAAATCCAAGCGTGAGCTGATCGTCTGCCTGGCCCCGGATCGCCGGGTCGAGGTCAAGGTGGAAGGGGTATCCGACGTTCAGCAGTAAGTTCCACCTCCTTGGCACCGGGTCTGTGGTGCCGGGATAAAAAAACGGGAGGCCTCTGGCCTCCCGTTTTCATTCTCGGCGGTTTCAGGCGCCCTTGCGCACCTCTGCCGCAATCTGGTCGAGCAGCTGTTGCCAGCCCTGTCCCAGTTCGCTGACCAGGGAGCCGTAGCCATCCTCCGGCAACACCCGCACCTGCTGGAAGGGAACGTCGCGCAGGACAGTGCCCTCTTCCGTCAGCAGTCGCCAGCGGCCACTCAGCACGGCGCGCCCGTCGTGGCGCCCCTGGAAGCGCTCGACCGAGATGGTCAGCACTGGCCCCTTGCGGGCACCGTCCTGGCGCACCACCCAGCCGGGCAGCCGGCTGGAGAGACCGTTCAGGGTCAGCTGATCGAGCTGGGCATCCAGCGACCCCGCCCAGCGATGGTACTCGGCGAAGTGCAGCTCCTTGCCCTCCAGCTGATAGACCAGGCTCATCCTGTCCAGCTGGCCGGACAGGGAGACAGGTTTGAGCACCAGCTGGTGCTGCGGTTGCGCCGTCATCGTAGTCGGCTGCTGCGCCTCGGCATCGAGGGAGTAGTAGTGCAGCGCCGTCGGCGCCGAGCTGCAACCCGCCAGCAGGCCCAACAAGGCCAGCATCATCATCTGTTTCTTCATCATTGGCCTCGCTTGGGCTCGGGATCACGGGGACGGGCGCGATCGAAGATCAACGAACTCGGCTGCTCGTTGAGCGAATGCACCAGTGGCTGCAACTCACGCATCAGCTGATTGAGCGACTGTACCGACTGACGCAGATCCTGATTGGTCTGGGAGTTGGCATCGTACTCTTGCAGCGTGCTCTGCAACTGCTTCAGGCTGTCGTTCAGGGACGCCGGCAACTGCTGGGTCGCACTCTGGCCGGTAAACTTGTCCAGATTGGCGCTCACCGCGCTGACGTTCTTGAGGGTCTGGTCCAGGGTGACCAGGGTGTGATTCACCTGGTTCAGCGTCTTGGCCGTGTCCATGTCGACGAACTTGTCGAGGATCTGGTTCACCTTGCGCTCGATCTGGTCCAGCCCGGCCTGCACGGTCGGGAATACCTGATAACCGGCCAGCTTGATGGCCTGATACTTGGGGGCATCCGGATAGAAGTTCAGATCCACCACCTTGCCCCCGGTCAACAGGCTGGAGGTCTTGAGCGTCGCCCGCAACCCCTCCTTGAACTGCTTGCCGAACAGGGCGCGCCACTGCTCCTTCTCCGCGTTGGCATAGCGGTGGGAGAGGCGCTGCACCTCGATGCGCGCCAGTACCGGGATCTGCCGGTTCTGGAATATCTGCACCCCTTTCTCGTCGATGAGATAGGGCGCCGAGATGACGGTGCCGACCCGGATACCGCGATACTCCACCGCCGCACCGGGGTGCAGGCCACCGACGCTGTCTTCAAACAGGAACACATAGTCGATGAACTGATCCAGGCTACCGGCCAACACGCTGGCCTGATCCTGGAACAGGGTGAAATCGTCCATCTGCTTGGCCGGCTCACCCGGTGCCCAGCCAGGGGGCAGCCCCATGGTGATGCCGCCGTCGAGCAGGCTCTCCAGCGAATCCATCTTCACCTTCATCCCCTCGCTGCTCATGGAGACCTCGAAGCCCGGGGTCATCCAGAAGCGGGAGTTGCCGCTCACCAGCACGTCATAGGGGGCGTTGATGAAGATCTGGTACTGCATCTCGCTCTTCTCGGGCAGGAACTTCGCCTCTTCCACCTGGCCTATGGTGAAGCCCTGGTAGTTGATGGGCGAGCCCACCCCGAGCGCCCGGGTATCCCGGCTGCTCAGGGAGAGCCGCAGCCCCTTGGCGTCCTGGGAGGCCAGCGGCGGCTTGTCCAGCATGGCGTATTCGTCCAGCGGCCTGCCCTTCTTGCCGGGGGCCAGCTCGATGTAGGCGCCGGAGAGCAGGGTGCCGAGGCCCGAGACCCCTTCCCGGCCAACCCTGGGCTTGACCACCCAGAACTGGCTGTCTTTCTTGAGCATGCCGGCGGCGGCATTGGTCAGGCGAGCCTTCAGCACCGCATGGCTGTAGTCCTCGCTGAGCTCCACCGCCTCGATGCGGCCCACTTCCACCTCGCGGGAGCGGATCACCGTCTTGCCCGCCACTATGCCTTCGGCGGTGGCCACTGTCAGGGTGAAGCTGGGACCTTGCGAATACCAGTGCTGGAACAACATCCAGATGCCGATGAACAGCGCCAGCAGCGGCACCATCCAGATTGCGGCGGCCGAGCTCAGAAAATCAGAGCCGGGTTTCCACCTTTTCTTACGCTCACTCACGTTCGCGTTCTCCTTGTTGTAAATCCCAGATCAGGCGGGAATCGAAACTCATGGCTGCCACCATGGTAATCAGCACCACACCCGCAAATGCGACGGCCGCGGGGCCGGGGTAGATGGTCATCAGGTTGTCGAGCCGGATCAGGCCCGCCAGGATGGCCACCACGAAGACGTCGATCATCGACCAGCGTCCCACGAATTCAGTCATGCGATAGAGCTTGAGCTTGCCAAGGGGCGAGGCGCCGTGGCCGCGCTGTACCATATAGCAAAGCCACAACAGCGCCAGAATTTTCACCAGCGGCACCACCACGCTGGCGATGAAGATCACCGCGGCTATGGGGTAGGAACCCATGGCCCACAACAAGACCACGCCGCCGAGGATGGTGGAAGGGCTGTCGTCCCCCAGGAAGACCGTGTCCATGATGGGATAGAGGTTGGCGGGCACATAGAGGATCACAGAGGTGAAGAGCAGGGCCCAGGTCCGGTTCAGGCCGCCCGGCTTGCGGCTGTGCAGCTTGCCACCGCAGCGCGGGCAGCTGTGCTCGCCCGCCTCGCTCAGGGCGCCGCAGATGTGACAGCCCACCAGCCCGGACGCCATGGCAGCGACTTCGCCATCCGCATCCAGCTCGCGAGCCTCGGTCGGGCCGAACAGCCGTTGCCACAGCCACATCCGGTCCAGCGACGAAATCATCTTGATCAGCAGCACCGTATAGCCGACGAAGGCCCAGAACGACAACCCCATCTTGATGTCGGCCATCCCCATCAGCTTCACCAGCGAGATGAGCACCCCGATCAGGAAGACATCCACCATCAGCCAGGGCTTGATCCGGCACAGCAGGCGACCGAGGGAGCGCAGGGCATTGCTGTGCAAGTCCTTGTCGACCCGCCACAGCACCAGCATGATGGAGCCGATGTAGACCAGCGGCAGGCCGATCAGGGTCAGGCTCAGCACGGCCCCCAGAAACAGATAGCCCTGGTCCACCAGCGTGGTGATGCACTGCAGAAACGTCATCTCCTGCCCCACCCCCTTGGCCGAGAACGACATGAAGGTAAAGGCGTTGGAGAGCACGAACATGATGAGGGCCGCAAAGCCGTAAGCGATGGGCCTGCGCTCCTGCTCCGGCAAATGACGGCTCAGGGTATGGCCGCAACGCGGACAGCTGCTCGTCTCCCCGACGGCCAGCTCGGTGGCCGGCACCAGCAGGTCACACTCTTCGCACGCGGTCGCGTCATGGGTATAGGTGGGTAGGTGTTGGTGTGAAACCGGATGCAAGATGAAACCCCAGCATGAGGCCCGCCACGGGGCCAGAGCCGCCAATTATTACAGCAGCGGCCCCTGCCGACCAGCACTGTCGTTGCACCATCCGGGATGGGAGCGAGAATGACTTTGACAAGCCAGTGACCATTTAGCACAATCAAACGCCACTTTTTTTCCGCGGGACAATAATTTATGACAACTGAATCCCCAAGCTACTCCACGATCGAGCAAGCCTTCTCCCTCGGGAACGGGCAAGATTCTGCCCTCAACTGGTTGCGCAAGAATCGCAGTCAGGTCGCCATCTTCCTGGTGAGCGGCATCAAGCTGGAGGGGACCATCAGCGGTTTCGACCAGTACAGCGTGCTGTTGACCGATGCCCATGGCAACCAGCAGCTGGTCTACAAGGCCAAGATCTCCACCATCGCCATGCACTCCGGCCGTCCCCAGGTCAGCATACAGCGCGCCCGCAAGCCGCGCGTCTCCATGGCGCCGCGTCCCCATGGCGCCCCCGGTCGTTACGATGACAACCAGGGCGGCGGTAGCAGCGAGCAGTAATGCGCTTGCCTGAATCACCCCCACGCCATTGCTGCGTCAAAGGGTGACCGAGTCCATTCTCATTTATCATGTCTGTCCCGTATGAGAATGGACTCCACTCTTCCTCCGAGTGGATCCACCTGTTTCACCGCCCTTCACTTCAATACTGCAAGTCGACCGGTCTGCCATCCCTGACCATGCAGGTCTGCATCCCCGCAGCCTGACCGGCCTGTACGCCAATTCCCGTATCCTCGAACACCAGACAGGTCGCCGGCTCGACCCCCAGCCGACGTGCAACCAGCAGAAACGTATCTGGATGGGGCTTGTGCAGATCCACATCGTCGGCGGTCACCACCACGGGGAAGTAACGATCCAGCCCGGTATTGCGCAGCACGGCCTCGGCATTGATACGGGGCGAGCCTGTGCCTATCCCCATGGGAATGAGGCCGTGATGGCGCTGAACCAGTTCCAGCATGGCCGGGAAGACGGTGACCTTGTGCAGGTTGGCCACGTAGTGATCCGTCTTGCAGCGGGTCACCACCAGCGGATCCAGGGCGATCTGCTGCTGCTCGGCGACCAGCAGGGCGATTTTGCGACTCGGCATGCCACCGAGTTCATAGAACCAGTCGGCATCGAAGTGAAAGCCAAACTCCCGGGCCGTGTGCGCCCAGGCGGCAAGGTGCAGTGGCATTGAGTCCACCAGGGTGCCATCGAGGTCAAATACCAGGCCTTGAAATCCGGAGAGGGTCATGGTGCGGGATCTGTGTCTGAAAATGGGTCCCCATTCTAGCCAGAGCCGCGCCCAGTCGCCATGACCTAGGTGGCGAGAAACGCTTGCCCCCACATTTGAGCCTGAAAATAGATGGGGGTCAGCTTGGCGGGATCCAGCTGATAGCTAGGCGCCAGCTGGGCAAGCAGCGGCCAGTTCCCCTGCTCATAGGTCTTCACCAGCTGGAACAGATGAAAGAGCGGCCCCTCACTGGACTCGAGCGCCCGCTTCACATCCTTGGGCAGATGGGCCTTGAGCTGCTCGGAGAGCAGCGAGCCATCCAGCACCAGCCCCACCAGAAACGCCCAGCTGGCGGCGGCCTTGCCGAGCGCGGTCACGGCGATCAGCTCGCAGAAACGGCCACGGGCGATGGCCATGCGGGTACAGGCCTCCGGCATGTGCTGACTGACCCGCGCCAGCCCGTAGATGAGCACGAACTTGCGGATCTCCTGCTCCCCCAGATAGGAGAGCGCCCGCGTGACCGAGACGATGGGGCTGGCGTGATCGAAGCCGGGGGCGTTGACATAGGTCATCAGCTGGCCCGGCAGCCAGGCGTCCTGCTCCAGCAGGCTGGCGACCCTGGCAAAGGAGAACTCCTCATGGCAGATGATTTGCAGTATCTCCTGCACCAGCTTCATGTCCGGCTGGGCGGCGCGCTGATTCACCAGCTCGGGACGCGCGAGAAAACCGCCGGCGAAGAAGTCCACCCCCGCCTCCTTGAGCGGCAGAAAATCGCCCCAGGTCTCGATGTCGAGCGCCATCCGCTTGTGCTCGGTCGGCTGACTGATCCCCTCCTCCCCCATCCAGAACACCAGCAGCCGGGAGGCGTTGAACCAGCGGGGCTCGCGCTGGGCACCGTGCACGGCCAGACGGCGTCGATAATCGCGCCACTGGGCCAGTACGGGAAACGAGGCGGGCAACCGCTCGGCCGAGGCCTCGACCAGTGGGATAGTGTCCTGATCGAACAGCAGGGGGCGTTGCTCATCGAGTTGTTCATGGCTGAAGGGCAGCAAGTATTGGCGCCCCTGGGCCAGCAGACGGCATTGCGTCGCGAGAAGAGTCCATTCGGCGGGGTCGGCAAGCTGATAGTCCATGCCATAGGCAACGAGGGCGAGACGACGATTGAAGATGGGATAGCGACGTAACAACATGGGCTCACCGATAGGCTAGCGTACACGCCCTCCCCTGCGACTTGGCATGATAGAGCGCCTGATCGGCCTGTTCGGTCAAGCTCTGCCATGTTCCATCCAGCGAGGGAACCAGATAGCTAAAGCCTATGCTAACCGTAATGAAATCAGCAACTCGGGAAGCCGGATGTGGGATCTTTAATTCACTGAGCCCCTCGTGAATCCGCTCCGCCAACCGCTCGGCCTCTTCGGGTTGCGGGCCGCACAGCAGGATAACGAACTCCTCCCCGCCGTAGCGGGCTACCAGGTTGGTGCGCCGCCGCTCCGCCTCCTGCAGCAAACTGGCTACCTGTTGCAGACACAGATCCCCCTTGGCATGACCGAAGTGATCGTTGTAGGACTTGAACTCGTCCACGTCGATCATCAGCACCGCCAGCAGGCCCTGGTGACGACGGGCCCACTCCCACTCCCGCTGCATGGTGAGATCCCAGTGGCGACGGTTGGCGATGCCGGTCAGGGGATCCTCCAGCGACAGCAGCGACAGTCGCTTGTTGGCCGCCTCCAGCGCCCGGTTGGTCTCCGCCAATTGCATGGTGCGCTCGCTGACCCTCAGCTCCAGCTCCCGGTTGAAGCGCTCCAGCGCGGCCTGGGTGCGCTGGCGGATCAACAGCTGGGAGAGCATGGCCGCATACTGTTTGAAGATCTCGCTCTGGTACGCCTTGAGCGGCCGCCGCCACAGCAGGTTGTCGGCGGCGATCCAGCCGATGGGCGTGGCACCGTCCCACAGCGAGACCATGGCATTCCAGCCGCGCCCCACCTCCTGCTTCTCGTAGTAGAGCGGCGCATCTTCCAGCACCAGCACATAGTCCTTGCGGCGCAGGGCCTCCTGCACCGTGGGGTGCTCCGGAATGGGGCTGATGAAGTGGTGCTCGTCGATGAGTTCACCCGCCTCGTTGGTGCCCCAGGTGCCGTGCATTGTCTTGAACTCGGCGTCGACCAGGAAGATGGCGATGCGGTCGAACTGCAGATCCTGACGGGCCAGCGCCACCGCATCGTGCAGCAGCTGATGCTCGCTGTCGCAGCGGGAGAGTTTGACCCCCACCTGATGCAGCGCCTGCAACATGCTGAGGAAAGAGTCTTGCAGCGCCTGGCTGCGGATGAGATCGGCCTGGGTGTGCCTGCGCTGATCCCGCTCCTGATCGATCTGGCTGGCGAGTAACCGGCTCTCCAGCTCGGCGGCCAGGTAATGCATCAGCAACTGGATGCTCTGCTGCTGGCGTCGGGAGAGGCGATCGAGGCGGCGGCGAGTCTCCAGATAGACCACGGCCTTGAGCCCCTTCTGGCGTTTGAGCGGGAAGCAGGCACGCAGGCGTGGAATTTCGGGTTCGACCGTCTCCCAGACATCGGTCGTCGGGGCTATCTGCTCCACCACCAGCTGGCCCTTGTCGAAGGCATGTTCGATGAAGATGACGGGGAGTTTGAGGGGGGCGGCAATGTCCGCATTCAGGCAGATCAGCCCCTGATCGAGCTGAAAGCTGTAAAGTTGGGACTCGGGAGCCCGCAACCAGAGGTAAATTTGTTCGGCTTCTGTCTTTTCCCTGACCGTTGCCAGCGTCACTTCACAGAGATGTTCAAAACTGGTGAAGTGCTCTGGATCCCATTCCTGCATGCCTGCCATCCTTGGTTGTATCCAAGCGAGTATATCTGCAAACCTTGCACATTAATTGACTAGGCAGTCAAAAGCGCGATCCAGAGCCCAATTTTTATAACAAATTCAATGCCTGCATCGCACTGCGGATGCGTTCGCGGGTCGCCTCGGACAGCGGCATCACCGGCAGGCGACACTCTTCGCTGCAAAAGCCCAGCAGGGAGACCGCATACTTGGCGCCCGCCGGGCTCGGCTCGGCGAACATGGCCTGATGCAGCGGAATGAGCGTGTCCTGCAACTCACGGGCAGCCTGCCACTCACCGGCCAGCGTCAGATTCTGCACCTCGGCCACCAGCTTGGGTGCCACGTTGGCCGTCACCGAGATGCAGCCCTGGCCGCCACCTATGTTGTAGGCCACCGCGGTGGCATCTTCGCCGGAGAGCCAGGCGAACGGCTTCTTGATCAGCTGGCGCTCGGTCCAGGGGCGGGCCAGGTCGCCGGTGGCATCCTTCACGCCGGCGATGCGCGGCAGTTCGGCCAGGCGGGCCAGGGTCGCCGGTTGCACGTCCACGATGGCGCGTGGCGGAATGTTGTAGACGATGATGGGCTTGGTCGTCGCATCGTGCACCGCCTTGAAGTGGTGGTAGAGCCCCTCCTGATTGGGACGGTTGTAGTAACCGGCCACATGCAGGGTCGCATCGGCCCCCGCCTGCTCGGCGTGGCGAGTGTATTCGATGGCTTCGACCGGGTTGTTGGAGCCGGCGCCGGCAATCACGGGAATGCGCCCCGCCACCTGCTTGACTACCAGTTCCACCACCCGGCAATGCTCGTCGTGGGTCAGGGTCGGGCTCTCACCCGTGGTACCGACCGGCACTATGCCGTGGGTCCCCTGCGCTATGTGCCACTCCACCAGACGAGCCAGTGCGGCCTCATCCAGCTGGCCCTGTCGAAATGGGGTGATCAGGGCAACTATCGAACCTTGAAACATGGGATTTCCTTCTCCGTTGACTCGCATATGGCAATAAAAAACCCCGGTACGGGCTGCGCAACCGGGGTTTGAATCTTCTCAGGGATGAGAGGTTACGCGCGAACGTCGGCAGGCCCGAATGTCAGGCTTTTCTTATGCTTTCGTTTCAACCCGTTGAACCGCATTTCATCATCTCTGGTCAAAAAATGGTGTCTGGGCATATTTCGGGAACACGGCATAAATGTCAAGGCGAAAGGGGCTATGTATAATGGCCGCCCAAAATTGTGTGGAGAGACCCGATGAGCAGCCCTGTCAGTGCCGTCAGCCAGATGCTGGAACGAAACCAAGCCCTCTTTGTCGGCAAGCGGCTACTTGTCTGCGGGACGCTGGAGGATGACTATCCCCGCCAGCTGGCCGAGCTGGCCCTATCCCTGACTGTATTCACCACGGATTATTGCTACTACCGCAGTCAGCAGGCCGCACTGGGGGACGCCATCCAGTTCGATCACCAGCTCGGCGGCACCCCCCGCTTCGATGCCCTGTTGCTGCTGATGCCCAAGGCCAAGGCCGAGGCGCAATACCTGCTGGCCATGATGACCCCCCTGCTGGAGGCTGGCGCCGATCTGTTTCTGGCCGGTGAGAATCGCGGCGGCATTAACGGCGCCGACAAGCTGCTGGCCCCTTACGGCGACAAGCCCATCAAGCGCGACTCAGCGCGCCGCTGCTCCCTCTATCACTGTGAGCTGAGCAAACCGGTAGCGCCGTTCGAACTGGACGCCTGGTTCAGCCGGTATGAATGCAAGGCGGGTGAGACGGCGCTGACCGTGCTGGCGCTGCCGGGGGTATTCAGTGCCGACGAGCTGGATCTGGGCAGCCAGATGTTGCTGGCCAGCCTGCCGCCGATGCGGGGCAAGCTGCTCGATTTTGGTTGCGGCGCCGGTGTCATAGGGTCAATGCTGGCCAAACGTAATCCGGATCTGGCGGTCAGCATGGTGGATATCAGTGCGCTGGCGCTGGAATCGAGCCGCCGCACCCTGGCCGTCAATGGCTTGCAGGGGAAGGTTCATGCTTCTGACGTTTACTCCGACATTGCTGAAAAGTTTCAACATATCGTCTCGAACCCTCCCTTCCACGCCGGGCTCAAGACCTTCTATGCGGCCACCGAAACCTTCCTCGCCAAGGCACCGGAATACCTGTCGGCGAATGGCGGTCTGACCATAGTCGCCAACGCCTTCCTGCGATATCAGCCTATACTGGATACGCACTTCAAACGGACCGAAGTGGTCAACAGCGACAGCAAATTCAAGGTGTATCTGAGCAAAGTGTAAATAAGTGTAACCGGTGTAATAAAACAAGTAGAGGGCCCCATCCGGGATCTGATAAGGTAATTATCAATCGTTTAACCACCCCTTTAGGGGTGTTTTTTTGCAGTGAGCTGAAAACCTTTTCATATCATAAATTCAGGGAGAGAAATACGATGGCAGGCATACTCACCATGATACTGGCAGGCGGCGAAGGAACCCGTCTCCAGCCGCTTACCACCACTCGCAGCAAGCCCTCTGTCCCGTTCGGCGGCAGCTATCGACTGATCGACTTCGTCCTCAACAACTTCGTCAACGCAGACTTCCTGCGCATCTACGTCTTGACCCAATTCAAGTCCCAGTCCCTCTATCTGCACATGAAGAAGGGCTGGAACATAGTCGGCATCACGGACCGCTTCATCGACCCTATTCCTGCCCAGATGCGGATGGGCAAACGCTGGTATGACGGCACGGCCGATGCCATCTACCAGAACCTGCGTTTCATCGAGATCTCCGACCCAGAGCACGTCTGCATCTTCGGCTCCGACCACATCTACAAGATGGATGTGAGCCAGATGGTGACCTTCCACAAACAGAAGGCCGCCGCCCTGACCGTCGCCGCCCTGCGCATGCCCATCGAGGAGGCGAGCGCCTTCGGGGTGATCGAGGTGGATCAGGAAGGGCGCATGATAGGTTTCGAAGAAAAACCCAAACATCCGAAGCACATCCCGGGGGATCCCACCCAGGCACTGGTCTCGATGGGCAACTACATCTTCGAAACCGAAGCGCTCTACCGCGAGCTCAAGCGCGATGCCGCCGAGGAGAACTCCAGCCACGATTTTGGCAAGGACATCATCCCCAGCCTGTTCCCGCGCGCCCCCGTCTATGTCTACGACTACAGCACCAACGTGATCCCGGGCGAGAAGCCCAACGTCTACTGGCGCGACGTGGGCACCCTCGACTCCTACTGGCAGGCGCACATGGATCTGGTGGCGGACGACGCCCCCTTCTCCCTCTACAACCGCAAGTGGCCGCTGCACACTCACTATCCGCCCCTGCCGCCAGCCACCTTCGTCGATACCGATGACTGCAAGGTCAAGATTGCCAACTCCCTGATCTCCGGCGGCTGCTTCATTCAGGGCAGCCAAATCCAGCGCTCCATCCTGGGTTTTCGCTGCAACATAGGCCCCTGCAGCCACATCAGCGAGTCGGTGTTGCTCGGGGATGTGAAGATTGGCGAAGGCTGTTCCATTCGACGCGCCATCATTGACAAGAACGTTGAAATTGCACCCGGCACCGTGATCGGTGAAAATCTGGACCATGACAGAGAGAGATTTACCGTATCCGAAGGCGGTATCGTCGTGGTACCTAAGGGAGCAAGAGTTGGCTATTAACCCACTGAAAATCCTGTTTGTTGCCTCGGAAGTTGAGGGGCTTGTGAAGACCGGGGGCCTGGCGGACGTGGCCAGAGCCCTGCCGCTGTATCTGGCCCAGAAGGGCCATGACGTCAGGATCATCCTGCCCTTCTACAAGACGATCAAACGCCGTGATGAGGCCAGACTGATCGCCTCGCGCTGGTTGCCAACCCATCCGGGACTGCCGGATATCGGCTATCGCATCTATCAGATGGAGCTGGAAGGGGTCTGTGTCTACCTGCTCGACTGCCCGCAATATTTCGATCGACCCCAGCTCTACGCCGAGAACAACCAGGCCTATGGCGACAATGGTGAACGCTTCGCCTTCTTCTCGGCTGCGGCCCTGCATGCTTGCGAACAGCTCAACTTTGCCCCCGACATAGTGCACTGCAACGACTGGCATACCGGTCTGCTGCCGCTGCTGCTCAAGTCCCGTCATGCCCATAACCCCTTCTTCCAGCACACCCGCAGCGTGATCAGCATTCACAACGCGGCCTTCCAGGGGGTATTCGGGCGGGAGCAGTTCTGGGCCATGCCCGAGATTGCCGAGTATGAACAGCGCATCAGCTACGACTACGGTCACATCAACCTGCTCAAGTGCGGGGTGCTCTATGCAGACAAGATCAATGCGGTCAGTCCCAACTACGCCAGCGAGCTGCTGACTCACCTGGGCGCCCACGGCATGGCCAGCATCTTCCAGCAGCGGGCAGCTGACCTGCGCGGCATTCTCAATGGCTGCGACTATCAGGACTGGGATCCGGCCTTCGACGACTTCCTGCCCGCCACCTATGACGTCGACAACCTCGCCGGCAAGCGGATCTGCAAACAGACGCTGCAACAGGAAACCGGCCTGCCGGTGGCGGATCTGCCCATCTACGGCATGGTGTGCCGGCTGACCGAGCAGAAAGGGGTGCACCTGTTGCTGCCGGTGCTGGACAAGTTCCTGCATCACAAGGTGCAGGTGGTGATAGTGGGCTCGGGGGATCCCTCCCTCGCCGCCCAGTTGCAGGCCATGGCCCAGCAGTACCCGGACAAGTTTGCCTTCATCAACACCTATGACGATAGGCTGGCCCACCTGGTGGAAGCGGGCGCCGACTTCTTCCTGATGCCCTCCCTGTTCGAACCCTGCGGTCTCAACCAGATGTACAGCCTGGCCTACGGCACCTTGCCGCTGGTGCGGGCCGTCGGTGGCCTCAAGGATACCGTAGTGGACTGGGATGCCGATCCTGAGCACGCCACCGGCTTCTGCTTCAACGATCCGACCGCCAACATACTGCTCGATGCCATGCGCCGCAGCCTGCTCTATTACCTGCAGGATCCCGAACGGTTTGCCAGAGTGCAGCGCAACGCCATGAACACCCGCTTCAACTGGCCGGACTCGGTCACCCAGTATGAGCAGATGTATCGGGATGCCCTGGCGCGTCAATGACGCTAATTGCTGAAGTTTTGTGCCCTTAGCACTGCTTTGAACGTCAACAGCGAAAAAAGTCCCCTTTGGCTGTTGACGCTCCTTCAAAACTCTATAGAATCCCCCACCGCAGTGATGCGAAGGTGGCGGAATTGGTAGACGCGCTAGCTTCAGGTGTTAGTGTCCCACGGATGTGAGGGTTCGAGTCCCTCTCTTCGCACCATACTGCAACATGCTTTTATCAGACAGCATGTCAATCCAGACTGATAACCCGAATGTGCGAAGGTGGCGGAA
>NZ_CDDA01000006.1:31587-140435 GCF_000819745.1 Aeromonas bestiarum | reverse complement strand
AGTCCCTCTCTTCGCACCATTCATTACATAAAAGGCCCATCACGCAAGTGATGGGCTTTTTGTTTTTACTCCTTGTTATGACTATGCTTTTGACGACTTACCGCCCATCGTCATGCCAAGGAACGCATATGATACTGGATACCGACATTCACAACTTCTACGAGCATCTGGTGCTCAAGGAGATTGAGAGACAGGGTCTGAACCTGACGCTGAACGCCAACCAGATGGCCGATCTCTGCTGCCTGACCCTCAACCAGCTGCCCTCCCACTACATACGTCACGACGTCGACATGATCTACTTCCTGACCGATGCCAAGCGTACCGAGATGGAGAAAAACGTCATTGAGTCGCTCAAGCTGGCACAGGAGAAGGTCCAGAGCGCCCCCATCCCCTGATCCTCACCATGGCTGCTGCCAGATCAGAGCCGCTATGCCGGTCATGCCGGCCACCGGCAGCAGGATAAGGGCAGGCCTCAGCCTGGGTTCCAGCATGACCCAGGCGGCCAGCACAAAGCCAAGACTCCAGATGCCGTACTCCTTCTCCTGACCCCAGCCCAGCACGGCCAGCAGCCCGACCAACAGCATGACTCTCACAATCCAGATCATGGTGATGCCTCCTCCTTTATTATTTGATAACGATTATCATTTGTATTTTAGGAGTATGCAATCGGACTTTTCTATCAGAGTCGAATGTCCCATAGGGGCAAATAGAGCACTCAAAAACGGGTTATGAGATCAACTAATTTGTAAGTTTTTCAATCAAAACTGCATTTTTGCTAAATCTGTTGGGATTTGCCCCCCCAGGTTTGTGGTAGATTGCGGCCTCTTTTTGGGTTGGCCCCTCGGGATACGTGTATCCACAGGACGAGAGGGACTGACCTTGGCGAGCAAGAGTTTAGGAAGTATCTATGCAAAACCAACAAAACCACATCCGACTACCGGGCATGTCGCAGGTATTTGCCTGCCTGGCCATTTTCCTGGCCCTGGCCTTCTCGTTTACCAGCGTGCTCGACCTGCCAATCCAGTTGGCGCTGTTCATCGCCTGGTTCGTCATCATGGGGCTCGGCATCAAGCTAGGCCATGATTACAAGTCCCTGGAGCAGGCCGCCGTCGACGGCGTCTCCAAGGGGATGGGGGCCATCCTGATCCTGGTCTCCGTCGGTGCCCTGGTCGGCACCTGGATCGCCGGCGGCATAGTGCCCAGCATCATCTACTTCGGTCTCAAGGTGATACACCCCTCCATCTTCCTGCTGGCGACCCTGATCATCTGCTCCCTCACCTCCCTGGCCACCGGTACCTCCTGGGGCTCGGCCGCCACCGCCGGCATCGCCATGATGGGCATTGGCCACAGCCTGGGCGTCCCCGCCCCCCTGGTGGCCGGCGCAGTGCTTTCCGGTGTCTATTTCGGTGACAAGCTCTCCCCGCTCTCCGACTCAGTGGTGCTGGCATCGACCATGTCCAACGTCGATGTGGTGGAACACATCAAGGGGATGCTGCCCATCAGCCTAGTCTCCTATGTCATCACGGCCGTGCTGTTCACCCTGGTCGGCATGCAGTATTCCGGCAATGTCAGCCTGGAGCAGGTCAATCTGGTGATGGAAGCGCTCGACAAGCAGTTCAACATCACGCCGCTGGCCATAGTCCCCGTGGTGCTGGTGCTGGGCCTCTTGGCCAACCGCAAACCCGCCTTCCCGGTGATCAGCTTCGGCGCCCTGCTGGGCCTGATCTGGGCCATCGCATTTCAGGACATGGATCCGGTCAAGGCGATGCACTCCGCCTACAGCCCCTTCCCCATCATCTCCGGCATCGACTTCATCGACAACATCCTGGGTCGCGGCGGCATGGAGTCCATGCTGGGCTCGGTGGCCGTGATCATCTTCGGTCTGGGCTTTGGCGGCCTGCTGGAGAAGGTCGGTATTCTGGAAGTGATTGCCGGCGCCTTCGAGAAGCGCATCAACAGCGTCGGCAGCCTGACCAGCCACACCATAGGCACCGCCTTCCTGGCCAACGTGTTCGGCTCGGCTATGTATGTGTCGCTGATCCTGACCCCCAAGATCATGGCCAAGAACTACGACCGGCTGGGGCTGGCACGCAAGAACCTCTCCCGCAACGCCGAGTTCGGCGGCACCCTCACCTGCGGCATGGTGCCCTGGAGCGACAACGGCATCTTCATGGCCGGAGTGCTCGGGGTCGCCACCCTCGACTACCTGCCCTACATGTGGCTCAGCTTCACCTGCATCATAGTGACCATCACCCTCGCCTACCTGGGCAAGGCGGTGAACCGGGTTCCGCTGGTGGCCGCTGCCAGCTCCCGCTAATCATTGCGAGATCAATGACAAAGGCGCCATCACGGCGCCTTTTGTTTGAGCGGGATTCGAGGTTAAGCTGGCAGCCACCCCAGTCGCGAGTGGCAGGATGCCCAGATGAACTTTACCTTTCGCCAGATCCGCTATTTCGTCGCCGTGGCCGACAGCTTCTCGGTCAGCCGCGCCGCCGCCGAGCTGCACATCTCCCAGTCGGCAGTCACCAGCGCCATTCGCGAGCTGGAAACCGAGCTGGGCGCCGCCCTGTTCGAGCGCAATCCGCGCGGGGTCAGCCTCACCACCCAGGGCCACCAGTTTCTGCTGCACGCCCGCCGCATCCTCGGTGCCATGACGGAGGCAGGCCAGTCCCTCAAGGCGGTGGCCCAGCAGGATCAGGGCCAGCTCACCATAGGGGTCACTACCCTGGTGGCCGGTTACTACCTGTCGGAGGCGCTCGGCCGCTTTCGCCGCGCCTTTCCGGCGGTGCGGATCGAGGTGAAGGAGGATGAACAACCCTATCTCGAGCACCAGATAGTCAACGGCGAGGTGGACGTGGGGATACTGATGACCAACCGCACCATCCGCCAGGAGGCGTTCGATACCGAGCTGCTGACCCGCTCGCCGCTGCGGGTCTGGCTCGCCGCCAACCACCCCCTCTGCGCCGAATCTACCCTCTCCCTCAAGGCACTCGGCGAAGAGCCCATGATCTCGCTGACCGCCGATCAGCTGGACCAGATCATCGGCGGCGGCCTGCGCCGCTACGGCATAGCGCCGCGCATCGTGCTGCGCACCGCCTCGGTGGAGGCGGTACGCAGCCTGGTAGCCAGCCAGCTCGGGGTTGCCCTGTTGCCGGACTTTGCCTATCGCCCCTGGTCACTGGAGCAGGAGCGGGTCGAGGCCCGCACCATCAAGGAGCCCATTCCCGCCATCGACATAGGGCTGGTGTGGCGGCGCGGCTCGCGGCTGGATTGGACTGCCCGCGAATTCATCGACATTGTGCGGGATCAGAGTCGCTTGCGGGCCCGCCAGCAGGTCTCTCGCTAACCGTTCCCGGAGACCTGACGACCGTATTTGCCACAGAAATTCAGATTCATCTGCACTCGATATCGATTTAGCAGATACCTCTGGCGTTAAAAATTGAAATTCTCATTACCACCGTCTTCTCCTACGCTCATGACTGGTTAACAGGATGTTAATTGCCATTGCGGTATCGCCATGGTTTCCGATCATGCAAGGAGAGCAAGATGAAACTGACCCCCCTGACCCTGGCCCTGATCCCCGCCCTGCTGGCAGGCCAGACCCAGGCTGCCCCCACCGAACTCGGCAAGGGTGAAGGCCAACTCAATATCGTGGCCTGGGCCGGCTACATAGAGCGTGGCGAGACCGACAAGAACTACGACTGGGTAACCGGCTTCGAGAAGGAGACAGGCTGCAAGGTCAGCGTCAAGACGGCGGCGACCTCGGACGAAATGGTGGCGCTGATGAACGAGGGGGGCTTCGATCTGGTGACCGCCTCCGGCGACGCCAGCCTGCGCCTCATCGCAGGGGGCAAGGTACAGGCGCTCAACCTGGCGCTTATTCCGAGCTACAGCAAGATAGATCCCCGCCTGCAGAGTGCACCCTGGCACACTGTGGAAGGAAAACACTACGGCGTGCCCTACCAGTGGGGCGGCAACATACTGATGTACAACACCAAGGTGTTCCCCAAGGCCCCCGACTCCTGGAGCCTGGTGTTCGAGGAGCAGACACTGCCGGACGGCAAGTCCAACAAGGGACGGGTACAGGCCTTCGACGGCCCCATTCACATCGCCGATGCCGCCCTCTATCTGATGACCCACCAGCCGGCGCTCGGCATCAAAGACCCTTACGAGCTGAACGAGGATCAGTACAAGGCCTCCCTCGAGCTGCTGCGCAAACAGCGCCAGCTGGTGGGCCGCTACTGGCACGATGCCTTCGTCCAGATCGATGACTTCAAGAACGAGGGGGTGGTGGCCTCCGACTCCTGGCCCTTCCAGGCCAACACCCTGATCGCCGACAAGCAGCCCATCGCCACCACTGTGCCCAAGGAAGGAGTCACCGGCTGGGCCGACACCAGCATGGTACACAGCGAGGCCAAGAACCTGACCTGCGCCTACCAGTGGCTGGAGCACTCCCTCAACAACAAGCTGCAGGGGGATCTCGCCTCCTGGTTCGGCTCAGTGCCCGTGGTGCCCGCTGCCTGTGAGGGCAACGCCCTGCTGGGGAAAGAGGGCTGCAAGACCAACGGCATAGACAACTTCGACCGGGTGCACTTCTGGCGTACCCCCGTCTCCCAGTGCAAGAGCCAGGGGACTTGCGTGCCCTACTATCGCTGGGTCTCCGACTATATCGCCATCCTGGGTGGTCGCTGAGCTTGAGCTGACTACGCGCAACCCAGCGGGCCGGACAGGAGTCCGGCCCATCCCTGCACAGACAAGGACGCTCCATGAACGCCGTACAATTTGACCGCATCAGCCGCCACTATGGCGAGGTGAAGGCGGTCGACGACATCTCCTTCCAGATCCCTTCCGGCGAGTTTTTTACCCTGCTTGGCCCGAGCGGTTCCGGCAAGACCACCTGCCTGCGGATGATCGCCGGCTTCGAATACCCGAGCGAGGGGGAGATCCGCCTGTTCGGTGAGCCCTGCTCCCGGGTGCCGCCCTACGATCGCAACCTCAACACCGTATTCCAGGACTATGCCCTCTTCCCCAACATGGATGTGCGCGACAACATCGGCTACGGCCTGATGCTCAAGGGCGTGGCCAAGGCGGAGCGTTACCGCAAGGTGGACGAGATGCTGGAGCTGGTACGCCTGCCCGGCGTCGGCAGTCGCAAACCGGGCCAGCTCTCCGGCGGCCAGCGCCAACGTATCGCCATCGCCCGGGCGCTGATCAACCAGCCGCGCATCCTGCTGCTGGACGAGCCGCTGGGGGCGCTCGATCTCAAGCTGCGCGAGCAGATGCAGCTCGAGCTGAAAGCATTGCAGCGCCAGCTCGGCATCACCTTCATCTTCGTCACCCACGATCAGCAGGAGGCGCTCTCCATGAGCGACCGCATCTGCATCTTCAATCAGGGCAAGATAGAGCAGATAGCCGCACCGGATACCATCTACGACGCGCCGGCGACACCGTTTGTGGCCCGTTTCGTTGGCACCGTCAATCTGTTCGAGGGGGAGCAGGCCAGACGGCTGTGCGGTGACGAGCGCCAGATGATGGTGCGCCCGGAGCGGATCCGGCTCAGTGAGGCCGGCAGCCCCGGCTGGTCGGGCGAGATCCGCGAGGTGGAATACCTGGGTCACTTCGTACGCTACCGGGTCGATCTGGGTGAGCGGCTCGAGCTTATCGTCAACCACCCCAACGAGGGGCAGGCCCGTCTGGCCCATGGCAGCCGGGTCAGCCTCAGCTGGCCGGAACAGGCCATTCATCGCCTGAATGGCTCCGAGTCAGGGGCTCAGCCATGAGCCTCCCCCACAGTGCGAGCCTTGCCATGAGCCACGCCCCCGTTAGCCCTCAATCCAGTCCGCTGCGGCGCCTCTCCACCCTGCTCTACGGTCGACCCGGCCTGCTGCTGGGGATACTGCTTGGCCCCCCGCTGATCTGGCTCGGCGTCATCTACGTCGGCTCCCTGCTGATGCTGCTCTCCAACGCCTTCTTCGGACTGGATGAGTTCAGCGGCCAGGTACGCCACGAGCTGGGACTGCAAAATTTCGTCGCCCTGCTGCGGGCGGAGAACCTCGACGTCATAGGCCGCACCGTCGGCATGTCGCTGCTGGTGACCCTGGCCTGCGCTCTGCTCGGCTTCCCCATCGCCTACTACATGGCGCGTTACACCAGCGGCAAGACCCGGGCCCTGTTCTACGTCGGCATCATGCTGCCGCTCTGGTCCAGCTATCTGGTACGGGTCTATGCCTGGAAGCTGATCCTGGCCAAGGAGGGGGTCATCAGCTGGCTGGCAGACAGTCTGGGACTGGACTGGCTGCTGGATGGCATCCTCTCCCTGCCGGTGATAGGCGGCCCCTCGCTGTCGTTCTCGCGGCTCGGCACCTTCATCGTCTTCGTCTACGTCTGGCTGCCCTTCATGATACTGCCCATCCAGGCGGCGGTGGAGCGGATCCCGCGCTCCCTGCTGGAGGCGAGCAGCGACCTCGGCGCCACCCCGGCCCAGACCTTTCGCACCCTGATACTGCCGCTGGCATTGCCGGGCGTGGTGGCGGGCTCCATCTTCACCTTCTCCCTGACCCTGGGGGACTACATCATCCCCGGCATCATTGGCAACTCGACCATGTATATAGGCCAGGTGGTCTACATGCAGCAGGGCACGGCGGGCAACCTGCCCTTCGCCGCCGCCTTCTCGCTGGTGCCGATCCTCATCATCGCCATCTACCTCACCATAGCGAAACGCTTAGGAGCCTTTGATGCGCTCTAATCCACCCGTGAATCAGGCCTCCGGTCTGCTCAAGTATGCCGCCATCGGCGGGCTGCTGTTCCTGCACATCCCGATCCTGTTCATCTTCCTCTACGCCTTCACCAGCGAGAGCAAGAGCTACCAGTTTCCGCCCCCCGGCCTGACCCTGAAGTGGTTCGAGGTGACCCTGAACAGACCCGATGTGTGGCGCGCCATCCAGCTGTCGCTGGAGGTGGCCGGGCTGGCTACCCTGGCGGCCATGGTGCTCGGCACCCTGGCGGCAGGCGCCATTGCCCGCAGCCGCTTCTTCGGCCAGGAGGTGGTGTCGCTGCTGCTGGTGCTGCCCATCGCCCTGCCCGGCATAGTCACCGGCATAGCGCTGCGATCCGCCTACGGCCTGCTGGAGATCCCGTTCAGCTTCTGGACCATAGTCATAGGCCACGCCACGTTTTGTGTGGTAGTGGTCTACAACAATGCGCTGGCGCGTTTTCGCCGCACCAACCCGTCGCTGATCGAGGCGTCCATGGATCTCGGCGCCGACGGCTTCCAGACCCTGCGCTACGTGATCCTGCCCAATCTCGCCACGGCGCTGCTGGCGGGGGGCATGCTGGCGTTTGCGCTGAGCTTTGACGAGGTAATCGTCACCACCTTCACCGCGGGCCAGCAGACCACGCTGCCCATCTGGATGTATCAGGAGCTGATCCGCCCCCGCGATCGCCCCGTCACCAACGTGGTGGCCCTCATCATAGTGGCCTTCACCACTATCCCCATTCTGCTTGCCTACTACCTCACCCGCGACGGCCAGGATGTCGCCGGCAGTGGCAAGTAACAACTCAACGCCCGTGCAAGGATGCAACCATGAAACTCTCTACCCAACTCTTGATCGACGGCCAGTTCATCACCGGAGACGGCCCGGCCGAGCCCATCCTCAACCCGGCCACCGGCGAGTTGCTCGCCTCCGTGCCCGAAGCCTCGTTCGAGCAAGTGAACCGCGCGGTGAACGGCGCCCAGCGCGCCTTCGCCCAGTGGAGCCGCACCACCCCGGCCCAGCGCAGCAACCTGTTGTTGCGCCTGGCCGATGCCATAGAGCGCCATGCCGAGGAGTTCGCTGCGCTCGAATCCCTCAACTGCGGCAAGCCCTATCTGGCTGTGCTGAACGACGAGCTGCCGGCTGTGGTGGACTGCTTCCGCTTCTTCGCCGGCGCGGCCCGCTGCCTGCAGGGGCCGCTGGCGGGGGAGTATATCGAGGGGCACACCAGCATGATCCGCCGGGATCCCATAGGTGTGGTGGGCAGTATCGCCCCCTGGAACTATCCGTTGATGATGGCCGCCTGGAAGATGGCCCCCGTGCTGGCCGCCGGCAATACTGTGGTGCTCAAGCCCTCCGAGCAGACCCCGCTCACCGCCCTGCGCCTGGCGGAGCTCGCCAGCGAGCTCTTCCCGCGCGGCGTCATCAACATCGTCTGCGGCCGGGGCGAGAGCGTGGGGGCGCCGCTGGTGGAGCACCCGCTGGTGCGCATGGTGTCGCTGACCGGTGACATCGCCACCGGCCAGAAGATACTGCAGAGCGCCGCCCGTACCATGAAGCGCACCCACCTGGAGCTGGGGGGCAAGGCGCCCGTCATCATCTTCGACGATGCGGATCTGGAGGCCGTGGTGGCCGGCATTCGCACCTTCGGCTTCTACAACGCGGGGCAAGATTGCACCGCAGCCTGCCGCATCTACGCCCAGGGCAAGATCTACGACAAGTTCGTCGCCGCCATGACGGATGCGGTGGCTTCCATCAAGGTGGGCAGCCAGCGTGAGGAAGGGGTGGAGATGGGGCCGCTCATCTCGGACCGGCAACGCAACAGAGTAGCCAGCTTCGTGGAACGGGCCCAGAGCAGCGGCCACGTGGAGGTGACAGCGGGGGGCAAGATCCGCCCCGGCAACGGCTTCTTCTTCGAGCCGACCCTGATCGTTGGCGCCCGCCAAGAGGATGAGATAGTGCGGCGCGAGGTGTTCGGCCCAGTGGTGTCGGTAACTCGCTTCAACGACGCCGAGCAGGTGGTGCAGTGGGCCAACGACTCGGACTACGGTCTCGCCTCCTCGGTCTGGACCCGGGATCTGAGCCTCGCCAGCAAGGTAGCCAGCCACCTGCAATATGGTTGCACCTGGATCAACACCCACTTCATGCTCACCTCGGAGATGCCCCACGGCGGCATGAAGATGTCCGGCTACGGCAAGGATCTCTCCCTCTACGCACTGGAGGATTACACTGTGCCGCGCCACATCATGGTCAAGCTCTGAAAACGACAAGGCTGGCCCTGGGCCAGCCTTGTCACTTGAGCCGTTTCCCCCGCACTGCGCCCCTGAATTGTCCCCATCCCAAGCCCCTGAAACTCAAAGGCAGATGGCTTTCCCTAGGACAGCCGCCACAGCCAATGGTGATCCAGGATCAGCAGACCAAACAGCAGCATCAGGTGGTAGATGGAGAAACGGAAAGTCCGCATCGCCTGACCGGGCCGCTCCGAGTACTTCAGCAACCAGCCATGCCAGCAGAACAAGAGGTTCAACATCAGGCTGCCTATCAGGTAGAGCAGGCCCGACATGCCGATCAGATAGGGTAGCAGGCAGATCAGGGTCAGCATCAGCAGATAGAGCAGGATCGCCGTCTTGGTAAACGCTATGCCATGGGTGACCGGCAGCATGGGTATATTGGCGCCGGCATACTCATCTCGTCTATGGATTGCCAGCGCCCAGAAATGCGGCGGCGTCCAGGCGAAGATGATCATCACCAGCAGCCAGGGCTCGGCCGAGAGCTGCCCCGTGATGCTGGTCCAGCCAAGCAGCGGCGGCATGGCTCCCGCCAGCCCGCCGATGACGATGTTCTGTGGTGTGGCCCGCTTCAGCAGCAGGGTGTAGACGACCGCATAGCCAAACAGGCTGGCCAGGGTCAGCCAGGCTGTCAGAGGATTCACGCCCCAATAGAGCAAGGCAAAGCCCAGCAGGGCCAGCCAGAGCGCAAACGCCATCGCCGGTTTGGTGCCGATCCGCCCAGTGGCGACCGGTCGCCAGCGCGTTCTGCGCATCTGTGCATCAATGCCACGGTCCAGGATATGGTTCATGGCCGCCGCCGCTGCGGCTAACAACCCTATCCCCACCAGCCCGGAGACCATGTTGTCCAGCGAGGCCACCGTCGGCTCGGCCAGCAACATGCCGACCCAGGCAGTCAGCAGGAGCAGTGCCACCACCTTGGGCTTGGTCAGCTGGTAATAGTCCCGCAGCAACCGGATGTCTATGATGCGGGCCAATGACTTGCTGTTCATGTCTGACTCCTGATCGCCCCGGGCGACAGCAAGGGGGAAAGATGGGGGCGAGAGAGCCGCCCACGGGCCAGCACACAACACACCAGCAGGTGTGCCGCCACCAGGTTGTGCGCGAGAGCATTGGCCAGTGGCAGGGCCAGATGGACGTTCGCCAACCCCAAGGCAATCTGCATGAGCAACAAGGCCAGCAACAATACCCCCAGGGGGCGCAATAGGTGCCCCTGGCGGATCAGCCCGAGCGCGAAGGCTCCAACCAGCAAGACAGTGCCCAGGGCTCCGAGGCGGTGAGCTATGTGGATCGTCTGACGCGCCTCCTTGCCCAGCACGCCAAACTCATAGCTGCCATGACCCAGGGGCAGATGAAAAGCCTCTCCCCACACCAGCTGGTTTTGCCAGCCATCCTGGCAGACCGGCAGTTCGACGCAAGCCATGGCGGCATAATTGGCCGAGGTCCAGCCACCCAAGGCAATCTGCACCAGCAGCACGGCGCACGCCAGATTGCCCAGCCAGGGCAAGCCCTGACCACTGATGACAGGGCTTGCCCTGGCGGGGTCGGTCGTCACGTTGACCCGATACAACCACAGCAGGGTCAGGATGGCGAATCCACCCAGCAGATGGGCCATCACGACCAGAGGATGCAGGGCCAGCGTCACAGTCCACATGCCCAGCATGGCCTGACCCAGCACCAAGATGAGCAGCGCGCTGGCGATGCGGCGTAGGCGTTGTTTGCAACGCCAGCTCAGCATGAACAGGCTCCCGATGATGCAACCCAATGCTCCGGCGAAATAGCGATGCACCATCTCACTGCGCGCCTTGTGGGGCTCCAGCGGGCTCTCCGGGTAAAGCAGGGCGGCTCGATCGATATGCGCAGATTGAGGGACGGCCAGAGAGCCGTAACAACCCGGCCAGTCGGGACACGCGAGTCCGGCATCGGTCAGCCGGGTATAGGCGCCGAGCAGTATGACCAGCGTCGCCAGGGCGATGGCGATCGACGCCAGCATCTTCTGACTCTTCATTCAGGGCCTCGCTGATATTTGAGCAACTGCTGCACATCCGACAGCACTGCCTTGCCAAACAGCGGCCACTGCGCCGTGTTGGCAGGCACCTCGTAACGCAGTATGGCCAACCCCTGTGAGTCCACCAGCATGATGTCCCCCGTTTTGATCTCTGCGCCTGCCTCGGGCGCTGGCTCATCAACCAGTTGCACCAGCGCCAGCTTGTCCAGGTTGCGGCCCAATGCGCTCCGGATCCGCTGCATCAGCACCGGCACCTGCTGACATACAGCCTCACACTGCCTGGCCTCCAGATAAACCAGCCGCCATTTGGTCTGGCTCGACGGGAGTGGTTGCAGCAGGTAGACATCTTTGCTCAGCCATTGTCCCTTGTTGCGAGTGCCGGGTTCATACCAGCCCTGTCGCAACGTCAGTGCGGCCAGCACCACAGGCAACAGGATCACCAACGCAAATGCGACAGGCACCTTCCACTTATCCATCGGACCTCCTGCTCAACACCCAACCGCCACACAGCGCTACCAGCGCCAGTCCCAACCACTGCACCGCATAGGCCCTGTGCTTCTCTGGCGGCATCACATGCTGTTGATAGTGGTAGATAAAAGGAGACGTCTGCTGGTAAAAAACGGCATCGACGAGGGACAAGCCACTGATGCGGTTCAGGCTATCCACCCTGATGGCTTGCAGCCGGTTCGGATAGGGACCCGCTTCTATGTTCTGTCCCAGCAAGACGCCGCCGGGCTTGATCCGCAGCAGGCCGTTAAGCTCGAACCTTGCCGGAATGACGGGGAGTGGCAACTGCTGGCGCTGCGCAGGGGCAGGAAGCCAGCCCAGATTCACCAGCAATGGAGGGGAGTGGCTGTCGGCGCGTACCGGGATGAGCACATCATATCCGGCCTCGTGCTCGACCAGCTGATTGTCCAGCAGCCAGATATAGGGGGCCACCCACTCCACCTTTCCCCGCAATGGTGCACCGTCCAGACGCTCAGCCTGCCGCCAGTCGATCTCGGTCAGCGTCAATGGCACCGCCTGCTGCAGGGTGACCACATGGGCCAGCCACGCCTCCTTTTCGGCCGCGCGCTGCCATTGCCAGAGTGCCAGCTTGCACAAACCGGCAGACACACCCAGAGTGAATATCAGCAGGATCCAGCGCCTGTGATGGAATGGTCGCTGTTTATGCCACGTCGCCATGTCGCGCATCTTTTGGAGGGCCCTAACATGTTGATCAAGATAGTGCTGGTGCTCATGTTGCTGCTCATCATAGGGCAGCTGTTCCATGCTCTCTGGCTGATGTTGAGCACGGGTCAGGCAGCTCGGAAGATGTCGGTTCCACTGGGTCGCCGCGTCCTGTTCTCTCTGCTGGTGGTCGCCATCTTGCTGCTCTCTCTGGCAATGGGCTGGATTGAGCCCAATCCACGCCCCTACTAGACGAATATCAGAGCAGATATACAAAGACAAAGAGGCATAGCCAGACGACGTCAACGAAATGCCAGTACCAGGCGGCGGCCTGAAAGGCGAAGTGCCGCTCGGCGGTAAAATGATCCTTCAGCACGATGCGCAGCCAGATGATCAGGAGGAATACAGTCCCCAGGGTGACATGCAAGCCATGGAAGCCGGTCAATATAAAGAAGGTATTGCCATATATTCCGGAGTCCAGCCGCAAACCCAGCTCTCGGTATGCATGCATGTATTCGTAGCCTTGCAGCCACAAGAAGGTCAGGCCAAGCAACACTGTGCTCAGCAGCATCCATTTGAGCCGTTCTCTTTTACCCTGCTCCAACCCTGTATGAGCAAACAGCAGCGTCACGGAGGAGCTCAGCAACACCAGGGTATTGACGAGCGGGATCCCATGCCAGGGCATAGCCTGGGTTTGGGTGCCCCCCGGGGTCTTGAGCATGGGCCAGTGCGCGGAAAAGTCCGGCCACAACAGCTGCGCCGTCATTGCCTTGTTTCCTGCACCATCCAGCCATGGCATGGCGAGTTGTCTGGCATAAAACAGCACACCAAAAAATGCCAGGAAGAACATCACTTCGGAAAAAATGAACCAGACCATCCCTTGCCTGAAGGAGCGATCCATCTGGGGGCTGTACAACCCCGTCATGGACTCATGGATAATATGGCGGAACCAGCCAAACAACATGAACACCAGCAATATGACGCCCGCCATCATCAGATAGCGGCCAATGCCTGATTGTTTGTGTGCTATTTCATTCACCAGATGGCCCGCACCGAAGGCCAGGAGAAACAGTGCCAGGGCGCCGATAATGGGCCAATGACTCTGCTCAGGGACGTAATAGTGCGAGTTCACCTTGGCCATGATTATTTCCTCTGCGCCAACGCATCGGCTGGCTTGGACTGCGTAATGTCATAGAGCGAATAAGAGAGCGTGATGGTGTTGATGTCGGAGGGCAGGGCGGGATCGACATAGAACTTGAGTGGCATCAGCTTGCTTTCCCCTGCCCGCAATTCCTGACGATGGAAGCAAAAACATTCCACCTTCTTTAAATAGGCGGCGGCGGGTCCGGGGGAGACTGATGGGACAGCCTGGCCAATCATGGTGCGATCCGTCGGATTGAATACCCGGTAATTGACCAGTTTCATTTCGCCAGGCCGTATCGATAGCCGATCTGTCTCCTGAGTAAACTGCCATGGCATCTGGGTGTCCGCATGAGCAAGAAACTCCATCTGTATGGTACGTTTGCTGTCGATCACGGCGCGATCCGCGCTGGCCGGCTGCTCGGCGGTCTTGCCGTTGAGGCCGGTGATCCGGCAAAGAACGTCATACAGCGGCACCAACGCAAATGCAAAACCAAACATGACGGCGATGACCAGGATCAGCTTTTTCAGCAAAGGCCCATGATTGATTTGTGTCATATGCGCCTCCTACTTGATATCTGGTGGTGACTGGAAACTGTGATAAGGGGGCGGAGAGGGCAAGGTCCATTCCAACCCCTCCGCACCTTCCCACACCTGTGCCGTTGCCTTATCGCCGCCACGGATGCATTTGATGACACCCCAGACGAACAACAGCTGTGACAACCCGAAAGCAAAACCACCAACGCTGATCAGCGCATTAAAGTCTGCGAATTGCAGTGCATAGTCGGGTATCCGGCGAGGCATGCCCGCCAGGCCGACGAAATGCATCGGAAAGAACAGCACATTGACCGAAATAAGTGAGCACCAGAAATGCCGTTGTCCAAGTCGCTCGTCATACATATGGCCGGTCCATTTTGGCAGCCAGTAATAGGCCGCAGCGATAATGGAAAATACCGCCCCAGTAACCAATACGTAATGAAAATGGGCCACGACAAAATAGGTATCGTGATATTGGAAATCGGCCGGAATAATGGCCAGCATCAACCCCGAGAAACCGCCTATGGTAAACAGGGTAATAAAGGCGATGGCAAACAGCATGGGGGTCTCGAACGTCAAAGAACCTCGCCACATGGTCGCCACCCAGTTAAATACCTTCACACCGGTCGGCACCGCGATCAACATGGTGGCGTACATGAAGAAGAGCTCGGCGGCCACGGGCAGCCCCGTCGTAAACATGTGATGAGCCCAGACCAGAAAAGACAATATCGCTATGCTGCTGGTGGCATAAACCATGGAGCGATAGCCAAAGAGTTTCTTGCGAGAGAAAGTGGGAATGATGCTGGATACTATGCCAAAGGCGGGCAGTATCATGATGTACACCTCAGGGTGACCAAAGAACCAGAATATATGCTGGAACATCACAGGATCGCCCCCTCCTGCGGCATCGAAGAAGCTGGTACCAAAATACTTGTCCGTCAATACCATGGTGACGGCCGCTGCCAATACCGGCATCACAGCAATCAACAGAAAGGCCGTGATCAACCAGGTCCATACAAATAACGGCATCTTCATCCAGGTCATTCCTGGTGCCCGTAAATTGAAGATGGTGACGATGACATTGATGGCCCCCATGATGGATGAGATGCCCATGATATGGATTGCAAAGACAAACAACGCCGTACTGTTGCCGCTGTATTTGGTCGACAAGGGGGCATAGAAGGTCCAACCCGAGCTCGGGCCACCACCATCCATGAACAGGCTCGACAACAGGATCAGAAAGGCAAATGGCAGGATCCAGAAACTCCAGTTGTTCATCCTGGGCAGGGCCATGTCAGGGGCCCCAATCATCATGGGGATCAACCAGTTGGCCAGGCCGGTGAACGCCGGCATCACGGCGCCAAAGACCATGACCAGACCATGCACTGTGGTCATCTGGTTGAAGAACAGGGGCTCGACCAGCTGTAACCCGGGCTGAAACAGTTCGGCCCGGATCACCATGGCCATGGTGCCACCGGTAAAAAACATGGTCAGGGCGAAGAGCAGATAGAGGGTGCCAATATCTTTATGGTTAGTGGTATATAACCAGCGCCTCAGTCCTGCTGCCGGTCCATGGGAGTGGCCTGCGTGCAGGGTCTCGATGATGCCATCGCTCATGCCGACTCCTTATTTGTCATTTTTCAGAATGGACTGCACATCCGCAGCCTGAATGACATCGCCCGTGTTGTTGCCCCAGGCATTGCGCTCATAAGTCACCACGGCGGCAAGTTCCTGAACCGTGAGCTGCTTGCCGAATGCCTGCATGGCGGTCCCGCTCTTGCCATGCAGGACCAGGTTCAGGTGCTGGGCACGATTTTCCGCCAAGGTAGTGATCTTGCTGCCCTTCAACGCGGGGAAGATCCCGGGTAATCCGGTTCCTCCTGGCTGATGGCAGGCCGAGCAATGACCCAAAAAGATTTTCTCTCCCAACGCCATGGCCTGCGGCAGGGTCATGATCGTACTGGCCTGCTCCTGCTGCTGAGCCTTGGCAGCGGCCTGGGCTTCCGCCGTTCTGGCAATCCAGCCCTCAAACTCCTCGGCGGTTTTGGCGACCACCACTATGGGCATGAAGCCATGATCCTTGCCGCATAGCTCGGCACACTGCCCCCGATAGGTGCCGGGTCTGTCTATCCTGGTCCAGGATTCATTGATGTAGCCGGGATTGGCATCTTTCTTTACCGCGAAGGCGGGCACCCACCAGGAGTGAATGACATCATCCGATGTCATCAAGAAGCGAATTTTCTTGCCCACAGGCAGCACCAACGGCTGATCGACCTCCAGTAAATAGGTGTCACTCTTGGGCTGATCGCCGGAAATCTGCTTCTTGCTGGTCGCCAGCAAGGAGTAAAACGCCACCGGATGCTCCAGGTATTTGTAGTGCCATTTCCATTGAGATCCCGTGATGAGCACTGTCAGATCGGCTTTGGAAGTATCTTCCATCTTCAATAGCGTCGATGTGGCCGGCGTGGCCATCGCCACCAGGATCAGCACAGGAATGGCAGTCCACAACAATTCAATCCGGGTGCTCTCATGAAACTGGGCGGCTTGGGCGCCACGTGATTTTCGATGATGGATAATGGACCAGAGCATGGCGCCAAAGACGAGCAGACCGATCAGGCAGCAGATATAGAAGATGGTCATATGCAGGTCATAGACCTGCTGGCTGATAGCCGTCGCCCCCCGCGTCATGTTGAATGTTATCTCGCTGGCAAAAACGCTCTTGCCAGCAAGGCACACCATCCACACGCCATGCCTGATCGCATTTTTTCCCACTTTGCACTCCCTGTGCACGCTGGAAAGGACCGCAAGCCTCGCCAAGTAAATCATCTAACCATATGAAAATAATGAATTTATTAAAATCACTCTCACAAACAAGTATTAGTCCATATTTTGAAAAAGCCACCATGATGTCGATGATCCTGGACTCATCAGAGCAGTTTGTATCAATTCATGGCTCACAGGATGGCAATAAACATCAACAGCAGGGATTGGAGGTGGGAACCTTGACGTAGGGGGGCTGGGACAGCTTTATTTAAAACTGTCAGTGGCGGCTGCATATGAATGGCTCACCCGGTGATGCCAACCTGATACAGAGGAGAAAAACGGGATACGACGCTCCACAAACTCAAGTAGAGAAGGAATAACGCTATGATATTAAATCACTTATGGGGATTGTATGCCCATCCTCACACCGAATGGCATACCATAGACGAAGGTCACGACAGCTTCAGAAACAGTCTGACCCATATTCTTGTCGTGGCCCTTATCCCCTCGGTCTGTGCCTACTACTCCGCCGTTCACATCGGCTGGAGTATCGGTGTGGGTGATCCCATTACCCTGACCGCAGAGAGTGCATTCATGCTATCGGTAGCCATGTATATCGCGCTCATCGCTGGCGTGTTTGCACTGGCCTATCTAGCACACTGGATGGGGCACACCTTTGGCTCTGATCCCAGCTATACGACGGCGCTCGAACTGGCGGCCTATACCTCTACCCCCCTGTTTATGGTTGGCTTCTCGGCCTTTTTCCCGCACCTCTGGTTTGTCATGATCATTGGCCTGATAGGGCTGAGTTATTCCATCTACCTGCTCTACGTCGGCGTGCCAATACTGATGCACATCCCCAAGGAACAAGGGTTCATCTATGCCAGCTCTGTGGTAACGGTCGGATTGGTGCTGCTGGTCTGCGTGCTGGCAACCACGGCCATTCTGTGGGGTTCAGGTTTTGGCCCCGTCTTTACGCAATAGCACCCTGGCCACAGCAGCATCCGCTCTATGGTCAGCCATCACCAGAAATGACAAGGGCGCCTTTATGGCGCCTTTGTTATTGGGCTGAATTGCATCACTCGCTCGGCATTGACTGCGACAAAAGTACGAGCAACCTCAAACAACCCAGACATTGCCTCACTCCAATGACCTTGCTGATCAGCCACCGGGTGGATAACGACAATTAGCGCTGTTTACCGCTGCCGATACCAAACGGGATGCGGTAGTCGCTGCTCTGCTCACCCAGGCTGACGGTCAGGTTGCCCTGAGCACGGCTTGGAATGCGAACCTGCTGGGTACCCGCCAGATTGGCGTGGACTGAGGCCACGACATCGCCAGACTCGTCACGCACTTCCAGCATGGGGTTGGCCTTGCCATCCACGGCGGCGGTCGTATGCCAGTTTACAAACAGCACGCCCGGCGCGGCATTGAAGTCAGCGGGGACGGAAGCCTGAGCAAAACCGGCGGTCATCAGGCCTGCAACGGCCAGCATCTTGATTACGTTTTTCATGTTCATTCACTCTCTTGGTTTTTATGTCATTGCCAAGGCCGTGTCGGCCTGAATCAATGCATCCGTGCAAGAGGTTATTCAAATAGTATGTTGTTCTTTCACCGACATCCGACACCCTGTTTGATGGTGTCACAGCCTGGAACGACCTGTTATTTGGCCGCTTGGCGTTCCTGCCTAAGCGTTGAGTGAATATTAAACACCTCTGCCGACCTTTGTTAGCGAGATAAACTGGCCTAGATGTTCAAAAAATCTGAAGTGGATGTACATCCCGAGTTCAGCGAACGACGGCCAAGAAAAAGGGCAGGAGAGCCTGCCCTTGGTGTCGGAAAGTACGCGCTGGCAGAAGCACTAGCAGCCCGTCAGCTCCTCTGCAGTCATGGGCCGCAGCACCTTGCAGGGGTTGCCGACGGCAACCACGTTGGCCGGAATATCCCTGGTGACCACAGCGCCCGCACCGATGACGCTGTTGTCCCCTATGGTGACGCCCGGGCAGATGACGGAGCTGCCACCGATCCAGACGTTGTTACCGATGCGCACCGGCTTGCCGAACTCGACTCCGGCCACCCGCGGCACTACCGCCACCGGGTGGGCAGCGGTGTAGATCTGCACCCCGGGCGCCAGCAGCACATTGTCGCCGATGTGCACCTCGCACACATCGAGGATGGTGCAGCCCACGTTGGCGTAGAAGTTCTCCCCCACGAAGATGTTGGCACCATAGTCGCAAAAGAACGGCGAGTTGATGGCGCACGCTTTGCCACGGCCGCCCAGCAGTTCATGGAGCAGGGCATCCCGCGCCGGTTTCTCCTGCCAGCTGGTATTGAAGGTGTGATAGAGCCGGCGGCAGCGCTCGCGCGCCGCTTTCAGCTCAGGGTCACCTGCATCATAGGGCTGACCCGCCACCATCTTCTGCCACTCGGGGCCAGGTACGGCTTGCCGAACCTCTGTTGCCGCCATGGGCGTTGCCTGTGTCATCGTCTATTCCACCAGCCAGATCAGGGATTCATAAGGGCGCAGCATACAGGACTGCGGCCGGGCCGGGCTATCGGGGTAGTTGCCCAGCAGCAGGCGCCCCTTGCCGGTGGCCAGCTCCTCCGGCAGGGCGAAGGTGGCCGGCTCGCCGTAGAAGTTGCTCACCACCAGCAGGGTTTGGCCGTTGGCACTGCGGGTATAGGCCCAGATCCGCTGATGACCCGCCAGCAGCTCCCGATAATCTCCCTGCGTGAAGATGGGGTAGCTCTTGCGAAGGGCAATCAAATCACGGTAGTGCCAGAACACCGAGTTCTGGTCGGCCAGCGCGGACTCGGCATTGATCTCGGGGTAGTTGGTGGCAGGCTTGAGCCAGGGCGTCCCGCTGGTGAAACCAGCGTTGGGGGCGGCGCTCCACTGCATGGGCGTGCGGGAGTTGTCGCGGGACTTGGCGCCGAGAATGGCGAGGATCTCGGCCTCCGCCATGCCTTCAGCCTGCTTGATGGCGAAGATGTTGCGGCTCTCCACATCCTGATAGTCGTCGATGCACTGATAGCCGGGGTTGGTCATGCCGATCTCCTCCCCCTGATAGATGTAGGGAGTGCCCTGCAACCCGTGCAGCGTACTGGCCAGCATCTTGGCGGCGACCACGCGATGTTCGCCCTCGTCGCCGAAGCGGGAGACGATGCGCGGCTGATCGTGGTTGCACCAGAACAGCGCCGACCAGCCCTTGCCGTGCATGCCGCTCTGCCAGTGGTTGAAGATGCGCTTGAGCTCTAGGAAATCGAACGGCGCCTTGGTCCACTTGTCGCCGTTGGGGTAATCCACCTTCAGATGGTGGAAGTTGAACACCATGGAGAGCTCGGAACCATCCAGCGCGCCGTAGCGCTGGCAATGTTCCAGACTGGTCGATGACATCTCCCCCACAGTCATGGCACCCACGGGGGCAAAGACATCGCGACTAACGTCTTGCAGGAATTCATGGATACGCGGCCCGTCGGTGTAGAAGCGGCGGCCATCGCCAATCTCGTCGTTCGGGAAGGCCTGATCCTTGGAGATGAGGTTGATGACGTCGAGGCGGAAACCGTCCACCCCCTTCTGCGCCCAGAAGTGAATGATGTTTTTGACCTCGGCACGCACCGCCGGGTTTTCCCAGTTGAGATCCGCCTGCTCGCGGGCAAACAGGTGCAGATAGTACTGGCCGGTGGCGGGATCCAGCTCCCAGGCGCTGCCACCGAATTTGGACTGCCAGTTGTTGGGCACGCTGCCATCAACCGGATCGCGCCAGATGTAGTAGTCGCGGTAGGGGCTGTTTTTATCCCCCAGCGCCGACTTGAACCAGGCGTGCTCGGTGGAGGTGTGATTCACCACTATATCCATCACGATGCGGATGTCGCGCGCGTGGGCGGCAGCCAGCAACGCTTCGAAATCGGCCATGGTGCCGTAGGCGGGATCGATGGCCAGGTAGTCGGCGATGTCGTAGCCGTTGTCTACCTGCGGGGAGACGTAAACCGGAGTCAGCCAGAGGGCATCGACCCCCAGGGTCTTGAGATAGTCGAGGCGGGCCATGATCCCCTTGAGATCGCCGGTGCCACGGGCAGCGGAATCCTGAAAGCTCTTGGGATAGATCTGGTAAATCACGGCGCTCTGCCACCAGGGTGTTTGGCTCATGGGTCTTTCTCTTGTTTCGAATATGAAATGGAGAGGGCGACCCGCGAGTCGCCCTGATGCGTTGAGTCAGGTGCTGGCCTGGGCCAGCTTGCCCGCCGCTTGCTGGCGCTTGTAGACCAGCAGAGTCAGCACCACCGGCACCACTATGGCCACCAGCATGGCGACTGAGTAGACGGCCCAATACTGGGGCTGGATGGAGAGGATGCCCGGCAAGCCACCCACCCCTATGCCGTTGGCCATCACACCGGCGAAGCCACAGATGAGCGCCGCCAGGCTGGAACCCACCATGGCGCACAGCATGGGGAACTTGTATTTGAGGTTGATGCCGTACATGGCCGGTTCGGTCACGCCCAGGTAGGCGGAGATGGCGGCAGGCACGGAAATCTCCCGCTCGTTCTCCTTGCGGCTAATCAGAATGATGCCGACGACCGCAGAAGCCTGGGCGATGTTGGAGAGTGCGATCAGCGGCCAGATCGGGGTGCCGCCCATGCTCTGCATCAACTGCAGATCCACAGCGTTGGTGGTGTGGTGGATACCCGTGATGACCAGGGGCGCATAGAAGAAGCCGAACAGGGCAGCGCCTATGGGAGCGAAGGAACCGGTCATGGCCGCCTTGGCGGCGAAGCCGACGCCTTCACCAATCCAGCGACCGAACGGGCCGATAAAGGCGTGGGCCACTATCACCGCCAACAGCAGCGAGACGAAGGGCACAATCACCAGATAGAGATAGGCCGGAATGATGCGCTTGAGGTTGGTCTCCACCCAGGCCAGGAATACCCCCGCCAGCAGGGCCGGAATGACCTGCGCCTGATAACCCACCTTCTGGATCACGAACAGGCCGAAATCCCACACCTCGGGGGTCTGCTGACCGATGCCGTAGGCGTTCATCAGTTGCGGGGAGACCAGGGTGATACCGAGCACGATGCCCAGGATCTCGGAGCCGCCCATCTTCTTGACCGCAGACCAGCAAACGCCCACCGGCAGGAAGTGGAAGATCGCCTCGCCCAGCAGCCAGAGGAAGGCATGCACCTGCGCCCAGAACTGGCTGATCTCGGTGAGAGAATGAGTGCCATCGTCGAACATCTTGATGTCGCCGATGACATTGCGAAAGCCCAGGATCAGACCGCCGGTGATGATGGCGGGCAGCAGCGGCACGAAGATCTCCGCCAGATGGGAGATGCCCCGCTCCAGCGGGTTCATGTTCTGGCGCGCCGCCTGCTTGGCGGCCTCCTTGCTGCCGCCGCTGACGCCGATCTCTTCGGTCAGCGCCTTGTACCACTGCTCCACCTCGTTGCCGATGACCACCTGGAACTGACCACCCTGGGTGAAGCTCCCCTTCACCGCAGGTATGGTTTCGATGGCCTTGCTGTCGGCCTTGGCCGGATCGTTGAGGACGAAGCGCAGCCGGGTCAGGCAGTGGCTGACGGTGGCGATGTTCTCCTTGCCACCGATCTTGTCGATGAGCGTGGCCAGGTGTTGTGCGTTGATCTTGGACATGAGTCTTCCCTCTGTGACTCCATTGATATTGGTCTGCATCGCCCTTTTGAACCAGTCTGCTGGTCTGAGCGTTTTTGGTATCGTTCCCATTTAGCATGCAGCCAATTTGAACGGATCGAAATGGGAACGTTCCCATTTCGTGGTCAACATCACAAAAAGCGCGTTTTTTGTGCAGGGCTAAGTGATGGGGCTCACAGTGTGTGGCTGGGGGCTATGGTCGCCAGCGGGCGGTGATCCTGCTCGATCTGGCCGAGCAGCTGGCGGGCCGCCTGCTCCCCCGCCCCCTTGTAGCCAAGATCCAGGCTGAGGGCGTTGGGAAAGAGGAAACTGAGCATGGGGTTGTTGCCAAGGCCTGTTACCAGCACCTCGCTACGCCCTTGTTCCTGAAGGTATTTTGCAGCACCTATGGCGAGGGTGTCACTGGCGCAGACCAGCGCCTGGGTGGCGGGGGTGAGCAACTCGGCCGCCAGCCGGTAGCCGCTCTGCAGGCTGAGATCGCCGAGGGCACTGCGCGCCGTCAATCCCTGTTCGGCGCAGTAGCCGAGATAGGCATCAAGCCGGCGCTGACCCGTGGTGAGATCCGAGGTATCCACCCCCAGATAGGCAATGTCGCCTACTCCGCGGGTCGCCAGCTCGGCCAGCATGGTGCGCACAGCCCCGGCATCGTCGAAGCAGACAGAGGAGAAGCCGGGATGGTCCCGGGCCACCAGCACCAGCTTCTCTTTCAGCGGCACCATGGCGTCGTAGTCCAGATCGTTGAAGGCAAACAGGATGATGCCATCCACCCCGCGCCGCTCCAGCACCGCCAGATGCTCCTGCACCTTGGCGGGGGAGAACTTGCTCTCCATCAGCACAGCGTCATAGCCACGCTGATAGAGGGTCTCCAGCATGCCCCGCACCGCCTGATTCTCGGAACTGGAGTCGAGCCGGGAGACTATGATCCCCACCACCTGCTGGCTCTGGCTGCGCATGGCCCGCGCCGACTTGCTCGGCACGAAGCCGTGCTCGGCGATGACCTGCTCCACCCGCTCGCGGGTCGCCTGTTTCACCTTGGGATCCTGATTGAGCACCCGGGAGACGGTCGACTTGCCGACGCCCGAGAGGCGGGCGATATCGAGGATGGTCAGTTTCTTGTCCATGAATTGGCTCACAGGAGGCTCGGCGGTGGAATTGCCCACATTGTTGTGATTAAGCCCTGTGAATACAAGCCCATGGCGTTAGAATGCCTTTTTTGCCCCGGCGAACGTCGTGCCGCTCGCCATCGCACAGGACGCGCATCATGGGTCTGTTGGTCAGTCTGCTTCTATCCCTCTCCGTCACGGGCCCCGTCTATCGCACAGGACATCCATTATGAGTCTGCTGGCCAGTCTGCACTTCTCCCTCTCCATCACGGGCCCCATCTGCGTGGTGCTGCTGCTCGGCATCTGGCTCAAGCAACTGGGCCTGCTGCCCGACAGCTTCGTCGAAGCCGCCTCCCGCCTGGTGTTTCAGGTCACACTGCCGGCCCTCTTGTTCCTCAGCATGGTGCGCACCGATTTTTCCACCATGCCGAGCCCCTGGCTCATCGTCTACGGCCTGCTGGGCACCTTGGCCGGCTTCCTGGTACTCGAGCTGCTGGCGGCCCGCTTCATCCCGGAGCGGCATCAGCGCGGCATCTTCGTGCAGGGCAGCTTTCGCGGCAACATGGGGATCATGGGGCTGGCCTACGTGCAAAACGCCTATGGCGCCGAGGGGATAGGTGCTGCCGCCCTGCTGGTGGGCTCGGTGACCGTGCTCTACAACATACTCGCCGTGATCACCCTGACCCGCAGTCTGGGAGGCAGCAAGGGGATCAAGCCGATCCTCAAGGGGATCGCCAAAAACCCGCTGATCATCGCCATCCTGTCCGCCCTGCCGTTCGGCCTGCTCGGTATCGAGCTGCCCCAGCTGGTGATCACAACGGGCAACTATTTCGCCAACATGACGCTGCCGCTGGCCCTGCTCTGCACCGGCGCCAGCCTCAACCTCAAGGCCCTGCGCGGCGGAGCCATGCTGACCGGCTGGGCCACCGCCAACCGGCTGTTCTTTATCCCTGTGCTGCTGGTAACGGGGGCCTGGGCGCTCGGCTTCAGCCCGCAGGCCCTCGGCATACTGTTTCTCATCAGCTCCACCCCCACGGCCGCCGCCAGCTATGTGATGACCCGCGCCATGGGCGGCGACAGCGTGCTGGCCGCCAACATCATAGCCACCACCACGCTGGGCTCATTGATCAGTACCAGCCTGGGTGCCGCCCTGATGAACTACCTGGGGTTGATGGGCTAGTGGGGAGCGTGCTGGCCGTCCACACTCTCATAGCCACCACCACGCTGGGTTCTCTGGTCAGCACCAGTCTGGGCGCCGCCCTGATGAACTACCTCGGGTTGATGGGATAGCCAGCAGAAAACCTGCCGCCTCTCATCCCCTCATCACCCCCTTGACCTTGCCGCGGGCGGCAGCTTTAGGCTGACAACACATCAACAGAGGAGATATCCCATGACCATCGAACTCACTGTGTCCGGCATGTCCTGTGGTGGCTGCGCCGCCAGCCTGCAAAAAGCCCTGCTGGCCCAGAGTGCAGTAACCCAGGCCCAGGTGGATTTTGCCAGCAGCAAGGCCGTCATCGAGAGCGAACTGAGCAAGGCGGAGCTGATCGCCCTGATTGAAGCCAAGGGCTTCTCGGCAAGTTAAATTATCTCTATAGAGGTATAAAACAGGTTAAGGTTCTGTATCCAGCTGTTTTTTGGTGAGAGTCATCACAGACCCCCTCAACAGAAAGCGCAAACTTGCTGCAATTTTTATCACTCAGAAGGATTTGCAGCATGACTCTCCCTATCCGCAAGACACTGCTCGCCGCCGTCGTTGGCCTGACCCTCTCCCCCCTGGCCATGGCCCTGCCGCAGGTTCATATCCTGGCGACAGGTGGCACCATAGCCGGTGCGGGACAGTCCGCCACCCAATCCAACTATGAAGCAGGCAAGGTGGCTATCGAGACCCTGATCGCCGCCGTACCCGAGATGAAGAACGTGGCCGACGTGCAGGGGGAGCAGGTGGTCAAGATCGGCTCCCAGGACATGAACGACGAGGTGTGGCTCAAGCTGGCCAAGCGGGTCAACGAGCTGCTGGCCAAGGATGACGTGGACGGCATCGTCATCACCCACGGCACCGACACCATGGAAGAGACCGCCTACTTCCTCAACCTGACCGTCAAGAGCGACAAGCCCGTGGTGCTGGTCGGCGCCATGCGCCCCTCCACCGCCATGAGTGCCGATGGCCCGCTCAACCTCTACAACGCCGTGGTTACCGCCTCCGACCCCAGCTCCAAGGGCCGTGGCGTCATGGTCGCCATGAACGATACCGTGCTGGATGCCCGCGACGTCACCAAGACCAACACCACAGGGGTGCAGACCTTTGCCGCCCCGAACTTCGGCCCGCTGGGTTACATCCACAACGGCAAGATCGACTACCAGCGCAGCCCGGCCCGCCTGCACACCAGCAAGACGCCGTTCGACGTGAGCAAGCTCGACAAGCTGCCGCAAGTGGGCATCGTCTACAACTATGCCAACGCCACCGATCTGCCGGCCAAGGCCATGGTGGATGCCAAGTTTGACGGCATCGTCAGCGCCGGGGTGGGTAACGGCAACCTCTACCACACACTGTTCGACACCCTGGCCAAGGCAAGCAAGGACGGCATCCGGGTGGTGCGCTCCGCCCGCGTGCCGACCGGCGCCACCACCCTGGATGCCGAGATCGACGACGCCAAGTACGGCTTCGTGGCCGCCGGCACCCTGAACCCGCAGAAGGCGCGCATCCTGCTGATGCTCTCCCTGACCCAGAGCAAGGATCCGGCCCAGATCCAGCGCTGGTTCCAGCAGTTCTGATCCCGGGGTTCAACCCGCTAACCTAAATCCATGAAAAAAGGGCAGGATCGGATCCTGCCCTTGCTCATGGCGTCATCTTCACATAGCGCGCGCCGTCAGCTCACCATCAGCCAGCCGCAGAAACCCAGGTACACCAGCCCCACGCAGGCCAGCCTGCCCGCCGTCATCCGCCCACGGCTGAAGCCCCACCACAGCAGTACCACCGCCAGCAGGGTCACCAGCGAGGAGACCATCATGGTGCTGTCGAGCAACCAGGGGGTGAACAGCAGGCAGAATGCCTTGGGTATGGTGCCCTGGATCATCATGGCACCGGAGATGTTGGCCAGCGCCAGCCGGTTCTTGCCCTGACGCACCCAGATCAGCACGTTCATCAGCTCCGGCATCTCTGTCGCCACCGGGCTCAGCAGCAGGGCCGCCAGCACGGGAGAGAGGCCGAACAGCTCGCCCATGCTCTCCAGCTGATGAACGAACAGCTGCGCCGCCAGCGCGACCACCACCAATGCCACCAGAGTCTGCAGCAGCACCTTGCCGAGCGCCGGGATCTCGGCCTTGGGATCCAGCTTGAGGGGCTCTGGCAACTCGACCTCGTGGCTGTCAGTCTGTTTCAGCTCGCGCCGCACATAGACCAGATAAACCAGCACGAACAGCGGGGCCAGCCAGGTTTTGCCGGTAAAGGCCACCATGCCGAGGGCCACCGCCACCAGGAAGATACCGACAAACCAGGCCTGATCCCGGCCTATCTCGCGCTGCACCTCGCCATCTATGACCCTGTGCTCACGGCTCATGCACAGCAGCAGGGTCACGCCGACGGCGGCATAGCCTATGGTGGAGAGCACCAGCGGGCCACCGAGGGCGGCGCCTATCCCAATCTGTTGCTGGGCGGGGGCATCCCCCATCAGCAGCGCGGTCAGGGTAACTATGCATTCGGGCAGGGCAGTGCCGAGGGCCGCCAGCAGGGAGCCGGTGGCACTCTGGGAGAACTTGAAGTGATGGCCGGTCCATTCGATACCGTTGACGAAATATTCGCAGGCCAGATAGATGGTGACGGCAGAGAGCAGAAATAACAGCAGGGTGATCAACATAATAGGCAACCGCCAGGCGAGCAGAACAACCGATGGACCCGATACGGCTCGCCCGGCTGGCTTGCATATCGAGGCCAAAGGTCTTGCAGAGCGATAGATGCTATCGCCGCTCATGCCATGGATCGACAGATCCAAGAATGTTGACATGAGCCCTGCCCGGATCACGGGCGGGTTGCTACTCCCCAATGACAGTGCGGGCTTTTTACCAAGTTGACCGCCGCCTCACAAGGCAAATTAATGATCATCCACTCAATAAGTTGTAAGAGAATGTAACGCCCCCTCGGTCAACGCCCCCGGTTTCTCCGTCCGGATCCCCACTCTTTCCCCCGGCATCCACGGCTTGGCACAACGATTGCTATGAGTTGTCTACTGTCCACAATAGTTTGGGAAGGATGAACGATGAAACGGTGGATCCAACATTTCTATCAACTGAACCGCCTCAACTGGCTCATGGTCTGGTTGCTACTCTGCTGCAGCATCATATTGCTGTTTCCGGCCGGCCTGATGAAGGGAGCCGTCAGCCAGTGGGCCACGACCCACGCCGCCTGGCTCGGGGTCGGCATGCTGATCGCCATCTCCTACTTCTGCAGCCAGGGCTTCCTGATCGCCTGGGAGTGGGCCTGTGACGAATGGCAATCCCGCCGCCAGCAGGATCAGCTGGCCCAGATGATCGCCTTCCTCGATTTCAACGAGAAGGCGGTGCTGCGCGAGTTCGTGCTGCAACGCAAAAGCGTCATAAACTTGCCGATCACCGAGCCTGCCGTCAAAAACCTGATGGACGCCGGCGTACTTACCTACGCCTACGGCAAGCCGGTGCGGGAGAAAGAGGACGAGAACCAGATCCGGGCGCTGATGATAGCGCTGCCCGCGCGGCCGCTGCTCACCTACAAGGTGCTGGGCCTCTCCCGTGGCAAGATGAGCGACGAGCAGGTGGAGCAGATCATGAGCGCCAGACCCAAGTTCGCCCAGAAGGGCTTCCAGCGCTAACTTGCTACCATCCTTCAAATAAAAAAGCCGGACTGTGTCCGGCTCTTTGCTATCTGGCTGTTTTTATTCGGTTCTGTCCTTGAGACAACCGGTACAGACTGGCGGATCTGCCGTTATTCGGTTCTGGCCTTCAAATAGCCGGCGCAGATTGGCGGATCTGCCGTTATTCGGTTCTGGCTTTCAAATAACCGGCGCAGATTGGCGGATCTGCCCTTATTCGGTTCTGGCCTTCAAATAACCAGCATAATCCGGGATCTGCACGCTGAACGCCTGCTGCATGTGAGGGCTGTCCATGATGAAGTCCGCGGTGGCCTCGTTGGTGGCAACCGGTATGTTCCACACGGCCGCCAGGCGCAGCAGCGCCTTCACGTCCGGATCGTGGGGCACCGCATTGAGGGGATCCCAGAAGAAGATCAGCACGTCTATCTTGCCTTCGGCAATCAGGGCACCGAGCTGCTGGTCGCCCCCCATGGGGCCGGAGAAGAGGCAGGTGATGGGCAGTTGCGCCTTCTTGCCGAGCATGGTGCCTGTGGTGCCGGTCGCGTAGAGATGGTGGAGCTTGAGCTCCTCCTTGCGGCGCATCACCCAGTTCAGCAGAGGGGTCTTCATGTTGTCGTGAGCCACCAGCGCCACCCGCTTGTGGGGCGCCATCTCACGTGCAATCAGTTCCATGGAATTCATCCGTAGCATTGTGATGGGAAGAGAGCCGTATCCTAATCGAAAGCGGCGCCCGCTGCCTTGCCGGGCGCCGTAACTGTGATCACTTCGACTGTTCAATCCACTGCTGGTTCTTCTGCTCCAGCACCGAGATGGGCAACATGCCGTATTCCAGCACATGGTGGTGGAACGCCTTGAGGTCAAAGCGGCCGCCAAGGGCCTGCTCGGCGGATTCGCGCATCCGGATCAGCACCAGCTGGCCCGCCTTGTAGGAGGTTGCCTGACCGGTATAGGCCATGTAGCGCGGCACCTCGGAGCTGATGTCCCCCGCCCCCAGTGCCGAGTTCTCCTTCATGTAGCCGACGGCCCTGTCGTGGCTCCAGCCGTACCAGTGAATGCCGGTATCCACCACCAGCCGCATGGCCCTGAGCATCTCCTCGTTGAGGCGGCCAAAGTACTGCAGCTGGTTGTTGAAGGCGGACGAGCCCTCGACCTTCACATCCCCCACGGCGGGATCATAGAGGCCGCGCCCCTGATAGAGCCCCATGTCGTGATCCGCCAGGTATTCGGTGTAGAGCGCCCAGCCCTCCGCATAGGCGGTATAGGAAGCATTCGCCACGTACTGCGGGAAGTCGGGATCCTTGGCCGCCAGCTCCTGGGCTATGGTGATCTGGAAGTGGTGGCCCGGCGCCGCCTCATGGGCCAGCAGGGTGCTGATGTTCCAGCTCTGCAGGCCATAGGGATAGTAGGTGTTGAGGACGAACTGCCCTTTACGGCCGGTCTGCGGGTTGCCGTCCTGATACCAGGCGACCCCGCCATAAGGCGCCTCGTCATAGGAGACGGGCACCACCTCGTAATCCAGCTTGGGAATGGTGCGCTCGGCATCGAAGAAGTCCGGCAACACCAGCGCCGCCTTGCTCTTGAAGCCGTTGTACTCCCGCAACGCCCGCTCATGCTCGGCCAGCGCCTGCTGCTGCGGCTCGCTCAGGGCCGCGCCGGCCGCATTGCCCGGGTTGAGATTGGCGGACCAGACAGCCAGCGGATTCTGGTAGAAGAAGGCCGGCTCGTTCAGATAGCGGAAGAAGTCATAGATCTGGCCGCTCTGCTTGCTCTGTGCCACCTCATCGCTGTCGCACTTGCCGACGGTATGGCACACCTTGACCATGGCACCGAATATCCGCTCCACCTCGCTCAGCCCCAGCTCATGCACCTGCTCCGGCGTCATATTGGTGGTGGTGTGCTTCTTAAGCAGCCAGCGATACCAGTCGCGACCATTGGTCATGCCGCAGAAGCCGTCGTCACACTCGCCACTGCCAAGGCGCACCGCATAGGCGCCGCCATGCTGGTAATCCAGATAGTCCCGCAGTGCCAAATAGCGGCCGTTGATGCTGTCCAGCACCCCCTTGTACTCGCTGCGCAGCGCCTCGTCGGCCTCTCCCGGCAACTGCTGCCAGCCGAGGTAGGCACCGGCGATCGCCTCGCCATCCAGCTTGCTGTTGAGCTGGGCCAGCAGCCGGTCCACCAGCTCGTCCGGCAAGGTGTTGCCCTGGGCGCTGCCCAGCTCGAACTGGTGCTTCACCTCGGCCAGGTAGCCGTCATAGGCCTTGAGCCAGACAAGGTGTTCCTGATACCAGGCCAGCGGGGCCGTCGTTGCCCTGGCCTGAGTGGCCAGCGCCGGGGCCTTGACCGGGCGGTCGAGATCCCGCCGCCAAGCGGCATCCCCAGGCGCGACCCGCTCGGCCGAGCTCTGCTCGAAGTAATCGAAGCCGCTGCTGACGGTGCAGGCGGCCTTGCCACTGGCGGGAGCCATCCCCACGTCATCGGCCAGATCCACCACCCGGTTGCGGAAGTGGTGGATCGGGATCTGGGACTGGGGCAGCTCGTAGCCCGCCAGATTGATCTGCAGATCCCAGCGGATCATGTCGTAGAACAACCGGTCCCGCTCGCTCAGCACGCTCGGGTCCAGCGCATCCAGCCGGCTGAGCAGCGCACTGTCGAGCGACTTGCGTTTGGCAATGCTGGACGCATCGATGGCAAAACCGTAAGGGTCCAGCGCCTGACTCTCGCGCAGGGCCTCGTCCATGGTTTGCATCAGGGAGGCTTTGGTCGCGGCGGGATCCGCCGGCGCGTTGGAGCTGTTGTCGTTGCAGGCAGCGAGGGAGAGCGCGATGGCGCAGGCAAGCGCCAGCTTGTTGGGCAAGAAGTGCATGGTGTAGTCCTTTAACCTGTTGTTATTGTGTGCCCCCGATAAGGGGCTCCAATAGTGCATCTCTCCCGCCCGCATTTTTGCGACCTGATTAACAAAAATAAGCTTGTTTTTCATACAGATGACGGCGATGAAAAGCTATGCAACCGGACATGAAAAAACCCGCCTGAGCGGGTTTTTGAATCGGCTTTTCATGCCATAACTATTCAGGATGAGCCGTGATGCAACTGGGACTGCTGGTAGTTCTCCAACCCGATGCGATCGATGAGATCAAGCTGGGTCTCCAGCCAGTCCACGTGCTCCTCTTCATCTTCCAGAATGTCCTGGAACAGGTCGCGGCTGATGTAGTCCTGCACCGACTCTGCGTAGGCGATGGCTACTTTCAGGTCCGGGATGGCATCCATCTCCAGCGACAGATCGCAGCGCAGCATCTCCTCCACCGTTTCACCGATGCGCAGCTTGCCCAGATCCTGCAAGTTGGGCAGACCCTCCAGAAACAGCACCCGCTTGACCAGTTCGTCGGCGTGTTTCATCTCATCGATGGACTCGTGATATTCCTTGTGCCCGAGCGCCTTGAGGCCCCAGTCATCGTAGATGCGGGCGTGCAGGAAGTATTGGTTGATGGCAATCAGCTCATTGGCCAGCACCTTGTTGAGGTGGGCAATGATCTTGGGATCTCCTTTCATCGACAGTGCTCCTTGGTTCGTGCCTGAGGCCTCGATCGTTAGAGCTTAGTCCAGAAAAGTGACAACAAGAGGTCTGGCGAGCCAGCTCGCCTGAGAGGAAGGGTGACCCTGTTGGCGGGTCGAGTCAGAAAAAGATCGGTCCGGGTCAGGCCACCTCGTAGTAGAGCGGGGCCTGTTCCAGCTCGGCCTTGTCGAGTTCGGCGGCGATGATCTCCATGGTCATGCGCACACACTTTCCACACTGGGCCCCCACCTCCAGCGACTGCTTGAGCTGACGGAACTCGGTCTTGCCTGCCTGTACCGCCTTGCGGATCTGGGTATCTGTGATGCCGCGGCACAAACAGACGTACATAGTGTTTACCTCGTGCTGGAATGCCATGAAATCTAAATGAGAATGGTTCGTAGTGCAAATAACAATTAGTAATAAGATCCCCTGCTTGCCAGCCATCAACCCCTTGGTGACAATGTCCCGTCACAGAGGAAAACATCATGCTCAAGAAACTGTTCACAGCCCTGTTCGCAAGCAAGCCAGCCCCTGTCGTTGAGGTGACTCCCACCGAGTACGCCGGTTATCTCATCTACCCCGAGCCCATGGCGGAAGGGGGCCAGTACCGGTTGGCGGGTCGCATCACCAAAGAGATGGATGGCGCGCTGCAGACCCACATCTTCATCCGCTCCGATCTGTTCGCCAATCCGGCCGATGCGGAGCGTTTCATGGTGCAGAAGGCGCACACCTTCATCGACCAGATGGGGGATCGCATGTTTGAACCCCGCGTCAAAGCGGGCGACAGTTCAGCCTCATGAGCCCTGCCGAGGTGAAAGCCCTGCGCCAGGCCCTGACCCAGACAGGTGAACGGCGTCTGGTCTGGCTGGAAGGGGACGAGGCCGATTGCATCGCCCGTGCCGAAGCACTGCTGGGCGGCGTCATCTATTGGCTAGGAGAAGGTCCGGCCTGCCATGGGCCCGTTCCCGCCGCCAAGGCGCTGCAACGGCTCGGTCAGGAGTGCGACACCCTTGTCTTCAACGCTTTCAGCGGCTTTCATCCCGACGCCTTCGGCGCGCTGGCGGGCACACTGCGGGCGGGCGGCCTGCTGCTGCTGCTGACGCCCCCCGGAGCGCAATGGCCCGAATATCCGGATCCGGACAGGGTGCGGCTGGTAGCCCAGCCAGAAGAGGCGAACCGGGCCGGCCACGGTTTCATCGCCCGACTGGTGCACCTGCTGGCGGGGGATCCTGCGCTCTCCCTGCTCCCGCCCACCAGCACAGAGCCCTGGCAGCCGATCGGTGAGCAGCGGCGGCTGAGCCATGATCAGGCCCGCGCCCTGCCCGCCATTCACAGGGTGTTGCACGGCCATCGTCGCCGCCCCCTGGTGCTGAGTGCCGATCGGGGACGCGGCAAGAGCAGCCTGCTGGGCCTCGCCGCCGCCGAGCTGCTGCGCCAGCAACCCGACCTCAAGATAGTGGTGACGGCCCCCTCCCAGGCCACAGTTGCCACCCTGTTTGCCCACGCGGCACAGTCGCTGGGTACAGAGGTGGAACGGCTGGCTGGCCTCGAGTTCTGCTCACCGGCCCGACTGGTACAGGAAGCCCTGCAACCCGATCTGTTGCTGGTGGACGAAGCCGCCGCCATCCCCACGCCACTGCTGGAGGCCATGCTGGCCCGCCACAGCCGTATCGTCTTCGCCACCACGGAGCACGGCTACGAGGGCACAGGGCGCGGTTTTCACCTGCGTTTCAAGCGAGTGCTGGACCGTCAGACGCCGGATTGGCAGGAGATCCACCTGGCCGAGCCGATCCGCTGGAGCCTTGGCGATCCGCTGGAGCCGCTGGTATTCCGGCTGCTTGGCCTCAATGCCGAGGTGGATCCGCCCCTGCCACCGACCAGCCCTGGCTGGCGGCTGATCGGGCAGGATGCGCTGGTGAACGATGAGGGACTGCTCAATCAGCTGTTCGGCCTGCTGGTGCTGGCGCACTACCAGACCACGCCGAGCGATCTCAGGTCTTTGCTGGAGAGCCCGGATCTCGACATCCACCTGCTGGAGCAGGAGCAGAGCCTGCTCGGGGTGGCGCTGGTGGCACGGGAGGGCAACATAGCTCCCGAGCTGGCCGAGCAGATCTGGGCGGGCCGACGACGCCCGCGCGGCCATCTGCTGCCCCAGTCCCTGCTGGCCCACGCCGGTTTCAAGACAGCAGGGGCGCGCAGCTACGCCCGGGTGATGCGCATCGCCATCCACCCGGCGCTGCATCGCCATGGGCTCGGCTCGCGACTGCTCGGCCAGCTGGAGGACTACTACCGGGAGGAAGGGCTCGACTATCTGGGCTCGGCCTTCTCGGCCAGCGCCGATCTGCTGCCCTTCTGGCGCAGGGCCGGGCTGCGGGTGCTGCGCATCGGCCTGCAACGGGATGCCGCCAGCGGCAGCCATGCCGCCCTGCTGCTCAAGGCGCTGAATCCCGAGTGGGAAGCAGAGCTGGCCCGGTGGCACCAGCGCTTCGCGTGCCAGCTGCCAACCCTGCTGGCAGGCGAGTTGAAAGGGCTGGAACCCGAACTGGTGTGGCAATCTCTGGAGGGGAGCCCTGCCCTGCCGACGCAGGATGAGTTTGAGCGCGATGAGCTAGTGTGCTTCGCTCACCACCACAAGCCGTTCGAGCTGTGCCAAGCCAGCCTGCAGCGCTGGCTGGCCGGCAATCTGCCACGACTGGGCGCCCTGACCCCCGCCGAGCGTCAGCTGCTGATCGCCACCATCTGGCAATATGCGGACTGGGGGCATCTGGCCAATCGGCTGCAACTGGCGGGCAAGCCGGCCATCATCAAGGCGCTGCGCGCCCTGCTGGCTCGCCTGCTGGATACCCCTACCACTCGATAGACTCGCCTCGCCAGTCGAGATAGCTGAGTTCGCCATCCGGCGTCAGCCGATCCATCAGACCCACCAGATGGCGAGCTACCTGACCTGGCGTCTGCAAGCTGCCGGCCGGCACATTGGCGTGAAACGGGCGCGAGAGCTGGGTATCCACAGTGCCCGGATGAAACGCCACCAGCTTGACGCCCGGGGCACGCCGGGCGAGCTCGATGGCGGCGCACTTGAGCAACATGTTGAGCGCCGCCTTGGAGGCGCGATAGCCATACCAACCCCCCGCCCGATTGTCGCCTATGCTGCCGACCCGTGCACTGAGCACCGCCAGGGTGCAGGGCGAGGCGCCAAGCAGCGGGAGCAGCTGGTTGATCCAGCGCAGCGGCAGCAAGGCATTGGTCTGGTAGAGACGGGTCATGGCTTCGACATCAAGCGCTTCCAGCCGCTTTTCCGGCTTGATCGCCCCCTGATGCAGGATGCCGTTGCAGATCACCAGCCGATACAGTCTCGGGGCCAGAGTGGCGATACGAGCCACCACGTCAACCATCTGCTGATCGCTGTAATCACAAGCCAGCCAATGCAGGTGGGGATCCTCACACCCGACTGGGGCCGGCTGCCTGCTGACCGCCATGACGGAACCGGCCCCTGTCGCCAGCCAGTGGGCCACCAGCGCCTGACCTATAGCGCCCCCGGCTCCTATCACCACTATGCCCTCGTTCATGCTCGGCTCCTGTTTGCGGTGAGTGTGATGCCCTTCTCCATCACCTCTTTCTTTCCCTGTTAAGCTGTTACGCGCCTTCCTGTCTGCCGGATCAAGCAGTTATGAGGGCCATCTTGTGTGGATCTCCCCGGTGTGGGCGGATCCATTCCTATACTGAGGGAAAACCGCAGCCGGTGCTGCCAGCGCAACCAGAAGCACGAGAGTCGCCATGATGTCCAAAGACGGGGAAGAGCGTAAATCCATCCTGACCGAGAGCGGTACCAACGAGCTCGAGATCATCGAATTTCACCTCAAGAAGCAGCTACCCGATGGCAGGGAAAAGATCGCCTATTACGGCATCAACGTCGCCAAGGTGCGCGAGGTGATCCGGGTACCTGACACCACAGACTACCCCAACGCCCAGCGCCACATGGTGGGTGTCTTCTCCCTGCGCGAGCGGCTGATCCCGCTGGTGGATCTCGCGGGTTGGCTTGGCATCAAGACCAACCCGGACCCCAACAACAAGGTGGTCATAGTCACCGACTTCAACAAGATGGCGAACGGCTTCCTCATCGACAGTGTCAGCAGGATCCACCGGGTCTCCTGGGAGGATGTGGAGTCCCCCAGCCAGTTTCTGGAGGCGGGCGAGAATGACTGCGTGGTGGCCGTGGTCAGGCGAGATGGCAACCTCATCATGATCCTCGACTTCGAGAAGATCATCGCCGACATCAACCCAGAGCTGAGCATGGAGAAGTACGATGTGACCCAAGATCGCAAGGTCCTCATAGACGATCGCATGATGGCACTGCGCCAGGCCAAGACTGTGCTGGTGGTCGACGACTCCGCCTTCATCCGCAAGATGATAGAGACCACGCTGCGCACCGCGGGCTACAACGTGGTGACCGCCAAGGATGGGGGCGACGGGCTGGAGATGTTGATGGAGTTCGACCGCCTGTCGCAGGAGGAGAAGATCCCGGTGGCCGAGTTCGTCAGCGGCATCATCACAGACGTCGAGATGCCCCGCATGGACGGCATGCACCTGCTCAAACGGCTGCGGGATACCCCTGCCTTCAAGACCACCCCCATCGTCATGTTCTCGTCGCTGATGAGTGACGACAACCGCCAGAAGGCGCTGCAGCTGGGGGCCAACGACACCATCACCAAACCCGAGCTGGGACGCATGGTCGGCATGATGGACAACTTCCTGCTCGGCATCCCCATCCCCAAACCGGGCAATCTGTAATGTCGTCAGCCTGACACTCAAGCAAACGGGCGCCTCGGCGCCCTTGTTGTTGATGTTTTTCAGCAGCATCAGAGATAGTGCTCCTGAGCCGCTCATCCCATTTCGCGAGAGATCAACGAAAAGGCAGAACTTCTTTCTGGATCGAACTCCCATGCTAATCCTTCACTGACAGGCTGCTTGTCATTCCAAATCCTTATTGGCCTTAAGATTTTGTGAATTTTCTTATTGCCATCGCCCAAGCAAGATGGCTCTCAAATTGAGTGTGATGTGGCTGATGCCATGCGCTATCGAGACATCAAATGTCGTCTCTATCAATGAATCTCCTGGAGTCGCTATGCCGTTGTTCAAGCCATTAATCACCCCTGAAGTAACCGATATGGCTCCCGGATTCCGGGCCTTGAGCATCACTGTCCAGGCGGCTGCCATTGCAGACCCCACAGTGGGGACGCGGGCCCTGGAACAAGCAGCCCTTGCCATGGCCAGAGAAGATGCACCCTGGGCCGATGCACACCTCTCCGCCTGGGCGGACCTCTTTAGAAAGTTTGGCGCCAAACCACAGCGCACTCCCTGCTCCGCCGAAGCCCTGCGAAAACGGGTTGCCCGTGATGGCAACCTGCCGAGTATCGATCCTGTCGTTGACCTCTATAACGCCATCAGCATTGAGTACGCCATACCGGTAGGGGGCGAAAACCTGACCACCTATGAAGGGACGCCGAGGTTGGTGGTTGCCGATGGCAGCGAGCTATTCGACACAATGAAGGGTGGCGAAGTGGCTCATGAATCTCCAGAACCCGGTGAAGTGGTCTGGCGGGATGACAAGGGGGTGACATGTCGACGCTGGAACTGGAGACAGGGAGTCCGGACCAGGCTCAATGTGGAATCGAGCATGATGTGGTTCATTCTGGAGAGCTTGCCCGAAATGCCCCTGGAAGCTTTGCAAGCAGCCGGGAACAAGCTGATTGAAGGCATACAGCAGATGATGCCCGGAGCCGTGATAGAGCAAACCGTCATTGGCCATGTCGAGTGACCACAACGCCGGACTGACCGTCTCTATGCTGTCCGCGTGATCGCAACGAGCAATGCAAAGAGGCTCCGAAGAGCCTCTTTTGTTATCAGAACCCGACTCAGCCCAGCAGCAGGTAGAGCTGATGGGCCGCCACCCCGGCGCACAGGCCACCTATGGTGTGGGCCACTATGGCGCGGGAGGTGAGATGGCGATAGCCGAGCGCATCCAGCATGGCGGTATGGGTGCTGAGAAAACCACTCCAGCACATGCCCATGGCGGTGAATACCGCGACCTCGTTGCCGGTGATCCAGCCCTTGCCGATGAAGGGCGGCACCAGCGACATGGCCGCCCCGACCGCCCCCAGCGAGGTCACGGGGAAGGCCACCAGCTCGGCATGGGTGAAGCCGAACAGCAGCTCGAACAACCAGCCCACCTTGGCCGCCAGCACGGGCAGCAGCGCCACCCCCTGAAAGGCCTCGCCACTGTAACCCTGCTCGCCCGGGCCGAAGGTCAGCAGCATCACGAAGGTACTGATGATGAGCACCCCCGGGATCACCGCCATCCCCAGCTCCACCCCGGACTTGCCGCCATCGAGCAGGGCATTGAGCACCCGCAGCCAGGTGGGGGCCGCCTCCTGACTCAGACCCGGCTTGGCGCCCACGCTCACGACCTCGTCATCAATCAGGGTTTCCCCCACCAGCGGGCGGATCATGCGCTGCATCAGCCGGGTCGAGACCACTGAGCCGATGAGGGCGCCGAGCAGGCCGATCAGTGCCGCACTGGCGGTGGATTCGCCGCTCGGCAGTTGTAGGGTGGCCATGAAGGTCACCACTATCAGCCCCATGCCGAAGGCGGTGCCGAAGTTGGTGAGCGAGACCAGCTGCCAGGGGGTGAAGCCCTTGCGAAAACGGCTGTCCTTGGCGAGGCTGATCACCGCCGGATTGTCGGAGAAGAAGGTCATCAGGGCCGCCAGGGCGGTGCGCCCGGGCAGGCGGAAAATGGGCTTCATCAAGGGTGCCAGCAGCACCTCCAGCAAGCGGATCACCCCAAACTCGCTGAGCAGCTGGCTCAGCGCCCCCGACAGCACGGTAATCCCCATGATGAAGAGCACTGTATTGAGCAGCAGCTGATGGGCGGTGTTGAACAGGGTGTTGACCAGGGCGGAGAGCCCCATCTGGCTGCCGAGGTAGCCGAACAGGCTGCCCAGAATGGCCAGCACCAGTACCGGCTCCAGCCAGCTGCGAAGGGAGGTGACACCCGGGTGAGAATCTTTAACTACTTGATTTTCCATACCAATCCTGAAGTCTGTCGCTGTGTGGTGAGTATTGTTGTTATGGCACCCATAAAGCAGGAGCCCTTGTCTCGCGACAAGGGCTCCTTGAATGGCTCCTCCTGCTGGGCTCGAACCCGTGGCATACGGATTGACGGGCCGCCGTTCTGCCGGCTGAAGCTGGGAGGAAAAAATGGGTTGCCGGACGATCCTGTCCAGTCTGCCTGTCTCGCGCCAGCGCACTGCCTGCCCGGCGAGAGGACGGGGCGGCAGTATAACAACTGGGGCTTGTCAGTGAAACAATGCGGGTCGGCCTGACCCCAAGGCCAGACGCACCATCGGCGCGGCGGGAGCTACGGCTTCACACCCGCGCCCTTCAACCACTTGCGCAGCCGCCCGTTGGCATTGTGGTAGGGAGAGGCGGTATTGAACTGGATCATCCGCCCCAGAGTCCACTGCTCATACCAGGGGCGACCATACAGCTGGTCATCACCGCGCTCCGCGATCAGCTCGACGATACGGGCCCTGGCCGCCACCAGCCGGGCCAGTAGCTGCGGGTAGGTCAGCCCCTCATGATCCCGATAGAACGTTTGGGCCAGCCTGCCCAGCTCGTTCCACTTAAAGCCAGTCTCGGGAAAATCCACCGGCAGGCCCGCCGCGTCCCGCTCGATCCACTTGATCACCAGCTCATTCCAGCCGATGAGATAGGCCACCAGATTGGCCACGCTCATGCGGGTGCCCTTGCTGTGCCCCTCCATGACCAGCTCCTGCACCAGGCTCTCGGGGACGGCCTGCAAGGCCTTGAGCAGCTTGCCGAAGTTCGTCTCGATGGCGAGCAGCAGCTCGGCCTTGTTGCTGGGGATCCCCATCACTGTCCTCCTTCATGCCTGTCACCCTGCCGCCCGCTCGGGATTGCCGCCAGCGGCGCCGAGCGCTAAGCTCGCGACATCTGCGGCCAGTGTCCCAACGCCGCCGCTCCCATCACAAGCAAGAACGGCGATGAATCAGCTCATTACCTATATCAAGGCCATCCATCGGCAACCTGGGCCGGCGACCATCATTCGCCAGCAGAGCGAACACTATAGCGAGCATGACGAGAGTGGCACCCTGATCCAGCACCAGCAAACCCGCTATTGGTTCGCCAATGGGGTCGTCATCTGCCATCAGAGAGAGCAGGACCATGTCCCCTCGCCGCAGCTATGTGCCGAATGCTGGATAAGCTATCGGGTCGACACCAGCCCCATCCCCATCACACCGCCACGCAAGCTGTTTCACAACCCCTGTCAGGAGGCGTTCTGGCTGAAGATGCAGGGCATCACGCCGGCAAGATGACAAGATGCTGACCTGGTGGCGAGGCCGATACGGGCTATTGCGGCGGCTTGCTCGGCAAGATCCAGCCCTCTGAGGTGCTGCTGAGGGAGCACCACCTGTCGGAGCTTGGCAGCACCGACAGGTCGGCAGCGTCATCAATACTGCTTGGTTTTCGACGCAAACCCCGCGAGGAACAGGCCGGTCAGAAACATGCCGCTGAAGGCCTCGATGGCCGACAGCAGCTGCAGCGGGGAAGAGGTCTGGGAAATATCCCCATAACCGAGCGTCACGAAGGTCACGATGCTGAAGTAGAGCGAGCGCCCCAGATGGTGATAGGTGACCGAAGCGGGCGCCAGAAAATAGGTCAGGGTCGCCAGCAGTATGACCCCCATCGACATCAGCAGGCTTCTGATCGGCCGCTCGCCAAAGCCCCAGGTGATGAAGCTGATGAACTTGGAGCCACACTTGAGATAGCACAGCAGGGAGAGCCACCCCTTTCTCAGCGGGCCGCTGCGCAGCCAGCGCTCCTTGAACAGCTCCCTCGGGCTGGCCAGGGACTTCATCTCATGCAGCTTCTCCTGGTAATAGCACTCACCGGCATCGACGGTATCTCCCACGCTGGAGAAGAGGCGCTTGGCGTTGCGGTACAGCTTGCTGGCCTCGCTGTGATCGATCCGGCCGTTCTCGTTGTAGGCCACCTGCACCTTGTCCAGATTGGTGTGCTCCATGGTGGCGTCGAAGTTCTTGGCGCGCACGTTGAAGTTTTTCAGCACGGCCCGGGAGGAGTGAAAACGGATCTCCTCGCACTCGATGGTGAAGTCCTGAAACACCCCGTCCTCCAGCGCCAGCTCCCGCTTCTTGGCCCAGGCCCTGTGATCCCACAGCAGGGAATCGAACAGATCGAGCCCGATCACGCCGCCATTGACCCGCACACCCTTGGCCGAGCAGTGCCACAGATAGACCTTGGAGTTGTTGACGGCGCCATCCAGCGAAAGTTCGTCGAGGCAGGTGAAATCGAGCAATCGGCCGGAGATGATGGGGCTCTTCAGCTCGACGCCGCCGATGTTGAGCAGGCGATGCTTGCCCAGCACCTGCGCCTCCCCCTTGTTGTTCTCGGAGACCGAGAGCAGGCTCTGCACCCGCTTCACCTCGTCCTTGCCGTGCTTGCCGGCCAGCCACATGCAGTAGGGTTCAAAACGGGTCTCCGAGCGGATGAGGCCGCTCTTGCGCAGGGACTCCAGCGCGCTCGAGGCGGTTTCATACAGCCTGATCTTGTCGTCGCTCATGTAGACGCAGAGGCTGAGCACGGATCGCGAGCTGATGAAACGAGCTATGCCGATCTGGAAGATGACGCTTTTCTCTATTTTCTGCTCCGTCATCCAGTCGCCGAAATAGGGCAGCGAGGCCACCAGCAGATCCCAAATCAGGGGATAGTCATTCTCCCGGCGCCACTCGTTGAACTGCTCGGGAGACAGCTGCCAAAGCTCGGTTGCATTCATACATTACCTCGATCACAAAGATGTCCCGCCCTCGCCAGATAGAGAGTCATGGTGCACAAGGCCATGGCGGATACGGCGGGTCAGACGCAGGGAAAGCGGCGCGGCAAAACGCCCGGCACGTCACCATACTAGGCGAGAAACAAAAGGCAAGTCACTGACAGGGAAGGAAGAAGGGGGATGGATGCGACAGCTTGTTCCTCAGGCGCACACTTATTGCGCAACACTCAGGTAACAATGGCCGTGGCAAACAGGCAAAGAAAAAGCCCAGCATTGCTGCTGGGCTTTTGTGTTGGCTCCTCCTGCTGGACTTGAACCAGCGACATACGGATTAACAGTCCGCCGTTCTACCGACTGAACTAAGGAGGAATTGTACTTGGTGCCCAGAGACGGAATCGAACCGCCGACACGGGGATTTTCAATCCCCTGCTCTACCGACTGAGCTATCTGGGCAATATATAAATGGTGCCGGCTACCGGAATCGAACTGGTGACCTACTGATTACAAGTCAGTTGCTCTACCTACTGAGCTAAGCCGGCACACTTTAAACCTTTGTGCATGAACAGATTTTTATTTCATGGCACCAAATTTGGTGCCCAGAGACGGAATCGAACCGCCGACACGGGGATTTTCAATCCCCTGCTCTACCGACTGAGCTATCTGGGCGTGGGCGCTATTAAACGGATTTTAAGGCAGGTGGTCAACGGGAAATTTCACTTTTTGTCTCGTTCGTCTCTTTTTTGCGCAACATCATCCATTTCCCCTACTTCTTCCTGGCCGTGCTGCGCCGGGCGGCCCCAGACTCTGGGCTCTTCCCCTTTCAGCAGGCGGGCAATGTTCTCGTGATGGCGGATCAGAATGAGGCAGGAGAGCAGCGAGACCGGCAGCGTGTATTCGGGTTTGAGCAGGTAGGTAAAGAGCGGTGTCAGCAGCACGGTAATGATGGAGGCCAGCGAGGAGTAGCCGCTCACCAGCAGCACGAGCAGCCAGGTGCCGATCACGGCCCCGCCCATGGTAAAGCCGATGGGCATCATGGTCCCCAGTGCCGTGGCGACCCCTTTGCCACCGCGAAAATGAAAGAAGATGGGGTACATGTGGCCGAGGCAGGCTGCCACCCCGATGAAGCCGAGGTAGACGGGTTTGATTTGCAGATACCAGGCGAGATAGACGGGGGCCGTGCCCTTGAGCACGTCGAGCAGCAACACCACAACGGCAGCCACACGGCCACCGAGGCGCAACACATTGGTCGCACCCGGGTTGTGGGAGCCATGATCGCGAGGATCCGGCAGACCCGTGATGCGGGAAACCAGCACGGCACTGGACAGCGAGCCGCCCAGGTAGGCCAGAATAATCATCAAAATCGTCAGGGCCGTCATCTTGGTCGTTTTTACCACGATATGAATGGGGTATGATGCGGGCCACATTCTCTGGCTTGGCGTTGCCCAAAAGCGTGTCGCCCAAACCGACCGCGCGGCAAACTGGTTGCCAGGCCTGCATCCCTGCGCTGTTATCACAGCCCATCAAGAGTAAAGAAGAAGTACTGTCATGGACAAGGTGTTTATTCGCGGACTCGAGGTTTTGACCACTATTGGTGTCTATGAGTGGGAGAAAGGCATTCGCCAGAAGCTCTGTTTCGACCTCGAAATGGGCTTTGACAACCGTCCCGCCGCAGCAACCGACGATATCAATCTGGCACTGGATTACGCCACCCTCTCTCGCAAGATTTGTGATCACGCCTCCAGCAAGGTGGTGGAGCTGGTCGAAACCATGGCCGAGCAGGTCGCCATGCTGGTGCTGGCCGATGAGCGAGTACAATGGGTCAAGGTCACTCTGACAAAACCGGGCGCCGTACCCAATGCCGCCGGCGTCGGGGTCGAGATCCTGCGCCACCGTACCCCGGCCACGAGCGCCAACTGATGACCCGCATCTATATCAGCATGGGCTCGAACATAGAGCGGGAGCACCATATCCGCGCCGGCCTCGATGCCCTGCAGGCGGAGTTTGGCGAGCTGGCTGTCTCCCGGGTATTCGAGAGCGAGGCGGTAGGCTTCAACGGCCGCCCCTTCTACAACCTAGTGGTCGGTGCCGACACAGACCTGCCGCTGACAACCCTGTGCCAACGGCTGCGTGCCATGGAGTTCGCCCACGGCCGCGAGCCGGATGCCAAGAAGTTCGCTCCGCGCACCCTGGACCTGGATCTGCTGCTCTATGGCGATCTGGTCTGCGAGGCGCCAGTCGCCCTGCCCCGCGGCGAGATCCTCACCAATGCCTTCGTGCTCTGGCCGCTGGCCGAACTGGCACCGAGCCTGCGCCACCCGGTCGATGGTCGCACGCTGGGCGAGCTGTGGCAGGGTTATGACAAGACCTCCCAGCGACTCTGCCCCATCCCCTTTCACTGGGAAGCGTGCGAGCTGCAACATCACTGAATCAACAAGGGCACCCGAGGGTGCCCTTGTTGCATCTTGCAAAGCGGCTTATCCGCCATAAGAAAGTGTGATTGGGCCCGGCCCGCCACGACTGGCAGGATGGGGCTCGCCACAGGAGACCCCCATGCCGCTCGACACCATTCACGACTTCAACTGCCGGCTGCTCGCCGAACTGCCCCACCAGCGCTATGAGCACGAGCCCATCCTCGATTACGCCACCGACGAAAGAGTCAGGGCCCGCTTGGGCTGGCAGGCGGTATTCAGCAAGACGCTGTTTCTCAAGTTCAAGGATGGCCGCTTTGCCCTCCTGCTGACCCATCAAGGAGGACGGCTCGACAACAAGGCGGTCAAGGCCGCGTTCGGTGCCAAGCCCTCAATCTGCACCGCCGAGGAGATGCAGGCCGAGATCGGCTGCCTGCCGGGCGCCGTCTGCCCCTTTCTGCCACGCGCCGATATCCCGCTGCTGGTAGACCCTCAACTGATGGAGCATCACGCCTTCACCTGGACGCCGGGCCACCCGGAGCAGACCTTTCTGCTGGAGACAGCCCATCTGGCCCAAGTGCTTGAGCAACTGCCCTGTCTGGTCAGCTACCTGCCTGCACCATCAGCCTGACTGCCGACGGCACAACCCGCTCACCCCTTGTCCCGCGCCAGCTGGGCGAAGATCAGCGCAGCCAGCATGGACATGAGACCAATGCAGAGATAGGTGAGGTGGAAGCCTCCCAGCCACTGCCCATCCGCCGCCGACGAACCGGCTGAGAAGAGTCCCAGCAGGCTGGCGGCAATCGCCACCCCCAGGCTCATGGAGAGCTGCATCACCACCGACAGCAGACCGTTGCCGCTGCTGGCATGCTCGGCGCTCAAGTCTTGCAGCGTGAGCGTGTTCATGGCGGAGAACTGCAGCGAGTTGATGGCGCCAAACACCATCAGCCAGCCCAGCAGCACCCCATAGGGCAGCTGGTTGTCGATGAAGTAGAAGCTGGCGATCATGGCCCCCAGTGCCAGGGTATTGCCGATCAGGATCCGCCGATAACCGATGCGTGGAATGAGCTTGTTCACCAGCGTCTTGGTCAGCATGGCCCCCAGCACGGTGGGGATCATGGTCATACCCGCCTTGCTCGGCGAGAAGCCGAGCCCCAGCTGCAGGAAGAGCGGGGTGAGGAAGGGCATGGCACCGCTGCCGAGGCGGGCAAACAGGTTGCCCCAGACGCCGATGGCGAAGGTGCTGGTCTTGAACAGCGCCAGACTGAACAGTGGCTCCTCGACATTGGCGGCATAGAGCCAGTAACTCGCCATGGCGGCCAGCCCGAACAGCAGGGCAAACAGTGCCCAGCCGGTGGAGATGCTGTGCTCGCCCAGCCCCTGCAAGCCCACCGACACCAGCACCATGCCGGCGCTGAACATCACGAAACCCTGCCAGTCGAACTTGGCCGTGCCCTGCCGCAGGTCGGGCATGAAGTGCCAGCTGGCGATAAAGCCGAGTATTCCCACCGGCAGATTGATGAGAAACACCCAGTGCCAGCTCGCCACCTCCACCAGCCAGCCGCCCAGTGCCGGGCCGATCAAGGGCCCCACCAGGCCGGGGATGGTGACGAACGACATCACCCGCAACAGCTCGTGCTTGCTGTAGACCCGCAGCACGGCGAGGCGTCCCACCGGCATCAGCAGGGCGCCGCCTATGCCTTGCAACACCCGGGCCGCCACCAGCATGGAGAGGGAGTTGGAGGCGGCGCAGGCCAGCGACCCCAGGGTGAACAGCAGTATGGCGGCCAGATAGATGCGGCGGGTGCCGAATCGGTCCGCCAGCCAGCCGGAGGCGGGAATGAGCAGCGCCACCGTCAGCATGTAGGCGATGATCACCGACTGCATTTGCAGCGGGCTCTCGCCCAGGGTCTCGGCCATGCTGGGCAGGGCGGTGTTGAGTATGGTGCCATCCAGGGTCTGCATGAAGAAGCCGACCGCCGTCAGCGGCGGCAGCCACTTGCGCTGGGCAGGGGTCACCATGTGTGTGCTATCGGGCATGAGCAGCCACCTCCTCTTCAGATAAAAAAAGACCCGCACGAAAGCGGGTCATATTAGCCTATCAGGCATCCGGCTGGCCGAGCATGGCTCTGAGCTGCTCTTCCAGACTGGGCTCGGGGGCCTTGAGCGTATCAAGGAACAACCGCTCGATCCCCGCCTTGTCCTGACTTTTCACGATAAAGACCAGCCGGGACTGGGCCTTGCCCTCCGGCCAATCTCCCAAAGCCTGCAGCGGATAGAGTTGACCATGAACGCCGTGGATCACCACAGGCTGGCTCTCTCCCTCCAACTGCAATATCCCCTTGAGCCGCAGCAGGGCATCGCCATATTGGACCTGCACCGCATCAATGGCGGCCAGCAGGCGGGATGGCTTGAGCGGCTCACCGATGCGCAGGGAGAAGCTCTCTATGTTGCCATGCTCGAAGTGAGTCGGTGCGGCCGTGCCCACCTTGGCGGCGAACGGCTTCATCTTGGGCTGCATCGGCGAGGCCAGCCCCTGCTTGGGGGATTCGGTGCGCAGCCAGGCCAGCAACTGGCGCACGTCGCGCCCCGCCGCCTCGTTGTAGGCGCCCAGCTTCTCCAGCACCGCAGGCGACAGCTCACCGTTGGTGACCCGCTCGATGGGGGCCGCCGGATTGAGGGCCGCCAGCTGGGCTTCGACCCGCGCCAGCTGCTCGTCCTCCACCAGATCCCCCTTGCTCACTACCAGCAGATCCGCCAGCGCCACTTGTTTCACCGCTTCATACTGAGCGGCCAGCTGCTGCTCGATATGGCCGGCATCCACCACTGTCACTGTGCCATCGAAGCGGTAACGCTGGGCAATAAAGCCCTCTTCGCGCAGGGTAAACAGCACGGGCGCCGGGTCAGCCAGACCTGTGGTTTCTATGATGAGCCGCTTGAACGGCTTGATCTTGCGCTGGATGGCGCGCATGAACAGTCCCTGCAGCGCCTCCACCAGGGAGCCCTGCACCGAGCAGCAGATGCAGCCGGAATCGAGCAACACCACCTGCTCGTCCACCTGCTGCACCAGATGGTGATCCAGCCCCACAGAGCCGAATTCGTTGATCAGCACGGCGCACTCGCCGAGTTCCGGCTGCTTGACCCAGTAGTTGAGCAAGGTGGTCTTGCCGCTGCCGAGAAAGCCGGTCAGCAGGGTCACGGGAATTCGGGTGTCTTGCATATCTGTCATATCGATGACTCCCCTCTGGTCGGCAGGGTGATGGGTACGCGGGTATCTTGCATATGGGTCATTTTCAATCCTTACCGGTTGGCAAACAGATCGCTGAGCCAGCGGTTCTCGAAGCGGCCATGGGGATCGAGCTCGCCCTTGAGGGCCAGGAAGTCGTTCCAGCGCGGCAGCAGGGCCGGGAAGTCGTAGAGATCCATCGCCAGATGCTTGCCAAAATGGGGGATGCCACCGAGGGGCACCAGCAGTTGCTGCAGCTCGCGCATCTGCTCCATGGAGCCGTTGACGAAGGTGCCATCCGCCGCCAGATAGACCAGGAAACCGACCCAGCAGACCGATTTATCATAGGCGGCGCTGAGCCAGGCCTCGGAGGGACCGGTACAACGCAGGATAAAGGGGTAGTGCAATACGCCCGGGTTGGCCTGCTGCCACGCTTGCAGGGTCTCCAGCGCCTCGTTCATGCGATGAAGCGGCACCGCCACCTCACAGTTGATCTGGGGCGCAGGTATCCCCTTGCAGAGAATTTGGTAGACGTTGCCCACCAGATCGGAAGCGTCCTTGAAGCGGCGCACCGTCTCGAAGTGCTCCCCGGCCAGCGCCTCATCCTTGGTATCCTTGGCCATCTTCTGCAGGGTGGCATCTATGGTGGCGTTCATGCGGGCATCTATGTCCCCCTCCAGCAGCAGCGGCTCGCTGCCGGCGGCTCGGTAGCGGGCTACCTCCTCCTCGGAGGCGGGATCCACCAGCCAGATGTGGCTCTCGCCGGTCCAGGCGAACCACCAGCTCTTCACGAAGCCGTGCTCGCGGTTGAGCCGCTCGTTGTGTGCCAGCAGGAAGGGATAGTCGGTGGTGAACTTGGTGCAGCGCATGATGCGGTTGGGCACTGTGCGCAGGGTGACGTCGAGCAGTATGCCGAGCATGCCCATGCCCATCACGAAGGCGCCGAAGCGCGGATCGGTGCGATCCACCCGGACGATCTCGCCATTGGCCAGCATCACCGTCATGGCTTCCACCGCATCGCACAGGGCGGACTGGTGCAACCCCTGGCCGTGGGTGCCTGTGCTGAGCGCACCGCCCAGGGTCTGGATGCCGATGACGCCGGGGGATGCCGGCAACATCCGCTCCATGGCGATGAGATCGGCGTAGACGGTATCGAGCGGCGTGCCCGCCTGATAGGTGACGGTATCGGCGGTTTTCGCCAGCTGGCCGCGCAGGTGGTACAGGTCCACCAGCAGCGCCTGACTGCCCTCGGCATAGACGCTGTGGATGGGTTCGAAGGAGAGGCCTGAGCCGATCAGCCGCAGCTTGCGCTCGGGGTGTTCACGCAGCAGCGCCTGCAGCTCGTCGCTATGGGTCGGGCGCCACACCTGATCCAGGGCGCCGAGGGGGTTGGTCCTGGACCAGTTGAACAGCACCTCCCGATTGTTGATCGCCTTGATGCTGTGAAATGCCTGGAACTTGACCGTCATACCGCGCCTCATCTGACTTCAAAATGAGCGGCAATTCTACCGAAAAGCGAGCGCCAAGGCATGAAAAACAAGCCCCTACAGTCGGGGGGTGGATAAGGGGGATGACTCCCCCGCTCCCTCAGCGCGATTGCTGGGTCAATGCCAGCAGCATGCCGAATCCCACCAGCAGGCCGCCAAACACCCGGTCGATCCAGTGGCGCACCGCCAGCAAGCGGGCTCGTACCGAGTCGGTGGAGAAAAAGATCGCCACAGCGCTGAACCAGAGGGCGTGGGCCAGCACTATGAAGGCGCCATAGCCGAGCTGGACCGCCAGCGGCGTCTGCGGCTGTACCACCTGCATGAACAGGCTGACGATGAAGATGGTGGTCTTGGGGTTGAGCACATTGGTCAGAAACCCGGTGCGCAGTGCCCCCAGGCTGGAGAGGGTTGGCTGGCTGACTATCTCCTCATGGGTCACAGGCCTGGCGCGCAGCATCTTGATGCCGAGGAAGATGAGGTAGGCGGCCCCTGCCAGCTTGATGAGGTTGAACAGCCAGAGCGACTGCTGGATCAACAGGCCGACCCCCAGCAGGGTGTAGGTCACATGGACGCAGACCCCGGCCGCTATGCCGAGCGCCGTCAGCACGCCGGTGCGACGGGAGAGCAGCAGGCTGTTGCGCGACACCATGGCAAAATCGGGCCCCGGGCTGATGACGGCAAAGAAGGTAATGGCCACTACGGCTAACAGTTCGGTCATGAAAAGAGTCCTGATGCAGAGAGATATCGGCTATTTTATTTGGCATCAACACCAATAACGAACGATAACTTCTGACATGAATGGTGATAATAACTCACAGAAAGACCTCTCCCTCCCCTCCCTGACGGCCCTGCGCTGTTTCGAGGTGGCTGCCCGCACCGAAAACTTCAGCCGCGCCGCCGATGAGCTGCACCTCACCCATGGCGCCATCAGCCGGGCGGTGCGCCTGCTGGAGGAGGATCTGGGGATCCCGCTGTTCGAGCGTCGCCAGCGCCGGGTCTTTCTGACCGAGGCGGGCAGCAGGCTCCATGAGGCCGTCAGGGAAGGGCTGAGCAGGATCCGGCAGACGGCGCAGGCGCTGCGCCAGCAGAGCAAGCCCCAGTCGCTGGTCATCTCCTGCGAGCCCACCCTGCTGATGCGCTGGCTGATCCCGCGCTGGCCCGCCTTCCAGGCCCTGCACCCCGAGCTGGACGTGCATCTGATGGCGGGGGGCGGCGCCCTCAGCTTTGGCAACGGCATAGATCTCGCCATCCGGCGCAACGACTTTCACTGGCCTGATGACCTTTACAGCCAGCTGCTGTTCGAGGAACTGACCGGGCCCGTCTGTCAGCCGGGCAAGGTGGCGCAGTTTTTCGAGCAACAAGGAGAGCTGCCGGCTCTGCGCCCCTCGGCCCCCCGCCTGCACACCAGGACCCGTCCCGCCGCCTGGCAAAGCTGGCAGGAACAGACCGGACAGGGTGCGAGCGACGAGGCACCGACCCAGACCTTCGAGCACTTCTACTTCAGCCTGCAGGCCGCCGTGGCGGGCCTTGGCGTCGCCATAGGCCCCTACCGGCTGGTGTGCGACGATGTCGCCGCCGGCCTGCTGGCCGCCCCGCTCGGATTCATCCCGGATGGCACCGGCTATCACCTGCTCGCCCCCGCGCCACCGATTCCCGGCAGCCCCCATGAGAAGCTGGCGAACTGGCTGCAATCCCTGAGCAAATAGGTTACGACACCTCGCGGGCCCAACCTGCTTCCCTGGCTCGCGTGTGGCCGCCGGACAGTGACGACACAGATTCAGCGGGCCCGGAAACCACTGCCACTCTTTTGCGCCGCCAGCAACAAAGCATCGACCACTACGCGCAGCTTGGGCTGCATGTGCTGGCTCCTGGCCCAGATGACATTGATCGGCATCTCGCCACCGGACTGGTCATAAAGCACACAGACCAGCGCTCCCGAGTCCAGCTGTTCGTTGACCAGCCAGGTCGGCACCTGAACCAGGCCAAGGCCAGCCAGCGCCGCAGCCAGTACGGCCTCACCATCTCCCATCTCGTAACGTACCGGGATGTCGTAAGCCTCAGTCCGACCCGCCCCATTCCTGAGCAGCCAGCTATGGCGATGCCCAGATCGCCAGTCGATGATGCAGTCGTGCCGTGACAACTCATCCGGGGTCAGGGGAACCCCGCGTCGGGCCAGATAGGAAGGTGCCCCACAGATGACGAGCTTCTGCTCCCCCAGGCGACGAGCAACGAGATCGGCCTGATCCTCCAGCGCCCCGATGCGCACCACCAGATCAATGTTGGCCTCAATGAGATCGACCTTGCGCTCATTGAAGGTCACCGACAGATCCAGCTGCGGATGGCTGCCTGCCAGCTCCAGCAGGATCGGCAGCACATGCCGGCGGCCAAACGCAGCGGGAAGATCGATTCGAACGCGACCCGACGGACTCTGTTGTCCCGATGCAAAGCTCTGCTCCGTCGCCTCCAGCACCCGAATCGCCTGGAGACAACTGACCAGATACGCCTCCCCCTCCCGGGTCAAACTCACCCGGCGGGTTGTTCTGTGCAACAGCTTGACCCCCAGTCGCCCCTCCAGCCGCACTATGCTCTTGCTCAACGCCGAGCCGGTCAGCCCCAGCGCCAATGCCGCCACGGTAAAGCTGCCCGACTGCGCCACGGCGACAAAGTGCCTGACACTCAGAAAGGGGTCTTGTAGTGCCACGGATTCAGTCCCTGAAGGAAATAGAGATTGGAATAATAGCCACTTAATCAATTTCAAGGAATCAATCACACTGTTTACAGGCTCATTCAACGCCGCATCTTGCAGGTGATGGATCGGATGACCTCGAGTTCCCAACTCGCTCAGACACGACTTCATGACCAGACAGGAGAGACCGGATGTTGACCGTTAAATCCCTCAGTGGACAAGTTGCCTTCGTACAAGGTGGTTCGCGCGGCATTGGTGCCGCCATTGTAAAACGCCTCGCCCGCGACGGTGCCGCTGTTGCCTTCACCTATGTCTCCTCGGCCAGCAAGGCAGAAGAGATAGTCGCGACCATCACGGCGGCAGGCGGCAAGGCGCTGGCCATCCGTGCCGACAGTGCGGATGCCGTCTCTTTGCAGCACGCCATCCGCCAGACAGTCACCACCTTCGGTCGACTGGACATCCTGGTCAACAACGCCGGGGTGCTGGTATGGGGCAACATTGAAGAGCTGACCCTAGACGATCTCGATCGCACCCTGGCCGTCAACATCCGCAGCGTGTTCGTGGCCTGTCAGGAGGCGGCCCATCATATGGGCAAGGGGGGGCGCATCATCAACATCGGCAGCACCAACGCAGACCGTATCCCCATGGCGGGTGGGTCCGTCTACGCCATGAGCAAATCGGCCCTGGTCGGTTTGACCAAAGGCATGGCACGGGATTTGGGCCCGAGGGGCATCACGGTGAACAACGTGCAGCCTGGCCCGGTCGATACCGACATGAACCCGGCGGACGGGGAATCGGCGGCGCAGCTCAAGGGGATGATGGCGCTGGCCCGTTACGGCAAGGATGAGGAGATCGCCAGCTTCGTCGCCTACCTGGCCGGGCCCGAAGCGGGCTATATCACAGGCGCCAGCCTGACCATAGACGGTGGTTTCTCCGCCTGACTCTCGGCACGACGTCACAAACAAAAGCCCCGGCACAGGCCGGGGCTTTTTAGTGGACTGTCTGCGCCATACCGGCGCCAATCCTTATACCGCTTGCTGCAGGATCACCGCATCGGCCTTCTTGGTGTAGGAGGCGATCTCGTTGAAGTTGAGGTAGCGATAGGTGTCGGCCGCAGTGGCATCCAGTGTCTTGGCGTACTGCAGGTACTCGGCCACGGTCGGGATCTTGCCGATGATGGCAGCCACGGCAGCCAGCTCGGCAGAGGCCAGATAGACGTTGGCACCCTTGCCCAGACGGTTCGGGAAGTTGCGGGTGGAGGTGGAGACCACCGAGGCCCCTTCCGCCACGCGCGCCTGGTTGCCCATGCACAGGGAACAGCCCGGGATCTCGATGCGGGCACCGACCCGGCCGAAGATGCCGTAGTAGCCCTCTTCGGTCAGCTGATCCTTGTCCATCTTGGTGGGCGGGGCTATCCACATGCGGGTCGGCAGCTCGCCCTGGAACTTCTCCAGCAGCTTGCCGGCGGCGCGGAAGTGGCCGATGTTGGTCATGCAGGAACCGAGGAACACCTCGTCGATCTTGTCACCCGCCACAGTGCTGAGCAGACGGGCATCGTCCGGATCGTTCGGCGCACACAGGATGGGCTCCTTGATGGTGGCCAGATCGATCTCGATGATTTCGGCGTACTCGGCATCCTTGTCCGCTTCCATCAGCACAGGGTTGGCCAGCCACTCTTCCATCCCCTTGATGCGACGGGTGATGGTGCGCGGGTCGCCGTAGCCTTCGGACAGCATCCATTTCAGCATGACGATGTTGGACTTGAGGTACTCGATGATCGGCGCCTGATCCAGCTTGATGGTGCAACCGGCGGCGGAGCGCTCGGCGCTGGCATCGGCCAGCTCGAACGCCTGCTCCACCTTCAGGGTCGGCAAGCCTTCGATTTCGAGGATGCGGCCGGAGAAGATGTTCTTCTTGCCCGCTTTCTCGACAGTCAGCAGCCCTTTCTGGATGGCGGCGTAGGGGATGGCATGAACCAGATCACGCAATGTGATGCCAGGTTGCAGTTCGCCCTTGAAGCGCACCAGCACGGACTCCGGCATGTCCAGCGGCATGACGCCGGTGGCGGCGGCGAAGGCCACCAGACCGGAACCCGCCGGGAAGGAGATGCCGATGGGGAAACGGGTGTGGGAGTCACCACCGGTACCCACGGTATCCGGCAGCAACATGCGGTTCAGCCAGGAGTGGATGACGCCGTCACCCGGGCGCAGGGAGACGCCACCGCGGTTCATGATGAAGTCCGGCAGGGTGTGGTGGGTCTGCACGTCTATGGGCTTGGGATAGGCCGCTGTGTGGCAGAAGGACTGCATGGTCAGATCGGCGGAAAAGCCGAGGCAGGCCAGGTCTTTGAGCTCATCGCGGGTCATGGGGCCCGTGGTGTCCTGGGAGCCGACCGTGGTCATCTTGGGCTCGCAGTAGGTGCCGGGACGAATGCCCTTCACGCCGCACGCCTTGCCGACCATCTTCTGGGCCAGGGTGTAACCCTTGCCGGTATCGGCCACGGGCACAGGACGGCGGAACACGGTGGAGAACGGCAGACCCATGACTTCCCGCGCCTTGTCGGTCAGGCCACGGCCTATGATCAGCGGAATACGGCCACCGGCACGCACCTCGTCGATCAGCACCTCTGTCTTGAGTTCAAACTGGGCCAGCACCTGCTCGGTGCCGTGCTTGCAGATCTTGCCGGCATAGGGGTAGATGTCGATCACATCGCCCATCGCAAGCGCAGAGACGTCCACCTCGATGGGCAGGGCGCCGGCATCTTCCATGGTGTTGAAGAAGATGGGGGCAATCTTGCCGCCGAGGCAGACACCGCCGGCGCGCTTGTTCGGCACGAACGGAATGTCGTCGCCCATGAACCAGAGCACAGAGTTGGTGGCGGATTTGCGGGAAGAGCCGGTACCGACCACGTCGCCCACATAGGCCAGCGGGAAGCCTTTCTCTTTCAGGGCGTCTATGGTCTTGATGGGACCTATGGTGCCGTCATTGTCCGGAGTGATGCCGGGACGGGCGTTTTTCAGCATGGCCAGGGCATGGAGCGGAATGTCGGGACGGGACCAGGCATCCGGCGCCGGTGACAGGTCATCCGTGTTGGTTTCGCCGGTCACCTTGAACACGGTAACCGTGATCTTCTCTGCCAGCTCGGGACGGGAGAGGAACCACTCGGCATCGGCCCAGGATTGCATCACCCGCTTGGCGTGAGCATTGCCCGCCTTGGCCTTCTCTTCCACGTCGTGGAAGGAGTCAAACATCAGCAGGGTGTGGGAGAGGCCCTTGGCGGCAAGAGGGGCCAAGGTCGCGTGGTCCAGCAGATCGATCAGCGGCTGAATATTGTAACCACCCTGCATGGTGCCCAGCAGCTCAACAGCTTCGGCGGCGGTCAGGATGGGAGAATGGGCTTCGCCCTTGGCGATGGCGGTGAGGAAACCGGCTTTGACATAGGCAGCTTCATCAACACCAGGGGGAATACGGGAGGACAACAGCTCTTTCAGAAAGTCTTGTTCGCCAGCGGGCGGGTTCTTGAGAAGCTCAACCAGGGCGGCGACCTGCTCTGCATCCAGAGGTTTGGCGACCACGCCCTCGGCGGCACGTTCTGCGACGTGTTTACGGTATGTTTCAAGCACGACTAATTCCTCTTTGGTCTTTTTTTGGGGTTCGCCCACGCTCGCGGCGATCGTCCTTGCGGGACACCCGTAGGGTGCCCCCCACTATATAAGTTTTAACGACTAATTAAAATCCAAACCCTGTACACATATTCATCAAAACAACATAACCATTTAAACTTGCTCAGGTTTTGCCAGCAGATAAAAGACGCACCAGAAATAAGTTAACAAAAAGGCATCATTTGGCCGTTATTCGAATGTGGTGCCCAATTGCAGATAGAACATGTTGTTGCCCCCCTCCGCCATGCCGTAACCGAGGAAGATGGGGCCGAGGAAGCTCTCCACCCCCACATAGACGGAGCCGGCGGTGAAGGAGCTCTCCATGTTGATGTCCTCCCCCTTGTCCCATACCCCGCCCTGCTCCAGGGAGCCCCCCAGGTAGAGCGGGGCCCGCAGTGCGCCAAAGTCGTTGTCCGCCACCCGGTAGATGTAGCGCAGGCCGCCAAACAGGCTGTAGCGACCGCTGAGCTGGTAGTGCTGGAAGCCGGACAGCCGGAACAAGCCACCCAGATCCTGCACGAACAGCGGGTACTCTTCCTGCGAGGTGGAGCCGCCCCCTTCCAGCATCAGGTTCAGGCTGTGCCTGTCCCAGGACCAGGGCTTGATCATCGTCAGATGGTAGTTGACCCCCTCGGTGTTCTCCGTCGGCTCGCCGGTCGGCTCTATCTTGACGTGGGAGTAGCCGCTCTTGACGTCCCAGTAGACCCCCTGATAGGGGAAGTAGCGACTGTCCAGGGTGTCGTGCTCGAAGCGGACATAAGGGCCCCAGGAGGAGGCATCCACCTTGGCATCCGCCACGTTGCGAATGTCGATGGCGCCCACTTTTCCCTCCAGCCCCAGCGAGAGGCGGCTCCAGGGCTGGCGATTCCAGCCCACTGCCAAGTCGGCGCTGGTGAAGCTGTATTCGGAATCGATATAGCTCACCCCATCCTCCGTCCTCGTCGCCTCGGGAGTGAAGATGCGGCGCTGGGTCTTGTCATAGGCCAGACTCGCCTCGCCGTAGAAGGTCTGGGAAGGCTCCAGCGGCGTGTAGAAGTCGGTCTTGAGGTGCTTGGCAGTGCCGAGCGACGCCTCGGTCAGCCACTCGGCCCCCCAGTCATTGACGTTGGTGAGGGTGTAGGACATGCCGACGTTGTAGTTGGAGCTGCTCTCGAAATCGTCGGAGAAGCCGAACTGGAAGTTGAGGTAGCCCGGTCCCCAGTTCTTCTCGCTGGCATCCACTACCAGCACGTTCTCGCCTTCACGCTCCTCCACCTCATAGGTGATGCGATCGAACGACTCCAGCGCGTAGAGACGGCGAATGCCCGCCTCCAGGCTCTCGTTGGTCTGCACCTTGTCCGGTCGCACCTTCAGCATGGCGCGCACCGTCTCGTCGGAGAGGCGTGACTTGTTGAGGATCTCCACCTTGTCGATGTAGTAGGCGGGCTGACCGCTGCGCTCGGCGCGCCGGCTCAGCTTCTGATTGCGATAGGCGGTGTAGGCGGCGGGCGAGAGGGATAGCCCGTCGAGCTGAGCAGAGGCGCGATTGGCCACCGTTTCCCCCCGCTTGATCCCTTCCGGCATCAGGGCAAAATCGGCTATGCCCATGCCGCCGAATTCAGGGGTGAGCAGTATGTCTTTCGGCCCCAGCAGCGCCTTCTGCTTGTCGGTACCGACCTGGGTCATGTAGGTGGTGAGCTGATCTATCATGGCGAGGCCGGACTTGAGGGATTCCCTGGTACGCAGCTTGGCGCTGATATCCACCGCGATCACCACGTCGGCCCCCATCGCCTTGGCCACGTCCACCGGCATGTTGTTGACTGTGCCGCCGTCGGCCAGGATATGCCCCTCCCACTCCACCGGCTTGAGGGCGCCGGGAATGGACATGGAGGCCTGCATCGCCTTGGCGAGGCTGCCGCTATCCAGCACGAAGGGGGTCACCGTCTCCATGTCGGTCGCCACGGCGCGATAGGGAATCGGCAGGTCGTCGAAGCTCTTCTGCGCAGGCAGGTTGGAAGTGGCGTGGCGCAACAGGCTGGCCATGGACTGCCCCTGGAAGAAACCATCCGGGAACTGGACCGAGTCACCGTTGATGCCAATATCGGTGCGCAGCTGGTACTTCTCGCTCTGCTGCTTCTTGCGCAGGGAGAGCTCGTCACGACCGACCTTGTCCTGATAGCCCTTGTTCCAGTCGATGGCGAGCGTGGTGCGCTCCACCTCCTCGGCGCTGAGCCCCATGGCGTACATGCCCGCCACGTAGGAGCCCATGCTGGTGCCCACTATGATGTCGACCGGGATGCGCTTCTCCTCCAGCACCTTGAGGATGCCGATATGGGCCGCCCCCTTGGCGCCGCCGCCACTCAGTACCAGAGCAATCCTGGGCCGATCGGACTGGGCCGCCGCCATGAACGGCAGGCAAGCCAGCAAAACCAGAAACAGGTGGGTCCATCCCCGACGAAAGATGCGCATATGATTTTCCATTGAATCCAGTGCGAGCCAAGTGAGCAATGAAGCCTACTATAAGGTGCGAAAAAGGAACCGCAACCGCCACGACAGCGATATAACGCACTCGCCGAGCCACCAATGAGGCTGAACAATCCGGCACCGCCCTGTGAGCGCAAACGCAATCTGCCAATAAAACCGGCAAGCCTCTCAAGGGCACCCCGGCGCTGCCGCTAATATGGGCTCAATCCCGTGTCCACACTCCTGAGTCACTCCTATGCTTGCAAGCCTGACACTCAAACAGAAAATTCTGGCCACAGTCACCCTGGCCGTGGTGCTCTCCTGCCTGCTGGTGGGCTATTTCAGCCAGCGCTCGGCGCAGCAGCTGATCGAAACCCGCATGTTCGAGCAGGAGCTGCCCAACCTGACCCAGCGCATCGGCAAGGAGATCGAGAAGGATCTCACCTCGGTCGCGAGCGCCGCCAGGCAGCTGGCCAATGATCGCTTCGTGCTGGACTGGGTCGCCCGCGGCATGCCCAAGGAGCAGGAGTCCATCCTCATCGATCAGCTCAAGGACATGACGACCCAGTACGGGCTGGTCACCGCCTCCTTCGCCGACCGGCAGAGTGCCGCCTACTACAACCAGGACGGCTTCCTGCGCAACCTGACCCCGGAGCAGGACGCCTGGTTCTACGGCTATACCAAGAGCCCGCAAGACTTGATGCTCAGCATCTTCCGCGAGACCAACGGCGAGGTGAAGCTGTTCGTCAACTTCCAGCAGCTCAACGGCCGTGGGCTGGCGGGGCTCGCCAAGTCCCTCGACAGCATGGTCAGCATGCTCGCCAACTTCCGCATCGGTGACAGCGGCTTCGTGTTCATGACGGATGGCAGCGGCAAGGTGAAGCTGCACCCGGATGCCGCCCGCATCGACCGGGACAACCTGGCCCAGCTGGCCAGCGGCGGCAGTACCAATCTGCTGAGCAAGCAGGCGTTCGCCGCCACCCATGCCGAGGTCGACGGCCAGGCCGTGGTGCTGGCCACCAGCTACATACCCCTGCTCGACTGGTATCTGGTGGCCCAGGTGCCGGAAGCCGAGATCTATGCCGAGCTGGACAAGGCGCGGCTGCACATACTGCTGGTCAGTCTGGCCATCGCCGCCGGCATGGGGCTGCTCGGCATGCTGCTGGCCGGCTCGGTCAGCCGCCCGCTCAACGAACTGGCCCGCCTGTTCCGTGAACTGGGCAGTGGCGACGGGGATCTGACCCAACGTCTCAAGGTGGAAGGTCGCGATGAACTGACCCAGGTCGCCACCGGTTTCAACAACTTCGTCGCCAAGATCCACGCCTCCATCGAGCAGGTGGCCAGCAACTCTCGCCAGCTGGCCGCCACCGCCAACGAGGTGGCCAGCAAGGCGCAGCTGACCCAGCACAACTGTACCGCCCAGCGCGACCGCACAGTGCAGGTGGCGACCGCCATCCACGAGATGGGGGCCACAGTCGGCGAGATAGCCGGCAACGCCTCGCTGGCGGCCGACGTGGCCAGGCAGGCCAACGATCAGGCCGATGCCGGCGCCCTGGTGGTAGCCCAGGCCCGCCACGGCATAGTTGGGCTCTCCGGCGAAATAGAGCAGGTGGCGGGCGTCATCGAGTCGCTGGCCAGCCAGACCGACTCCATCGGCAGCATACTCGACACCATTCGCAGCATCTCGGAACAAACCAACCTGCTGGCACTGAACGCCGCCATCGAGGCCGCCCGCGCCGGTGAACAGGGCCGTGGCTTCGCCGTGGTGGCCGACGAGGTGCGCAACCTGGCCAGCCGATCCGCCGCCTCCACCGCCGAGATCCAGGGCATGATCAACCGCTTGCAAGAGCAGAGCGCCCGCGCCGTCAGCGCCATGGCCCAGGGCCGCAGCCAGAGTCTGGAAGTGGTGGCTCAGGCTGACGAGGCCAATGCCGCCCTCGGCCATATCACGGCCCACATCACCCAGATCAGCGACATGAACATCCAGGTCGCCACCGCCACCGAGGAGCAATCCAGCGTGGTTGGCGAGATCAACCGCAACGTGGAGGACATCAACCAGCTCACCATGGAGACGGCCGACATAGCCCACCAGCTGACCGAGTCCAGCCGCAGCCTGCAACAGCTCTCCGGCGAGCTCGACAAGCTGGTCGGCAACTTCCGGCTCTGACCGGCATCGGCAGCCAGTGATCAACAAGGGAGCGCCATGGCGCTCCCTTTCGCTATCCGCTCTGCCGTTCTGCCCTTTGCCAGGGAGTCGGCCAATTCATATCTATACTGGCAACAAACCATCTGGACCACATCATGGCCAGCCATGAAGGAGCACTCCCTTGCTAGAAGGTAAACTGACGCTCAAATTGCAGCTGATCCTGGCTGTCACAGTCCCCTGCCTCGCCCTGCTGCTGGTGGGCGGTGCCAGCCTCAAGAGCATGGGCACCATCCAGCAACAATCCACCGAGCTTTACCAGAACACGGCCACTCCCATGCGCGCCATGGCGGAGGTGGTGTCGCGCATTCCCCGCATGCGGGTCGGCATCGACATGATGCTGTTGCAGGATACCTCCCTCAAGGATGCGAAAGGGGTGATCACCCGGGTCAAGGAGAGCCGGGAGGAGGACATACCCGAGATGCGCCAGGCCATGCAGCAGGCGGTCACCGCCCAGACGGATCCGGCGGCCAGGGCCAATGCACAGCAACTGCTGAGCCAGTTCGAGGGTATGGCGAGCAACGAGCTGGCTCCCATGCTGCAGGCGCTGGAGCAGGGGGACATGGAAGCGGCAAGGGGCATCTATCGGGATCGCTACACAGTCACCTATGGCACCATGCGCAAGGATGCCAACACCCTGCTCGACGGCCTGATCCAGCAGGCCCAGCAGCGCCACCAGCTGGGTGAGCAGAGCTATGCCAGCGGGCGGATGCAGATGATCACCATCATCAGTGGCGCCATCCTCATCTCGCTGCTGGTCTCGATACTCATTCTGATGAACCTCAAGCGCCGGGTCGGCTTCCTGCAGCAATACATAGGCTATGCCGCCGAGCATCTGGCACTGGACTCCCGCGCCCAGCTGAGCGGCAACGACGAGTTGGCGGAGATCACCGTGAGCTTCAATCACTTCGTCGGCAAGATCCACAGCGCCATCGAGCAGGTGGCCCGCAACTCCCACCAGCTGGCGGCCACCGCCGACGAGGTCGCCAACAAGGCCCAGCTAACCCAGCAAAACTGCACCGCCCAGCGCGATCGTACCGTGCAGGTGGCCACCGCCATCCACGAGATGGGGGCAACGGTGAGCGAGATTGCCGGCAATGCCTCGCAGGCGGCCGAAGTAGCCAGGCAGGCCAACGATCAGGCCGAAACGGGCGCCGGCGTGGTGGCTCAGGCCCGCCACGGCATAGTCGGTCTCTCCGACGAGATCGCGCAGGTAGCCGGGGTGATAGAGTCGCTGGCCACCCAGACCGACTCCATTGGCAGCATTCTGGAGACCATCCGCAGTATCTCGGAGCAGACCAACCTGCTGGCGCTCAACGCCGCCATCGAGGCGGCCCGCGCCGGTGAACAGGGCCGCGGCTTCGCCGTGGTGGCCGACGAGGTACGCAACCTCGCCAACCGCTCCGCTGCCTCCACCGCCGAGATCCAGGGCATGATCCATCGGTTGCAGGAGCAGAGCGCCCGCGCGGTCAGCGCCATGACCCAGGGCCGCAGCCAGAGTCTGGCGGTGGTGACCCAGGCCGATGAGGCCAACGGGGCGCTCGGCCAGATCACCGCCTACATCACCCAAATCAACGACATGAACATCCAGGTCGCCACCGCCACCGAGGAGCAGTCCAGCGTGGTGGGCGAGCTCAATCGCAACGTGGAGGACATCAACCAGCTCACCATGGAAACCGCCGACATAGCCCACCAGCTGACCGACGCCAGTCGCGGCCTGCAACAGCTCTCCGGCGAGCTCGACAAGCTGGTCGGCCATTTCCGTCTGTAACCCTTTCCAGCCCCTTATCCCCAACACAGGGAGCGCAATTGCGCTCCCTGTAATATCAGCGGCAAGCTATGACGCATACTCGCAAACTCGCCTCCGCCCCGGCCTGGAAATACCCCATAATCAGGGAAATAACAGGAGGCATTATGGGCAAGCTGGTTGTGACTATGTTGCTGGGGAGTCTGCTCTGCGCCTGCAGCAGCGGGCCTGTGCGAGTGCACGGGGCCGATGTCAGTGTGGACGACACCCGGATCCGGGTCAGTGATGGCGATCGCGGAGGGTATGGCACCTTCTGTCCGCCGGGACAAGCCAAAAAAGGGCGCTGCTAGCGCCCTTTTTTGCAATCGTACATCTGCTTGTCCGCCTGTTGCAGCAGCAGATCCAGCGCAGGTGGCGAGAGCGCATCATAGTGCCCCACACCGACCGAGCAGCTCAGCCGATAGGGTTTGCCGCTCTCCCGATTGAACCCGGCCAGGGCCTCATCGAGCCGTGTCAGCACCCGTGGCACCTCTGCCGGCCCAGTGCCCGGCAACAATACCGCAAACTCATCCCCGCCCAGTCGGGCAAAGATGTCGGCATCCCGAAAGACGCCACACATCAGGCACGCCATTTGTCGCAGGGCATCGTCACCGACGTCGTGCCCCAGCCGGTCGTTGATCTCCTTGAACCGGTTGAGATCGAGAAACAACAAAGTTGCAGCTCGCCCCTGACGATGGGCGAGTTGCAGACACTTGTGTGCCAGCAGCATGAAACCGCGCCGGTTGGTGATGCCGGTCAGCTCATCCATGGTGGCCAGCTGGATCGCCGCCAGTTCGCGTTCCACCATGCCGGCCAGATCCGTCAGCAAGTCCCGCTGACGCTCATCCAGCAAGCGCGGCTTGCGATCTATGATGCACAGGGTCCCCAGCTTGTACCCCTCCGCAATCTGCAGCGGGCTGCCCGCATAGAAACGTATATGGGGATCCCCGGATACCAGCGGATTGTCGGCGAAGCGCAGATCCCGGGTCGCATCTTCCACCACGAAGAGGCCATCACCAAGAATGGCATGACCGCAGAAGGAGATGTCCCGCGGCGTCTCCAGCACGGGCAAACCACAGCAGGATTTGAACCACTGCCGATCCTCATCCACCAGCGACACCAACGAGATGGGCACATCGAACATGTTGCGGGCCATGCGGGTGATCCGGTCGAATCTTTCCTCGGCCGAGGTATCCAGAATGGTCATACGGCGCAGCGCATCGAGGCGCAGGCGTTCGTTGTCAGGAGTGGCCGGTGTTTGCATCGCAGGATCCATCGCGTGAAGTAACAGCCCTCAGCATAGCAATCAGCCCCGAACAAATCTCCTTATTCACCCGAAAACAAAAAAGCCGCTCCCGAGAGCGGCTTTTTCAATGTCGGCTGCGAGAAGAGGATTATTTCTTCTTCTTGGCCTTGGCGTTCGGCAGGTCGGTGATGGAGCCTTCGAACACTTCGGCGGCCAGACCCACGGACTCGTGCAGAGTCGGGTGAGCGTGTATGGTCAGCGCGATATCTTCGGCGTCGGCACCCATTTCGATGGCAAGACCGATTTCACCCAGCAGTTCACCGCCATTGGTACCCACGATGGCACCACCGATGACGCGGCCGCTCTCCTTGTCGAAGATCAGCTTGGTCATGCCGTCGGAGCAATCGGAGGCGATGGCACGGCCGGAAGCCGCCCACGGGAAGGTGGCGACTTCGAAGTTCAGCCCTTGTTGCTTGGCTTCCTTCTCGGTCAGACCAACCCAGGCCATCTCCGGCTCGGTGTAGGCGATGGACGGGATCACTTTCGGGTCGAAGTAGTGCTTCTTGCCGGCGATGACTTCGGCCGCGACGTGGCCTTCGTGAACACCCTTGTGGGCCAGCATAGGCTGACCGACTATGTCACCGATGGCATGGATGTGAGCCACGTTGGTACGCAGCTGCTTGTCCACCTCGATGAAACCGCGCTCGGTCACGGCAACGCCGGCCTTCTCGGCATCCATCAGCTTGCCGTTCGGCACACGGCCTACCGCCACCAGCACGTTGTCGTAACGTACCGGCTCGGCCGGGGCGTGCTTGCCTTCGTAGGAGACGTACAGGCCGTCTGCACGGGCTTCAACTGCGGTGACCTTGGTCTCCAGCATGATGTTGAATTTCTTGGCAACGCGCTTGGTGTAGATCTTGACGATGTCTTTGTCGGCAGCCGGTACCAGCTGGTCGGCAAATTCCACCACGTCGATCTCGGAACCCAGGGAGGAGTACACTGTACCCATCTCCAGACCTATGATGCCACCACCGATCACCAGCAGCTTGCCCGGTACGGAAGTCAGCTCCAGCGCATCGGTTGAATCCCATACACGCGGGTCATCATGGGGGATGAAGGGCAGTTTCACCGGGCGGGAGCCGGCCGCTATGATGGCGTTGTCGAAGGTCACGGTCGTCTTGCCGTCTTCCCCGGTCACTTCGAGCGTGTTCGGGCCGGTAAACTTGCCAAAGCCGTTAACAACCTGAACCTTGCGCATCTTGGCCATGCCGGCCAGGCCGCCGGTCAGCTGGTTGATGACCTTTTCTTTCCACAGGCGCACCTTGTCGATGTCGGTCTGAGGGGCACCGAAGATGATGCCGTGTTCGGACAGCGCCTTGGCTTCTTCAATGACTTTGGCGACGTGCAGCAGTGCCTTGGACGGGATACAACCCACGTTCAGGCAGACGCCACCCAGGGTGGAGTAACGCTCGACGATAATGGTATCCAGACCCAGATCGGCGGCACGGAAAGCAGCGGAATAACCGGCAGGGCCAGCACCCAGTACTACGACCTGAGTTTTGATTTCTTTACTCATCATGACCTCTTTGTCGTTCTTATATATCCCCGGACGGCGCAGTCTTATGCCAACTCAATGCCAAACAAGGCGGCTGCAACCGTGAAAAAACGGGGCAAGTTTACAATCCTGTTAATGAAATGAGAAGTAAAAAGGGCAGGCTCTGGGCCCGCCCTCTCACTTACAGGACCAATCGACGAATGTCGGACAACACGCCACTCAAGGTGGTGACGAAGCGGGCTCCGTCAGCACCGTCTATGACCCTGTGGTCATAGCTCAGGGCCAGCGGCAGCATCAGGCGAGGCACAAACTCCTTGCCATTCCACTTCGGCTTCATCTCGGACTTGGAAACACCGAGGATGGCCACTTCCGGCGCGTTGACGATCGGGGTAAAGCTGGTACCGCCGATGCCACCCAGGCTGGAGATGGTGAAGCAACCGCCCTGCATGTCGGCAGCGGTCAGCTTGCCGGCACGGGCCTTCTTGGAGATCTCGGCCAGATCGCGAGACAGCTCGTAGATGCCCTTTTTGTTGACGTCACGCACCACAGGAACCACCAGGCCCCCCGGAGTGTCTACCGCCACACCGATATGAATGTACTTCTTCATGATCAGCTTGCTGCCGTCTTCGGACAGGGCGCTGCAGAAGCGTGGGTGTGCTTCCAGGGCCTTGGCAGCCGCTTTCAGGATGAACACCAGCGGGGTGATCTTCACGTCCGACTTCTGCTTCTCGAGCATCGCGTTCTGCTCTTTGCGGAACGCTTCCAGCTCGGTGGTATCGGCTTCGTCGAACTGGGTGACGTGCGGGATCATGGCCCAGTTGCGATGCAGGGCAGGACCGGAGATCTTCTGGATCCGGGTCAGTTCCAGCTCTTCGACCGGACCGAACTTGCTGAAGTCAACCTTGGGCCATGGCAGGACACTCATGCCGTTGCCAGTGCCGGTACCGGCTGCCGGGGCGGACTCGGCACGCTTGACCGCATCCTTCACATAGGCCTGCACGTCTTCTTTGACGATGCGCCCCTTGCGACCGGAGGCCTTCACCTTGGCCAGGTTGATACCGAACTCACGGGCCAGGCGACGTACGGCCGGGGCGGCATGTACGTAGGCGTCATTGGCAACGAAGTCGGAAGCAGCAGCAGCCTGGGCAACCGGAGCCGGAGCCGCGGCAACAGGGGCAGCAGCGACCGGGGCGGCGGCCTGAGCAACCGGAGCGGCAGCGGCCGGAGCAGCACCTGCCACTTCGAATACCATGATCAGGGAACCGGTGGAGACCTTGTCACCCGCCTTCACCTTGATCTCTTTGACGATGCCGGCGAACGGAGCAGGCACTTCCATGGAGGCCTTGTCACCTTCCACAGCGATCAGGGACTGGTCGGCGTCGACCTTGTCACCCACGGCGACCATGATCTCGGTCACTTCGACTTCGTCACCGCCGATGTCAGGTACATTGACCTCTTTGGCAGCGGCGGCAACAGGGGCAGCAGCCACGGGAGCAGCAGTCTCAACCGGCGCAGCAACGGCAGCAGGAGCAGCGCCCGCCACTTCAAATACCATCACCAGAGAACCGGTAGACACCTTGGCGCCAGCAGCAACCTTGATCTCGACCACGCGACCCGCGAACGGTGCCGGCACTTCCATGGAGGCCTTGTCACCTTCCACGGCAATGATGGACTGGTCGGCTTCAACCATGTCACCCACGGCAACCATGATTTCGGTCACATCCACTTCGTCGTCACCTATGTCCGGTACGTGCACATCTTTGCGCGCGGCGGCAACAGGGGCGGCGGGAGCGGCAGCAGCAACCAGGGCGGCAGCCTGGGCAGGCGCCGGCGCAGCAGCGCCTTCCGCTTCGAAGATCATGATCTGGGAACCGGTGGCAACCTTGTCACCCACCTTGATCAGGATCTCTTTGACGATACCGGCAGCCGGTGCCGGTACTTCCATGGAGGCTTTGTCACCTTCCACGGCAATCAGGGACTGGTCGAGTTCGACCTTGTCACCCACGGCCACCATGATCTCGGTGACTTCAACTTCATCGGCGCCGATATCCGGAACCATAATCTGTTTGGACATAGTGCTTTATCCTCTTACGCGTCTGTCGCGTTAACCTTTGCAAGGCAGTGCCGGGCAATGTGTCCCGGCACTGCACTCGATCCTCTTACGCGTACAGCGGGTTGACCTTGTCGGCATCGATGCCGTACTTGGCGATGGCGTCAGCCACAACCTGCTTGTCGATCTCGCCGCGCTTGGCCAGTTCGGTCAGGGCAGCAACTACCACGTAGAATTCGTTCACTTCGAAGTGACGACGCAGGTTGGCACGGCTGTCGGAACGGCCGTAACCGTCGGTACCCAGCACACGGTAGTGCTCGGTCGGTACGAAGGCACGCACCTGATCAGCGAAGGACTTCATGTAGTCGGTCGCGGCTATGGTGGCTTCGGAACCCAGTACGGTCGCGATGTAGGGCACGCGAGCCTCGGCGGTCGGGTGCAGCATGTTCCAGCGATCCACGTCCTGACCGTCACGGGCCAGTTCGTTGAAGGAGGTGACGCTGAACACGTCGGAACCCACGCCGTATTCGCTGGCCAGGATCTGGGCGGCGGTGCGCACATGACCCAGGATGGAACCACAACCCAGCAGCTGTACTTTGCCCTTGGTGCCGGCAACGGTTTCCAGCTTGTAGATACCCTTGCGAATACCCTCTTCTGCACCTTCCGGCATGGCCGGCATGGCATAGTTTTCGTTCAGGGTAGTGATGTAGTAGAAGACGTTCTCCGGCTTCTCACCGTACATGCGACGCAGGCCGTCCTGGACGATAACCGCTACTTCATAGGCGTAGGACGGGTCATAGGAGATGCAGTTCGGGATGGTGTTCGCCAGGATATGGCTGTGACCATCTTCGTGCTGCAGACCTTCACCGTTAAGGGTGGTACGACCCGAGGTCGCGCCCAGCAGGAAGCCACGGGCTTGCTGGTCACCGGCTGCCCACGCCATGTCGCCGACGCGCTGGAAGCCGAACATGGAGTAGTAGATGTAGAACGGGATCATCGGGCAGTCGTTGGTGCTGTAAGAGGTCGCAGCAGCCAGCCAGGAGGACATGGCACCCAGCTCGTTGATACCGTCTTGCAGAACCTGACCCTGCTTGTCTTCCTTGTAGTAGGAGACGATGTCGCGGTCTTGCGGGGTGTACTGCTGACCGTGCGGGCTGTAGATGCCGATCTGGCGGAACAGACCTTCCATACCGAAGGTACGGGCTTCGTCAGCCAGGATAGGAACGATGCGCTTGCCGATGGACTTGTCTTTCAGCAGCACATTCAGGGAACGCACGAACGCCATTGTGGTGGAGATCTCGCGAGCCTGCTCGCCCAGCAGGGGACCAAAGGTCTCCAGCGCCGGGATTTCCAGCTGAGTGGTGGTCTCACGCAGACGGGTCGGTACATAGCCTTTGAGCGCGGCACGACGGGCGTGCAGATACTTGTGCTCTTCGGTACCCTCTTCGATCTTCAGGTACGGCAGCGCTTCCAGCTGCTCGTCGGTGACCGGCAGGTTGAAACGATCGCGCAGGTGACGCACCGAGCCCAGATCCATCTTCTTGACCTGGTGAGCGATGTTCTTGCCTTCGGCCGCTTCGCCCATGCCGTAACCCTTGATGGTCTTGGCCAGGATGACAGTCGGCTTGCCCTTGGTCGCTGCGGCTTTGGAGAAGGCGGCGAACAGTTTACGGGGGTCGTGACCACCGCGGTTCAGGGCGAAGATCTCCTCGTCGGTCATGTCTTTGACCAGCGCGGCGGTTTCCGGGTAACGGTTGAAGAAGTGCTCACGCACGTAGCCGCCATCGCGGGACTTCATGGTCTGATAGTCGCCGTCCACGGTTTCGTTCATCAGCTGGATCAGCTTGCCGGAAGTGTCTTTCTTCAGCAGCTCATCCCACTTGCGACCCCAGATAACCTTGGTGACATCCCAGCCGGCGCCTGCAAACAGACCTTCCAGCTCGTTGATGACCTTGCCGTTACCCACGACCGGACCGTCCAGACGCTGCAGGTTGCAGTTGACCACGAACACCAGGTTGTCGAGCTTTTCACGCACGGCAACGGTCAGGGCGCCCTTGGCTTCCGGCTCGTCCATCTCGCCGTCACCCAGGAAGGCGTAAACGGTCTGCTCGGAACAATCCTTGATGCCACGGTCGGTCAGGTACTTCAGGAAGCGAGCCTGATAGATGGCGGCGATGGGGCCCAGACCCATGGAGACGGTCGGGAACTGCCAGAAGTCCGGCATCAGTTTCGGGTGCGGATAGGAAGGGATACCCTTGCCGTCCACTTCCTGACGGAAGTTGTCCAGCTGATCTGCGGTCAGACGACCTTCAGCGAACGCACGGGCATAGATGCCCGGAGAGATGTGACCCTGGAAGTAGACCAGATCACCACCGTCCTTCTCGCTGCGAGCGCGGAAGAAGTGGTTGTAGCAGACTTCGTAGATGGTCGCGGAAGAAGCGAAGGAAGACATGTGACCGCCGAGGTCCAGGTCTTTCTTGGAGGCGCGCAGCACTATCATCATGGCGTTCCAGCGGATGATGGCGCGGATGCGACGTTCCATCTCCAGATCGCCCGGGTAAGCCGGTTCGTCACTGGACGGGATGGTGTTGATGTAGTCGCGATTCGCCTTGGCAGCCACGTCCACGCCGCTTACGCGGGCTTTTTCGGCAAGCTGTTCAAGAATGAACTGAGCGCGTTGTGGACCCTCTTCACGCAGCAGGGATTCCAGAGAGGCAAGCCACTCCAGCGTTTCTATCGGGTCCACATCGTTCTTCAGGATATCAGACATGGCTGGTTCCTATTGTTATTGCACGGCGGTTAAGATGCGCAAGAATTCGACAATAAAGCCTTGTGGGATTAGTTTTCCTGCTGACGGATCCGACGCATGGATCGCTGGATCCGGCTGTCTTCCCTCTGCATATCCAACAAGGTGTCCTCGATAAAGGCCAGGTGCTCATGACAAGCAGCCCTGGCCCGCTCCGGAGCCCCCGACAGGATAGCCTCGATCAGATGCGCACGATGACGACGGATCTTGGCTACCACTCCCGGACGGCGATTCAAAATTTCGTTATTGCGTAAAATGTTCTGCTCGAGCATGGGGCCCATGGCCCGCAACAGGTGCAGCAGCACCACGTTGTGGGACGCCTCGGCCACCGCCAGATAGAACTGGGTCACGGCGGCGGATTCGGTGACCAGCGAACCTTGCTGGCCGGCTTCCTCGATGGCGGACTGCGCCTGACGAATACGCTCGGCATCGGCTTCCGTCCCCCGCAACGCAGCATAGTAGGCACAGATGCCTTCCAGCGCGTGACGAAACTCCAGCAGGTCATACTGGGCTTCGGGGTGGGTGCTGAGCAGCTCAAACAGGGGATCTGCGATCCCCTTGCTCAAGGCATTTTGTACGTAAGTGCCACCGCCCTGACGGCGATACAAGAGTCCTCTGGCTTCCAGCCGCTGGATGGCTTCGCGCAGGGAGGGGCGCGATACCTGAAACTGGATGGCGAGTTCCCGCTCGGGCGGCAACTTCTGGCCCGGCTGCAAACTGCCTTCCAGAATCATGCTTTCCAGCTCGGCGACGATGGCGTCGGCCAGCTTGGGTTGAGTTATCTTGAGATAGGGCATGAGGCTACTTTGTTAAATTGGTATTACCAATTTCATGAATGGGGCGAAAATTAGCAGAGGAGTTGGGAAAAGTCCACCCAAAAGATGATCTGAATCAAGGTTAAGCCTTGCCACTAAAGGGGTAAAGAGAGGGATTTATGATTTAGCTCATAGAAATTGGTCTGACCAATATTTTTGAGCTGGCTCACAGGCAACATTTGATCAACAGCAGGAAAAAATGGCCTGCCATAAAGGCAAGCCATTGATTTTAAAAACACTAACTTATCTTTAGAATATTTACTTAAAGTTGAGCGCTTTTCGATATCGCTGCCATTCGAAACTGCCACCCGGATCCGTCTTGCGCCCTGGCGCTATATCACAATGGCCGACAATTCGTTGTGCCGTAATGGCAGGATAATGGCTGGATATGGTTCGGCTGAGCCCCACCAGCACCTCATATTGCGCATCGCTGTAGGGCAGCTCATCGGTTCCCTCCAGCTCGATGCCGATGGAAAAATCGTTGCAGGCCTCCCTCCCCTCCCAGCTCGATATCCCGGCATGCCAGGCACGTGCGCCAAACGGCACGTATTGTACCAGCTCGCCGTCCCGCCGGATCAGGCAGTGGGCCGAGACCCGCAACTGATGAATGTCGGCGAAATAAGGGTGCGCCTCGGGGTCCAGCCGTCCCATGAAGAGATCGTCGATCCAGGGCCCGCCAAACTCCCCCGGCGGCAGGCTGATGCCGTGTACCACCAGCAGGGAGATATCGTCCAAACTGGCTCGCTCGTTGTGGTGCGGTGACGGCACCTTGCGGGCCTGCTCACACCAACCGTCTGAATCAATGGAAAAAACTGTTTTAGGCTGGGTCATCATCTACTCGATCTGCAATGGAATGACGCATCTGATAAAGCCGGATGGGCAACCAAGCGATCCACCTCTCAGGCTAATCGCAATCGTCTCAATCCACCCTGGCAACTGTGATAGGCTGGACCATCTTCTGCTCAACTCTGGAAAGGATATGCACCCGATGGCGCGCCGCTTCTGGTTGCTGGCCTGGCTCTCTCTGATGGGGCTGCTGACCCTCTATTTTCATGCCCGCTCGCAACCCACAGTCACCGCCAGCGGCGAACTGCTGCTCAAGGCCGATGCCAGCGGCCACTATCGACTGGAGGGTGCCATCAACGGCCAACCGGTGCAACTGCTGCTGGACACTGGGGCAACCCGGGTCACTGTGCCACATCAGGTGGCCGAGCGCATCGGGCTGAGCCCCAACGGCAACAGCCTGGTCAACACGGCAGCAGGCACTATCCAGGTGCAGACCGGCCAGATTGAAACGCTGGTGATGGGTCCGCTGACCTTGTACGATTTGCCCATCTATATCAATCCGGCGGCCGACGGGGACGAGATCCTGGTGGGCATGAATGCCCTGGGCCGGCTGGAATTGCGCCAGAAAGACAGACAGTTGCTTCTCAGACCCTTGCAGGAATAACAGGCATGTTACAACAGGACATCCGCCGCGCCGTGCGCGCCGCACTACTCGAAGACTTAGGTCAAGCCCTCACTACGCTGGACCAGCCGGATGCCAGCGCCGATATCACGGCCCAGCTGATCCCGGCGGATCGCCTGGCCAGCGCCCGGGTCATCACCCGCGAGGCTGGCGTATTCTGTGGCCAACCCTGGGTGGATGAGGTGTTCGTCCAGCTCGGTGGCGAGGTAAAAGTGGAGTGGTTGGTACAGGATGGCGAACTGCTCTCCCCCAATCAGGAGCTGTTCCGCCTGCATGGCCCGGCCCGCGTGCTGCTGACCGGCGAGCGCAACGCACTGAACTTCATACAGACGCTCTCCGGCGTCGCCACCCTCACCGCCCGCTACGTGGCCGAGCTGGCGGGCACCGACTGCCGCCTGCTCGATACCCGCAAGACCCTGCCTGGGCTGCGCACCGCCCAGAAATATGCCGTGACCTGCGGCGGTGGCAAGAACCACAGAATCGGCCTGTTCGACGCCTACCTCATCAAGGAGAACCATATCCTCGCCTGCGGCGGCATAAGCGAGGCCATCAGCGCAGCGCGCCGCCTCAATCCGGGCAAACCGGTCGAGGTGGAAGTGGAATCCCTGGCCGAGCTGGAACAGGCGCTGCTGGCCGGCGCCGACATAGTGATGCTGGACAACTTCGATGTGCCCATGATGCGCGACGCCGTGGCCCTCAATCAGGGCCGTGCCAAGCTGGAGGTCTCCGGCAATGTTACCCTGGACACGCTTGCAGATTATGCCGCCACTGGCGTCGATTTCATCTCGGTCGGGGCGCTGACCAAGCATGTGCGGGCACTGGATCTCTCGATGCGCTTTGTCTAGCCGGGGAGGTGTCACAATCGCAGGATGACGCCGGTGACATATAACAAGATGAAGGACTTGCAAAAGGCGCCACGGGCGCCTTTTCTTTATGCAGGATCCCTCAGCAAAGGAGTGTGATGATGGACCCAGTCCCGCCAGTTAAAAAGAGTCGATAGAAACTCTTTGTCTATGATTTATATCAAGTTATCAGTAAATGATAGAAAAGTGGTTAACAAAGGCCACAACCTCTGTTGCCAAGCCGGACAGCTCGGATAAGATATTGACGTGTGGATAGTTTTCCACCGGCACTTCCCAGGAACCAAGGACAAAAGGATATTTGACATGAAGAAACAATCAGGCTTTACCCTTATCGAATTGATGATCGTGGTCGCGATCGTCGCCATCCTGGCGGCCATTGCACTGCCGGCGTATCAGAACTACACCAAAAAAGCGAAAATGACTGAGGTTGCATCCGCGACGGGTAAGTACAAAACCTCCATTGAGGTGTGTGTACAAACTAAAGGCCCTGCATGTGTCCTTGCCGATATTCAAAGTGGCGCTGTTGCACAAGGGAACATTACAACCACAGTTGCAGGCGGCGGTGCTAACGTCTGGACAGTTACATCTGCACCAACTGCCAGCGCGGCAGCAGGCGTTTTGGCCCCTCTAGCTGTTGGCGATACTGTGATTTTAACCAGTTCAACACCGTCAGATACGGACCCATTAACGTGGACTATGGCTTGTGCTGCTGGTGCAGCTGACTATTGCCCGGCTAAATAAATGACCTCTAGCCCCAATAGCGGCCTGGCGTTAAGCCTGGCCGCTTCTTCCCTGCTCAGTGAGTCCGACTCGCAGCGCTACCTGAGCCAAGCCAAGGCCCAGCGCAAGCCCTTTGTGACCTTTCTGATAGAGAACGAGATCCTCGACAGCAAGGCGCTGGCGGATTTCTGCGAGCTGGAATATGGGGTACCTCTGCTGGATCTTGCCGCCTTCGACCTGGCCGAGATCCCGCAGAAATACCTCAATCAGAAGCTGATTGAGAAACACCATGTACTGCCCATCTATACCCAGGGCCATACCCTCTATATCGCCATGTCGGATCCGACCAATGTGTCGGCGCTGGAGGATTTCGGCTTCAGCTTCGGGCTGCATACCGAGGCGCTGCTGGTCGAAGAGAATAAGCTGACGACCGCCATCGCCAAGCTGCTGGAAAATGATCAGGATGCCCTCGGCATGGAGGACATCGACGAATCCGAGATCTCCGAGCTGGAAGTCTCGGACGAAAACTCACGACTCGATGAGAGCGTCAACACTACCGACGACGATGCCCCCATCGTAAAATACATCAATAAAATCATGATGGATGCCATCAAACGTGGCGCATCCGATCTGCACTTCGAGCCCTATGAGACCAAATACCGCATCCGCTTTCGGATCGACGGCATATTGCACGAAATTGCGACGCCACCAGTCAATCTGGCCAACCGCTTCTCCGCCCGCCTCAAGGTCATGGCACGGCTCGACATCGCCGAACGGCGGCTGCCGCAGGATGGCCGCATCAAGCTGAAGCTGTCTCGCAACAAGTCCATGGATATGCGGGTCAACACCCTGCCCACCATGTGGGGAGAGAAGATCGTCATCCGCCTGCTGGACTCTTCGGCGGCGCGGCTCAACATAGAGCAACTCGGCTTCGACGACCGGCAGAAGGCCCAATATCTGCGCGCCCTCTCCAAACCGCAGGGCATGATACTGGTGACAGGCCCCACCGGCTCGGGCAAGACGGTCTCTCTCTATACCGGTCTCAATATTCTCAACACCACGGAGGTGAACATCTCCACCGCCGAAGATCCGGTGGAGATCAACCTGCCCGGCGTCAATCAGGTACAGGTCAATCCCAAGGCAGGGCTGACCTTCGCCAGCGCCCTGCGCTCCTTTCTTCGCCAGGATCCCGACGTGGTCATGGTGGGGGAGATCCGGGATCTGGAAACCGCCGAGATCGCCATCAAGGCTGCCCAGACAGGCCATCTGGTGCTCTCCACCCTGCACACTAACTCGGCCGCCGAAACCCTGACCCGCATGATGAACATGGGGGTGCCCGCCTTCAACATCGCCTCCTCGGTGACCCTGATCATGGCCCAGCGGCTCGCCCGCAAGCTGTGCGATCACTGCAAGGCACCCGAGGTGGTACCCGAAGCCGAACTGCTGGAGCTGGGATTCACCCAGCAGCAGCTGGCCGCCGGACTGCGCCTGTTCAAACCCGTGGGGTGCAAGGATTGCTCGGGCGGCTACAAAGGGCGGGTCGGTATCTACGAAATCATGCTAATGTCTGAAAACATTGCAAAATTGATCATGCAAGGTGCCAACTCCCTACAAATTGCGGCCATTGCTCAAAAAGAGGGGATGCGCACTCTGCGTATATCCGGTCTTGAGAAGGCTCGTATTGGAGTGACCAGCCTGGCAGAAATCAATCGGGTGACCACCAACTGACAGTGCATATCTATCAAGCTGATTCATCCAGGTGTCGCCAAGCCGGCGCCCCTGAGGATTTCCATCAGGCCAAGGCAACCCGCATAGCAAGGTATTGAGCGGGATACCAGAGCCCAATTGCAGGACGCAGTGATGGCAACGCTAACGCAGAAACAGAATGCCCCCAAGAAAGTCTTCGCCTTCCGCTGGAGCGGAGTGAACCGCAAGGGTCAGAAGGTCTCCGGTGAATTGCAGGCCGACAGTATCAACACGGTCAAGGCTGAACTGCGCAAGCAGGGTGTCAACGTCACCAAGGTGAGCAAGAAGAGCCAGGGGTTATTCTCCAAGGGCGGCGCCAAGATCAAGCCGATGGATATTGCCATCGTCTCCCGTCAAATCACCACCATGCTCTCCGCTGGCGTCCCCCTGGTGCAGAGCCTGCAGATCATAGCCCGCAGCCACGAAAAAGCCGCGATGCGTGAGCTCATGGGGCAGATCGCCGCCGACGTGGAAACCGGCACCCCCATGTCCGAGGCGCTGCGCCGCCATCCCCGCCACTTTGATGCGCTCTATTGTGATTTGGTTGAGGCGGGGGAGCAATCCGGTGCGCTGGAGACCATCTATGACCGCATCGCCACCTATCGGGAAAAGTCGGAAGCGCTCAAGTCCAAGATCAAGAAGGCGATGTTCTATCCGGCCATGGTCATCTTGGTCGCCATCGTCGTCACCTCCATACTGCTGCTGTTCGTCATCCCGCAGTTTGAGGACATCTTCAAGAGCTTCGGCGCCGAGCTGCCCATCTTCACCCAGTTTGTCATCGGCATCTCCCGCTTCATGCAGCATTGGTGGTATGTCATCTTTGGCGGCACAGCGTTCGCCATTTTCCTCTATGTACGGGCATGGCGCGCCTCCCAGAAGGTCAAAGACAATACCGACAAGTTCATCCTCACCATACCCGTGGTCGGCATGATACTGCACAAGGCGGCCATGGCCCGCTTCGCCCGCACCCTCTCCACCACCTTCTCGGCGGGCATCCCCCTGGTGGATGCGCTGATCTCGGCCGCTGGTGCTTCAGGCAACTATGTCTATCGCACCGCCGTCATGGCCATTCGCAACGAGGTGGTCGCCGGCATGCAGATCAACGTGGCCATGCGCACTGTGGACCTCTTCCCCGACATGGTGATCCAGATGGTGATGATCGGCGAGGAGTCAGGCGCCATCGATGATATGCTCTCCAAGGTCGCGACTATCTTCGAACAAGAGGTTGATGACTTGGTCGACGGCCTCACCAGCTTGCTCGAGCCCCTCATCATGGTAGTGCTGGGGGTACTGGTTGGTGGCATGGTCGTGGCCATGTACTTGCCCATCTTCAAGTTGGGAGACGTAGTAGGCTGATTCACGAGGGTATGCGCTCACAACGCATGCCCTTCCCCCCATTTCATGACAGACGGTTGGTTATGACACTTCTCCTCGAGCTGGCACACGGCTTGCCTTGGCTCTATCTCTTGCTGGTATTTCTCTTTTCCCTGATGATCGGCAGTTTTCTCAACGTGGTGATCCATCGCCTGCCTATCATGCTGGAACGGGAGTGGCAGGCCGAATATCGCAGCTACTTCAACCCTGATGACGAGGGGGTCGACGAGCCGCCCTACAACCTGATGGTGCCGCGATCCTGCTGCCCCCACTGCAATCACCCCATCACGGCACTGGAAAACATCCCCCTGCTGAGCTGGCTCTGGCTCAGGGGTCGCTGCCGAAGCTGCCAGGCTCCCATATCGGCCCGCTATCCGCTGGTCGAGCTGCTGACGGCGCTGCTCTCGGTAGCCGTTGCCATGACACTCACACCGGGCTGGGGCACGTTGGCGGCCCTGCTGCTGACCTGGGTACTGATGGCACTCACCTTCATCGATCTCGACAAGATGCTGCTGCCGGACCAGCTCACCCTGCCCCTACTGTGGGGCGGGTTGCTGTTCAATTTGCTGGGCGGTTTTGTGTCGCTTGGCGATGCGGTGATCGGCGCCATGGCCGGTTATCTGGTGCTATGGAGCCTCTATTGGGCCTTCAAGCTGCTCACCGGCAAGGAGGGTATGGGCTATGGCGACTTCAAGCTGCTGGCCGCGCTGGGTGCCTGGCTGGGCTGGCAGGCGCTGCCCATAGTGCTGCTGCTCTCCTCCCTGGTTGGCGCCTTCATGGGCATAGGCCTGATCCTGCTGCGCAATCACCATCAGAGCAAACCCATTCCCTTTGGCCCCTATCTCGCCATCGCGGGCTGGATTGCGCTGCTGTGGGGCGATAGCATCACCCGCTGGTATCTCACGACTTTCCTCTGAAAAAGGGTGTTCTGACCCATGTATGTAGTTGCCATCACAGGTGGTATCGGCAGCGGTAAAACCACCATAGCCAATCAATTTGCCGAGCTTGGCATAGACGTAGTGGATGCGGACGTCATCGCTCGCGAAGTCGTGGAACCCGGCACCCCGGCCCTTGCCGCCATCGCGGCCCATTTTGGCCCGGATGTCATCACCGCTGATGGCCAGCTCGATCGACGCAGCCTGCGGGAACGGGTATTCAGCGACCCGGACGCCAAGGTCTGGCTCAATGCCCTGCTCCACCCCCTGATCCGCCAGGAGATGCTGCGCCGGTGCGCCGCCGCCCGTTCCCCCTATTGTCTGCTGGTGGTGCCGCTGTTGGTGGAAAACAAGCTCACCGGCCTTGCCAACCGGGTGCTGGTGATCGACGTGGACGAGGCGACCCAGATTGAGCGAACCTGCCGTCGGGACGGCGTGAGCCGAGAGCAGGCGCAGGCCATTCTGGCCGCCCAGGCGAGTCGTGCGGAACGGCTCGCAGCAGCCGATGACGTGCTGGATAACAAGAATGGCGCACCCGAGACCATAAAGCCGCGTATTTTAGCGCTGCACGAGACATATATGGCATTTGCCTCTCAACAAGCCAGCCAAGTGTGAGTACACTAGGCCGGTTTATGGCTGGCCAGGATTAGGCATGATTTACGATTTCCCTCTCAATGAAAAAAGCCGGACTTATCTTCGTCTGGAGTCCCTGTTTTCCCAGATCCGCGACAATCTGGAGAGTGACCAGTCCTGGGCACACATCGCCTTCTTCAAGGGGCTGTTCGATCTGCAGGAGCTGCTGGAGCGTGGCGATCTGCGGGCCGATCTCATCAAGGATCTGGAACGTCTAGGCCAGCGTCTGAGCCACTGGGCCAGCCTGCCGGATGTCGACCTGGAGCAGATCAAGCAGATGCAGCAGGAGAGCACCCAGCTCTCTCGCAACCTGCTCAGCGCCCCGCGTCCCGGTGCCAGACTGAAAGAAGATCGGCTGCTCGGCTCCATCCGCCAGCGCTTCTCCATCCCTGGCGGCCTGTGCGCCTTCGATGTGCCGCAACTGCACCACTGGCTCGGCACCCCGGCTGTCGCTCGCCATCAGCAGATGCAGCTGTGGCTCAGCGACATCAACCTGCTGATGAATGCCATCTCCCTGCTGCTGCGGCTGTGGCGCGAGTCCGGCAACTTCAGCGATCAGATCGCCACCAACGGTTTCTTCCAGGATACCGCCGAGAGTGCCGAGCTGATCCGGATCCGCCTGCCCGGCGCCCAGCAGTGCTATCCGACGCTGAGCGGCCATAAGAACCGTTTCGCCCTGCGCTTCCTGCCAACCACAGAGCAGCAGATTGGCGATGTCCCCTTCCAGCTCGCCTGCTGCTAAGGAGCAAGAATGGTCACCAAGATAAAATGCCCGACCTGTAAAACCGAGCTGGAGTGGGGCCCCCAGAGCCCGTTTCGGCCCTTCTGTTGCAAACGCTGCCAGCTGATCGATCTGGGCGAGTGGGCCAACGAGGAGAAACGCATCCCGGGCCCCATCAATCCGGAGCTGCTACCTTACCCGGAAGAGGGTGAGCAGTGGCAATGAGCCGCGCACAAAAAAGGGCCCACAAGGCCCTTTTTTAATTTCTATGCCATATCCACGCAAATGATTCAGCGACGGATATCCAATCCGCATCAGGTGGTCAGAGAGGCTTGCAGCCGCGCCACGATAGGACCGTTGGCATCCGGGAACCGGTATTCATGCAGCGATGCCAGCGGCACCCACAGACACTCCTGCCCCTCCTTGCCGAACGGCTCGCCGCTGAAACGGGTCACCTTCCAGATATCCAGCAACACCTGCTTCTCGGGGTAATCGTGGTGCAGCTCCATGAAGGGGGCGCAATCCAGCACCCGGATGCCAATCTCTTCCCACAGCTCCCTGTCCAGCGCGGTGAGCAGGTCTTCCCCCGCCTCCACCTTGCCACCCGGAAACTCCCAGCGATCGCCCTGATGGCGGTCTGAAGAGCGCTTGGCGATGAAGATGTCGCCCCGTTCATTCTCGATGACGCCAACCGCCACCCAGAGCCGTTTTTTCTGTTCCATCTCTATTACCTCTGTCACTTGCTGCCACGGTATTCATCGCCACTAATAACAAAGCGGGCACTGGGCCCGCCTTGTGATGGCATCGGATCGATCAGGTCAACTGACCGTGGCAGTGCTTGTATTTCTTGCCGGAGCCGCAGGGGCAGGGATCGTTGCGACCGACCTTCTGCTCATCCCGCACGAAGGTAGTGTGACCCTCTTCGGCAGCGGCCTCTTCATCGGCCAGCTGGCTCTCTGCGGCGGCATGGGTATAAGTGTGGGGAGCGGCTTCCGCCTGTTGACGCTGCTGTTCTTCCAGCGCCTCCACGTCACGGCCCTGCACCTGTACCCGGCTCAGTATGCTGACCACGTCGCGCTTGAGGGTTTCCAGCATCTGGGTGAACAGATCGAAGGATTCGCGCTTGTACTCCTGCTTGGGGTTCTTCTGGGCGTAGCCGCGCAGATGGATGCCCTGACGCAGGTGATCCATGGCCGCCAGATGCTCCTTCCACAGGCCATCCAGGGTTTGCAGCATCACGGCTTTCTCGAAGTTGCGCAGCACATCGATACCGACCATCTCCTGCTTGTGGGCATAGAGCTTGGTGGCTTCTTCCAGAATGCGCTCGCGCAGCTTCTCTTCATACAACTTGTCATCTTCCGCCAGCCACTGCTGCAGTGGCAGATCCAGTGCGAAGTCGGCCTTCAGGCGCGCTTCCAGGCCCGGCACATCCCACATCTCTTCCAGAGACTGGGGCGGAATGTACTCGTCGATCACGGCGCCGTAGACGTCGTCACGGATGACGTTAATGGTGTCGGAGATATCGTTGGTGTCCAGCAGCTCGTTGCGCTGCTCATAGACCACCTTGCGCTGGTCATTGGCCACGTCATCAAACTCGAGCAGGCTCTTGCGGATGTCGAAGTTGCGACCCTCCACCTTGCGCTGGGCGTTTTCGATGGCCTTGGTTACCCAGGGGTGCTCGATGGCTTCGCCCTCTTCCATGCCCAGCTTCTTCATCATGCCGGTGACACGATCGGAGGCGAAGATCCGCATCAGGGTATCTTCCATGGAGAGATAGAAGCGGGAGGAACCCGGGTCACCCTGACGACCGGAACGGCCGCGCAGCTGGTTGTCGATGCGACGGGATTCGTGTCGCTCGGTACCTATGATGTGCAAGCCACCGGCAGCCAGCACGGCATCGTGGCGGATCTGCCAGGCGGCCTTGATTTCGCTGATCTGCTCGTCACTCGGATTCTCCAGCTGGGCAATCTCCGCCTGCCAGTTGCCACCCAGCACTATGTCGGTACCACGACCGGCCATGTTGGTCGCTATGGTAACGGCGCCGAGTTGACCCGCCTGAGCGACTATCTCAGCTTCCATGGCGTGGAACTTGGCGTTCAGCACCTTGTGCGGGATCTCTTCCTTGGTCAGGATGCCGGAGAGCAGCTCCGAGTTTTCGATGGAGACGGTACCGACCAGTACCGGCTGGCCCTTGGCCACGCACTGACGGATATCCTCGATGATGGCGGCGTATTTCTCATTGGCGGTCAGATAGACCAGATCGCCCATGTCTTTGCGCACCATCGGCTTGTTGGTCGGGATAACGACTGTATCCAGGCCATAAATCTGCTGGAATTCAAAGGCTTCGGTATCCGCAGTACCCGTCATGCCCGCCAGCTTGTCATAGAGACGGAAGTAGTTCTGGAAGGTGATGGAGGCCAGAGTCTGGTTCTCGTTCTGGATCTTGACCCCTTCCTTCGCCTCGACGGCCTGGTGCAGACCATCGGACCAGCGACGGCCCGGCATGGTGCGACCCGTGTGTTCGTCGACGATGACGATCTCGTCTTTTTGCACTATGTAGTCGACGTTGCGCTCAAACAGAGTGTGGGCGCGCAGACCGGCGTTGACGTGGTGCAGCAGGCTGATGTTGGTGGCGGAGAACAGAGAGTCCTCTTCTGCCAGCAGCCCCTCTCGCTTGAGCAGCTCTTCCACGAAGATCTGGCCGTTTTCGGTCAACAGGGCCTGACGGTTCTTCTCGTCGACCGTGTAGTGACCTTCACCCGTGTACTCCTCTGTGTCTTCCTTGTCCTGCTTGATCAGCTCGGGGATCAGCTTGTTGACCTGGATATAGAGGGCTGAGCTGTCTTCGGCCGGGCCGGAGATGATGAGCGGGGTACGGGCTTCATCGATGAGCACGGAATCCACCTCATCCACCAGCGCGTAGTTGAGCGGACGCTGCACGCGCTGTTCCGGCGAAAACGCCATGTTGTCGCGCAGGTAATCGAAACCGAATTCGTTGTTGGTACCGTAGGTGATGTCGGCGGCGTAGGCGTCACGCTTCTGGGACGCATCCATGCCTGGCACGTTGCAGTCGACCGTCATGCCGAGGAAGGTGAACAGGGGGCGGTTCGCCTCGGCATCACGCTTGGCCAGATAGTCGTTGACCGTCACCACGTGCACGCCACGACCACTCAGGGCGTTCAGGTAGGCCGGCAGGGTCGCGGTGAGGGTCTTACCTTCACCAGTCTTCATCTCGGCGATGCGGTTGGAGTTCAGCACCATGCCACCGATCAGCTGCACGTCGAAATGACGCATGCCAAACACCCGGCGGGAGGCTTCACGCACGGTGGCGAATGCTTCCGGCAGCAACTGCTCCAGCGTCTCACCCTGCTCCAGACGCTGACGATATTCAGCTGTCTTGGCCTGCAACTCCTGATCGGACAGGGCCTCGAACTGAGGCTCCATCGCATTGATCTGTTTTACAATTTTGCGCAAAGCCTTGAGCGTTCTGTCGTTCCGGCTGCCGATAATCTTGGTGAGCAGTGTGCTAATCATGGGTACCAACTATTTCTGGTTATATAAGTGTTCCGTCACTGGAACCTGGAGAAAAAAACCTAACCCCGTCTGGCATTAAGAAAGCGTGCGGGGTTGACCTGACGACCGTCTTTCAATACTTCGTAATGCAAATGGACCCCGGTCGCGCGACCGGTGCGTCCCATCAAGGCAATCTTCTGGCCCTCATCGACCAGGGTGCCCACTTCGACCAGCAACTTGGAGTTGTGGGCATAGCGGGTCACCAAACCATTGCCATGGTTGATCTCCACCATGTTGCCAAATTCCGGATGACGGCCCGCCCAGCTGACGATGCCCGGGCCTGTGGCCAGGATGGGAGTGCCGGGCTTGCCACGGAAATCCACCCCTTTATGCATCTTGGCGCGACCGTTGAACGGATCGACCCGACCACCGAAGCCAGAGGAGACCCAAACTCGCTCCTGCTTGACCGGCGAACCGGAAATAAAACCGGCATCGGTTATATGGTGATTCATGATGAAAGATTCAAGTACCGACAGCTGCTCTTCACGACTGCTGAGCTGCTGGCTGAGATGCTTCATGGAATCCTGCAGCTCGTTGAGGCTGACTTCCAGATCCGCATCATAGGAAGGGCCGCCCATGGGGGGCAACTCCTTGAAATTGAACTCCTCGGGATCGAGGTCTGCCTTCTCGGTCAGCCGCTCGCCGAGCGCATTGAGGCGACCCAGCTGCCCCTGCATGGTGCCCACCTGGGCAGCCAGCATGGCAAGCTGTTCGCGGGCTTCATCGGCCCCTTGCGTGGATTTTTGCTGTTCGGCCATGGCCAGCGCGACTTCCAGCGCCTCCATTTTCTGGTGCCAGCTCTGCCAGAGCCAACCACCACCCAGGGCCAATACAGTGAAGAGGATACCGCCGACCCAGGCCAGACGTTGTTTGGGTAAGTGCAACTTGCGTCGCTGCTTGCCGTTGAGGATCAGGGTAATGCTCATAGAAATCAGTCTGCTCGGTCAGGTGAGGCCAAGAGCCAGCACGGGTAATAAAACCGGGAGATAATCGGTATTAAAGGATGGAGTAAACAAATGACGGAACGTCGGTGCGGAGAGAGGACCGACGTTCCGTTGCACAGCTATCAGGCCAGAACCAGACCGTTATCGTAGTAAGCGATGGGCGCTTTGTCGCCCTCACCCTCGAAGGTCACCAGTTCCCAGGCCTCCTGCTTGGCCAGCAAGGCACGCAGCAGCTTGTTGTTCAGGGCATGACCCGTCTTGTAGGCACGGAATTCGCCAATGATGCTGCGGTTACACATGTACAGGTCACCGATCGCATCCAACATCTTGTGTTTGACGAATTCGTCTTCATAACGCAGACCATCTTCGTTCAGTACCCGATAGTCATCCAGTACCACGGCGTTTTCCAGGCTTCCGCCCAGCGCCAGGTTCTGGGAACGCAGGTACTCGATGTCACGCATGAAACCGAAAGTACGGGCACGACTGATCTCTTTCACGAAAGAGGCACCGGAGAAATCCAGCACGCAACGCTGATTGCGTCCTTCAAATACCGGATGCTGGAAGTCGATCTCGAGATCCATCTTGAAGCCGTTGCGATAGGGGTGGAATTCCGCCCACTTGTCGCCGTCTTCAACCCGGATGCTCTGCTTGATCCGCACAAACTGCTTGGCCGCATTTTGTTCACGGATACCGACTTCTTGCAGCAGGTAGATAAAGGGGTGCGCACTGCCGTCCATCACCGGGATCTCGGGCGCGTCAACCTCGACATAGAGGTTGTCGATCCCCATCCCGGCCAGCGCGGCAGAAAGGTGCTCAATGGTAGAGACACGGACACCGGCTTCGTTGACCAGAGCGGTACAAAGCACGGTATCACGCACCTGATCGGCATTGGCTGGCAGCGCTACCACAGGATCAAGATCGGTACGCAAGTAAACGATCCCTGTGTTAACAGGCGCCGGACGGAACGTCATTGTGACTTTCCGGCCCGAATGCAGGCCCACACCGGTGGCCTGGACACTCGTTTTCAAGGTTCTTTGTCTAATCATGGGCGTATCCGCTTAACAGCTCATATTCCGGACCAGATGGTCGTTGGCAGGCCATCTTAGCACATTCCTTAAGCAACAAACAAACTAGTGCCATTAGAGGCTTAGTCAGCTTGCTTGCGCAGGAACGCAGGAATATCGAGATAATCCGGTTCGCGACGAGCTTGCGGCTCGGCGTTGACCACCTTGGCCGGTGCCTCTTCCATCACGCGAGACTGCAGGGCTTCGCTGATCAGGGGCTGACGGGCCGGACGCTCTTGTACCATGTTGTTCTTCACCAGCGTGATGTCGGGCTTGCGCTCGGCACCGATACCGGTGGCAACCACGGTCACACGCAGTTCGTCGTGCATTTCCGGGTCGATTACGGTACCCACCACCACGGTGGCGTTTTCGGAGGCGAAGGCCTTGACCGCGTTACCCACGGTTTCGAACTCTTCGATGGTCATGTCCATGCCGGCGGTGATGTTGACCAGGATGCCACGGGCACCGGCCAGATCCACGTCTTCCAGCAGCGGGCTGGAGATGGCTTTCTCGGCCGCTTCTTCGGCACGGTCATCACCGGAGGCGGAACCTGTACCCATCATGGCGGTACCCATTTCACGCATCACGGTACGCACGTCCGCGAAGTCGACGTTGATCAAGCCCGGACGGGTGATCAGCTCGGCAATGCCCTGTACCGCACCCAGCAGCACATCGTTGGCTGCCTTGAAGGCGTCCAGCAGGGAGATGCCACGACCCAGCACCTTCAGCAACTTGTCGTTGGGGATGGTGATCAGGGAGTCGACGTTCTTGGACAGCTCTTCGATGCCGTGGGCGGCGAAGCCCATCCGCTTCTTCCCTTCGAAGGAGAACGGCTTGGTTACGACAGCAACTGTCAGTATGCCCATCTCGCGGGCCACTTCGGCCACGATAGGCGCAGCACCTGTACCGGTACCACCACCCATGCCGGCGGCGATGAACACCATGTCGGAACCGGTCAGCAGCTCACGCAGCGCTTCCCTGTCTTCCATGGCCGCATCACGACCCACTTCCGGATTGGCTCCGGCACCCAGACCCTTGGTGATGCCACCGCCGATCTGCAGGGTTGTGTTGGCGCTGGAGTTACGCAGAGCCTGGGCGTCGGTGTTGACGGTAATGAACTCGACACCTTCGATGTTTTGACGAACCATGTGCTCGACCGCGTTACCGCCGCCGCCACCCACACCAATCACTTTAATGACGGCTTCGTCAGTGTGGCTATCCATAAATTCAAACATGTTGTCTCTCCGCTTTATTTGCCTGACTCAGCAAAATTCTTAGAACTCGCCACGCAGCCAGTTGCTAACCCGTTTGACCAGGCCACCGACGCTTGCCTTGGCGGCATATTCTTTGTTGCTACCAGTGGCTTGATGGGTGCGGCCATACTGCAGCAACCCGACCGCAGTCGAGTACACAGGCGCCTGCACGTAATCACTCAAACCACGTATGTTCATGGGCTCTCCTACCCGGACCTGGCTCTGGAATATCTGCTCTGCGCACTCCACAATGCCTTCGATCTGGGCAGCGCCGCCGGTCAAGACCACACCGGCAGCCAGCTGATGCTTGACCCCCTGCGCTTTCAATTCGCTTTGTACCCGCACCAGCTCATCATTCACCATGGAGAGCAACTCGGTGTAACGGGGCTCAATCACTTCGGCCAGTGTCTGCCGTTGCAGGCTACGCGCCGGACGACCGCCGACACTGGGTACTTCAATATTGTCTTCCTTGCTGACCAGACGGCCGAGGGCGCAGCCGTAGCGCACCTTGATCGCTTCTGCGTCCAGCGGCGGTGTGCCGAAGGCGTAGGCGATGTCGCTGGTCACAGTGCTGCCGGCGTACGGGATCACCTTGGTGTGGCGCAGGGCACCGCCGGTAAACAGCGACATGTCCATGGTACCGCCACCTATGTCCACCACGCAGACACCCAGCTCTTTCTCGTCTTCGGTCAGCACGGCATAGCTGGAAGCCAGCGCGGAGAAGATCAGCTGATCCACCCGCAGACCGACTTTCTCCACACATTTCTCAATGTTGCGGGCCATGTCGTTGTGGCAGGTGATCAGGTGCACCTTGGCGGCCATCCGGACCCCGGACAGGCCGACCGGGTTCTTGATGCCTTCCTGGTAATCGATGGCGAACTCCTGGGGCAGCACGTGCAGCACCCTCAGCTCATCGGACAAGCGCACCGATTTGGCGGTGTGGATGACGTTGTCCACGTCCTCCTGGGTCACCTCCTCATCGGAGATGGGCACCATGCCGGTTTCGTTGCGGCAATCGATGTGCTTGCCGGACAGCCCCAGATACACGGAGCTGATCTGGCAGTCGGCCATCATCTCGGCCTCTTCCACCGCACGACGCAGGGACTTGACCACGGAATCGAGATCGTTGACCCCGCCCTTATCCATGCCACGAGAGGCGTGACTGCCCATGCCGATGACATTGAGCTCACCGTCTGGCAGCACTTCGCCAACCAGAACCGCCACCTTGGTTGTGCCGATATCCAGTCCGACAATCAGATTTCTATCTGCGGTTTTGGTCATTCACTTTCTCTTCGTTCTTCTTCCAGCCAACTGCCATTCCGGTGTCGTATCGAAGATCCACATAAGCAACCTGCTCACGGGGTTCGATGATCGGAAAAGCATCGATAAACCGCTGCAGTCGAAGCGCTATATCCGAGCGCCCCAAAAACAGCTGAATGTTGCCATCCAGGGTCAGTTCCCAGGCATGGCGGGGAGTCAGATTCACTCCCAGCAGCTTGTATCCCTTGGCCGCCAGCTGCGCCTCGTACTGACGGCTGGCTTCCAGTACCTTGACGGCCTGATCTTCCGGCCCGGATAGCTGCATCAGGGGGGTCTTCACCCTGTCCGGCGCACTGAACACCTCACCCTTGGTGTTGACGAAGCGGTTGCCATTCCAACGTGCCGCTACCGCCTGCTCGGTGAGATAGACCTTGATCTTGTTGGGCCACTTCTTGCGTACAGAGACCTGGGCCACCCAAGGCAAGGCGTTCAATCGCGCCTGCAATTCGTTTACATCCAGCTCGAAGAAGTTACGCAGCTCGGCACCATCCAGCACGGCGTTACGCAACTCGTCGGTCTGCAAATACTGGTGTTGCCCCTGCAGCAACAGCTCGCTCATAGGCAACCGATTGGCATCCGTCAGCCAACCTTTAACATCCAGCGCTGTCTGGTAGAAGCCCCACATGACCAGGATGAAAAATCCCACCCCTGCAATGAAACCACCCTTGGTGCGCCCTTGTGCCCTTGCCTCCACCCGATCTTTCCCCGTTTAACGCGCCATGCCGGCCCTTTGCAGACCGGTCCGCCATTATATAGGCCCCGGCTTGGCGGTCAAAATACTCATTGGGCCCTCAGGCGCCGGATTTCATGCTCTCTATGCTCAATTTCATCTCGCCGAGACGGCGTGCCAGTGCACCTACGTTCCCCGCGCCTTGGGTCAGCACCAGATCCCCCTCGCCGACCAGTCCTGCCAGCACGGCGGGTACGTCGTCCGGGGTAGCGACAAAGATGGGTTCCAGGTTGCCACGGGAGCGGATGGAGCGGCACAGGGCGCGGCCATCGGCCCCCGGGATGGGCTCTTCACCGGCGGCATAGACCTCCAGCATCACCAGCACATCCACCTTGGAGAGCACGTCCGCAAAATCTTCATAGAGATCGCGGGTACGGGTGTAGCGGTGCGGCTGGAATACCATGACCAGGCGCTTCTCGGGCCAGCCGGCACGAGCGGCATTGATGGTCACCTTGACTTCGCTCGGGTGGTGACCGTAGTCGTCCACCAGCATGGCCTTGCCACGGCCGGTCTCGAATTCGCCATATTGCTGGAAGCGGCGACCCACGCCTTCAAACTTGGCCAGCGCCCGGATGATGGCATCATCGCCGATCCCGTCTTCGGTAGCGACCGCAATCGCTGCAGCGGCATTGAGCGCATTGTGGATGCCCGGCAGGTTCAGGGTCACTTCCAGCTCACCGGCGCCCGCGCGACGGACCCGGAAACGGCTGCGGTTGCTGGTCTGCACGAAGTCCAGCACCTGCACGTCGGCATCATCGCAGAGACCATAGGTGATGGTCGGACGGGCGATCTCCGGCAGCATGCCACGGATCACGGGATCATCCACACACACCACGGCCAGACCGTAGAAGGGCAGGTTGTGCAAAAAGTCGATGAAGGTGGCCTTCAAGCGGGAGAAGTCACCGCCATAGGTGTCCATGTGATCCGCTTCGATGTTGGTCACTATGGAAACCATGGGCTGCAGATGCAGGAAGGAGGCGTCGCTCTCGTCCGCTTCGGCGATCAGATAACGGCTGCTGCCCAGGCGGGCATTGGTGCCGGCGCTGTTGAGCAGGCCACCGATGACGAAGGTCGGATCACGATCGGCTTCGGCATAGATGCTCGCCACCAGACTGGTGGTGGTGGTCTTGCCGTGGGTGCCGGCGATGGCGATGCCGTGACGGAAACGCATCAGCTCGGCCAGCATCTCGGCGCGGCGCACCACGGGGATACGCAGCTCGCGGGCGGCCAGCAGCTCGGGGTTGTCCTGCTTGATGGCGGTAGAGACCACCACCACGCTCGCCTCGCTCACATGCTCGGCGCTGTGGCCCACGAAGATATGAGCCCCCAGCGACGCCAGCCGCTCGGTCACCGCATTGCGGGCCAGATCCGATCCGGTTACCTGATACCCTTCGTTGGCAAGCACCTCGGCGATCCCGCCCATACCGGCGCCACCTATTCCGATAAAGTGGATGCGACGCACGCGACGCATTTCGGGGATCAGGGTACGCAGTTTTGCCAGTTCAACCTTGGTCATAGTTCTCTCTCAGTCTGCCCAGCGGCGAGTCGTTTACACTCATCGGCAACCCGCTCGGCGGCATCGGTAATAGCGACGCGACGGGCAGCTTGGGCCATGTTCAATAGGGTTTCCCTGCGGCCGGCAAGCCAGCTGAGGCGTGCGGCCAGCGAGGCCGTGGTCAGCTCGGATTGGGGCAGGAATTCAGCACCGCCGCCGTCGACCAGGGTCAGGGCATTGCGGGTCTGGTGATCATCCACCGCATGGGGCAGTGGCACAAAAATGGCGGCGACCCCGGCGGCAGCGACTTCGGAGACCGTCAGGGCCCCCGCGCGACACACCACCAGATCGGCCCAGGCGTAGGCATCGGCCATGTCCTTGATAAATTCGCTCACCTCGGCTTCGACGCCCTGCCCGGCATACGCCTGCGCGACGGCCTCACGGTTGCCCTTGCCGCACTGATGACGCACCGCAATGGGGACACCGGCAGCAGCAACGGCTGGCGGAACCTGCTCGTTGAGCACCCGGGCACCCAGGCTGCCACCGACGATCAGCAGGTGCAGCGGCTCTGCGCTGCTGCGCAATTGCGGATCCGGCAGGGCTACCACTTCGGGACGCACCGGATTGCCCACCACTGCGGTGCGACGACTCGGTGCAAACGCCCCCGGGAACGCCATCAGCACCCGCTTGGCGAGGCGCGCCAGCAGCTTGTTGGTCAGGCCGGCCGCCGCATTCTGCTCGTGCAACAGCAAGGGAATGCCGGACAGCCAGGCCGCCACACCGCCCGGGCCGGAGGCAAAGCCCCCCATACCGAGCACCACGTCGGGCCGTATGGTCTTGAGCACACGGCGCGCCTGCAGCACGGATTTGACGATGCGATAGGGGGCAGCCAGCAGACGTTTGATGCCATTGCCGCGCACCCCCTGAATGTCGATGAAGGAGATGGGATAACCGTGGGCAGGCACCAGCTCTGCCTCCATCCGGTCGGCGGTGCCGAGCCAGTGAATGGTCCAGCCCTGGGCCTTGAGGCGATCGGCCACGGCCAGGCCGGGGAACACATGGCCCCCGGTACCGCCCGCCATCACCAACAGAGTCTTGCTCACGAAACCTCCCGCACGCGCGCCTGGGCACTGGCCTGGCGCAACTCGAAATCGATACGAATCAACATGCTCACCGCCACCATCATGATGATGAGACTGGAACCACCGTAGCTGACCAGCGGCAGGGTCAGACCCTTGGTCGGCATCATGCCGCTGGCGGCACCGACGTTGACGAAGGTCTGGAAGCTGAACCAGATGCCGATGCCGATGGCCAGATAGCCTTCATACAAGCGCTCGGCCACCAGTGCCTGGTGCCCCAGCTTGAGTGCCTTGAATGCCAGCGCGAAGATGAGGAAGAGCGCGCCCAGCACGCCCACGTAGCCCAGCTCTTCGCCCAGGATCGCAAACACGAAGTCGGTGTGCGCCTCCGGCAGGTACTCCATCTTCTGGATCGAGTTGCCAAGCCCCTCGCCAAACCAGCTGCCACGACCGAACGCCATCAGCGACTGGGTCAGCTGGTAGCCGCTGCCGAACGGATCGGCCCAGGGGTCGAGGAAGGAGGTCACCCGCCGCATCCGGTAAGGCTCGGCGATGATCAGGGTCACCACTGCGCTCACCCCTACCAGGATGAGGCCGATGAACTGCACCAGCCGCGCCCCCGCCAGGAACAGCATGCCCAGCGAGGTCACAAACATCACCACCACGGATCCCAGGTCGGGCTGGGCCAGCAGCAGTATGGCCACCACGAACAGCACGGCCATCGGCTTCATGAAGCCGATGAAGCGCTCGCGTACCTCGCTCTGACGGCGCACCAGGTAGCCCGCCAGATAGACGAACAGCGCCAGCTTGCCGAACTCGGCCGGCTGCAGGTTGAAGGGGCCGAGCGGCAGCCAGCGGATGGAACCGTTGACACTGCGGCCCACCAGCAGCACCAGCACCAGCATTATGATGGCCAGCACCAGCATGGGGCCGTTGTAGTGCTGCCAGCGGGCCATGGGCACCTGCAGCACGAACCAGGAGATGCCGAGCGCCATCACCAGGAAGAGGCCGTGGCGCTTCACGAACATGAAGGGATCGTTGTTGATGGCGATCCCCTCCGGGATCGAGGCCGAAGCCACTATCACCAGACCCACAGCCATCAAGGCCAGTGCCAGCACCACCAGTTGCCGATCGTAGAGACCCGCCGGGCGCGCCGGTAACAACCAGCGTTGCAGCACACCTGCGATGGCGCCAAGGGCGTTCATAAGGTCTGCACCAGCTCGGTGAAACGATCACCGCGCGCTTCGAAAGACTTGAACTGATCCAGGCTGGCGCAGGCCGGCGCCAGCAGCACCCAGTCACCGGGTCTGGCATCGGCGGCGGCCTTGGCAACTGCGGCTTCGAGGGAGGCGACCCGCTCGGTCTGCTCGCCCAGTGCCAGCAGCACCTCGGCATCCTGACCGAAGCAGTACATGTGATCGATCTGGCTGCCGAGCAGCGCCTGCACAGGGCCAAAGTCCTGGCCCTTGCCCTGGCCACCGGCCAGCAACAGCAACCGGCCTTTCACAGATTCACGCACACCGGCCACGGCGGCCAGGGTCGCCCCCACGTTGGTGGCCTTGGAGTCGTTGATCCAGCGCACCCCGTTCACCTCCCGCACGAAGCGGGCACGGTGGGGCAGGCCTTCGAAGCGGCGCAGCACGGCGAGTTGCGGCTCGCGGGGAATGCCCACCGCATCGCACAGGGCCATGGCCGCCAGGGCGTTGGCCTGATTGTGGGCACCGACAATCTTCATTTCGTCCACGGCGAGCAGCGGCTCCCCGTGCAGGGTCAGCCAGTGGCGGCCCTCCAGCAGGCAGCGGCCATAGCCGTTGCAGTCGAGGCCGAAGCTCTGCCACACCTGACCCACATCGGGCAGGGTCTGGGCATCGTCGCGGTTGATCAGGATGTGCTGGGAATGCTGATGGATCTCCATCTTGGCGGCGCGGTAGTCGGCCATGCCCTGATAGCGATCCATGTGATCTTCACTGAGGTTTAACACCACGGAGGCGGCCGCACGCAGGCTGTGTGTGGTCTCCAGCTGGAAGCTGGAGAGCTCCAGCACGCAGAGATCCATCGGCTGCTTGAGCAGTTCCAGCGCCGGGGTACCTATGTTGCCACCGACGCCGACCTTGAGACCCGCCTCGGCAATCATCTCGCCGACCAGGGTGGTGACAGTGCTCTTGCCGTTGGAACCTGTGATGGCGATGACAGGTACCTGGGTCTCGCGCACGAACAGCTCGATATCGCCGACTATGCTCACCCCGAACTCGGCCGCGGCTTTCAGCTCGGGGGTCGCGAGGGCAATGCCCGGGCTCGCCACTATCATGTGGGCCTGCTTGAGCAGATCGCCGTCCAGCCCCTGGATCAGTTCGACCTCGGCGGGCAGTTGCTCCTTGCCCGGCGGGTTGGCGCGGGTATCCATCACCAGAGGCGTGACGCCACGGCCGAGGAAGTAATCGACGCAGGAGAGTCCGGTTTTGCCGAGTCCTATGATGATGACCATGGCTTACCTCACCTTCAGGGTGGCGAGGCCGAGCAGCACCAGCATGAGGGTGATGATCCAGAAGCGCACTATGACGCGCGGCTCCGGCCAACCCTTCTTCTCATAATGGTGATGGATCGGGGCCATGCGGAAGATCCGCACGCCGCGCAGCTTGTAGGAGCCCACCTGCAGGATCACGGAGACGGTCTCCATCACGAAGACGCCCCCCATGATCACCAGCAGGAACTCCTGACGCACCAGCACGGCTATGGTGCCGAGCGCGCCGCCGAGGGCCAGGGAGCCTACGTCCCCCATGAAGACCTGGGCCGGATAGGTGTTGAACCAGAGGAAGCCCAGACCCGCACCCACGATGGCGGTACAGACGATCACCAGCTCCGAGGTATAGGGCACATAGGGAATGTGCAGGTAGTTGGCGAAGTTGACGTTGCCGGTCGCCCAGGCGATCAGTGCGAAGCCCCCCGCCACCATCACGGTCGGCATGATGGCCAGCCCATCCAGACCGTCGGTCAGGTTGACCGCGTTGGAGGTGCCGACGATCACGAAGTAGGTCAGCACGATGAACATCAGGCCGAGCTGCGGCATCACATCCTTGAGGAAGGGCACCACCAGCTGGGTCTGGCCATCGTGGGTGGCCGTAGTGTAGAGGAACACGGCCACGCCCAGCGCGACCGCCGACTGCCAGAAGTACTTCCAGCGGGCAATCAGACCGTCGGTATTCTTGCGCACCACCTTGAGGTAGTCATCGGCGAAGCCGATGGCACCGTATGCACCGAGCACGAACAGCACCAGCCACACATAGGGGTTGTCGAGGCGGCACCAGAGCAGCACAGAGGTGAAGATGGCGGCGATGATCATCAGGCCGCCCATGGTCGGGGTGCCTTTCTTGCTGAGGTGGGATTCGGGACCATCGTTGCGGATCACCTGGCCGAACTTCATGATCTGCAGACGGCGGATGAGGCGCGGCCCCATCCAGAGTGCCACCACCAGACCCGTGATGATAGACAGGATGGCGCGAAACGTCAGGTAGGAGAAGACGTTGAAGAAGGTGAAGTGCGGGGTGAGCAATTCCGCCAGCCAGACTAGCATGTGGCCGACTCCTGACGGTCAACGACCATCTTGACGATATCTTCCATGCGGGAGCCGCGGGCGCCCTTGACCAGAATCGAAATTTCTTGATGTGTATTTATCATTTGCGCAAGCACTTCAAACAACGACGCCTTGTTATCGAAATGTCGACCAGCCGCGGCATCTGCGGTGTGGCGACTCTGTTCCCCTACTGTCAGCACGGCGTCAAGACCGTGCTCACGGGCGTGGCGTCCGACCCGGGCGTGTTGCTCGGCAGACTCCTCACCCAACTCCTTCATGTCACCGAATACCAGCACCTTGTAGCCGCCCATGGCGGTCAGGGCATCGATGCCCGCCAGCACGGATTCCACGCTGGCGTTGTAGGTGTCGTCCACCAGGGTGAGACCACCCCAGCGCTGGACGCAGAAGCGGCCCTTGACCGGCGCCATCTGCTCCAGCCCCGCCTTGACGGAGGCGAGCGAGGCACCGAGCGCCAGACAACCGGCGGCGGCCGCCAGGGCATTGGCCACGTTGTGGCGACCTGGAATGGCCAGGGTCAGGCTTATTTCACCCTGCGGCGTCACCATCACGAATTCGGCGCAGCCCTGCCCGTTGAGCACGATGTTGCGGGCATGGAAGGACTGACTCTGATCTGCGAGGGAGAATGCACACTGGATGCCCAGTTCACGCCACTTCGGCCAGAATTCGTTGTCGGCATTGACGATGGCGGTGCCGCCCTCGCCCAACCCCTCAAAAATCTCGCTCTTGGCGTGGAAGACCCCTTCCAGAGAACCGAAGCCCTCCAGATGAGCCGCCGCCACGTTGTTGATGAGGGCGGCATCGGGCTGGGCCAGTGAGGTGGTCCAGGCGATCTCGCCCGGATGGTTGGCACCCAGCTCCATCACCGCAAACTTGTGTTGCGGCTCGAGCCGCAGCAGGGTCAGCGGCACGCCCACTTCGTTGTTGAAGTTGCCGGCGGTGGCCAGCACCTCGCCTTCATGACGCAGGATGGCAGTCGCCATCTCTTTCACCGTGGTCTTGCCACAGCTGCCGGTGATGGCCAGCACTTTCGGGTTGATGCGCTCGCGCACCAGCTTGCCGAGGCGACCCAGCCCCTTGAGACTGTCGGTGACAACCAGCTGGGGAATGGCCAGTGGCAATTCCCGTTCGACCAGCAGGGCAGAGGCCCCGGCGGCAACCGCCTGCGCGCAGAAATCGTGGGCGTCGAAACGCTCGCCGCGCAGCGCGACAAACAGGGCACCCGCGCCCAGGGTACGGGTGTCGGTACTGACAGCCGTGATCTCGCCGTCGTCACCGATCAGACGGGCATCGAGTACCTGCGCCAGGTCGGCAAGCCTGAGGGTCATCATGTGAATGACTCCAATAATGTGTGCAAGGCGGCCGCGACGGTTTCCCGGTCGCTGTAGTGCCGCTTGTCGGTTCCAATGATCTGATAATCCTCGTGACCCTTACCGGCCACCAGGATGATGTCCTGTTTGCTTGCCTGGCCGAGAGCCAGGGTGATCGCCTTGACCCTGTCGTGCTCGATCTGCACGGCAGCAGGATCGCGAAGGCCCGCCACCATGTCGGCCATGATCTGGGCCGGCTCCTCGGTACGGGGGTTGTCGTCGGTCAGGATCACGCGATCCGCATGTTGCTCTGCCATGGCGGCCATCATGGGACGCTTGCCGCGATCCCGGTCGCCACCACAGCCAACCAGACACCAGAGCTGGCCCTCGCAGTGCACCCGCAGGGCCTGCAATGCCTTCTCCAGCGCATCCGGGGTATGGGCATAATCGACCACGGCGAGCGGCGCATTGCCGCCACCGAAGCACTCCATGCGGCCAGTCACCGGCTGCAATTGAGGTGCCGTTGCCAGCAGCTCGTTGAAGTCATAACCGAGCACCAGCATGGCGCCCATCGCGGCCAGCACATTGCTGACGTTGAAGCGGCCGAGCAAGGGGGCGGATAATACACCATTCCCCCAGCTGGAGTTAATGCGTGTGTGAAAACCTTGTTGGTGGAAGTGGGGATCCTGCGCCGTTAACTGTCGCCCCGAGTGGTTTTCAATCGGGCCGTGCACGCTGAAGGCCACAGCGGCAGGATAGGAGGCAAGCCACTGACGCCCCAGCCGATCATCGGCATTGATGACGGCGCAGGGCTCGTCGACCAGTTTCAGCAGCTCTTCCTTGGCGGCGCCATAGGCTTCCATGGTGCCGTGGTAGTCCAGATGATCCCGGCTCAGGTTGGTGAACACGGCCGCCGCGAAAGGCAGGGCCGCCACACGATGCTGCACCAGACCGTGGCTGGAAACCTCCATCGCCACCAGATCTGCCCCCTGCTGTTGCAGGGCGGCCAGATTGGCCTGCACCTGCACGGCACTGCCGGTGGTGTTTTCGGCTTCCACCAGCTCACCGAACAAGCCATTGCCTATGGTGCCCATCACTCCGGCCCTGCCACCCAGCAGGGTACGCCAGTTGGCAACCAGCAGCGCAGTGGTGCTCTTGCCGTTGGTGCCCGTGATGCCGACCAGTTCCAGCCTGTTGGCAGGCTGCTGGTAGAAGTAACCGGCCAGCTCGGAGAGTCTGGCGGGCAGATTAGGGATACCTATGCAGGGCACAGCTAGCTGAGGCGCGACGAATTCCCCGTCCTCCTCAAACACGATGGCGGTCGCTCCCTGAGCCACCGCCTGTTCCATGAAACGTCTGCCATCCACCTGGTGACCCCGAATGGCCACGAAGAGACAACCGGGCCCGACCCGCCGGCTGTCCAGCTGGATATCGGTGAGGGCGAGCGCCGGGGCACGGATGCCGAAGGGGCGCAGTAATGAATCAAGTGCGCGGTGCAACATGGGAAGCCTCCGTATGGGCAGGAATGCAGACGCACACACCGCGAAACAGCATGGAATACGCCCCAGAACAGATGGGATGGAGGGCCAGGTCAAGTACGCGGTGCAACATGGGAAGCCTCCGTATGGGCAGGAATGCAGATGCTCACACCGCGAAACAGCATGGAATACGCCCCGGAACAGATGGGATGGAGGGCCAGGTCAGGTGCGCGGTGCAAGGGGGGCCTCCGTACGGGCGAGTTTGGCGGGTACTGCAGGCGGTACCGCATCGGGACGAATATTGAAGAGCTGCAGCACACCGCCCATGGCTTCGGCAAAGGGCGGCGTCGCAACGGCACCACCGTAGTAGGCATCGCCCTTGGGCTCGTTGATCACCACCACCATGACGAAACGGGGGTTGCTGGCCGGGGCGAAACCGGCGAACCAGGCCATGTAATCCTTGCCGTAGCCGCCGGCGACGGCGACCTTGGCGGTACCACTCTTGCCGCCGACCCGGTAACCGGGGATCTGCGCTTTCGGAATGGCATTGCTCACCACGTACTCCAGCGCCTGCAGCATGGCGCTGGCGTTATTGTGGTCGATGACCTGCTCACCCTTGGGCGGCTCGGTCACCTTGACGATGGAGAGCGGCACCCGCTTGCCCTTGTTGGCCAGGGTGGCGTAGGCGGAGGCCAGCTGCAGCGGAGTGACCCGCAGACCGTAACCAAACGAGAGGGTGGCCCGTTCGATATCGGACCAGCGACGACGCTGGGGCAGCATGCCGCTGCTCTCGCCCATCAGGCCGCTGCCGGTGTCCATGCCGAAACCGACCATGCTGAGGGTGTTGATCATCTCCTGCGCCGGCATCCGCAGCGCGATGCGCGACATGCCGATGTTGGAGGAGTAGCGCAGAATGTCGTACAAGTTGGTCGCCTTGTGGATGCTCACGTCACGGATCTGCTTGGCCCCGATATACAGGGGTCCGCCCGGAATGGTGTCCTTCCAGCTGGTGACGCCCGCCTGCAGGGCACTCAACAGGATCAAGGGCTTGATGGTAGAACCCGGCTCATAGGTATCGGTCACGACCCGGTTGCGCACCCGGAAACTCTGGTACTGACCGCGGTTGTTCGGGTTGTAGGAGGGGGTGTTGACCATGGCGAGCACTTCGCCGGTCTTCACATCCAGCATCACCATGGAGCCGGAAGTCGCCTTGTTCTCGTCGGTGGCCCGCTTGAGCGCCCGATAGGCCAGTGCCTGGACCCGCTGGTCGATGCTCAGTTGCAGATCGTTGGCGTTCTTGCCCTCCTTGACCAGGCCAAGCCGCTCGATGACCCGACCCTGACGGTCTTTACGCACCCGCATCTCACCCGGGGTCGCGGTCAGCCACTCGTTGTAGCTGCGCTCTATCCCTTCGATACCGCTGCCATCTATGTTGGTTACCCCCACCAGGTGGGCGCTGATCTCGCCAGTTGGATAGAAGCGGCGCGCCTCTGGGCGCAGATAGATGCCGCCCAGCTTGAGGCCCTTGATGTATTCCGCCACCGCTGGCGTCACCTGACGCTGCAGGTAGACGAAGCGCTTGCTCGGGTTGGAGATGCGATGCTTGAGGGTGTTGATGTCGAGCTTGAGCACGGCGGAGAGCGCCAGCCAGGCGCGCTCGTTATGAATGGCGCCGGATTCATGCACCGTCTTGGGATCGGCCCAGACGGCTTCCACCGGCACAGACACGGCAAGCTGTTCGCCGTTGCGGTCGGTGATCATGCCGCGCACCGCCTGGGTAGCTGTGGTACGCAGCGAACGCATGTCCCCCTCCTGGCGCAGCCGATCCGGATCTATCACCTGGATCCAGGCCAGCCGAAGGATCAAGCCAGCAAACGCAATGCCGATGAAGAACACCAGCGTGCGAAAGCGCCACGGATAGAGTGACGGTGCTTTCGCCTTGGGTGGGGCCTTGGCAGATGCCTTGCGTTTCATGGTTGTGTTATTACCTTCTCGGTGGTCACCAGCGGGCGAGCCATCTGCAATTTATCCATGGCCAGACTCGCGACGCGGGAGTGCTCGGCCAGCGTCCCCTGTTCCAGCAAGAGGTGACGCCATTCGATGTTGAGCCGATCCTCTTCCGCCATCAGGTCATTCTGCTTGGCGGTCATGCCACGGGTCATGTTGGTGACCAGGATCACGGCAAAGGCGGTGATCAGCACGGCAACGGCCAGCACGACCTGCAGCTTGTGCCGCCAGAGATCGCCGAGGATCTCCCTGGCCAGATGAACACGCACCTCGCTCATGACTTACTCCGCCAGTCGCTGGGCGACCCGCAGCACAGAGCTGCGGGATCGGCTGTTTTCGGTGACTTCATGCTCGGAAGGCTTGAGCGCCTTGCCGACCGACTTCAATTTGCGACCGCCGGCCAGCTGGGCCTCGGTCAACGGAATGCCGCGCGGCACCTCGGGGCCTTTCTCGTGCTTGCGGATGAAGTGCTTCACCAGCCGGTCTTCCAGCGAGTGGAAGCTGATGACGGAAAGACGCCCCTCGGGAGCCAACGCCTGCAGGGCACCGTCCAGCGCTGTCTCAATCTCCTCCAGCTCGCTGTTGATATAGATGCGGATGGCCTGGAAGCTGCGGGTGGCGGCGTGCTTGCCCTTCTCCTTGCTCGGATTGACCCGGGCAATCATCTCCGCCAGCTGACGAGTACGCACATAGGGCTCGGTCACCCGATCGTGGACGATGGCGCGGGCAATCTTCTTGGCGAAACGCTCCTCGCCGAAGGTCTTCAATACCCAGGCGATGTCATCCACATCGGCACGAGCCAGCCACTGTGCGGCGCTCTGGCCTGAGGTGGGGTCCATCCGCATGTCGAGCGGGCCGTCTTTCATGAAGCTGAAACCGCGCTCGGCATCGTCCAGCTGGGGGGAAGACACACCCAGATCCAGTAGGAAGCCGTCGACCTTGCCCAGCAGACCGCGCTCGGCCAGATAGGTGGTAATGCCGGAGAAGGGGCCGTGCACGATTTCGAAACGGGGATCCTGGATCTTGGCCGCCTCGGCGATGGCCTGGGGATCCCGGTCGATGGCGATCAGCCGGCCGTTCGGGCCAAGGTGCTGGAGAATGAGACGAGAGTGACCACCCCGGCCAAAAGTACCGTCGACGTAGATGCCGTCCGGCTTGATGGCCAGCCCTTCAACGGCTTCGTGCAACAGCACTGTGATGTGTTCAGCGGCTTGGGTCATTTATAAAGAAAAATCCTGTAGTCGTGGCGAGCTTGCCCAGTCGTCCTCGGGCAGGCCCTGAATGTCGTCATTGACCTGTTGTTGCCAGCGGGCTTCATCCCACAGCTCAAACTTGTTGAGCTGGCCCACCAGCATGATCTTCTTGTCCAGCCCGGCGTGGCTACGCAGTGGCTGGCTCAGCAGCAGACGGCCATTGCCATCCAGCTCGCATTCGGTCGCATGGCCGAGCAACAACCGCTGCAAGCGGCGCTCTACGGGGTTCATGCTGGAGAGTATCTTGAGCTTGCGCTCTATCTCTTCCCATTCGTTCAGGGGGTAAAGCAGCAGGCAGGGATGGGCAATATCTATGGTGCAGACCAGCTGGCCCTCGCTTTCGTCGCGCAGCCAATCACGGTACTTGGTCGGAATCGCCAGTCGCCCTTTGCTGTCCAGGCTGATGGCGTGAGCACCACGCAACAAATTGCAGTCCCTGAAAATGAGTTAAGGGGGCAAATCGCCCGATAAAAACCACTTTGATCCACTTTTCCCCACCTTGAAGTTTAAGGACGTGCTGAGGGCTTTTCAAGCGAGGATATCGGGCATGGGGAACATATTGACGCAGTGTTTGGGTAGCACTGATTAAATGAGTTGATTTTCCACAAGTTATTTGTGTTAACGGCAATCTGATTAATTGAAATCAATTAAAAAATAAACAAACTGAACGAATAAGACACATTGGAGTCATCTTTCGTTTCCTCGCACGCAATCAACGCTGGCATCGTCTACGAATAAATCATAACCGATTGATTTATAACATAACATGTAGATACTCAGCCACCCGGCAGCAAATATCACAGCTCAAACGGTGACAATATTTTTTCAGATAATAAAAAAGAGCCTCGCGATAAATCGCAAGGCTCTTCAGGAAGAGGTCGGAGTCGGCCTGTAAGCCGGGTTCTGTTCCGGGTTGCCCCGGTAGCAATCATTCCTCTAGGCCAGCAATCGCTCACTGGCTCAAGCAACCTACCCGCCCCCAACGCGGGCCGCGCCAATAGGGGCCTATTTGGTCTTGCTTCGGGTGGAGTTTACCGTGCCACGAACTGTTGCCAGTCGCGCGGTGCGCTCTTACCGCACCCTTTCACCCTTACCTGATCCCTTGCGGGCCATCGGCGGTTTGCTCTCTGTTGCACTGGTCGTAGGCTCACGCCTCCCAGGCGTTACCTGGCACCCTGCCCTATGAAGCCCGGACTTTCCTCCCCTCCGCCCGTCTGTCCCGAGGGACACAACGACGAAGCAGCGATTGCCCAGCCGACTCCGGGCGCGGATTATAGCCTTGTCCAGCGCCCTGGGTAAACCTGCAATTAGCCTTTCCCAAGATTAATAGTGCTCGAGACCGTATTTGTAGAGGGCATTCTTCTTGACGCCATGGATCTCGGCGGTGAGCCCTGCCGCTTTCTTCAGCGGCAATTCGGCCACCAGCAGCCCCAGGGTGCGGATCGCCTCAGCGGGCAGCTCTTCATCTACCTTGCTGGCACCGGCGACCACCAGCACGATTTCGCCACGGCAGCGGTTATCGTCCTGACCGAGCCAGGTCAGCATCTCGGAGGCGGGCAGACCATGGATGGATTCGAAGGTCTTGGTCAGCTCGCGGCACACCACCACCTGACGCTCCCCCAGGATGCGAGCGATCGCTTCCACCGTATCCTGTACCCGACGCGGGGATTCGTAGAACACCAACGAACGGGTGTCTTCGATCACCGCCTGCAGCCGATCGTCACGGCCCTTGGTTTTCGCGGGCAGGAATCCTTCGAAGGCAAAACGATCGGTCGGCAGGCCGGCGGCGCTCAACGCCGTGATGGCGGCACAGGGACCGGGCAGCGGCACCACCTTGACCCCAGCCTCACGACAGCGGGTGACCAAGTGGTAACCAGGGTCGCTGATGAGCGGGGTACCGGCATCAGAGACCAGGGCAACGTTCTTGCCCTCCTTGATCCTGCCGATCAGCACATCGGCTTTCTGCTGCTCGTTGTGATCGTGCAGCGCGAAGGTGGGAACCGAGATTTGGTAGTGGCTGAGCAGGATACCGGTATGACGCGTATCCTCGGCGGCCACCAGATCGACACTGCGTAAAATGTCCAATGCACGCTGGGTGATGTCCGCCAGATTACCGATCGGAGTGGGGACTATATACAGGGTTGGGATGTCACTCATGGGATCTCCGAGTGTCCCGACAATTGTGTCGCCATATTGGCCCGTTTACACTATGGAGAACTTCAACACTGGTCGGGGAATGAACTTGAACCGGGTTACAAAGCAGCTAAGTGTATCACGACTCTTCGGCATCCTACTCGCGGCAGTACTGCTCGCCGCCTGTGCGTCGGAGCCCAACCAACCTTCCGGGCAACCAGGCATGCCGTCTGCGTTCTCCAATCTGACCAAGAATGCCCAGTGGTATCTGGAGCAGGTGGACCCGGCCAAACCGGCCGAAGCCTTCACCTGGCAGGTGATGGCGGCGCGCAGCTATCTGGCGCTCGGCCAGGCCAAACCGGCCTCGGCCCTGTACCAGCAACTGCAGAAGCAGGCCCAGAGCGCGGAGCAGAAGGCACAGCTGCAACTGTTGCAGGCACATCTGTTGCTGGCCCAGGGCAACGCCAACCAGGCGCTGATCCTGCTGGAGGGCAAGCCGGAGGTGGCGCTGGATGCCGATACCCAGAAGGACTGGTATCGCCAGCGGGTGGTGCTGCAACTGGACATCAACAACAAGTTTGGTGCCGCCAAGTCGTTGATCCTGCTGGAGCCCTATCTGGCCCAGAATGAGCTGGCGACCAACCATCAGCAGATCTGGTCGCTGCTCAAAAGCATGACCCCGTCCACCCTGCAGGCGCTGGAAGAGGCCCCGGCCCCTGATGTGACCACCGGCTGGCTGCGACTGGCGGCGCTGGTGAACGAGTTCGGTGCCCAACCCAATCAGCTGGCCCGCCAGCTGGCAGGCTGGAAGCAGGCCTTCCCGACCCACCCGGCCCAGAAAGACATGCCGGCGGGCCTGGGTGATCTCGCTACCAGCAACCTCAATACCCTGCAGCAGATCGCCGTGTTCCTGCCGCTCTCCGGCAACCTGGAACCTCAGGGCGCCGCTATCCGCAACGGCATGTTGATGTCTTACAAGGAGAACCAGGGCCAATTCACCCTCAACTTCTACGACACCCAGGCCAAGGCGATGGGCGAGCTCTACAAGCAGGCCATTCAGGAAGGGGCCAACATGATAATAGGTCCGCTGCTCAAGGACAGGGTCGAGGAGCTGCTCAAGTCCAATCCGAGCGTGCCCGTGCTGGCACTGAACGAGCTGGACAAGCCGATTGTCAATGACAACACCTTCTACTTCTCCCTCTCGGCTGCCGCCGATGCGACCCAGGCCGCGCAATATCTCTACGGTCAGGGTTATCGCAAGCCCTTGCTGATCGCCGCCCAGGGGCGGATTGGCTACAGCAGCATCAAGGCGTTCGAGCAGGCATGGGCCACAGTGAGCCAGGACAAACCGGTCGTGGCCACCTTCGGTGCCCGCAACGAGGTGCAGGGGATGGTCAAGAATGCCCTGAGCGGCCGCTCGACCGCCCGGGCCGGGGAAGTGGTGCAACTCTCAGCCGCCGCCCCGCGCAGCATAGATGTGGTCTATGTGGTCGCCAACAGCCTGGAGACCCGGATGATCAAGCCCTATGTGGACATCTCGGTCAATCCCATGGGCAGCCTGCCCATCTACAGCAGCTCGCGCAGCTACGACAGCGCCACCACCGAGGTCGCCTCCGAGCTCAATGGCATGCACATCTCCGACATGCCGCTGCTGCTGGGTGGCTACGAGAAGCAACGGGAACAGATCGCCCTGCTCTGGCCACAGACCCAGGGTGACCTGCTGCGCCTGTTCGCACTCGGCTACGATGCCGTCAGCCTGGCGGAAAACCTGCAGCAGATGCGCAAGGTCAATGCCATGCAGCAACCGGGCATGAGCGGCCAGCTGAGCGTGGACGCCAGCGGCAACATAGTGCGGGTACTGGACTGGGCCACCTACCAGAACGGCAAGCTGGTCAGCGACAGTGCCATGCCCCAGCTCGAGGGAGCCTCCCATGAAGGGTCTATTGGCACGGATGAGCCAGCAGTGGCAGAACCTGTTCCCGTCACCGACGAGCAAGGGACAGCACTTTGAGCAGGTAGCGGAACGCTGGTTGCAGGCCCGCGGCCTGCAACCCGTGACCCGCAACTACCGCTGTCGGGGTGGCGAAATCGATCTCATCATGCGCCAGGGGGAAACCCTGGTGTTTGTTGAGGTCCGCTACCGCGCCAACACCAGCCATGGCGGAGCAGCCAGCTCGGTCACCCGGCGCAAGCAGCACAAGATCGTGCTGGCAGCGCTCCACTATTTCAAGCAACATGCCATCAACGAGGCCAGCCAGGCCTGCCGATTCGATGTGATTGCGTTCGAGGGCGACCAGCCAGACTGGATCCAGAACGCATTTTAAGAGGACCCTATGACTGACCGCATCAAAGAGAACTACACCGAAAGCATCCAGACCAAGATTGCCGCCGCCGAGGCGCTGCCGGACGCTATCCATACTGCGGCCCAGATGCTGACCATCTGTCTGCTCAATGGCCACAAGGTGATGGCATGCGGTAATGGTCCTTCTGCGGCGCTGGCCCAGCTGTTCATCTCAGAGCTGGTCAACTGCTACGAGACAGAGCGCCCCTCCCTGCCCGGCATGGCGCTGACCCCCGACATGGCCACCATCAGCGCCATCGCCACCGACCATGGCTTCGAGGAGGTCTATGCCAAGCAGATCCGGGCGCTGGGTCAACCCGGCGACATCCTGGTGGTCATCACCACCACGGGCAACAGCCGCAGCCTGATCAAGGCAGCCGAAGCCGCCCTCTCCCGCGACATGACCATAGTGGTGCTCGGCGGCGGTGACGGCGGCGAGATCGCCGGCCTACTCGGCCCCAACGATGTGGAGATCAGGGTGCCATCCGCCCGTCGCCCCCGCATTCTGGAGGTGAACCTGTTGACCCTGCACTGCCTGTGTGATCTCATCGATCAGACTCTTTTCCCGCAACAGGAAGATTGAAACCATGAAGAAACAAACTCTCCTGCTCGGCCTGCTGGCCGGCACCCTGCTGCTGCAAGGCTGCGCGGCCGTGGTGGTGGGCGGTGCCGCCGGTACTGCCAAGGCTTCCGGCGATCGCCGCACCCTGGGTGCCCAGTGGGACGATCAGGCCATAGAGCTGAAAGCGGCAAACTTGCTGGCCGACAACAAGCCACTGAGCGCGGCCAGCAAGATCAGCGTTTACAGCAACAACGGCCGCGTGTTGCTGGTCGGTCAGACACCTTCTGACGCCTACAAACTCGAGGCGGGCAAGGTCGTCGCCCGGATCGAAGGGGTGCGCCACGTCTACAACGAGCTGCGCCTCGGCCAGCCGGTCAGCATAGGGGTTCGCAGCAATGACTCCTGGATCACCTCCAAGGTCCGGGCGGACATGCTGGGAGCCAAGAACTTCGACAGCGCCAAGGTCAAGGTGGTCACCGAGAATGGCGAGGTGTTCCTGATTGGCCTGGTCACTCGCCAGGAAGGGGATCAGGCCGTCGAGATAGCCCGCCACGTCAGCGGCGTGAAGCGCGTCATCAAGGCTTTCGAGTTCGCCCAGAACTGAGCGATGAACAAACCGCCATAAAAAAACGCAGCCAACTGGCTGCGTTTTTATTTGATGACTTTCAGCGTCGGACGACCGGTCGGACGCGGTGGTTCCGGCTCGGGCTCCACAGGTGCTTCGGCCTGCTCCAGCCAGAGGTCGTAACCCGGCTCGGGCGGGAACAGAGTACCCACGCCGTTTTCCCGGGCATGAATGGCCAGTACGGCCGCCATCGGGATATAGACCTGCTGGGAGACGCCACCGAAACGGGCACTGAAGCTGATGGCTTCATTGTCCATGTGGAACTGTCCCACCGCACGCGGCGCTATGTTCAACACGATTTGCCCATCCTGGACAAACTGCATCGGCACCATCACATGAGGGATGTTGACGTTGACCACCAGATGCGGGGTCAGCTCGTTATCCAGCAACCAGTCAAAGAACGCCCGCAACAGATACGGGCGACTGGGTGTCATTGTCGGTTCCATGCTCATACGCCAGCGCGGATCTCGCGCTCGGCTTCGGTCAGGGAAGCCTGGAAGGATTCACGCTCGAACAGACGAACCATGTAGGCCTTCAGCTCCTTGGCACCACGACCGGTGAAGTCGATGCCGAGACTCGGCAGACGCCACAGCAGCGGAGCCATGTAGCAGTCGACCAGACCGAACTCTTCGCTCATGAAATAGGGCATTTCACCGAAGATCGGCGCGATGGCCAGCAGGTTGTCACGCAGTTCGGCACGCGCCGCATCCACGTCAGTCCCCGCCATGATCTTGTCGGCCAGGGAGTACCAGTCCAGCTCGATGCGATGCATCATTAGACGGCTGTTACCACGGGCAACCGGGTAGACCGGCATCAGGGGCGGGTGCGGGAAGCGCTCGTCCAGATACTCCATTATGATGCGTGAGGTGTACAGTGCCAGCTCACGATCGACCAGAGTCGGTACAGTGTTGTACGGGTTCAGCTCGGCCAGCTCATCCGGCAGGTTGCTTGGGTCAACCTGGCAAATATCTACGCTAACACCCTTCTCCGCCAGGACAATGCGCACCTGATGGCTGAACATATCGTTGGCACCGGAAAACAGCGTCATTACCGAACGCTTATTGGCAGCTACAGCCATTGAACCCTCCCGTCATTAAAAAGCAGAAACGGCAATGAAGCATCTTGGTCTTCATTGCCGTGCATTATATTACCCGGATCTGGTCGCTTAGTGAACGTCGCGCCAGAATTCCTTCTTCAACAGCACAGTGAAGATGAAGAAGATCACGATGAATCCGAGTACCCAGAAGCCCATGCGTTCGCGCTCCTGTTGTACCGGTTCAGCCGAGTAGACCAAGAAGTTTACCAGATCCAGTACCGTCTGATCATACTCTTCGTTATTCATTTCACCGTTGCCGTCAGATTTGACACTGACAACCTGCTGGGTTTCCACCCCGTCGACCGTATGAGTGGCAAACTCGGCACGCGGCGTGCCTTGCAGCGGCTCCAGTACGTGGGGCATGCCCACGGACGGGAACACAACGTTGTTCACGCCAAACGGACGCGTCTCGTCCACGTAGAAGGAGCGCAGATAGGTGTAGATCCAGTCTGCACCACGCACCCGCGCCACCAGGGTCAGATCGGGGGGCGGCGCGCCGAACCACTTGGCCGCATCCTTCTCTGAAACCGAGTTCTCCATCAGATCACCGATCTTGGCACCGTTGACGATCAGGTTGGCCGCCATCAGATCTTCCGGAATGCCTATGTCTGCCGCAACCCGGTTGTAACGCTGGTACTGGGTGCTGTGGCAGCCAAAGCAGTAGTTCATGAAGGTGGTTGCACCACGCTGCAGGGACGCCTTGTCGTTCAGGTCATAGCTGGCCTTGTCCAGATGCACGGCACCGGTATTGGCAAATACCAGCGTCGGCAGCAGGGTCAGCACTGCAAAAATTATTCTTTTCATTTGAATGTCACCCTCTCCGGCAGCGGCTTGGTGCTTTCATTCTTGCTGTAGAAGAACAGCAGGACGAAGAACCCGAAATAACCCAGGGTACAGATCTGGGCAATCAGCGTCAGAGTCGGGGTCGATGGCAGCACGCCGAGGACACCGAGAATGACGAAGCAGACCACGAACTGGGCGATGTTCAGCTTGTGCAGGGTGCTGCGGTAACGCACCGAGCGCACCTTGCAGCGATCCAGCCAAGGCAGCAGGAACAGCACTACGATGGAGAGCCCCATCATGATGACGCCCAGCAGCTTGTCAGGCACCGCACGCAAAATGGCGTAGAAGGGCGTGAAGTACCACACGGGGGCTATGTGCGCCGGGGTCTTCAGGCCGTTGGCCACTTCAAAGTTCGGCTTCTCGAGGAAGTAACCCCACATGTCCGGCTTGAAGAAGATGATGGCGCAGAACAGGAACAGGAAACCTGCCACCCCGATCATGTCCTTCACGGTGAAGTAAGGGTGGAATGCCACCGCATCCAGCGGCCAGCCTTTCTCGTCCTTGTGCTTCTTGATGTCGATGCCGTCCGGGTTGTTGGAGCCCACCTCGTGCAGCGCCAGTATGTGCATGGCCACCAGCATCACCAGTACCAGCGGCAGCGCGATGACGTGCAGCGCGAAGAAGCGGTTCAGGGTCGCCCCCGAGATGACATAGTCACCACGGATCCACAGGGTCAGATCGTCGCCGATCACCGGGATGGCGCCAAACAGCGAGATGATGACCTGAGCCCCCCAGAATGACATCTGGCCCCAGGGCAGCAGGTAGCCCATGAAGGCCTCGGCCATCAGGCAGAGGAAGATCAGCATGCCGAAGATCCACAGCAGCTCGCGCGGCTTCTGGTAGGAGCCGTAGATCATGCCGCGGAACATGTGCAGATACACCACCACAAAGAACGCAGACGCACCTGTGGAGTGCATGTAACGCAACAGCCAGCCGTAGTCCACATCCCGCATGATGTACTCCACGGAGGCAAAGGCGCCTTCTGCGGAGGGGTTGTAGTTCATGGTCAGCCAGATACCCGTGATGATCTGGTTGACCAGCACCAGCATGGCCAGCGAGCCGAAGAAGTACCAGAAGTTCAGGTTCTTTGGCGCCGGATACTTGGCCATATGGTCGTTGTACATGGCAGTGAGCGGGAAGCGATAGTCGATCCAGCCCATCAGTTTGGCAAACATGGTCAAGCCTCCTTGCCGTCGGCACCGACCAGGATGGTGGTGTCGCTAAGATATTGGTACGGCGGAATGACCAGGTTCAAGGGTGCAGGCACCCCCTGGAACACTCGACCAGCCATGTCGAACTTGGAGCCATGGCACGGGCAGAAGAATCCGGAGGTCACGCCCTGAACCTGCTCACCGAAGTTGTCCGGCAGATAGGAGGGAGAGCATCCCAGATGGGTGCAGATGCCGACGGCCACGAAGATTTCCGGCTTGATGGACCTGTACCCGTTGTGGGCATAGTCGGGCTGCTGGGGTTCGTCGGAGGCTGGGTCGCGCAGCTTGTCATCATGGGCGGCCAGGGCATCCAGCGTCTGCTTGGTACGTTTTACCACCCAGACCGGCTTGCCTCGCCACTCCACGCGGATGAGCTGACCTGGTTCCAACTTACTGATATCCACTTCTACCGGAGC
>NZ_CDDA01000006.1:0-31523 GCF_000819745.1 Aeromonas bestiarum | reverse complement strand
CTTCTACCGGAGCACCCGCCGCTTTGGCTTTGGCACTCGGGTTCCATGACTTTATAAACGGCACTGCGGTAAAAGCAGCTCCTACCCCACCAACGGCGACCGTTGACCAGGTAAGAAATCTGCGGCGACCGGTATCAACTGGCGCATTGCTCATCCAAAAACTCTCCCATGTGGACTCCGCACATTCTTATTGTGTCCCTGTTCCCCTTTCTTCCGTGACAACAGCGGCGGAAGCGGAGTTACAATTGTCACAGAAAAACCGAGGGAATTTTAAAGAAAAGATAACAACTTGACAAGAAAGAGAAGCGAAGGGCAAAAACAATAAATACACAAATATTTGTCTTTTGTGACGTGGTGTTAGCATTGGCGTAGGTAATATTACCAATAAAAAAAGCCTGGCACATGGCCAGGCTTTTTTGACACTCGTGAGAGTGCGTACCAAAAGCGAATTAACGCTTGGAGTACTGCGGACGCTTACGAGCTTTGTGCAGACCGACTTTCTTACGCTCAACCTTACGGGCATCGCGAGTAACAAAGCCTGCTTTACGCAGTTCGGCACGCAGGGTTTCATCGTACTGCATCAGAGCACGAGTGATACCGTGGCGGATTGCACCAGCTTGACCGGAGATGCCGCCACCGTTAACGGTGATGTACAGATCCAGTTTCTCGGTCATCTCAACCAGTTCCAGCGGCTGACGAACTACCATGCGGGCAGTCGGACGGCCAAAGTACTGCTCCAGGGAGCGCTGGTTGATGATGATTTTACCGCTACCCGCTTTGATAAACACGCGAGCAGTGGAGCTTTTGCGACGGCCGGTACCGTAGTATTGATTTTCTGCCATGTTGCCAGTTCCCGATTAGATATCCAGTACTTGAGGTTGCTGAGCAGCATGAGCATGCTCGGCGCCTGCGTAAACTTTCAGTTTACGGAACATGGCACGGCCCAGAGGACCCTTCGGCAGCATACCTTTGACAGCAGCTTCGATTACCATTTCCGGTTTACGCTTGATCAGCTTGTCGAAGCTGATTGACTTGATACCACCCGGGAAACCGGAGTGAGCATGGTACATTTTGTCGGTAAATTTCTTACCGGTTACGTGTACCTTCTCAGCATTTACAACGATGATGTAATCACCGGTGTCAACGTGCGGAGTGTACTCAGCTTTGTGCTTACCACGCAGACGAGAAGCGATCTCGGTTGCGATACGACCCAGAGTTTTACCTTCTGCGTCCACAATGTACCAGTCACGTTTTACGGTTTCTGGCTTGGCAACGAAAGTTTTCATTAAGTTAAACCCAATTACCTGTTACAGACCCAATTGCTTATGGGGGCTCTCCCACAAACAACAAACGATGGCCTACCTGTACCCCTTCGAATACAAGTAAAGCTTAAAGTGTTGCTGTCTTATCGACAGCTGTAACGTGGGCCGGGCGATTATAAGTGAAGTTGCCTTAAATATCACCTGCTAATTTCACTGCCATGAAGCTAGCAAATGTCGCCCGGCCCTACCTGCCGCAGATGCCCATCCGACTGGCAGGCGCGGTATTGTGACTAAGGAAGGTGCACTCTGGCAAGGTATTCGTGCGATTGCATTTCCTGAAGCCGTGAAAGACAACGTTTGAATTCGAAATTCAGCAGCCCGTCCCCGTAGAGTTCTGTCATGGGGACCGCCGCCGACATGATGAGTTTGACGTGCCGTTCATAGAACTCGTCCACCATGGCGATGAAGCGGCGAGCCGCGTCATCCGTGCCCGCCCCCATGGGCTGCACATTGGCCAGCAACACGGTATGAAACAGCCGGGCCAGCTCTATGTAGTCGCTCTGTGAGCGAGGAGTGCAACAAAGTTGCTCGAACTCCATGTAGAGCACCCCTTCTCCTATCCCCAGCGACGTCAATTGACGATGGTTGATCTCGACACTGCCCGCCCGAGCCTCTTCCAGCCCGGTTAACTGTTGAAAATAACGATCCAGATTCGCTTTTGCCTGCTGATCCAGCGGAGAGTGATAAATCTCAGCCTGCTCCAGGGTACGCAAGCGATAGTCGATCCCGCCATCCACATTAAGTATCTCGCAATGACGCTCGATCAATGCGATGGCTGGCAGAAAACGGGCGCGCTGCAGGCCATTTCGATAAAGATCCTGTGGCGGTATGTTCGAGGTGGCCACCAGTACCACGCCGTGACCAAACAACGCCTGGAACAAGGTACCCAGCAGCATGGCATCCGTGATGTCGGAGACAAAAAACTCATCGAAGCAGATGACGTCTATCTCGCTGGCGAGCTTGCTGGCGATGAGCTTGAGCGGATCGGCCTGGCCGGTCAGCCCCTTGAGTTCGTCGTGCACCCTGTGCATGAAACGGTGGAAGTGGATCCGCAGTTTTCGCGTCCCCGGCAGGCTCTCGAAAAAAGTATCCATCAGCCAGGTCTTGCCTCTGCCCACTCCGCCCCACATATATAGCCCGAGGACAGGATCCTTGGCCTTGGTCTTTTGCAACCAGCCCAGCAGGCCGCGGGATCTGGTCGGAGTCGGGCTTTGGCACAAATCCTGATAGAGTCGCTCCAGGCGGGTCACGGCCATCGCCTGAGCCGGGTCGGCTACAAAGCCGGGGCGCTGCAAATCCTGCTGATATTTTTGCTGCGGGGTCATCCTGTCAACCGCCTCCAAGTCCCTGAATGAAGGACAAAATGGTATCACGCTCTCGGGGTGCACGGTATAGTGCCATCAAGGCGTAGCGGTCATCCGGGCCGCATCAACACACATTGATTTAGCTGTAACAAGGAGCATCTATGAGTCTGTTAAACGGGATCCTGCTGGCTGTCGCCGCCTTGATTATCGGTATCATCATCGGTCGCTTCACGGTGCGCAGCCGGGATGCCGGACGTCTGGAACAAGAGCTGAAAAAAGCGCACACGGAGCTGGAAAGCTACCAGGGCCAGATCAATACCCACTTCGCCGACAGCGCCGCCCTGATGGAGCAGCTGGCCGAGCAGTATCAGACCCTCTATCGCCACATGGCAGAGCAGAGCAAATTCCTGGCCAAAGCACAGGAGCCGCTGTTCCGCGAAGCGCTGCTCGACGAGAGCAACGATGCACCGGCCAATGAAGAACCGGGTATCCCCCCCCGTGACTATGCCGGCGCCTCCGGTCTGCTCAAGCAGTCCAGCTAGTTCCTTGCGGAACTAATTGCGCTGTATCGTGGTCAGACCTTGACGATTGCATTGCAACTTTTTCTGGGAGCTGTTTTTCATATGCGTAAACCTCTTTCTGTGTTCAGTGTGTTAGCCCTCAGTGTCGGTATCGCCATGTCAGCGGCCCCTGTGCAAGCTGCACTGCCCTCCTTGCTGGCGAACAACCAGGAGATGCCGAGCCTGGCGCCGGTTCTCGAACAGGTCACGCCTGCCGTGGTCAACATTTCCGTCTCTGGCAAAAAAATCACCCGCCAGCGTCTGCCGGAACAATTCCGCTTCTTCTTCGGCCCCAACATGCCTGACGAGCAGGTGAGCGAGCAGCCCTTCCAGGCGCTGGGCTCAGGCGTCATCATAGATGCCAAGAAGGGCTACGTGATCACCAACGCCCACGTCGTACACGAGGCGGACGAGATCAAGGTCAACCTGAAAGATGGTCGTGAATATGCGGCCAAGAAGATAGGTGAAGACAAGCAGTCCGACATAGCGCTGCTGCAAATCAAGGCCGAGGATCTGGTCCAGATCAAGTTTGCCGATTCGGACGAACTGCGAGTCGGCGACTATGCGCTGGCCATCGGCAACCCGTTTGGCCTGGGCCAGACAGTCACCTCCGGCATCGTCAGCGCCCTGGGCCGCAGCGGCCTCAACATCGAAAATCTGGAGAACTTCATCCAGACCGATGCGGCCATCAACTCCGGCAACTCAGGGGGCGCCCTGCTCAACCTGCGCGGCGAGCTGATCGGCATCAACACCGCCATCCTGGGCCCGAACGGCGGCAACATCGGCATCGGCTTCGCCATTCCGTCCAACATGGTGCGAGATCTGTCCGAACAGATCGTCAAATACGGTGAAGTACGCCGTGGCCAGCTGGGGATCACGGGAACCGAGCTGACCTCAGAGATCGCCAAGACCTTCGGCTACAACAAGAAGGATGGTGCCTTCGTCAATCAGGTCATGCCCGACTCCGCCGCCGCCAAGGCCGGCATCAAGGCAGGCGACATCATCATCAGCATAGATGGCAAGGCCATCCGCTCGTTCGGTGAGTTGCGCGCCAAGATAGCGACCATGGGGGCCGACAAGCAGGTCGCCCTGGGCCTCATCCGCGATGGCAAGGAGCAGACCGTCAAGGTCATCCTGAAGAAGGCGGATGACAGCGAGATCCTCGCCAGCGTGCTGCACCCGGCACTGGAAGGGGCCAAGCTCAGCACCACGGCCGAACCGGTCACCGGCGTGGCCGTCTCCGATATAGATCCGCGTTCCCCTGCTGCCGCCTCCGGCTTGCAGAAAGGCGACATCATCATCGGAGTCAACCGCCTGCGCATCAACTCGCTGGACGAGCTGACCAAGGCGCTCAAGAACAAGCCCGAGGTGCTGGCACTGAACATACAGCGCGGGGAGTCTTCCCTCTACCTGGTGATACGTTAACGCCCTCACACCCGCGGCCCTCGCCGCGGGTGATTTTTATCCACCGATAGTGTTATTCTCTGCCCGCTGCATGTACGGATGAGAATGACATGAAAATCCCACCTTTGATCAGTTACTTGGGCAAGTCTGTCGGCTTCGGTTTAACCGTGGCGGCTCTCCTGTTGCTGCTGTTTCCCGATTTCCGTGGCGGTGCCCAGTTGCCCGGCATCATCACCAATGCCCGCGAGCTGAGCTTCTCCTATGCGGCCCACAGGGCCGGCCCTGCCGTCGTCAACATCTATACCCGCAGCTTCGCCCGCAATCAGGCCGAACTCAGGCCGCAGGGGCTGGGTTCCGGCGTCATCATGAGCCAGCGTGGCCATGTGCTGACCAACTACCATGTCATCGCCGATGCGGACCAGATCATAGTCGCGCTGCAGGATGGCCGCGTGTTCAGTGCCGAGCTGGTCGGCACCGATCAGCTGACCGATCTGGCGGTACTCTACATAGAATCGGACAACCTGCCGGTGATCCCGCAGGATCCCGAGCGGCTGCCGGATGTGGGGGACGTAGTGCTCGCCATCGGCAACCCCTACAACGTCGGCCAGACCATCACCCAGGGCATCATCAGTGCCACCGGCCGGATCGGCCTCTCCAGCATGGGGCCGGACAGCAACGGCCGGCAGGATCTGCTGCAGACCGATGCCGCCATCAACGAGGGCAACTCGGGTGGCGCCCTGGTCAACGCCCGCGGTGACCTGGTCGGCATCAACACCGCCGCCTATCACCTCAACGGCAATCAGGAGAGCTACGGCATCAGCTTCGCCATCCCCTACAAGCTGGCCAAGCGGATCATGGACGAGCTGATCGCCAATGGCCGGGTCATCCGAGGCTACCTAGGCATCTCCAGCGTCGAGATCAACCCCATAGTGGCCCGCATGATGAACCTGGGCGATCTGCGCGGCCTGGTGATCGAGAGCCTGGATCCCAACGGCCCGGCGGCCAGGGGCGGGCTGACGCGAGGCGATGTGCTGCTCAAGATCAACGGGGAAGCCATCAGTGGCGTGCGCTCCGCCATGGACAAGATCGTCGAGAGCCGCCCCGGCACCAAGCTCACCATCTCGGTGTTTCGCGATGGCAAGCCACTGGAGGTGCAGGTCACCATAGAAGAAGACCTGCGCTACCAGCAAAAGCAGCAGAACAAGGGCAATGCCAGCGCGAGCGCCGCTGCCGCCAGCTGACGCCCGGCCCTCTCCATCACAAGGGCGGGATACCGCCCTTTGTCATCTCAATACCCTCCTATTTTCCTTGCCATCCGTGAGGCGACTCACAGTTTGCACCAAGCCTTGCCGGGTCAGTCCCGCGGGCCAAGTGCGCCATCGATCACACTAAGTCGGCCCCAATAAGTGCCCTTTCCCCCTCCAACGCACAAAAATCAGCGTTTTCAGCCCAGGCGCGCGGGAATTTCCGCTTCGAATCGGAAAAACGCTGCCTCCTCTGCACGCCCCCGCGGGCTTAGGGTAAAGCCATCCCTTCTGCCAGCCTTGGAGAGCAGACATTGCAAACAGAGACTCATGACCAGAACCTGACCCCGGACAGCCCGGCGTTGCTGCGCAAGACCGACCTGGTCCTGGCACGCATCCACGCCCTGCTCGGCGAGCAGGGCATTCGTCCCAACGAGGTGCAGACACAGATGCTGGCCTCCCACGTCAAGGCCATGGTGTGGCGCTCCCATAGCGGCGAATCCCTGCCGGAGGTCGACCTCAGCCTGTTCGAGGAGATCTCCCCCCTTTCCCTGCGACTGGCCGAGCAGGTCGTCGCCTGGCTGGACAAGCTGGCCTATGAAGAGGCTCACCTCTTGTCCGTCCATTTCGAAGTCGCCAAAGAAAACGAACTCAGCTCACTCAAAGGAGATATCTAAATGTCAGCCATCAAACTCGTGATTGGAGATCGTCTCGGCAAGGGTCAGAAAGTGGGGGCCGGGGCAGAAACCGCCGGCGCCAGCGTGACAGTGATCCCTGGCATGGCCGCCGACATGAAGCTCGGTGATGTGATGAACAAGGAGCAGGCGGATCTCGGCATCTCCTTCTGCGGCAGCGGCGGCGCCGGTGCCATCACGGCCCAGACCAAGTACGGCTACAAGTGCCGTTACGGCATGCGCTCCGTCGAGGAGGGTGTCACCGCCATCAATGACGGCTGCGTGGTGCTGGGCTTCGGCTTCATGGACAAGGAAGAGCTGGGCCAGAAGCTGGTCGAGGCCTTCGCCAAGAAGCACGGACGCGTCTGATGAAAGAGAACTTCACCACCCAGGTCATGGTCAACGGCAAGGGGGCGACCCGCCAGCAGGCGTTCGCCGCCGCCCTCAGCCAGGTGCAGCACAGCCTGCTCAAGGACAACCCGCGCGTGATGCTGCGGATCGAACCGGTCGAGGTGCAGGTGCTCAAGGCCGAAGAGTCGGTCCGGGTGGAGAAGTTCCTGTTCTTCTTCCTGCCGCGCCAGCGCCGCGAGTTCCGCGTCCAGCTGGAGATCACTGTCAAGGTCACCAGCCTGGACGCCGAGCAAGTAACGTTCACCCTGGTGTGACGCCACCCGCTGGCATCCCCTCACAAGAAGGATACCCTGGATGTTTCTAATCATATTTATCAAGTCACTCATCGTCGGCGGCCTGGTGGGCGTCGGTGTGGGGGCTGGCGCGGCACGCATGTTCCACGCGCCAACCGTACAGGGCATGGGCGCCTTCCGTACCCTGGGCGAGCTCAACTCCTGCGAAGGGGATCCCGCCTCCCACTTCTCGTTCGGCCTCGGCTTCTTCTTCAACGCCTGGGCCTCGACCGTGGCGGCCGGTGCCTTCACCCAGGACGTGGATCACCGCATCATTCCGCACTGGGCCACGGCCGCGCTGCTGGTCAAGAACCGGGATCTCGCCACCACCCTGCACGACCCCAAGAAAATGGCCATCGCCGGCGGCATCATAGGCGCCATCGTCGTCGCTTTCCTCAACAGCACGGCCGCCGCTGTGCCGGAAGCCCTGCAGGTCACCGCCGTCAAGGTGCTGGTGCCGGCTGCAAACCTCTTGGTCAACACCGTCATGCCGGTCATCTTCTGGTTGGCAGCCATAGAGGCGGGCAAGAAATCCGGCTTCTGGGCCACCATCTTCGGCGGTCTGGCACAGCTCATCATGGGCAACGCGGTACCGGGTCTGGTGCTCGGCATCCTGATCGGCAAGGGGGTGGAAGAGAGCGGCTGGAACCACGTCACTCGCGTGATGATGGCCGCCATAGTGCTGCTGTTCGTGCTGAGCGGATTCTTCCGCGGCTTCGACATGAAACTGATTGAATCCTTCCATATGGGCATTCCCCTGTGGCTGGAGAACGTCCATAACCTGCTTAGCGGCAAATAAGGGGCCACCACATGGATGAGAAACTGAGAAACAACTTCTGGTACGCCGACTGGTCCTTCCCCATCTTCGTCGGCCTGCTCTCGGCCGGCGTCTTTGCCGGGACCCACATGTACTACCTGTACGGGGTCGGCGCCTTCAACGAGGTGGCCTTCGTCGCCATGTTGAAAGCCGGCATGGACACAGGGGCCTACGGCGCTGTGGCGGCCTTCGGGGCCAGCTTCCTGTTTGCCCGCATCATAGAGGGATCCCTGGTGGGGATCCTGGATATCGGCGGCGCCATTCAGACCGGGGTCGGCCTGGGCGTGCCGGCCCTGCTGCTGGGTGCCGGCATTCTCTACCCGGTGGAGAACTTCGGTGCCTCGCTGGCGACCGGCATGACCATAGGAGTCGCCATCGGCGGCATCATCATCCTGGCGCGCAAGTTCACCATCAACCAGAGCAACTCCACCTACGGGGCGGATGTAATGATGGGCGCTGGCAACAGCTCGGGCCGCTTCCTCGGCCCCCTCATCATCCTCTCTGCCATGGGCGCTTCCATCCCCATCGGGCTGGGTTCCCTGCTGGGTGCACTGCTGTTCTACGTGTGGAACAAGCCCATCACAGGCGGCGCTATCCTGGGTGCCATGCTGCTCGGTACCTTCTTCCCGATCGCCCTGGCTTAATCACAGGCCGTCTCTCGGCGGCATTGAAGAACCTGTTTGCGCTCTGTCGCGAGAGGTCGTCAGCAAGGTGAAGAGCAGCGCAGGAACCGGAGCGTATAGATATACGTGAGGATTCCGAGCAGCACATGAGCCTTGATCACGGCCTCGCAGTAAGAGCGCAAGCAGGTTCCAAGAGGGATATCAGCATGCATGACATGATTATCAGAGCGGGACGCCAGGGAAATGGCGAGCTCATCGACATCGCCATCCAGGACGGCAAGATAGCGGCCCTCGGCCAGCTGCCAGCAAGGATCGAGGCGAAGCGAACCCTGGATCTGGCGGGCCGGGTGCATGTGAGTGCGGGCTGGATCGACGGTCACACCCACTGCTACCCCGCCTCCCCCATCTATCAGGATGAACCGGACAAGGTGGGCGTCGAGTCCGGCGTCACCACAGTCATAGATGCGGGCAGCACGGGGGCCGACGACGTGGATGCGTTCCAGCACCTCGCGTCGGGCTGCAAGACCCGGGTGCACGCCCTGCTCAACATCTCCCGCATCGGCCTGCTGCGCCAGAACGAGCTGGCGGACAGCCGGGATCTGGACATGGCGCTCGCCTCGGCAGCCATTGCCCGCCACCCCGGCTTTGTCGTCGGCATCAAGGCGCGCATGAGCGGCAGTGTGGTGGGCGAGAACGGCCTGCAGCCGCTGCGCATGGCCAAGGCACTGCAGCAGGCCCATGGCCGGCTGCCGCTGATGGTGCACGTGGGCAACACGCCGCCGGATCTGGACGAGATAGTCGCCCTGCTGGGAGAGGGGGATCTGCTGACCCACTGCTTCAACGGCAAACCGAACCGCATCCTGACCCCGGCCGGCGAGCTGCGGGTCGCGGTGCGCGAGGCGATGAAACGGGGCCTTTTGCTCGACATAGGCCACGGCGGCGCCAGCTTCAGCTTCGAGGTGGCGGAGCTTGCCATCCGCCAGGGGATACGGCCCCACACCATCAGCTCCGACATCTACTGCAAGAACCGCATCAAGGGGCCCGTCTACAGCCTGGCCCACGTGATGTCCAAGTTTCTCGCCATCGGCATGACGCTGGAACAGGTGCTCGCCTGCGTCACCGACCAGGCCGCCGATGCGCTGCGCCTGACCGGCAAGGGACGACTCGAGGTGGGTGCGGATGCCGATCTGACCCTGTTCGAACTGGCCAGCGGCCCGACCCTGTTCATGGATACCGAGGCGCAATCGCGCAGCGGCGACCTGCAACTGCTTCCCCTCGCCGCCCTGGTGGGCGGTGACCTGGTTCTGACTCACTCTGGGAAATCACACCATGCCTTCTGTTTATGAGAAATATCAGCTCAAACCCGTGATCAACGCCTCCGGGCGCATGACCATTCTCGGCGTCTCCACCCCCGAGCAGGAGGTGGTCGATGCGGTCAACTTCGGCCTGGGCCACTACTTCGAGGTGAAGGATCTGGTCAACAAGACCGGCGCCTACTTGGCGAGCTTGCTGGATGTGGAAGATGCCGTGGTGGTCTCCTGCGCCAGCGCCGGCATAGCCCAGTCGGTGGCCGCCGTGATAGTGCGTGGCGATCCCTACCGGCTGGAGCAGCTGCATGCCCATCGTCATGACGTGCCGAGCGAAATCGTGCTGCCCAAGGGGCACAACGTCAACTTCGGCGCACCGGTCGGCACCATGGTCAATCTGGGGGGCGGCAAGGTGGTGGAGGCCGGCTATGCCAACGAGTGCTCCCCTGCCCAGCTGGCTGCCGCCATCAATGCCAACACAGCCGCCATCCTCTACATCAAGTCCCACCACTGCGTGCAGAAGAGCATTCTGTCGGTGGCCGAGGCGGCCGAGGTGGCCAAAGCCCACCAGCTGCCGCTCATCGTCGATGCGGCTGCCGAAGAGGATCTGCGTCTCTATTACAACCAGGGGGCGGATCTGGTCATCTACAGCGGCGCCAAGGCCATCGAAGGCCCCACCAGCGGGTTGGTGCTCGGCAAACGCCAGTATGTGGAGTGGGTCAAGCAGCAGGCCAACGGCATAGGCCGGGCCATGAAGGTGGGCAAGGAGGGGATCCTCGGCCTGACCCACGCCATCGAGCGCTATCTGGAAAAAGAGAAAGAGAGCGGTGCCGCCATGGTCGCCAAGATGAGCCCCTTCATCGAGCGCCTCAACCAGCTGCCCGGCGTCAGCGCCAAAGTGGTGTGGGACAGCGCGGGGCGCGACATAGCCCGCACCGATATCGCCTTCGACCATGCCCGCATCGGCATGACGACTGTGCAGGTCGTCACCCGCCTGCAGCAGGGCACTCCTGCCATTTACTGCCGTGGCTACAAGGCCAACGAGGGGCATATCGAAATCGATGTGCGCAGCGTCACCGCCCCCCAGCTCGACCAGATCCATGCCGCCATTGCCAACCTAGTACAGGAGAATCGTTGATGTCCTTAACTCCCAACTACTACCGTGACCGTGTCTGCCTCAACGTACTGGCAGGTTCCAAAGATAATGCCGTTGACATCTATGAGGCGGCCGAGGGCCACGTGCTGGTCGGCGTGCTCTCCAAAAACTATCCGGATGTGCCCTCTGCGGTCGCCGATATGAAGGAGTACGCGACCCTTATCGACAACGCCCTCTCCATCGGGCTGGGGGCGGGCGATCCACGTCAGTCCGCCATGGTGACCGAGCTGGCTCGCCAGCTGCAGCCCCAGCACGTCAATCAGGTATTCACCGGGGTCGGCGCCAGCCGGGCGCTGCTGGGCCAGCCAGAGACGCTGGTCAATGGCCTTATTTCCCCCACCGGCACCCCCGGCATGGTAAAGATCTCCACCGGGCCCCTCAGTGCCCAGCAGCTCGACGGCATAGTCCCCATCGACACCGCCATCGCCCTGCTCAAGGACATGGGCGGCAGCTCAGTCAAGTTCTTCCCCATGGGTGGCCTCACCTGCCGTGATGAGTATCAGGCGGTCGCTGAAGCCTGCGCCCGTCACAGCTTCTGGCTGGAACCCACAGGTGGCATAGATCTGGAGAACTTCGAGGAGATAGTCCGCATCGCACTGGACGCCGGTGTCGAGAAGGTGATCCCCCACGTCTACAGTTCCATCATCGACAGCGAGAGCGGCCAGACCCGCCCCGAGGATGTGCGCACCCTGCTCGCCACTGTGAAACGACTGTTGGCGTGACGAAAGATGGCACCGGTCCGATCACTGGTCGGTGCCTGGCTTGTTAATGAGTCGCTTGTTAACATCGACCTCTTATTTCGCGACAGGAGTCCCGTCCCCTCTCATGACCAAGCTGCCCCACCCCAGACTCCATCAACTGCTGACCCAGCTCCATGCCGAACCGCTGCCACAGGAGGAGCTGGCTCGCCGCCTCAATGTCTCCACCCGCACGGTGCGCACCGACGTGGCGACCCTCAATGAGCTGATCGCCACCCACGGCGCCCACCTGATCCACCAGCGCGGCAGCGGCTACCAGCTCAAGATTTACAATCAGGGACTGTTTGACGAGTTGCTGGCGGCCCAGGAGCAGGAGAGCAGCCTGCCCCGAACCAGCCGCGAGCGGGTGCAGCACCTGCAGATCCTGCTGCTGACGGCGGAACAGGGGATCAAGCTCGACGAGCTGGCGGATACCTGGTATCTGAGCCGGGCGGCGCTGCAGGGGGACATGGCGGAGGTGCGGGAGCGACTCGCCCACTTCGGACTCGCCATCGACAGCAAGCCACGGCTCGGCATGCGCATCCAGGGGAGCGAAACGGCGATCCGGGCCTGCCTCACCCAGCTGCTCTATCAGGAGCTGATCCACAACAACCAGTTGCAGAGCCTGCTGCCCAACCTTTGCCCCAGCAAGACGCTGGAGGTAGTGGGCAATCACATCCATGCCCAGCTCGGCCATCACCAGCTGCGCCTGGCCGACGAGAGCCTGCAGCAGCTCGCCATCTACTGCGCCGTCGCCCTGCTGCGCCAGGCGGCCGGCCACGAGCTGCACCAGTTTGCCAGCGACGACATCACCCAGACTCTGGCCGCCGTGGCCCGCGACATCTACGCCGAGCTGCCGACCCTGACACCGCCGGGAGCGGAGGAGATCGCCTGCCTCGCCATCCAGATCCAGGCCCGCCTCACCGCCGACACGCCCAGGCTCAGCCCGGCCATGGCCGCCGAGAGTGAGCAGCTGGTCGAGCATCTGCTCGCCTACATCCACCAGCACTACCCCTATGATCTGCGCGGCGATCTGCAGTTGCGGGCGGATCTGCAGACCCACATCAGCGCCATGCTGCTACGGGTCAAATACCAGATTGGCAGCCACAATCCGCTGGCGGATCACATCAAGCAGTACTATCCCCTCGCCTACGACATCACCCTGGCGGCCATCTCTGAGTGGATCAGGCAGACTCCCTACCGGCTGACCCATCACGAGATAGGTTATCTGGTGATCCATATCGGAGTCGGGCTGGAGCGCCACTATGACATCGGCTATACCCGTCGCCCCCAGGCGCTGCTGCTATGTGACGCCGGCAACGCCACCTTCCGGGTGCTGGAGGCGCGCATCAAGCGGGAATACCCCCAGCTCCAGCTGACGACACTGGAGTCGGTGCGAGATTACGAGGGATTGGCGCGGATCGAGCAGGACTTCGTCATCAGCACCGTCAAGGTGGCCGAGAAGAACGCGCCCGTGGTACAAGTCGCCCCTTTCCCGACCCAGTATCAGCTGGAGCAGCTCGGCAAGCTGGTGCTGATCGACCGCACCCGCCCCTACCTGCTCGACAAATACTTCGATGCCGACCACTTCATGGTGGTAAGTGAGCCACTCAGCCAGAGCCAGTTGTTTGCCAGGATCTGCGATCAGCTGGAGGCCGAAGATCGGGTGGAGAGCGGATTCAGAAGCTCGTTGCACGAGCGGGAGCGCATCGTCTCCACCCTGCTGGGGGAAGGCATAGCCCTGCCCCACTCCCTCGGCCTGCTGGCGCGGCGCACCCTGGTCTATACAGTGCTGGCCCCCCAGGGGATTGACTGGGGCAATGGCGAGACAGCCACCCTCATCTTCGTGCTGGCCATCAGCAAGGCGGACTACGAAGAGGCGATGGGGCTCTACGACCTGTTTCTGGCGCTGATGAACGAAAAAGCCAGCAAGAATTTGCTGGCTTGTCGGGATTTTGCCAGCTTCAAGGGGCTGGCGCGCACCGGTTCCTGAACCAGGGCGGGGAGTGGGTCACTCCTCGTTGAAGCCGGAGGTGAACAGCGCCACCACGGCAGCCAGCGCCTCCACTTCTTCGGGGCCCTCCACCTGCACTTCCACCTGCTTGCCCTGGGCCGAATCCAGCATCAGCAGGCCGATCACGCTGTCCGCATCGGCCTCTATGCCATCCTCGTTGCGCAGCAGCACGTGGGCGTCGAAGCCCTGCACCAGCTCGAACAGCATCATGGCCGGCCTGGCATGCATACCCAGTTTGTTTTTGACTTCCACCGAGGCTGAGACGGTCATCTGATCTCCCTATTGGTCCATCAATATTGCGGCGCACTCTTGTCGAGGGTGCGGTGGCGGATCTGGACGTTCTTGCCCAGCAGCCGGAATGCGCTGGCCAGCTGTTCGGCGATGAACACGGATCTGTGCTGACCACCGGTGCAACCTATCCCCACAGTCACATAACTGCGATTGTTGCGCTCCAGATGCGGCAGCCAGGTCGCCAGCATGTTCTCAATCTGCAGGATGAACTGCATCACGTCCGGCTGGCTGGAGAGGTAGCGTGCTACAGGCTCGTCCTTGCCGGTAAAGGGCTTGAGTTCGGGGATCCAGTGCGGATTGGGCAGGAAGCGGGCATCGAACACGAAGTCGGCGTCCTTGGGGATGCCGTACTTGAAACCGAACGACTCGAACACCAGCACCAGCTCGTTCTCTTTCTTGCCGAGCACCCGGGTCTTGATGAGCTCGCTCAGGTCGTGAATGCTGAGGTTGGTGGTGTCGATGCGCAGATCGGCGGTCGAGGAGAGCGGTGCCAGCAGGTGGGTCTCTTCCCGGATCGCCTCATCCAGCGACAGCTGTTTGCGCGACAGGGGATGCAGCCGGCGGCTCTCGCCGTAGCGTTTGAGCAGGGTGGAGTTTTCCGCATCGAAGAAGAAGCTGGAAAATTCGACCCGGCCCTCGTTGCGCACCTGAGCCAGCAGGGTCTCCAGCTTGTCCGGGCTCACCGGCAGGTTGCGCACGTCTATGCTGACCGCCAGCTTGTCATACTGGCTCTCGACCGACACGATCAACTGGGGCAGCAGGTTGACCGGCAGGTTATCCACGCAGTAATAACCGAGATCCTCCAGCACACGCAGGGCAACTGTCTTGCCCGAGCCGGAGCGCCCACTTACCACTATTAATTGCATCTTGTTCCCTCACCGCTTGGGGTCATGACGGAGGCCTGCATCTCAGGCCGAGGTCATGATCTGATAGAGATCTTCATCGCTGGTTGCCTGGCGCAACTGGCGGCAAACCGCCTTGTCACCCAGTTTGGATGCCATCAGGGAAAGGGTCTTGAGGTGCTGCTTGCACTCGCTTTCCGGCACCAGCAGGGCAAAGAGCAGGTCAACCGGTTGATTGTCGATGGCGTCGAAGGGGATTGGCTCTGCGAAGGTCATCAGGATGGCGGTCGGCGGAAACTCGTCACCGATCCGGCCGTGGGGAATGGCGATACCGGCACCGATACCGGTACTGCCCATCTTTTCTCGGGCCAGCAGGCACTCGAATAACGCCTGACGAGAGGTCCCCAGGCGCTCAGCGGCTAATTCACTGATGATCTCAAGGGCGCGTTTCTTGCTGGTACAAGGGACCGCACTTTTGGTGCAGTCCCGACTCAGTATGTGTTCAAGTTGCATAGTTATTTTTGATTTAACTTATCTTTGTGCTTGATGATCTGCCGATCCAGCTTGTCCAGCAGGGTATCAATCGCAGCATACATGTCGGCATGCTGTGAATTGGCGAACACCTCGCCACCGCTGACATGCAGCTTGGCTTCGGCGATCTGGTTCAGTTTTTCTACGCTCAACACCACATGAACATTGTTGATGTGGTCAAAGTGACGCTCGAGTTTGGCAAATTTGTTGTTCACATAATCACGCAGAGCTTCGGTGATCTCGACATGGTGTCCGGTCAGGTTAATTTGCATAACGTCTTCCTTTTGTTTTGCCTAAACCAGGCGTTTGCGCTGATTGGATGGCGGGATCAACAAGGATTCACGGTACTTTGCGATCGTGCGTCTCGCCACCATAATACCCTGTTCGGCCAGCAAATCCGCGATCTTGCTATCACTTAGCGGCTTGGCGGGATTCTCTGCCGTCACCAGCTTCTTGATCAGCGCGCGAATTGCGGTCGATGAGCACTCTCCTCCTCCTTCAGTATTCACATGACTGGAGAAAAAAAACTTCAGTTCGAAGATGCCGCGGGGCGTATGCATGTATTTCTGGGTCGTTACCCGGGAAATGGTCGACTCATGCATCTCTACCGCTTCGGCGATGTCGTTGAGCACCATGGGCTTCATGGCCTCTTCACCATACTCGAAAAAGCCCTGCTGCTGCTCGACAATGCAGCTGGCCACCTTGAGCAGGGTGTCATTGCGACTCTCCAGGCTCTTGATGAACCACTTGGCCTCTTGCAGATGGGAACGGATGAACTGGGTATCCTGGCTGGTGCGCGCCTGGCGAGCCATGGCGGCATAGGTCTCGTTGACCCGGATGCGCGGCGCGGAATCGGGATTGAGCTCGACCACCCATTTGGTGCCCTTCTTGACCACGGTCACATCCGGGATCACGTACTGGGAGTCGCTCTGTATGATGCCATTGCCCGGTCTGGGCTCCAGCTGCTGGATGAGATCCAGCACCTCCTTGAGGTCACTCTCCTTGAGCCGGGTCTTGCGCGCCAGGGTGCGATAATCGCGATTGCCGAGCAAGTCCATGTGCTCGTTGATCACCTCTCTGGCCTCGGTGAGCCAGGGCAGTTCGGGGGCGTATTGACCGAGCTGGATCAACAGACATTCCTGTACCGAACGGGCGGCGATGCCGACCGGATCGAAATGCTGCACTCGCTTGAGCACGGCCTCAACCTCGTCGAGTTCCACCTCGACATCCTCGCTGCTCACCGCCGTCTGTATATCTTCGAGGGAGACGGTCAGATACCCGGAATCATCGATGGCATCTATGATGGCGAGGGCAATGGCGGCATCCAGATCGCTGAACGGCGTGAGTCGCATCTGCCACAGCAGATAGTCCTGCAGATTCTCGGTGGTTTCGCCCTGATAGACGCTGTCTTCCCCATCGTGGATGGGGCCTGCGCTCTGGGCCGTGCCGGCCGAGTAGACATCCTCCCAGGTGGTATCCACCGGCAACTCGTCCGGCATCTGATCCTGGGCCATGGCATCGCTGGAGTCGAGCTGACTGGCATCGACCGGCTCTTCCGGGCTGGTCTCCTGCACCTCATTCTCCTCTTGCTCCAGCAAGGGGTTGTTATCGAGCGCTTGCTGAATTTCCTGCTGGAGTTCCAGGGTGGAGAGCTGGAGCAGACGAATCGCTTGTTGTAATTGCGGCGTCATGGTCAGGGACTGACCGAGACGCAACTGTAATGTCGGCTTCATCTACGTCGGGATATCCTTATGTTCAGCGAGGCAGTCGTCACAGGAAATGAAGAGATGCCCCCTTACTATAGACTGAATTGATCGCCCAAATAGACGCGCTTGACCTGTTCATCGGCCAGTATCTCGGCCGGTGCACCTTCGGCAATCATCTTGCCGTGGCTGACGATATAAGCCTTCTCGCATACGTCCAGAGTCTCTCTGACGTTGTGGTCGGTGATCAAGACGCCCAGGCCTCTATCTTTCAGATGCTGGATGATCTTCTTGATGTCTATCACAGAAATGGGGTCGACCCCGGCAAACGGCTCATCCAGCAGGATAAAACGCGGCTCGGCCGCCAGCGCGCGGGCGATCTCGACCCGGCGTCGTTCCCCCCCGGACAGGCTCTGACCCAGGTTGTCGCGAATGTGGGTGATATTGAACTCTTCCAGCAACTGCTCGACCTTGTCTTCCCGCTCTTCGCGGCTCAGCCCCTTGCGGGTCTGCATGACCCCCATCAGGTTGTCGAACACCGACAGGCGGCGGAAGATGGAGGCCTCCTGCGGCAGATAGCCGATGCCGTTGCGGGCTCGGATATGCATGGGCTGCAGGCTGATGTCCTGATCGTCTATGGTGATGAGACCGGCATCGCTCTGCACCAGTCCCACTATCATGTAGAAGGAGGTGGTCTTGCCGGCGCCGTTCGGACCTAGCAATCCGACGATCTGGCCGGTACCCACTTCCAGGCTCACATCGCTGACCACCATGCGGCGCTTGTAACTTTTTTGCAGGCCGACTGCTTTCAACACTGCCATGGCTTATTTTCCCTGCTTCTTCTGATCGGCGGGCTTGTCGAAGTTCTCTACCTGATCCGGCAGGAACACCGTCTTGACGCGCTGGGTCGGGCCCTTGCTCTCGGCGATCATCTTCTGTTTGACGATGTCGTAGCGGATCAGATCGCCGTTGACCTGGCTGTCTTCCTGTTTGAGCTGGCCATTGCCGGTGATGGTCACCAGCCGGTTCTTCAGCTCGTAGCGGATGCTGTTGCCGTGGGCATTGACCGGCTTGCCGTTGTCCAGGATCTGGAAGAAGGTGGCGGGATTGCCATAGGCCGTCATGACCTCTGCCCCTTTCTCGCCGGAGCGGATCACCACTACCTTGTCGGCCTTAATCTTGATGGTGCCCTGAGTGATGATGACATCGTCACTGAAGGTGATGCGGTTGTCCTGCATCTCGGCCACCTGTTTGACCGCATCCACGTAGACCTTCTCGGCAAAGTCGGACTCTTTGGCGCTCACGGTGCCGCACAGCAGCAAGGCCGCGAGGGCCAGATTAACGTTTTTCATTGAAATAGATGGCATGGCCCTGGTCCAGTAATTCAAAATATTTGCGTTCCAGATGACCCTTCAGGCCAACGCCCTCGGTCTGGAAATCCTTACCCACTATGCTGACTTGCTGATTGCTTCTCACGTTCTGGGTCACCAGATCCAGCTCCATATAGGGGGTATCCAGCGTGGAGATGAAGGAGGTGGGCAGCAGGCCGTCCAGATGTACCTTGTCCCGCAGGATCACGTTGTCATCCGTGTTGAGCACGCCGGTATCGGCGGTGACTTTCCACTCGGCCTCGCCCTGCTTGTCGAACATGTAGACCACCGGCTTGTTGAAGGTGGCCTGTTCGAGGAGCTGGTAATACTCCGCATACTCGGACTCCAGCCGCTCGGTGCGCCGCCCATCGGCGTCAAAGCGGGTGGTGACCAGATTCTTGGCGGTGAAGTCCGGCTGATAGTTCTCGACCTTGGCGGTCGGCTCCGGCACCAGCTCTATGTCGCCGAGCTGCCAGGCGGCCAGCGCCACCAGAAACAGCAGGGCAAACAGCAGCGTCTGTCTGCTCATACCGATGCCTCTGGCTGATAGTTACCCAGCCCTTGTGCCTGCAGTATCAGGTCGCACACCTCGCGCACAGCACCCAGCCCACCGGCCAGTCGGGTCACCATGTCGGCCCGGGCCAGCACCAGTGGGTGGGCATCGGCCACGGCGATGCCGAGGCCACAGGCCTGCATCACCGGCAGATCTATGGTGTCATCACCCATGTAGGCGGCCTGCTCCGGCGTCAGCCCCAGCTTGGCCAGCAGTATCTCGAAGTGGGGCAGCTTCTGATCTGCCCCCTGCACCAGATGCTGCACACCCAGGCTCTTCATCCGGTCGCTGACGATGCGGGAGTTGCGCCCCGTGATGATGGCGATCTCGATCCCGGCGTTGAGCAGGGCGCGCATGCCGGCGCCGTCGCGGGTACAGAAGGTCTTCAGCTCTTCGCCATCATTGCCCATATAGATGAGGCCGTTGGAGAGAACTCCATCCACATCGCACACCAGCAGGCGGATCTGCGCCGCCCTGTCATACTGGCTGCGCGTCACCGGACCGTAGAGGGTCGGTACGTTTTGCATCAAATTACTCCGGCTTTCAGCAGGTCGTGCATGTTGAAGGCACCCAGTGGGCGCTTGTCCTCATCCACCACCAGTAATCCGTTGATCTTTCTGGTTTCCATCAATTTGACGGCTTCTGCCGCCATCATCTCGGGTCCTACGGTAACACAGTTGGCCGTCATCACCTTGGCGATCGGGGTGTGATGGATATCCACCTGCAGATCCAGGATGCGGCGCAAGTCACCATCGGTAAAGAGCCCGGCCAGCCGGCCATCGGCGTCGACGACCGCCGTCATCCCCAGCCCCTTGCGACTCACTTCCAGCAGCGCCTGGCTGATGGTGGCATCTATCCCCACCCGGGGCAACAGCTCGCCGCTGTGCATCAGGTCACCGACCCGCAGCAGCAACCGCTTGCCCAGCGACCCGCCCGGGTGAGAAAGGGCGAAATCGTCGGCGGTGAAACCACGGGCTTCCAGCAGGGCAACCGCCAGAGCGTCCCCCATCACCAGAGTGGCTGTGGTGCTGGAGGTGGGCGCCAGCCCGAGCGGGCACGCCTCCTTCTCGACCCGCACGCACAGGTGCACGTTCGCTTCCTTGGCCATGGTGGAGGCGGGATTGCCCGTCATGCAGATCAACTGGATGCCACGGCGCTTGAGCACCGGCAGCAGGGCCAGGATCTCGTCACTCTCGCCCGAGTTGGAGATGGCGATGATGAGATCGCCGCTGGAGATCATCCCCAGATCCCCGTGACTGGCTTCGCCAGGGTGCAGGAAGAAGGCGGGGGTGCCGGTGCTGGCCAGGGTGGCAGCAATCTTGCTCCCGACATGACCTGACTTGCCCATGCCGGTGACCACTATCTTGCCACTGCAGCGCAGCACCAGGTTGCATGCCTGATCGAAGGCATCATTCAGGTACTGATAGAGTCCATCAATCGCTTGTTTTTCAATGTCCAGCACGGTACGGGCGCTGCGACGAAAATCGAACAGTTCAGACACTTTTTCAGGCTTTACAGACATAAAGGCACAGCTCCGGGCCGAAATTTGCTGCGGGATTATAAAAAAGTCTGTCGAGATAAGCGAATCGGATACTTCTCGGTCCTAAAAGAGAGACAATTGGTTACACAAAACTGTCGCGCTTTTGGGCAGGCAGGCTGTTCAATAGTTGTTCCTTGCTGTTGCTTAGACCTAGACTAGCCCATAAAATTCGCTCTTCATTTACACCGGATGGACAATTGTTTGAACAATGACCTTATCACCATCTCCGATCTGACCTTCAGTCACGGAGATCGGCTGTTATACGACGGGATCAACCTGACCATTCCCCGTGGCAAGGTCACTGCGGTCATGGGCCCGAGCGGCATCGGCAAGACCACCTTGCTGCGGCTGATCGGTGGCCAGCTCAAGCCTGAGTCCGGTCATATCCTGTTTGACGGGGAAGATATCCCCACCCTCTCCCGCTCCCGCCTGTACGAGGTGCGCAAGCGGATGAGCATGCTGTTCCAGAGCGGCGCCCTGTTTACCGGCATGACGGTCTACGACAACGTGGCCTTCCCGCTGCGGGAGCACTCAGGCCTGCCGGACGAGCTGATCCACACCATCGTCATGATGAAGTTGCAGGCGGTCGGTTTGCGTGGCGCAGCGAAACTGATGCCGTCCGAACTCTCCGGCGGCATGGCCCGCCGAGCGGCGCTGGCCAGATCCATAGCGCTGGATCCGGACCTCATCATGTATGACGAGCCGTTCGTCGGCCAGGATCCCATCACAATGGCGGTGCTGGTCAAGCTGATCAAGGAGCTGAACGGAGCCCTCGGTATCACCTCCGTCATCGTCACCCACGACGTGAAAGAGGTGCTGAGCATAGCCGACTACGCCTATATCATCGCCAACCGCAAGGTGGTGGCACACGGCACGCCGGATCAGCTGCGCGAGGAGCACAATCCCGAAGTCGAGCAGTTCCTCAAAGGATTGCCCGACGGTCCTGTTCCGTTCCATTTTCCGGCAGGCGACCTGCTACAGGATCTGTGATGTTGATAAGCCAAGTAAGCAAGCTGGGCCGGGTCGGAGTGCGTTTCATCAGCTCCATCGGCCGCGCCACCATAATGCTGTTTCATGCGCTGGCGGGCAAACCCGAGCCGCGCAAACACTTCCCCCTGCTGCTTCAGCAGCTGTATGTGGTGGGCGTGCAGTCCGTTGCCATCATACTGGTGTCCGGTCTCTTCATCGGCATGGTGCTCTCGTTGCAGGGTTACAACGTATTGAAAGACTTCGGTGCCGAGCAGAGCCTGGGCCCGCTGGTCTCCCTCTCCCTGTTGCGGGAATTGGGCCCGGTCGTGACGGCGCTGCTGTTTGCCGGCCGTGCCGGGTCTGCCCTCACCGCCGAGATAGGTCTGATGAAGGCAACAGAACAGCTCTCCAGCCTGGAGATGATGGCGGTAGACCCGCTCCGCCGGGTGGTGGCTCCCCGCTTCTGGGCCGGGGTCATCAGCATGCCGCTGCTGGCCTTCATGTTCAGCCTGATCGGCATCTTCGGCGGCAAGCTGGTCGGTGTGGATTGGCTGGGGGTGGACGAAGGGGGCTTCTGGTCCGCCATGCAGGCCTCAGTCGACTGGCAGGATGACATCATGCAAGGGGCGATCAAGAGTGTGATCTTCGCACTGGTTGTCACCTGGATTGCGCTCTTTAACGGTTATGATGCCAAGCCGACCTCGGCCGGGATCAGTCAGGCCACGACCCGTACCGTGGTCCACTCCTCCCTGGCCGTGCTCGGCCTGGATTTTATACTCACCGCAGTCATGTTTGGATAAGGTAAAGATGAAGTTCAGCAAAGTAGAATTCCTGGTTGGCGCCTTCATGCTGGCCGGCATCGGTGCCATTCTGGCCTTGGCACTGCAAGTAGCAGGTTTGAGTTTCAAACCGGAAGGAGAAACCTATACCCTGCGCGCCCATTTCGATAATATCGGCGGCCTGAAAGTACGTTCACCGGTCAAGGTCGGTGGCGTCGTCGTCGGCCGGGTCAGCGCCATCACCCTGGATACCAAGAGCCAGGTGCCAGTCGTCTCCCTGCAGATGCAGAAGAGTGCCGGCGAGTTTTCTGAAACCAGCACCCTATCCATCCTGACCTCCGGCCTGCTCGGTGAGCAGTACATAGGCCTGATGCCGGGTTTCACCGACGAGGAGATGGGGACCAGCATGCTCAAGGATGGCGACATGATTGAAGACACCAAATCCGCCATTGTGCTGGAAGACCTGATTGGCAAGTTCCTCTACAGCCAGTCTTCCGACACCAAGTCAGACAGCAAGTAAGGAGTAACCATGTTCAAGAAGATCGCCCTGCTGCTGGGCCTGATGACCAGCATGCTGTTTTCCCTGGTCGCTCACGCCACCGATGCCACCGATCCCTATGCCCTGGTGGACGAAGCGGCCAAGCAGACCTTTGCCCGCCTGAAGGCGGACAAGTCCCAGGTGAAGAGCAACCCGGATCACCTGCGGGTCATCATACGTGAAGAGCTGCTGCCCTACGTGGACAACCGCTTCGCCGCCTACAAGGTGCTCGGCAACCAGATCAAGCAGACCACCCCGGCCCAGCGTGACGCCTTCGTCGAGGTATTCACCGAGTACATGGTGAGCTCCTACGCCGATGCGCTGGCGCACTTCGACAAGCAGACCGTCAAGGTCGAGCCTGGCAAGGCGCCGGGTGACAGCAACATCACGGCCGTCAACGTCAGCGTGAAAGAGACCGGCAAACCGGACATCTTCCTCGAGTTCAAGCTGCGCAAGAACAACAAGACCGGCGAATGGAAAGCCTTCGACATGGTCGCCGAAGGGATCAGCCTGCTCTCTGCCAAGCAGAACGAGCTGGGTGGCCTCATTCGCCAGAACGGCATAGATGCGGTGATCGCCCAGCTGCGCGCCCACAATGCCAAGCCACTGGTCATCAAGTCATGAGACTGAGCGGCGAGCTGCAGGCACCCCAGGTCGTTGAGCTGTGGCAACGCCGCGCCGACTGGTGGCAGGAAGATCGGCTCGAACTGGGCGAAGTCACCACGTTGGACTCCGCAGGACTGGCCCTGCTGGTCAAATGGGCCAAAGCCGCATTGGCACGAGGCGCCACACCGCAACTGGTGGGCGCCTCCACTGATTTTTATACCCTGGCCAACCTGTACGGGGTGGCCGGGCTGTTTCAGTCAACCCCGCTCACAACTGAGGACGCATAATGCAAGTCTCTGAAATTGAAGCGATACTCCTCGAGGCTCTGCCATTGTCCGAAGTCCATGTCAAAGGGGACGGTAGTCACTATCAAGTGATCGCCGTCGGTGACATGTTTGACGGTATGAGCCGGGTCAAGAAGCAGCAGGCCATCTATGCCCCGCTGATGGACAAGATCGCCAGCAACGCCATTCACGCACTCTCCATCAAGGCCTTTACCGATGCCGAGTGGAAGCGCGAACGTAAATTCCTACTGCCCTCCTGATTTGGTATCTAAGTAAATGGACAAATTTAAAATTGATGGTCGTTGTACTCTCAACGGCGAAGTGACCATCTCTGGCGCCAAAAACGCCGCCCTGCCTATCCTGTTCGCCACCCTGCTGTGTGATGAAGAGATCCACCTCTCCAACGTACCGCGCCTGAAAGACGTGGGTACCACCATCAAGCTGCTGGAGATGCTGGGCGCCACCACCAAGGTCAACGGCAACGTGACAGTGCTGACCGGTGCGGTGAACAACCACGTCGCCCCCTACGAGCTGGTGAAGACAATGCGCGCCTCCATCCTGGCGCTGGGCCCGCTGGCCGCCCGTTTCGGTGCTGCCGACGTCTCCCTGCCCGGCGGCTGCGCCATCGGTGCCCGTCCGGTCAACCTGCACGTCCACGGCCTGGAGCTGATGGGTGCCAAGATCACCATCGAGGATGGTTATATCAAGGCCCGCGTTGACGGCCGTCTGAAAGGCGCCCACATCCTGATGGACATGGTTTCCGTTACAGGCACCGAGAACCTGATGATGGCCGCTACTCTGGCCGACGGGCGCACCGTGATCGAAAACGCCGCACGCGAGCCGGAAGTGGTCGATCTGGCCCACTTCCTCAATGCGCTGGGTGCCAAGATCCAGGGCGCGGGTACCGATACCCTGACCATAGACGGTGTCGAGCGTCTGCACGGTGGCAGCTACAGCGTGCAACCTGACCGCATCGAAACCGGTACCTTCCTGGTGGGCGCTGCGGTTACCGGCGGCAAGATCACCTGCCGCAAGACGGATCCCTCCCTGCTGGAAGCCGTGCTGGTCAAGCTGGAAGAGGCGGGTGCCCTGATCGAGAAGGGCGCTGACTGGATCAGCCTCGACATGACGGGTCGTACCCTCAAGCCGGTCACCATCAAGACGGCCCCTTACCCGGCCTTCCCGACCGACATGCAGGCACAGTTCACAGTGCTGAACGCCGTCGCCAAGGGCACAGGCATGGTCACAGAGACCATCTTCGAGAATCGCTTCATGCACGTACCTGAGCTGGTACGGATGGGCGCAGACATCGAACTGCAAGGCAACGTGGCCATCTGCCGTGACACCGAGCAACTCAAGGGTGCCCAGGTGATGGCGACCGATCTGCGCGCCTCCGCCAGTCTGGTGCTGGCCGGCTTCGTGGCCGAAGGCTCCACCATAGTCGACCGCATCTATCACATCGACCGTGGCTACGAAGACATAGAGCACAAGCTGCAGGCCCTGGGTGGCCGCATCGAGCGCATCAAGGGCTGATTTTCCCTGATCGCAGGCTGATAAAAAGGCCCCCTCGCGTTGGCGAGGGGGCCTTTTTCATGGCATCGATTTCGTGGGAACGGGGATCAGTGACCCGCCAGCTTCATATTTTCGACCAGCACAGAGCCGGTCTTGAGGCTGGAGCGCTCATCTTCGTCGCTGCCCACCGCCACTATATGGCTGAACATCTCGGTCAGATTGCCGGCTATGGTGATCTCTTCGACCGGGTAGGCTATTTCGCCATTCTCGACCCAGAAGCCGGCGGCGCCACGGGAGTAGTCGCCATTGACGATGTTGACCCCCTGCCCCATCAGCTCGGTCACCAGCAGGCCTGTGCCCAACTCCTTGAGCATCTCCTGGAAATTCTGACCCGTGCTGGAAACCTGCCAGTTGTGGATGCCACCGGCATGACCCGTAGTGGTCAACCCCAGCTTGCGGGCCGAATAGGAGGTGAGCAGCCAGCTCATCAGCTCGCCGTTGCGTACTATGTCCATGTCGCGGGTACGCACCCCTTCCCCATCGAACGGGGTACTAGCCAGCCCGCCCAGCAGGTGGGGGAACTCCTGAATGGTGAGCCACTCGGGCAGGATCTGCTTGCCCAGCTTGTCCAGCAGGAAGCTCGACTTGCGATAGAGATTGCCACCGCTGATGGCCATCACCAGATGGCCCCACAGGCCGGCGGCCGTGTCGGGGTGAAACAGCACGGGAGCATGACGGGTGGAGATCTTGCGAGCGCCGAGGCGGGAGACGGTGCGTTCCACCGCCTCGTCGGCGATGCGCTGCGGGCTCCATAGCCCGGCCAGATCGCGGCTGGAGGAGTAGCCGTAATCCCGCTGCATGTCGCCATCCTGCTCACCGATCAGCACACAGCTCAGGGAGTTGCGTGACGCCGCATAGCCTTTGACGAAGCCGTGGCTGTTGCCATAGACCTTGATGCCGAGGTGGCTGGAGAAACCTGCCCCGTCGGAATGCTTGATGCGGGCATCGCGACCCAGCGCCAGCCGCTCGCACTCGATGGCCAGCTCGATGCCGCGCTGGGGATCCAGTTCGATTTGGTGGCACAGTTGCAAATCGGGGGCATCCCAGGCCAGCAGGTCCGCATCAGCCAGACCGGCGCAGTCATCGGGCGAGGTGTGGCGGGCTATCTCCATGGCCGCTTCGACGGCGGCGCGGATGGCCGGCTTGCCCAGATCGGTAGTCGAGGAGGATCCCTTGCAGCCATCGCGATAAACGGCGATGCCAAGGGCACCATCCTTGTTGAATTCGATACTTTCCAGTTCACAACCGCGGGTGTTCACCGACAACCCAGTCTGCTTGCTGATGGAGACTTCGGCCAGCGAGGCACCCAGTCCCTTGGCTATCTCCAGTGCCTCGGCAACGACGGCCTCGAGATGGGCTTGATCCTGGCGAATTTGGTCTTGCTGATCCATAACTCACATCTGTATGAAGGAAGGAAAGGGGGCTAAGCATATCAGACCCCTGCGCCCAGCGGGAGAAGCTGGTAACATATCCACCAACGTGAATGACAGGAATCAAGAGACCGATGAGTCAATATCAAGACGACAACGAGTTGGAAGACTGGGGCCCCAGCAAGACCCAGCTCAAGCGCGATGCGGAAGTGCTGCAGAAGCTGGGCGCGGAGATAGTCTCCCTGAGCCACAGCGAGCTGGAAAAAATCCCGTTGGATGAAGAGCTTGCAGATGCTGTCGAGCTGGGCCGCAAACTCAAGCCCAAGAAGGATGAGTCCTTCCGTCGCCATTTGCAGTTCATCGGCCGTCTGATGCGCAGCCGTGATATCGAACCGATTGAAGAAGCGCTCTCCATTATCAAGAACCGCCATTCCACCGTGAATGCCCGCCTGCATCGTCTGGAGCAGTGGCGTGAGCGCCTGATCACCGAAGGTGATAGCGCCTTGAACGAGCTGATGTCCCAGTTTCATGAGCTGGACCGCCAGAAGCTGCGTCAGCTGATCCGTTCCGCCAACAAGGAACGGGAACTGAACAAGCCGCCGGTCGCCTATCGCGAAATGTACCAGTACCTGCGCGGTGAAATAGAAAACCTGCTGTAAGTGATGGCTCACGCCCCATGGCGAGCAGCAATCGACACAGCGTAAAACGGGGCCATATTGGCCCCGTTTTTTTATGCAGCTCTGCGCGCTAGTTGCCAGCGAGGCACTGGGTATGGGTACCGGGTTGCAGATAAGGCATCAGCAGTGGCGCCATCCCCTTGAGTACCTGCACCGGCAGGGCAGAGGTGAAGCGGAACTTGTCTGACTGGCTGCCCGGCACATAGGCGGTCAGGGTACCGAAGTGATCCTCCCCCAGATAGAAGACGAAGGTCGCGGTCCGGTTGCGTGCCAACGAGCTGGTCACGTTGCCATAACGGCCGACCGTTTCGATCCGGTTGTCACCCGTGCCCGTCTTGCCCCCCATCGGCAGGACTGTGCCATCCGGCAGGGCAAAGGCGCCGGCTATACGCCTGGCGGTTCCCCCTTCCACCACCTTCGACAGCGCATTGCGCAACGCGGTCGCCACCTCGGCCGGCAGCACCCGGGTGCCTTCGGTATGGAGCGGTTCAAACGCTGTCTCGAACGGCGTGCCCTTGGCGAACGAGAGGTGCTCGATACGCAGGGTCGGCGCACGAATGCCACCGTTCTGGATGATCCCCATCAGCTCGGCCAGTGCTGCGGGTCTGTCCCCCGAGCTGCCCAGAGCCGTCGCCAGCGAGGGGACCAGGTGATCGAACGGGTAGCCCAGTCTGGCCCAGCGTTGGTGAATATCGAGGAAAGCCTCGACCTCCAGCATGGTGCGGATACGGCTGTCCCTGGCACTGCGGTGACGGGTCTTGAACAGCCAGCTGTACACCTCTTGGCGCTCATCACGGCTGGCTTCGACCGCATCGGCAAAGGTCGCCTTGTCAAACTCCTTGAGGTAGGAGAGCAGCCACAGCTCCAGCGGGTGAACCCGGGCTATGTAGCCCTGATCCGGCAGCGAATACTTGCCGGGACCATAGCTGGTATAGAGCTGCTCTATCCGCCGGTCGCTCAGCTTGTCACGCGGCAGTCGCTTGGCCAGGAAGGCGGCAAAGGTCTCCTGCGAGGCATCCGGCATCAGGTAGCGATGCACGGCGGCGAGCCGCACTGCGCTGGGCTTGAGGCCATCCAAGAAGGTGTCGAGCTGCTCATCTGCAGTCTTGCCGCGATACTTGCGCCAGAAGCGCAGCAGATAAGTCTGGCCCTCTTTATCGGCAAACTTGGCCAGATACTCGGTACGGCGCGGATCCTTGTCATCCTTGAGCAGCTGGGCACGGTTGCCCTCCCGATACAGGCTGTAGCGCACTATATCGCGCATCAGACGCACGAACGGCAGGTTGATGGACTCGCGCAGCGCGTCGCGGATCGCCGGAATGCGACCGTTATCCTCACGACGGAAGTTGTTGAAGGTATGCATGCCACCACCGGTGAAGAAACCTTCGCTCGGGCTGGCGGAATACTTGCGATCCAGCGCGGCCTCCAGCATAAGTGGCAGGCTCTTGTCCTTGGCCGTCATCAGATAGGAGACGGCCCAGCGGCTGATGTTGTCCTGATTTGATACCTCGATCTTGCGCAGGCTCTCCGCAGACATGTCCGCATAGCTGTCGTGCAGCTCGGACACTATCTCCAGATAGGTGGTCAATACCCGCAACTTGGCGGTGGACCCCAGCTCCAGCTTGCTGCCCTCGTTGATATCGAACGGCTGATCCGTGTTGTCAGTCTGCACCCGCACCTTGAAGCCTTCCGGCGACTTCTCGAACAGGGTAAAGCTGTATTTCACGTCCCCCGTCTTCTCCGGCGAGAGCAGGCGCTCACCAAACAGCCCTACCTGGGCTGCGATGGCGGGGTCTGCCAGCTGCTGCAGGTAGCGGGAAATCTCGTTTTGCAGCGGCATGTTGAGGCTGGTGTCAGCGGTCAGATCCATCCGGTCCAGATCATACAACTGCACCCCGAGCTGGCGACTGAGACGGGTACGCGCGACCTGCAAACCCTTGTTGTTGTTTACCTTGGTCATCGCAGGGGACTGCAGGAAGTCGCGGAAACCTATCTTGGCCTTGAGAGCAGCCTCCATCAATGGCGGCGTGATCATTCCCTCCTGCACGAACAGGCGCAGATAGCTGTCGGTCAGGGTCGCCAGTGCATCGCGCCCCTGTGCCAGATAGTAGGAGGGGCGACGGTGGGCAATCATCAGCGAGACTACCTGACGCAAGGCGAGCCCTTGCTCTGCAAGCGGTGCATCCTGGTTGCGGGCCGGATCCAGCAGACGATTGACCTCGTCCACGTTGGCACCAAACCAGACCCAGAGGCCATCACCCAAGCCATGCACCTCGCCATAACCTGGAGCGGCGGAGAGCGGAACCGAGTTGAGGTAGGCCCAGGCTACCAGCTTGCGCGCCTCCAGCGTCTTGGGGCCCAGGCGATAGGCGCGCACGCTGGCCGAGGCCATCTGGCGGATCTTCTCGGTGGGAGATAGCGTCAGACCGTCCGGTGAGTGACGATACTTCTCGACCTGAGTCGCCAGTGTGCTGCCACCGGCGGACTGATCCTGCATATCCAGCGCCTTGCCGACCTGGGACATGGCTGCCTTGGCAAAACGGGGCCAATCCACCGCCGGGTTCGCCAGCGGTTGCTCGTTGCTCAGCAGATCACGGTTCTCGATGAACAGCAGCGACTGTATGACCAGCGGCGGGATGGAGGCAAAATCCGGGTAATAGTGGGTCGGATACTTGAACTGATAGAAGGGCTCGGCCCGGCAGTCATGCAGCGTCAGCCCAGCCTGCACCTTCTCGGTATAGGGAACGAAAAAACCACGACTGGCATAGTCATAGAGCGCATCGGAAAAATGCACCTGCTCGCTGACCTGATAACCCCGTTGCAGCAAGCGCTCTTGCATCATGGGCAGCAGCACGTAACCGAGCCGCTTGTCGAAGGGGCCATCATCGGGGAAGGCTATCTGTTTGCTGGGGCCCGGCTCGACCTGATAGGTCAGCTTAGCAGCATAGCGGGAGATCTCCTGCGACTGCAGCCTCGATGTCTGCATCTCATAGCCAACCAGGGCGATCACGGCAGCCAGGCACAGCAAAAAGAGAAAACAGAACAACCAGCGCCACCAGGGACGACGTTTGCGCGTGTATTTGCCGTCCGCGCGTGGGACGGATGAATCCTGAGATGCCACTTTGTTCAAATCCGTCTGTTCTGATGCGCCCATATCAGCCCCACCATGGTTGCGCAATTTATTGTGTTTCACTCAAGCTTAGTCTTTTCAAGTCAATGGCTTGAAAACTATTGACCGCTTTGTAGTGATGGTAACAGGGCGATTATAAAAAGGGGAGCCGATTGTTGCAGCGCGCGAAGAGATCCGAGCTGATGGCGGAAAACAAAACACCGGCCAAAAGCCGGTGTTTTCAGGTAGCAGCTAGGCTGGACTACTTGCTGGAGCTCATGGCCTTGAGCTTGGAGCTCAGATCTTTACGCTCTTTGGACAGCTCGGCATTCTTGATGATGTGATCGTCGACGCGCTCTTCATAGTCGGTACGCATGTTGGCGATGATGGCCTGAACCTCATCTATGCTCATACCCGGCTTGATGTAGTCGCTCAGGTTGTCGAGCAGCAGTACCCGCTTCTGGTTATCACGGATCTTCTTCTCGTTGTCGGCGATCTCGCGCTTGAGTTTGTTCTGGCGACGGGACATACGCACATATTCCAGTACATCGCTGAAGGTGGACTTGTTTACTTGTTCCATATCGATACCACTGACTTAAGGTTGATAAAAGCAGGCCAAGTTACGCCCGTACCAGAGAGAAAAAAGGAGAGGGTACAGGCAAACTCAAGATGCCCTTTACTCTACCGAGTTATGAAGCAGATACAACCCTAATTGCAGGCTTGGCGCCGTGTTTCGGCGGCAGAGAGTCGAGTGGAGAACCAAATGGACAGGCCACCATGAGGTAGCAATTATCACATCAGCAAACAAGGGAGCGAAGGGCCTTGTTATTTGAGCAAAGGTGATAGGGAAAGCTGGTTATGGGGTAATAAGAGACAAAATATGACCAGAATTGCGCAAAATGGCTGCTGACATGCCAATTTCAAGCAATAAAAAAGCCCGCTCA
>NZ_CDDA01000005.1:76913-212655 GCF_000819745.1 Aeromonas bestiarum | reverse complement strand
GAGTCCCGTCCGCTCCGCCACTATTTGAAAAGCCCTGAACGCAAGTTCAGGGCTTTTTTCATTTTAGATATCCAAAAATTCAGCATTCGCTGCCAGTCCTTCCCCTCTTCCAGTATCCATACCACCTCATCCGATGATGTCGCGGGTCCTTGTTGCCGCTATAATGGCCGCCCTCAAGCAAGGTGGTGGTATGAAAGCAGAATATCTACAGCGATTCGGGGGCATTGCCCGTCTTTATGGTCAGAGTGCACTTGGCTCCTTCAGTCAGGCCAGGGTCTGCGTGGTGGGAATAGGCGGGGTCGGCTCCTGGGCGGCCGAGGCGTTGGCCCGCGCCGGCATCAATCAGATCACCCTGATCGACATGGATGATATCTGCATCACCAACACCAATCGCCAGATCCACGCCATGCAGGGTACGGTCGGCCGCCTCAAGACCGAAGTGATGGCCGAGCGCATTCGTGCCATCAATCCGGATTGCGAAGTGATCGAGGTGGATGATTTCGTCACTCCTGACAATCTGGCCGAGCATATCAAGCGGGAGTTTGATTATGTGGTGGACGCCATCGATTCGGTCAAGGCCAAGGTGGCGCTGATAGCCTTCTGCAAGCGCAACAAGATCCCTGTGATAGTGGCTGGCGGTGCCGGCGGGCAGATGGACCCCACCCAGATCACTGTGGCCGATCTGGCCAAGACCATTCAGGATCCACTGGCGGCAAAGGTGCGCTCGGATCTGCGCCGGCTGCACAACTTCAGCAAAAACCCTGCTCGCAAGTTCGGGGTGGAGTGTGTCTTCTCAACCGAGCAGTTGAGTTATCCCGACGGCAATGGCGGCACCTGCCAGGCCAAGGCGGCCAGCGACGGCAACATGAAGATGGATTGTGCTTCCGGCTTCGGGGCTGTGACGCCGGTGACGGCGACCTTCGGGCTGGTTGCCGCTTCCCGGGTGCTGAAGAAGATTGCCGAGCGGGGGGCTAAAGTGGAGCGCCTTGAGGCAGCCGCGAAGGCAGAAGAGATATCGCGGGTGGCCGGAGATCAGACCGACGCCTGATCCCGGACCGCCAGTACTATCGCCCTGAGCCCGTTACCCCGTGACGGGCTCAGGTGTTTTTCCAGCCCCAGTTCGGTGAAATAAGCCTCCATATCAAAGGCCTGAATCACTTCTGCGGATTGGTGGTTGAGCGCCGCCAGCACAATAACGATAAGGCCGCGTACTATGCGGGCATCGGAATCGCAGGCAAAGTGCCAGCATCCATCCTCGGTACTCTCTCCTTTTAACCAGGCCAGGCTCTCGCACCCCTTGAGGCGAAACTCCTCCTGCTGCCATTCGGGCGGCAGCGCAGGCAGTAGCTTGCCGAGCTGGATGATGAGCCGGTACTGGTTCTCCCAGCCGCTGGCGGCGGCGAACTGTCGGCGAATTGCTTCGGCGTCGGGTTCCAGGCCTATGGGGGTGTAGTGCTCGAGGCTTTTCATATCGGTCATGGCTTAAAAGAAATCCTCCAGTCTGGTCAGGGCTGCCAGCAAGGCATCCACGTCGTCTTGATTGTTGTAACAGGCCAGCGAGGCCCGCATGGTGCCGCTGATACCAAGGCTCTCCATCAGCGGCATGGCGCAGTGATGGCCGACCCGCAGCGCTATGCCCTGCATGTCGAGCAGGGTGGCGGCATCTTGCGAGTGGATATCCTGCAGCAGAAAGGAGACGGCACCGGCGCGCTGGCCGGGTTCACCGATGAGGCGCAGGCCCGGCACTTGCCGCAGCCCTGCCACCAGATAGTCGATGAGTCTCTGTTCATGCTGTGCCAGTGCGCCTCTGTCTTGCTGCATGACAAAGTCGATGGCGGCCGCCAGGCCTATGGCACCGGCGATGTGCGGGGTGCCTGCCTCGAACTTGAAAGGTAGGGCGTTGAAGGTGGTGCCGCTGAAACTGACCCTATCGATCATCTCGCCCCCTGCTTGCCAGGGAGGCATGCGCTCCAGCAATTCGGTTCTGCCCCACAGCACACCGATCCCGGTCGGGCCATAGAGCTTGTGGCCGGAGAAGGCATAGAAGTCGCAGCCGATGGCTTGCACATCCACCTCCAGGTGAGCCACCGCCTGGGCACCGTCGATAAGTGTCACGGCGCCAACCGCTTTGGCGGCTGCCACCATCTGGGTGACCGGATTGACGGTACCAAGGGCATTGGAGATGTGGGCCACGCTTACCAGCCGGGTGCGTGGCCCCAGCATGGTGTGATAGGCAGCTATATCGAGATCGCCCCGCTCATCGAGGGGGATGACCCGGATAAGGGCACCGGTGCGCTGGGCAATCAGCTGCCAGGGCACTATGTTGGCATGGTGCTCCAGGGTGCTGAGCACGATTTCATCCCCCGCCTGGAGCTCGCTCAGGCCCCAGCTCTGGGCCACCAGGTTGATCGCCTCAGTGGTACCGCGGGTCCAGATCACCTCGCGACTGTGAGGCGCATTGATAAAGCGGGCGACCGTCTCGCGGGCGGCCTCGAAGGCGCGGGTGGCGCGGCTGCTCAGGGCATGGGCGGCGCGGTGCACGTTGGCATTGTCGGCACTGTAGTAGTGATTGATCGCATCCAGCACCGCCTGGGGTTTCTGGGTGGTGGCGGCATTGTCCAGATAGACCAGAGGATGGCCGTTGACCTGCTGCGCCAAGGCCGGAAACTTGCCGCGTAGTCGGGCGTGCTGTTGCTGATTCATGCTCCCCTCGTCATCATCTGGAAAAGTCGGCCATGATCCTGAAAATGGCGCTCGAACACAAGGCGCACGATGCTTGCCGACTGATGGTGTGTGGCGCAGCGATGCGGCTCGCCCGCTGATTTCTGTTACAATGCCGCCCCTCATCATAAGCCAAGAGATCCGGCCCATGAAGCTTAACCCCAATCAGAACGAAGCGGTCAAGTTTGTCTCCGGCCCTTGCCTGGTGCTGGCGGGAGCCGGATCGGGCAAGACGCGCGTCATCACCAACAAGATCGCCTATCTGGTGCAGCAGTGTGGCTATAACGCCCGCAACATAGCGGCCGTCACCTTCACCAACAAGGCGGCGCGGGAGATGAAGGAGCGGGTCGGTCAGACTCTGGGTCGCAAGGAGGCGCGGGGACTCATGGTCTCCACCTTCCACACCCTGGGTCTCGACATTATACGCCGCGAGCACAAGAGTCTGAATCTCAAGGCTAACTTCTCCCTGTTCGACGACACCGACCAGCTGGCGCTGCTCAAGGAGCTGACCGAGGCTGAGCTGGATAATGACAAGGACAAGCTGTCGGCCCTCATCAGCCAGATCTCCAACTGGAAGAACGACCTCATACTGCCGGCGCGGGCCATGCGTATCGCCCAAGGGCCGGAAGAGGTGCTGATGGCCCAGCTCTACGAGCGCTATCACCGCCAGATGGTGGCCTACAACGCGCTCGACTTCGATGACCTTATCGTGATGCCGACCCTGCTGCTCAAGAGCAATGACGAGGTACGCACCCGCTGGCAGAACAAGATCCGCTACCTGTTGGTCGATGAGTATCAGGACACCAACACCAGCCAGTACGAGCTGGTGAAGCAGATAGTCGGCGAGCGGGCCCGCTTTACCGTAGTGGGGGACGATGACCAGTCCATCTACTCCTGGCGTGGCGCCAAGCCGCAGAACCTGGTGCTGCTCAACGAAGACTTTCCGAGCCTCAAGCTCATCAAGCTGGAGCAGAACTACCGCTCCAAGGGACGCATCCTGAAATGCGCCAACATACTGATCGCCAACAACCCTCACGTGTTCGACAAGGCGCTTTTCTCCGAGCTCGATTACGGGGTGCCGGTCAAGGTGTTGTTTGCCAAGAACGAGGAGCACGAGGCGGAGCGGATTGCCGCCGAGCTGATGGGCCACAAGTTCATGAACCGCACCCGCTTCAAGGATTACGCCATCCTCTACCGGGGAAACCATCAGTCGCGCATCTTCGAGAAGGCGCTGATGACCAACCGCATCCCCTATCGCATCTCGGGTGGCACCTCGTTTTTCTCCCGTACCGAGATCAAGGACATCATGGCTTACCTCAAGCTGCTGGTGAATCCGGACGAGGACACCGCCTTCCTGCGGGTGGTCAACCTGCCGCGGCGGGAGATAGGTCCCACCACGCTCGAGAAACTTGGCCAGTATGCCAACCAGCGTGGCAAGAGCCTGTTTGCCGCCAGCTTCGAGCTGGGGCTGGAACAGTCGCTCTCCGGTCGTGGTCTGGTGGCCCTGCAGGCTTTCACCAACTGGCTGGTGCGACTCGGCGATCAGGCCCTGCGCGGCAATCCGGTGGAGGCGGTGCGGGACATGATCAAGGAGATCCACTATGAGGAGTGGCTCTACGAGACGTCCCCCAGCCCGAAGGCGGCCGAGATGCGGATGCAGAACGTCTCCACCCTCTATCGCTGGATCACCGAGATGCTGGAAGGGGATGAGCTGGAGGAGGCCATGACTCTCGCCCAGGTGGTCACCCGCCTTACCCTGCGCGACATGATGGAGCGCAACGAGGGGGAGGATGATGCGGATCAGGTGCAGCTGATGACGCTGCACGCCTCCAAGGGGCTGGAGTTCCCCTACGTCTTCATGGTGGGGATGGAAGAGGGCCTGTTGCCCCACCAGACCAGCATAGATGAAGACAATGTGGAGGAGGAGCGACGTCTCGCCTACGTGGGTATCACCCGCGCCCAGACCGAGCTGACCTTCACCCTCTGCAAAGAGCGGCGCCAGTATGGAGAGTCGGTGCGGCCTGAGCCGAGCCGCTTCCTGCTGGAGCTGCCTCAGGACGATCTGGAGTGGGAGAACCAGAAGAAGGTGACGGCCGAGGAGCGCCAGCAGAAGGGGCAAGTCGGGGTTGCCAACCTGAGGGCGCTGTTCAAGAAGGATTGAGTCGGCGGCTAGCCGCGCTCACTCTTGGTCTGGGTGAGCAGGGGTGTGATATCGGCTCCCGGCATGGGGGGGGAGATGTAGCGCCCTTGCCCCATCAGGCAACCCATGTCGATCAGCTTCTGCAACTGCTGCTGGTTCTCGATGCCTTCGACTACCAGGGTGAAGTCCAGATCCTGGCAGATATCCCGCATGGCGCGGATCAGCGCCAAATCCTTGGGGGATTGCAGCATGCGATGGGTGAAGCTGTCATCCACCTTGATGTAATCCACCGGGAAATGGAACAGGGCATTGAGGGAGGAGAAGCCGGTGCCAAAATCATCCAGACTGATCTGAATGCCCTTGGCCCTCAGTTCGTGCAGGGAGGTGAGTGCGTCGGAATCCTGCCGCGACAGCTCCCGCTCGTTGAATTCAAAGATGAGATAGCCAGGTGCTATCCCCTCGGTTTCTATGATGTCCATCAGCCGCATGATCTGCTCGTGATTGACCAGATGCTTGCCGGAGAGGTTGATGGCGACCTTGAACTTGCTCTGGCCCGAGATGGGCAACCACTCTTTCAACTGTTGGCAGGTGTGGCGCAGGATCTGGTAATCCAGCTCCTGAATGAGGCCGCACTGCTCCGCCAGCGGGATGAAGTCGAAAGCATCTTTGAGCACCCCCTCTTCGGTGATCCAGCGCGCCATCACTTCCAGTCCGGTCAGGCGGCTGTCCTTGAGCCGGATCACCGGCTGGAAATAGGGCAGTATGCGACCCTCGCGCAGGGCCCTGGCCAGCATCTCTTCCGGTGAGGCCCAGGTCTGGGCAGAACACTCTTCCGAATAGCTGACGATACGGCTGCGCCCGTTGCGCTTGGCCTGATACATGGCCAGATCGGCCTGATGGAGCAGCTGGCTGATGTCGGTGGTCTGTTCCGATACGCTGGCCACCCCCAGGCTGACCGTGATGCTCAACTCGTTGCCTTGCAGCCGGAAGGGATAGGAGAGACGGCTGATGATGCGATTGAGCACAGGGCTGATGTCATCCTCGTTCTTGCTGTTGTCCAGATAGATGACGAACTCGTCCCCTCCCAGCCTGGCCACCATGTCGTTCTGGCGGATGCAGGTTTGCAGGCGGCGGCTCATCTCCTTCAGCAGTTGATCGCCGGCGCCGTGACCCAGGGTGTCATTGACCTGCTTGAAATGATCCACATCGATGAAGATCAGCGAGAACCCGGGTGACTTGTAACGGTGGAAGTGGGTCATGGCATGGTTGAGGTGGTTCATCAGCAGAGCCCGGTTTGGCAGCTGGGTCAGCGGATCGTGCAGGGCATCGAACTGCAGCCTGCGCTCCAGCTCCTGATGCTGCTTGAGCTGCTTCTGCAATCTCAGATTGGTCTGCCGCAGCTGTTGCAGGCGTTGATTGATGGAGTCTTCCGAATTGATGTCGTGCAGCTGTTGCCGGATCCGTCTCAGCTCCAGCAGCAGGGTCAGCTGGCTGCGCAGGAAGTCGAGGAACAGCCGATCGTCCGTCTCCAGCGGTTGCGGGGTGCTGATGATGAAATGGGCGAAATATTGCTGCTGCAGCCGCAGAGGCTGGCTGTACCAGAACAGCTGCTCCCTGTGCTGCTCCATGTTGTTGGTGCTGTGACACATGCCTGCGATGAACTCATCGCCGTGCAGCGGCAGCTCGGGATAGATCTTTTCCAACTGGTGGCTGTCGATGCGCACCAGCAGCATGTCCTGGATGCTCAGCATCTGGCGCAGCACGGCTTCCAGCTGGGAGAACAGGGCCTGGCTGGGCAGGGTATTGGCCAGGCGAATGATGCGATTGATGCTCTCGATTTTTTTCTGCCAGTCCGGATCCTTGCGGATGAGCGGAGAAGCCAGTTCCGAGAGTTGCGAGCCGGCCTGGGTTTCATTCAATCGCTTGGCGAGGCACTCCAGCAGCAGGCGCAGGGTGGGCAACTCCTTGGGCTGGCTGCAGGCCAGCAACCACTGCACCTGGCCATGCTCGATGGGAAACACGCACCAGCCCTGAGCTTCATCAAGCTGGGTCAGCTGCTCGGTGAGTCGTGACTCCTCCAGCCCCAGCTGCAGTTTGAAACTGTCGGAAATCTGATGTTCGCATACCCAGTGCAGCCCTGCTTCTGACAAGCCCAGCATGCCGAAATGCTGCAGCGGGCAGAGCTGGTCCAATTGCTGGATCAGGGTGTCGTAATCTTTGGCCGTGGCAGAGGAGGGGGCAGGGAAATCCATAATAGCGGACACCAACGCCAGCAAGGGAGTCGAATACTGTGGTGCTATGGGTTGCGCTGACATAGAAACTCCCGGTTTGCCTACCCTACAAAGAGTAGCCGGAAGTGAACAGATTGAAAGGGCCGCAATTGCGGCCCTTTCAATCACTTAGAGCTTGTCGATCATATAGTGAATGGCGTTTTCGATCTCTTCATCGCTACAGGTGGCGCAAGTTCCCCGTGGCGGCATGACGCCGGTCTTGCCAGCGAAGCCTTCGATGGCATGTTTCTTCAATGTATCAATGCCTTGGGCAATACGTGGCTCCCACGCTGCCTTGTCACCGCGTTTCGGTGCACCGGCAATCCCCATGTCATGGCAGGCGAAGCAAGCGCCCTTGAACACGGCCTCGCCATCGCGTGGGCCTGAGGGGGCCGCCGTCGCAGGAGCTGCGCCTGCGGTCGCAATTCCTTCCAGATCCTTGGCGGTATAGACTTGACCGACAGGCTTGATCCGTTCGGCAATCGCTTCCGGTGACATATCATCGGCAGCAAGCACCACGCCGGACAGACTGGCAGCCGTCATCCCGACAACCAGCAAATAGCTCAGTTTTTTCAACACGCTCATGTACTCCCAGCAGGCTTTTATTATCCCTAGAAAACGACTGGATTATAACCGAATAGTTACAGCCATTTAAACGCTTGTGTGTGAAGTGTTAAGCACTCTGCGTGCAAAGTTTCTTCGTCAGATCACAAACTGGCGAGGAGAGGCGTAGAAAAAGAAACCCGGTCTTCACCGGGTTTCATGGGATTGAGCCGCCGGGAGGCTTATTTATCCCAGCTGAGGATCACCTTGCCGGACTGGCCGGAGCGCATGGCATCGAAGCCCTGCTGGAAGTCATCTATATCAAAACGGTGGGTGATGATGGGGGAGAGGTCCAGTCCGGACTGGATCAGGCTGGCCATCTTGTACCAGGTCTCGAACATCTCGCGACCGTAGATCCCTTTGATAAACAAACCCTTGAAGATCACCTTGCCCCAGTCGATGGCCATGGTGGCGGGGGGGATGCCGAGCATGGCTATTTTGCCGCCGTGGTTCATCTTGTCGATCATGTCCTGGAAGGCGCTGGGCACGCCGGACATCTCCAGCCCCACGTCGAAGCCTTCAGTCATGCCCAGCTCGCTCATCACGTCGGAGAGTTTCTCCTTGGCCACGTTGACGGCGCGGGTGGCGCCCATCTTGCGGGCCAGCTCCAGCCGGTATTCGTTGACGTCGGTGATCACCACATGGCGGGCGCCCACGTGGCGGCAGACGGCGGCAGCCATGATGCCGATGGGGCCTGCGCCCGTGATCAGCACGTCTTCACCCACCAGGTCGAAGGAGAGGGCTGTGTGCACCGCGTTGCCGAACGGATCGAAGATGGCAGCCAGCTCATCGGGTATGTTGTCCGGCAGCTTGAAGGCGTTGAAGGCCGGGATCACCAGATACTCGGCGAAGGCGCCCGGGCGGTTGACCCCGACGCCTATGGTGTTGCGGCACAGATGGGTGCGGCCGGCGCGGCAGTTGCGGCAATGACCGCAGGTGATATGCCCTTCACCAGAGACGCGATCCCCCACGGCGAAGCCGCGTACTTCCTGGCCGATGGCGACCACTTCCCCGACGTATTCATGGCCGACCACCATGGGCACCGGAATGGTTTTCTGGGACCAGTCGTCCCAGTTGTAGATGTGGATGTCGGTGCCACAGATGGCAGTCTTGCGGATCTTGATCAGCAGGTCGTTGTGGCCGAGCTCGGGGGCCGGTACGTCCGTCATCCAGATGCCGACTTCTTTGTGCAGTTTGGAGAGTGCTTTCATGGTTGTTCCTTCACAATGAATGCAGAAAAAAGGGGCGTTCGGCCCCTTGATTCAAATCAGATAACGCCGAGTTCACGGCCGATGCGGATGAAGGCATCGATGGCTTTGTCCAGCTGCTCGCGGGTGTGGGCGGCAGACATCTGGGTGCGAATGCGCGCCTGGCCCTTGGGCACGACCGGGAAGGAGAAGCCCACCACATAGATGCCGGCAGCCAGCATGCGGCTCGCCATCTCGGAGGCCAGCTTGGCATCCCCCAGCATCACAGGGATGATGGCGTGATCGGCACCTGCCAGGGTGAAGCCGGCGGCGCTCATCCGCTCGCGGAAATACTGGCTGTTCTCTTTGAGGCGAGCGCGAAGTGCGTGGCCGTCGGCCAGCATGTCGATCACCTTGATGGTGGCCGAGACGATGGAGGGGGCCAGGGAGTTGGAGAAGAGATAGGGGCGGGAGCGCTGACGCAGCCAGTCGATCGCCTCTTTCTTGCCGGAGGTGTAGCCGCCGGAGGCGCCGCCGAGCGCCTTGCCCAGGGTGCCAGTGATGATGTCGACCCTGTCCAGCACGCCGCAGTATTCGTGGGTGCCGCGGCCGTTCTCGCCGATGAAGCCGACGGCGTGGGAGTCGTCCACCATCACCAGGGCATCGTATTTGTCGGCCAGATCGCAGATGGATGTGAGGTCGGCGATGACCCCGTCCATGGAGAAGACCCCGTCGGTGGCGATCAGCTTGAAGCGGGCGCCGTCGGCGTCAGCCTGCTTGAGCTGGGCTTCCAGCTCGGCCATGTCGTTGTTGGCGTAGCGATAGCGTTTGGCCTTGCACAGCCGCACGCCGTCTATGATGGAGGCGTGGTTGAGGGCATCGGAGATGATGGCGTCTTCGGCGCCGAACAGGGTCTCGAACAGGCCGCCGTTGGCATCGAAGCAGGAGGAGTAGAGGATGGTGTCCTCGGTGCCGAGGAAGGTGGACAGCTTCTGTTCCAGCACCTTGTGATTGTCCTGGGTGCCGCAGATGAAGCGCACCGAGGCCATGCCGAAGCCGTGGCTATCCAGCCCCTGATGGGCCGCTTCGATAAGGTCCGGGTGGTTGGCCAGCCCCAGATAGTTGTTGGCACAGAAGTTCAGTACCTGCTCGCCACCCACCGCAATCTGGGCCTGCTGGGCCGAGGTGATGATGCGCTCCTGCTTGTACAATCCTTCCGCCTGCACCTGGCTAAGTTGCTCGGTCAGGTGACGATAGAATCCGTTAGACATCCTCGATCCTCATTGGCTATTTCAGCTGATTATCAACAATGGGCAGTATTTTACTGCAATCTGTTGCGGTGAATTCAAATGATTGTGCTGATATTCAACAATTGTGAAACAGATCTCACCCTGCTGGTTGGGCCAGTTGGCGGTAATGCTGCTCCAGCTGGCGGATCTGCCCGGCCACCTGGGGCTGTACATAGGGGCGCAGCAGGAACAGCACCCGCAATACCCCCTGATAGAGCAGCGGCTTGGTGATGCGGGTATTGGGCGCCTGGGCAATCTGGAACGGGATCCAGCAGGTCACCACCATTTTGATGGTCTGGCCAAGGTCGGGCAGGTCTTCGTCGTTGACGTCAATGATGCCCCCCTCACGCAGGCTCCTGAGCAGGGCAACCACGGAGGAGCGCAACTGCTCCTGGGCCTTGAGGTATTTCTGCTGCAGTGGCTCATCGCGACTCAGGATGTCCGGTAGATTTGCGTAGAAGAAACGGAACTGCCACATCAGATAGAAGATGGCATCCAGGTAGCCCATCAGGTTTTCCAGCTTGATCTCGTTGCTGCGCGCCGGGGTGAAGCTCTCGCTCAGGTGACGGGCGTATTGATCAAAAATCGAGTGGATGATGTCTTCTTTATTCCTGAAGTGGTAATAAAGGTTGCCAGGGCTGATGCCAAGATGGGCGGCAATGTGGTTGGTGGTGATGTTGCGCTCACCCTGATCGTTGAACAGCTCTGTGGCGCTGTGAATGATCCTGTCTCTGGTTTTCATCACTGTTCCCTCTGACGGGCCCGTTGCATCAAGGTCGAATCCCCTTGCGGCCCGTGATAAACTTTTCGGCAATTTCAAATTGGCTCACTATACACAGCTTTAACAAGCAGTCACACGTGACCATCAACGTACGCGAGGCAAACTCCATGATCGTAGTAACTGGCGGTGCTGGCTTTATCGGCAGCAATCTGGTCAAGCAGCTGAACGCTCAAGGACGTACCGATATCGTGGTCATCGATGACTTGACCGACGGCACCAAGTTCGTCAACCTGGTCGATCTGACCATTGCCGATTACATGGATAAGGACGAGTTCCAGGCGCGGATCGTCTCCGGTGACGAGTTTGAAGAGTGGGACGACGGCATCGAGGTGATCTTCCACGAAGGTGCCTGCTCCGCGACCACCGAGTGGAACGGTAAGTTCATCATGGAGGTCAACTACGAGTACTCCAAGGATCTGTTCCACTACTGCATCGAGCGGGAGATTCCGTTCATCTACGCCTCCTCTGCTGCCACCTATGGCGGGCGGAATGACAACTTCATCGAAGATCCCAAGTTCGAGCAGCCACTCAACGTCTATGGCTACTCCAAGCAGCTGTTCGACCAGTACGTGCGTCGCTGGATGCCAGAGATCAACTCCCAGGTGGTCGGTCTCAAGTACTTCAACGTCTACGGTCCACGCGAGCAGCACAAGGGCTCCATGGCTTCCGTCGCCTTCCACCTCAATACCCAGGTGAAGAAGGGTGAGAATCCCAAGCTGTTCGAAGGCTGTGACGGTTTCCCGAACGGTGGCCAGATGCGTGACTTCATCTATGTGGATGACGTCTGCAAGGTGAACCTCTGGTTCTGGCAGAACCCGCAGCACTCCGGCATCTTCAACTGCGGTACCGGCCGTGCCGAGCCGTTCCAGAACGTGGCCGAAGCCGTGATCCAGCATCACCAGAAAGGGGCAATCGAGTACATTCCCTTCCCGGATCATCTCAAGGGTCGCTATCAGAGCTTCACCCAGGCAGACATGACCAGGCTGCGCGGTGTCGGTTATGACGCCGAGTTCAAGACAGTGGCCGAGGGCGTGGCCGACTACATGGCCTGGCTCAACCGCTAACGGGTGAGCACAAGGCGGCAGTGTTGCGCACAAAACCGGAAGCAGGCACTCGCCAGCTTCCGGTTTCTGGCGTTTGTTACGGCTTGCCGTTCCTCTCTTCTCTACCGGGTAACCGCGCGATGAACATATTGATGGCACTCTCCCAGCTCGAAGTGACGGGAGCTGAGGTCTATGCCACCACGGTCGGTAACGAATTGACCCGGCGTGGTCACAACGTTTTTTACGTTTCAGACACGCTGACCAAGCCCACTCTGGGTGCGGTGTTCAAGCTGCGTTTCAACAAGCGCAGCATACTGCGCCGCTTCTGGCATGTGTTTTATCTCATCTACCTCATCAAGAAGCATCACATCCAGTTAGTGCATGCACACTCCCGAGCCTCCGGCTGGAGCAGCTATGTGGCCTGCAAGCTGACCGGTACGCCGATGATCACCACGGTTCATGGCCGTCAGCCGGTGCACGCCTCCCGCAAGGCTTTCCATGCCCTCGGGTTCAGGGCCGTGGCGGTGTGCGAGGATATTGCCCACCAGATCATCGACAATCTGGGGGTAGATCCGGCCATAGTGCAGGTGCTGCGCAACGGCATCGAGACTGACAAGTTTCAGCCAGTGCCGGCCCCGCACAACGCCAGGCCGGTGATCGCCATCATTGGCCGGTTGAGCGGGCCCAAGGGTGAGCTCTGCTATCGCCTGCTGGACGAGGTGCTGGATCTGGATGCCTGTCAGGTTCGGGTGGTGAGCGGCAGCCAGCTGCCCGAGCGTTTCCACCGCTTCCAGAAGCAGGTCGATTTCGTCGGTTATGTGGATGATGTTCCTGCCTTGCTGGCGGGATGTGATCTGGTGATCGGTGCAGGCCGGGTGGCGATGGAAGCCCTGCTATGTGGGCGTCCCGCGTTTGCCATCGGAGAGGCCAAGGCGATTGGTCTGGTGACCGAACAGAATCTGGCCGAGGCGTTGGCCAGCAACTTTGGTGACATAGGCCCCCAGGATCTGGCGATCGACTTCACCGCCTTGAAGGCACAGATAGCACCCGCGTTAGCCAGCAAGAGTGTGCCTGAGGCCATTCGCCAGCGCATTCAGGATGAGTATGGCTTGGAGAAAGTAGTATCCGGGCTGGAATCCATCTATCAGGATGCGGTGGTCGAGACCCTGCGCCGCGAGATGCCTGTCATCATGTACCACCGCTTCATCGAGCATGACAGCGAGAAGGGGGTACATGGTACCTGGATGCCGATTGCCATGTTCGAGAAGCATCTTCGTTTAATGAAATTGCTGGGTTATGAAACTCTGACCTTCCGCGATCTGGCGGACAAGGGCTTCATTCACCGCCTGCAGTACGGCAAGAAGTACCTGATGATTACCGCCGATGACGGCTATCAGGACAACCTGACCCGCATGCTGCCACTGCTGGAAAAATATGGTTACAAAGCAGTCGTATACGTGGTCACGGGAGAAGGTTATAACCGCTGGGACGTGGAGCATGCGAGCAACCCGGACACCCGGGTTGACCTGATGAATGGCGAGCAGCTCAAGGCGCTGACGGCATCCGGCCATGTGGAGATCGGTGGTCATACTCTGACCCATCCCAGGCTGAGCAAACTTGCACCCGAGCAGCAAGCTCATGAAATAAGAGAAAATAAACGGCAACTTGAGGCCTTGCTCAGCCACTCTCTGCTGTCGTTCGCCTACCCTTATGGGGATATGGATGAGAGCGCCAAGGTGCAGGTGCAGGCCGCAGGCTACCGTTTTGCCGTGGCGACCAACAGTGGTCCCAGGGCCATGCACCAGGACCCTTTCCGGATCCGTCGCATCGCCATTTTCCCTCGTACCGATGTTTTTGGCCTGTGGCGCAAAATCCGGGGTAACTATGTCTTCAGGAAATCTTGATTGATGCCCAGCAGAAGCCTTGCATTGCTCGATAGAACCACCACTGCTCTGTTTGCGCTGACCATCCTGTTCTCTTTTTGTGGCTTGTTTCTGGCCCCTGCCGGCCAGAGCATTCAATCCAATCTACTGGCCGTGACCGGCATATTCGGTTTGTTGAATTACTTTGTCGGCAAACAACGGGATGTCGGGCTCAAAGACCGTCGCATTCTCTGGGGACTGCTGGTCTATGCCGTCATGATCTTCGTGAACCGGTTGATCCACGGTGATCAATACGGGGTCATGCGCGGGCTGTTTTATGTCGTCGTCTTTGCGCTGATGATACCGCGCAAGCCGATCCTGTTGATGCTGGGTTATCTGGCCATCGTGCTGGGCGGGATGGGATTGGGCATCCTCGGCATCTGGCAGCATCAGCACGGCATTGCCAGGGTGGAAGGCTTTACCAACGCGATTCTCTTTTCGCAGGCGGCGCTGACGTTGTCAATTCTCAACTGGTTTGTCTTTCAGCAGGGGCAGCTGCCTTACTGGTTGAAGGGCAGTGCTCTGGTTGGCCTGATTGCGGCCATGTTTGCGCTTTATCTCTCCCAGAGCCGGGGAGTCTGGCTCGCTTTCGGGGTCATTCTTGCCTATGTCATCTGTTACAAGGCCTATTTCAAGCCGTGGAAATACGTTGCGGTAGCCATATTGTGTACGGCCACAACGGGAGCCATTTATCATACCAATCAGCTGGTTCAGGTTCGGGTCGCGGAGGCGGTTTCGGATATCAACTCGGCAGAAAAGGGCTCGTACGATTCATCGTGGGGTCTGCGTGTTATTGCCTGGCAGAGTGCCTGGCTGGGTTTTTTGGATTCGCCAATGGCAGGCGTGGGCACGGATGGCTTCGACGCATTGAAACAAACCCAGGTCAATAATCATCAGATATCTCCCCTGATATTTCATCCGGCGTTGGTCCACTCGCATAATCAATATATGCAGAACCTGGTAGTTCGAGGCAGCATCGGATTTGTTGCACTGGTGATATTTCTTGGCCTGCCGCTCTATTTTGCCGCGAAAAATATAAACAGGATTTCTGCAGGGGTACTGGTGCCTCTGGCGTTTGCGATTAATTCGCTAAGCGATGTTCCGTTTGAACATCAAGGGGTGCTCTATTTGTATACGCTCAGCCTGGTTTTCATCTGGTTTGCCCATGAGTTTGAAAAGGATACCTGTACGTCATGATTCCGGTTTTTGTCATCAGTTTGGCTCGCAGCGTTGAGCGGCGGGCGATGGTTGTACAGCAGATGGCGCATCTTGGCATCAATTTCGAGTTTGTAGATGCGACCGATGGGAAAGCATTGAGCAGTGCGGAACTTGCCAAGGTTGATTTGGAGCTGGCCAAAGAAGTATGTGGCCATGAACTGAGTTTTGGCGAGATTGGCTGCGCCATGAGCCATATCCGAGTTTATGAGCGCATAGTCGCCGAGGGTATTGAGCGCTGCGTGGTGCTTGAGGATGACATCTACCTGCACATGCACAGCAAGGCGATCATCGAGACGATAGTGCACTCCTGCCAGTCCGAGATCGTCTTCCTGCATCATGGCAAAGCCAAGCGCTGGCCAATTCTTTCCTCTTTGCCGGGTGGTTATCGGCTTGCCAGATATCTGACACCGAGTCGCACCTCCAGGAGAGGGATCCTGTCGACCGCAGGGTATGTTCTGACCCTGGCCGGGGCGAAGAAATTATTGCAGTGTGCTTATCCGCTGCGCATGCCTTCCGATTATCTGACTGGTCGCCTGCAGCTTAATGGCCTGGCCGCTTCCGGTGTTGAGCCCTGTTGCCTGGATGTGGATCTCTTTACCACCACGATTGATGATCGGGCTTACGGCCACTATCTGGAATAGGCGGGTTGTCCTGACCGGGATTGGGGTCAGTAAACACCCCTGCTGTCCCGGTCGGCGAAGTGGGGCCATACATGCTGGATAATCTATGAATTTCAAAAAGTTGCTTACCCATTCCATCGCCAAGTGGGTCATTGGCAGCCAGCCTGCTGCCATCCCGAGCCCCGTTGGAACAGAAGTGGCAAGCGTGCTGCTGGTCGGTTATGACGCCATCGGCGACTTCATTCTGTCATTGCCCGCCATTGCACAGCTCAGGCGCCTGTATCCAGCCGCCCGATTTGACCTCGTATGCAGCCAGCGCAACGCGCTGCTGGCGGCATCTGTGCCCGGTATTGATCAATGCCATGTGATCACCCTGAACGACACCCTGTTGCCAGCGGGCATGTGGTGCAAACTGCGCGAGCTCAGGCAACGGCACTATGACGTGGTCATCAACCTGTTCGATGAGCCTGACGATATCGCCATGGCCAAGCTGTTGTTGCTGGCCAATGGTCGATTGCAGTCATTGCCCCTGCGCTTCAAGAGCGAACAGCAGCAGAAGTTGCTGCCGCTGTTCAACGAAAAGGCCATCATAGTGCCGTCACGCCCGATCCGGGATCATTTCGTCTATCGCATGCTCAGCGTGGCGGGGGATCAAGCGGACGTGCCGGTCACCATACCATCGCCCTGCAATGAACGGCTGGATACCAGTGGCTATGGGCGTTATCTGCTGGTCAATCTGACCGGCAGTCAGGTGGGCAATTCGATGGCGAATGAGCAAATCAACGGCATTCTGGCTCAATTGCCTGTGTATGCTGGGGTTTCCTATCTGGTCTTCTCCAGGCGCCCTTTGGCATGCCAGCGGCAGGATATGACAGCCCTGTTTCCCGACACCATTCTCGATGCGGCAAAGATTATCAAGGATGCGCAGGGTGTCATCTCGACCGATACCTCCATCATCCATATCTCGTCTTCGTTCGGGGTGCCCACCCTGGTGTTGATGAACAACGAGTCCTGGCGCGATGCCTTTATTCCACTCTCTGGCCGCAATATCATCCTGAGATCGACCACGGACAACCTTTCAGCGCTTTCGCCTGCCGAGATCAGCCGTCAGGTCGATGCCTTGATGGCGCTCTAGTCACGTCAGACTGTTATCATACCTTCCCAATTCAACGGCCATCCTGGTGGATTCATGTCATTAATCAACGACCTGCAACTCAAGCGTGACATTCTTCGCCGCAAGATGGGACGGTTCCTGTTTGATCGAAAGCGGCCCGAACCTACCAGGGAGAGCGAGGGAAAAGTCGTCCTGCTGCGCTGGGATGCCAAACTGGGCGATGCGATCGTCTCGTCCTGGGTGGCCCGCGAACTAAAGCGGGTCAACCCGGCACGTGAGGTATGGATCGTGACAACGGCAGCCATGGCTCCCCTGTTTCGCGATCATTTTGGCATGGATAGGGTCATCGAGGTGCCCAAGCGCCCCGGTTATTGTCAACTCAGGCGGCTGGCACAGTCACTGGGGGAGGTCGGTTGCCTGGTTCATTTTGGCAAGATGTTGAAGATGAAGGATATCTTTTTCATCAGCCAGGTCAGGGCAGATTGGGTCGCCGGCATGGACGATGCCCTGCAGGCCATCAATCTCAAGCTGGGAGCCGCGTCCAGCGGCATGCACTTCTCCGACAAGTTTGCCCTGCTGTTGAATCGACTCGGGGTGGCAGACCCGGATCGGCGCTACATCATCCCCGCTTTGGGCCAGGACGCGTCGGTTGCGGGCTGGTGGCCAGATGATGTCGTGCTCTGTTTCAACCCTTATGGCAGCGGCAGCTCCCGCCGTCTGAAGCCTGAGCTGATCCGGCAGATGCTGGAGAGGATGCTGGACGCCGGCCCATTTGCCATCTGCCTGCTATATCCGCCGGGCATGGAGGCTGAAGTCGCAGGGATCCGGGCCGGGCTCACCCGACCGGAGCGCATGGTATTGTCACCCGATGCACCCTCGCTGGCGGGCCTGTTTGCCCAGTTGCGTCAGAGTCAGGGCCTCATCTCGGTGGACACGGCGACCATACATATCGCGGCCGGGCTGGAGCAACCCATTCTGGGTCTCTACAACCCGGATATAGGGGGTGGCAACGAGAATTTCCTGGAGTGGCATCCCAACTCCCCGTCAGCGACCGTCCTGTTCTCGGAGAATCTCCGCGAACAGGACATCAACTCTCTCAACCTGACCGAGTTCGACCGGCTATTCAGGCAGTGGCTGCTTGCCAATCAGGCAGCGCTGTCAGTCGGGCAATCACCAGCTCGGGTGTGATGGCGCGCAACAGGGTTTCATCGATGAAGTCCTTTTCCGCATTCTGCGGCAGCTGGAAGGCCGGTCCCTTGGCATCGAAGATATCGATGGCCTGATAGCGGGGGTGGTTGACCGGATTGGCGATGATCTTGTCGCCGCCGGGGGCCACTATGGTCAGCAGGGGCAGGTCTATGGCCTGGGCCATGTGGCGGGGGCCCGTGTCGTTGCCGACAAACAGTTGGCAATGGGCGAACAGCCCCACCAGTTCCCGTACCGAGCGGGTCTTGACCTGATCAAACACGCTGCCCTGCAAAACGGCAGGCAGCAGCGGCTTGAGACCGCGGTTGTACTCCTCTTCCCCCGGCCCGCAGTAGATCAGGATCTGGGCGTTGTGCTGTTCGATGAGCCATTGGGCAACCTGGGCGAAGCAGTCGATGGGCCAGCGCTTGTAGTGCCCCAGCGAGTTGACGCCCATGGCGATCAAGGGCCGCGCGGGATCGACGCCGGCCGCCTGCAAGGTTTCCCGTCCCTGCTGTTTCTCCTCTTCGCTCAGCCAGAGATGGTAATTGCGATCTTCTTTGGCCAGTTTGAGCGGCTTGAGCAGCGAGAAGCGGTCGTCGATCAGGGTACTGTTGCCCTGGAATTCGGTGTCTTTGCGAAAGCGCACTATGCGGTTGTGGCCGAGCCGCCAGGGGAAGGAGTCAAATCCTATCCGCAACCTGGCACCGGAGAAGAGGCAGGTCAGCAGGCCTATCATCTGGCCCTGGCTGTTGACTACCACGTCATAGTGTTCGCGGCGGATGTCCAGCAGCAGGTCTTTCATGTAGCGCCAGTCGTTGCGCCTGGCTTTCTCTATGATGAGGAGTCGATCGATATTGGGATTGCCCTGCGCCATACCCGCGCAATAATCCATGACCAGATAGTGAACTTCCCCGGTTGGATCGTTCTGCTTGAGGTTGTTGCACAGCGCGGTGGAGATCAGCACATCCCCTATCTGTTTGGTTTGTACTACAAGGTATTTCATAAGGCAGGCCTCAATAGAGGTCGTTGTTGAGCATCAGCGTGACAGCATACCGCACAAGCGAGTCAGATGCTGTCGGTCAGGAATGAAAATCCGATCTGGCTCAAGCCAAGGGTAGTGTGGTGCAGGCATGGAGTAGAAGCCCGTCGTTGACGGGCTTCTTGCATCCATTACTCTATGTTCTGGATCTGCTCGCGCATCTGCTCGATGAGCACCTTCAGCTCGACGGCGGACTGGGTCACCTCGGCGTTGATGGACTTGGAGCCCAGCGTGTTCGACTCGCGGTTGAACTCCTGCATCATGAAGTCGAGACGGCGGCCACAGGCGCCACCCTTCTTCATGATCTTGATGGTTTCGCTGATGTGCATCTCCAGTCGATCCAGCTCTTCGGCCACGTCGATCTTCTGGGCCAGCAGCACGATTTCCTGCTCGATACGGGCCGGATCCAGTTCCACCTTGGCCTCGGTCAGGCGATCGGTGAGCTTCTGGCGCTGCCACTCGATGATCTGCGGCAGATGTATGCGCACCTTCTTCACTTCCACCTGGATGCCATCCAGACGCTGCTGGATCAAGTTCTTGAGGTTGGCCCCTTCGCTGGCGCGGGAGGCGATGAAGTCTTCCATGGTCTGGTCAAACCCGCCGAGCAGCTCGGTAGCAACCGCATCCATGTCCTGCTCGGCGGCGGCCATGACACCCGGCCAGCGCAGCACGTCGACCGGGTTGAGCTGGCCCTGGCCCGCTTCTTTCATTACCCAGTTGGCGCTGTCGATGATCAGCTTGGCCAGCTCTTCATTGATGTGCAGCTGGCTGGCGGCGGCCTGAGCGGCTTCGAAACGCAGGTTGCACTCCACCTTGCCGCGTTGCAGCTTGGCACGGAAACGCTCACGCAGTACCGGCTCCAGGCTGCGCAGTTGCTCCGGCAGACGGATATAGGTTTCCAGATAGCGCTGGTTGACCGAACGAATTTCCCAAACGGCTGTGCCCCAGTCGCCCTTGAATTCCTTGCGGGCGTAGGCGGTCATGCTGTGAATCATTGATTGTTCCGGGCTTGATGAAGTGTGCGGCCAGTATACTCAGCCAGACTTGTCCCGTCAGCCATAGCCGTGGCTTTAGAACCCGTTCCGGCTTTTGTGGGACAGTGTTGAGCCGGGCCCGGTGCTGCCCCGGCTCATGAACGAGGGTGATAGGCGCCGGTTTCTGCGTGCTTCCTCACCGCTGAGATGACTGCTCACGACCGATGATGAACGGCTTCTTATCGGCTGATATTTGGGGCTGGATCACTTATACTCCTTCGCCAATTTGAGCCAGCCCAGAGGTCCGTTCCATGTCACGTCCAAGCGATCGCAGTGCCGCGCAACTTCGCCCGGTTACCATTACCCGCAATTTCACCAAACATGCAGAAGGCTCAGTGCTGGTGGAGTTCGGTAACACTCGCGTGCTCTGCACCGCCAGCGTCGACACCAGCGTTCCGCGCTTCCTGAAAGGGAAGGGTCAGGGTTGGGTCACCGCCGAATACGGCATGCTGCCGCGCTCCACCCATTCGCGCATGAACCGTGAAGCCGCCGCCGGCAAGCAGAGTGGCCGCACCCTGGAGATCTCCCGTCTGATCGCCCGCTCCCTGCGTGCTGCCGTCGATCTGACCGCGCTGGGCGAGCACTCCATCACGGTGGACTGCGACGTGCTGCAGGCCGATGGCGGCACCCGCACCGCCGCCATTACCGGTGCCTGTGTGGCCTTGGTGGACGCGCTGAACTGGATGGTAGGCAAGGGCATGCTCAAGCAGAGCCCGCTCAAGCAGATGATCGCCGCCGTCTCCGTCGGCATGTATCAGGGCGAAGCCATCTGCGATCTGGAGTACATAGAAGACTCCGCCGCCGAGACCGACATGAACGTGGTGATGACCGAAGATGGCCGCATCATAGAGGTGCAGGGCACAGCGGAGGCGGAACCCTTCACCCATGAGGAGCTGCTGGCGATGCTGGGGCTCGCCAAGGGCGGCATTGAAGAGATCATTGGGCTGCAGAAGCAGTCACTCTCCTGATTTTGAAAACGCGGCCTGGTCCGCGTTTTTTTATACCCCCACACAAGTAAACGACAAGCCAAGCAAGGAGCCAGAATGAAAGCCTACCAGCGTCAATTTATCGAGTTCGCCCTGGAAAAACAGGTCCTCAAATTCGGTGAGTTCACCCTGAAATCCGGCCGTAAAAGCCCCTACTTCTTCAACGCCGGTCTGTTCAACAGCGGTCGCGATCTGGCACGCCTCGGCCGCTTCTATGCCGCCGCCCTGATGGATGCCGGCATCGAGTTCGATGTGCTGTTTGGCCCGGCCTACAAGGGCATCCCCATCGCCTCCGCCACCGCGGTGCAACTGGTGGAGCAACACGACGTGGATGTACCCTGGTGCTTCAACCGCAAGGAGGCCAAGGATCACGGCGAGGGCGGCAATCTGGTGGGCAGCCCGCTCAAGGGGCGCATCATGCTGGTGGATGACGTCATCACCGCCGGCACCGCCATCCGCGAGTCCATGGATCTGATCCAGGCCAACGGCGCCTCCCTGGCCGGGGTACTGATCGCGCTGGATCGCCAAGAGAAGGGCAAGGGGGAGCTCTCCGCCATCCAGGAGGTGGAGCGCGACTACGGCGCCCACATCATCGCCATCATCCAGATGAGCGACCTGATCCAGTATCTGGAAGAGAAGCAGGCCGAGCAGCCGGCGCTGGCAGCGCAACTGGCCGCCATGCAGGCTTATCGCGCCCAGTACGGTATCTGATCGCCGGCTGCTCTTATAAGGCGTGACGTCAATACGGCGGCACCCGTCGCCTGTCCGGGGGATCCGGCAGGGGGCGGGCGCCGTTTTTTCATGTTTAAAAAAGTGCGTGTCGTGGCTTGAGCTTGCCCTTACAGTAAAGGTTAGGGTTTAGCGGTCGGCAGCCAGTTTGGCCGATTGGTTCCGAGGAGGAACAGCATGAGCACCCAACTTCCACCCCCCATTCATCTGCAACTGCCGCTCAGCGGCATGAGCTGCGCCAACTGCGCCAGCCGCATCAGCACAGCCCTCAACCAGCTCGATGGCGTGACGGCCACCGTCAACTTCGCGCTGGAGCAGGCGGCCATCGAGCTAGGTGACCCGGCCCGCTTGCCCGAGGTACTCGACAGCATCACTGGGCAGGGCTACGGCTACGGCCACGAGACCCTCTCCTTCCAGATCAGCGGCATGACCTGTGCCGGTTGCTCCGCGCGTCTCAACAAGATGCTGGCGGCGCTGCCGGGCGTGCTCTCGGCCGAGGTCAATTTCTCCATCGAGCAGGCCCGCATCGAGCTGGTGCCCGGCATGCAGACACCCGCCGCCCTGCGCGAGCAGATAGAGGCGCTCGGCTTTGGTGCCCAGCTGGCGCAGGGCTCGGCCAGTGCGCGCCGCCAACAGTTGCAGGCGCGTGAAGAGCAGGAGGCCGCCGCCGCGCACAAGGCGCTGATCCAGGTTGTTATTTCGGCCCTGCTGACCCTGCCGCTGCTGGTGGGCATGATCGCCATGGCGGGGCTGCTGCCCTGGCATATGCCCGCCTGGCTGGAGCTGGTGCTCGCCACTCCGGTGCAGTTCTGGATCGGGGCCCGTTTCTATCGCGGCGCCTGGCTCGCCCTCAAGAACCGCGCGGCCAATATGGATGTGCTGGTGGCGACCGGCACCAGTGCCGCCTACTTCTACAGCCTCTACCTGCTGCTGACGCTGGGGATGGCCGCCAGCGGCAAGCTCTATTTCGAGGCGAGCGCCATCATCATCACGCTCATTTCGTTGGGCAAACTGCTGGAGGCCCGCGCCCGCCGCAGCACCCAGTCCGCCATTCGCGAACTGATGGCGCTGCGGCCGGAAACCGCCACCGTCTGGCGTGGCGAGAGCTGGCAGAGCCTGGCCATCGACGAGGTGCTGCGCGGTGATCGGCTGCGGGTGCTGGTGGGCGAGCGGGTGCCGGTGGATGGCAAGATAGTGAGCGGCGAGAGTGAGCTGGATGAATCCATTCTCACCGGCGAGAGCCTGCCGGTGCCGCGGGGTATCGGGGAGGGCGTGCTGGGCGGCGCCATCAACCGCTCCGGCGTGCTGGAGATCGAAGCCACGACCGTGGGGGAGGATTCCAGCCTCAGCAAGATCATCGCCCTGGTGGAGAGCGCCCAGATGGGCAAGGCCCCGCTGCAACAGCTGGTGGACAAGGTCTCCGCCGTGTTCGTGCCTGTGGTGATGGCCATAGCCCTGTTTACCCTGCTGGTGTGGTACGCCATCGGCAACGACTTCGGTCAGGCGCTGCTGGCCGCCGTGGCTGTGCTGGTGATCGCCTGTCCCTGCGCGCTGGGGCTGGCGACGCCGGCAGCCATCGTCACCGGCACCGGGGTGGCGGCTCGCCACGGCATCCTGATCAAAGACGTGGATACCCTGCAGAAGGCCCACGCCATCAAGGCGCTCATCTTCGACAAGACAGGCACGCTCACTCAGGGGCGGCCCGTGCTGGCGAGCTGGAGCGGCAATGACGAGCAGTTGCGTCTGGCAGCCGCCTTGCAGCAGGCGAGCGAGCATCCGCTGGCACTGGCCATGCGTGAGGCGGTTGGCACAGACGTGGTGCTGCCCCAGCCGGAGGAGGTCGAGGTGCGGGTCGGTGCCGGGATCAAAGGCCAAGTGGCGGGCCATGAGGTGGCCATCGGCAACGCCTCTTTGCTGGCTCAGCTCGGGATTGAGCAGCCGCAGCAGGATGAACAGCCTGCCGACGGTGCGACCCGGGTCTGGGTCGCCATCGACGGCGTAGCCGTCGGCATAGCCGCCCTGGCCGATACCCTGAGGCCGGAGAGCCCGGAAGCCATCGCCACCCTGCGCCAGCGCGGCATCGCCAGCTGGCTGGTGAGCGGCGATGCGCCAGCACCCGTGGCCCATATCGCCGCCAAGCTGGGGCTGGACGGGGCGTTCGACTCTGTGCTGCCCGCCGGCAAGGTAGACAAGGTGGAGGCGCTGCGCGCACAAACTACCGGGCTGGTGGCCATGGTGGGGGACGGGGTGAACGACGCCCCTGCACTGGCGGCGGCGGACGTGGGCATCGCCATGGGCTCAGGCTCGGACGTGGCGATGGAGACGGCCTCCATCACCCTCATGCGATCGGATCCGCGGCTGGTGGCCGATGCCATCGACATCTCGGCGGCCACCTGGCGCACCATACAGCAGAACCTGTTCTGGGCCTTCGTGTTCAACATCATCGGCATTCCGTTGGCGGCACTGGGCTATCTCAGCCCCGAGCTGGCGGGCGCGGCCATGGCCCTGAGCAGCATCACGGTATTGAGCAATTCCCTGTTACTGAAACGCTGGCAGCCCAAGGCGGGCACCCATGCCGGCGCTCACCTGGATTCGTAAGGAGTCATCAATGAACATCAGCAAGGTTGCCAAGGCCACGGGGCTGACCGCCAAGACCATACGTTACTACGAGAGCATCGGCCTCATCTCGGCGCCGGTACGCAGCGATAACGGCTATCGCAGCTACACGGAAGGGGCGCTGCGGGAGCTGCGCTTCGTCAAGCGGGCGCGGGAGACAGGCTTCAATCTGGAGGAGTGCCAGGAGCTGCTGGCGCTCTACCGGGACGAGCATAGAACCAGTGCCCAGGTGAAGAAGCTGGCGCAGGAGAAGATAGTCGATCTGCGGGCCCGCATCGCCGGCTTGCAGGCCATGCTGGCCTCCCTCGAGGGGCTGGTCTGCTGCTGCCACGGGGATGAAAGCCCCGAGTGTCCCATCCTGGACGAGCTGGAGCGCGGCTGACCAACCGCTTAATAACGGACGTTTTATTGTTGGCCCGGAAGGGGTAGTGGTAGACTGTGCGGCTCTTGTACAGGGAGTACGCAGTTGACTCAGAGTGTGACACGTCAGGTGAAGCAGGCCATCATGGCCCAGCTCTATACTCACGCCTCATTCAGCCTGCCTTGCCTGGGTCTGCTGGCGCTCGGCTGGAGCCTGTTGTTCCACGATTACCTGCCCGCCGGCGAGGCGCTCGGCTGGCTGGCACTGGTCAGCCTGCTGCTGCTGTGTCGCGGCTGGCACCTGCGCTGGCGTCAGCCCAGGCTGGCGCAGATCCCCTTGCCTGTGCTGGAGCGCGAGCTCTTCATCGGGGTCACCATCACCTCCATCATCTGGGCGCTCGGCGTGCTGCTCTACATGGACAAGCTGCCCGACACCTATCGCGCCGCCATGATGATGCTCTCCAGCCTGATCCTCACCGGCAGCGCCATCATGCTGTTTGGCAGCCGCCGCTCCCTCTACGGCGCCGTCTTGCCGCTCGGGCTGGCCATGCTGTTCGAGCTGGGGGCTGGCAACGAGCAGGAGCGGATCGTCTCCTGCATGCTGGCGGGCTATCTGTTTGTCTTCTTGCCGACCCTGCTGCGCCGTCTGCGGCGGGATCAGGTCGCCTCCCTCTATCACCGCTTCTCCAACGCCGATCTGGTGGCCGAGCTGAAGGCGGTCTCAGAGCACCTCAAGCTCACCTCCCGGCTGGATGGCCTGACCGGCATCGCCAATCGCGCCCATCTGGATTACAGCCTGGAGCGGGCCTGGCGCCGCTGTCATCGCGCCAGGGCGCCCCTGTCACTGGTGCTGGTGGATGTGGATTACTTCAAGCAATTCAACGATCTCTATGGTCATCAGCTGGGGGATGAGTGCCTGCAGCGGGTGGCGGGTCTGCTGGCCGAGGTGCAGCGCCGCGAGGATGATCTCGCCGCTCGCTACGGCGGGGAGGAGTTTGCCCTGCTGCTGCCCTGTACCAGCATGCAAGGGGCGCTGCAGATCGCCGAAAACGTGCGGGTGGCGCTCAAGGAGCTGGGCATTCCTCACCAGAAATCCCTGGTTTCCGGCCGGGTCAGTTGCAGCTTCGGGGTGGCGACCCTGGTGCCGGATCAGAGCGGCTCCATCGCCGAGCTTATCCAAAAAGCGGATGCGGCCCTCTATCAGGCCAAGCATAATGGGCGGGATCGTATCGAAGTAGCCTTGATGGGTAAGGTTGCCTGAGTTTCACATGACAGATTTAAAGAGGTTGTCTATGCAATGTCATCGTATCGAAGAGCTGCTGGAGTTGTTGCAGCCTGCCTGGATCAAGGAACAGGACCTCAGCCTGGTGCAGTTCGTGGCCAAACTGGCGGCGGAAGCCGGCTATGAGGGTGCCTTGTCCGACCTGACCGACGACATGCTGATCTACCACCTCAAGATGCGGGAGTCCGACAAGCAGGCGATGATCCCCGGCCTGGCCAAGGATCATGTACCCGACTTCAAGGAAGCCCTGCTCAAGGCGCGCGGCATCAAGTAAAGATTGCTCCAGCTGGAGCCTTTGATGGTGTTCAAAGGAATCTCTGAGAAAGGCGTTTCGTCAACTGGCGACACGCCTTTTTTGTTGCTTGAAATTGCGACATCACTCGAACATTAGATACATTTTACCCACACAATTAGCAGGTTGTTTAAGATATAATCCGCCCCATAACAAATAAGGGAGCTGTGTCTTGCAATGGCCGATCATGAAAAAATCGATATCAAGGATGTCACCGGCGATGTAACGGGGACGTACAACCCCAATACCTTCAAAGCCGGCGATGACAGGTTCAATCCCGGCAACCGCATCTACGTGAGGGCGCAACCCGGTTACTGGCAGCGGGTGCGCAAGGCCATGGGCTGGTTCTTCGTGGTGCTCTTCGTCGCCTTGCCCTGGTTGCGTTATGACGGTCGTCAGGCCGTGTTGTTCGATATCGGCCATCAGCAGTTCCACATCTTCGGTGCCACCATCTGGCCGCAGGACCTGACCCTGCTGGCCTGGATCTTCATGATCGCCGCCTTCGCGCTCTTCTTCGTGACCACCTTCCTCGGCCGGGTCTGGTGTGGCTATCTCTGCCCGCAGACCGTGTGGACCTTCATGTTCATCTGGTTTGAAGAGAAGCTGGAAGGGGCGGCCAACAAACGGCGCAAGCTGGATGCGGCTCCCTGGAGTGGCGAGAAGCTGGCCCGCAAGGGCGCCAAGCATCTGGCCTGGATCCTGCTGTCGCTGGGCACCGGTCTCACCTTCGTTGCCTACTTCCAGGATGTGTTCCAGCTGGTGCCTGACTTCTTCACCCTGCAGGCGAGCGGCTGGGTCATCTTCTGGGTGCTGTTCTTCGCCGCCTGTACTTACGGCAACGCCGGCTGGATGCGCGCCATCATGTGTATCCACATGTGCCCCTATGCCCGCTTCCAGTCCGCCATGTTCGACAAGGATACCTTTATCGTCGGCTACGACACCAAGCGTGGCGAGACCCGGGGAGCCCGTGCCCGCAAGGCCGATCCCAAGGCGTTGGGGCTGGGTGACTGCATCGACTGCGACCTCTGCGTGCAGGTCTGCCCGACCGGCATCGACATCCGCGACGGCCTGCAGTACGAGTGCATCAACTGCGGCGCCTGCGTCGATGCCTGTGACCAGACCATGGATCGCATGGGCTATCCGAAGGGGCTGATCAGCTACACCACCGAGCACAAGCTGGCCCACAACAGCACCCATGTGGCGCGGCCCAAGCTGCTCGGCTACGGCCTGGTGATGGTCATCATGCTGGGGGTGTTCGTCTACAACGCCATGTCCATCATGCCGATGGGGCTCGACATACTGCGGGATCGCAACCAGCTGTTCCGCGAGAACAGCGAGGGGCTCATCGAGAACACCTACACCCTCAAGATCCTCAACAAGACCCTGCATGCCCAGACCTATCAGCTGGATGTGGAAGGGTTGCCGGAGCACCAGTGGTTCGGTCCGCGCGAAGTGACCCTGAAGGCGGGCGAGATCTATACCCTGCCGGTGAGCGTGGCCGTCGACCCCTTCAACCTGAAGAAGCCGACTCTGGACATCCAGTTCGTGCTCAAGCGGGATGGAACGGCACCGGATGACAGCAAGGGCACACTGCGCCAGGCCAGCAAGTTTATCAGCCGGTTGTGATGGCGGAGAGAGCTGTGGGGGGCCGGCCAGTTCAGGCCCCCAGTGACCGCAGTGATGGCAGGAAAGCGTGGCGCAACCGGTTGGGTTGAACGCCATTGAACCGAGTGATGATAGACTGGGGCGCAACGGCGCCCCTTTCTTATGGTGGATGACATGCGTTTCAACTATTCCGACCTCAATCCCGATCTCATCATGGACGCGCTGGATCTCAGCGGCCTGCGTATCGACTCCGGCCTCATCGAGCTCAACAGCTATGAAAACCGGGTCTACCAGTTTCAGGATGAAGAGCGTCGCCGATACGTGGTGAAGTTCTACCGCCCAGGTCGCTGGAGCCGGGCCCAGATCCTCGAGGAGCATGAGTTTGCCGCTCGCCTTTGTGAGACGGAGATCCCGGTCGCCGCCCCCATCGCGTTTGATGGCGAAACCCTGCTGGAACATCAGGGCTATCCCTTCGCCATCTGGCAGAGCGTGGGTGGCCGTCAGTTCGAGGTGGACAATCTGGATCAGCTGGAGTGGGTGGGGCGCTATCTCGGCCGCATCCACCAGATAGGCGCCAGCCGCCCCTTCCATCACAGGGTCCGGCTGGATGTGGAGAGCATGCTGCACGAGCCGCGTCAGCTGCTGGCGTCCGGCGAATGGCTGCCGAGCGGGCTGGCCAAGTCCTTCTTCGGCGTGCTGGACGAGCTGATCAAGCACGTCTGTGACGCCATGACCCTGGATGTGGCACAGATCTCCCTGCATGGCGACTGCCACCCGGGCAACATCCTCTGGCGCGATGGTCCCATGTTCGTCGATCTCGATGACTGCCGTACCGGCCCCGCCATCCAGGATATCTGGATGCTGTTCAACGGCGAGCGTCACGAGCAGCTGATCCAGCTCGATACCCTGCTGGCGGGCTATGAGGAGTTCATGGAGTTCGACCCGCGTGAGCTGGCGCTGATCGAGCCGCTGCGGGCCATGCGTATCGTCCACTACATGGCCTGGCTGGCCCGGCGCTGGGAAGATCCGGCCTTTCCACGCCACTTCCCCTGGTTTAATACCGACCACTACTGGCGCCAGCAGATCGCCATACTGCACGACCAGCTGGAGGCGCTCAAGGCACCGCCTCTGACGCTGACGCCGGGGTGGTGATGCAGCAGATCCCCATATCTGCTGCACGATCAGCTGGAGGCGCTCAAGGCGCCGCCTCTGACGCTGACGCCGGGGTGGTGACGCGGCAGATCACCATATCTGCTGCACGACCAGCTGGAAGCGCTCAAGGCACCGCCTCTGACGCTGACGCCGGGGTGGTGAGGCGGCAGATCTCCATATCTGCTGCACGACCAGCTGGAGGCGCTCAAGGCGCCGCCTCTGACGTTGACGCCGGGGTGGTGAGCAGGTGGGCCGTCGGCATATGCCCAGCGATTGTCAGCCGATGGCACTCGCCGCCGTTGAGCCTGCCGGTGTGGTCCTTTGCCATTGACGCCGACATGGCGACACAATAGGCTTGGCACTGCTTCGGTTCGCCGGGCGTGCCTCACAGTGATCCCTTAACAGGAAACGTCATGAAAAAAGTACTATTTTTCCTCGCTGCCATGCTGATGATCCCCATGGTTCACGCCGCCCCCGAATTCAAGGAAGGCGTTAACTACGACGTGGTCAAACAAACGGGTAGCGCCCAACCTGAAGTGCTGGAGTTCTTCTCCTACTACTGCCCCCATTGCGCCAAATTCGAGCCGATTGCCGCGGATCTGAAGAAGAATCTGCCGGAAGGCGTGCCGATGAAGAAAAACCCGGTGGCCTTCCTGGGCCGCGAGATGGGTCCGGAGATGCAGCGTGCCTACGCCGTTGCCAGCCTGCTGAATGTTGAAGGCAAGCTGACCCCGGCCATCTTCGACAAGATCCACACCCAGCGTCAGTACCCGCAGAGCCGTACCGACGTGAAGCAGATCTTCGTGGACAACGGCGTGCCGGCCGAAGAGTTCGACGGTGCCGTCGATAGCTTCGCCGTCTCCGGCATGGTCTCCCAGTTTGACCGCAACACCGAGAGCTACAACATCCGCGGTGTGCCGGCCTTCCTGGTCAACGGCAAGTACATGGTGAAGATCGAATCCATTACTTCCCAGGAGCAGTTCAACCAGCTGGTGAAATTCCTGCTGGCCAAGAAAGACTGATGGTTGCCTGACCTCATGAAAAAGCCCGCCGGTGCAAACCGGCGGGCTTTTTGTTTATCGGGGCCGGCTCGACGCCGGCAGTTTGCTTTTGATTCAGATCTGGCAGTCCCGCTGGGAGGGCGCGGGGCGCGGCAACCGGGAGCGGCGACTGATCCCCTCCGCCAGCCAGACCAGCAGCAGGATGGCCAGGATCAGGGTGGACGCCTGATCGTAACGGAACAGGCTGAGCGACACATAGAGCTGCTGCCCCAGTCCGCCTGCACCCACCACCCCGAGTATGGTGGCGGCCCTCAGGTTCATCTCGCCGCGATAGAGGCTGTAGGCCAGCCACTGGCGTGACACCAGTGGAAACAGACCGTACCAGAAGCTGGCAACGGGGCCCGCGCCGCTCAATTGCAGGGCGAGGCGAGGGCTCTGATCCGCGTTTTCCAGCGTCTCCACGAACAGCCTGGCCAGCACCCCCGTGGTGTGCAGGGTGAGCGCCAGTATGCCCGCCACCGGCCCCAGTCCGACCGCGATCACCAGCAGGCTGGCGAAAATGAGCTCGGGCACGGATCGCAGCAGGTTGAACAACAGTCGCAGCGGCCAGAAGTTGCGGGCTAGGCAGGCCAGCGGCAGCGCCAGCAGGGCGCTCAACAGGGTACTCAGCAGCGCCATCTGCACCGTATCGAGCAGGCCAAAGCCGACTGTTCGCAGAAAAGGCCCCGACCAGTCCGGTTGCAGAAACTCGCCGATGAACTGGCCCAGTCCGCCGAGGGAGAAGCTCAGCATGCGCCAGTCGAGCTGGTGGAACGCCATGGCGCTGGCCAGCCCCAGGCAGGCCAGCAGTTGCAGGCCGGGGGAGCGGGTGTGGCGCAGCCAGGCGCTGAGCCCATCCGCCAGGGTTACCAGCAGGATGAAGGCCAGCAGCAGGGTCACCACCTCGCCGCCGGCAAACATGCGCAACGAGAGCTCGAGCTGCTGGCCGAGCCCGCCGGCACCGACGAAGCCCATGATGACGGAGGCGCGCAGGGCACACTCCCAGCGATAGACGGTGTAGGAGAGCAGCTCCTGGCGCACCGCGGGCAACACGCCGTAGCAGAGCGCCTGCAGCCGGCCGCTGCCGCCGAGCAGCAGGGCGCGGGCCGGTTGCAGGGCACCGCTCTCCATGATCTCGTTGTAGACCTTGGCCAGCATGCCGCCGTAGCTGACGGCAATGGCCAGGATGGCGGCCAGCGGCCCGAGCCCGGACAGGCGTACGAACAGCAGCGCCCAGATGAGCTCGGGCAGGCTGCGCAGCAGGATGGCGATGAACCGGCTGAAGGCGCGCAAGGCGCCGCGCAGCGGGCTGGGGATGGGGCCCAGCTCGGCCAGCGACAGGGCGCGGGAGCCGAGCAGGGCGAACGGAATGCCGAGCAGCAGGGCGCCGGCCAGCCCCAGGGTCGCCACGGCCAGACTCTCCAGGGTGGCGGTCAGGGTCAGGGCGAGAAAGTCCTGATCCACCCGGGGTGGCCAGCTGGTGGCGAGAAAATTGCCCATCTGTCGCCAGCTCTGGCCTTCGAGCAGGCCGAGCCAGCCGTCGGCCTGCTGCCACAGGCTGTAGCCGACCAGGGCCAGCAGCCAGGGCAGGGGATGGCGCCAGCGGCTCATCAGCCGATGCACGGCAGGGCCTCCTGGTCGCCGGCGTAGAGGGCGGCCAGCATGGCCGGGGTGACGGCGGCGGCAGGGCAGTCGAACTGCAGGCGGCCCTCGCGCAGGCCTATGATGCGGGGAAAGCGTTCGAGCGCCAGGTCGACCGCGTGCAGGCTGGCGATCAGGGTGCTGCCGCGAGTGCGGGCCTGCGTCAGCAGGGCATCCAGGCTGCTTTGAGCGAGCACGGGGTCGAGGGCGGAGACGGGCTCATCGGCCAGCATCAGGTCCGGCTGCTGATAGAGCACCCGGGCTATGCCGACCCGCTGCAACTGGCCGCCGGAGAGTTCGCCACAGCGCTGCTGCCACTTGTCGGCGAGGCCGAGGCGGGCCAGTTCGGCCCGTGCACCTTGCGGATCGCAGGGACGCAGCAGCGAGAGCAGGGCGCGCGCGAGGGACCACTGGCCGAGCCTGCCGGCCAGCACGGCGGTCACCACAGGCTGGGAGGCGGGCAGCGGAGGCTGTTGCCAGACCATGCCGATCCGGCTGCGCAGCCGCTGGCGGGCCCGGGTGGAGAGGGCCCAGGGATCTTCCCCCCAGAGGGAGAGTGCCAGCTCACCGCGCAGCTCTGTGCCGATCAGCCGCAGCAGGCTGGTCTTGCCCGCGCCGCTCGGTCCTATGATGGCGACACACTCCCCCGCCTCGATCCGCAGGCGAAGGGGATGCAGGATGCGACTCTCGCCGAGCCGCAGCCCTGCTCCGTCCAGTGCGACGGCGATCACTTCAGCAGACCGGCCTGAGTCGCGGCCGCTTCTATGCCCTGGTAGTTCTCTGGTTTGGTCTCGATGAAACGGCTGGCCCGCTGCAGCTTGAGGATCTCGGCCTGGGCCGGGACGGCAGGATCCAGGCTGAGGAAGGCCTGCTTGATCTTCTCCTGCAGCACCGGGTCCAGGTCGCCGCGCACCGTCCAGTTGTAGTCAAAGTAGGCCGGCGTGGTCCAGATTACCTTGACCTTGGCGGTATCGACCTTGCCCTCTTCCACCAGCTTGTCCCACACGGAGGCGTTGAGCGCACCGGCCGGCACCTTGCCGGAGGCGACCCAGGCGACGGTGGCGTCGTGAGCACCGGAGAAGGCGACATGGGCGAAGTCACGCTCCGGGTTGATGCCCTGCTCGGCCAGGAAGTGGCGCGGCATCAGGTGGCCAGAGGTGGAGGAGGGGGAGCCGAAGGCGAAGTCCTTGCCTCTGGTGTCCGCCAGGGTCTTGATGCCGCTGTCGGCGTTGGCGATGAACTTGGAGGTGAACTGGGCGTCTTCCTGACGCTGGACCAGCGGCACCACCTTGTCGGCCCGGCGATGGGCCTGCACATAGGTGAAGCCCCCGAGCCAGGCCATGTCGAGCTTGCCGGCGGCCAGCGCCTCGACCACGGCGGCGTAATCGTTGACCGGCACGAACACCACCTCGCGCCCGGTCTTCTCGGCCAGGTATTCGCCCAGCGGGGCAAACTTGCGCTGCAGCTCGGTGGGGGCTTCGTCCGGGATGGCGGAGACCCGCAACGGCTCGGCGGCGGTGGCGCCCAGGCTGGCCAGCAGGGTGGTGAGGGCAAATATCCATTTAGAGGTCATGGGCAGTTCCTTGTGGTCTGTCGTTCGGGCAAGAGAAAGGCCCGACACGAGTCGGACCTTTTCAGTGGGGTCATGGTAGGGGGCCACTGGCGCTCTGCGCAAGATGGGCCCCGCAAAAAGGGTGTTACACCCCGACGTGGAAGGCCTGCTTGAGGTTGCGGATGAAGTCCGCATCCCGGCACAGGGTCTTGCCCGGGCTGTCGGAGATCTTGGCGACCGGACCGCCGTTGCATTCCATCAGCTTGAAGACGATGTTCATCGGGCTGACGCCGGGCAGATCGCAGGTGAGCTTGGTGCCTATGCCGAAGCTGGTGTTGATGCGGCCCCGGAAGTGGCGGAACAGCTGCACCGCCTTGTCGAGGTTGAGCCCATCGGAGAAGACCAGCGTCTTGTCGGTGGGATTGATGCCGAGCTGCTGGTAGTGGCTGATGGCCTTCTCGCCCCACACCACGGGATCGCCTGAGTCGTGGCGCAGCCCCTGATAGCGGCTGGCCAGCTCAAAGTCGAAGTCGCGCAAGAAGGCGTCCATGGTGATGCAGTCGGTCAGGGCTATGCCGAGGTGGTTGGTGAACTCGTCCAGCCAGCTGGTGAGGGCGGCGCGCTGGCTGTGCTCCAGCGGGAAGCCGAGCTGCTGGTGGGCCTGGAACCACTCGTGGGCCTGGGTGCCCACAGCCGACAACTGGTACTTCTGGGCCAGCAGGTAGTTGCTGGTGCCGCGAAACGCCGGCAGGCGCTCCTTGAGACGGCCCACCACGGCATCCTGCACCGCGTGGGAGAAGCGGCGGCGGGTGCCAAAATCGATGAGGTTGAACTCGCTCATCTCGTCGCTGCTCAGCTCATGCTCCAGCCTGTCGATCTTCTGATCGAGCCGATCCAGCGCCTGGCTGACGCCAAACTGGGGGTAGCGGAAGCTGTTGCGCATCTCGCTGATGATGGCGAGCACAGGGATTTCCCACAGGATCACATCCTGCCAGGGCCCTTCGACCCGCACATTGATGCGGCCATCCTGCTCGAACACCTTGAGCAGGGAGGCATCGAGTGGCTTGCGGCGCAGGTGATCCAGATAGTCGGCGGTGAAGAAGGGGCGCTCGGCCAGAAAATTGAGCTCGGGTCTGGTCAGCCGCAGGGAGCCGGCGAGGCGCAGCTGCTCCTCGATCTGGCCCATCATGGGCAGCAGATCCTCTTCGTTGCGGCTGTGGAACTCGGCCACCACCTCGGCATCCGGGTAGCGATGGAACACCGCCTGCTGCATATGCAGCTTGTAGGCATCGGTGTCGAGCAGGCTGGTGAGGATCGGTGGCATATCAGGCTCCCCGCAGGCTGGGGAGCGCGATGACGTTCCCCTGCCGCATAGGTAAGGTGCAGGCGCCGGTATCGGCTTGGCGGGTGAGGATAGGCGGCATATCAGGCATCCAGCAGGCGTTGTACATCGATCAGGGTCTGGGCCATTTCGGCACCCGCCTCGATCATCTGGGTGCAGGCGCAGGCAACCGTCTCGGGAGCTATGCCACGGCAGGCATCGAGATGGACGATCACCCGGAAACCGGCGTGGCGCAGTTGCAGCACGCTGGTCTTGACGCAGTAGTCGGTGGCGAGGCCGCCGACCAGCACGGTACTGACGCCACGGGCATGCAGAAACTCGATGAGCCCGGTGCTGCGCCGTTCGGCCAGATCGTGGAAGCAGGTGCCGTAGGGATGCAGATCCGGCTCGACCCCCTTCCAGACGAAGAAGTCGTAATCTATGGGGGCGGGCAGGCCGTCGAGCAGCTCAAAGCCCTGGGTGCCCGGCACGCAGTGCACAGGCCAGGTGAGATCGGCGTTGGGCAAGTCCAGCGGCAACAGCATGCCGGTGGGATCGCTGACGGCCCAGGCGGCGTTGGCGGGATGCGAATCCTTGCTGCCGATCCGCAGGCTTGCGAGGGTGGCCTGAGCGTTGAGCGCAGCCACAATATCATCCCCGCCCACGACGGGCAGTTCGTTCGGGCAGAGGGGGGTAAATCCCTTCTGCGCATCAATATCCAGGCTGGCGACGGTTCCCATTGAGTGGCTCCTGCACATACTATTCGTGTGATATTATCTACCAAACATTAATCGAAGGCGAGCAGGGCGATCGGCATGTTGAGAATGAGTCTGGATATGGTGGTGCTGCGGTTGAACGAGGAGCGGCTCGAGCTGCTGCTTGAAACCCGCGATCGCCCCCCCTTTGCCCACTGTTGGCAACTGCCGGCGCTGCGCATCGACGAGACTCGGGATCGGGACTTGGACGCGGCTCGCCACCGTCTGCTGGGGGAGTGGGGGCTGGGCCACTGCTACAGCGAGCAGGTCTGCACCCTCGGCAATCTGGAGCGGGATCCCCGCGGCTGGTCCACGACGCTGGTCTATCTCTGTCTGGTCGAACCGGATGTCGAGGCCATCCACGGCTGCTGGCATCCGCTCTCGGCCCTGCCCGGCCTCAGCCTCGCCTTCGATCACACCCAGCTGATCGCCAGAGGGCTGGAGCGGCTGCGGATCAAGAGTCGCTACAGCACCTTGCCGCTGCAACTGCTGGGGCCCGAGTTTACCCTCTCGGAGGTGCAGCGCGCCTTCGAGATCATCCTGCAAACCCCCATGAACACGGCAGCGTTTCGCAAGCGGATCCATCGCGCCGATATTCTGGTGGATACGGGTCGCAAGCGGACCGGCAAGCAGCGTCCCGCCATCCTCTACCGGATGGAGAGCCCCTGCTGCGTCATGTTCGATCAGGTGATGCATGGAGCTGAAGCATGAGCAAAACGCCGCCCCGGGTGCTGGTGAGTGCCTGCCTGCTGGGTCAACCAGTGCGTTACGACGGCCGGAGCAAGGGGATCGTCAGCGACTGGCTGACGGCGCTGGGGGCCGAAGGGCGGGCGCTGGCCTTCTGCCCCGAAGTGGCGGGCGGCTTGCCGACTCCGCGTCCCCCTGCCGAACGACAGGGCGATCTGGTGCTGACCGCGAGCGGGCTGGATGTGACGACCGAGTTTGATCGCGGCGCCGAGCTGGCGCTGGCACTCTGTCAGGCGCAGGGTATTCGCTTTGCCCTGCTCAAGGAGGGGAGCCCTTCCTGTGGCAGCGGCCGCATCTACAATGGCCGCTTCGAAGGCGTGTCAGTGGCGGGCGAGGGCAAGACCACGGCCCTGCTGCGCCGCCACGGTATTGCGGTCTTTTCCGAAGATCAGTTGGCCGAGCTGGCCTCTGCACTCTCTCTGGATCCCTCTTTGGCGGCAACCGGCAGCGGTTCCTGATCCCGCTGCCAGCCGTCCAGCACCTCGTCCTTCTCCTGCCATCGCTGGTTCAGCCAGCCCTGAAAACCCCGTTTGAACTGCTTGTCATTGAAGTAGTCACCGACCAGCGCCTCATCCACCGGCAGCTCCTCGATGCGCACCCGAATGCGCTTCATCCGTCCCATCAGGAAATCCCTGAACGGGGCCTCTGCGTTGTCCGGATAGCTGATGGTGACGTTGATCAGGCTGTCGAACTGTTCCCCCATGGCCGCCAGGGTGAAGGCGAGCCCGGCTGCCTTGGGCGGCATCAGGTGACGGTAGCGGGAGCGCGCTGCATCCCGCTTGGGTTCGGTGAAGCGGGTCCCCTCCACGAAGTTGATGACTGTGGTGGGGATGTGGCGAAACTTCTCGCAGGCGTTGCGGGTGGTCTCTATGTCCTTGCCGCGCAGATGCGGGTTTCTTAACAGAAATTCTCTCGAATAACGGCGCATAAAGGGCATGTCCAGCCCCCAGCAGGCGAGCCCCAGCAGCGGTATGTAGATCAGCTCGTGCTTCATGAAGAACTTGGGCACCGGCAGCCGATCCCGAAACAGGTGGCCCAGCACCACTATGTCGGTCCAGCTCATGTGGTTGCTGACGATGAGATACCAGCCATCCTTGCGCAGTTGAGTGTCATCCTCAACCTGCCAGTCGATGCGGGGAATGAGGCGGATCACCAGGGCGTTGCAGGCCAGCCAGAGGCGCATGAAACGGTTGTTGAGGCGGCTGCAGGCGCGGCCAAAGGCCGGAATGGGCAGCAGCAGCTTGGCCAGCGATACCAGCAGGATCAGGCTGGCGCACAGGGCGGTGAACAAAACGGTCAGGCTGGTGCTGATGAGCAGCACCAGGGGGCCCGGGAGCAGGGTTGGCATGAGTGTCTTACTGCGTCTTGTCCGCCAGCAGCTGGTTCAGGGTCTGGTCCTTCTCGCGCCAGATCCCGTTCAGCCACTGTTGAAACTCTTGTTGGAACTCGGGGTCATTGAAGTAATCCCCCACCAGATTGCGTTCGATCGGCAGAAAGCGGACCTGAACCTTGATTGCCTTGACCCGACCGCACATGAAGTCCCAGTAGCTGGGGATGCCGCCCGGATAGGCGATGGTCACATCCACCAGCTTGTGCAGCTGATCGCCCATGGCCGCCAGGGTGAAGGCGATGCCGCCAGCCCTCGGGTGCAGCAGATGGCGATAGGGCGCGGCCTGTTTGTCGTGTTTGTAGGCGGTGAAGCGGGTGCCCTCCACGAAGTTCATCACGCTCACCGGAATATGGCGAAACTTGGCACAGGCCTGGCGCGTTGTTTCTATGTCTTTTCCCTTCAGATGTGGCCTTTTTTCCAGAAATTTACGCGAATAGCGCCGCATAAAGGGGAAGTCCAGCGCCCACCAGGCCAGCCCGAGAAAAGGTACCCAAATCAGCTCTTTCTTGAGGAAAAACTTCAGGAAGGGGATTTTTTGGTTAAAAATCCGCTGCAGCACCAGTATGTCGACCCAGGATTGATGGTTGGCAATGACCATATACCACTCATTCCGGCGCCCTTTGTCCACTCCGACCACCTCGAAAGGCGTTCTGATGATGGTTTTCTGGATCAGATTGTTGAAACCGATCCAGCAACTGGCGCAGCCGTCCAGCAGGGCATTGCAGAGGGTGCGCCAGCTCTTGAGCGGCAGCAGCAGCTTGATCAGACCAAGCAGCAGTATGGGGACAAACCAGAACAGGGTGTTGAGGAAATAGAGCAGGGTCGAGAGGCTGCCGCGCAGCCGCTCTATCAGCTTGTTGTGCATGAGTCGGGTCCGTCTCGTTGTCTGTGGGTGGCAACCAAGTGGTCAGATCTGTGGCCATAATATCAGCCGATGGCCCGCTAGACCATGCACAGGGCCATCAGCAGCCCAGGGCTCATGTTTTCGGCATTCGGCATTCGGCCTTCAGCCGCTGCGCAGCCGCGACAGCAGCCGGTCCATGGCCCTGTAGCCGAGAGCCTCGATCAGGTGCTCCTTCTCGATGGCGGGCCGTCCCGCCAGATCCGCTATGGTGCGCGATACCCGCAGTATGCGGTGCCAGGCCCGGATGCTAAGCCCCAGCTTCTGGATGGCGTTCTCCAAAAACTCGGCATCTTGCGCTGATAATCGGCAAATATCCTCTATCTCGCGACTATCCAGCAGATTGTTGAGCTTGCCATTGCGGCTCAGCATGCGCTCTCGCGCCGCCAGCACCCGATCGCGGATCTGCTGGCTCGACTCCCCCCGTTCCGCCTTGCCGGTGAGGCTGCCCTTGGGCAGCAGCGGCACCTCCACCGTCAGGTCGAAGCGATCGAGGAAGGGGCCCGAGAGCTTGCCGAGGTAGCGCAGTATCTGATCCGGGCTGGAGCGGGTCTGGCCATCGCCATAGTGGCCGCAGGGGCTGGGATTCATGGCGCCCACCAGCTGGAAGCGGGCGGGGAAATCCACCTGACGGGCGGCCCGGCTGATGGTGATGTGGCCCGTCTCCAGCGGTTCGCGCAGGGAGTCGAGTACCTTGCGCTCGAACTCCGGCAGCTCATCGAGAAACAGCACACCATTGTGGGCCAAGGATATTTCGCCGGGTCTGGGATGGCTGCCACCGCCCACCAGGGCCACGGCGGAGGCACTGTGATGGGGCGTGCGATAGGGTCTGTGGTGCCAGTGACCGGCGCGCGGGGTCAGGCCGCCGATGGAGTGGATGGCGGCGGTCTGCTGCGCCTCCTGCTCACTCAGGGGTGGCAAGATACCGGGCAAACGGCTGGCCAGCATGCTCTTGCCTGTACCGGGCGGGCCTATGAACAGCAGGTTGTGGCTGCCGGCGGCAGCGATCTCCAGCGCCCGCTTGGCCTGGGACTGGCCGATCACATCCTGCAGATCCGGCACATCGGGTAGGGAATCCGTGGTCTGGGGATCCGGCAGCGGCAGCTCATATTGGCCTGCCAGCCAGGCGGTGACGGCCAGCAGCTGGTGGGCGGTACGCACCTCGGCATCCTGGATGAGAGAGGCCTCGGGGCCGTTCTCTCGCGGCACCAGCAGGGTGCGGCCCGCATCGCGGCAGGCGAGCACGGCAGGCAGCACTCCGAGCACGGGCCGGATCTCGCCGGTCAGGGCCAATTCCCCTAAAAATTCATGATCGAGCAGGTATTTTGCGGGTATCTGCTTGGAAGCGGCGAGAATGCCGATGGCGATGGCCAGATCGAAGCGGCCTCCCTCCTTGGGCAGGTCGGCGGGGGCCAGATTGACCGTGATGTGTTTGGAGGGGAACTCGAAGTTGCCGTTGAGCAGGGCGCTGCGCACCCGATCCCGCGACTCCTTCACCGAGGTTTCCGGCAGGCCCACCATGTTGAAAGCGGGCAGGCCATTGGAGAGATGAACTTCCACCGTGACTTGCGGTGCCGCTATCCCCAGGCTGGCACGGCTATAAACCACAGCTAATGACATAAATCCCGTCCTTGGTTTGATGTATGTGCTAGTTAACCGTTTTTTATTAGTTTTTTATGCCAGCTATCCCGATGCGGCTCAGTCAAAATCAGAGTCTTGTCAGGTAAAAAAGGCTTGCCCAATAAAAATCACCGTGCTAGTTCTAATAGCCATTCGCGGTGCAAACCGCCCCAATTTCACAGGATTTCCGGTTGTAACTATGAACATGGCCTCCCGTTTCGTCAGCATTATTGTGGTCCTAGTGGTGATTATTATCTCACCGCTCGGGGCTCGTTTAGCTGCACGGAACAAGGGATAGACCCACCACCGGACAGAACGAAACAAGCGACCCCCGAGCCTCACAGCTCGGGGGTTTTTTTTCGACTACAGGACAGGATTTTCCACATGAACGGCGCGCAGTTTTTGGTACAGGCTCTCAAGAAACAGGGTGTGACCCAGGTGTTTGGTTACCCGGGCGGAGCCATAATGCCGGTCTACGACGCCCTGTATGACGGGGGTCTTGCCCATCAGCTCTGCCGCCACGAGCAGGGGGCCGCCATGGCTGCGGTGGGCTACGCCCGCGCCTCCGGTCAGGTGGGGGTCTGCATCGCCACTTCGGGCCCCGGCGCCACCAATCTGGTGACCGGGCTGGCGGAGGCGCTGCTCGACTCTGTGCCGCTGGTGGCCATCAGTGGTCAGGTGCCCTGTTCTGCCATCGGCACCGATGCATTTCAGGAGGTCGATGTACTCGGCATGTCCCTCTCCTGCACCAAGCACTCCTTCATGGTGACGGATGCCGCCGATCTGGGGCGGGTGCTGGCGGAAGCCTTTGCCATCGCCACCGAAGGGCGCCCGGGTCCGGTGCTGATCGATTTCCCCAAGGATGTGCAACTTGCTGCCGTGCCGCCCCAGAGTCCACTGTTTGCGGTGGAGGAGCCGGAGGCGCTCAACCCGTCAGAGTTGACGGCTGCCCGCGCCCTGCTGGCCGGTGCCGAGCGCCCCGTGCTCTACGTCGGTGGCGGTGTGGGCATGGCCAATGCCGAGCAGCAACTGCGCGAGTTTGCCGCTGCCACCGGCATGCCGGCCGTCACCACCCTCAAGGGGATAGGGGCGCTGGATCCCGACAGCCCCGTCTATCTGGGCATGCTCGGCATGCACGGCACCAAGGCCGCCAACTACGCGGTGCAGCAGAGCGATCTGCTGCTGGTGGTGGGTGCCCGTTTCGATGACAGGGTGACCGGCAAGCTGGAGGAGTTTGCCCCCGAGGCCAAGGTGATCCATCTGGACGTGGACGCCGCCGAGTTCGGCAAGCGCCGCGCCGCCGAGGTGGGCATCACCACGGATCTCAAGCGGGTGTTGCCCGCCCTGGCCATGGCGCTGGCCATAGATCCCTGGCGTGAACACTGCGCGAACATGGCCCGCGACTATGCATTTCGCTACGACCATCCCGGCCAGCCCATCTATGCCCCGGCCCTGCTCAAGCAGCTTTCGGCCCGCCTGCCGGAGACCAGCGTGGTGGCCTGCGACGTCGGTCAGCACCAGATGTGGGTGGCCCAGCACATGCGCTTTACCAGCCCGCGCAACCACCTCTCCAGCGCCGGCCTCGGCACCATGGGTTTCGGCCTGCCCGCCGCCATCGGCGCCAAGATGTCGCGCCCCGATGACGAGGTGGTGCTGGTGAGCGGTGACGGCTCCTTCATGATGAACGTGCAGGAGCTCGGCACCATACGTCGGGCCCAGCTCAAGGTGAAGATGGTGCTGATCGACAACCAGCGTCTCGGCATGGTGCGCCAGTGGCAGGAGCTGTTCTTCGACGGCCGTTACAGCGAAACCATACTCTCCGACAACCCGGATTTCATCGCCCTGGCCGCCGCGTTCGGCATTCCGGGCGAGACCATCACATGCAAGGAGCAGATAGCCGGTGCCCTCGAGCGCCTGCTGGCAAGCGAGAGCGCCTATCTGCTGCATGTGGCTATTTCAGAGGAAGAAAACGTCTGGCCCCTGGTTCCGCCGGGAGTCGCCAACCACAAGATGATGGAGCAACGCCCATGAACCCGCACACCTTTGCGCAGCCTGCAACTGCACAGCACACCCTGCATATTCACGCCCAGCCCAGACCCGAAGTGATGGAGCGGGTACTGAGGGTGGTGCGCCACCGCGGCTTCGCGCTCTGCGCTCTCACTATGGAAACGAGAGCGGAGCAGGATTGCCAACAGCTGCGGATCACGGTTACTGTCGAGTCGGAGCGTCCCATCCAGCAGTTATGGAGCCAGCTGGTCAAGCTGGTGGACGTCTCCCGGGTCGATGCACTGGAACAGCAACCCCGGATCAGAGCTTAAGGAGCAACTGCAATGTCACAGCCTTCACAATCCCCCACTCAGCCCAAGTACATCTGGTTCAACGGCGCCCTGGTGCCATGGCAGGATGCCCAGGTGCACGTCATGAGCCACGCCCTGCACTACGGCTCCTCCGTGTTCGAGGGCGTGCGAGCCTACGACACCCCCAAGGGCACCTGCATCTTCCGGCTGCAGGAGCACACCCGCCGCCTGTTCGACTCCGCCAAGATCTACTGGATGGAGGTGCCCTACAGCGAGGCCGAGGTGAATGAAGCCTGCCGCACAGTGGTGCGCGAGAACGGCCTGAAGAGCGGCTATCTGCGCCCGCTGGCCTTTGTCGGCAACGTGGGGCTGGGGCTGCATCCGCCGCTGGATGCCAAGGCCGATCTCATGGTGGCCGCCCTGCCGTGGGGCGCCTATCTGGGGGAAGAGGGGCTGAAAAACGGGGTGGATGTGTGCGTCACCTCCTGGAACCGGCTCGCCCCCAACACCATCCCCACTGGCGCCAAGGCCGGCGGCAACTACCTCTCCTCCCAGTTGATCAGCCGGGAAGCCAAGCGCAACGGCTATGCCGAAGGGCTGGCGCTGGATGTGAACGGCTACCTGAGCGAGGGGGCGGGGGAGAACCTGTTCCTGGTGAAAAACGGCGTGCTGTTCACCCCGCCCGCCACCGCCGCCATCCTGCCCGGCATCACCCGCGACACCATAATGACGCTGGCCCGGGATCTGGGCTACGAGGTGCGCGAGCAGGCGCTGCCCCGTGAGGCGCTCTACGTCGCAGACGAGATCTTCATGACGGGCACCGCCGCCGAGGTGACACCGGTGCGTTCGGTGGATCGGATGAAGGTAGGCGCCGGCTGTCGTGGTCCCGTGACCGAGCAGTTGCAAAATGCCTTCTTCGGCCTGTTCAACGGCCAGACCGAGGACAAGTGGGGCTGGCTGACGCCAGTCAACGACTGATGAAAGAGGGGAGGCGTCACGCCTCCCCGAGTCGCTTCCGGTCAGGGCATACGTGTTGTGCCCTGACCTGGATCGATTCCCGATCCGCGAGTCACACATTCAAGAAATCATGCGCCCCATGGGCATTCAGGGAGTAGAGACAATGCCGAAGTTGAGATCCGCCACCACCACCCACGGACGTAACATGGCCGGGGCCCGCGCCCTCTGGCGTGCCACCGGCATGACAGATCAGGATTTTGGCAAGCCCATCATAGCCGTGGTCAACTCCTTCACCCAGTTCGTGCCTGGCCACGTGCATCTCAAGGATCTCGGCCAGCTGGTCGCCCGCGAGATCGAAGCCGCCGGTGGCGTCGCCAAGGAGTTCAACACAATCGCCGTGGATGACGGCATCGCCATGGGCCACGGTGGCATGCTCTATTCGCTGCCGTCGCGGGAGCTGATCGCCGATTCCGTGGAGTACATGGTCAACGCCCACTGCGCCGACGCCATGGTCTGCATCTCCAACTGCGACAAGATCACCCCGGGTATGCTGATGGCCGCCCTGCGCATCAACATACCCGTGATCTTCGTCTCCGGCGGCCCCATGGAAGCGGGCAAGACCAAGCTGTCCGATCAGATCATCAAGCTGGATCTGGTGGACGCCATGATCCAGGGCGCCGACCCCAAGGTCTCCGACGCCCAGAGCGAACAAGTGGAGCGCAGTGCCTGTCCCACCTGCGGCTCCTGCTCCGGCATGTTCACCGCCAACTCCATGAACTGCCTGACCGAGGCGCTGGGCCTCTCCCAGCCGGGCAACGGCTCCATGCTGGCGACCCACAGCGACCGCGAGCAGCTGTTCAAGCTGGCGGGCCAGCGTATAGTGACCCTGGCCAAGCGCTGGTATGAGCAGGACGATGCGTCGGCACTGCCGCGCAACATCGCCACCAAGGCGGCATTCGAGAACGCCATGGCGCTGGATATCGCCATGGGCGGCTCCACCAATACCGTGCTGCACCTGCTGGCGGCGGCGCAGGAGGCCGGGGTGGACTTCACCATGGCCGACATCGATCGCATGTCGCGCAAGGTGCCTCAGCTCTGCAAGGTGGCGCCCTCTACCCAGAAGTACCACATGGAAGACGTGCACCGCGCCGGTGGCGTGGTCGCCATCCTGGGCCAGCTGGAGAAGGCGGGTCTGTTGCACGGGGATACCCGTACCGTACTGGGCGGCTCCCTGGCCGAACTGCTCAACGAATACGACGTCAGCCGCCAGCCGAGCCAGGAGGTGGTGGACTTCTACCGTGCCGGTCCGGCCGGGATCCGCACCACCAAGGCCTTTAGTCAGGATTGCCGCTGGCCCGAGCTGGATGTGGATCGCGTCGAAGGGTGCATCCGCTCGCTGGAAAATGCCTACAGCCAGGAGGGCGGCTTGGCCGTGCTCTCCGGCAATCTGGCCCTTGATGGCGCCATCGTCAAAACGGCCGGCGTGGATGACGAAAACCTCTGCTTCCGTGGCCCGGCCCGGGTATTCGAGAGCCAGGACACGGCGGTTGCTGGCATTCTGGATGGCACAGTCAAGGCCGGTGAAGTGGTAGTGATCCGCTACGAAGGGCCCAAGGGCGGCCCCGGCATGCAGGAGATGCTCTATCCCACCACCTATCTCAAGTCCATGGGATTGGGCAAGCAGTGCGCCCTGATCACCGATGGCCGCTTCTCCGGCGGCACCTCGGGTCTTTCCATCGGCCACGTCTCGCCCGAGGCGGCCTCCGGCGGCACCATAGGGCTGGTGGAGGATGGCGACATCATCAACATCAATATTCCGGCTCGCAGCATGGTGCTGGAAGTAGCCGACAGCGTACTGGCCGCTCGCCGCGTTGCCGCCTCGGCCCGTGGCTGGAAGCCGCTGGACCGTCAGCGTCAGGTCTCCTTTGCCCTGCGCGCCTACGCCATGCTCGCCACCAGTGCCGACAAGGGCGCGGTACGAGATCGCAGCAAGCTGGAGGAGTGATGATGACACTTAAGGCAAATTACCCGTATTCCGTCTGCGCCGTGCCGAGCATGGTGCGCGTTCATCCCGGCAAGGCGGAGGAGTAACCATGGTCTCTGCGGCAGATTATCTACGCAAGGTGTTGCTCTCCCCCGTCTATGAGGCGGCGCGGGTGACCCCCTTGCAGACCCTTAAAAAATTGTCCGAACGGCTCGGCAACCAGGTTTCCCTCAAGCGGGAAGACTTGCAGCCGGTGCATTCCTTCAAGCTGCGCGGCGCCTACCACAAGATCGCCACCCTGACCCAGGAGCAGAAGGATCACGGCGTCATCGCCGCCTCTGCCGGCAACCATGCCCAGGGGGTCGCCCTGTCGGCGGCCAAGCTCGGCATCAAGGCCATCATAGTGATGCCCAAGACCACGCCGGACATCAAGATAGATGCGGTGCGCCGGCTGGGTGGCAACGTCATGCTGTTCGGCAACAGCTTCGACGAGGCCTATGCCGAGAGCCGCCGCCTCTCCGAACTGGAGGGCTACACCCTGATACCGCCGTTCGACGACGTCGAAGTGATCGCGGGCCAGGGCACCATAGGCAAGGAGCTGCTGGAGCAGGATACCCACCTCACCCACGTCTTCGTGCCTGTGGGGGGCGGCGGCCTGGCCGCCGGTGTGGCCGTCTACATCAAGCAGCTGCTGCCGGATGTGAAGGTGATCGGGGTGGAGGCGGAAGGCTCCGCCTGCCTCAAGGCCGCCATGGAGGCCGGCGAGCCGGTCAATCTGGATCGGGTCTCGCTGTTTGCCGACGGAGTGGCGGTCAAGCGCATCGGCACAGAGACGTTTCGACTGTGCAACCAGTATCTGGACGAGGTGGTGACTGTCTCCAACGACCAGATCTGCGCCGCGCTCAAAGACATCTTCGACGACTGCCGCGCCATCGCCGAGCCGTCGGGGGCCCTGTCGCTGGCGGGACTCAAGGCCTACAGCGAGCGCGAGCAGGTCAAGGGCGGCCGGATGGCGGCCATTCTGTCCGGCGCCAATGTCAACTTCCACAGCCTGCGCTACGTGTCGGAGCGCTGCGAGATAGGCGAGAAGCGCGAGGGCATGCTGGCGGTGACCATACCCGAGCGCAAGGGGGCCTTCCTCGACTTCTGTCGTCAGCTCGGACCGCGTATGGTGACCGAGTTCAACTACCGCTACGCCGATGCGGAGCAGGCGTCGCTGTTCGTCTCGGTGCGCCTGACCGGCGGTGACGAGGAGCTGACCCAGATCCAGCACCAGCTGGAGGGAAATGGCTACCCTGTGGTCAACATGACAGAGAGCGAGCTGGCCAAGAACCACGTGCGCTACATGATTGGCGGCCGCCCGGCCCGGCCCCTGGGTGAACGTCTCTACAGCTTCAAGTTTCCGGAGCAGCCGGGCGCCCTGATGCGCTTCCTGGAGACCCTGGGCTGTCGCTGGAACATCAGCCTGTTCCACTACCGCAACCACGGCGCCGACTACGGCCGCGTGCTCTGCGCCTTCGAACTGCCGGACGAGGACGTGGCCGCCTTCCACGACTACCTGCGCGAGATTGGCTACGGCTGGAAAGAGGTCAGTGACGACCCCGCCTACCGGCTGTTTCTGGCCAGCTGATGACCCGCAGAACACAAGCAGGGAGGCCGCAAGCCTCCCTCTTTTTTTGTGGTCGTGGCGGTTCGCGATCAGGGGCAACCCGCTGGGCCGGTTGCTGCCCGGACCTTTATTGCGATCCTGCATCTGCGCCGTTTTTCCAGTCGGGAATGTCGTCAGCTTCACACTCTTGAGTCCCAAGTCATTTGAGGCCTGCGAGAGATGGGATAACCTGATGAACGGGGCCGGGTTCGCCCCATCAGGGAAGATAAGCGCATAGCGCGCCCATAACGACTCATTGCAGAGGCTTTCACCATGAACAAATCGATACTTGCCGTGCTGGTCAGCGGCCTGCTTACGACGGGGGCCGTGCAGGCTGCCGCCCAGGACAACACCTGGTATGCCGGCGGCAAGGCCGGTTGGTCCAACTACTTCGACGTCGACCAGAAGCAGGTGGTCTCGGATACCCTGGGCGCGCTGCAAAACACCAGCACCAGCAAGGACGCACTCGGGCTGGGTGCGTTCGCCGGTTATCAGCTCAACCCCAACCTGGGTTTCGAGTTCGGCTATGACTGGTTCGGCAAGTACACCTCGTCCGGTGATCTGAGCGGGGTCAGGGTGGAGGGGGAAGCCAAGAGCCAGATGATCCAGGCCACCATGAAGATAGGGTTCCCGGTCAACGACGCGCTGGATCTCTATGGCCGGATCGGCGGCGGCTACGCCTGGACCAACAGCGAGCTGTCGGCCCAGACCTCGACCGATTTCATCAAGGAGACAGGCAACAAGCACGGGGCCGCGTTTGTCGGGGCGCTGGGGGCCGAATACGCGATTGACCGTGACTGGGCCGTCCGTATCGAATATCAGTACACAACGCCGCTGGGGGACGCCTCCCTCGATCGCTCCGGCATAGAGATGGATAACGGCCTGCTCTCCGTCGGCCTGCTCTATCGCTTCGGTCAGCAGGGGGGCGATGTGGTGGCCCCGGCACCTGCGCCGGCCGCAGCGCCTGCTCCCGCCGCCGTGGTCGTCACCCAGCAGTTCAGCCTGAGCTCGGATGTGCTGTTCGAGTTCAACAAGGCCACCCTGAAGCCGGCCGCCAGCCAGGCGCTCGATACCCTGTTCAGCCAGATAGTGGCCGCCAATCCCAAGGATGGCGTGGCGACCGTGATCGGACATACCGACCGCATAGGCTCCGATGCCTACAACCAGTCCCTGTCGGAGCAGCGTGCCCGCAGCGTGGCCGACTACCTGATCGCCAAGGGACTGTTTGCCGACAAGGTTCGGGTCGAGGGGCGTGGCAAGTCCTCCCCCGTGACCGGTAACAACTGCAGCAGCGGTTCCAAGCCTGCGCTGATCGCCTGTCTGGCACCGGATCGCCGGGTGGAAGTGCGGCTGGAAGGTGTCTCCCAGGCCGCCAAGTAAGGGTATTGGCATGAATCACAACAAGGGAGGCTTGGCCTCCCTTGTTGTTTATATGGCCTTGGGCCGCCACAGCCGCACCCGCTGAAAGCCGTGGCCCAGCAGGATCAGCAGCAAGGCACCGGGCAGCACTGTGTGCCACAGGAAGGGCCACTCTTGCCCCGTCATCAACACCAGCAGGGGGTTGGCGCCGGCGGGCGGGTGTATGAGGTTCAGGCCCTGCATCAGCGCTATGGCCAGCCCCACTCCCAATGCCAGCTGCAGTTCCAGCGGCAAGGGGAGCGACTGCACCAGCAAGCCGACCGTGGCCGTCAGCAGGTGGCCCCCGAGCAGATTGTACGGGCGGGCCAGCGGGCTGGCCGGAAGTGAAAACAGCAGCACGCAGCTTGCCCCGAAGGGCGCCATGATCAGGGCCGTGTGCCAGCTGACGTTCAGCCAGCCCAGTACCCCGATCGCCAGTGCCGCGCCCACGCCTGCCCATAACGGGCCATACCATTTTGCCATCACGTTTCCCTCTTGGTTTGTCTGACGTGATTAGGCACATTAGGTAGACAGATCGGTGTACTTCAAGGAGAAAATGACGTGAGTGAAAAGCGGCAGCAGCTGATGGAAACCGCCTATCGGCTGTTCAATCGTCATGGCTTTCACGCAACCGGCATAGATCGCATCTGGGCGGAGGCAGGGAGCACCAAGCGTACCCTCTATCGTCACTTTCCCACCAAGGATGCGTTGATCGAAGAGGTGCTGCTGTCCCGTGAGCGGGAGTTTTTTGCCCTGCTTGAGATGCGGCTCGCGGGTCGGGAGGGCAGGGAGGATCGGTTGCACGCCCTGTTCGACGGATTCGGGGAGTGGTTTGGCCGCAGCGACTTCTATGGCTGCAACTTCATCAATGCCAGCGCCGAGTTTGCCGACCCGCGTCATCCGGTTCGCAAGCTGGTGGTGGCACACAAGCAGGCGCTGCTGAACTGGGTCAGGGCGCAATTCGGGTGCAGCCTCTCGCAAGCCACCGGGCTCTGCCTGCTGCTGGAGGGGGCAGTGGTGATGGCCCACAGTTATCAGCAGCCGTTGGCGCTGGAGCAGGCCAGATCACTGGCCCTGGCCTTGTTATGTGCCGATGGCGAGGCTGCCACGCTCTGATATAGCCAATCGGTGTTAAGCCTGATGCGACATCCGGTCGATAACTGACCAGATGTATGGCGCCGAGGATCAACGTATGCGCATCGATCACTACGATCTCCAGGGAGAAGTACAGCACCAGTATCAACAGCTGCAGGCTCGCAAGGTACGCAACCTCGGGCCCGTCGCCCCTGCCGTGCCCGGGAGCCCCGCCGGGAATGAGGCCACGCCCACGACGGATCGGGTGGTGGCCGAACTGATGCGCACCGTCAGCGCGAGCGTCATGCAGGGGAGCGTGAGCCAGCCAGGCGGCGCCAGTGCCGAGAGCGTGCCCTCTCTGGTCAAGCCGGAAGAGGAAGAGGCCAATCCCGACGACGGGCTGGATAATCGGCTGCGGCTCATCAAGCTGATGATAGAGGCCATGCTCGGCCACGAGATAGAGCTGCCGACGCCCATCAAACCCGCCGAACAGACCGCGGAGGGGGTGCCGACTCCGCAAGGGGAGGCAACCCAGGCCGCCCCCGAGCCGGATCAGGCGGTGGAGGTAACCGATACCCTGCTGCAGCGGGAGCAGCTCAACGTGGTGGCGGCGGCCAGCGTGGAGACCAAGGATGGCCAGACCCTGCAGCTCGATCTCGGCTTTGTGCTCGACTGGCGCCAGCTCGATATCAGCCAGCGCCGCACCACCCTCAATGCCCTCAAGGATCCGCTGGTGCTCAGTCTGGATGGCAAGATTGCCGATCTGACCGAGGCGCGGGTCAACTTCGACATAGATCAGGATGGCAAGGACGACAGCCTGCCGGGTCTGAGCGAGGGCAGCGGTTTCGTGGCGCTGGATCGCAACGGCAACGGCACCATAGACGATGGCGGCGAACTGTTCGGGGCCCGCTCGGGCAACGGCTTCGGCGAGCTGGCGGCGCTGGATGAGGATGGCAACGGCGTGCTGGATGAAGGCGACAAATCCTTCTCGGCCCTGCAGTTCTGGCGCCCGGACAATGCCCCCATAGCGCTGGTGGAGCTGGGGATAGGCGCCATACTGCTGCACCCTCTGGATACCCCCTTCAATCACCTGGGCGAGGGCGGCAATCAGGGGGTCTTGCGTCAGTCCGGTCTCTACCTCACCGAGCAGGGCAAGGGTGGCTGGGTGCAACAGATAGACCTGAGGGTCTGATCCCGGGCCCAGGCTGGCGAATCGCGGGATCGCGAGTCGCCGCCAGCACCTGAGCAATATACCAACTGGCTCAGTTCAGCTCAGTGGGGTCTATGTCCAGACTCCAGCGCACCTTTTTGGTCTCGGGCCAGCCATCCAGCTCCTTGACCGCCCAATCCAGCAGTTGTGCCAGGGTTGCCCGGTTCGGCCCCTGCACCAGCAACTGCATGCGGAATTTGCCCGCCTTGCGTTCCATGAAGCCGCTGATGGGCCCCAGCACCTGCACGTGGGGGTAACGGGCGCTGCGCAGTGTCTCGGCGAGGCGGGTGAGGAACAGCTGCACCTCCTCACGGCCAGTGGCCTCGGCCCGGAACAGCCCCTGATAGCTGAACGGCGGCAGCCCCAGCAGGCGACGCTCCTTGAGCGCGGTATCCGCGAAATGGCCATAACCGTTCTGGGTCAGATCCTGCAGCAGGGCATGTTCCGGGTGATGGCTCTGCAACACCACCAGCCCGGGCTTGCTGGCACGCCCGGCGCGCCCCGCCACCTGGGTGTAGAGCTGGGCCAGCTTCTCGGCGGCGCGAAAATCGGCGCTGAACAGGGCGCCATCCACATCCAGCAGGCCCACTAGCGTCACATCCGGAAAGTGGTGGCCCTTGGCCAGCATCTGGGTGCCGATCAGGATCTTGTACTTGCCCGCCTTGATGTCGCCGAGATGGGTCTCCAGCTCCCCCTTGCGGCGGGTGTTGTCTCTGTCGATGCGCACCACCGGGTATTGGGGGAAAACCGTGGTGAGCAGCTGTTCCAGCTGTTCTGTGCCGACTCCCGAGCCGATCAGCTCCTTGCTGCCGCACTCGGGGCAGCTGTGGGGCAGGGGGCGCACGCTGTCGCAGTGGTGGCAGTGCAGGCGACGCCCTGCCTGATGCCAGGTGTACCAGGCGTCACAGCGCTCACAGGCGGCGCTCCAGCCACATTGGTGGCAGATCAGCGAGGGGGCATAGCCGCGGCGGTTGAGAAACAGCATCACCTGGTTGCCGGCCACCAGGTGCTCCGCCATCAGCAGCTCCAGCTGGGGGGATAGCCCGGCCTGCAGCCGCACGCTCTTGATGTCCAGGATCACCTGGCGGGCGGTCTGGGCGTTGCCGGCGCGGCGCGTCAGGCTGAGGTGGTGATACTTGCCGGTGCGGGCGTTGTGCAGCGTCTCCAGCGAGGGGGTGGCCGAGCCGAGCAGGATGGGAATGCCGGCGCGATGGGCCCGCATCACCGCCAGATCCCGGGCGTGGTAGCGAAAACCGTCCTGCTGCTTGAAGGAGCCGTCGTGCTCCTCGTCGATGATGATGATGCCGAGGTTCTTGAACGGGGTGAACACGGCGGAGCGGGTGCCGATCAGGATGGCGGCGCCGCCGTCGCGGCAGGCGAGCCAGGCATCCAGCCGTTCCCGATCGTTCATGGCCGAGTTCATCGCCACCACCGGCACCTTGAAGCGGCGACGGAAGCGGTTGATGGTCTGGGGAGTGAGGCCGATTTCGGGCACCATCACCAGCGCCTGCTTGCCCGCCTTGAGCAGGGGCTCGAGTATGCTCAGGTACACCTCTGTCTTGCCTGACCCCGTGATGCCGTCCAGCAGGAAGGCGCCGAACTGGTTGCTCTGACTGGTGACGGCGGATACCGCCAGCGCCTGCTCGCCGTTGAGGCGCAGCCCCTCTCCCGCGTCAAAATGCGTCGCCCAGTCGCCGTCGTGGCTCGGCTCCAGGCTGCGCTTCTCCAGCAGCCCCTTCTTCTCCAGCGCCGTGAGTGCCGCACTCTGGATCTCCTCCTGCTTGAGTGCTGACGGCGTCTGTGGCCCCTTGCGTAGCAGGGCGAGGGCCTGTTGCTGCTTGGCGGCCCGCTTGAGCTCGTTGAGATCGATGGCCATGCCGGCTTGCGTGGCAAACCAGAACTCCAGCTCCCGGTAGGCGGCGGGCTCCCCCTTGCGCACCAGCACCGGCAGGGCGTGGGGTAGCACCTCTCCCAGCGGATGCTGGTAGTAGCTGGCGCTCCAGGCCATCAGCGCCAGTATGTCCGGCCCCAGCACGGGGGCGCTGTCAAGCACTCGCTTGATGGGCTTGAGCTTGTTGCGGGGCACCTGGCTCTCGGTCGGATGCTCCACCACCAGCCCGACCAGGGTCTGGGGGCCGAAAGGGATCTCGACCCGACAGCCGGGCTCAGGCAGGGGCAAGGGAGAGAGATAGTCGAAGTGACGGCGTAACGGCACCGGCACAGCCACACGAACCAGATCCAGCGTTTGGGAAGAATTCACCAGGGATTGCCTATTTTTTCTGCGAAGCCACTTGCCTGATCTCAGGCATTTCCTATATTATTCGCAGCCTTTGAAACTGTGTTCAACAATCGTGTGGTGTCCGACAAGAGATCGGATGGCGACACGGCCTATTATCGAGGTTGTCCATGAAAGCTAATATCCATCCCGAGTACGTCGCCATCACCTGCAAATGCTCTTGCGGTAACGTCATCAATACCTTCTCTACCCTGGGTAAAGATCTGAACCTGGACGTGTGCTCTGCATGCCACCCGTTCTATACCGGCAAGCAGAAAGAAGTTTCTAGCGGCGGCCGCGTAGACAAGTTCAACAAGCGTTTCGGTGGTCTGACTGCCAAGAAGTAATTCTACTTCTGAAGAATTCTGAAAAAGGCGCCCATCGGGCGCCTTTTTTATTGCGTGGCGTTCTGTATTGAAGCGGTTTGCCCTATGGTGTTGGCTCACTCATGGGAGAAAAACAGATGCGCACATGTCTGGTGATGGGAGCGGCAGGATATATAGGGTCTTACCTGGTGCCCCACCTGCAAGGGCTGGGTTATCGGGTGATCGCCGGGGCTCGTCGTCCCTGCCGTCTGCCGCCGGGCGTGGAGTTTCGTCTCGCCGACAGCCTCAAGCCCATTACCCTGCTACCCGCGCTGGCGGGCATAGACACCGTCTTCTATCTGGTGCACGCAATGGGGGCCGGCGCCGATTTTCACCGGCTGGAGCAGCAGGGGGTGAAGAACTTCGCCGCCGCCGCCCGCGCCGCCGGGGTGCGCCGCATCATCTATCTGGGTGCCATCCAGCCCGAGCGCTGCAATAGCCGTCATCTCAACTCCCGCCGCCATTGTGGTGAGCTGTTTCGCGAGGCGGGCGTGCCGACGGTGGAGCTGCGCTCCGGCATCATCATAGGACCGGGCTCGGCCGCCTTCGAGGTGATGCGGGATCTGGTGTTCAACCTGCCCATGATGGTCACGCCCAAGTGGGTGCGCTCCCGCACGCCGCCCATAGCGCTCTCCAACCTGCTGCACTACCTCGGCGGGCTGGTGGAGGTCGAGGGGGTGGATAGCCGGGTGCTCAACGCCGTCGGCCCCGAGCTGCTCAGCTATCAGCAGCAGTTGCAGAAGTTCGCCGCCCATATCGGCAAGCGCTGCCCCATCATCCCCATCCCGTTTCTGAGTCCCCGTCTCTCCGCCTGGTGGCTGCAATTCGTCACGTCTGTGCCGCAACCCGTGGCCAAGGCGCTGGTGGGTGGCCTCAAGCACGACATCCCGGCCGATGACGGCCCGCTGCGGGCCCTGCTGCCGCAAACCCTGCTCAGCTTCGACGAGGCGCTCGGGGAGAGTCTGGCGCTGGAGCAGAAGCTGGGGGCCGAGCAGCAGGGGCAGGAGACGCCGCTGGGGCTGCGCTGGCGCCATCCCGAATACGGCTTTTATGACCGCACCGCCAGCGGGGAGGCCATCTGTCTCGCTTCGCCCGAGGTGGTGTGGCAGGTGTTGCAGCAGCTGGGGGGCGAGCAGCGCTACTTCTACATGAACGAGCTGTGGGTGGTGCGCGAATGGATGGATCACCTGATCGGTGGCCCGGCCCGCACCCGTGGCCGCACCAACCCGGATCGCTTCGTGAAGGGGGACATGCTGGACTCCTGGCAGATCCTCGGGGTCGACGAGGGGCGCAGGCTGGATCTGCTGTTCAACATGAAGGCCCCCGGAGTGGGGCGACTGGAGTTCAACATACTGCCGGAGGAGTCCGGCCTGACCCGCATCAAGGTGACTGCCCACTGGCATCCGCAGGGCGCCTGGGGACTGGCCTACTGGCTCGCCATGCTGCCGTTTCATCTCTTCATCTTTCAGGGGATGACGGAGGCCATCGCCAGGCAGGCGGAGGCGAAAGCGGGCATCCCTGTGATGGGGTGAAACCATATCTATAACTAAATAGGTATTAGTGGTTGGCATGACATGCTAATTACTGGCTTGTCAGTGGCGGCGAGGCGATACTTTCCTCTGTGAAAGCCCGATGGTTTTCTTTATGATCCCCAGCCCTCGCCCGCTGGCGAGCCAATGCACCACTCCATTCACTTCCGTATCGGGGTCCCCCATGTCCGATCTGCGTCACGATCTTCGTCAACAAGCACTCGATTACCATGCCCAGCCCGTACCGGGCAAGATTACCATCGCCCTCACCAAGCCTGCCGAGACAGCCCACGATCTGGCGCTGGCCTACAGTCCGGGTGTGGCCGAGCCGGTGCGCGAGATCGCCGCCAATCCCGATGATGCCTATCGCTACACCGGCAAGGGCAACCTGGTGGCCGTCATCTCCAACGGTACCGCCATCCTGGGACTGGGCAATCTGGGCCCGCTGGCCTCCAAGCCGGTGATGGAGGGCAAGGCCCTGCTATTCAAGCGCTTCGCCGGCATAGACGCCATCGACATAGAGGTGAAGCACGAGACCAGCCAGCAGTTCATCGACACAGTGGCGGCCATCGCCGACACCTTCGGCGGCATCAACCTGGAAGACATCAAGGCGCCCGAGTGCTTCGAGATCGAGCAGGCGCTGATCGCCCGCTGTGACATCCCGGTATTCCATGATGACCAGCACGGTACCGCCATCGTCACCGCCGCCGGTCTGCTCAATGCGCTGGAAGTGCAGGGCAAGCGCATCGAACAGAGCCGCATCGTCTGCATGGGGGCCGGGGCTGCCGCCACCGCCTGCATGGACCTGCTGATCAAGTGCGGCGCCGCGCCACACAACATCTTCATGCTCGATCGCCAGGGGGTGATCCACACAGGCCGCACCGATCTCAACCAGTACAAGCAGCGCTTCGCCAATGACACGCCGCTGCGTACCCTGATGGATGTCATTGAAGGGGCGGATGTGTTTGTCGGCGTCTCCGGCCCGGACGTGTTGCCTCCGGAGGCTGTTGCCCTGATGGCGCCGCGCCCGGTGATCTTCGCCTGCTCCAACCCGGACCCGGAGATCAAGCCATCCCTGGCCCACGCGGTGCGCGACGATCTCATCATGGGCACGGGCCGCTCGGATTATCCGAACCAGATCAACAACGTGCTCTGTTTCCCCTTCATCTTCCGCGGCGCGCTGGACGCCCGCGCCAGCCGCATCAACGATGCGATGAAGATAGCCGCGGTGGAGGCGATCCGCGGTCTGGTCAAGGAGCCTGTGCCGGTCGAGGTGCTGACCGCCGCCGGGGTGAGCGCGCTTTCCTTCGGCAAGGATTACGTCATTCCCAAGCCGATGGATGCCCGCCTGCTGCCACGGGTGGCCCGCGCCGTGGCGCTGGCGGCGGTAGCTTCCGGCGTGGCGCGCATCGCGCTGCCGGCAGATTACATGCTGAAATAAACTGGCGGTGCCATACCGACCACGACAGAAGGGGCCCCTGGGGGCCCCTTTTCATTACGGGAAGCTTGATACGTCGTTATTTGGTCTTGGGAGCGACCTTGACGGCCGGTGCCTTGGCATGAGTCGCCTTGTGGTGCTTTTTCACCACCTTGGTCTGGGTCGCCTGGGGAGCGGCGGCCTTGGTGGGGGTGGCTGCCATGGTGAAGCCGGAGGTCAGGGCGAAGACAGCGGCCAGGCTCAGGGGGATCAGCTTGTTCATATTCCAGTTCCTCATTCGGGTTGATGACATGGAGCGTTTCTCCATGACTTCATCCTAGGGCCGTTCCGCTGGCGGTTCAGTGAGTGGCTGGTGACGGTTTGTATCCAAATGTACGGGCAGCTTCAGGCAGAAGCGGGCGCCGCGGCTGCTCGGCAGCAACTGCACCTCGCCACCGTGGTGGCGGGCTATGCTGCGCACTATGGCGAGGCCGAGGCCGGCGCCGCCGGTACGGCGATCCCGGCTCTGATCCAGCCGCACGAAGGGCTCGAAGATCTGGGGCGCCAGCGCCGGATCTATGCCGGGGCCGTCGTCGGCCACCTCCAGCAGATAGTGATCCTGCTGCTGGCTCATGGCGAGGGTCACCCGGCTGGTGGCGTGGCGCAGGGCATTGCCGATGAGGTTCTCCAGCGCCCGGTCCAGCAATCGGGTATCGCCGCGCCAGGGCAGGGGATTGACGGGGTGACTGAATTCGAGTCGGGTTTGTGGCCGCAGCGCCTGCCAGTCAGGGAGACGGCTGCCGGCCCAGCCGGCCAGCTCCAGCTCGCTGCATTGCAGCGGCAGCTCGGGGCGATCCAGCCTGGCGTAGGTGAGCATCTCCTCGATGAGGGCGTCCAGTGCCCCCAGATCGCGATCCAGCCCCTGTTGTTCTTCTGCCGATGGCTGCGGGTCCAGCATGGCGAGGCGATAGCGCAACCGTACCAGGGGGGTGCGCAGCTCGTGGGCGATGGCATCGGTCAGCTGCTTGCGACTGGCCAGCATGGCCTGCAGCTGTTCCGTCATCTGATCGAAGGTGCGTCCCACCCGGCCCAGGCTGCTGCCGGCGGGCAGGCCGGTGCGGCTGGAGAGATCCCCGTCGCCGACCCGGCGAGCCGTCTGTTCGAGCCGCTGCAGGCCGCGCCAGTGCGGGCGCAGCCAGAGCAGGATCGGCAGACCCAGCGAGAGACCTATGGCCAGCAGCAGCCCCACATCCACCCAGTGCAGCTCGTGCAGGTAGGAGAGGTAGGGGACTGGGCCGACGATCAGCACCTGATCCGTATCGGGGATGCGCTGCAGGAAGGTGTCATCCTCCTCGACTATGACTATGTTGCCCGCCTCGAGAAAGGCCTGATCCTCCTTGGCCAGCGGCTGGTTGGCGAGGGCCCCTATCTGCAGCGGCAGGGTAAGCTGGCGGCTCTGCTCCGCCATGCGCGCGGGCCAGTGTTCCGGCGGCAGGCGGGCCAGTTCGCCGGTGAGCAGGCCGAGGGAGCCTTGCATCATCCGCTCCAGATAGCGGTCACCCGCTCGCTCGGCGCTGACCTGATAGACGATGCCGACCAGCAGTATGGCCAGGGTGAAACAGCCGATCAGCAGCAGGTAGAACTGGATAAACAGGCGGCGCATGGGATCTTTCCTCTTTCCTGGATTGCGTCCGGGCGTTGCTTTGTTGCCCCCTCATCGTTCGCAAGGGAAGAAGGGAGCATCAACTTCATTCCCAGGCGTGGGGCACCAGCAGATAGCCCTTCTGGCGCACCGTCTTGATGCGGGTCGGGTTGTTGCTGTCATCCCCCAGCTTGCGGCGCAGGCGGGAGATGGCCACATCTATGCTGCGGTCCTGGCCATCGTAGTCGCGGCCACGCAGGCTGCGAAACAGCGCCTCCCGTCCCAGGATCTGGCCCGCATGGCAGGCCAGCTCCCACAAGAGGTCAAAATCGGCGGTGGAGAGGGGGATGCTGTCGCCATCGAGGCGCACGTCCCGACCCGGCCCGTCGATCTGCAGGCGACCGAACTGCAGGCGCTGGGGCGGTGTAGTGGCCACGGCTGCTTGCGGTGCCTGTCCCTGCTGGCGGAACTGGACCCGCAGCCGGGCCAGTAGCACGGGGGGCGGCGTTGTCTTGAGGATGTAGTCGTTGGCACCCAGCTCCAGGCTGAGGATCTGGTTCATGTCGCTGTCGAGGGAGGTGAGCATGACGATGGGGCCCTTGAAGCGCGGACGCAGATCCCGGCACAGGGAGAGGCCGTCCTGCCCCGGCAGCATGATGTCGAGCAGCACCAGGTCGGGCTGCTCGGCCAGGGCCCTGACCAGCGCCAGGTCGCCTCTGGGTTCCAGCAGTACCTCCATGTCGTGGCGGGCAAGCCAGCTGCTGATGAGCTGGCCTATTTCGGGATCATCTTCAACAAAAAGAATGCGTTGCATTGTGGCATGACACCCAGGCTGTGGCGCGGATGCGCGTGCCGCCAGCATAACGGCTCCCAGCCCGGCGTGCACTGGGATAAATAATCAAACAGGGCCCGCGGGCCCTGTCGTCATTCTGGTCGTGGAGACGGCTCGAATTCAGCCTGCTTGACGTCTCAAATAACCCCCCCCGGTTTCCATGTGATGGGCCCGGGGAGTTGGCCGGATTAGCCGGCCTTGCGCTTCAGATAGACCCCGGCTTCCATATGGTGGGTCCAGGGGAACTGATCGAACAGGGCGAAGCGGGCGATCTCGTGGGTTTCGCCCAGTACGGCCATGTTGGCCTGCAGTGTCTCTGGGTTGCAGGAGATGTAGAGGATGTTGTCGTACTCCTGTACCAGCCGGACTGTGGCGTCGTCGAGACCGGCGCGGGGCGGGTCGACGAAGATGGTGTTGCACTGGTAGGCGCCCAGATCGACCCCCTTGAGGCGGTTGAACTCCCGCTCGCCGCGCATCGCCATGGTGAACTCCTCGGCCGACATGCGCAGTATGATCAGGTTGTCGACGCCATTGGCGGCGATGTTGAACTGGGCTGAGTCCACGCTCGGCTTGGCGATCTCGGTGGCCAGCACCTTGCGGAAATTCTGGGCCAGGGCGATGGAGAAGTTGCCGTTGCCGCAGTAGAGCTCCAGCAGGTCACCCTCGCTGCCTTTGGTCACGTCCAGCGCCCAGCCCAGCATCTGCTCGTTGATGGCGGCATTGGGCTGGGTGAAGCTGTTCTCCACCTGCTTGTAGAGCAGCTCGCGACCCTGCACCGTCAGCCGCTCGATGACAAACTCATCCCCCAGGCAGATCTTCTGCTTGTGGGCGCGGCCAATCAGTTGCAGCTCGAACCCCTGGGCCCGCAGGTCGGCCTGCAGTGCCTCGGCGGCTTGCTGCCACTCGCTTTCGAGCTTGCGATGGTAGAGCAGGCTGACGCAGATCTGGCCGGACTGGGTGGAGAGGTAGTCTATCTGGAACAGCTTGCGACGCAGCACGGGGTGCGGGCGCAGCCCCTCCAGCAGCACCGGCATCAGCTGGTTGATGAGGCGGCTGGCGGTGGGGAACTGGTCGACCCGGATGATTTCCTTGGTGGCAGGCGCATACATGCAGTGGAACAGGTCATCCCCCTCGTGCCAGATGCGGAACTCGGCGCGCATCCGGTAGTGTTCGGCGGGGGAGGCGTGCACTTCCAGCGCAGGCAGGGTGAAGTCGGCGAACAGCCCGTTGAGGCGCTCGCGCTTCTCGTCGAGCTGGGCCTGGTAGTCGGCGGGAGTCCGCAGGGCCTGGGAGTCGGCGCCAGCTTGCTGGATTTGGGTCATGATATACCTCACATGCACACCGGCAGGGCCGGGTCGAAATCGGGGGAAGGCAACGGGCCACCCAAAGGGTGTGGATTTTAAAAGGCCGTTGCAGATTGTCCAGTATTTTGTGGTCAAGAAGTGTTCAGTCAGGCCGATACCTGATCTACAGGCATGGTGGGAGGACACATTATGCAAATCGACGGCGTGGGCTCAGCCCAATCCAAGGGAGTGGGCGTTTCGCCCAAGGCACCCCAACAGGCACAAGAGAAGCAGATCAGCAGCGCAGAGGAAGTCTCCCTGCACAAGCCGCCCAAGTGGGCTCAGGTGCTGGTGCAGCAGGCGTTGCAGTTTGCGCTGGAGATAAACGGTCAGGGTTATCAGGCACCCAAGGCACAGGAACCCGAGGAGATAACCCCGGAGACCCTGTTCGACTTCCAGTCGGTAGCCGACAACGTGCTGCAGTTCGTCACCGGACGGCTGGGCGCCGCCCGTGCGGACGGCAAGTCCGACGACGACCTGACCGGCATGATGGAGCAGGCCCGCAAGGGGGTGGACAAGGGCTTCGGCGACGCCAGGAAGCAGCTGGGCAAGTGGGCCACCGATAACGAAGACATCAAGACCGGTATCGATCAGAGCTACAAGCTGATCCAGAAGGGGCTCGACGAGTTCGAGAAGGAGTTCTTCGGCAAGGTCTCCTCCACCGACATGGGGCAGGCCGAGATGGCCAGTCGCCAGCAGGGCTCGCTGGAGATCCAGACCAAGGATGGCGACAAGGTGGTGCTGCGCTTCAATGACAGCTGGCAGACCAAGTCCCAGAAAGATGACAGCGGCAGCCAGTTCAGCCTCAAGTCGAGCCAGAGCTTCAGCTTCTCGCTGGAGGGGGATCTCAGCAGCGAGGAGATGGATTCCATCGGCAAGCTGGTCAAGGGGATCGACGATCTGGCGGGGAATTTCTTCTCCGGCAACTTCGAGGATCTGCTGAAGAAGGCGGGTGACCTGCAACTGGATGACAGCCAGCTCGCCTCCTACTCCCTCAAGCTCAAGCAGAGCGTCAAGCTGAGCCAGACCTACCAGGGAGCCCACTCGCTGCAGGATCTCCTCAAGCCGCTGGCGGACTATCTGCCCAAGCTGGATCAGGTGCAGCAACAGGCGGATGCCCTGCTGCCGGAATCGCAGCAGCAGGCGCTGACCCCTGCGGTGCTGGCGGCCCGCGGCCAGAGCGAACCGGCTCAGGTCAACAGCTTCACCAGCTTCAACCAGCGGATGCTGGAGGCGCTGCGAATGATAGACCAGTTCCAGCCTGCGACCGAGCCTGCCAGCAAGAGCGTCTGAGTCGGCATCGCCCGGCTCAAGCCATAAGCTGCCGTTTGCCAGCTCCCCCGGGGGCTGGCAAACTGGCTCTTTTCCCAATCCGGCTACCTTATGAACCCCAAGAAGCCCAGAGACAAGCGCGAGCTCTGCTACCCCTTCATCTTCGAAACCCAGTTCCAGTGTGATTACGAGATCGCCACCGACGAGCTCTGCTGTCAGGTGGGGGCCGTGCTCGCCCAGTTGCCACACGCAGAGGGAACCCGGGAGGTGGTGGCCGATCTGGGGGCCCTGCAGCGGCTCATTTACAACCTCAACGGCTCGGTACGTGGCAAGCTGGGTATCTTCGACGAGGATCTGGCGTGGTTGAAGGAGCGTTACGATCACTACAACGAGGCGAGCCGCGGCCGGGTCACGGGTTTCGTGCTGCCCCAGGGGCCCCAGCCCATTCCCACCCTGCACCTGTGCCGCTGCGGCAGCAAGAAGGTGGTGCGGCTGCTGGTGCGCCTTGAGGAGAGCGGGGTGCGCTTCGATCCCATCCTCTATCGCTTCGCCAACCTGCTTGCCAACTTCTTCTTCGTGCTGACCGTCTACCTCAAGCAGTTGTGGCAGGTGGAAGAAGTGCCCTACGTCAGCATCAATTACTGACCAAGTGGCTGAAAATACTTTTATTTTTCTGAAAGATAAAAGACGATCCAGCCATGCCGTTGCAATCTGGATGGCGCCGATAGCGGAGCGGGGGAAGTCATGACGACGATTCATCTCAGTGGCAGTTCATTCTTGATGCCGGGCAACCTAGCCTGGCGGTCGCTGGCTGCCCACGGCGAGGTGCAGGTCGCACCCCATGGTCAGTGGCTGCAAACCCTGATGACTCCAGCCGAAGAGAGCGCCGCCCAGACTCACATCATCATCTGGCTGTGGGAAGATCTGGTGCCGGCACAGACGCTGGTCAGGTGGAGCGGTTTGGCACAAGAGGCGCAGCAGCTGGCCGTGGCCGCCTTCGTCGCATCACTCTGCCAGCCCCTGCAACAGCGTCTGCAGCGTCGGCCGCAGGACCATCTGCTGGTCGGGGTCTGCAGCCGTTCCCCTGCCTCCGTATTTGGCGCTGCGCCCTCCGCGCTTGCCTGTCTGGCCGGTGAATTTGAGCGTCAGCTTGCCCATTTGCGGCAGCAGTATTCCGGTTTGGATGACCTGCATTTGCCGCTCTGGTTGCAACAGCAGGGTCGCCACCACTGTTTCGACAACCGCAATCACTACCTGATGTCCTGCCCCTTCTCCATGGCCGGGTTGGCCAGTCTGGCACAGTGGATTGCCCCCTTGCTGCAGCGGTTGCACAGGCCAGCTCACAAGGTGCTGGTGCTCGATTGCGACAATACCCTGTGGGGAGGCGTGGTCGGTGAAGATGGCGTGGGGGGCGTCCTGCTGGGGCAGGATGGGGTGGGGCGTCTCTATCAGGCTTTCCAGCAGGCCGCCTGCTACTGGCACGGGCAGGGCGTCATATTGGCGCTCTGTTCCAAGAATCTGGCCGACGATGTGTGGCGGCTGTTCGATCAGCACCAGGGCATGGTGCTTGAGCGCCGGCACATAGCCGCGGCCGAGATTGGCTGGGTGCCCAAGTCCGCCGGCCTGCGGCGCCTGGCTGCGCGGCTCAATGTGGGGCTGGACAGTCTGGTGTTCTGGGATGACAGCGAGCTGGAGCGTGCCGAGGTGCGTGCCAATTGTCCCGAGGTTACCGTCATCACGCCCCCCGTCGAGCTTTGGGGCTGGCCTGATGCATTGATGACGCTCGCCGAGCTGCAGAGCCGCCACCAGAGCCATGATGACAGCTTGCGCCAGGGCTCCTATCTGGCACAGGCAGAGGCGAATGCGGTGCGCCAGCAACTGGGCGACGAACACGCCTTCTTGCAACAGTTGGGGCTACGAGCGAGCTGGCAACCGCTCACCCAGAGCAATCAGCTGCGGGCCGAGCAGCTGAGCCAGAAGACCAACCAGTTCAATCTCTCCGCCCGGCGTTATCAGGCGGGTGAACTGGCACAGCTTGCCAGTACGCAGGGCGAGGTCTGGCTGGCATCACTGCAAGACACGTTTGCCGATCACGGCATGACGGCCCTGTTGGTGGTGCGCCCACTCGATGGGGGAAAGGCGCTGCTGGATACCCTGGCCATCAGCTGTCGGGTGCTGGGGCGAGGTTTCGAATACTGGCTGCTCGCGCAACTGGCTGCCCGACTGATGGCAAAAGGCGTTGACCAACTGGTGATAAGCCTGGTGCCCACGGATCGCAACCAGCCGGCGCGGGATTTTCTGGTGACCCTGCCGACCCGGCCGATAACCACTCCAGTGGGATTGACGCCGCTGGTGGACGAGATGTTCCTCTGCCTGGATCTCCCCTCCCTTTCTCTCCCGTTTCTGGAGTTTTATGCCAATGAATGACCTCATCGCGCTGGTTCGCCAGCAATTTCCACAGGCCAGCATCAACGAGCAGGCCATCCTCGGTCTCGGCAGTTTTCCCGAGTGGGACTCCCTGGGTCACTTCAATCTGCTGCTGCTCATCGAACAGCACTTTGCCGTGCGGTTCGAGCCGCACGAGTTGGCCGAGTTGAAGAGTCTGGCCGACATCCAGCAAGCCCTGCTGCGCAAAGGGGTTGCCGTGTGAAACAGGCACTCGAGCAGGCGCTGACCGAGCTGGGGATCCCCAGAGGCAGCGCCCTTATGGTGCACTCGGACGCCATGGTGGTGGCCCAGTTTGCCGGCATGGGCAATGCCCAGGGGATAGCCGCCTTCTGGATGCACCTGGAGCAGTGGCTGGCGGGTGATCTGCTGGTGCCAACCTTCACCTACAGCCCCATGGCGGGCGAGTGTTTCGACCCGGCCATCACCCCGAGCAAGGTGGGGCTGATGACGGAGGTGTTCAGGCAGCGTGACGGTGTGACCCGCACGCGGGATCCCATCTTCAGCGTGGCCATCAGCGGCCCCCACGGGGCCGAGCTGGCGGCCCGTGAGTGTCACGACTGCTTCGGTCAGGAGAGCCCGTTTGGCTGGCTGGCGGAGCAGGATGGCTGGTTGCTGGGATTGGGCTGTCATCCGGACAGGATCACCTTCACCCACTATGTGGAGCAACGGCTGGCCGTGCCTTATCGCTATCACAAACTGTTCGAGGGACAGGTGTGCGTTGCCGGCGCCTTGCGCGACTGGCAGGCCGACTACTATGTGCGGGACCTGGCGCTGGCCAGCGAGATCGACCTCTCCCGGCTGGTGGCCTTGCTGCAGGAAAGAAGCGCCTGGCATCAGACCCTGTGCCAGCGAGTGCCGGTCTGGGCCGTGTCCTGCCGCGATTTCATCCTGGCCGCCAGTGAGCTGGTGGCGACGGCGCCATACGCCCTGATCCGGGCAGGAGGAGCATCTCATGCAATTTGACCACATAGGTCTGGTGGTGCCGGATCTCGCCAGCGGTGAGGCCTATTGCCGGGAGGTGTTGGGGCTGAGCCGCTTCTCGGTGGCGGTGGAAGATCCGTTGCAGAAGGTATGGGTGCAGTTCGTGCACGATGAGGGCGGACTTTGCTACGAGCTGGTGGCGCCGGCGACAGAGGATAGTCCTGTGACCCAGGTGCTCAAGACCCGGCGCAACGTCATCAATCATCTGGCCTATCGGGTGCCCTGCCTCGCTGAGAGTGCCGCCAGACTGCGGGATCAGCGTCACCTTCCCCTCGGCCCCAGCCAGCCGGCCATCGCCTTCGGCGGTGCCCACGTCCAGTTTTTCCTGAGCCCCCTTGGCCATATAGTCGAGTTGATCGAGGCACCTGTCATATGAGTTCTCCTCACAAGAGCGACTATCTGCCCATAGACTGGGATGACCAGGCGCAGATCGGCGAGCAGCTGCATCGCCTGCTGACCCTGCTGTTCCCCCTCAACCGCAGCCTGACCGGTGATGGCGTGCGCCAGACTCTGGCCCTGATGCGCCAGCACTGTCTGCCTGATCTGCAGATCCGGGAGGTGGCCAGCGGCACCGAATGTTTCGACTGGACTGTGCCCGATGAGTGGAACGTACAGCAGGCCTACATAGTGGGGCCGGATGGCTGCAAGGTGGTGGATTTCAAGGATCACAACCTGCATCTGGTGGGCTATTCGGAGCCGGTGCGCTGCACCCTCTCGCTGGCCGAACTGCAGCCCCATCTGCACTCCCTGCCTGACATGCCGGATGCCATTCCCTATGTCACCTCTTATTACAAGCGTCGCTGGGGCTTCTGCCTGCCACACAGGGTGCGCGAGGCGCTGCCGGAGGGGGATTATGAGGTAGTGATCGATGCCAGCCTGGCGCCCGGCTCGCTCACCTATGGCGATTGGGTGCTGCCTGGAGAGAGCGAGCAGGAGATACTGCTGTCCAGCTACACCTGTCACCCCTCCATGGCCAACAACGAGCTGTCAGGCCCCTGTGTCGGTGTCTTCCTGATGGCCTGGCTCGCCTCCCTGCCAAAGCGCCGTTACAGCTATCGATTGATGCTGGTGCCCGAAACCCTGGGGGCCATCGTCTATCTCTCCCGCCATCTGGATCACCTCAAGCGGCGCACCCTGGCCGGGTTCAATTTGACCTGTCTTGGCGATGAGCGCAGCTACTCCTTCCTGCCCTCACGCCAGGGCAACAGCCTGGCCGATCGCATCGGCCGTCATGTGCTGGGCCACCTGGCGCCGGGTTACAAGGCTTACAGCTTCCTGGAGCGAGGCTCCAACGAACGTCAGCTGTGCGCCCCCGGCATAGATCTGCCGGTCACTACCCTGATGCGCAGCAAATATGGCTGCTATGCCGAGTACCACACCTCGCTGGATGATCTCTCGCTGGTGACCCCGGCTGGTCTGGCGGGCGGCTTCCTGGCGCTGCGTCGGGCCATCGAGTGTCTGGAACTGGATGAGCGTTGCGAGGTGACAGTGTTGGGAGAGCCCCAGCTGGGCAAACGGGGTCTCTATCCGGATCTGTCGACCCGCTATTCCGGTTGGCAGGTGAGGGAGATGATGAATCTGCTGGCCTACAGCGATGGCCAGCTGACCCTGTTCGAGATCGCCGAGACCATCAAGGTGCCTTTCTGGCGGGTGGCGCCACTGGCCAGCATGCTGCTGGAAGCAGGGCTGTTGCGTCGCCTCAGCCCTGAGCCGGATTACTCGATCACCAGATAAGCCGGCCCTGGGTTGTGCGGGGTGCGGCGGATGGCGTAGCGATCCAGCCCCAGCACCTCCTTGAGGGCCAGGGTTTCCCCCGGAAAGGCGGGCCAGTTCAGCTCATCGAAGGCCAGTACCGAACCCCTGGTGAGATGCGGCTTGATGAGCTCGAGGCAGCGGCGGGTCGGTTCGTAGAGATCAAAGTCAAAATAGGCCAGCGCTATCATGGTTTCCGGCTGACGGGCCAGATAGGCGGGCAGCGTCTCGGTCACATCCCCCTTTACCAGCTCGTGCTTGACGATATGGCCCAGCGGACTTTCTGCTTCATGGGCGGCGAGCAGCTGCGCCAGGTGCTGTTCATAGTCGGGGGTGACGCCATAGGCGCCCGGCTGGATGGCCGCATCGGATCCATCCTGCGGAGCGTGGGAGGGAAAGCCGCTGAAGGTGTCGAATCCCACCAGCTTGCGATTGTAGTTGTAGGGCTCGTACATGCCGCGAAACGAGGAGAAGAGCGCCAGGTTCTGACCCCAGCGGGTACCGAAATCCATGATGACGCCGTGTACCGGAATGATCTTCTGGTAGAGCTCGTGCATGAACAGGATGCGGGAGAGCGACTGGCGCTTGAGGTAGAGGCCCAGATTGTTCTGCAGCTCGGCCGGGGGCAGCGGGCTGGCGCGCAATAGCTCGCTGAACGTCTGGCGACGAGACAGCTCCTCGTCGGAGGCATTGGAAATAGCCTTGATCATGAAACGTCTCCTGCTGTGGTGGGGGCGGAAGGGGTCGTCAGGGTATGTACCAGCTCATATTCGAGGTAATCGGCCAGCCCGAGCCAGTCTTGTCGCTCCTGGCTGCGCAGCAGGGCGGCTATCAGCTCGGGGGGCAGGCTGCCCCGTGCGGTGAGGGCTTCCTGCAGCAAACCGGGCAGGGTCTGGCTCGCGGCAAGCGACTGCCCCAGCCTGAACTGGTGTGCCAGCGCCCTGATGCGGGTTGTCAGGCTATCACTCATGACAGGTACTCCGGGTGGTAGCTGCAGCCCGCTATCTCGGCCCCTTCCCGGCTGCTGTTCCAGAAATGCACCTCGGGATGGCGCGCTATGTATCGCTCAAGTTCGGTGCGATAGGCGGAGAAGTTAGGGTTGGTCTTGACCCGGCGACCGTGCCCGTCGAGGGTCCAGCTGAGCGCCTGGCTGGCAGTGGGGCCGAGCGCCCCATCCGCCCATCCTGAGTGGGTGAGCTCGCCGGGGAAGGCAAAATCCGTCCCCAGCAGTATGACCTGCTGGCAGCCCATCTGTACGGCAAGATCCACGGCGGGATGAATGACGCTGCCGCCCGAGTGCAGGGTTCCCTTGGGGATCTCCTGCCTCAGTGTCTGGTACATGGGACTGCGGGAGTAGGCTGCCTTGCGCGGCCCCTGCCAGGCCAGCAGGGCTGCCGTCGGCACTGTGGGGTAGTAGACCAGGGTGGTCTGGGCCGATTGGTCGGCCGGCAACCGGCTGCCGTGAATGGCGTCATCTATGGTGACCACTATGTCTGGCCGGATGCCGTGGCGCAGCAAAAAAGCGAGCGCTGTGTCGACGCTGATCAGCAGGTAGTCCTGACGCCGGGTCTGCAACTGGGCCTGCAAGGTGGCCAGATTGGTTTGCAGGGTCGGGCCGCTGGCGACGATCAGGGCATGTTTGCCTCGCGCCAGCCCGAACAGGCTGGCCACGTCGCCATCGCTTGCCAGCAGTGGCCGGTTCTCGGCCAGCCGGCGGGTCACCGCCGGATGCTCGGCATCGAACCTGGCGTTGGCAAACGGCAGCTCTATCTCGCTCACCAGCCTGTCCCGGATGCGGGCTGCTGCGTCTTCCACCAGCAGCAACTCGGGCGGCAGGGCGAAGAAGGGCAGACGGATCTCGCTCTCGTCCCCCGCCATCATCAGTTCGACCCTGGGGTCCGCCAGCCAGTCCTGCTGGTCCAGCAGCCGCAGCACCAGCGCAAACAGGGCGCCATTCATGATCTTCACTTCCAGCCGCTTGAGGCCGCTGCGGCCCAGCAGGGCGCGCGGCAGATCGCCGAGCCCGGTGCCGTAGAGGTGCAGCACGGCCACCTCGGGCAGGCTGGCAGCCTGCAGCTCGGCCTCTTTCACCCTGTCATGACGACTGGTGAGCTGGATGCCGTCGATGCTGAGGGTCGAGCCCAGCCCTTCGGTCAGCTCGGCCTGGATGCTCTCCACGTCCTGCGTCAGCAGACGGGGCCAGAGGGCTGGCCAGCGCTGGCTGATAAGCCTGCCGTGCTGGGCGAACAGTTCATCACTCATCTTTGTCTATCCACTCCCAGCTCAGCGGCTGATTGGCTGTCATGTCGTGGCTGACCCGCTTGCCGATGAGTCGATCGTAATCGGCGGGAGGCAGGCCGAGGGCGGGGCGCACCGACTTGATGTGGGCGGCGGTGAGCGCCTCTCCGGCCGCAATATCTTTGACCAGATAGAGGGAGCGGCGAAAGGCGCGGTTGCCCTGCTCGCTCTGGGTGAGCCGGTAGTCGGCCACCCCGAGCGCCGCATGGGCGGTGTTGACCGAGGCAATGAGCTCGGTGAGCTCGGCCGGCTCCATGGAGAAGGCGCAATCCGGTCCGCCGTCGGCGCGGGCCAGGGTGAAGTGTTTCTCGATGAGGGTCGCCCCGAGCGCGGTGGCGGCGATGGCGGTGGCCGATCCCAGGGTGTGATCCGAGAGCCCCACCTCGACACCAAAGCGCTGGCGCAGCATGGGGATGGTGCGCAGGTTGTATTCGGCCGCCGGCGCCGGATAGCCGCTGACGCAGTGCAGCAGCGCCAGCTGGCCGCTGCCATGCTTGAGCGCCATCTCGACGGCGGCGGCGATCTCGGCCTCGTTGGCCATGCCGGTGGACATGATGAGCGGCTTGCCGGTCTGGGCGGCGTAGCGGATCAGGGGCAGGTCCACCAGCTCGAAGGAGGCAATCTTGTAGGCCGGGCAGTCGAGGGATTCCAGCAGATCCACGGCGCTGAAATCGAACGGGCTGCTGAATACCGTCAGCCCCAGCTCGCGTCCCTTGGCAAACAGGGCCTGATGCCATTCCCACGGCGTGTGCGCCCACTCGTAGAGGTCGTACAGGCTGTGACCATCCCACAGGCCGCCGTGGATCTGGAACTCGGGTCTGTCGCTTCTGAGGGTGATGGTGTCGGGTCTGTAGGTCTGCAGTTTGACCGCACTGGCTCCGGCCGCCTTGGCGGCGGTCATGATGGCCAGCGCGCGTTCCAGGTTGCCGTTGTGGTTGGCCGAGAGTTCGGCGATCACATAGGGCGCCTGTGCCGGGCCTATGGATTGATGGGCGATCTGCATCTGTGGTCAGGCTCCTGTGCCAAGTTGCCAGCCTTGCGGCGCCGGCTGCCAGGGGGCAGGGGGCGCTATCTGCGGTGGCTCGGCAAGATAGAGGGGAAATTGGGAGAAAATGCTCTGCAAGCGATGTGCCAGCTCTTGCCACTCCGCTGGTTGAAGTGGCCGGGCGGCTTGCCATGTCAGCTGCGGGCCGCACAGGGTCAGGGTGAGCAGATGTTTGTCATCCTGGTGGAACTGCCACTGCTGGCCGTCAGGCTTCAGTTGGTAATCGGCTTGGAGCAGCAGCCAGGCGGCGAGGCGATCCAGCCCCAGGCCATCTACCTGTTGCTGGCCGCGCTGGCGATAGTCATCGGCCTGTCGCTCCAGCCGCTGCAGGGCCTGCAGGAGCCGCGCCGGCTCGGCCAGCTCGCTCAGCGTCAGCCGCTCGGCCAGCTGGAAGCGGGCTATCACTTGATCGTTGAACTGCTGGTTGTCGACTATGGGCACCGCCAGGGTCGGCAGGCCGAGGCAGGCTCGCTCCCAGGTCATGCCGCCGGCGGCGCCGATGGCGAAGTCGTGCTGATTCATCAACTGCGCCATCTGATCGCTCTGGCGCAGCAGCACTATCTTGAGCTCGGACAGCTCGGCCACCCTCTGCTCCAGCTCGGGCCAGAAGGGGTTGGCACCGCCTGCCACCAGGGTCCAGCGGATGGTTCGCGCCCAGGGCAAGCGGGCCAGACTGTTGAGGGTAGTGAGGCAGGCACCGGCCGGGTCGGCGCCGCCGAAGCAGATGAGCCCTCGCTGCCACTGGCTGGTTTGTTGACGTGCCAGCTGGCGATAGGCGGGCCTCAGCAGGGCATAGTCGGTGCCAAGCAATAGTCGGCAATCGGCCGGGATCAGCGGTTGGTAATCGGCGGCTGTGCGCAGTGGTCCCTGATCCAGCAGCAACTGGCAGTGGTGCGGGCGATCGGCCAGATCGTCGATCACCAGCAAGCGGCCACAGTGGATCGCCAGTTTTTGTTCGACCATGTGGTCAATTTGGTAGTGATCGAACACCAGCCAATCGGGCCGCAAGCCAGGCAGCGGGCCGGCGTCGTCCAGCGCGCTCAGGGAATGATGGTGATGGGGTTGCAGCAGCGGCAGCAGATGTGCGGGCAAGTCGTGGCAGAGAAAGTGGCACTCGGCCCCCGCCGCCCGCAGCCGATCGGCGATGGTCAGGCAGCGCATCAGGTGGCCCAGCCCTATTTCGGCGCCGGCATCGAGCCGGAAGGCGACGTTAAACGCCATCCTGGCTCAGCACCCGATAGAGCAGTTCGGCCAGGTGCCAGTCTTCCGGCGTATCTATGTCGACCACCCTGTGCCTCGGTAGAATATGGCCGATCCCTTCCCCGCCCACCGGGCTTATGCCCCCCAGCCAGGCCGCGCGGCTGCCCCAGTAGAACTGGCCTGCATCCTGGTAGGCGGGCTCCAGATCCTGGGATCGTTTCGCCATCTGCTCCGGCCAGAAGGGACTGACTCTGCCCTGTGCGTCCATGCGCACCGCCCGCTGGATGGGGAAGCCGAATTCGGCCACCGTGTAGACGAAGGGCGCCTGGCTGGCGAGCAGGCGGTCGTGGGCGGCGCTCAGATCGCTGGCCTGAATGAGAGGGACAGTGGCATAGATGCAGCAGTAGTATTCCGCCTGCATGCCGAGATCGTCGAGTCGCCGGATGGCATCGATCACCACAGGGGTGGTGCCGGTATGATCGTCGGCCAGGCTGGCGGGGCGCAGGAAGGGCACCTCGGCGCCGAGTTGGCGGGCAACGTCGGCGACCTCCTCATCATCGGTGGAGACCACAATTCGGCTGAAGCAGCCTGCCGCCCTGGCTGCCTGAATGGCGTAGGCGAGCATGGGCTGGCCGCAGAAGGGGCGGATATTCTTGCGGGGAATGCGCTTGCTGCCGCCCCGGGCCGGAATGATGGCGATGGCCATGGTGCTCTCTCCCTGAGGGACGGGATCTGGCATCCCCGTCCGGATAATTGCTGACAACTCTTTGATTATTTTTGAGATTATACCGAGTTTTCATCTTATATTATTGAGCTTTGCTACGGAATCGCACTGCTATGGTCGATAACATGGGCAAGTGATGGGAAGTGGGTGGTATTGAGCATGAGTTATGGTGTCGAGCTGCGCCCGGTTCAGCCGTGGGACTTGCCCACCCTGAGGCGCTGGCGCAATCAGGATGAGGTACGGCTGCAGATGGTCGAACAGGCGCTCATCTCCCCCCGCCAGCAACGGCAGTGGTTTGCCAGCAGCCGTGAGCGGCCGGATCAGCAGCACTGGGTGCTCTGGTGCCGGGGTCAGCGGGCAGGCTACGTCAACCTTAAAGGGGAGACGTGGCAGCCGTTGCAGGGGCAGCCGGTGGCTGACGCCGGCCTCTATCTGGGCACCTCCAGCGTGCGCCATCCCATGCTGGCCGTTGCCGCCGCCCTGTCCCAGCTCGATCAGGGTTTCGATACCTTCGAGCTCGGCTGCATCCGCACCCTGGTGCGCGCGGGCAACGGCGCCGCCCTGCGCCTGAACGAGCAGCTGGGTTATCGCCAACATGGGCAGGAGGGCGACTTTCTCGCCCTTGAACTGCAACCCGCCGATTATTATGCCGCCCGTGAACGGCTACGGAGATTTTTCAGATGACTACAGCGTTGGAACAGGTTTTCGCCGATGCCCTCGGCATAGACGTCGGCACCGTCAGCGACGGGCTGGCGTACAACAGCATTCCCCAGTGGGATTCCGTCGCCCACATGGGCCTGATCGCCCAGCTGGAGGATTGCTACGGCGTCCTGCTCGATACCGATGACATCATCGACATGAGCTCGGTCGCCAAGGCGCGGGAGATCCTCGCCAAATACGGGGTCGCCCTCTGATGCAGGGGCTGCTGCAGGGCAAGCGGGCGCTGATCACGGGTGCTGGGCGCGGCATTGGCCTCGCCATCGCCCGCCAGTTTGCCGCGCAGGGGGCTGAGCTGTGGCTGGGGGGCCGCGATGAAGCTGCCATGAGCCAGCTGGCGGCCGCCCTCGGCGCCGAGTTCGGCGTCCCCTGCCAGCCGCTCTGTTTCGACGTGGCCGAGCCGCAGGCGGTCAAGCAGGCCTTTCAGCAGCTGTTTGCCCAGACCCGTCAGCTGGATGTGCTGGTCAACAATGCCGGGATACTGGAAGAGGGGCTGCTCGGCATGGTCAATCAGGCCCAGCTGGAGCAGACCTTCAGCCACAACACCTTCAGCGTTGTCTATTGCAGCCAGTACGCCGCCCGCCTGATGCAGCGCAGCGGTGGCGGCAGCATCATCAATCTGGCCTCCCTGATGGGGCGGGTGGGCGCCGCCGGGCTCAGCAGCTATGCCGGCAGCAAGGCGGCGGTGATCGGCATCACCCAGTCGCTGGCCAAGGAGCTGGCCGCCAGCCAGATCCGGGTCAATGCCATAGCCCCCGGCTTTATCGATACCGAGATGGCGCGTGCCATCCCGGACCAGAAGTTCGCCGAGCGTCTCGCCAGCATCGCCATGGGGCGGATCGGCACGCCGGACGAGGTGGCCAGGGTAGCGCTGTTCCTCGCCTCCGACCTGTCGAGTTACGTGACCGGTCAGGTCATAGGCGTGGATGGAGGCATGTTGGTTTGATGAAGCAACGCCATCCTCTACTCGCCCATCTGCATGAGGATAACCCGGCGCCGGCCTGGCGGGATCCGCTGGATGGCTGGCTCTCCTACGGCGAGCTGGCACAGCGGGTGACACAAGTGGCGGCGACTTACCCGAGTGAGCGCAGCCTCGTCTATCTGCCCTTCTTCACCCGTACCTCCCATCTGCTGCATTATCTGGCAGCCCTCAGGCTGGGACATGCTGTGATGCTGGCGGACCCTGCTCTCCCTTCGTGCCAGCACGATGCCAGCTGCCAGCAGTTCGCCGTGACTTGCCGGGTAAATGAAGCAGGGGAGTTGATCCGTCTCAGGGATACCAGCCCACTGTTGCACCCCGAGCTGGTGGTGCTGTTGCCTACCTCGGGCAGTACCGGCAGTGCCAAGTGGGTGCGCCTATCGGGCCGCAATCTGGCGGCCAACGCCGCCTCCATCGCCGACTATCTGGCGCTGACGGCGGCCGAGCGGGCCATCACCAGCCTGCCGCTGTTCTACTCCTATGGCCTCTCGGTGCTCAACAGCCATCTGCTGGTGGGCGCCTCCCTGGTGCAGAGCGAGGGGAGCGTGCTGGAGCGCGACTTCTGGCAGTTGGTCGAGCAGCACGGCGTGAGCAGTTTTGCCGGGGTGCCCTTTACCTATCAGATGCTGGCTCGGCTGCGCTTTGACTGGGCCCGGTATCCCTCTTTGCAGACCCTGACCCAGGCGGGGGGGCGACTCGAACCCGCGCTGGCGCAGCAGTTTGCCAAGCAGGCCCTGCGGCTGGGGCGCCGTTTCTTCGTCATGTATGGCCAGACAGAGGCCACCGCCCGCATGGCCTGGCTGGCGGCGCACGAGGTGGTCACTCATCCGGATGCCATCGGCCGCGCCATTCCCGGCGGCCACTTCTCCCTGCGCGAGCTGGAGGGGGGCAAGCCCGGGGAGGGGGAACTGGTCTATCGCGGCGACAACGTCATGCTGGGCTATGCCACTACCGTCGAGGATCTGGTGCAGGGCGCCCTGTTGCAGGAGCTGGCCACCGGCGATCTGGCTCGCAGTGACGAGGCGGGACGCTACTATATCTGCGGCCGTCTCAGTCGTTTTCTAAAGCTGTTCGGCAAGCGGATCAGCCTGGCAGAGGTCGAGAGCCAGCTCCATCGCTGGGGCTGGTCGGGGGCCTGCGGCGGGCGTGATGACTGCCTGCTGGCGGTCGTCGAACCCCATGGCGAACTGACGGCCGACGGCTTGCAGCGTGAGCTGGCGCAGTGGCTGCAAGCACCGCCACGGGCGGTGCGGGTGATAGAGGTGGCACAGCTGCCGCGCACCGCCAACCACAAGATTGACTATACCGCCCTGAGCAGACTGGCGGAGGAGGCGTGATGGAAAGCTTGCTCGCTGCCCCCATCTTCGACCTGCCACAGGCCGCCAAACAGGCGCTGTTGCTGGCGCGGCTCAATGCCCTGACCCGTCACCATGTCGAGCACTGCCCCCCTTATGCCAATGTGCTGCATGCCTTCGGCTGGACGGCAGAGGCTGCCGATTATGGCGCTCAGCCCTATCTGGCGGCCCGGCTGTTCAAGCTGGCCCAGTGGCAGAGCGTGTCCGAGGCTGAGGTGTTCAAGGTGCTCACCTCGTCGGGCACCACGGGGGCGCCGTCACGGATAGTGCTGGACCGGGAGACCGCAGCTTTGCAGAGCAAGGTGCTGGTGAAGATACTGCAGGAGTTTATCGGCAAGCAGCGGCTGCCCATGCTGCTGGTGGAGCAGCCCGCCCTCATCCAGAACCGCAGCGGCTTTTCGGCGCGTGGCGCTGGCGCCCTGGGGCTCTCCTTCCTCGGCCGGGACCACACCTATGCCCTCGACGAGCAGATGCGGCCAAACTGGCCGGTGATAGAGGCATTTTGCGACAAATACGCCGGTCAGCCTGTGCTGCTGTTCGGCTTTACCTTCATGGTCTGGCAATGCCTGCTGGAGCCCCTGCGCGAGCGCGGACTGCACCTGCCCTTTGAGCAGGGCATTTTGTTTCACAGCGGCGGCTGGAAGAAGCTGCAGCATCTGGCGGTGGACAATCCCGCCTTCAAGGCGTGTTGCCGCGATCAGCTGGGGCTGGGCCGGGTACACAACTTCTACGGCATGGTGGAGCAGGTGGGTTCCATCTTCGTCGAGTGCGAGCAGGGGCACCTGCATGCCCCCGTGTTTGCCGATCTGCAGGTGCGCGATCCGCTCACCCATCAGCCGCTCGGGGTCGGTCAGCCCGGTTTGTTGCAGGTGCTCTCCGCCATTCCTGGCAGTTATCCTGGCCACAGCCTGCTGACCGAGGATCTCGGCGTGCTGCTGGGGGAGGATGACTGCCCCTGTGGCCGCCATGGCCGTTATTTTCAGGTATCAGGGCGCCAGCAAGGCGCCGAGGTGAGGGGATGCAGCGACACCTTCCAGTGACGCCGCCGCAGGCGGTAGAGGGGCTTTGGCAGGCGGGACCCGAGGTGAGCTTCGTATCACCGGCTGCCAGCTGGCAGACGTTCTGCCCGCAGCCGCTGCCCTGTTTTGCCCCCGTCATCTGCGACTTCGTGGCGGCCCTGTCGACACGCCTGCAGCAGGAGGGGCGGCGCCATCCCGATCTGGCCGCGTTCGGCTTCTGGCTACGGCCGCGCCAGCTGGCCAGAGAGCGGCAACGGCTGCAGGGGCAGGGGCCGGTGGGCGTCACGTTTCACCTGGTGCCCTCCAACGTGCCGACCGTGGCCTTCTACTCCTGGCTGATGGCCCTGCTGATGGGCAATCCCTGCGTGGTGCGGCTGTCATCGCGCCGCGATCCGGTGCAGGAGGCCATGCTGGCCATCCTCAATGAACTCTTCAGCCTGAGTGAGTGGCAAGGGATCGCCGCCCGCACCCGCTTCATTCGCTATAGCCACGACGAAGGCACCACAGGCTGGTTGTCGGCCCGCTGTCGGCTGCGCATCATCTGGGGTGGCGACGAGACCATTCGCCAGGTGCGGGCCATTCCTCTCTCCCCAAGTGCGCAGGAAGTGGTATTTCCGGATCGGCGCTCCATGGCGGTGCTCGACAGCCACTGGCTGGCCGGGCTGGATGTTGTGGGCTGGCAACAGACCCTGGGGGCCCTGCAGCAGGACTGTACCCGTTTCAATCAGCAGGCCTGTGCCTCCCCCACCACCCTCTGCTGGCTGGGCGAGCCCGACGACGAGTTGCGCCACCGACTGCTACAGGCCCTGTTTGCTCCCTTTGCCGACGATCCCGCTCTGGTGATGGAGCGGCTCATCCACAGTCAACAAAATGCCGCCCTGGACGGTGAGATGCAGCTGAGCGTATTCCCGGGTGTCACCTTATTGACTCCGGCCGCCTCCCTGCGGCTCGCACACGTCGGAGGAGGTACAGTCGCCGAGTTTGTGGCCGATACCCTTAATGAGCTGCTGTTGCAGCCGTGGGATATGCAGACCTGTGTCTGGGTCGGTGCACACAAGGCACAGCTTGAGGATGCCTTGCCGAATGCGCCCGCCTGCCGCATAGACAGGGTGGTGGCGCCGGGACAGGCGCTGGCATTCGAGTGGCACTGGGATGGCATCGACATGCTGCACGTTTGCAGCCGTGGCCTCGTCCAGCATGAATAATCGGGTGTGGCTCACATAAATCCCGCAGCTTCAATGGATTAGCTTGGTCAGGCATATCTCTTGCAGTAAAACCTGACAGAGAGGGGGAAGGGTTGACAGGGACCGTGCGGTAGCCTTGCCCATTTTCTCCCATCAGCTTCTTTTCTACTCATCTTCTCTTGGATTTCCCTATGAAAGTCAGCGTATTGGTGCCTGTCTACAATCTGGCGCGCTTCATCGAACCCTGCCTGCTCAGCCTGCTCGAGCAGCAAACGGATTTCGAGTTCGAGGTGATCGCCATCGATGACGGCTCGAATGATGACTCCTGGGCTATCTTGCAGCGGCTGGCGCGGCAGTGGCCGACACTGCGCATTCTGCAGAACGAACAGAACATGGGGCTGGCCAAAACCCAGAAGCGGTTGCTTGCAGAGGCAAGGGGTGACTATCTCGCCTATGTGGATGGGGATGATCTGGCCCTGCCGGACAAGCTGCAGCGCCAGGCCGACTATCTGGATGCACACCCGGGTTGCACCCTCTGCTACCACGAAGCAGAGATGTTCGATGATGAGACAGGAGCACGGATCAAGTTGTTTACCCGTGACTACTACAACAGCCGTTATCTCGAACCTGTCATGACGCGGGAGGCCTTGATCCGCTTCGGGGTATTCGTCAATGCCAGCTCCATCATGTTTCGGCGCTATGAAGGGATGGAAAATGCCATCGACGAGGGGTGCAAGATCATCCTCGACTACCCTTGGCATATTCTGAATCTCTCTCTCAACCCGGGAACCCTCGACTTTATCCCCGAGCTGCTGGGACGTTATCGCTTCCACACCCAGAGCTTTGGCGGGCAGACCCGCAAATCGGCCGAGCGTCGTGAGCAGTCGCTGCGCGACCTGCTGCGGGCTTGCGACAATGCCGGTGACTTTGGCGCCGATCCAGTGACCATTGCCCAGGGGCGTGCCCATCACTACTACTCTGCCGCGCTCTATTTCTTGCGGCAGGGAGACGACGCCCGTTTTCTCAACCTGCTTGAGCAGTCGGCGAGCGAGGTGGCCACGCTGGCACCGGGCTGGTTTTTCGACGAGCGGCACCAGCTGGCGTGGGAGGGGCGCACCAATCCGGCCGGCGTTGTGCAACAACTGTTTGGAGATGCAGCGTGAGTTATCAGGCGATTGTCATCGGAGCCGGGCTGTCCGGCGCCGTCATGGCGGAGCGAATGGCCAGCCAGCTTGGCTGGAAGGTACTGGTGCTGGAACAGCGCGACCATATAGGCGGCAACTGCTTCGATGAGTATGACGAGCATGGGGTGCTGATCCATCGCTATGGACCGCACCTGTTTCATACCGACAAGCAGGAAGTTTGGGATTACCTGTCGCAGTTTACCGCCTGGCGGCCTTACGAGCATCGTGTGCTGTCACGGATCGATGGTCAGTTGGTGCCCATCCCGTTCAACCTGACCAGCATAGAGCGTTGCTTCCCGGCCGAGAAGGCAGCGGCCATGATTGAGGCTCTTCAGGCCAGGTTCGGTGAGGGGGCCAGAGTGCCCATCATGGCACTGCGGCAGGAAGCTGAGCCTCTGCTGGCTGAGCTGGCCCAGTTCATCTATGAGCGTGCCTTCGTCAACTACACCAGCAAGCAGTGGGGTGTATCACCAGAGCAGGTCTCGCCCGAGGTCACTGCGCGAGTGCCGGTCGTCGTCAATCGTGATGACCGTTACTTCATCGATCCCTGGCAGGCGGTGCCAGAGCAGGGCTACACCGCCATGTTCGAGCGCATGTTGGCGAATCCCTTGATTGAGGTCAGGCTCTCCACCCCCATGGGATCCCATGTTTGCCTGGATTGGCAACAGAAACGGATACTGCTGGATGGCGTGCCTTTTGCCGGACCCTTGGTCTATACCGGCATGCTGGATCAGCTGATGCCGGAGGATCACTATGGTCTGCCGTATCGCTCGCTGCGCTTTGAGCACTGTCATCTGCCGCAAGCCCAATTTCAGCCGGTGACCACGGTCAATTACCCGAATGAAGAGGCCTATACCCGCATCACCGAATTCAAGCATTTGACAGGGCAGCAACATCCCGGTACCAGCATTGTTTATGAATATCCCTGTGCCTATGCGCCAGGGCAGGGGCTGGAGCCTTACTACCCGCTGTTTACCGATATGGCCAAACAGAATTATCAGGCTTGCCGCGATGAGTTGGCCCAGTTCCCGCAATTGATTGCCCTGGGGCGCCTTGCCGAATATCGCTATTTTGATATGGATGATGCGGTGGATAATGCCTTGAAAAAATTCCAAGAATTTCGTTCAGTACAGAAAGGGACCGTAGTTTCTGAAACAGGAAGGTCTACAGGAACCCCTGTTATTTCTGCATTGATGAGTACGTATAATAGTGCTGATTATATTCGGGCTACAATTGATTCAATATTGACTCAGAGTCTTCAAGAATTTGAGATTGTTATTGTCGATGATGGTTCAACAGACAACACTGTCGATATCATAAAAAGTTATCATGACCCTCGGATTCGACTATTTATCAGATCGCATAATAGAGGTGTTGGATATTCACTTTCACAGGCGCTTGAATATATTTTGGCGCCCGTCTTGATCAAAGTTGATTCTGATGACTTAAGCCACCCACAGCGCTTTGAAAAACAACTGAAATTTTTAAATGACAATCCTGACATAGGGTTGGTTAAATGTTACTTTGAGTATTTCTCAGATGATTCAGGTATATTGGATAGTGAGCGATTCAAGGCAAGAGTGCATGATGCTGAAAGCATAAATAGTATCAATACAGAACAACTGATCTCTGAAAATATACCGCGTTGGTTATGTATCGAGCATACAACATATTGTGCTAGAACATCCGCGGTGCGTGCATCTGGCTATCAAGACCAGCGCCTCTGTGAAGATTATTCTTTATTCTATCGGATGCATCAACATGGTTGTCGGATGGCATGTATACCAGAAGTCTTAGTAAAGATGCGACTAAGCAACAATTCATTGACGGCATTACTGGATGCGGAAAAACGTCAACAATGGTTTGGTTATTTGGTAACCATGAAGTTACCGATAATTAGGATGTTAACCGGTCCGTCACGACAACTGGCAATATATGGTACTGGTGGATTAGCATGTTCAATGTATCATTTACTTACAGATGCCGAATTTATAGTCAGTAACTTTATAGAACAAGCAGCTAAGCCGAACATGATTGTAGGGGGGGTTAATATCGAAGTGAAGGCATTGGAAGACTGCCTGGAACAGAAAATTATAATCGCGGCTCAACCAGTAAGGCTTAAAATCATGCAGCAGTTATTAACAGTTGGACTGGTTGAGTGGCGTGACTTCATGGTGATAGCATGATGAAAGTGACAATTATTACAGCAACGTGGAACAGTGAGAATAAGCTACAATGTTGCTTGGACAGTGTTGCCCAACAAAGTGCAATTGAAAATATAGAACATATCATCGTTGATGGCCGCTCGAGCGATTCAACCATTGCTATTGCATCTCAATACCCACATATAAGTAAAATAATCTCTGCTAAAGATAGAGGTATCTATCACGCATTTAATCGTGGTCTTGAGCTGGCAACGGGGGTCATAGTTTATTTTTTAGGTTCGGATGATAGTTTGCATGACTACAATGTAATATCAGATGTACTTGAAGCATTCTCTCCAGAGGTTAATTATTATTTAGGTTCTGTGTTGTGCGAGGATTCAGTAACGGGAAATAGTTATTTAACTCGTTCAAACAATGACCATCAGGTGAATTTTCGCCCTTGTCATCAAGGATTTTTCTGTAGACGGGAGTTATTTGAACGTTTTGGAAATTTTAACGAGTGCTTCACTATTGGCGCGGATATGTATCTGATGAAGATGGTAATTAAAGAGACTGCCGGCGTCAAAACAAACAGACCGATAGCTAGATTCAGTTTACAAGGACTGAGCAGCACCAGTGATAATCAAGCATTGGTAATACGTCAGCATGAGATGATTGATATACTGATTGATGGTGATACTGTTGATAGTGAACTTCCGGATTTGCTAGCGCAGCAAAGAAATACTAATACCCTTCTGAAAAATTTGCTGCAGAATTTACTGAAAAACAAGATCAGGTTAGATGCTAGTTTATTTGAGCGCGTGGCTGTTTTCGGTACAAGAGATATGTCGCAGATTATCAGTATGGTCTTGCGTCAGTATGAGATAGAGACGCTTTGCTTCGTTGTCTCTGAAATAGACTACAAATATAGTGTTGATGAAATACCAGTTGTGTGTTTAAGTGAACTGAGTGGACTTAACCTCGACACAATCATCAACTGTATTGAAGGTCAACATGAATCGGAAATAACAGATCGAATCCATGAAGCGGATCCTGGGATCACAGTAATCAGCTGGCGGTCATTATGCAATTAACGATGGTGGGTTTTTTATAAAATATACGTAACAAAGGATCACTATCTTATAAATGATGCTCTTGGATAAGAATACAAAGGAATTGCTTAATTTATTTAGTATATCCTGAAGTGTTATGCTTAATGAACCAAAAACTACGATCCATTTATCAATGGCAACATACACCTCTACGGAATGATCATATGCTGAGAGTTCTCCCCTGGATTACCGATGGTGCAACCGAATTTGTCGATAATTTTATTTCATATAGATTGTCTGTAAAAGGACAAGTAAAGGTATTTGAGTTTGGATGTGGTAACTCTACATTATATTTTCTTTCCCGAGGTTGTATTGTTCGTAGTGTTGAGCACGATGCTGATTGGACGTCCAAGGTAACTCAAACAGCAAAAGTATTTGGGTACGAAAGTCGTTTGATGTTGAGCTGTGATCAGCGACCATATAATAAAAGCTACGATACCATTGACTATGATATTATACTTGTTGATGGGCGTGATCGTATGTTATGTATGGAACATATATTAAATTTTGGATTGTCAGATGACACAATTCTACTTTTCGACAATAGTGAACGAGCTGAATACAAATATTCTAAGTTTATAGAGTTAATGGATGTAAGAGGGCGGGATGCTATTCATTTTGAGCAACCACAAGTCGAGCGTGGAGAAGTAAGGCTTACTTCAAAATCATATGCTCGCGATAGAGTTGAGCATCGTTGGATTACCACGGTGATTGCTCCACGAGGTCAATATACTACACAAGGCAAGCCATTTATCCGCAATAGGAAAAAGATTGCCGACTCTAATTATAGAGCATTGAATGATTTAGACAAAAAACTAGAGCGATATCTTCCTGTAAAAAATGGATTCTTTATAGAGGCGGGAGCAAACGATGGAATTAAGCAAAGTAATAGTTATTACTTTGCTAAATCTTTAGGTTGGCATGGCATTCTCGTTGAGGCGATCCCATCACTATTTAATGATTGTGTGACGAATCGCTCTGAAAGTACCGTCTATAATTATGCACTAGTTCCGTCATCAAGTATCAGTTCGGTCACAATGCATTTTGCTGATTTGATGAGCACCGTTGATGGGGCATTGAAAGACAAACAAAGTGAACACATAGAAACGGGACTGAAAGTACAGAATCTCCCCCAGTCATACACTGTCACTGTTCCGGCTATAACATTATCTGATCTCATTGATACTTATAAGGATAAAGAATCTAAACCTATTCTTGATATTGATTTTATTTCTATTGATGTAGAAGGCTATGAGTTACAAGTTCTACAGGGACTGGACCTGAATAAGCACAGGTCAAAGTATATATTGATTGAGTCTAAAGACATTGATGCCGTTGACGCATATCTCCTAAATTATGAATACCAACAAATTGAGCGTTTTTCCTCACATGATTATTTGTTTGCAGATTGTAGAATTATAAGTGAATTCATGGAGAAATGATATGCTTAAAAGCAGCGTATATGCTCCTATCATTGTATTTGGATTTAATCGGCCGGAGCACCTTAAGAAAACGATATCTACCTTGGCTCAATGTGAGCTGGCAAATCTTTCAGAAGTCATTGTGTTTATTGATGGGCCAAAAGGGGGAGAGGATGTTGTCAAACACAGGAAAATACTAGACTATCTTAAATCTGTGACTGCATTCCTTCGTCTTGACATTCGAGTTAGAGATAAGAATATTGGTCTAGAAAAAAATATAAGCTCAGGTGTCACAGATGTAATGGATGAATATGGTAGGGCCATTATCCTTGAAGATGACATATTAGTGAGCAAGGATTTCTTACGATTCATGAATGAGTCCTTAGATTCCTATAAAGATAAAAAAAATGTCTGGCACATATCCGGATGGAATTTTCCGCTTATTGAGAAAGATCTACCATCTTTTTTTCTATGGAGGACGGCTCTTGGGTGGGGGTGGGCTACATGGGCAGACCGATGGCAACATTATCATCGAGATCCTCAAGCACTAATTAATATGTTTGATGAGGTCGATATCCAAAAATTCAATATATATGGTAGCTACAATTTCTGGGAACAAGTTGTAAATAATGCAACAGGCAAGATTTGTACCTGGGCTGTATTTTGGTATGGGACTATATTTAAACGTGGTGGCTTATGCTTGAACCCCACCCGAGCGATGACTACGAACATTGGCTTCGATGGTTCTGGTACTCATGATGCCAGTATCGAACATTCCTTGCCACATGACCTCGGTTTTTCGTATAGAAAAGAAGACCTACCTGTCGATATATCAGAGAATAGGACGGTGCTCAGCGCTATCATTAAGTACAATAATAATTGTAATCAAGATAAGCAAGAGCATAAAAACAAAACAATTTCAGACTTGAAAAAATTAATTAAGGTTTCTTTATCGCATCCAGACCATTTTTCCTCTTTGGCAGGGAAAAAAATTGCCATATTTGGTGTCGCTGAACTTTCTTTACTTGTTTGCCAATTGCTACAGCTTAATGGAATATACATTCATGCGTTCTTTGTGTCAGCTATAGGACAACCTGAATATATTGATTCGATACCCGTAGCATTACCACCACAGTGGCCGGATGTTGATCCTCATGTTGTCATTAGTTGTATTGAAGGGAATCATGAGCATTCGATTGAGAGGATGATTTCTGAAGCGTTGCCTGGTTGTAGTATTATTAGTTGGCGTTCATTGTAATATTGTGAGGGAACGAAATGAATAATAAGCAGGTGATTAATTCCGGTGCAGATATTAATGCTAGGATTTCAAACCTAAACAGAAAGTTTGAGATTGATGGAGCGATAAGCAAAGTTCTGTTGGGGAAAATATTATCTAAATTTAATCAAAATGCAGAGCTGTCATTGAAAGATGCAGAGTTCAGAGTGTTTTCTCAATTCGGTGATGATGGCATTATTCAACATTTAATCAATAAGCTGGGTGTTCATGACTCTGTATTTATTGAATTCGGCGTAGAAAACTACAATGAGGCTAATACTCGGTTCTTATTGGAGAATAATAACTGGAGAGGACTAGTCATTGATGCGGATCCCACCAATATAGAATATATTAAAAATACACAGAATTACTGGCGACATGATCTTACCGCACTCTGCAGTTTCGTCACTGCTGAAAATATAAATAGTATTATTTCTGATGCTGGTTTTATTGGCAATATAGGTCTACTACATATAGATATAGATGGTAATGATTACTGGATTTGGAGGGCTATTACTGTAGTCAGACCTGCTATCGTTATAGTAGAGTATAATAGTCTTTTTGGTCCTGAACGTAGTATAACAATTCCATACGATCCCAATTTTTCCCGTCATGAAAAGCATCACAGTGGTTTATATGCAGGTGCTTCCTTAAGAGCCCTCTGTCAGTTGGCAAGTGAGAAGGGGTACAACTTTGTTGGCGCCAATAGTGCAGGTAATAATGCATACTTTGTTATAGATGATCTGGCCGGTATTATACCTTCATTGCGTTGTGAGGATGGTTATGTTTTAGCCAAGTTCAGAGAACACCGTAATGAGCAAGGTCAATTGACCTTTACCCCAGGAATTAGCGCAGTTGAGAGTATTCGTGGTATGCCAGTGTTTAATATCTTGACACAGCAGCTTGAGGATTTGTGACATGCGCCCAATAATTCCAGTTTATCAACCTGATTTATCAGGCAATGAAAAGAAATACGTAATCGAATGTCTCGATTCATCTTGGATTTCTTCAAAGGGGGTGTTCATCGAGCAGTTTGAGCGGAAGTTTGCAAACTTTACAGGTATGAACCATGCGGCCTCAGTCTCCAATGGTACAGTCGCATTGCATCTGGCTCTTTTGGCTCTGGATATTGGGCATGGAGATGAGGTGATCGTACCTACGTTCACCTATATCGCTTCAGTTAATGCGATAAACTATGTGGGTGCAACGCCTGTTTTTGTTGATGCTGAGCCAACAAGCTGGCAATTGAATTGTGATCTTGTTGAAACCCTAATTACCAAAAAAACAAAAGCGATCATGGCTGTGCACATTTATGGGCAGCCATCGAATATGATTAGGTTACAGAATATAGCTCGACGGAATAACATCTATTTGATAGAAGATTGTGCCGAGGCTTTTGGCAGTCGAATCGGTGGCCGGCATATAGGAAGTTTTTCTGATATATCTACCTACAGTTTTTTCGGAAATAAGACCGTGACAACTGGGGAAGGTGGCATGGTTACAACTAACAGCATTGAGCTGGATAGAAAAGTTCGCCATCTGAAAGGGCAAGGTCTTATGGAGGGAAAAGAGTACTGGCATGATATCGTTGGCTACAACTATAGAATGACTAATATCTGTGCTGCCATTGGATTAGCGCAATTGGAAAAAGCTACACAATTTATCAATCGGAAGAGGGATATAGCTGATTTTTACAGAACGCATCTTCAAGGGTTACCGCTAGAGTTTCAAAAGGAACAGCCCGATAGTTATCATTCTTGGTGGATGTTCTCTATTTTGACCGAGAACAGGTGCCAACGAGACAAGCTTCGTGAGCATTTGAAAAATGTAGGCGTAGAAACAAGACCTTTGTTTCCCCCTATTCACTTAATGCCTATGTACCATCAACAAAATATGTTATTCCCAGTCAGTGAAAAAATTTCAGAATGTGGTATGAATTTACCAAGTTGGCCTGGTCTGACAGATGAAATGCTACAATTTATAGTTGATGAAATATTTGGGTTTTATAAATGAGCATAAAACATCAACATAAAAAAAACATGTTTTATGTTTTTGGCGCAGGGAGTTTCTCACGCTGTATTTCACCACTAATTAGGAAGCTATGTATTCAGCGTGATTTGGAGTGCTATTATGTAGCCAAAGAAGAGGATGTACATAGTGCTTTTTATGGTAAAGTTATATCTGAGAGTTTTTTTGAAAAAAATATAGAACCTGGATTTTTATTTACTATTGCTGTCGCAGATGTAGGGGTTAGGCGTAAAATTGCTGAGAGATGTATAACCCTTGGTGGAACACCGATTAATCTAATTGCAGATGAACATATAAGTTACGAGAACGTAAGTGTTGGTCTTGGTGCTATTTTTTGTGCTCATAGCATGGCGACTATCGATATAGTTATTGGAAAATTCTTTCATTGTAACATTTATTCATATATTGAACATGATTGTATCATAGGTGACTTTGTTACGTTTTCACCACGAGTAAGTTGTAATGGGCGCGTCCATATTGCTGATGATGTGTTCGTTGGGGCCGGAGCCATAATTCGTAATGGTAGCCTTCATCGCCCGCTATCAATAGGTCGAGGCGCTGTCATTGGTATGGGGGCGGTTGTTACCAAGGATGTACCACCTGGATGTACTGTTGTTGGTAATCCAGCAAGGGTGATTGCTGTCTCATCTACCTTATAATGGATATTTATATGAAGAAATTGAAATTAGCTTTATTACCTCAGCACTTCTGTTGGTCTGGTGGATTGGAATTCATTCGCCACATTCTAAATGGTCTGGCGACTGTAGCCGCCATTCATAACTGGCAAGTGCATATCGCGGTAGAGAAAGAATTCATAAATGATGACATGTATGTACAGTTGCAGGACTATCTTGCCGGTACCTCTATCATTACAGGACAGATTTTTTATTCTGCCAAGAATAATGATCTAGCTGATGTTCTAAAGGTGAACGACATTGATATGGTGTTACCAGTCAATAGTGATCTTGGGGCAGACTTTCCTGTTCCATGGTTAGCGTATATCCCGGATTTTCAACATAAGTACCTGCACAGTTATTTCACAGAGCACGAATGCTTCGTCAGGGAAACAGCCTTCTCCGCACGTTTACGTGATTGTAAAGCTGTAGTCGTTAATTCTCATGAAGTTAAGTCTGATATACTGAAATTCTATCCATGGATTAATGGGGAGCGTGTCAAGGTATTACCTTTTACTCCTCACCCTATGGCTGCTTGGCTAGAGGTGAATCCGTTCGCGATCAGGGAAAAATACGGCCTGGCACAAGATTATTTTCTTATTTGTAATCAATTTTGGATTCACAAAGATCACCCAACGGCGTTTCATGCCTTTGCAATGCTTGAAAATAAAAGCTTGCATCTGGTTTGTACTGGTACTTTGTCAGATTATCGGTACCCTAACTATATAAATGAACTGAAAGACTTACTCAGTACTCTAGGTATATCTGATCGCGTTCATTTCCTTGGCCATATTCCAAAACTTGAGCAGATAGGACTGTTAAAAGGCTCTGTTGCTTTAGTGCAACCCACTTTATTTGAAGGTGGTCCTGGTGGTGGGGCGACTTATGATGCGGTTGCTCTTAGCATACCAGTCCTACTCTCGGATATTGATGTGAATAAGGAAGTTATAGGAACAGACATATATCATTTCCACCGAAAGGATGCAGGGGATTTATCTAAGTGCATGCAAAGACTATTACTCAAGATTCGACGGGTCCCTGCGGATGATGCACTATTATCTGAAGGGTTGATACGCCAGCAGCAGCTAGGTAGTGCTCTCCATGATGCAATTAATTATACGCTTGATTGTTACGGGGTATTAGATTGAATGTAGTTATTCTCTATATAAATTCTGGTGATTATAGATCGCAACATATCTAAGACATTTCATGGATTGCAGGCCGCATCCCTGCGTTTTGTTCATGTGGTTATTAGTGGTATTAGATTACAGTCTGTTCCAAGAATATAAGCTGCCCAGCATCACAGAGTAAAATGATGGCGCTGAGCATATTGACTGCGACAGTAGTTGAGAGCCGCGTCAATGTTTTCTATTGCAAACCATAATGAGTAGATAGCCAGTGAGTGAAGCTATCGGAAGGAAAATTCTCCCGAGGTGCGGTATAAATTTATCCTGAGGTACTAATGAGAGAGATTAATGCCAACTACTTGGATGACTAGTCATAATAAATGGTTACTTTATTGTCTCCATCATTTCATCATCATGGATATCGAGAATTTGCATCTATCTATGTGTGTAGAAGCTGACTTTGTGTACATGCGTCAAGAATTTTTCGACACAAATGTCAATATGTGATCTTGCTCTGTGAGCGTCAGATGTGGGAAAAGCGGGAGAGTGATCGCACCTGAATAGCTAGATTCTCCCATCGGGAGGATTGGATGATGGCCTTGTTGTTGCCAAGGTTGACGATAGATAGGAATGTAGTGGACATTGGCGCCTATGCCATTTTCGCGCAGTCGCTGGAACAGGGCGTGGCGCTGTTCGGGTGCTACATGGTGTACATACAGGTGAAAGGCACTGCGCCGCTCCGCACTGAAATAACGGGGCAGACGTTCGGGGGCCAATGCTTCAAAGTAACGATGGGCAATTTCGCCACGCTTGGCGATCCAGGCTTCAAGATTGCTCATCTGACTCAACCCCAGCGCCGCCTGGATATCTGTCATCCGGTAGTTGAAACCCAGCATCTGCTGCTCGTAGTACCAGGGCCCGTCCGGTTCGTTGATGAAGTCTTCCGGTTCACGGGTGATGCCGTGGCTGCGCAGCATGCTCATGGTCTTGGCGAGAGCGGGATCATTGGTCATGGCCATGCCGCCTTCACCCGTGGTGATGATCTTCACCGGGTGGAAACTGAAGACGGTAATGTCGCTGTAGCGGCCATTGCCGGTCGGTTCGCCGTGATAGCGGGCGCCGAGGGCGTGGCAGGCATCTTCTATGATGCGAAACCCGTACTCCTGGCCCAGACGGTGGATCTCTTTCATATCGCAGGGCAAGCCGGCGAAGTGTACCGGAATGACCACCTTGGGCAGGCGTCCTTGCGCCTTGGCGACAATCAGCTTGCGCTCCAGCTCCAGTGCGCACATGTTGCCGGTATCCGGCTCTATGTCGACGAAGTCGACCTGAGCACCGCAATAGAGCGCACAATTGGCCGAGGCGACGAAGCTGATGGGGGAGGTCCATACCCAGTCTCCCTGGCCAACACCCAGCGCCAGGCAGGCGATGTGCAAGGCGGCCGTGCCCGAATTGACCGCTACCCCGAAGCGGGCACCGCAGTAATCTGCCACGGTTTGCTCGAAACGGGGGATGACCGGGCCCTGCGTCAGAAAGTCCGACCTCAACACTTCGACTACCGCCTCGATATCCGCCTCGCTGATCGACTGCCTGCCGTACGGGATCATTCCATTACCACCTTGTCATTCAACTCTTTCAGTTGTGCCACCGTCAGGAAGTCGCCGTTGTTGCGTGAGTTGTACTCGAATCCCTGTTCGACCATGCATCCCTTCTCGCCTGTCGCAGTGACCGAGAAGTCATTGTTGCGATTGTTGAAGTTGATGGTGGGGCCGATGATGAAGAAGTCGTCGAACTCGAAGGTATGATAGGAGTCGTCACAGGGGCACATCACCTCATGCAGCTTCTCGCCTGGGCGAATGCCGATAATTTCCTGGGTCAGCTGGGGTGCCATGGCGGTAGCCAGGTCGGTGATCCGCACCGAAGGCAGCTTGGGCACGAAGATCTCGCCCCCTTTCATGCGCGGGAAGTTGTTCATCACAAAATCCACCCCCTGTTGCAGGGTGATCCAGAAGCGGGTCATCTCGGCATGGGTGATGGGAAGCGTGCCGGCGCCCTGGTCGATCCGTTTCTGGAAGAAGGGAACGACTGACCCACGCGAACCCACCACATTGCCGTAGCGCACGACCGCGAAGCGGGTTGGATCCTGACCTGCGATGTTGTTGGCCGCCACAAACAGCTTGTCGGAAGCCAGTTTGGTGGCGCCATACAGGTTGATGGGATTGGCGGCCTTGTCGGTGGAGAGGGCGATCACCTTCTTGACCTGATTGAGCAGGGCGGCCTGGATGACGTTTTCTGCCCCATGGATGTTGGTCTTGATACACTCCATGGGGTTGTATTCGGCGGCAGGCACCTGCTTGAGCGCGGCCGCGTGCACGACGTAATCGACGCCGCGCATCGCCATGTTCAGGCGGTTGGCATCCCGCACATCGCCGATGAAATAACGCATGCAGGGTTCGTTGAACTCCTGCTGCATCTCGAACTGTTTCAGTTCATCGCGGGAGTAGATGATGAGCCGTTTCGGCTTGTGGCGTTCCAGCACTGTCTTGACCAGCATCTTGCCAAACGAGCCAGTGCCGCCGGTAATCAATAGGGTTTTATTGTCGAACATGACGGATTCTCGCTAGTGATGCCAAGAGGCAAGCAATAAATGTGCCTTGAGCCAGTTTAGCCGAAAAGAGCTGAACGCAGTTCTGCATGATGCCAGTATTATTCCACTCTGCGGGAAGTAACTAGATGATTCATAGAGAAATCCAACCCAGCTCAAACAACTTTATGCGATTTTTGATGCTTTAACAAAAAGCGAAACACCCGGTTCCGCTTTTTTGACGCCTAGCTGGAGAGCAGCACCCTGGCCGAGTTGGCGGGTATGGTCAGTTGTACCTGTCCCTGCACCACTTCGTACTTGTCGCCGTTGAAGGCATCGGTGAAGCGGCTGGCGGGGCTGGCGGTCTGCCACAGGGGCAGCTTGATAGTGCGCGGTTCGGTCGGATGACGGTTGCAGGCCACCACCACCTGATCGCTTTGCAGGGTGCGGGCGAACACATAGCTGTGCGGGCCGGCGTAGAGGGTCTGGATGTCGCCACGGCGCAGGGCTGGCCGCTGCTTGCGGATCTGGATCAGCCGGCGGTAGTGATCGTGCAGCACGTGATCCCAGGCCGTGGTTTCCCAGGGGAAGCAGCGACGGCAATCCGGGTCATTGCCACCCGAGAGCCCCACCTCGTCACCGTAGTAGATGGATGGCACGCCTATGTAGGTGAGCAGCAGGGTGGCGGCCAGGGTCATGCGCTGTTTGTCTTCGCCCAGCAGGTGGAGGAAGCGGGCGGTATCGTGGCTGTCCAGCAGGTTGAACTGGGCCAGCTGGTTCTTGAACGGGATATGGGCCCGCGCCAGCTTGAGCCAGCGATCCAGCTCGTCGGCGCTGATCCTGATGGGGTGATAGGCGATGTCCTGCCCGGTCAGGAAGGCGCGGATCGGGTGGGCGAAGCCATAGTAGTTCATGGCGCCATCTTCCTGATCCCCCTGCAGCCACTGGCTCGCCTCGAAGAAGTGCTCGCCGAGCACATAGGCGTCCGGGTTCTCCTGTTTCACCGCGCCGCGAATGGCGCGCACATGGCCGCGATTGCCCTCGGCAGTGCCCCGCTCCCCCAGCATGTGGATGACGTCGAAGCGCCAGCCGTCGATCTGATAGGGCGCCCGCATCCAGTAACGGAGGATGGCGTCGTCAGCCCGGTAGACGGCGTCTTGCACCTGTTCGCTGGCAAAGTCCAGCTTGGGCAGGCTGCGAATGCCCTTCCAGCTGACGTAGTCCCCTTCGTTGTCAAAGGTGTAGAAGCTGCGCCACGGCGAGTCCGGGTTGCTCTGGGCCCCCTGTGGCGGGCAGAACCAGGGGTGCTGGGTCGAGGTGTGGTTGACCACGGCATCCAGGATGATCTTCATGCCACGCTGGTGCAGGTTGCGGGTCAGCTCGGCGAACTGCGCGTTGCTGCCGAGGTGTGCGTCCACCTTGAAGTAGTCCTGGGTATCGTACTTGTGATTGCTCGGCGAGTCGAAGATGGGGTTGAGGTAGAGGGCCGTGACCCCGAGGGATTGCAGGTAGTGCAGCTTGGCATCTATGCCCGCCAGATCCCCGCCGTAAAATTCACAGGCACCGTGTCCCTCTTCGTGACGGCTGACCGGCTCGCCCCACGCCTTGCTGATGACCGCCTTGCCTCTGTACTCATATTCGTGATGCTTGACGCTGAGCGAGGGATCGCCGTTGCAGAAGCGGTCGGGGAAGATCTGGTAGAACACCTGATCCTGCACCCAGGCCGGCGGCTGATGCAGGCTGTTGAAGCGAAAGTGTTGCTCCCGTGGCGGCATGGCCGGGCTGACGCCGGCACCGTGCAGCCACCACTGCTCCTCGTCGGTCAGGCACTTGAAGCAGTAGAGGTGGATATCCTGTCCCTTGGCCAGCGGCAGGGTCGCCTGCCACACCTGCAACCTGTCCCGGGTCGAGACGGGGCGCATGGCCACCAGATACTCCTCGTTGTCCGGTTCGTGGCGTAGCCACACCTCTCGGATCGGGGCATCCAGCGCGCTGAACAGGGTGAGTTGCAGGGTGTCGACGCTCTCTTTGAACCAGGGCGTCACCTGGGGATGAAACAGAAATGGATGGGTCATGATGCTTATTGAGTCAGAAGGTCGGCGAGGGCATTACCCTGTTCGTGAAGCGTTTCGAGCTGGCCTGCCAGTGACTTGGGATCCAGCCCCAGCTGATCGGCGAGCGGCTTGGGGAAGCGGGCTATGATGGCCTGGACGGGCACGCCCGCATTCCAGGCGAAGGAGATGAAGACGGCGAGCCGGATCAGCACCGCCTCCTTGCTGACCGGATCGTGGGAGAGGGGATCCAGCTGCTGGGAGATGGCATCGACGAAGGCTTCCGACAGGTTCCAGCGCCGCGCCAGCTCGGCGCCGAGCTGGGCATAGTCGTAGCCCAGCATCTCCCGCTGGGCCTCGACCCGGCTGCTGCCCTTCTGGATAGCCATGTTGATGAGCTCGGCCTCTTCCGGCAGGGTGCTCTGGATGAGCAGCTCACCTATGTTGTGGATCAGGGCGCAGGTGAAGGCGGTCTCGGGATCGAGCACCTTGGCCTCCTGGGCCAGCGTCTTGGCTATGGTGGCGACCTGGAAGGTCTCGGTCCAGAACTTGTTCTTGTCGAAGCTGGGGGGGGCCTTGAAGCTGCCTATGATGCCGGAGGCGACCACCACGGAGCGCAGCCGGTTGAAACCGAGGCGGATCACCGCCTGTTCGATGGAGGTGACCTCATTGCCACGGCGCAGGGCGGCCGAGTTGGCCATGCGCAGCACCTTGACACTGATCACCTGATCCATGGCGATCTTGGCCGCGATCTGGTCGATGCGGGCGTTTTCATCGTTGAAGCTCTGCATCAACTCATGCAGCAGCTGCGGGATAGTGGGGAGTTGTTTGATCTTGTCAAACAGACGATCCATCGACATGGCTGAGACAGCCTCCATTGCGAGCACTGCCTCATAGTGTGCCACAGGCGGGACACATGTTCCTGTTTGTGATGCCGGTTTGTGAGCGCTAGTGCACCCAGTCCCGCAGCTGGTATTCCAAACGGTGCCGTTTCCCTTCCAGGATCAGGGTCTGGGTGGTGCCGCTCAGGGTGGCCCCTTCGGTCAGGGTGGTGATGACGGCCTGCTCTATGGCCTCGAGCCGTGCCTGACAGGCCATCTCTGTGCTGCCCAGGCTGGTGACCCAGAATCTGTCGCCCTCGAGGTGTCCCTGGCCAAAGTAGCGATTGCAGCCGGCGATGCCATTGACGGTGAAGTGCTCACCTATCTCGAAATCGGGCGGGTTGTCGCGAGAGGCCGTGATGGCCTGGCCATCCAGCTTGTCGAGCACCCAGTGATGGTGCTGCAACTCTTGCGGGACGAACGAGGGTGTACTGCTACAGGCGCTGAGCAGGATCAGGGCGAGCAACAGTAGCAAGAATCTGGGCATGGAAGGGCTCCAATAGTGGGAGCGACAAGCATACCTGCTGCGCAGCCCTCGGGGCAGGGCGAGGGGGGCCGCCCCCGACCGCTTCTGTCGCCCTGCTGGTCAGCCCTGTGTCGTTAAATGGCAACACTGGCGGGTTGGCGGGACACGTTCGATACCAAAAAGACGACAGGAACCCTTATCGCTCCGTATCAGCGGTTGAACAGCCGCTCGGCGTAACGGGCCAGCCCTGCGGCGACCGAGCCGAAGTCATCGCCACCCTCAAGCGGAATCGTGGGCAACTTCTGACGAATGAAGGCGGCGATGAGCGGCGACTTGGCGCTGCCGCCGGTGACGAAGATGCGGTCTGGCTGTATACCCGCGGCGGCGATGGCTTGGTCCATCAGCTCGCCAATCTTCTCCAGCAGCAGGGCCGAGGCGTTGGCCAGCTGCTCGCGATTGAGCTCAGCCTCCAGTCCCTTCTCCAGCTCGCTCAGAGACTGATGATTCGATTCCTGCTCCGAGAGGGCGATCTTGCCCTGCTCGGCGCGCCATACCAGCTGATGGCTCAGCTTGTGGGCGCGCAGATTGGCGAGGCGACCCAGCTTGCTGCCTGGCTGGCTGTCGAGCTGCAGATCCTGCAACTGACGGGCGGTATCCAGGCTGTAGAAGCGGCCCTGGGCGCTGACGTCGTTGATGGCGGCCGCATCCCAGAACAGGGGGTGGGGCAGTGGCTTGCCGGTCTTGAGGGTCTCGTGCATGCCGAGCAGCGGCATCATGCCTTCCACCGTCAGCCGGATGTCGAAGTCGTTGCCGCCGATGCGCTGGCCGCTGTGGCCGAGCAGATCGCCGCTGCGATCCAGCTGGTCGCGATGGCTCGGGCCCATGCGCAGCATGGAGCAGTCCGTGGTGCCGCCGCCGATGTCCACCACCAGCACGACCGCATCCTCGTCGAGGCGCGCCTCGAATTCGAAACCGGCCGCTACGGGTTCATAGAGGAACTCCACCTGCTCGAACCCGGCCAGACGGGCCGCCTCGGTCAGGATGGCGATGGCCTGGCTGTTGCTCTCCTCCCCGGCCAGCCCCTGGAAGTTGACCGGGCGACCGATCACAGCTTGGCGGATCGGGGCGCCAAGCTGCTGCTCCGCCTCGCGGCGTACGTGCAGCATCATGGCGCAGACTATGTCTTCGAACAGCGCTATCTGGGGGGCCTTGAGGCCGTAGGCGCCGAGGAAGGATTTCGGCGACTTGATGTAGTAGCCGTCGTCCGGCTCCTCCAGATAGCGTTCCAGCGCTGCGGCGCCGAAGCTGAGCTCGTCGATCAGCCCCTCTTCCCGCATCTGGCGGCGCACGGCCTGGGCCCGGGTGACGACGGGGCCGCGCAGCTTAAGGTATTCCGCCTGCTGGGCAGGGGCCAGCCCTTCGGCCAGCAGGCCGGCGATGGCCTCTCTGTGGGGGGCGTGCAGCGTGGAGGGGAGATAGCGGGAACCGCACAGGGTCAGCAGCCTGGGGCTGCCTTGTTCCATCACGGCGACGGCACAGTTGGAGGTACCGTAATCAAATCCGATAAACATGGGCAGCCAGACTCCTGAATAAAAAAGGGCTGGTAGCCTACCCGATGGCGTCGGGTCTCACAACCCGGCGCCATGGTTATTGCGGCCGCAGGGGAGAATTGCATGATGAAGAGCGGGTCTGTGTACAAAACAGAGGGAGTGGCTCCCTCTGTCGTTCATGGCTGCGGGTGCAAGAGGATTACTCCACCTCGTTGTCGCTATGGCCCTGGTTCTCGATGGCCTTGAGGTTGCCGAGGGTGGTATCGGCGATGGCGTGCAGCGCCTCGCGGGTCAGGAAGGCCTGATGGCCGGTAAACAGCACGTTGTGGCAGGCAGACAGGCGGCGGAACACGTCATCCGTGATCACCTCGTTGGACTTGTCGGAGAAGAAGAGGTCTTCCTCTTCCTCGTAGACATCCAGCCCCAGCGCACCGATGCGGGAGGTCTTGAGCGCCTCGATGGCGGCGTTGGAGTCGAGCAGGCCGCCCCGGCTGGTGTTGATGATCATCACACCATCCTTCATCTTGGCGAACGCCTCCTTGTTCAGCAGGTGGTAGTTCTCCTTGAACAGCGGACAGTGCAGGCTGATGACGTCGGACTGGCGGAACAGGGTGTCGAGATCCACGTATTCGGCCCCCAGCTCGATGGCCGCCTGATTCGGATAGGGGTCACTCACCAGCAGCCGCATGCCGAAACCCTTGAGGATGCGCAGGGTGGCGATGCCGATCTTGCCGGTGCCGATAATGCCGGCGGTGCGGCCGTGCATGTTGAAGCCGACCAGGCCTTCCAGCGAGAAGTTGGCATCGCGGGTGCGCTGATAGGCCTTATGGATGCGGCGGTTGAGGGTCATCATCAGCCCCACCGCGTGTTCGGCGACGGCTTCGGGGGAGTAGGCGGGCACCCGCACCACTTTCAGCCCCAGTTCCTTGGCGGCGACCAGATCCACGTTGTTGTAACCGGCGCAGCGCAGAGCGATCACCCTGGTGCCGTTGGCGGCCAGTTCGGTCAGCACCTCCCGATCGGCATCGTCATTGACGAACAGGCACACCACGGGGAAGCCGTGGGCCAGCCGGGCTGTCTTGGCCTCCAGCCGCACGTCGAAGAACTCCAGCTCGTAGCCGTACTGGCTGTTGGCCTGATTGAAGTGATCCTTGTCGTAGCTCTTGGTACTGAAAACGGCGACTTTCATGGTGCGCTCTCCGCAAATAATGATGTAGTTAAATTACAACAAATAAGGCGCTTCATCACGGCTTAAATGGCGGCTTCTCAGCCCCACGGCATGATGGGAACCGCGCTAACCGCGCTTTTATACGAGCCATCCACCAATTTGGTGCTATAGGTCAGATAGACAAGTGCCTTGCGCTTTTCGTCGTAAAAACGCACCACTTTCTGCTCCTTGAACACCAGTGAGGTGCTGACGTCGAACACCTCTTCCCCCGCCTTCAACTTGGCAGGCAGTGTGATGGGGCCAATCTGGTGGCACGACAGTGAGGCGTGAGAGGGGTCTTCCGCCAGCCCAAGCCCGCCTTTGACGCCGCCGGTCTTGGGACGTGCCAGGTAGCAGGCGACGCCCGTGATGCGGGGGTCGTCGAACGCCTCCACCAGGATCTTGTGGTTGGGGCCCACCAGCTTGAAGGCGGTGCTCACCTCACCTATGGGATCGGCCTTGTCGGCCAGCGCCGGGCCGGCAAGCAGGGCCCCCAGCAGCAGGGGCAGGGCAGGACGTAGCCTGTTACTGAGCGTGTGGCTGTATGACATTGTCTCTCCTGTTGGGCTCCCTCAGTAGGGTATGCCCAGACGACGATAGAGGCTGGCCAGCACCCAGGCGGGGCCGATCAGCAGAAATTGCAGGTCGGCGAGGAAGGAGGGGCGTTTGCCCTCGATCCTGTGACCGACGAACTGGGCTATCCAGAGCAGCCCGAAACCCACCAGGGCGGGCCACAGCAGCGGCCCCTGCCACTGGTAACAGCCCCACAGTCCCAGCGCGGTCAGCACCGCCATCCCCACAAACAGGGGGAACGACAGCCGCAGATAGAAGGCCAGCACAGGGATGGCCACCAGTGCCGCCCAGTTGAGCGAGGGCGGCAGCGGGCCGGCCGGCAGACACCAGAGCAGCGCCAGCGAGCAGAGGTAGATGCCGGGCACGGCCAGCTTGTGGATCGCCACATTGACGGGGTGCTGGTGGCTCTGGCCGTAGTCGCTGAACCATTCATCGAGTCGTTTCATGGCACCTCCCTGGTGCTGCGGGTTGGAACCTCTGCTGGCTGGCGTGTCCCTGGCCAGCCCTGCCATCGCCTCTGCGTTTTTCTGCCCGGGCTGCTTGAGCTATGTCACTGCGCCGGGTAATCCCAATGCAGAGGCCGGGGATCCATACTGCGGTGGATAATCCCCACGGCCCCGGAGCCCATTATTGGGGGGGATAATCCCAATATTGGGCCGGAATACTCCTGAGCAAGGGGGTCATGTCCGGATTGGGCAGCGAAATGGTGACCCGCTGGTTCAGATTGGCGCTGGCGAGGGCCTCACGGATCTTGGGGTTCTCCCGGAAGAAGGTCATGAAGCTGCCATCGGCATATGCTCGTTCCAGTCCGGTCTGGATCGCCTTGGCCAGCTTGGGAGACTCGGGGCTGACGAAGAAGAACTCGGCAAAGGGATAGCGGATCAGCAGGTGCTGATCTATCACCAGGTTGGGGTATTGCGCCACCAGTTCGCTGCGTTCGGCGAAGATCTCCACCAGATTGCGCGGGAAGAAGTCGAGCTTGTCACCGTCGTTGATCAGGCGAAACAGGTTGCTGTAGCGCCCGGAATAGGTGGGAATGCCGGCATTTTCCAGGATCTTGTTGTCGGCCCAGCCAACCCCCTGGGCCGCCTTCAGTCGCTTGAGATCGGCCAGCGAGTTGACCTGATTGAACTTCTCCTGGGCATCGCTGTGGATGAAGGAGAGGCGCAGCCCTTCCAGACCGCGAAACAGCGGGATCGGCACGGCGATGAGGGAAGATTCAAGTGCGCTGGAGGTGCCCATCCAGAACACATTGATGGTTTGGCCCTTGCCCAGCTGTTGCTGCAGGCTGTACTGGTTGAGGTTGAGCTCCACCTGCTGGATGCGAAATGGCTGTCCGGAGCGGGTCAGCGCCAGTTCCAGCAGCTTGAGCTGGTATTCCTTGTCGAGATCGTTGATCGGTCGGCTGGGGACCTTGACCGTGAGGGTCTGTGCTTGTGCCAGCAACGGCAGACACAAGCACAGTTTGAGGAACCATTTCACTCTCTGCTCTCCTGTAGATTCCGGGCTTGCCCGGAGTCTAACAGAAGTTGTCACTGTCTTGTGCGACGCCGTGATCTGGGCTCATGTGCAGCTTTTGGTCCGCATTTATCAACATAAACGCCGGTTCCTGCGCTGTACCTTGCCGACGACTTATCGCGACCGGCCAGTGACGGCTCTTCGCAGGATCAGGCGACGCGACGATACACGTGGGTATCGTTGAACTCCTTGGTACTCTGGCATTCGACGCAGAAGCGGGACTCAGGTCGAGCCTGCAGTCGCTTGAGGGAGATCTCGTCACCGCAGGATTCGCAGTAACCGAACTCTCCTTCGTCGATACGCTTCAACGCCCCTCTCAGCTTGCGCAGATGCAGCTTGTCATGCTCGATGCGGTTCAGCTCCAGACGACGGGCTTCCTCGATACTGGCACGGTCAATTTCATCTGCCATCTCGTTGGTATCGGTGGCGATGGCCTGGCTGGCCTGGGAGTTGAGGCGATCCTCGAGTTCGAGGATTTGGCGCTCGATCTGCCCCTTGTAAAAGGCCAGTTGGTCTTTAGTCATGAAATCACACATACGGTTTACTACCAGTCAGTTACTAACCCAATTATCCCTGTTTATGGGGGCTGTCTGCCTGCAGACCAAGCCCTGTGTCCTGCATTTGCACCAAATCCAAGCAGGAGAGTGCAAATCAGGGCGGGCCTTGTACCAAAAAAATGCAGGCATGCAAAGCAAATAGGGCAAGGATTGTGCGCCCTTGCAAAAAAATGACCCGATTCGGACAGGGTCTGACTGAGAACATGGGGGATCAGGCCCCCTCGTTGGCACCGGGATTGCAGTGAGCTTTGAGGGGGTCTGGGTGTTTAGTATTTGGTGCCGCAATGGTCATTATATGCACCGTTATTTATAGTTTTTTAAACACCACCGCTTGACATTGGCCATAACGGCGGGCTTTTATGGTGGTGTTGATTACAATTTGATAACAAGGGTGTTCCATATATTAGACACCCTTGCCAATGGCAATCGTAAAGTCGGGGTTTAACATGGACAGTATCAAGGGCTGGATGGAGAGCAATCGCATCACGGAAGTGGAGTGCCTGTTTCCGGATTTCACCGGTAATGCCCGAGGCAAGATCATTCCAGCCAACAAATTTTTGCGCGAAGGGGGCATGCGGCTGCCCGAGGTCATCTTCACCCAGACGGTGACCGGCGAGTACCCGGATGACGACAGCATGATAGACCCGCTGGAGCGGGACATGCAGCTCTACCCGGACCCCAACACCATTCGTTTCGTGCCCTGGGCGCTGGAGCCGACCGCTCAGGTGATCCACGACTGTTTCGACATCAATGGCAAGCTGATCGACATAGCGCCGCGCTCCGTGCTGCGTCGGGTCTTGTCATTCTATGAGAAACAGGGCTGGAAGCCGGTGGTGGCGCCCGAGCTGGAGTTCTATCTGGTCAAGCGCAACGAAGACCCCGACTATCCGCTGGTGCCGCCCGTTGGCCGCAATGGCCGACCCGAGACGGCCCGCCAGTCGTTCAGTATCGATGCGGTCAACGAATTCGACCCCATCTTCGAGGACATGTACGACTACTGCGAGGCGCAGGAGCTGGAAGTGGACACTCTGATCCACGAATCCGGCGCCGCCCAGATGGAGATCAACTTCCTGCACGGCGATGCCATCGACCTGGCGGATCAGGTGTTCCTGTTCAAGCGCACCATGCGTGAGGCGGCCCACAAGCACGGCATCTACGCCACCTTCATGGCCAAGCCGATGAGCGACGAGCCGGGCTCCGCCATGCACATCCACCAGAGCCTGGAAGATGTGGACGGTCGCAACCTGTTCGGCACGGAAAATGGCGGCAATACCGAGCAGTTCATGCACTTCATCGCGGGGCTGCAGAAGTACACCCCGGCGGTGACCGCCCTGCTGGCACCGAACGTCAACTCCTACCGTCGTCTCACCTTCGGCGAGAGCGCGCCGCGCAACGTGCAGTGGGGGGTGGAAAACCGCACCTGCGGCCTGCGCGTGCCCTTCTCCGAGGCCGGTGCGCGCCGCGTCGAAAACCGCTTCGCCGGCGCCGACGCCAATCCGTATCTGGCCCTGGCCGCCACCCTGGCCTGCGGCTACCTCGGCATGATGGAGAAGCTGGAGCCGCTGCAGGAGATGAAGTCGAGCGCCTATGACCTGCCCTACAGCCTGCCCCGCTCGCTGGAGGAGGCCCTGAGCCACCTGGAACAGTGCGAGCCCATCAAGGAGATGCTGGGTGAGCGCTTCATCCGCGCCTTCGTCGCGGTCAAGCGCAAGGAGTACGAGACCTACTTCGGGGTGATCAGTCGCTGGGAGCGGGAGTTCCTGCTGCTGAACGTGTGATCCGGCTGCGTGCTTGCCACGCGCCGCCCAGAAACGGGGAGGCCGATGACGGCCTCTCCTGCTCATATGGAATCAACACACTGCCCGTGAGTGGCAGTGATAGTGAGCGCGCCAGCCGCCCTCACCGACGGACGAAAGATTCTCGCTTAAATCGAAGGAACCGAGGAGCAAGCAATGAAGCAGACCACACGTGAGTGGCAACAGCTGGATGCCAGCCACCACCTGCACCCCTTTACCGATTTTCAGGCGCTCAACAAGAAGGGCAGCCGCATCATCACCAAGGCCGAAGGTGTCTATCTGGAAGACTCCGAAGGCAAGCGCATTCTGGACGGGATGGCGGGCCTCTGGTGCGTCAACATGGGCTACGGCCGACAGGAGCTGGTGGATGCCGCCACCAAACAGATGCAGCAACTGCCCTACTACAACCTCTTCTTTCAGACCAGCCACCCGCCTGCGGCCGAGCTGGCGACCCTGCTGGCCGAGATCACCCCTTCCCATCTCAATCACGTCTTCTTCACCGGCTCGGGCTCGGAGTGCAACGATACAGTGCTGCGCATGGTGCGCCACTACTGGGCCAGCAAGGGGCAACCGGACAAGCAGGTGATCATCAGTCGCCACAACGCCTACCACGGCTCGACGGTGGCGGGTGCCAGCCTGGGCGGCATGAAGGGCATGCATGCCCAGGGCGGCCTGCCCATTCCCGGCATAGTGCACATCGATCAGCCCTACCACTTCGGTGAGGGGCAGGGGATGAGTGCCCATGAGTTCGGTCTGGAGCGCGCCCGCCAGCTGGAGCAGAAGATACTGGAACTGGGAGTGGACAAGGTCGCCGCCTTCATCGGCGAGCCCATCCAGGGGGCCGGCGGCGTCATCATTCCGCCCGACAGCTACTGGCCCGAGATCCAGCGCATCTGCGATCACTACGGCATCCTGCTCATCGCCGACGAGGTGATCTGCGGTTTCGGTCGTACCGGCCACTGGTTCGCCAGCGAAGGGTTTGGCATCAAGCCGGATCTCATGTGTCTGGCCAAGGGGATCACCTCCGGCTATCTGCCGATGGGGGCTGTGATGGTGGGCGACAGGGTCGCCAAGGTGCTGGTGGAGGAGGGGGGCGAATTCAACCATGGCTTCACCTACTCCGGCCATCCTGTGGCCTGCGCCGTGGCCATCGCCAACATTACGCTTATGCAAAATGAGAGCATAGTTAAGCGAATTCATGATAACATCGGCCCCTATTTGCAGCGCCGCTGGCGCGAATTGGCCGACCATCCGCTGGTGGGCGAAACCCGTGGCAAAGGCCTGGTGGCCGCGCTGGAAATAGTGCAGGACAAACAGACCAACAGCCGCTTCCCGGCTGGGTTGCAGGCCGGTATGACCTGCCGGGAGTTCTGCTTTAACAATGGCTTGGTGATGAGGGCTGTCGGCGATACCATGATCATATCGCCCCCCTTGGTGATCACCGAGGAACAGGTGGATGAATTGGTCAATCTGGCCAGGCTCAGTCTGGATCTGACGGCTGCAAAGCTGAAAGGGTAGGCGAGTGCCTGGCAGGTTGGCTTGCGCATACAATTTGCTTAGGAGACAAGGACTATGTCTTTCAAAACGGGAATGATTGCCGCTTCCGTGGCGCTGGTCATGATGAGTGCCGGGGCGATGGCCGAGGACAAGGTGTTGCACGTCTACAACTGGAGCGACTATATCGCGCCGGATACCCTGGAAAACTTCCAGAAAGAGACGGGCATCAAGGTGGTATACGACGTGTTCGACAGCAACGAGGTGCTGGAAGCCAAGTTGCTGGCGGGCAGCTCGGGCTACGACATAGTCGTGCCGTCCAACCCCTTCCTGGCCAAGCAGATCAAGGCGGGTGTCTTCCAGAAGCTGGACAAGTCCAAGCTCTCCAATTGGCAAAACATGGATGTCGACCTGTTGAAGGCGCTCGAGCCGAGCGATCCGGGCAACCAGTACTCGATCCCTTACCTGTGGGGCACCATTGGCTACGCCTACAACGCCGAGAAGGTGAAAGCCGTGCTGGGCAAGGACGCGCCTGTGGACTCCTGGGATCTGGTGTTCAAACCGGAGAACATGGCCAAGCTGAAGGAGTGTGGCGTCTCCTTCCTCGACTCACCGACCGAAATGCTGCCGGCTGCCCTGCAATATCTGGGCTTCAAACCGGATAGCCAGAAGCCGGATGAGTTGAAGAAGGCAGAGGCGCTGTTCCTCTCCATCCGTCCCTATACCGCCTACTTCCACTCCTCCAAGTACATCTCGGATCTGGCCAACGGCAACCTGTGCGTCGCGGTCGGTTACTCCGGTGACTTGCAGCAGTCCAAGGCGCGGGCGGCGGAGGCCAAGAATGGTGTGGCGCTGACCTACACAATTCCGAAAGAGGGGGCTGGCAGCTTCTTTGACATGCTGGCCATCCCGGCCGATGCCAAGAACGTCGAGGCCGCTCACACCTTCATCAACTATCTGATGAAGCCGGAAGTGATCGCCAGCATCACCAACGTGGTGCAGTTCCCGAACGGCAACAAGGCGGCGACCCCGCTGGTGGATGAGCCTATCCGTACCGACCCGGGTATCTACCCGAACGCGGAGACACTCAAGAAGATCTACACCTTCCCGGATCTGCCGGCCAAGGTGCAGCGTCTGATGACCCGCAGCTGGACCAAGATCAAATCAGGTAAATAAGTGACGAGTGCCCCTCCCGGTCCGCAGTTCGGCCGGGAGGGTGGTGACAACCCGACAGGTTGAACGGCGCGTATGGATGCGCAGCTGGCATACCAAAAAACATGAGGACTGAGATACGTGCACACAACCAAGATAGTGACTATGGCCCTGGCGCTGGGGCTGGCAAACGTGGCCCAGGCCGCCCCTGTGGTTCATTTTTACAACTGGTCCGATTATATCGGCGAGACCACCCTCAGCGACTTCCAGCAGGCAACCGGGATCCAGACCGTCTACGACGTGTTTGATTCCAACGAGACCCTGGAAGGCAAGCTGCTGACCGGACGCACCGGTTACGATCTGGTGGTGCCTTCCAACAATTTCCTGGCCAAACAGATCAAGGCGGGGGCCTTCCAGAAGCTGGATCCTGCCCTGCTGCCCAATCTGGCCAATCTGGATCCCGTGCTGCTCAAGCAGCTCGACAAGGTGGATCCGGGTCATCAGTACGCCGTGCCCTACCTGTGGGGTACCAACGGCATCGGTTACAACGTGGACAAGGTCAAGGCCGTGCTGGGAGTCGACAAGATTGACTCCTGGGCCATGATCTTCGAGCCGGAAAACATGCAGAAGCTGGCCCGCTGTGGTGTTGCCTTCCTCGATTCGGCCGACGAGATGATACCGGCGGCACTCAACTACCTCGGGCTCGACCCCAACAGCCAGGATCCGGCCGATCTCAAGCGTGCCGAGAGCCAGCTGCTCAAGGTGCGGCCGTACGTGGCCTACTTCCACTCCTCCAAGTACATAGGCGATCTGGCCAACGGCGACATCTGCGTCGCGGCCGGCTTCTCCGGTGACATATTGCAGGCGGCGGCCCGTGCCGACGAGGCGGGCAAGGGGATCAAGATTGCCTACAGCATCCCGAAGGAGGGGGGCAACCTCTGGTTCGACATGATGGCGATCCCGACGGATGCCACCAACGTGAAAGAGGCGCACGCCCTGATCAACTACGTACTCCAGCCCGAGGTGATCGCCAAGGTCAGCAACCATGTGGGCTATGCGAATCCCAATGCCAAGGCGGGCGAGTACATGGACGAGAGCGTGCGCAATGACGAGTCCGTCTATCCACCCCAGGCGGTGCTGGAACGGCTGTATGTGCAGCAGGCACATCCCCGTGCGGTGCAGCGTCTGATCACCCGGAGTTGGACCAAGATCAAGTCCGGAACCTAACCTTGGCGCCCATCCTGGGGCGCCAGACTGTTTTATGGATCGGCCCAGGCCGGTATCACGTTTGGGAGTTTGGTAATGGCGATAGCCTCCAGTGCCTACAAGAAAGCCCTCGAGGGCAACCAGCAGCGCAAAGAAGTGCTGGTGAAGATTGACAGGGTAAGCAAGCAGTTCGATGAAACGCTGGCGGTCGACAACGTGTCACTCAACATCCACAAGGGGGAAATCTTCGCCCTGCTGGGGGGATCCGGTTCCGGCAAGTCGACCCTGCTGCGGATGCTGGCGGGATTCGAGCGCCCCACCGAGGGGCGCCTGTTCCTCGATGGCGTCGACATCACCGACATGCCGCCCTATGAACGTCCCATCAACATGATGTTCCAGTCCTACGCCCTGTTCCCCCACATGACGGTGGCGCAGAACATCGCCTTCGGCCTCAAGCAGGATGGCCTGCCCAAGGCCGAGATCGATGCGCAGGTCGAGGAGATGCTCAAGCTGGTGCAGATGACCCAGTATGCGCGCCGCAAGCCGCACCAGCTCTCCGGTGGCCAGCGCCAGCGGGTGGCACTGGCCCGCTCGCTGGCCAAGCGCCCCAAGCTGTTGCTGCTGGACGAACCCATGGGGGCGCTGGACAAGAAGCTGCGTTCCAGGATGCAGCTCGAGCTGGTGGAGATCATAGAGCGGGTCGGCGTAACTTGCGTCATGGTGACCCACGATCAGGAAGAGGCCATGACCATGGCCGAACGGATCGCCATCATGCATCTGGGTTGCATCGAGCAGATCGGCAGCCCGATGGACATCTACGAGACCCCGGCCAGCCGGCTGGTGTGCGAGTTCATCGGCAACGTCAACCTGTTTGACGGCCTGCTGGTGGAGGATGAGCAGGACCACGCCACCATCGCCTGCGCCGATCTGGAGCAGCCCATCTACGTGGGCCACGGCATCAGCTCCCGCGCCGAGAACAAGAAGGTCACCTACGCCCTGCGGCCGGAAAAACTCTTGATGAGCACCCAGAAACCGACCGAGATCGAGCACCCCGATTTCAACTGGACCAAGGGTGAGGTCTATGACATCGCCTATCTGGGCGGTCACTCGGTTTATCACATCCAGCTGCCTTCGGGCAAAATCGTGCAGGCCTTCATCGCCAATGCCGAACGCCACGGCAAGCGGCCGACCTGGGATGACCAGGTGTTCCTCTATTGGGAAGATGACAGCGGCGTGGTGTTGCAATCATGAAGGCATTGAGACGACTGAAGCGACTGGGCGGGCGCCAGCTGGTGATCGGCGTGCCCTTCTTCTGGCTGTTCCTCTTCTTCCTGCTGCCCTTCATCATAGTGGTGAAGATCAGCTTCGCCGAAGCGGACGTGGCCATCCCGCCCTACACGGACGTGGTGAGCTGGGCCGACAATCAGCTCACCATCTTGCTCAACATGGGCAACTACCTGCTGCTGCAGGAGGATGAGCTCTACATAGCGGCCTACCTGGGCTCCCTCAAGATGGCCTTCGTCAGCACCCTGCTCTGTCTGCTGATAGGCTATCCCATGGCCTACTCCATTGCGCGGGCCAACAAGGAGACCCAGACCGTTCTGCTGCTGCTCATCATGATGCCGACCTGGACCGCGATTCTGATCCGGGTCTACGCCTGGATGGGGATCCTCAGCAACAACGGCCTGCTCAACAGCCTGCTGATGGGCATTGGCCTGATTGACGAGCCGCTGACCATACTCAACACCAACCTGGCGGTCTATATCGGCATCGTTTACTCCTACCTGCCGTTCATGGTGCTGCCGCTCTACGCCAACCTGGTCAAACACGATCAGAGCCTGCTGGAGGCGGCCTCCGACCTCGGTGCCCGCAACCTGACCCGCTTCTGGCGGATCACGGTACCGCTCTCCAAGAACGGCATCATAGCCGGCTGCATGCTGGTGTTCATCCCCGTGGTGGGCGAGTTCGTGATCCCGGAACTGCTTGGCGGCCCCGAGACCCTGATGATCGGCAAGGTGCTGTGGCAGGAGTTCTTCAACAACCGTGACTGGCCGGTGGCGTCTGCCCTGGCGGTGGTGATGCTGGCGGTGCTGATAGTCCCGATTATCCTGTTCAACCGCAACCAGGCCAAGGAATTGGAGGGCAAGGTATGAAAAAGGAACTGCTGATAGTCCCCCTGTCATCCCTGTTCAACTGCAACCAGGCCAAAGAGCTGGAGGGTAAAGTATGAGGCGCTTTGGTTTTGCCAAGCTGATGTTGTGGCTGGGATTGCTGTTTATTTACCTGCCCATGGTCATCATGGTGATCTACTCCTTCAACGCCTCCAAGCTGGTGACTGTGTGGGGGGGCTGGTCGCTGAAGTGGTACTTCGGCCTGCTCGACAACAAGCAGCTGATTGGCTCTGTGTTGCGCTCGCTGGAGATCGCCTTCTATACCGCCATTGCGGCGGTGGCGCTGGGGACCATGGCGGCCTTCGTGCTGACCCGGATCCCGCACTTCCGCGGTCGCACCCTGTTCGGTGGCCTGGTGACGGCGCCCCTGGTCATGCCCGAGGTGATCACGGGTCTGTCGCTGTTGCTGCTGTTCGTGGCCATGGCCCAGCTGATTGGCTGGCCGGCCGAGCGGGGCATGCTGACCATCTGGATCGCCCACACCACCTTCTGTACCGCCTACGTGGCGATCGTGGTGTCGGCGCGCCTGCGGGAACTGGATCTCTCCATTGAGGAGGCGGCCATGGATCTGGGGGCCAAACCCTGGAAGGTGTTCTTCCTGATCACCATCCCCATGATAGCCCCCTCGCTGGCGGCGGGCGGCATGATGTCGTTCGCCCTGTCACTGGATGATCTGGTGCTGGCGAGCTTCGTCTCGGGTCCGGGCGCCACTACCCTGCCGATGGAAGTCTTCTCGGCGGTGCGGCTCGGGGTGAAACCCGAGATCAACGCGGTAGCCAGCCTGATCCTGCTGTCGGTGTCACTGTTCACCTTTGGCAGCTGGTATCTGATGGCCAAGGCGGAGAAACGCCGCCGTGCCGAGATTGCCATGACCACCCAGATGCAGGCCGTCGCCTGACCCCGGGGCTGTTGACGCCGCAACATGGCTTGCGCCGCAGCGTCAACAGCCCCTAAGATCCGCATTCTCTCATCCGTCAGGAGAATGGAATGCGGATCTCCCTCTTTATCGGCCAGAGCGCCGAGATGAATGCCGAACTGGCTCCCGCTCTCGTCAGTGCCATCGACAAGCATGTGGCAGGCAATCCCCTGTGGTGCAGTTTTTCTGGCCTGGAGGGAGATGAACAGAGCGACCAGCGCCATCACGGCGGCCCGGATCGCGCACTGCACTACTATCCCGCCGATCACTACCCCTGGTGGCACAACTGGCAAGCAGCGCTGGGCCTGGCCGCACCGCGTACGCCCTGGCAACCCGCCGCCTTTGGCGAGAACCTGTCCGGTCTCGGGCTGACCGAGGTTGAGGCCTGTATCGGCGATGTCTATCGACTCGGTGAGGCGCTGATCCAGATAAGTCAGCCGAGATCCCCCTGTTTCAAGCTCAACCAGCGTTTCGGCTATGGCCAGATGTCACAGGTGATGCAGCTCAATGGTCGTTGTGGCTGGCTGTTGCGGGTGCTGGAGGAGGGGACTGTCGCACCGCAGGAGACGATGGAATTGGTCGACAGGCCCTATCCCGCCCTGACGGTGAAACGCACCGCCGATATCCTGTTCAATCAGCTACGGGACGAAGCGGATCTGCTGTTGCTGCTGGAGAATCCGGCGCTCTCTCCCAATTGGCGCCAGCATGCGGCCAACTGGCTGGAGCATGGGGTGGTGGCCGACTGGCGTCGCCGTTTGCTGGGGCCGGCCGAATTTCAGCTTCCCTAGGATGGGTTGGAAAAATGTCACGTCCCTGCACCCTTTCTGTGAACCCGGTGCCAAAGCGCTGAATAGTTGAACGAACGGCCATTTTTTTCCCTTAAAACACAAAAAAGGCTTGTGTCATGTCGGGGCATTAGGTAAATTCTCGCCCCGCAGACATCGGTGTGTAGCGCAGCTTGGTAGCGCACTTCGTTCGGGACGAAGGGGTCGGAGGTTCGAATCCTCTCACACCGACCATATTAGAAAAGGCCGCTCAATGAGCGGCCTTTTCACATCTGGATTTTACCGATCCCGCTACGGAATATCTTGCTGGTTGCTGGTTGCTGGTTGCTGGTTGCTGGTTGCTGGTTGCTGGTTGCTGGTTGCTGGTTGCTGGTTGCTGGTGGTGGCATATCGATACCGATGCGGCTTTCTTGCTCATCTATCCGGCTGCCGTCGTGGTGCGCAGACATTAAAAGGGCCACCGCTCGGTGGCCCAGGGTGGAGTCTGATCCTGACTCCGGCACTCTAGATTGTGGCAATCTCGCTATGGGTCTTGTCTATGGTGCCCTCCTTGCGCCCTAGGCGCTTACTCAGATATGCCAGTGCTGATGCCGCAATGCCTTGAAGCTGTGTTGAGGTTGCAAGGCCGCGTGCTTGGGGTACTCACTAATGAAATGTTCGATTCCCTCCATCAGTTGTGAACGTAATGAAGACACGGGCTCATGCCAGGCTTGCAGGCATAAATGGCCGGGGATCAACTGCTCTTGATAATCTTCCAGCAGCTGCTCTGGCCAGGGTTCAATACCGGAATTGCGTTGCAGTAGATAATGGGCGGCGGGTTCACGGGCATAGATGAACTGAATCTGGGCCAGATCGCGTTGGCTTAGCGTTTGACTGTTGATATGACAGGTCAAATATTTTCCCGTCTTCAGATCCAAGAAGTGACCGCGTTGCCGACAGGCTACGATGCGATACCAGGGCAGGGGCGAACAGAGAGAGTATCCCTCAAGCTCCTGTTCCAGCCAGTGGCGACACTCGGGTGTCTGCACCTCGTCGAGCATGGACTCGAGCTGTGTCAACAAGGCTCTGGATGGTTTGGTGGCCAGTTTCGCACTCATCGCCTGCAATCCTCCCTCTGCACACAATCCCGAATTTCAGTATGGACCCGTGGGCGGCAGAGGGGGTAAGGATTCTAATGATTAAAATCAGATTAGCAGCGTGGTTTTTATGCAATGGGTGAGTCAGCCCACCAGATAGGTGCCGGTACCGAAGGCGATGTGGGTGCCCTCTTCGTTGTGCAGTTCCATTCGGGCGACGGCGACCTTGCTGCCGGCGCGGATGATGTGGGCGGTGGCGATGAACTCGTTGCCGCGGCCCGGACGCAGGTAGTCCACCCGCAGATCTATAGTGCCGAGGCGAGAGAAGCGCTCCTTGAGGTAGCTGGGGGAGAAGTCTTCCAGCTCGTCGATGCAGGAGGCGGCGACTATCATGCCGCCGGCCACATCCAGCAGGCTGGCGGTGACGCCGCCGTGCAAGATGTTGTGGAAGGGGTTGCCGATCAGCTTGTCATCCATCTTGATGCGCAGCTCCACCTTCTCGAAGTCGTAGTGGGTCACCTGCATGCCAATCAGCTTGTTGAACGGCATCCGCTCGGCGAACAGGTTGGCAATGCCACTGAGCGCCATCTTCTTCAGCATGTGTTTCATTCTCTGATACCGATCCCTGTCATCAAAGCCGAGTAAAAACTCCAGCCAGTCTGCAACACTTCCTTAACAGTCGCAATGGCAGGTTTATTGTGAGCGGCGGCTGCTTTAGAATGGCGACCCCAAAGGAGAGCCCATGACCGTCATTGCCGAAACCTTGCCCGATACCCCACTTGCCTTGTTGCAGGCGGTATTCGGCTACCAGCAATTTCGGCCGGGCCAGCTGGAGATCATCGAGCAGATAGTGGCGGGACGCGATGCCATGGTGCTCAAGCCCACAGGTGGCGGCAAGTCACTCTGCTTCCAGATCCCGGCGCTGCTGCGACCCGGGCTGGGCGTAGTGGTCTCCCCGCTTATCTCGCTGATGAAGGATCAGGTCGACAGCCTGCGCGCCAACGGTGTGGCGGCCATCTACATCAACTCGGCCCTGAGCCGGGAGGAGATGATCCAGAACTTTGCCGCCATGCGTCGCGGCGAGATCAAGCTGCTCTACGTCTCCCCCGAGCGCTTGTTGCAGCACGAGTTCATGGATCGGCTGGCGGAGCTGCCGCTCGGCCTGTTTGCCATCGACGAGGCCCACTGCGTCTCCCAGTGGGGTCACGATTTCCGGCCGGAATACGCGGCGCTCGGGCGGCTCAAGCAGTGGTTCCCCCAGGTGCCCGTGGTGGCGCTCACCGCCACCGCCGACGAGGCGACCCGCAGCGATATGCTGCACCGGTTGGAGCTCAACGATCCCTTCATCCACACCGCCAGCTTCGACAGGCCCAATATCCGCTACAGCCTGGTGGAGAAGTTCAAGGCGGCGGAGCAGTTGCTGCGCTATGTGCAGAGCCAGAAGGGCAACTGCGGTATCGTCTACTGCTCCAGTCGCAATCGGGTGGAGGAGGTGGCCGAGCGCCTCTCCCGTCACGGCAGCAAGGCTGCGCCCTACCACGCCGGTCTGCCCCTGGCCCAGCGCCAGCAGACCCAGGATGCCTTCCTCAAGGATGACATAGAGATAGTGGTGGCGACGGTGGCGTTTGGCATGGGTATCGACAAGCCGAACGTGCGCTTCGTGGTGCACTACGACATCCCCAAGAACATCGAGTCCTACTATCAGGAGACGGGCCGGGCCGGCCGCGATGGCACGCTCGCCGAGGCGCTGCTGCTGTACGATCCCGCCGACATAGGCCGGGTGCGCCGCCTGCTCGACAACATAGAAAACCCCCAGCAGTTGCAGGTTGAGCAGTACAAGCTCAACGTGATGGCGGCCTTCGCCGAGGCGCAGACCTGCCGCCGCCAGGTGCTGCTCAACTACTTCGGCGAGTACAACGACAAGCCGTGCGGCAACTGCGACATCTGTCTGGATCCGCCCAAGAGCTACGACGGCACCGAGGATGCCCAGAAGGCGCTCTCCTGCGTCTGGCGGGTGGGTCAGAACTTCGGGGTGGGCTATGTGGTGGAGGTGCTGCGCGGCTCCCTCAACCAGCGCATCAAGGATCACGGCCACGACAAGCTGTCGACCTACGGCATCGGCAAGGATCAGAGCCACGAGTATTGGATGAGCGTGATCCGCCAGCTGATCCACAAGGGGCTGCTGACCCAGAACATCACCCGCAATCTGGTGCTGCAGCTGACCGAGGCGGCCCGCCCGGTGCTGCGCGGCGAGATGAAGCTGGAACTGGCGGTGCCACGGCTGCAGCCCATCTCCAGTCGCAAGGAGAAGCGCAACGGCCTGCTGGACAACGCCAACTACGACAAGCGGCTGTTCAAGGAGCTGCGCGGCCTGCGCAAACAGATTGCCGAGGATGAAGAGGTGCCGCCCTATGTGGTGTTCAACGACGCGACCCTGGTGGAGATGGCTCAGCTGATGCCGATGACCGAGGCGGAGATGCTGGCGGTCAATGGCGTCGGGCATCGCAAGCTGGAGCGCTTCGGTGAGGCCTTTATGGACCTTATCATCGACTACTGTAGGCGCTAGGGTCGATTAGCGAAGCCTAATCGACCGCAGCAGGTGCACTCCTGGATGAGGGAAAATCAGGAATGGGGCGCCCGTCCGTCGGGCGCAGAGAGGTTATTTCAAGCTGGCGTAATAGGCCGCCAGGTTCTCCATGTCGGCCTCGGTGAGCGGCGCCATGAAGGGCAGCATCAGGGGTTCCTTGCGACTGCCCTCCTTGAAGGCTTTCAGCTGTTTCACCAGATAGGCGGCATTCTGGCCGGCCAGATGGGGATAGTTGGGGATCAGTGCCTTGCCCTCGACCCCATGGCAGGCGGAGCAGACCGCCGCCTTGGCCTTGCCCGCCTCGATATCGGCCGCCTGGGCCTGTCCCCACAACAACATCAGCAGGGGCAGGGTGCCCAACCATCTTTGCATCTTCTTCTCCTTGAAATGAAATAGCGCGATCACCTGTTAGCCGAACTCGGCCGACGGCGGTATAAAGAGTAACACGAGCATACGCAGGGACGAATCGCACTACCATGAAGCTGATCAACACTTTCGCCACCGAACTGCCCTGGGCCTGTGAGCCCGTGGCCCCCCAGCCGCTGTGCGAGCCCAGCTTGCTGCACCTCAACCACGGCCTGCTGAACGAGTTGGGACTGGGCGATGTCGGCGAAACAGACTGGCTTGCCTGTTGTGGTCTGGGCCAGCCGCTGCCCGGCATGCAGCCGGTGGCCCAGGTCTATGCGGGTCATCAGTTCGGTGGTTACAGCCCGCGGCTCGGCGATGGCCGTGCGCTGCTGCTGGGGGAGCAGCTGGCGCCGGATGGTCAGGGCTGGGATCTGCATCTGAAGGGGGCGGGCAAGACCCCCTTCTCCCGCTTCGGTGACGGTCGTGCCGTGCTGCGCTCCAGCATCCGCGAGTATCTCGCCTCCGAGGCGTTGCATGCCCTCGGCATTCCCACCACCCGGGCGCTGGTGCTGGTTGGCAGCCAGGAGCCTGTCTACCGGGAACAGGAAGAACGCGGGGCGACAGTGCTGCGCACAGCCCCGAGCCACCTGCGTTTCGGTCATATCGAATATTTCGCCTGGAGCGGGCAGGGAGAGAAGATACAGCTGCTCATCGACTATCTGCTGCGTCACCACTTCCCCGAGCTGAACAACGGGGCCGAACTGTTTGCCGAGGTGGTGCGGCGTACCGCGCGGCTCATCGCCAAGTGGCAGGCCGCCGGTTTCTGCCACGGCGTGATGAACACCGACAACATGTCGCTGCTCGGGCTGACCCTGGATTACGGTCCCTACGGTTTCATCGATGCCTATGTGCCGGACTTTGTCTGCAATCACTCGGATCCGGGTGGCCGCTACGCGCTGGATCAGCAGCCGGCGGTGGGTTACTGGAACCTGCAGAAGCTGGCGCAGGCGCTGGCGGACCATGTGGACGGCGAGGCCCTGGCCGCCGCGCTGGCCGAGTATGAACATCAATTGATGCTGCACTACTCCGAACTGATGCGCGCCCGGCTCGGGCTGGCGGTGTGGGAAGAGGAGGACCCGGCGCTGTTCCGCGAGCTGTTCCGGCTGTTGGCGAGCCAGGGAGTGGACTATCACCTCTTCCTGCGCCGGCTGGGTGAGGTTACTCAGCAGGGGGATTTGCCCGCCTCCCTGTTGGCACTGCTGCCGGATCCTGCGCTCTGGCAGCAGTGGCTCGCGCGCTATCGGGCGCGACTGGTGCGGGAGGGAGGCGAGGATGCCGCCCGCAAGCGGCAGATGGACGCCGTCAATCCCAAGTACGTGCTGCGCAATGCCCTGGCCCAGCAGGCGATAGATGCCGCCGAGGCGGGGGATATGACTCCGTTCGAGCGGTTGTTTGCGGCCTTGCAGCACCCCTATGACGAACAACCCGAGTATGACGACCTGGCGACACCGGTTCCCCAGTGGTATTGCGGTGGCGAGCTTTCTTGCAGCAGTTGAGGGATGAGAGATGAATTGGCGTGTAACGCGGACAGACATTGAGTCGGCCGTGCTGATGCTGGATTGCCCCGGGCTCTGCTGGGATACCTTCCCGGCGCTGGCCGAGGCCTTGCTGCAGGAGTGGGAGCTCAGGCTGCTCGACAAGGAGTGGGGCGCCGATCGCCACGGCTGGTTGCTGGAATTTGAAGGCAGCCAGCTCAGGCTGGAGTATGAACACCATAGCGGTTGCTGGCTGACGGCGGTACAGCCGGTCGATCGCGAGGTATTGCTCTGGCTCGGTCGCCAGCATAGCGGCTGAACGGGCTGTTTGGGGCGCATGACCTTGCCCTTCGATGACAATGGCCGCTGGTCGAATCAACAGCATAAAGATTGAACTATCAGTTGGGGGGCGTATAATCTCGCCCCTCAATTATCGCCAATGGTGGCGGTATGGGTTCCCTAACCCCATTAACCAAAAAGGTCACAATATGAATTTGACCCCTGCTCAGCACCAGACGGCGCTGGTGCGCCTCTCGTTGTTCCACATCCTGATCATCGCCAGCAGCAACTATCTGGTGCAGCTACCGATCACCATCTTCGGCTTCCACACTACCTGGGGTGCCTTCAGCTTCCCGTTCATCTTCCTGGCCACCGATCTGACGGTGCGGATCTTCGGTGCCGGTCTGGCGCGCAAGATCATCCAGACCGTGATGTTGCCTGCGCTGGCCGTTTCCTATGTGCTCTCCGTGCTGTTCTTCGAGGGCAGTTATCAGGGCATGGGCAATCTGGCGGAGTTCAATCTGTTCGTGGCGCGTATCGCGCTGGCCAGCTTCATGGCCTATCTGGTGGGCCAGTTCATGGACGTGGTGGTATTCAACCGGCTGCGGCTGCTCAGGGCCTGGTGGGTGGCGCCAGCCGCCTCGACCCTGTTTGGCAACCTGGTGGATACCATCGCTTTCTTCAGCATCGCCTTCTGGCGCAGCACGGATCCCTTCATGGCCGAGCACTGGGTCGAGATCGCAACCGTGGACTATGTATTCAAGTTGCTGATAAGCCTTGGTTTGTTTGTGCCTCTCTACGGCGTCTTGCTGCGTTATCTCAGCCGCAAGCTGGTGGGCGAGGCCGGATTGGCCGGCCTGCAAACGGCGACGCGCCAGGCCTGATGCAATTGACCACCCCAGCGGTGGTCAATTTTTTTGCACGTTTGGCAAATAAGAGTTGCTTAGTTAAATGAGAATGATTATTGTTAACTTGTTTTCCGGGAAAGACTTCATTCGTTCCAACGTGATGGACTTCTTGTGAAGGCACGACATTGCTCACATTGCTTCCAGTTATAGGGCCAGTTCTTCTGGCCCTCTTTTTTTGTTTTTTTTCAGCAAGTTGCAGCCATAAAAAATGGGAGCCAAGGCTCCCATCGTCACAACTCAGGTTGCGGCTTACTCGATATCGAGCGCCTCAGGGGAGAGGATCACCCCTGTGGTGTCTGCGTAGAGATGATCATCCGGCAGGAAGGTGACGCCACCGAAGTTGACCGGCAGATCCGTCTCCCCCACGTCCTTGCTGTCGGCGCCCACCGGAATGGCGGCCAGTGCCTGAATGCCGATATCCAGATCTTCCAGGATGTCGACTTCGCGCACGCAGCCGTAGCAGACGATGCCTTCCCACTCGTTCTCGGCTGCCGTAGTGGCGATCTCGCTGTCGATCAGGGCGCGGCGCATGGAGCCACCGCCATCGATCAGCAGCACGCGGCCGACGCCGTTCTCTTTGACGAGTTCACGGATCAGGCCATTCGATTCGAAGCATTTGACTGTGGTGATGACGCCGCCGAAAGAGGCGCGGCCGCCGAAGGAGCAGAGCATGGGTTCGAGCACATCCACCATGTCCTGATAGATGTCGCACAGTTCTGAAGTGTTGTATTCCATAGTGTCAAATCCACGGCTGGAAACAGGTGGGATCCAGTATAAGGAGTGGGACTGGCATTTCAATGAATATTCCTTGAACAACAACAGGGATGGCGTTTTCTGCATAAGCTCAATGCAGTTCATTCCCTGTTCGTGAGAGGTCCATCGTGCTGATCCGTCATAAGTTGATCCTGAACACAGTGCTGGTGGCCATTGCCATGCTGGTGCTGAGCGGTTTGTTTCTCTACTCCAGTCAGGTGAGTCGCCACCTGACCGAGGCTCAGCGCAACGTGGATGCGCTCGAGATTGCCATGCTGAACCTGCGGCGGGCCGAGAAGGATTTCCTGATCCGCAAGGATTTGGCCTTCGTCGATCGCTTCAACCAGGGGCTTGCCGATTTTCACAAGCTGGACCAGACCTTGAGTGCCGATGACAACCTGAGGGCCGTGAACGGCGAGCTGGCCCGGCTGGATCAGCAGATGGGGGCCTATGGCAAGGCCTTCAACGATCTGGTGGCGCAGCAGCAGACCATAGGGCTGGGGCCGGAAGATGGTCTCTACGGCCGTCTGAGGGCGGCTGTGCATCAGGTCGAGGAGGGGCTCAAGCAGCTGGATCAGCAGGGGTTGATCATCACAATGCTGCAACTGAGGCGGGCGGAGAAAGACTTCATGCTGCGCTCCGACATCCAGTATCTGGAGCGTTTCCAGACCTTGCACAAGAGCTTCCAGGAGAGCCTGGCGACGCTGCCGGAGGCGGACCGCGGCAAGCTGGAACAGGCCAGCCTGCAGTATCGGCAGGACTTCGTCGCCCTGGTGGAGGGCATGCAGGTGCTGGGGCTGAAAGAGGATGAGGGGCTGCGCAACCAGATGCGGGACTTGGTGCATCAGACCGAGCAGGGCTTCACCGCCCTCGGTCAGCACATAGCCGACGAACTGGTGCGGCAGACCTCGCGCCTCAACAGCCTGATGCTGGTCTGCGGCGGCGTGATCATAGTGCTGATCGGCATCATGAGCATCTTGCTGGGCCGTAGCATAGACAGGCCCATCTCGCGGGTGAACGATACAGTCAACCGCATCCGCCAGGACAACGACCTGCGCCTCAAGATCGAGCTGCAAGGAGCCGACGAGATGGCCCAGCTGGCAGGCAATCTGGACGTGATGCTGGGGGGCTTTCGCCATCTGATCGGCGATGTGAAGCAGAGCGTGCATACCCTGACCGAGGCGGCGGATCACCTCTCCAGCAACGTCAGGCGCACCAGCGAGGGGGCGTCACGCCAGTTGCAGGAAACCGACATGGTGGCGACGGCCTCCACCGAGATGGGCTCCACCATAGAGGAGATAGCCCGCAACACAGAGCAGGCCGCCAACAATGCCCAGGCCACCAACAACAAGGCGATGGAGGGGCGCACCGCAGTCGAGAACACGGTTCGCCAGATCCGCTCGCTGGCCGGCAATCTGGAGAGCTCCTCCCAGGAGGTGGCCCAACTGCAGAAAGAGAGCGAGACCATAGGCTCCGTGCTGGACGTGATCCGCGGCATCGCCGAGCAGACCAACCTGCTGGCGCTCAATGCGGCCATCGAGGCGGCGCGGGCTGGGGATCAGGGCCGTGGTTTTGCGGTGGTGGCGGACGAGGTGCGCAGCCTTGCCATCCGCACCCAGAAGTCGACCCAGGAGATAGCCGGCATCATCAGCTCGCTGCAGAAGCAGACCGGCAGCATAGTGGGCATGATGGCGACCTGTCGCGAGCAGGGCAACAGCAGCTCGGAGCAGGCCAGCACGGCGGGCGAGCTGCTGGGGCAGATCACCCAGGATGTCACCCACATCATGGACATGAGCACCCAGATAGCCGCGGCCATCGAGCAGCAGAGCCTGGTGGCCAACGAGGTGAACCGCAACGTCAACAACATCCGCGACATAGCCCAGGAGTCGAGCCTGATGGCGGAGGAGAATGCCAAGTCCAGCCAGGGCCTGACCGAGCAGGCCAAGTTGCTCAACCAGGCGGTGGCCAAGTATCGGGTCTAGCGGCCAGACCCCTGGAACAGCAAAAAGGGAGCCGTGCAGGCTCCCTTTTTCATCGAGACGACTGGCCCCTACTAGATGAGGAACAGGGTCGCCAGCCCGAGGAAGATGAAGAAGCCGCCGGTATCCGTGATGGCGGTGATCATCACGCTGGCACCGATCGCCGGATCCCGGCCGAGACGCGACATCGTCATGGGGATGATGACCCCCATCAGGGCGGCGACCAGCAGGTTGATCATCATGGCCAGCGTCATCACGGCGCCCAGCGCCGCATCCTGATAGAGGGCATAGGTGGCCAGCCCCATGGTACCGCCCCACACCAGACCGTTGATCAGTGCCACCCCCAGCTCGCGCCACAGCAGGAAGGAGACGTTGCCCGCCTGTATGTGCTGCAGCGCCAGCGCCCGCACTATCATGGTGATGGTCTGGTTGCCCGTGTTGCCGCCGATCCCCGCGACGATTGGCATCAGGGCCGCCAGCGCCACCAGTTGCGATATGGTGTGCTCGAACAGGCCTATGACGCGGGAGGCCACGAAGGCGGTACAGAGGTTGATGGCGAGCCAGGCCCAGCGGGTTTTGACCGCCTTGTTGACAGGCGCGAATACGTCTTCATCTTCGCTGATCCCCCCCATGCGGCGCAGATCCGTGTCGCTCTCCTCATACACCAGATCCACCACCTCGGCGACTGTGAGGCGGCCCATCAGCTTGCCGCGGCCGTCGATGACGGCGGCGGAGACCAGGTCGTCCCGCTCGAAGGTTCGGGCCGCAGCCTCGTCGTTGTCCTCCGGATCGAAGGTGACAGGATCCCGCTCCATCACCTCGCCGACCAGAGTCGCCGGCTTGTGCAGCAGCACAGTGGTGAGCGGCAGCTCCCCCTGCAGCCGGTTGCGCCTGTCGATGACGAACAGCTTGTCGGTGTTGACGGGGATCTTGCCGCGCAGGCGCAGGTAGCGCTGCACGGTCGCCAGGCTTACCTCGGCGCGTACCGTGATGAGCTCGAAGTCCATCATGGCGCCGACCGTGTGCTTGCCGTAGCGGATCACCTCCCTTACCTGGTCGCGCTGGGGGGGCGCCATGGAGGTGAGCAGCCGGCCCATCAGGTTGCGGGGCAGGTATTGACCCAGATAGATCTGATCGTCTATGTCCAGGGTGCGCAGGGCGTGCAGCAGCGCCTTGTCGCTCATGCCGCTGATCAGGCTGTCCCACACAGTCTCCGAGGCCTCGACCAGCACCTGGCCATGTTTCTCCGGGTCTACTTGCTGCCAGAGCACGTGGCGCTCGTCCGGTGGCAGGGATTCCAGCGCATCGGCGATGTCGGCGGCCGGCAGGCTGTTGACCAGTCGCGTCAGCTCGCTGGTCTGATCCCGCAGCTCGGCATCCTGTACCGTCTGCGGATCCAGCAGGCTGTCGGTGAGGGCATCATCGGCCAGCAGCAGGGTGAGAATGCGCGATCTGTCTTGTTCACGCTGCTTGGCGCTGTTCTTGAAGGGGAGAGACATGAAACAGAATTCCTGAATTCGGTTGGCCGGATGACCTTCCCCATAGGATACCAGACTCAAAACAAGAGGTTATGACCATGAATGCGGTAAGTGCGGATAAAAAAACCGCCACCATGGTGGTGACGGTCTCAATGGCGAGGCTGACGGCCGGCTCAGGCCAGTGCGGCGGCCTGCGAGGGGGCACCAGTCTGACCGAACCAGGCGAGCTGGTCGGCCAGGGTGACCACGGATCCCACCATGATGAGAGCCGGACTCTCTACCCCGACGGCCAGCTCAGGCAGCTGGTCGAGCGTGCCGCGGATGACCCGCTGGCTAGGTTGGGTGCCGCGCTCGATCAGCGCCACCGGGGTGGCGCCGCCCTTGCCGTGGGCCATCAGCTGCTCACGGATGGTGGCGCAGCTTGAGAGTCCCATATAGAACACCAGCGTCTGCTGATCCCGGGCCAGCAGGGGCCAGTCGAGATCCTGGGTGCCGCCCTTGCCGTGGGCGGTGACGAAGCGCACGCTCTGGGCATGATCGCGGTGGGTCAGCGGAATGCCGGCGTAGGCGGCGCAGCCGCTCGCCGCCGTGATCCCCGGCACCACCTGGAAGCCGATGCCGCTGCCGACCAGCGTCTCCAGCTCCTCGCCGCCACGGCCGAAGATGAAGGGGTCACCCCCCTTCAGCCGTACCACCCGTTGCCCTTTTTTAGCCTCATCCAGCAAGAGTTGGTTGATGCCCTCCTGGGGCACGCAGTGGTTGCCCGCCTGCTTGCCGACGAAGATGCGTTTGGCGTCCCGTCTGACCAGCGCCATCACCTCGTCGGAGACCAGACGGTCATGGACCACCACGTCCGCCTGCTGCATCTGGCGCAGGGCGTGCAGGGTGAGCAGACCGGGATCGCCCGGGCCTGCGCCCACCAGGATCACTTCCCCCTTGGCCGCGGCATCCTCGGCAAACAGAGCGTCGGCCAGCTGGTTGGCCGAGGCCTTGTCACCCCGTGCCAGCGCCTGCCCGAGCCGATCCGCCCCGAGCAGCCGTTCCCAGAAGCGGCGCCGCTCGCCCATGCTGGCGAAGCGTGCCTTGACCCGCTCCCGCAGGCTGCCGGCGAAGGCCGCCATGGCGCCCAGATGTTGCGGCAGCAGGGCTTCGAGTTTTTCCCGCAGCAAGCGGGCCAGCACCGGGGCCTTGCCGCCGGAGGAGATGGCCACCATCAGCGGCGAGCGGTCGATGATCGACGGCATGATGAAGCTGGAGCGTTTCGGGTCATCCACCACGTTGGCAAAGATCCGCGCCTGATTGGCGCTCTGGTAGACCAGGGCGTTCACCTCGCGCCGATCGGTGGCGGCCACCACCAGCCACTTGCCCGTCAGTTGTGCCGGCGCGAATTCACCGGCCAGCCACTCGATGCTGCCGTTGGCAGCCAGTTCCGCCAGCTCGGGGTCGAGCTCGGGGGCGACCACGGTGAGGTGGGCACCGGCATCCAGCAGCAGGCGCGCTTTGCGCTCCGCTACCTCGCCGCCGCCGACCAGCAGCACGGGTTTGTTGTCGAGTCGGCAAAAGATGGGCAAGTAGTCCATGGGGCCTCCTGATCAGGCGGTTTGGGTCTGGCTGGCAGTGGTGGTGGTCTCGTTCACCGCGACCGGGCGCTCAGCCTTGGGGGTGGCATACCAGTAGCCGAGGCCCATGAAGAGGGCGCCGGAGACGGTGTTGCCGAGGGTCACCCACAGCAGGTTGTGGCCGATGCCACCCAGGGTGTAGGCCTCGGAATGGGCACCGAACCAGGAGAGGGCGAACAGGGTCATGTTGGCGACCGAGTGCTCGTAGCCGGAGGCGATGAAGGCCAGCAGGCACCACCAGATGGCGATGAACTTGGCGGCACCCTCGGTGCGCAGCGCCATCCAGATAGCGAGGCAGACCAGCCAGTTGCACAGCACGCCCTTCATGAACAGGGTCAGCGCCGGTGCCTGGGTCTTGGCCAGCGCCACCTTGTGGGCCAGGCTGCCCGCGTCCGGCAGCAGGCTACCGCCGTAGGAGTAGATCAGCGCCACTGCTATGGAGCCGAGCAGGTTGCCGGCCCAGGTCTGGGGCAGGATGCGCAGCAGATCGGCCATGGTAATTTTTCCCGTCTTCACCCCGAAGGTGAGGAACATGGTATGGCCGGTGAACAGCTCGGAGCCGGCGATGACAACCAGGGTCAGGGCTATGCCGAAGGTGGCCCCCATCACCAGCGGGCGAATGCTGGGGTCGACCAGGTTGCCCAGGGTGAAGATGAGTATGATGCCCAGGCCCACATAGGCCCCGGCCATGGCGGAGCTGAGCCAGAAGCCCAGCTTGTCGCTGCGCTCGAAGCGGTTGATGCGGGCCGCATTGGCGGCGCACTTGTTGATGGTCTCGGTATACATGTTGGTTCTCTTGTAGGGGGCTGCCTGCGGGCAGCCCCGATATTCATGGAATTAGACGGCGACCCAGACTTGCTGGTCGCGCACTTCGACTGGGTAGCTCTGCACCGACATGGCTGCGTTTTCGAGACAGTGGCCGTCGCTCAGGCGAAAGTGCTGCTTCTTGAGCGGGCTGGCGACCCAGAGCTCACCCTCGTGTTCGCAGATGATGCCGCGCGACAACACGTTGGCGGCGAAGAAGGGGTCCCGGTTGTCGATGGCGAACACCTCGGCCGCGTCGCTCGGGCGGAACAGCGCGATCTGGCGTCCTTCGATCAGGGCGCAGACGCCGGTGCCTGGAAATATGTCATTGAGTTGACAGGCTAATTTCATCACTTTGCCTCCACTTCGATCTGATAGACGGGAATGCGCTCGGCCGGAGCTGAGGTATCCGGTCTGTGCTGTTCACCTTCGCGCTCTGCTGGAGTGGCCGGTCTGTGCTGGTCGCGTTCGGTGACGAACTGCACGTCCGGGTCACGCTTGTCGCTGTTGATGAAGTGGCTGAAGCGCTTGAGCTGATCCTCTTCATTCAGGGTGCGGGACCACTCGCACTCGTAGCTGTCGATCAGCACCTGGATGTCGCGTTCCAGGGTGGCATTCAATCCCAGCTTGTCGTCGACTATCACCTCGCGCAGGTAGTCGACGCCCCCTTCCAGGTTGCCGAGCCAGACCGAGGTGCGCTGCAGTTTGTCGGCGCTGGTGACGTAGAACATCATAAAGCGGTCGATCAGCTTGATGAGGGTCTCCCGATCCAGGTCGGAGGCCAGCAGGTCGGCGTGGCGCGGTTTCATCCCGCCGTTACCGCCCACATAGAGGTTCCAGCCCGCGTCCGTGGCTATGATGCCGACGTCCTTGCCCTGGGCTTCCGCGCATTCGCGGGTACAGCCGGAGACACCGAACTTCATCTTGTGGGGGGTGCGGATGCCCTTGTAGCGGTTCTCGAGGAAAACCCCGAGGCCGACGCTGTCCTGCACCCCGAAGCGGCACCAGGTGCTGCCGACGCAGGTCTTGGCCATGCGCAGTGCCTTGGCGTAGGCCTGACCGGTCTCGAAGCCGGCGGCCAGCAACTTGCGCCAGATGGCGGGCAGATCGTCTTTCTGGGCGCCGAACAGGCCGATGCGCTGGGCACCGGTGATCTTGGTGTAGAGCTGGTAGTCGCGGGCCACTTCGGCCACCGCCAGCAAGCCTTCCGGGGTCACTTCACCACCGGCCATGCGCGGGATGACGGAGTAGCTGCCGTCCTTCTGCATGTTGCCGAGGAAGATGTCGTTGGTGTCCTGCAGCTGGGTATTGAGCGGGCTCAGCACATAGCCGTTCCAGCAGGAGGCGAGGATGGAGCCGACCGTGGGCTTGCACACCTCGCAGCCATAGCCGTGACCATGCTTGGCCAGCAGCTCGTCGAAGCTCTTGATCCCTTCCACCTTGACCAGGTGGAACAGCTCCTGGCGGGAGTGGGGGAAGTGGGCGCAGAGGTGGTTGTTGACCTCTATGCCCTGCTTCACCAATTCGGCGTTGAGCACCTGGCTGATGAGGGGCACGCAGCCGCCGCAGCCGGTACCGGCCTTGGTGTGCTGCTTGATGGCGGCCAGGGTGGTGTGGCCCTCGGCGACCGCCTGGGCTATGTCGCCCTTGGAGACGTCGAAGCAGGAGCAGATCTGGGCGGTGGACGGCAGGGCATCCACCCCCAGGGTCGGCTTGGCACCGGCATAGGCGGGCAGGATCAGGGTATCCGGGTGGGCGGGCAGCGGCATGGCGTTGAGCATCAGCTGCAGCAGGTTGCCGTAGTCATCCACATCGCCAACCAGCACGGCACCGAGCAGACGGCTGTTGTCTTCGCTCACCACGATACGCTTGTAGACGCCGGCCTGATCGTCCTGGAACACATAGCTGTGGCTGCCGGGGGTGCGGCCATGGGCATCGCCGATGGAGCCGACGGAGACGCCGAGCAGCTTGAGCTTGGCGCTCATATCCGCCCCTTCGAAACGGCTGTCGCCGCCGAGCAGGTGGTCGACCGTGATCTGGGCCATCTTGTAGCCGGGCGCCACCAGGCCGAAGAAGCGGCCCTGCCAGGCGGCGCACTCGCCGATGGCATAGATGTCGGGGTCGGAGGTGAGGCAGTGATCGTCGACAGCTACGCCGCCGCGCTCGGCGATGGCCAGTTCACAGTAACGGCCGAGGGTGTCCTGCGGGCGTATGCCGGTGGAGAAGACCACCACATCCACTTCCAGCTGGCTGCCGTCGGCGAAGGCGAGGCGGTGTTTGGCCTCCTTGCCGCCGTGCATCAGGATCTCGCTGGTGCTCTTGCTGGTGTGAACCTGCACCCCCATGGACTCGATCTTGCGACGCAGCAGCTGGCCGCCCTGACCGTCGAGCTGTTCCGCCATCAATACCGGGGCAAACTCCACCACGTGGGTCTCGAGGCCGAGCGCCTTGAGGGCCCCCGCCGCTTCCAGACCGAGCAGACCGCCACCGATCACCACCCCGTTCTTGCCACTCTTGGCGGCGCTGCGGATGGCTTTCAGATCTTCAATGGTGCGATAGACGAAGCATTCGTGGTGCTGACTGCCCGCAATAGGCGGCACCCAGGGGTAGGAGCCGGTAGCCAGCACCAGCTTGTCGTAGCCGACCACAGTGCCCTTGTTGGAGTGCACTTCGCGGGCCGCCCTGTCGATTTTTTTCACCGCTTCGCCGAGCAGCAGGCGGATGCCGTGCTTCTCGTAGAAACCGGGTTTGACGAGGGAGAGATCTTCGCTGGTGTGGTGGGAAAAGTAGGAGGAGAGATGGACACGATCGTAGGCGGGACGCGGTTCTGCACCGAAGACGGTGATCTCGAACCGGTCCGGATCGGACCGCTCGATCAACTCTTCGATGAAGCGGTGCCCCACCATGCCGTTCCCTATGACGGCCAGCCTGACTTTGCTCATGATTGCCTCTAGTTTGGAGTAATAAAACATCATTCTGAGGCTAGGCTACCCAGTCGCAGGGACGGGACGATTGATGCAAATCAAGTGTCTATTTATATATCTCCTCAGGGGTAATTCGATACAATTCAAAGCTATATATAAATAGGTATACCAGTGGTGCATTCTGGGCTTTGGTTGTCATGGAGCAAGGGGGGAAAGAGGGGGGGCTCGTCTGGCCAGGCATGATGAAAGAAAGCACCTCGGCAGAGGTGCTCTCACTGTGCGGCATCCGGATGGCGCTGAGGGTTGTGGCGGCGCAGATCAGCGCTCTTTCGGGATGGCCTGATAGGGGGCGCGGGCGCAGGTTTCACGGATGAGGGTGCGCAGCCAGCGGTGAGCCGGATCGGCGTCCAGCCGTGGGTGCCAGAGCAGTGCCAGGGTGATCCCGGGCAAGGGGAAGGGCAGGGGCAGGGTCACCAGATCGGCGTGCAGGGAGGCGCAGTGCAGGGCGGGCACGGTCGCCACCAGATCGCTGCCCCGCACCAGGGCCAGCGCAGTGGCAAAGCCCGGCACCAGGGTGGCGATGGCACGCTCCAGCTTCAGGGCGGCGAGCGCCTCGTCGACGGGGCCGTGCTCCTGCCCGCGCCGCGACACCAGCACATGGCGGGCGGCGGCATAGCGGACTGCGGTCAGGGGCCCCTCGCACAGTGGATGGCCCGGCCGCACCACGGCGACGAAGCGATCCTGGAGCAGCGCCTGGGTATGCAGCTCGGGTGCCGTATTGGTGCCGATCACGCCGGTTTCAAAATCCAGCTCACCGCCGCGCAGGGGGCCGCTCTCCTTGTCGGGCTTGGCCATGAAATGCAGCCGAACCCCGGGTGCCTCGGCGGCGAGCCGCGCCAGCAGCGCCGCCCCGACACTCTCCACGAAACCGTCGCTGGATCTGAGGCGAAAGGTGCGTACCAGATGGGCCGGATCTATCTCCTGCTGGGGGCGCAGCACGGCCTCGGCCTCCTGCACCAGCTGGCTGACCCGCTCGCGCAGGGCCAGGGCGCGCGGCGTGGGCACCAGCCCCCGGCCCGCCCGTACCAGCAGCGGATCCCCGGTCGTCTCACGCAGGCGGGCCAGCGCCCGGCTCATGGCGGAGGGGCTGAGACGCAGCCGTCTGGCGGCGCCGGCCACGCTGCCCTCATCGAGCAGCGCATCCAGGGTGATCAGCAGGTTGAAATCAGGGGTGCTCATGGTCGTGCCCTCGCCGGCCTGGTATGCGGGGTGATCAGCCGATGGCGATCATATCTGTGTGTTGACTCATCATACGCGAGAATCCATGGCTTCATATGGCGTGCTGTGCAGCTATAAGCTGCATGTCGTGCGTCTTCCGCCGGATCAGCGTCAGGGCTAGCCTTGTGGTCATCCTGGTTCGCTTGAGGTCACACCCATGCCATACCCCAGCATAATTCCCTCTCCCTGGGTTCGCCGTGCCGGCTTGCTGGCACTCGGCCTCGCCACCCTGTTGCCCATGCTGGCGGGGAGCATGACCAACATGGCGCTGCCCGCGCTGGGACAGGCGTTTGCCGCCCCTTTCGCCAGCCTGCAGTGGGTGCTGGTGGCCTACCTGCTGGGGATCACCTGCCTGACCCTGGTGGCCGGCCGGCTCGGCGACAGGTTTGGCCGGCGGCGCCTGTTGCTGGGGGGCGTGGCGCTGTTTGCGCTGGCATCCCTGCTGTGCGCCCTGGCGCCGACCATAGGCTGGCTGATTGCGGCGCGTGTACTGCAGGGGATCGGTGCGGCCTGCATGCTCTCTCTGGCGCTGGCCATGGTGGGGCAGCTTGTACCTGCGGCGCAGCGTGGCCGGGGCATGGGGCTGCTCGGTACCCTCTCGGCCTGCGGCACTGCCCTTGGTCCCTCGTTCGGTGGCCTGCTGATCGGCGGGTTTGGCTGGCAGGCCCCCTTCCTGTTGCTGGTACCCGTCAGCCTGCTGGCGCTGGGTGCCGGCATGGTCGGTCTGCCACCTGAGGGGGCTTTGCCACAAAGAGAGAGGGTGACGCTGGCGAGCCTGTCGATGCTGGTGGTGGCGCTGCTCTGCTACGGGCTGGCGCTGACCTCGGGGGGCACCCCGGCGCTGGGCTGGTGGGCGGGGGCACTGCTTGGCACTGCCTTGTTCGTTCGCCGCGAGCGCCGTGCCCGTTTCCCCCTGCTGCCGCTGGCACTGCTGGCCGACTCCCGGCTCAAGGGTGGCCTGCTCGCCAGTGCGCTGGTGGCCAGCGTCATGGTGCTGACCCTGCTGATCGGCCCCTTCTACCTGCACGGCGTGTTCGAGCTCGACATGGCGACGGTCGGGCTCATGATCTCCGGCGGACCCCTGCTGGCGGCCTTGACGGGCATGCCTGCCGGCTGGCTGGTGGACAGGTTAGGTTCGCGCCGGGTCGCTCGGCTGGGGTTGATGGCCATGATGATCGCGCTCCTCGGGCTGGCCACCCTGAGCGCCGGATATGGCCCGCTCGGTTATCTGCTGCCCATACTGCTGCTGACCGCCGGCTATGCCCTGTTCCAGACCGCCAACAACAGCGCCGTGGTGGGGGTGGCAACCGAACAGGCGCGGGGAGCCGTGGCCGGCTTGCTGACCCTGTCGCGCAATCTGGGCCAGCTGACGGGGGCGGCCGGACTCGGTGGCCTGTTTGCCACCCTGGTGGGAACGCCCAACCTGGCCACGGCCATGCCGGCGGATCTGGTGTTCGGCATGCAGACCAGCTTTGCCCTGAGCGGCCTGCTGATTGGCGCCGCGATCTGGCTGACGGGAAGAGGCCACAGTGGCGCGCCGGTCGAAACGATCCAGGGGGGAGCCGAAAACGAAGACGCCTCCGCAAGGGAGGCGTCTTGAATGATGACGGTAGGGCGCGCTTACAGGATAAAGCGGCTCAGATCCTCGTCCTCGATCAGCGCCCCGAGGTGGGCGTTGACGTAGTCGGCGTCTATGGTGAAGGTCTCGCCGGACCTCTCGGAGGCGTCATAGGAGATGTCTTCCATCAGCCGCTCCATCACTGTGTGCAGGCGGCGGGCACCTATGTTCTCGGTGCGCTCGTTGACCTGCCAGGCCGCTTCGGCCAGACGGCGGATGCCATCCTTGGTGAACTCGATCTTGACCCCTTCGGTGGCCATCAGCGCCTGGTACTGATCGGTGAGCGAGGCGTTCGGTTCGGTCAGGATGCGCTCGAAGTCATCCGTGGTGAGCGCGGTCAGCTCGACCCGGATCGGCAGGCGACCCTGCAGCTCGGGGATGAGATCCGACGGGCGGGCCACCTGGAAGGCGCCGGAGGCGACGAACAGAATGTGGTCTGTCTTGACCATGCCGTGCTTGGTGTTGACGGTGCAGCCTTCCACCAGCGGCAGCAGGTCGCGCTGTACCCCTTCGCGGGAGACATCCGGGCCCGAGCTCTCGCCACGCTTGCAGATCTTGTCGATCTCGTCGAGGAAGACGATGCCGTTGTTCTCGACCGCGGCGATAGCCTTCTGCTTCAGTTCCTCCGGGTTGACCAGACGGGCCGCTTCCTCTTCGATCAGCGCCTTCATGGCCTCTTTGACCTTGATCTTGCGCTTCTTCTTCTGGTTCTGACCCAGGTTCTGGAACAGCCCCTGCAACTGGCTGGCCATCTCTTCCATGCCCGGCGGGGTCATGATGTCGACGCCCATGGGGCTGGCTGACAGCTCGAGTTCTATCTCCTTGTCATCCAGCTGGCCTTCCCGCAGCTTCTTGCGGAAGATCTGGCGGGTGTTGGAGTTGTCGGCCTTCTCCTCCTCGCCCCAGCTGTTGCGCGGGTTGGGCAGCAGGGCGTCGAGGATGCGCTCCTCGGCGGCTTCCTCGGCGCGGTATTTCATCTTCTCCATCTCGGTCTCGCGCACCAGCTTGATGGCGACGTCGGTCAGATCGCGGATGATGCTGTCCACTTCCTTGCCCACATAGCCCACCTCGGTGAACTTGGTGGCTTCCACCTTGATGAAGGGAGCGTTGGCCAGCTTGGCCAGACGACGGGCGATCTCGGTCTTGCCGACCCCGGTCGGGCCTATCATCAGGATGTTTTTCGGGGTCACCTCGTGGCGCATCTCTTCATCGAGCTGCATCCGGCGCCAGCGATTGCGCAGGGCGACGGCGACGGCACGCTTGGCATCGGCCTGACCAATGATGTGTCGGTCCAGCTCGTGGACGATTTCTCTCGGGGTCATCTCGGACATGATGGCATTCCTGTATCCGGGGCGGGCAGGGCCCACCCCTTGCAAATGGGGGGCTTACTTGGGCTCGGCTTCTTTCGGATCGTAATTCAGCACTTCGACCGTGTGATGCTGGTTGGTGAAGACGCAGATGTCGCCCGCGATCTTGAGGGACTTCTCGACGATGCTCTTGGCGTCGAGATCCGTGTTCTCCAGCAGGGCGGTGGCGGCGGACTGGGCGAAGTTGCCGCCCGAGCCGATGGCGATCAGATCATGCTCCGGCTGCACCACGTCACCGTTGCCTGTGATGATGAAGGATTTGTTTTCATCGGCGACCGCCAGCAGGGCCTCGAGACGGCGCAGGGCGCGATCGGTGCGCCAGTCTTTGGCCAGCGCCACGGCGGCGCGTTCCAGATTACCCTGATGGGCCTGCAGTTTGGCTTCGAAGCGCTCGAGCAGAGTGAAGGCATCGGCGGTGCCGCCGGCGAAACCTGCCAGCACCTTGCCGTTATAGAGACGATGAACCTTGCGGGCGTTGCCCTTCATGACGGTGTTGCCGAGGGATACCTGGCCATCACCACCTATCACGACTTGGCCGTTGCGGCGGACAGAAACTATGGTAGTCACTTTACTTACCTCGCTTGAGCCGAATAACGGCCTGACTGTGCATGGCAAGAAAGATGGGGATGGGGTTGGCGCTTTTCAACCCTGGCTGATTATCCGCCACGGGTCGACTGCCGTTGAGACGCGTGACGCAGAAAAGAAAAGGGCCGAGTCTTCAACCCGGCCCTGATCACTCATCCGCTGGCGGCGGTCACCCCTTTTTGGGGATGCAGCCGCTGATGCCGGAGCCTTGCAGCTTGCGGTTGGCCGCATCGACGGCCGCCTTGCCGCTGAAGGGACCCACCATCACCTTGTAGACGGTGCCGTTGGCGCCATTCACCACCTGCAGGCTGGAGGAGAGGCCGGCACCGAAGGCGATACGTGCCTTGAGCGACTCGGCAGAATCCTGCGAGCGCAGGGCGGCGCACTGCATCATGTAGCGACCGCTGTCCGCCGCTGCGGTTTGCGCCGGCTGGGTCGCTGCCTGAGCCCTGGTGGCTTCGGCGCGCTCCCGTTCCAGCTCGGCCCGCAGTTCACGCTCCATCCGCTCACGCTCGGCCTTGCGGTCGATCACCTGCTCCTGGGCACTGGCCACTGGGGCTGGCTTGGCGGGTTGAACCGGTTGCGGCTTGTAGGGCTGCACCTGGCCGATAGGCGTTCCCGGCTGGGGAATGTCGGTCGGCACCGGCTGCGGCAGTTTCTCCGGCTGCAGGGTCAGGGTCTGGGCAGGGGGCGGTGGCAGCACACCCGGTTGGGGGGGCGGCTCAGTGATATCGACCTGCTTGTTCTCCAGCCGTTCGATATAGCTCCACTTCTCCTGCGGCAAGCCGTTGTTCTGCGCCTTGGGTTTGTTGGCCTTGACCTGTTCTTCAATGGTGGGGGCATCGCTGCCCTTGCCGTTGATCATGTAGAGGAAGCCGCCGAACCCTGCCAGCAGCACCCCGGCCAGCAGTGCCGGGATAACAGGAAAGCGGCGAGGTGCCGCTTTCTTGGTGTTACGACCACCGGCCCGTCTTCTCGGGCTGTTGCCGACGTAATCCCGGGTTGCCATCTATTACATGCGCTCCAGGGTATGGATACCCAGCACGCCCAGACCCAGTTTCAGGACCTTGGCGGTGGCTGCGCACAGCAGCAGACGGCTCTGGCGGGTGGCTTCGTCGACGCCATCCTTGTTGATCGGGCAGGCTTCGTAGAAGGTCATGAAGTTGCCGGACAGCTCGTACAGATAGGTACAGAGCAGGTGCGGCATGCCCTTGTCCGCCACGCCGTTGACCGCGTCGGAGAACTGGATCAGCTTCTGGGCCAGCACCTCTTCGGCTTCCTCGTTCAGGGTCACAGTACCGGTCAGGGTCTCGGCATTGACACCAGCCTTGCGGAAGATGGACTGGATCCGGGTGTAGGCGTACTGCAGGTAAGGGGCCGTGTTGCCTTCGAACGACAGCATCATGTCCCAGTCGAAGATGTAGTCTGTGGTGCGGTTCTTGGAGAGATCCGCATACTTGACCGCACCCATGGCGATGGCGTGGACCACTTCGGCCTTCTCTGCGGCGGAGAGATCGCTGTTGCGGTTCTCCAGCAGGGCGCTCGCGCGCTCCTCGGCTTCGTTGAGCAGATCGACCAGCTTGACGGTGCCGCCGGAACGGGTCTTGTAGGGACGGCCATCCTTGCCCAGCATCATGCCGAAGGCGTGGTGCTCGAGCGGCACGGATTCCGGCACATAGCCCGCCTTGCGGGTGATGGTCCAGGCCTGCATCAGGTGCTGGTGCTGACGGGAGTCGATGAAGTACATGACGCGGTCGGCACCCAGGGTTTCGTAACGATATTTGGCACAGGCGATGTCGGTGGTGGTGTAGAGGAAGCCGCCATCGCTCTTCTGGATGATGACGCCCATGGGCTCGCCATCCTTGTTCTTGAATTCGTCCAGGAAGACGACAGTGGCCCCTTCGCTCTCGACCGCCAGCCCGCGGGCTTTCAGGTCATCGACGATTTGCGGCAGCATGTCGTTGTACATGGACTCGCCCATTATGTCCTTGTTGGTCAGGGAGACATTCAGGCGGTCGTAGTTGATCTGGTTCTGCTCCATGGTCATGTCGACCAGCTTCTTCCACATGGTGCGGCAGTATTCATCGCCACCCTGCAGCTTGACCACGTAGTTACGCGCACGCTCGGCGAAGGCTTCGTCTTCGTCGTAGCAACGCTTGGCCTGGGTGTAGAAGGCTTCGAGATCCTTGAGCGCCATGTCGGAGGCGTGCTCGTTGGCCATCTTCTCCAGATAGGCGATCAGCATGCCGAACTGGGTGCCCCAGTCACCGATATGGTTGGCGCGTACCACCTTGTGGCCGAGGAATTCCAGGGCACGGGCGGCTACGTCACCGAGCACGGTAGAGCGGATGTGGTGCACCGCCATCTCTTTGGCCACGTTCGGCGCCGAGTAGTCCACCACCACTGTTTGCGGGGTCGGCAGCTTCACGTTGGCGTTGGCAGAGGTCACCATGGCTTCCACCTGGCCGGCCAGCCAGCGCTGGTCGAAGAAGAAGTTGATGAAGCCGGGGCCGGCGATCTCGACCTTGGCGATCAGGTCCGAGGCGGGCAGGTGCTCTATGATGGCAGCGGCCAGCTCACGGGGGTTCTTGCGGGCCGGTTTGGCCAGCAGCATGGCCAGGTTGGTGGCCAGGTCACCGTGAGCCTTCTCCTTGCATCGGTCTACTTGCACCCGGGCTTCCAGGTCCGCCGGCAACACGCCCGCTGACTTGAGATTGGCTACCGTTTGTTCAAGTAGATGATGAATATGCTCTTTCATAACTGACCACCAAGGTTGCGCGTCGAAAAATGACTGATATATAAGGGCGTGAATTTTACCCGCATCGGCCCGAGAAAACTATAGGGACGGCCCGCCGGAGTTGGTCGGGCGGATATTTCACTGCATTTGTCACCAGTATCCAGAATATTCAATGGATTAAATGGTGCTTATCCATTTCTACTGCATATCGAAGCGGCTTGTCCAGGCTATTTTCCCCTGATTGTTAAGGGTTTTTTTATTCCAACTCGGTCTGAATGATCTGCCCGTCCACGGCGGTCGTATCAACAGGTATCTTCCACAGAGGAATATCCTGATGAAACTGGCGCTGTTTCCCCTCTCGGCTCACCTGCTGCCCGGTGGCATCATGCCGCTGCGCATCTTCGAGCCCAGATACCAGCGCATGATCGCCGAGGCGGGAGATCAGGGCTTCGTGCTCTGCATGCTCGACCCCCGCCAGCCCGATGCGCTGCGCAACATGTACCCCATCGCCACCCGGGTGCGGATCATCGATTTCGATCAACTGCCGGACGGTCTGCTGGGCATTACCGTGCTCGGCATGGAGCGGGTCAGGATCGTCGATCTGTGGCAGGAGCCCGACGGGCTGAGGGTCGGCGAGGTGGCGCTGCTGCCGCCCTGGCAGACGGGCAGGCTCAATGCCGATCAGCACTCACTGGCCAGGGCACTGCAGGAGGTATTCAACGACTACCCGGAATATGCGGCCCTCTACCATGATCCCGACTGGGACGATGCCAGCTGGGTGGCCCAGCGCTGGCTGGAGGTGCTGCCCATTCCCGTGGAACAGAAGCAGTGGTTGCTGGCGGCGGACGACAACCAGCCTGCGCTCTCCCTGCTGAGCGGCCTGCTGGTTGCCAGCCATTGAGTGCCAATTTGCGGCCCGCCTGTGATCCTTTTGCCACGCCCGGCGTAATGGTGATGACCACAACATTCAAGGCATGGCGCAATGGCATATACTGGCCAACCCCAATCGACTCAGCGCAGGATATCGCCCCCCATGGACAATCCAGATGGCGATCTGAAGTCTCTTCTCATCCGGGTCGCCGAGCAGGCCGACAAGGCCGCCTTCGCCCGCCTGTTCCACCACTTCGCGCCGCGCATCCGCAGCTATGGGTTGCGTCACCTCGGCAGCGAGGCCAACGCCATGGAGCTGGTGCAGGAGACCATGCTGCTGGTGTGGCAGAAGGCCCGCCTCTACCACCCCGAGAAGGGGGCGCCGACTACCTGGATCTACACCGTCATGCGCAACCAGAGCTTCGACATGCTGCGCCGCCGCCGCGCCAGCAAGGAGGATCTCTGCGCCGAGGAGCTGTGGCCCATGCTGGAGTTCAGGGCGGAAGAGGAGCACCTGAGCGGTGGTGAGGATGCCGTGCTGACCCGCCAGATGGCGCACTACCTCGCCACCCTGCCGGAGCCGCAACAGCAGGTGGTGCGCGGCATCTATCTGCAGGAGTTCTCCCAGCAGGAGCTGGCGGAGCGACTCGGCGTGCCGCTCGGTACCATCAAATCCCGCCTCAGACTGGCATTACAGAAATTGAAAGAGCAAGTGGAGCAAGGCCATGATTAAAACCCATCCGACTCACGCCATGTTGCGCGCCTTCGCCGCCGACGAGCTGCCCCTGCCGCTGGCGGTCGGTGTCTCCGCCCATTGCGAGCTCTGCCCCGAGTGTGCTGCCAGTCTGCGAGCCTGCGAAGAGGAACTGGCTCGCCAGTATCTGGAGCCGGCAGAAGATCAGCCGGCAACGATGAGCGAGAGCATGCCGGTGGCACTCGATGCCATGCTGGCCGGCATACTGCAGCAGCCGGTAGCCACGACGGCAGCACTCAGCCAGTTGGCACCCCCCCAGCCCGAGTTGCAGGTGGCGGGCCAGTCATACCGCTTGCCCAGGGTGCTGGCGCGTCACCATGCCCCCAAGTGGCGTCACATTGGCGCCATTCGTCAGCACAGTCTGCCGCTGGACGAGCTGGGGGCCCGCGCCAGCCTGCTGCACATAGAAGCCGGTGGCCGCATCCCCGAGCACACCCATCAGGGCTATGAGCTGACCCTGCTGCTGGCAGGCACCATCGAAGATGGCGACACCTGCTATCAGGCGGGGGACTTCATCTGGCGCGATGCCAGCCATGCCCACAGCCCGCACACCCCGGACGGCTGCCTCTGCTACACGGTGCAGGATGCGCCGGTACAGTTCACCAAGGGGCTGTCGCGGCTGCTCAACGGCATCACCCATCGCCTCTATTGAGGACGGGCAACAATAGAAAAAGGGACCGACAGGTCCCTTTTTTCATGGTGTCGCGGCCGGATCAGGCAACGAATACCAGGTAGACGGCGAAGGCCACCACGAAGCGGTAGATGGCGAACGGGATGAAGTCGAGACGACGGATCAGCGCCAGGAAGGTCTTGATCGCTATCATGGCGACCACGAAGGCGGTGACGAAGCCCACCGCAAACATGGGGAAGTCGGCCATGGAGAGCAGGTCGCGGCTCTTGTAGAGATCCAGTCCGCTGGCGGCCACCATCATGGGCACCGCTAGGATGAAGGAGAACTCGGCCGCCGCCTGGCGACTGATCCCCATCAGCATGCCGCCGCTGATGGTGGCGCCGGAGCGGGAGAAGCCGGGCCAGAGCGCCAGGCACTGGAACAGGCCTATGCCAAACGCCTGCTGGTAGCTGATGTCATCCAGGGTCTCGGAGCGTACCGCCGGGCGAAACTTCTCGGCGATGATCAGCAAGATGCCGCCGGCGACCAGGGCATACATCACGGTTTCCGGGCCGAACAGGTTGGCCTTGATCCAGCTGTGAATGGCGAGACCTATGAGTACGGCGGGCAGCATGCCGAGGATGATGTGGACCAGGG
>NZ_CDDA01000005.1:0-76800 GCF_000819745.1 Aeromonas bestiarum | reverse complement strand
GGATGATGTGGACCAGGGAGAGGGTGGCGTGATCCTGCGCCGGCTTCTGGCCGAAGTGGATGCCAATCAGGCCGAACAGGCGGCGCCAGAAGACGGCCACGACCGCGAGAATGGAGCCCATCTGGATCACCACTTCGAAGGTGGCGGCCTTGGGGCCTTCGAAGCCCAGCAGGTGGCCGACGATGATCATGTGGCCGGTCGAGGAAACGGGCAGAAACTCGGTCAGGCCCTCTACTATGCCCAGCACGAAGGCGACAAACAGGGCGTAAGACTCTGTCATGGTTCAGATCTCTTGGTTGATTGGTCCGGATGAAGTCGGCCCCGGGCTGAGCCGGGGCGACCAATGATGGAGGAAAATCAGACGGGCAACCAGTGAATATTGGGGCCTCCCCCTGGCAATGGGGGAGGTTGAGAGCGGGTCAGGCCAGGGTGGCTTCTATCTGTCGTTGCAACGTCTCGTCCAGCGGGGGCAGGGCCAGGGCTTCGACCGCGCTCACTATCTGCTGGGGGCTGCTGGCGCCGATCAGGGCGCAACTCACCACGTGATCGCGCAACACCCACTGCAACGCCAGCTGTGACAACTCCTGCCCCCGCTGTTGTGCCAGGGCGTGCAGGGCCTGGATCCTGGCCAGCTTGTCCGCGGTGATCTGCTCCGGCTTGAGGAAGGGGCTGCCGCTGGCGGCGCGCGAGTCCGCCGGTATGCCGGCCAGATAGCGGTTGCTGAGCAGGCCGCCCGCCAGCGGCGAGAAGGCCACCACTCCCACTCCCTGCTCGCGACAGACCGGCAGGGTGTCGGCTTCGATGTCGCGCTGGAACAGCGAGTATTTGAGCTGATTGACCAGACAGGGGGTGCCCAGCTCCGTCAGCCGGGTCGCTGCCTGGGCGGCAAGCTGTGCCGGGTAGTTGGAGAGGCCGACATAGAGCGCCTTGCCCTGACGCACCATGAGCGCCAGCGCCTGACAGGTCTCCTCCAGCGGGGTGCGGGGATCCGGCCTGTGGTGATAGAAGATGTCCACATAGTCGAGGCCGAGCCGGCGCAGGCTCTGGTGCAGGCTGGCAAACAGGTACTTGGCGCTGCCGCCATCCCCGTAAGGGCCGTCCCACATCACATAGCCCGCCTTGCTGGCGATGATCAGCTCGTCTCTGTAGGGGGCCAGACTGCCCTTGAGCACGCGGCCGAAGGTGGTCTCGGCGGAGCCGGGGGGCGGCCCGTAGTTGTTGGCGAGATCGAAGTGGGTGATGCCGAGATCGAACGCCTGATGGACCATGGCCTTTACCCTGGCGGGATCGCTCCCCTCGCCGAAGTTGTGCCAGAGCCCGAGACCTATGCTGGGCAGGCGCAGGCCGTGGCGGCCGGCGGGTCGATAGGGCTGGCGCTGATAGCGGTCGGGCGCGGCCAGGTAGTGTTCATCCATAACGACTCCTTGCGTGGACTTGCTTACGAGCTGATGTAATGGGTGACCCCGAGCCCTCTTCATTCGCTATGTCTGCGTGGGAGAAGAGGGCGCGGGGCCAGAGTGTAGCTGCATGATGACGCCATCTCGGCCTCGCCTGTGGTTGTCAGCGTAGGTCTGCCGGAGGGCGCCGGGGTCAGCTGGCGGCGATAAAGCGATAACGGGTCTGGTGGTGGTAGTAGTGCCCCGGCAGCAGCCAGGGATCGCCGAGCTCGGGCCGGTTGGGGCTGTCCGGCAACTGCTGTGCCTCCAGACAGAAGCCGTCGTAATCCTGATGCGGCTGGCCGCTGCGGCTCGGCGTGTTGGCCAGCCAGTTGCCGGTGTAGAACTGCAGCGAAGGCTGGTTGCTGTAGACCTCCATCGCCAGCTGCCGATCGCCGGAGATCACTCGCGCGGCCCAGGTCTGCTCCGGGCCATCATGCTGCGGATGATTGAGCAGGAAGGCGTGATCGTACCCCCTGGCCTGCCGTTGCTGGGGATGGCTCAGCCAATCCTGGCCCATGGGGCGCGGGGCGCGCAGATCGAAGGGGCCTTCCACCGGCGCAATGGCCAGCGGCAGACCGCTCTTATCGGTCGGCAGAAAGCGGTCGGCGTTGAGGCTGATGGTGTGGTCGCGCACATCGCCGCCCCCATCCAGGTTGAAGTAGGCGTGACTGGTGAGGCTGACCGGGGTCGGCGCATCCGTGCTGGCCCTGAAATCGACCACCAGATCGTACTGCTCCAGCCGGTACTCCAGGGTCACTCGCAAGTTGCCGGGAAAGCCCTGATCGCCCGCCTTCGACAGCAGGACGAGTTTGACCCTGTCCGCCTCCAGCTCCTTGATCTGCCAGCGCTGGCGATGAAAGCCCTCCCGTCCGCCGTGCAGGCAGTGGGGGGCCTGATTGGCATCCAGCGGCCAGTGCTGGCCATCGCGCACCAGTTCGGCGCCGCCGATGCGGTTGGCAAAACGCCCCGCCACCGCACCCAGCCACACCTGCTGCGCAGGATAGGCCTCATCGGCGCAGCCCAGCAGCACCTCGCGGTGCTTGCCCGCGACCGGCAGGGTGAGGGAGGTGAGGGTGGCGCCAACATCGAGGCCGCGCAGGCGCAGCCCCTCTTCGTTTTCCAGCTCGAACGGGATCATGGCGTTGCTCATAGCTTGCCTGCAGCTGTGTTGCCGATCCGGCAGACGTAGCCGTCGGCCTGCATCATAAATGGGCTCATAGTTTTCCCGCCCCCGCGCTGGCGCGGCAGACGTAGCTGTCGGCCTTGAGGCCGAAGCGGGCCGGATACTCGGCGTCGACGGCGGCAATCACCTCGGCGACCTGCGCCGGGCGCAGCAGGGCAACCACGCAGCCGCCGAAGCCGCCGCCCGTCATCCGCACACCGCCTTCGCGGCCAAGCCTGGCCTTGATGATCTCCACCAGACCGTCGATGGGGGGCACGGTAATCTCGAAGTCATCGCGCATGGCGGCGTGGGACTCGGCCATCAGTTCGCCGAGGCGTACCAGATCGCCGGACTCCAGCGCGTCGGCGGCGGCCAGGGTGCGGCTGTTGTCGCCCACCACATGGCGAGCGCGGCGGTAGCAGACCTCATCCAGCCCGGCCTTGCCGGCTTCCAGCGCGGCCATGTCGAGGTCGCGCAGCGCCTTGACCCCGTAGTGGCGGGCAGCGGTTTCACACTGCTGACGGCGGGTGTTGTATTCGCTGTCCACCAGGCCGCGCCGCACATTGGAGTTGACGATCAGCACCGCCAGATCGGGGGGCATGGGGATGAGGCGGGTTTCCAGCGAACGGCAGTCGAGCAGCAGGGCATGATCCTGCTTGCCGCTGGCGGAGATCATCTGATCCATGATGCCGCAGTTGCAGCCGACGAACTGGTTCTCCGCCTGCTGGCCGTTGAGGGCGATCTCGGCCTGGCTGATGTCGAGCCCCAGCGCCTCCTTGAAGGCCTGGCCTATGGCCACCTCCAGCGAGGCGGACGACGACAGGCCTGTGCCCTGCGGCACGTTGCCCGAGACCACCAGGTTGAGGCCGCGCAGCGCATGGCCGCGCACCTGCAGATATTTCACCACGCCGCGTATGTAGTCGCTCCAGCGCTGATCGGCATGGTGGGTGATGGGCTGGTTCAGATCGAACAGGTCACGCTGGTTGCCGTAGTCGGCGGCGATCACGTGCACCAGGCTGTCATCCCGCAGGCCGATGGCGACGCAGGTCTCGTAGTCGATGGCGCAGGGCAGCACGAAGCCGTCGTTGTAGTCCGTGTGTTCGCCGATGAGGTTGACGCGGCCGGGGGCGCGCACCAGCAGGTCGGGTTGCTGCTCAAACTGCTCTGCAAAAACGGCGCTGACGCGTTGGCTGGGGGTCATAGGGCCTCCTCATTGGCTTGGCTGATCGGGTTGTAGTGAATGGGGCTCAGGGCTTGCTCCGGGGTCGGAACACATTGACTGGGTTTCATCGTTTCTCCCCGTCAGCCTGGTTGTAATGAATGGAGGACAGGGCGCGAAGTCGTTCTGCTGCCTGTTCCGGGGTCGGAACACATTGACTGGGTTTCATCGCTTCTCCCCGTCGGCCTGGTTGTAGTGAATGGGGCTCAGGGCGCGAAGTCGTTCAGCCGCTTGTTCCGGCGTCAGATCGCGTTGGGTTTCTGCCAGCATCTCGAAGCCCACCATAAATTTGCGCACCGTAGCGGAGCGCAGCAAGGGCGGATAGAAGTGGGCGTGCAGTTGCCAGGCTTCCGGGCAGTCGGAGTGAGACGGCGCGAAGTGCCAGCCCATGGAGTAGGGGAAGCTGCACTCGAACAGGTTGTCGTAACGGCTGGTGAGCTCCTTGAGTGCCACCGCCAGATCCTGCTGCAGCTCGGGGGTGAGGCCGAGCAGGGAGGGCACATGGGTCTTGGGCAGCAGCAGGGTTTCGAACGGCCAGGCGGCCCAGAAAGGAACGACGGCCAGCCAGTGTGCTGTTTCCACCACTATGCGGGTGCGATCCGCCAGCTCCCGCTCCACATAGTCGACCAGCAGCGGGCGCCCGTGCTCGGCCAGCCAGTCGCGCTGGTGCTGCTCTTCACGGGCGATCTCGTTGGGCAGAAAATCGCTGCCCCACAGCTGGCCGTGAGGGTGGGGGTTGGAGCAGCCCATGACGGCGCCCTTGTTTTCAAACACCTGCACCCATTCCCACTGGGCTGACAGCTCGGCCACCTGTTCCATCCAGGTGGTGATCACCGCCTCTATGGCGGGCAGGGGCAGCTCGGGCAGTGTCTTGTCGTGATCCGGCGAGAAGCAGATGACCCGGCTGGTGCCGCGGGCGGCCTCCAGCTTGAGCAGGGGATCCTGTGCCGCGTCGGTGGCCGGGGTGTCCTGCATCAGGGCGGCGAAGTCGTTGGTGAAGACGAAGGTGCCCTGATAGTCCGGGTTCTGGTCGCCGGTGACGCGCTGGTTGCCAGCGCAGAGGAAGCAATCCGGATCGTGGGACTGGCTTGGCGCCTGACTGACCTTCTCGACCTGGCCCTGCCAGGGGCGCTTGGCCCTGTGGGGGGAGACCAGCACGTATTGACCGGTCAGCGGGTTGAAACGACGGTGGGGGTGATCAACCGGGTTGAACATCATCACTCCTCATTACCTGATGAAATGGATGGATTGGCCGCCTGCTGGGCGGACGAGGGAGGGCGAGTCGCACTGGGCCTGTTCACGCCTCGTACCCCTGCGGATTGGCGGACTGCCAGCGCCAGCTGTCGGTGCACATGGTTGCGAGGTCGCGGCTGGCACGCCAGCCCAGCTCACGCTCGGCCTTGGCGGGATCGGCCCAGCACTCGGCGATGTCGCCTGGGCGCCTGGGTTCGATGCGATAGGGCAGCGGCCGACCGGAGGCGGCTTCGAACGCCGCGACCATCTGCAACACGCTCTGGCCCTGGCCCGTGCCCAGGTTGTAGACGTGTACGCCCCCCTGCCTGGCACAATGTTGCAACGCCTTGACGTGCCCCTCGGCGAGATCCATCACGTGGATGTAGTCGCGCACCCCGGTGCCATCGACGGTGGGGTAATCGTTTCCAAAGACGGAGAGAGTGTCGCGGCGGCCGATGGCGACCTGGGTCAAAAACGGCATGAGGTTGTTGGGTATGCCCTGGGGATCTTCCCCCAGGGTGCCTGAGTCGTGGGCGCCGACCGGATTGAAGTAGCGCAGCAGCGTCATGCTCCAGTGGGGCTCGGCCCGCTGCAGATCCTCGAGGATCTCCTCGATGATCAGCTTGGATCGCCCGTAGGGATTGGTGGCGCTGCGGGGGAAATCCTCCCGGATGGGCGTGCTGGCCGGATCCCCATAGACGGTGGCCGACGAGCTGAACACCAGGCTGCTGACCCCGGCGCGTTTCATCGCCTGCAGCAGGGTGAGGGTGCCGCCCAGATTGTTCTCGTAGTATTCGAGGGGAAGACGGGTCGATTCACCGACCGCCTTGAGGGCGGCGAAGTGGATCACGGCGGCTATCTGTTGCTCGCCGAAGATGCGATCCAGCAGGGCCGGATCACGAATGTCCCCCTGATAGAAGAGGGGTTCACGCCCGCTGATGGCGGCGATGCGAGCCAGTACGCCCGCCTTGCTGTTGCAGAGGTTATCCACCACCACGGGTTCCATTCCCGCGGCCTGCAAGGCCAGACAGGTGTGGCTGCCGATGTAGCCGCAGCCGCCGGTGACCAGTACTTTCATCCTCTTCTCCACGCTAAAAAAGCCTGTGAAGGAGTCTAGCCGAGGCTCCGACGGGTAAACTGTGAACTGGTTAACAAATATGTGGAAACGATTACACTTGTTGGTGTGGTCATAAATGCAGCTATGTGGCTTTTTCCCCTGTTATCAGTGACATTGCTCGGTATAATGGCGCCGTCTTGAACCGTGAAATAAGTGAAAACAGCATGAGCACCATCAAGGATGTCGCCCGTTTGGCCAAGGTATCTGTGGCAACGGTTTCACGGGTGATGAACAACTCACCCAAGGCCAGCGCTGCTTCCCGCGAGGTGGTGCAAAAGGCCATGGCCGAGTTGGGCTACACCCCCAATGCCAATGCCCGTGCGCTGGTCAGCAGGACCTGTGACACCATGGGGGTGCTGGTGGGTGACGTGGCGGATCCCTTCTTCGGCGCCCTGATCAAGGGGGTCGCGGCGATTGCGGTGGAGCAGGGGTTGCACCTGTTGATGGGTAATGGTTTTCACCGGGCGCAGCAAGAGCGGGAATCCATCGAGTTGCTGATCGGCAAGCGCTGCGAGGCGCTGGTGGTGCACAGCAAGGCGCTGAGCGACGAGGAGCTGATCGACTACGCCCAGCGGGTGCCCGGCATGGTGTTGATCAACCGCGACATCCCGGCCCTGAAGGGGCGCTGCATCGCCCTCAACAACCGGCAGGGGGCCGCCACGGCGACCCGTCATCTGCTGGAGCTGGGCCACCGCCACATCGCCTTCCTCAGTTCGGATCACGTCATCGAGGATGCCACCTTGCGGCTGCAGGGTTATCAGGATGCGCTGGCCGAGGCTGGGCTGTTCGCCGATCCCGAGCTGGTGGAGAGCGGCATGCCCAACGAGGAGGGGGGGGAGCGCGCCATGCTCAACCTGCTGGCCAAGGGACAGCCCATCACGGCCGTGGTGGCCTACAACGATGCCATGGCGGCCGGCGCCATCTCTGTGCTGGCCGACAACGGCCTCAAGGTGCCGGAGGAGGTCTCTGTGGTGGGCTTCGATGACATCATCTACGCCAGATACCTGAGACCCAAGCTCTCCACCATGCGCTATCCCATCGAGTTGATGGCGGCCCAGGCGGCCAAGCTGGCGTTGCAGCTGGCGGCGGGTGAGTGCGAGTCGGTGCAGAGCCGCATTTACACGCCGACCCTGATCAATCGTCACTCCGTGGCCCCCGTACGGGCCTGACCCCTCAATTCACGCCTCTTTCCTCCCCCGGATCGCCGTTTTTCAGGCCTGTGATCCGGGGGCTCGGTCTTTTACCTTCATTTAGCTCATTTTTACCCTGTTTTACTTAACAAAATTAGTGTAATCGTTTACATCTGTGTGAGCGAGATCGCCGATCACCGGGCAAAACTCCCCTACACTGCATACGTTTTCGGCGTTCATGCAGGGAGAGAGAAGAATGCTCAGGGAGATAGTGGCCCGTCAGGATTGGCAGACCCAGGCGATTACATCGGTGAATCGTCTGGCTGCCCATACCCCCTTGTTCAGCTGGCGCAGTGAGGCCGACGCCCGTGCCGATCTCGCTTCGCCGTCCCGCCTGCTGCTGGATGGCGAATGGCGCTTTTCCTTCTTCGAGGCGCCCGAGCGGGTGCCCGATGGCTGGCTGACGCAGGATCTGCCGCAGGCGTGTGCCATCAGGGTGCCGGGCAACTGGCAGCTGGATGCCGCCTACCCGGCGTCACGTCCGCTCACGGACGGCCCCATCTACACCAACATCAAGTATCCCTTCCCCTGCGATCCGCCCAGGGTGCCAGTCGCCAATCCGACCGGCTGCTACTCTCGCGAGTTCGAGTTGCCTGCCGACTGGCTGGCCGGCGGCCAGACCCGCATCATCTTCGACGGGGTCGACAGTGCCTTCTACCTGTTCTGCAACGGCCGCTGGGTGGGTTACTCCCAGGACAGCCGGCTGCCCGCCGAATTCGATCTGAGCCCCTTCCTGCAGGCCGGCGGCAACCGGCTGGCTGTGCTGGTGCTGCGCTGGTCAGATGGCTCCTATCTGGAGGATCAGGACATGTGGCGCCTGAGCGGCATCTTCCGCTCCGTCACTCTGCTGCACAAACCGGATCGCCACCTGATGGATATCCGGGTTACGCCCGAGCTGGATGCCTGCTATCGGGATGCTCGTCTCAAGATCGAGCTGCAGGCCGCCAACGCAGCGGGCCTGTCGGTGGAGGTCAGCCTCTACGACGGCACAGAGCGGGTGGCCAACCTGCGTCAGCGGCTCGGCACGGCAGCCATCGACGAGAAGGGGGCCTATGACGATCGCGCCGAGTGTTGGCTCGAGGTGGCGGCCCCGCGCAAGTGGAGTGCCGAGACGCCTCACCTCTACCGACTGACCCTGACTTTGCTCGGCGAGCAGGGCGAGCCCATCGAGAGCGAAGCCTATGACGTGGGCTTTCGGGCGGTGGAGATCAAGGGCGGTCTGCTGCGGGTCAACGGCCAGCCCCTGCTGATCCGCGGCGCCAACCGGCACGAACACGATGCAGCCAGGGGCCATGTGGTAACTCCTGCCGCCATCGAGCAGGACCTGCTGCTGATGAAGCGGCACAATTTCAACGCGGTGCGCTGCTCCCACTACCCCAATCACCCCGAGCTTTATCGCCTGTGCGATCGGCTCGGCCTGTATGTGGTGGACGAGGCGAATCTGGAGACCCACGGCATGACCCCCATGGGGCGGCTGGCGCGGGATCCTGCCTGGAGCAACGCCTTCCTGGAGCGGGTCACCCGCATGGTGGCGCGCGACTTCAACCACCCCAGCATCATCATCTGGTCCCTTGGCAACGAGTCGGGCTACGGCCCGGCCCACGATGCCATGTATGGCTGGGCCAGGCAGGCGGATCCGAGCCGTCCGGTGCAGTACGAAGGGGGCGGGGCCGACACGGCCGCCACCGACATCATCTGCCCCATGTATGCCCGCACCCATCAGGACCAGCCCTTCCCGGCGGTGCCTAAGTGGGCGCTGGCCAAGTGGATCGGCCTGCCGGGCGAGACCCGGCCACTCATCCTCTGCGAATACGCCCACGCCATGGGCAACAGCCTGGGGGGCTTTGCCCACTACTGGCAGGCGTTTCGCGATCACCCCAGGTTGCAGGGTGGCTTCGTGTGGGATTGGGTGGATCAGGGGCTCGACAAGCAGACCGACGATGGCCGCCACTACTGGGCCTATGGCGGTGACTTCGGCGACCAGCCCAATGACCGCCAGTTCTGCTGCAACGGCCTGCTGTTCCCGGATCGGACGCCCCATCCCGCCCTGTTCGAGGCGAAACGGGCCCAGCAACCTTTCGTGCTGACGCTGCAAAGCCTGCAGCCCCTGGTCGTTTGTCTGACCAGCGAGCATCTGTTCCGCAGTACGGACAACGAGTTGCTGCGCTGGCAACTGTGCGAGAACGGCCTTGTGCTGCAGCAGGGTGAATGCCCACTCAGCCTGGCACCCCTGGCACCCCTGGCCAGCGTGGTGCAGACCCTGTTGGATGCGCTGCCGGCCTTTGCGGCGGGCTCCCTCGCCTGGCTGGATCTGGCCATAGTGCAGCCCGCCGCCACGGCCTGGGCCGAGCCCGAGCATGAGGTGGCGCGCCAGCAATTTATGCTGCCAACACCGATGGCGATACCGGCGGCGTTTAACCCCGCCGCGATAAAGGAGCAGCCGGATCATTGGCTCGTCTGTGCGGCTGGCTGCGAGTGGCAACTGGACAAAACCAGCGGCCGCATCCGCAGTTGGCAGAAACATGGCCGCGAACGGCTGCAGGATGCCATTGCCGATCACTTCTATCGCGCGCCGCTCGACAACGACATAGGCGCCAGCGAGGCGGATCACATAGATCCCAACGCCTGGATTGCCCGCTGGCAAGGCGCCGGACTCAACGAACTTGAGCATCGCTGTCTTGGGCTGGAGGTGGATCCCCATCATGGCCGCGTGCTGGTCAGGCACGGTTACTTCGTCCAGGGGACGCTCAAGCTGTCGACCCGCTGGCAGCACAGCTTCGGTGCGGACGGTGCCATGGCGCTCACCATAGCCGTCGAGGTTGCGGCCGGCATGCCGTCGTTGCCCCGCATCGGCGCCCTGCTCTGGCTGGTCGACGAGGTGGCAGAGGCGAGCTGGCTGGGTCTGGGCCCTCACGAGAACTATCCGGATCGTCTGCTCGGCGCCGATCTCGGTCGCTGGCAGTTGCCGCTGGCGGACCTGCATACCCCTTATGTGTTCCCGACCGACAACGGGCTGCGCTGTGATACCCGTCAACTGCAGCTTGGCGAGATTGCCGTCGAGGGCCAGTTCCACTTCAGCGTCAGCCGCTACAGCCAGCAGCAGCTGGCCCTGGCCCGTCACCAGACAGATCTGGTAGCCGAGGGGGGCCTGCATCTCTGCCTCGATGGCTTCCATATGGGGATTGGGGGCGATGACTCCTGGAGTCAGAGCGTGCGACCGGAATATTGGTTGCAGCCGGGCGGCTACTATTGGAACTGTGTTCTACGCTGAATCTGAGCCATGGTTGGGTCGACTGAGGCGGCGATAAGGCCTCAGTCGAAAATGATTACTCATAACCATATGATATTTAATTGTTTTGTTGCTATGTAACAGAGTGTAAACGTTTTCATTTTGTTGTCAGGATCACAGAACATCACACAACAAACTGATTACATTAGGCTGGCGCCAGTTCAATTGGTGTACAGCATTCCCTACAAAAAACAGATAGAGAGATCGGAGCATAACAATGAAAAAAATCACGACAATTGCCGCCGTGCTGATGAGCCTGATGGCAGGAGCCACTGCCCATGCCGAAACCCGTATCGGGGTGACAGTCTATAAGTACGATGACAACTTCATGGCTGTGGTGCGCAAGGCAATCGAGAAGGAAGCAGCGGCAAACCCGGGTGTGGAGCTGCTGATGAATGACTCCCAGAATGACCAGTCCAAGCAGAACGATCAGATCGACGTGCTGCTGGCCAAAGGGGTGAAGGCCCTGGCGATCAACCTGGTTGACCCGGCGGCGGCCCCTGTCGTGATCGAGAAGGCCCGTGGCGAAGATGTGCCCGTGGTGTTCTACAACAAGGAGCCGAGCGCTGCCGATCTGGCCAGTTATGAGAAGGCTTACTACGTGGGTACCGACTCCAAGGAGTCAGGCATCATCCAGGGTCAGCTGATCGCCAAACACTGGAAAGCCCATCCGGAGTGGGATCTGAACAAGGATGGCGTCATCCAGTTCGTACTGCTGAAGGGCGAGCCGGGCCACCCGGATGCGGAAGCCCGTACCACCTATGTCATCAAGACCCTGAACGACGGCGGCGTCAAAACCGAACAGCTGCACATGGATACAGGTATGTGGGATACCGCCATGGCCAAGGACAAGATGGATGCCTGGATCTCCGGCCCCAACGCCAGCAAGATCGAAGTGGTCATCGCCAACAATGACGGCATGGCGATGGGTGCCGTTGAATCCCTGAAAGCGCAAGGCAAGACCGCCATCCCGGTGTTTGGCGTCGATGCCTTGCCGGAAGCCCTGGCCATGGTCAAGAGCGGTGCCATGGCGGGTACAGTGCTGAACGATGCGGCCAACCAGGCCAAGGCCACCTTCGAGCTGACCAAGAACCTGGCTGAAGGCAAACCGGCCGGTGAAGGCACCAAGTGGAACATAGTCGACAAGGTCGTCCGTGTTGCCTACGTCGGTGTGGATAAAGACAACCTGTCCCAATTCGAGTAATTCCCCCCTCCAGGGCAAGGGAGATCCCCTTGCCCTTTTTTCAACCAGATGTGATGGCTGATATGACAACACAGCAACAATCAGAATGGCTGTTGGAGATGATTGACGTCAGTAAGAGTTTTCCTGGCGTCAAGGCACTCGATAAAGTCAATTTACGGGTCCGTCCTCATTCTGTGCATGCGTTGATGGGCGAGAACGGGGCAGGAAAATCCACGCTGCTCAAATGCCTGTTCGGCATCTATGAGAAGGATGAGGGCAAGATCTTCTTCAAGGGACAGGAGATCAATTTCACCTCCTCCAAAGAGGCGCTGGAGAATGGCGTCTCCATGGTGCACCAGGAGCTGAACCTGGTGTTGCAACGCACTGTAATGGACAACATGTGGCTCGGTCGCTATCCCACCAAGGGCTGGTTCATCGACCACGGCAAGATGTATGACGACACCAAGCACATCTTCGACGAGCTGGATATCGACATAGATCCCAGGGTCAAGGTGGGCACGCTTTCGGTGTCCCAGATGCAGATGATCGAGATCGCCAAGGCGTTCTCCTACGATGCCAAGATCGTCATCATGGATGAGCCGACCTCCTCCCTGACCGAGAAAGAGGTCAATCATCTCTTCAAGATCATCAACAAGCTCAAAGAGAAGGGCTGCGGCATCGTCTATATCTCCCACAAGATGGAAGAGATCTTCCAGCTGTGTGACGAGATCACCATATTGCGGGATGGCCAGTGGGTGGCGACCCAGCCGCTCGAGGGCATGACCATGGATCAGATCATCGGCATGATGGTTGGCCGTGAACTGACCCAGCGCTTCCCGGAAAAAACCAACCAGCCGAAAGAGGTGATCCTCGAGGTGGAGCATCTGACGGCCAAGAACCAGCCCTCCATCCAGGACATCACCTTCGATCTGCACAAGGGGGAGATCCTTGGCATCGCCGGGCTGGTGGGGGCCAAGCGTACCGATATCGTCGAGACCCTGTTCGGCATTCGCGATCGCAACGAGGGTGTCATCAAGCTGCACGGCAAGGTAGTGGCGAATCACACGGCACACGAGGCCATTCAGAACGGATTCGCGCTGGTGACGGAAGAGCGCCGTTCCACCGGCATCTACTCCCGCCTCGATATCGCCTTCAACTCCCTGATCGCCAACATGGACAGCTACAAGAGTTCCATGGGGCTGCTCAGCAACAACAAGATGAAGAGTGATACCCAGTGGGTCATTGACTCCATGCGCGTCAAGACCCCGACCCAGCAGACCCAGATCGGCTCCCTGTCCGGTGGCAACCAGCAGAAGGTCATTATCGGCCGCTGGCTGCTGACCCAGCCGGAGATCCTGATGCTGGATGAACCGACTCGCGGGATTGACGTGGGTGCCAAGTTCGAGATCTACCAGCTCATCCTGGAGCTGGCCAAGAAGGACAAGGGCATCATCATCATCTCCTCAGAGATGCCGGAATTGCTGGGGATCACGGATCGCATCATGGTGATGAGCAATGGCCGGGTCGCCGGGATCGTCAATACCAAAGAAACTGACCAGAGCGAGATACTGCGCCTGGCATCTCTGTACCTTTAGAGACAGGAAGACATTTATGGAGTCGGCTAAAAATTTCAATCTGATGCAGGCGCTCAAAGAGAACGGCATCTATGTGGTGTTGCTGGTGCTGCTCATGATCATAGTGATCAAGGAGCCATCCTTCCTGAGCCTCACCAACTTCAGCAACATACTGACCCAGTCCTCGGTGCGGGTCATCATAGCGCTGGGGGTGGCGGGCATCATCATCACACAGGGCACGGATCTGTCGGCCGGTCGCCAGGTTGGCCTGGCGGCGCTGATTGCGGCCACCATGTTGCAGGCGCTGACCAACGTCAACAAGGTGTTCCCCAGCCTGGGGGAGGTGCCCATTCCTGTGGTGATCCTGCTGGTGTGTGCGGTGGGAGCCCTGATAGGCCTGGTCAACGGTCTGATTGTGGCTTACCTGAATGTGACCCCGTTTATTACCACCCTGGGTACCATGATCATCGTCTACGGCATCAACTCCCTCTATTTTGATTCCGTGGGCGCCTCACCGGTGGCCGGCTTCGATCCTCGCTTCTCGAGCTTCGCGCAGGGCTTCATCAAGCTGGGAGGGTTCAAGCTATCCTATCTCACCTTCTATGCCGCCATCGCCAGCGTCTTTGTCTGGGTGCTGTGGAACAAGACCCGCTTTGGCAAAAACATCTTCGCCATCGGCGGCAACCCCGAGGCGGCCAAGGTCTCCGGCGTCAACGTGGCGGTCAACCTGGTGATGATCTATGCCCTGGCGGGTGTCTTCTACGCCTTCGGTGGCATGCTGGAAGCGGGTCGCATCGGCAGTGCCACCAACAACCTGGGCTTCATGTATGAGCTGGATGCCATCGCGGCCTGCGTGGTGGGCGGTGTCTCGTTCGCCGGGGGCGTGGGTACGGTTGCCGGGGTGATCACGGGCGTGCTCATTTTCACCCTGATCAACTATGGTCTGACCTATATTGGAGTCAGCCCTTACTGGCAGTTCATCATCAAGGGCGGCATCATCATACTGGCGGTGGCCCTGGACTCCATGAAGTACGCCAAGAAGAAATAACGATTGGCAGAGAGGGCTGGCCATGCCTGCCCTCTCTTCTGGAGGGATCCCATGCCATTCAAGGTCAAGATTTACGTCTTGCTGCTGCTGGCCATTCTGGTCACCATCGGCACCGCCTGGCTCAGCGTGAATCACTTCATCAGTGGCTACATTCGCACTCAGGCCACCCAGAACATCAACGAACAGATAGCCCTAGTCAAAGAGAAGCTGGCGGGGGACATCAATCAAAAAATCCTGCTGGCCGCCAACCTCAACTTCGGGGTGACCAACGTCAAGAAGACCCTGGAGGAGACCGGCTTTCACAATATCGTCAAGGTGATCGGCGACATGGCGTTCGACGTGAGCGGTGTCATCAACGACACGGCCAGGGTCGACGCTCTGCGCAAGCTGATCCCGGAAGCCAACAACCGGATCACCGTCAGCCCGCTGCAGCAGCTGGATGGCAAACCAGTCATCTCCATCTTGGTACCGCGTGGTGCCGACTCTGCCTACCTTTATTACCTCGACATGAGCGAGTTCAAGAACCTGCTGGAGAAGGTGAGCGGGGAGGGGCGTTATTTCTCCCTTGCCGACGGTCAGGGCAATGTGCTCTACAGCAGCAAGCCGCAGGGTGAGAGCGAATCACGCCCCAACCCGCTGGATATTCGCGGCAGCAACTGGGTACTGACCGGCTACATAGACCTCGACTACATCCGCACCATGACCCAGGCGCTCAATGGCCAGATCGTCATGGCCCTGCTGGCGGTCGCCGTGCTGGTATTGCTGCTGGCCATGCTGGCGCTCAATGTCGCCTATCGTCCCATCCTCTCGCTGCGGGACCTGGTGCTGGAGCTGTCTCGTGGCAGCGGCGACCTGACCCGCCGCCTGACTGTGACCAGCACGGATGACCTGGGCCAGATCTCGGCCGGCATCAACCGCTTCATCGAGCGTCTGCAGGAGATGATGGGGGAGGTGCGGCAGGCGAGCGGCCAGCTCAACAACGGTATCGAGGGGTTGGCCAGCCAGACCGGGGCTGCGCAATCCCTGTTGGCGGACCATGTGCGTGAGACCGAGCAGGTAGTGACCGCCATCAACGAGATGAGCCGCACCGCGGTTTCCGTCTCGGAGAGTGCCGCCAGCACGGCCCAGCTGACCGGCCAGAGCCAGCAGCTGGCAAGCCAGTCCCGTCAGGTGGTCGATCAGGCCATGGCCAGCGTGATGGCGCTGGTGGACGAGGTGGAGGAAACAGCCCGTTCCATCGAAGCCATGCAGCAGGATGTGCAGCAGATTGGCTCGGTGCTCGGGGTGATCGGCAGCATTGCCGAACAGACCAACCTGCTGGCGCTCAATGCCGCCATAGAGGCGGCTCGCGCCGGTGAGCAGGGACGCGGCTTCGCTGTGGTGGCGGACGAAGTACGCTCGCTGGCGGCTCGCACCCAGAAGAGCACCGCCGAGATCCAGACCATGCTGGCCAGCCTGCAGCGGGGTACCCGCACAGTGGTGGAGGCCATGAGCAACACCAAGCAGAGCTGTCAGGGTGCCGCCGAGAATACCACCAAGGTCAACGAGTCGCTGGACCTGATGGCAGGCGAGGTGGTGGAGATCAACGATCTCATCAGTCACATCGCCACGGCGGCGGAAGAGCAAAGTGCGGTAGCCGAAGAGATCAATCGCAACATGAGCGCCATCGCCGAGGTGATCACCCAGCTCAAGGGCAATGGTGAGCGGACGGTGGAGAGTTCAACCTCGATGCAGCACACCTATGACAGGTTGCGGGAGATAGTGGGGCACTTCCGGCTGGAATAAAGGCATCTGGAGGTGTGGCCCAGGTAAAAAAGGCCAAAAAGATGGGGGCGACTTGCGTCGCCCCCGATAGTCTTATCGCTCATGTCCTTGAACGAAGTTGCTCCCTGCAATCCCTGACTATACCTCTTCCTTTAGGTTTCCCCTTCCCAATCCTTTGGGGTGTCCTTTAGCCATCATGGCCTGACGAGTCATCCGTTCCCGTCGCACTTTCTCCGTCCTGGGAGGTGTCCTTTACCACATCCTGTGGTGAGTCCATTTGCCCAACCCTGGCAGCCAGTCTTCCTGACCGACTTCATTGCGTCCGTGCATGAGTAACTATAAGGATTTCGCAGGGGACGGCAACGGCAGCATGAAAAACGTTTTTACGCATCTCGTTACGCAAGAAACTTGTTGTGATTTTTATCATTTAAAATCATATGGTTGAGTGTTAAATGTTCAGGTTTTTGGATCCTATCTTCCGACTATCGCGGGATCTTTTTCGGCGTCTGGCTCACAGGGAGGATGGCGAATGTCTCACACGTCGTTTAACTCGGGTTCAGAAAGGGGGAAGAGGCAGATGTGTGGTTGCCGAATAAGGTGAGAATGACTACCAATATTGTGGGTCAGCTGTGCTCCTGCAGCCGTTCATAGATGGTTTGACGCTCTTCCGGACTCAGTGAAGAGAAATAGTGAGTGAACAGGCGCAGCAACAGGGATTTGTTCATGCCGTCCTGCTGGGTCAGGCTGCCAAGCTCGTCGATGGCGGCTGTGCTCAGGGAGAAGGTGGCTTTTTTATAGCTGGGCTTCAGGTAGTCGCCGCTTTCGATAAAGGCGAGTGCCGTCAGGGCTTCCTCTCTATGAAGGTTCAGCTCAAGGCTGACCACCTTGGGTTTGCCCTTGGCATAGAAGTCCGCATCCTCGATGAACTCGTCTATGGTGAACTTCTTCTGATGATGCAGATTGTGTTTCTTCTTCAGGTCGGCAAGGCCCATCTCACACCTCCAGCTCCAAAAACTCCTTGGCGATGGCCCGGATCTCCTCGGCCGACTTGCCATCGGGTTCGATCTCCATGACGGAAAGGCCCTTCTCCTCGCTGTCGTCATAGACATTGCGACCATAGGTGATGGCGTTCAGCACATCGACCCCGAACGAGGCGCATACCTCCTTGGCCTCCAGGATCCGTTTTACCTGGTTGGGCAGGGCCGGGCACTGGGTCAGCACCACGGCGGCCTTGAGGGTGGGATTGACCATCTTGCAGGTGGTGATGAGATCTTCCATGTGTGGCAGGGTCTTGAGATCGCGGCGTTTGGGCCGCAGCGGGATCAGGCCATGGGTGGCCACCGCCATGGTGGAGCGCAGCGCCCGGTTGTCCTGGCCGCCACAGTCGACGATGACATAGTCATAGCGGTTTTTCAGGCTGAGCAGGTCGTTGCGAATATTGCCGTAGAGCTGAACGCAGTTTATCTGGGGCAGATCCGGGTTGTCGTTGCGCTCCTGGATCCAGTCCGAGGTGGTGCGTTGCGGGTCACAATCGACCAGCAGCACTTCGCCATGAAATCGGGTTCTGAGGTAGACCGCCAGATTCTGGGCCAGACAACTCTTGCCGCTCCCTCCCTTCTCTCCACCGACCAACAGGATCATGACTATCTCCTATCCCTATGAAAAATAGCTGCCTTGAGTATAGGAGGGGGTTGAAGCATGACAAGCCAAGAGGAGGTGACCTCCTCTTGGGCTCTCACTTTCAGTAGTGCTGGCTGCCGCCGTACCACTGGCACACGTACTCGGGGACCAGCATCTGGGGAGCCTGGTCGACATGGCAGACCACCATGGGGATGGCGGGCGCTCCCTCAGCGCTGACCAGCGATGGGGTCATGGGCAGGATCAGGGCGGCGAACAGGAACAGTGACTTGATCTTCATGGCTATCTCCTTGGTGACAGAACACGGCGTGATCTGGATCACTTTCTGAGTTAAGCCGAGCCGGCCCGTGACGCAAGGTTATGAAATAAATTCAACGAATGAAAAAAGTTTGAAAAGAGGGTGTAGCGGGGTCGCCGAGAAATACATGACCAAGATGCGGGCTTTGTGCATATCCATATAACAGGCATGTTGCTGACAACTTGTGCCGCGAGCCTGTGCTGGCGGGTTTGGCACAATGCCATGATCTGGGACAAGAAGCAGATTATTCAGCGCCCCGCCTGCTTATGACTATTTATCTCGGTACCCATCCCTTAAAAACCAGTGAAAAATTCAGTTTAATGCATATTAAATTCAGGTAACGTGCTTGTGTTTTATATCGCCTTGAAAATAATGGATTTTTGTTTTTTGTTATATCCCTTAGTAGATATCTGCCGTGAATGAAACAGGATGAAATATGAAATAAAAGCGTGGATTAATGCGTATCAATGCATGATGTCTGAATGAGAGATTGTCAGTTCTGTTACCCTCATCAAAGAATAAACCGTGATTTTATTCAGTTCGGAGTGAATGTGATCAATGTCTAAGTTTATCGTGATTGGCAGGTCTAACCTCGGTCTCGAAAGGCAAGGGCAGGATAGAACACAAGCTGAGTACCCTACATAAAGAATATCCCGCCTTAGCCACGAGCATGAATAGAAGGAATCTATTCAATCACTCGCAGGGACCACTGCTAGACGGAATATAATCATGAGCAAATTTTATGTAGGTTCTGAAGTTGGCCAATTGCGCCGTGTCATGTTGCACCGCCCCAACCTCAGTCTGAAGCGTCTGACCCCTTCCAACTGCCAGGACCTGTTGTTTGATGATGTCCTGTCGGTTGAACGCGCCGGTCAGGAGCACGACAAATTCGCTCAGGTACTGCGCGATCAGAATGTCGAAGTTTTCCTGCTGACCAACCTGCTGGCCGAGACTCTGGATGTGCCGGAAGCCAAAACCTGGCTGCTGCAACATCAGGTGTCCGATTATCGCCTCGGTTCTTCCCTTGCCAACGACGTGCGCTGCTTCCTGGCTGACATGCCGCACCGCGAACTGGCCCGCATTCTTTCCGGTGGCCTGACCTACTCAGAGATGCCTTACAGCGGCGTCAACATGGTAGTGGGCATGCACGCCCCGACCGACTTCATCATAGAGCCGCTGCCCAACCACCTCTTTACCCGTGACACCTCCTGCTGGGTCTATGGTGGCGTCTCCATCAACCCCATGGCCAAGGCCGCCCGTCGCCGCGAGACCAACCATGTGAAGGCCATCTACCGCTGGCACCCGCAGTTTGCCGGTCAGGACTTCATCAAGTACTTCGGTGACGAGGATCGTGACTACGACAACTCCACCATCGAAGGGGGTGACGTCCTGGTCATCGGCCGTGGCGCCGTGCTCATCGGCATGTCCGAGCGCACCACGCCGCAAGGGGTCGAGCACCTGGCACGCAGCCTGTTCAAACACGGTCAGGCCAAACAGGTCATCGCCATGCAACTGCCGAAACACCGCAGCTGCATGCACCTGGATACCGTCATGACCCACATGGACATAGACACCTTCTCCGTCTATCCGGAAGTCATCCGCAAGGATGTGAACTGCTGGAGTCTGACTCCGGGTGGTGCCACCGGCATGAACATCAAGGAAGAGGGTTACTTCGTGACCGCCATCGAGAAGGCGCTGGGCGTGGATCAGCTCAAGCTCATCACCACAGGTGGTGACACCTTCGAAGCCGAACGTGAACAGTGGAACGATGCCAACAACGTGCTGACGGTGCGTCCTGGCGTGGTCGTGGGTTATGAGCGCAACACCTACACCAACGAGAAATATGACAAGGCCGGCATCACAGTTCTCTCCATCCCGGGTGAAGAACTGGGTCGTGGCCGCGGCGGCGCCCGCTGCATGAGCTGCCCGATGGAACGTGACGGCATCTAACAAGACGGCGTGGCGCCGGCAGAGGCTGGCGCCACAGATACCAAGACTCGAGATCAACACTCATGAAAAAACCAACTGTCGTCGTCGCCCTGGGTGGCAATGCCCTGCTCCGTCGTGGTGAGCCCCTTGAAGCGGATATCCAGCGCAAGAATATCGCCACCGCCGCCAAGACCATCGCCCTGATCGCTCAGGAATACAACGTGGTGCTGGTGCATGGCAACGGCCCGCAAGTCGGCCTGCTGGCCCTGCAAAACAGCGCCTATACCAAGGTCGCGCCCTATCCTCTGGATGTGCTGGGTGCCGAGTCCCAAGGCATGATCGGCTACATGCTGATCCAGGAGCTCAAAAACCTGATGCCGAGCCGTAACGTCACCGCGCTGCTGACCCAGGTGCAGGTCGATCCCAAGGATCCGGCATTTGCCAATCCGACCAAATTTATCGGACCCGTCTATGACGAAGCCGAAGCCCGCATCCTGGCCGAAGAGAAGCACTGGGTGGTCAAGGCCGACGGCAAGTTCTTCCGCCGCGTGGTGCCGTCTCCGCTGCCCCAGCGCATCGTCGAAGGCGATGCCATCGAAACCCTGATAGCCCAGGGACACCTCATCATCTGTACCGGTGGTGGTGGCATTCCCGTGACCTGGGATGGCCAGTGCCTGACCGGTATCGAAGCCGTCATCGACAAGGACATGTCTGCCGCCTACCTGGCCAAGCAGATCAAGGCCGATGCCCTGCTGATCCTGACCGACGCCGATGCCGTCTACCTGGATTGGGGCAAACCGACCCAGCACCCGCTGCGCGTCACCAGCCCGGCCGAACTGGCTGGCGTCAAGTTCGATGCAGGCTCCATGGGACCCAAGGTCGAAGCGTCCTGCGAATTTGTCAAGGCGACCGGCGGCATGGTCGGGATCGGTTCTCTGGAAGATGGCCTGGCCATCCTCAAGGGCGAAGCCGGCACCAATATCGTTGCCACCCGCACCGTGAATGCCTAGTCAACAACACTGCCCGAATGGGGCCTGAACAAGTTTGTACTGTGTATGCGTAGTCAATAACACTGCCCAAATTGGTCTGAACAAATATAGAGAGAACTCATCATGGCTTTTAATCTGCGTAACCGTAACTTCCTGAAACTGCTGGACTTCACCCCGCGCGAAATCCAATACATGATCGACCTGGCCATCGACCTGAAGAAAGCCAAGTACGGTGGCTATGAGCGCAAGCACCTGGTCGGCAAAAACATCGCCCTGATCTTCGAGAAGACCTCCACCCGTACCCGTTGTGCGTTTGAAGTGGCGGCCTTCGACCAGGGTGCTCAAGTCTCCTACCTCGGCCCAAGCGGTTCCCAGATCGGTCACAAGGAGTCCATGAAGGACACCGCACGTGTACTGGGCCGCATGTATGACGGCATCGAATACCGTGGCTATGGCCAGGAAATCGTGGAAGAGCTGGGTGCCTATGCCGGTGTCCCTGTCTGGAACGGCCTGACCAACGAATTCCACCCGACCCAGATCCTGGCCGACTTCATGACCATGCTGGAGCACGGCAAGGGCAAACGCCTGGATCAAATCAAGTTCGCCTACCTGGGTGATGCCCGCAACAACATGGGCAACTCCCTGATGGTCGGCGCCGCCAAGATGGGCATGGATATCCGCCTGGTCGCACCGAAAGCCTTCTGGCCGGAAGAAGCGCTGGTTGCCAAGTGCCGCCTGATCGCCGAAGAGACAGGTGCTCGCATCACCCTGACCGAGGATGTGAAAGAGGGCGTGCTGGGTACCGACTTCCTCTACACAGACGTCTGGGTTTCCATGGGCGAAGCGAAAGAAGCCTGGGATCAACGGGTGAAACTGATGACCCCGTACCAGATCAACATGGATGTCATCAACGCCACCAAGAACCCGGATGTGAAGTTCATGCACTGCCTGCCGGCGTTCCACAACGATGAGACCACTATGGGCAAGGAAGTGGCTGACAAATATGGGATGAAAGGTCTGGAAGTGACCGAGGACGTGTTCGAATCCGAGCACAGCATCGTGTTTGACGAGGCCGAAAACCGGATGCACACCATCAAGGCAGTGATGGTTGCTACGCTGGGCGACTAAGGTCGCAGTAGTGGTGCCGGGGGGCAACCCCCGGCTTTTCGACCATGTGACGGCGGCATAATACCTCTAACCCTACGACCCGCAGCTTGCATGGATACCACACCACAGAAGGAAGCTGGACCATGACCAAATTCAAGTTCCCATCAGCCTACACCATACTGTTTGTGCTGATCGCCTTGGTGGCCGCCCTGAGCTGGGTAGTGCCAGCCGGCAAATACGACATGATCATGAACGACGCCCTCGGCAAGGAAGTGCCGGTGGCCGGAACCTACAAGCTGGTAGAGGGGAATCCCCAGGGGATAGTCGACGTGCTGCTGGCACCCATCGATGGTCTCTACAACCATGACACCTATCAGGCAGGCGCCATCGATGTCTCCCTGTTCATCCTGATCATCGGTGGTTTTCTTGGCATTGTGACCAAGACAGGTGCCATCGATGCCGGGATCGAGCGCGTTACCGATCGCCTGCGCGGTCGTGAAGAGTGGATGATCCCGATCCTGATGGCGCTGTTCGCCGCAGGCGGTACCATCTACGGCATGGCTGAAGAGTCGCTGCCTTTCTATACCTTGCTGGTCCCCGTGATGATGGCCGCCCGCTTCGACCCCGTGGTTGCCGCCGCGACCGTGTTGCTGGGCGCAGGTATCGGTACTCTGGGCTCCACCATCAACCCGTTTGCGACCGTGATTGCCGCCAACGCCGCCGGCATTTCCTTCACCGACGGTATCTGGCTGCGCGTCGCCATGCTGATTGCCGGCTGGCTGCTGTGCGTGGCCTATGTCATGCGCTATGCCAAGATGGTGCGCAACGACCCCAGCAAGTCCCTGGTGGCTGACAAGTGGGAAGAGAACCGTGCCCACTTCCTCGGCAACAAGAGCGACCAGATGCTGGAGTTCACTCTGACTCGCAAGATAGTGCTGGGTATCTTCGTCGCCGCCTTCGCCGTGATGATCTACGGTGTGGCCGTGCTCGGCTGGTGGATGGCGCAGATCTCTGGCGTCTTCCTGGCCGCTGCCATCATAGTCGGCGTCATCTCCCGCATGAGCGAGGAGGAGCTGACCTCAAACTTCATCGACGGTGCCCGTGACCTGCTCGGTGTGGCCCTCATCATAGGTATCGCCCGCGGTATAGTAGTGGTGATGGACAACGGCATGATCACTCACACCATTTTGCACAGCGCAGAAGGGATAGTGACCGGCCTCTCCACCGTAGTGTTCATCAACGTGATGTTCGTGCTGGAGCTGGTGCTCTCCTTCCTGGTGCCGTCCTCCTCCGGTCTGGCCGTGCTGACCATGCCGATCATGGCGCCCCTTGCCGACTTCGCCAACGTGGGTCGCGAGCTGGTGGTGACCGCTTATCAGTCCGCCTCCGGCCTGGTGAACCTGGTGACCCCGACCTCCGCCGTGGTCATGGGGGGCCTGGCCATCGCCAAGGTGCCCTATGTACGCTGGCTGAAGTGGGTTGCGCCGCTGCTCGGCATCCTGACAGTGCTGATCGTAGCCTGCCTGAGCCTGGGTGCCGTGCTGGCATAACAGGTGAAAGACGACATGAAACGGGAGCCAGTGGCTCCCGTTTTTTATGGCCGAGAAATGAGACAGGACGGGGAATCCGGCGCATGAGCTCGCAATCAGGTGGCAAGACAACAAAAAGGCGACCCCGGGGTCGCCTTGTGCATTCAGGGGAGGAACGTCAGCGCGCCTGCTCCAGGGTGCGCACCACGGCCGCGTGGGCCAGGCGGGTGCGGCTGATATGGCGCGGCGCGACCAGCACCACATCGTTGCCGGCGACGGCGCCCATGATCTCGGGATTGGCGTTGCGATCCAGCAGGCGGGCCACCACGGTGGCGGCGCCCGGGGTGGTGTGAATCAACACCATCTGCTGGTTGTGCACCACCTCGCGCACCATGTCGTGGATGGAGCGGGTGCTGCCGGCGGGCTCCAGCTGCTCGTCCACCAGGGTGTAGACCTTCTTGCCGTTGGCATTCTGGGCCTTGGCCACGCCGAGGCGGCGCAACAGACGGGAGATGGTGGACTGGCTGATGTCGGCAAAGCCGCGCTCCGCCAGCTCGCGGCGGATCTCCTCCTGGGTGCTGTAGCAGTGCTGGCCGATGATCTGGCGACAGGCATCCAGCTGGGCCAGATCGGGCTCTTGTTCAACGGGACGACTGAGGGTTTTGACCACGGCGATTTCCTTTGACTGTGACCGAAGGCTATCGCTCGAAATCTGCCATCAATGCCTTTTAATAGCTAAAAGTTCTGATGGAAAGGAGTGAGGCAGGGAATGAGCGATGTTTAGCCTTTATAGGATGGCAAATTATAGCTAAACGGAAAATCTGTGATGTGACAGGGGTCAAAAATGGGCCCCACAGGGCCCATTCAGATATCAGTAACGTTCGCTGACTATGTCCTGGGTGAAGGACTTCTCGCAGTATTTGCACTTCATGCGCACCACGCCTTTCACCTCCCGCACCCGGAAGTAGCTGTCCACCGGCTCGTTGTGGGAGATGCAGTTGGAGTTGGGGCAGTGGAACACGCCCGTGATGAACTCCGGCAGTTCCAGCTGGTGCTTCTTCACCACGGCGAAGTCTTCGATGATGTTGACGGTCGCCTTGGGGGCAAACAGGGCCAGCTGGTTGGCCTGCTCCGCGGTCAGGCGGGTGTTCTCTATCTTGATGAGATCCTTCTTGCCCAGCGCGCCGGATTTCAGGTTGAAGCCAACGGTGATCCGCTCCTGGGTCTCGATCAGCTGGAACAGCTTGAGGATCTTGATGCCCTGGCCGGCGGGGACGTGGTCGATGACGGAGCCGTGACGGATGGCTTCGACTTGCAGTTGATTCTTCTCGGACATGATATTCCCCTTTTCCCTTAGACGGTTTCGTTCAGTACCAGAGCCAGCAGTGCCTGGCGCGCGTAGACCCCGTTTTCCGCCTGCTGGAAGTAGTAGGCGTGGGGAGTCTTGTCGACCGCGACCTCGATCTCGTCGACGCGGGGCAGGGGGTGCAGGATCTTCATGGTGGGCTTGGCCCCTTCCAGGGTGGCCAGCTCCAGCACGAACTTGGCGGCCATGTGCTTGTACTCAGTCTCGTCGAAGCGCTCTTTCTGGACCCGGGTCATGTAGAGGATGTCGAGTTCAGGCATCACCTCTTCCATGGTCTCGTGCACGCTGAACCGTATGCCCTTCTCTTCCAGCTCTTCGCAGATATAGTCCGGCATCGCCAGTGCTTCCGGGGAGATGAAGAAGAAGCGGCAGTTGAACAGACTCAGGGCCTGGGCCAGAGAGTGGACGGTGCGGCCGTACTTGAGGTCGCCGACGAAGGCCACGTTGAGGCCGTCGAGCTTGCCTTGCGTCTCGTGGATGGAGAAGAGGTCGAGCAGGGTCTGGGTCGGATGCTGGTTGGAACCGTCACCGCCGTTGATGACCGGTACCCGGGAGAACTCGGAGGCGAGGCGGGCGGCGCCCTCTTTCGGGTGACGCATCACCACCGCATCGGTGTAGGAGCCGATGATCTTGATGGAGTCGGCCAGGGTCTCGCCTTTCTTGGCGCTGGTGTTGCCACCGTCGGCGAAGCCGATGATGTTGCCGCCCAGGCGCTGGACCGCGGTCTCGAACGACAGGCGGGTACGGGTGGAGGCTTCGAAGAAGCAGCTGGCAACCAGCTTGTCTTTCAGCAAGCGGGTGTCGGGCTCGGCCTTCAACCGCTGTGCGGTTGCGACCACCAGTTCCATGTCGGGCCGGGTCAGGTCCGAAATGGAGATGACATGTTTCTTATAAAGTGGATTGGTCATCGTCTGCATTCCCTTTGACATCAATGAAGGTTTTTCGGGCACAAAAAAAAGCCCCTGAAACAGGGGCTTTTTTTAAAAATAACTGGGGATCTGTGGGTCGGGAACCGGAAACAACGGGGCCGCTCTGGTGCGCTCCACCCGTCTGCAAGGCTGTTTTATAAATCAAAAACTGCATCGTCTCGTCTCGACCTTTTTCAAAACCGGACAGATTATAGAGTCGCATTTTGAATTGTCAAAAATTTATTTCAAAGGCAAGATTTGCGCAGGAAAACGTTTAAGTGTCGTGAACGGGTCGGCAAACCCACACGCTGTGTTCCGCTTGCAGGGGCAGGGCATCTTCGGCCATGCAGCGCAGATAGGCGAGTCTGTGGTGTCCTTCCAGCAGGCAATAGGGTTGCGGCAGCGGCTGTCCGTCCGGGTAGCGGCTATCCGGCGCGGGGGCCAGCACTATGATGGGTTCGGACCAGGTGCCCTGGGTCAGCATGTATTCGCCGAGCCAGGATCGACGCACGTAACGATTGTGGCGCAGCATCTCGCCCCAGCGGTCGATCACCTCCATGTGGCGGGAGCCGGTCTGCTCAATGATCCTGGCGGTGGGCCAAGCCTCGCACTCGAACTGGTGACGGGCCAGGTCGAGAAAGCTCCAGTTGGACTCAAAACCGCGCCAATGGCGATAAATCCATTGGGAAAGCACGCTATGGGGAATGAAGGGCACCCGCGGGGCGACCCGGTCGAGATAGTCGGGCAGGGACTCCGTCTTGCGTTCATCCCTGAAGTTGAGCGGTGCCAATTGTTGGAGCAAGCGGTAATTGAGCATGAGTAGCCTCCCGGATCCAGACTTAACCCTACCCCCATTTATGTGGCTTTCCTACCCTGACAAGGCTGTAAATACAGCAAGTTACCCCGTCAGGCTGCGAAAATTGCCGCGAGTTGCTCGTCATTTGTGCAATCGAATCGAAAGTGAGAAAAAAGCCTTTACCTTTGAACCCGGCTTTGTATAATTCGCCTCGTTTGTTGCAGGGGCGTAGTTCCAATTGGTAGAACAGCGGTCTCCAAAACCGATGGTTGCGGGTTCGAGTCCTGCCGCCCCTGCCATTTTCAGAAAAGCCAGCTCATTGAGCTGGCTTTTCGCATTTCTGCGTTCCCGGTTTTCCTCCCGTCACACCTGCTCCTATGGTTGCCGTTTTACGGCGGCGTCAGCCTGTTCCCGGCGCCTCTTTCCCTTCAGATCCCGCCCCGCCCCTGACCGCTAGTCGTTATTGCGCCAATTTGCCCTGTCGTTTCTGGCAATCGTGCTTCACGGGCTCGTGTGCTACACCACATGGGCGGTGTCATTGCGTGTTGATGGCAAACCGGTAGCCAATGCTCAAGCCGTGGATTGTGGGCGTGAACATCATTTGAGGAGATAGACTCATGAACAAGGCAGTTGAAACCCGACTGAACAAGTCTCGCCCCGGCGGCTGGGTGCCACAGGATAGTGCCCATATCGAGCGCTGGATCCGGCGGATCAGGCACTATGTCGCCAACCAGCCGAGCGCGCTTGTGCCGCCCATCGCCGAGCTGCGGGATCTGGTCAACGCCGACCCTTCGCTGCACGCCCAGGCCGAAGCCATGTTCAAGGAGGCCTGGCGCCACAAGCACCTGACCCCGCTCGGTCAGGTCGAGGTGCGATCCTTCGAGGAGTTTCTGGGGCTGCTCAACGGCATCATGACCACGGCCCCCGAGGCGTATCAGGACATTCCGACGCACGAGCCCTCCGGCCTCATAGGTTTTCCCATCAATGCGCTGCTCGACTGGCCCATGGCGACCCAGTCCGGTTATCACTTCTTCGCTAACGCTCTGATCAACCAGCAGTTCAAGAAGATCCTCGATTACTGGGCGCTGTTTCTGCAAAGCCCGGCTTCGCGTTACGTGCTGAACGAGCCGGTCAGCCGGCTGGATCATGAGACACTGGTGGTGCCCTGGCTTGGCAAGGTGGCCAAGGCCGAGATGGTCAAGGTGGCGACCGGCGCCCTGGGTGAGGGCCCCAATCCCACGCCAGCCAGCTTTGAGCAGATTTTCCAGTGCGATCCGGCGGCCGAGTATCATGGCTTCGGCAGTTGGGATGGGTTCTTCACCCGCACCTTCCGCCCCGGTGTGCGGCCTGTCTCGGCGCCGGCGGATGACAACGTCATCGTCAACGCCTGCGAATCGGCGCCGCTGCAGGTGAGAAAAGAGGTGAGCAGCAGCGATCAGTTCTGGCTCAAGGGTCAGCCCTATTCGCTGGACAACATGCTCGACTTCGACGATCTGGCGCCTCGCTTCGACGGCGGCACCGTGTATCAGGCCTTCCTCAGCGCCCTCAGCTATCACCGTTGGCACAGCCCGGTGAGCGGCACCATTCGCAAGGTGCGCGTGGTCAACGGCACCTACTATCTGGAGAACCAGTTCGAGGGCTTTGTCGACCCGCAGGGGGCGGATCCCAGCGCCCCCAACAACTCGCAGCCCTTCCTCACCTCGGTGGCGACCCGGGCGCTGATCTTCATCGAAGCCGACAACCCCAAAATCGGGCTGATGTGCGTGGTGCCTGTGGGCATGGCCGAGGTGTCGAGCTGCGACATCACTGTGCGGGCGGGGGACAGGGTGAAGAAGGGGGATCAGCTCGGCATGTTCCACTTCGGCGGCTCGACCCACTGCCTGCTGTTCCGCCCCGGGGTCAAGCTGGAGTTCGACTTTTACGGCCAGACCCCGAGCCTGGATGCCGGCAACATGCGGCTCAATACCGCCATAGCCCGGGTGCGCTAGCGCGTTTTTCTGCGGGTTGAATGCACGCTGGCCACCTCCTGGAGGTGGCCTTTTTTACACCTGCTGGGGGGGCATCAGTCGGGGTTTTGAGGGGATTTTCCCATGCCGGATGGCAAGGGGCATTGCCAGGGTTCACTTACTGATTTATTTAAAATCAACGGATTGAAATTCATGGATCGGGATTTTCTGTCGATATAGTCCACACAGGGCGTGCAGCTTTGTTTGACGCCATTGAGACAGCCATAAGGATATCCCATGAATCTCTCCCTTCGCGGCAAGTTGTTGGCCACCAGTCTTGGCGTGGTCCTGATCACGGTCTGCCTGCTGGGCATGACCGCCTTCTATACCCTGAAAAACCAGACCCTGAGCGCCATCGACAGCGAGGCGCGCAATTATGCCAGCGCCTACGCGGAGGGGATAGGCAAATGGATGCAGGACAGGCGCGAGAGCCTGACCGCCCAGGTCGATGTCATCGCCAGCCACCCGACCTCCGAACTGGTGCCCCATCTGCAGCAGACCCTGCGCTCCGGCGGCTTCGGGCTGGCCTACTACGGCTCGGAGGAGGGGGTGATGACCCGCAACGATCCCTCCCTCAACAAGGGCAACTATGACCCGCGCGAGCGGCCCTGGTATCAGGACGCGGTCAAGGCGGGCAAGCTCATCATCACCGAACCCTATGTCAGCGTGACCATGCAGCAACTGGTGGTGACCCTGGCCGAGCCCGTGATGCAGCAGGGCCGGCTGGCCGGGGTGGTCGGTGCCAACCTGGCGCTGGAACAGCTCATCAAGGATGTGCTGGCGATGCGGGTACAGGGGGATGGCTACGCCATGCTGCTGGACAAGGGTGGCCTCATAGTCGCCCACCCGGACAAGGCGCTGGCGCTCAAGAAGAGCCAGGATCTGGCACCTGAGCTGGATGCCGGCCGACTGGTGAGCATGAGCCAGCAGGGCGGCCTGCAGCTGGTGCAGATCGGCGGACGGGATGCCCAGATGCTGGTACTGCCCATTCCCAACACCGACTGGTTGCTGGCCATGGTGATGCACGAGGATGTGCTGATGGCGCCGCTGCAGAGCCTGCTGTGGGAGCTGTCACTCATCAGTGCCGGCCTGATCCTGGTATTCGGCCTGGTGCTGACCAGTACCTTCAAGTTCCTGTTCCAGGATCTGGGGCGGGTGGCCGGGGCCTTGCACGACATAGCCCACGGCGAGGGGGATCTCACGGTTCACATCAATACCCGCAGCAAGGATGAGGTGGGCCAGCTGGCCGAGAGTTTCAACCAGTTCGTGGCGCGGCTGCACGGCATCGTCAGCCGCCTGCGTGACGTGACCCTGGAGCTGACGGCCCAGTCCCGCACCCAGGCGGCTGGAGCCCAGGCCCGTAGCCAGCGGGTGCGCCAGCAGCAGGACGAGATCGTCATGGTGGCGACCGCGGTGACCGAGATGGCCTCCGCCACCCAGGAGATTGCCGGCAACGCCGAGTTCGCGGCCACCACCTCCGGCGATGCGGTCAAGCTGGCCGTCGCCGGTCAGTCCCAGGTCGGCCAGAGTCAGCGCAGTATCACGGGGCTGGCGGACGAGGTGGCCGATGCCAGCCAGATCATTGTGGAGCTGGATGCCCACGCCCAGAAGATCAGCGGCATTCTGGCCACCATCAGCGGCATCGCCGAGCAGACCAACCTGCTGGCGCTGAACGCTGCTATCGAGGCGGCCCGGGCCGGTGAGCAGGGGCGCGGCTTTGCGGTGGTGGCGGACGAGGTGCGGGTGCTGTCGCGCCGTACCCACGACTCCACCGACGAGATCCAGCAGATGATAGAGACGCTGCAGCAGACCACTCGTCGCGCCGTAGGGGGCATGGAGACCAGCCGTCAGCTGGCGGGCACCAGCGTGGAGGATGCGGAAGCCGCCAATCTGAGCCTGGGGCAGATCAACGAGGCGATCGGCGCCATCAGCGACATGGCGACCCAGATAGCGGCGGCGGCGGAGGAGCAGACCTCGGTCACCAGCGAGATCAGCCGCAACACCGAGAACATACGCCACGTCTCCCAGGAGCTGGCCGAGCAGGCCAATCAGGAGGCGGCCCAGGCCGCCGAGCTGAAGGCGCTGACCGAGCGGCTGGAGCAGGAGATAGGCCGCTTCCGGCTCTGATCATCCCGCCACTCCATCAACAGAAAGGGCAGCCCGCGGGCTGCCCTTTGCCATTTATGGCGTTTATCCCGGCTGTTTGACCCAAATCAGCTGGTCGGTGGCAAAACCCAGCCCTTTGGCCTTGGCGATCAGCGCATCCACCTTGGCTTTCGGCGGCTTGGGGGAGCGGGAGAGGATCCAGAGGTAGTCGCGGTTGTAGCTGGTCACCAGGGAGAGCTGGTAGTCGGGGTCCAGATCGATGATGTTGTAGCCGCCGTAGAAGGGGCCGAAGAAGCTCACCTTGAGCCGCGCCTCGTCCGGCTTGCCCACGAAGTAGGCCTTGCCCTCGGCCTCGCGCCAGCTGCCATCGCTCTGTTTGCCGCGATTGATCACCCTGACGCCGCCATCGTCACGCAGGCTGTAGCTGGCGCTCACCTCTTCCAGTCCCCGCTCGAAGCTGTGGTCCAGGCGGGCTATCTCGTACCAGGTGCCGAGGTAGCGATCGAGCTGGAAGCCGGTGACGGGACGTATGCCCTCGGCCACGCCGGTACAGGCCGTCAGCAGCAGGGCGGTGAGCAGGCAAAGCAGTGAACGCATAGGTAATCTCCCTCGTCTTTATCCTTCGATGATGCGCAGCTGGCCATCCCGAAAGCGGGAGGCCTGATCCGTCGGCGTGCTGCCGAAGAAGCGCTTGTACTCCCGGCTAAACTGGGAGTTGCTCTCGTAACCGACCCTGGCCGCCGCGGCACCGGCCTTGATGCCGTCGTGCAGCATCATAATGCGCGCCTTGTGCAGGCGAAACGACTTGATGTACTGCAGCGGCGAGGTGGCCGTGACCGCCTTGAAATGGTGGTGAAAGGCGGAGACGCTCATGTTCACCTCCCGCGCCAGCTCCTCCATGGTGAGGTTGTCGGCGAAGCGCGACTCTATCATACGCAGCACACGAGCGATCTGGCCCACATGGTTGTGACGGTTGGCCAGCGCCTGCAGCGCCGGGCCGCCGCCCTCGTGCAGGGCGTAGAACAGCATCTCCCGCACCGTCTGCGGTCCCAGCACCCGGGCGTGGTGGGGCTTGTCCATCAGGTCGATCAGCCGCTCGGCGGCGCAGAACATGGCCTCCGACAGGGGCACCGAATGCACGCCGCTCTTCTGTGGGGCCGGGGCGGGCAGGGCGTCGCCCAGCTCCAGCAAGAGTGCCTGCAGGGTGACCAGATCGATCTCGAGGGAGAAGCCGATGAGAGGCTGCTCGGGGGAGGCGAAACACTCGCACTCGCACGGCAGCGGCAGCGTCATCAGCAGGTAGTGGTTGGGGTCGTAGCGAAACACCTGATCCGCCAGATAGCCCACCTTGTGCCCCTGCAATATCACTATCATGCGTGGCTGGTAGAGCACAGGGGTGCGGCCGTGGTACTCGGTGGTGTAGATGAGGTTCACCTGCTCCACCGGAGAGGGGGTGATGCCGGGGGCCGTGACGTGACGGGTCAGCTTGGCGGCGAGGTCGGCGTAGCGGCTCTGCATTGTCTCTCTTTTGTTGTGGTTCTGGCCGTTTTGTAGAAATAGGCAAGAATCAAGCAGGATGTTGTCTTGATGGTAGAGGCTGTCTGGAGAAAAATGCAATCACATTTCGCGGCCAGACCGCTCGGAACATGAAAAGGCAATGTCGATGAACAATTTTACCCTGCATACCCCGACCAAGATCCTGTTCGGCAAGGGCCAGGTTGCCCAGTTGCGCGAACAGCTGCCCCCCGATGCCCGCATCCTGATCACCTATGGCGGTGGCAGCGTGGTGCGCACCGGTCTGCTGGCGCAGATCCGCAGCGAGCTGGCTGGCATGACACTGTTCGAGTTCGGCGGCATCGAGCCCAACCCCACCTATGAAACCCTGATGGGGGCGGTGGCGCTGGCCCGTGCCGAGCGCATCGACTTCCTGCTGGCCGTCGGCGGCGGTTCCGTGCTGGACGGCACCAAGTTCATCGCCGCCGCCGCCCACTACGACGAGGCCAGAGATCCCTGGCACATACTCGAGACCGTGGGCAACGAGGTGCGCTCCGCCATCCCGCTCGGCGCCGTGCTGACCCTGCCGGCCACAGGTTCCGAGATGAATATGGGCGCCGTGGTGACCCGTCGCAGCACCGGCGACAAGGTGCACTTCTTCTCGCCCTTCGTGATGCCGCGCTTCGCCGTGCTGGATCCCGTGCTCACCTACACGCTGCCGGCCCGCCAGGTGGCGAATGGCGTGGTGGATGCCTTCATCCACATTCTGGAGCAGTACCTCACCTATCCGGTCAACGCCAAGGTGCAGGATCGCTTCGCCGAAGGCCTGCTGCTGACCCTGGCCGAGGAGGGCCCCAAGGCGCTGCTGGAGCCGGAAAACTACGAGGTGCGTGCCAATATCATGTGGAGCGCCACCCTGGCCCTCAACGGCCTGATCGGGGCCGGTGTGCCGCAGGATTGGGCGACCCACATGCTGGGCCACGAGCTGACCGCCCTGTACGGTCTCGACCACGCCCAGACCCTGGCGGTGGTGCTGCCCGCCCTGCTGCAGGCCAAGCGCCAGCAGAAGCATGCCAAGCTGCTGCAATACGCAGAGCGGGTGTGGGATCTGCGCAGCGGCAGCGAGGAGGATCGCATCGACGGTGCCATCGCCGCCACCCGTGACTTCTTCGAGCGGATGGGGGTCAAGACCCGGCTGCGGGACTACGGTGTCGCCTCGCTGGGGATAGACACCCTGATCGGCAAGCTGGCGGAGCACGGCATGACCGCCATCGGTGAGCACGGCGACATCGACCTGGTACAGAGCCAGCATATTTATGAAGCGGCCTGGTAAGGGCGTCGCGGCAGGGCATCAGGATCGAAACGATTGAACCTAAGGGGCCGGATCCTGCCATTTGGCGGGGGATCGGCCCCTTGTCTGTTACAAAACAGTTACTTTTTCCACTTTCACCCCGATATCTGTGATCGGAGTGAATTTCGTAAGAACAAAAAGCGCTAAGATAGAGGGCCGGTAAAACATTTTTTTTGACTGGTTGGATCACTTTTTCCAGCGCTTTTTACTGGTATAAGTCGCTAATTTGGTTTGTTTTTTTAAATCATGCTCCGGGATGGGCTGAATTCTGTACGCGCACCATCGGGACTGCGGTTGTAATAAAACTCCAAAATTTGATACTAATCACCTTCGCGCCTGAAAAGCGGGGGCCTGGCCATGACAGGAGGTTGAGGTAAAGCCTACTGATTTTCATAACAAAGGGCCCGTGACCAGCACTTTGGTCATGTCTTGTTTCGCCAGAAATGCGACACTGGGCAGCGATTGTTTATTAACCATCAGGGAATAGTCATGCAGATTGGAATACCGAGAGAGAGTCTCGCCGGTGAGACCCGGGTCGCAGCGACCCCGGCCACCGTTGAGCAGCTGAAAAAGCTCGGCTTCGAGGTCGCCATCGAGGCCGGTGCCGGCCAGCTGGCCAGCTTCGATGATGCCGCCTTCGAGGCTGCCGGTGCCAGTGTGGTGCCGAGCGTCTGGCAAGCCGACCTTATCTTCAAGGTCAATGCGCCGACCGATGCCGAGATCGCACAAATTAAAGATGGTGCCACCCTGGTGAGCTTCATCTGGCCTGCCCAGAACCCTGAGCTGGTCAAGAAGCTGTCCGAGCGCAACATCAATGTGATGGCGATGGACATGGTGCCGCGGATCTCCCGTGCCCAGTCCCTCGACGCCCTCTCCTCCATGGCCAACATAGGCGGCTATCGCGCCGTGGTCGAAGCCGCTCACCAGTTCGGTCGCTTCTTCACCGGTCAGATCACCGCCGCCGGCAAGGTTCCGCCTGCCAAGGTACTGGTGATCGGTGCCGGCGTGGCCGGCCTGGCTGCCATAGGTACTGCCGGTTCCCTCGGCGCCATAGTGCGGGCGTTCGATACCCGTCTGGAAGTGGCCGAGCAGATCGAATCCATGGGGGGTGAATTCCTCAAGCTGGACTTCGGCAGCGAAGACGGTGCCTCCAGCGATGGTTATGCCAAGGTCATGTCCGATGAGTTCATCGCGGCCGAGATGGCGCTGTTTGCCCAGCAGGCCAAGGAAGTGGACATCATCATCACCACGGCCCTGATCCCGGGTCGTCCGGCGCCCAAGCTGATCACCAAAGAGATGGTCGACAGTATGAAGCCGGGTTCCGTGATCGTGGATCTGGCGGCGGCCACCGGCGGCAACTGTGAATACACTGTGCCGACCGAGCTGTTCGTGACCCCCAATGGCGTCAAGGTGATAGGTTACACCGATCTGCCGGGTCGTCTGCCCGCCCAATCCTCCCAGCTCTACGGTACCAACCTGGTCAACCTGATGAAGCTGATGTGCAAGGAGAAGGACGGTCAGGTTGCCATCAACTTCGAAGACGTGGTGCAGCGCAACATGACGGTGATCCAGGCCGGTGAAGTCACCTTCCCGCCGCCCGCCATCGCCGTCTCCGCCGCGCCGCAGAAGCCTGCCGCTGCCCCGGTCAAGAAGGCCGAGGCGAAGCAGCCGTCCAACAAGAAGTTCGTGTTCGGTGCTCTCGGCATCGCCGCCTTCGGTTGGGTCGCAGCCGTGGCGCCTGCTGCCTTCCTCTCTCACTTCACCGTATTCATCCTGGCCTGCGTGGTCGGTTACTACGTGGTGTGGAACGTCTCTCACGCCCTGCACACGCCGCTGATGTCGGTCACCAATGCCATCTCCGGCATTATCGTGGTCGGTGCCCTGCTGCAAATCGGGCAAGGGTCGACTTTGGTCACCGCATTGGCCTTTATCGCCGTGCTGATTGCCAGTATCAACATCTTCGGTGGCTTCACAGTCACTCAGCGCATGCTGAAGATGTTCCGTAAGGATTAAGGGGGTTTAACGTGTCTCAAGGACTGGTAACAGCATCCTATATCGTTGCCGCCGTGCTCTTCATCCTCAGTCTCGCGGGACTGTCGAAGCAAGAAACGGCCAAGCATGGCAATTTGTTCGGTATCGCGGGTATGGCCATCGCCCTGCTCGCCACCGTCTTCAACCCGGAAACCAGTGGCGTGCACTGGATCATCCTGGCCATGGTCATAGGTGGTTCCATCGGCGTACGGCTGGCACTCAAGGTCGAGATGACCGAGATGCCCGAGCTGGTCGCCGTACTGCACAGCTTCGTGGGCATGGCGGCAGTGCTGGTGGGCTTCAACAGCTTCATCGATCTGCACCCGTCTGCTCCCGCCGAGGTGGTGGTTTCCGTCGGTTCCAACCTGGATGCGACTCTGGCTGCGGCCCGGGCGGCGTTCGAACAGGCGGCCAGCGTCGCTCAGGTCGAGCACCTCTCCGGCGCCATGCTGAACATCCACCTGGTCGAGATCTTCCTGGGCGTCTTCATCGGTGCCGTGACCTTCACAGGTTCCGTGGTTGCCTTCGGCAAGCTGCGTGGTCTCATCTCTTCCAAGCCGCTGATGCTGCCGCACCGTCACAAGCTGAACCTGCTGGCCGTGGTGGCCTCGCTGGTACTGATGATCTCCTTCGTCAACGCCGGTGGCTCTACCTTCGCCCTGCTGGTGATGACCCTGATCGCGTTCGCCTTCGGCTGGCACCTGGTGGCCAGCATAGGTGGTGCCGACATGCCGGTCGTGGTCTCCATGCTGAACTCCTACTCGGGTTGGGCGGCGGCGGCGGCGGGCTTCATGCTCTCCAATGACCTGCTGATCGTGGTCGGTGCCCTGGTGGGTTCCTCCGGTGCGATTCTGTCTTACATCATGTGCAAGGCGATGAACCGCTCCTTCATCTCGGTGATCGCCGGTGGCTTCGGCTCCGACGGCGTAGCCTCCACGGCCGACCAGGAGATGGGCGAATACCGCGAGACCAACGCCGAGGAAGTGGCTGACCTGCTGAAGAACGCCAGCTCCGTCATCATCACCCCGGGCTACGGCATGGCGGTGGCGCAGGCCCAGTACCCCGTGGCCGAGATCACCCACAAGCTGCGCGAGCGCGGCGTCAAGGTGCGCTTCGGTATCCACCCGGTGGCCGGTCGTCTGCCAGGCCACATGAACGTGCTGCTGGCGGAAGCCAAGGTGCCTTACGATATCGTGCTGGAAATGGACGAGATCAACGAGGACTTCAACGATACCGACGTGGTATTGGTGATCGGTGCCAACGACACAGTCAACCCGGCCGCCATGGAAGATCCGGGCAGCCCCATCGCCGGCATGCCGGTGCTGGAAGTGTGGAAGGCGCAGAACGTCATCGGCTTCAAGCGTTCCATGAACACTGGCTACGCCGGTGTCCAGAACCCGCTGTTCTTCAAGGAGAACACCCAGATGCTGTTTGGCGATGCCAAGGCCAGCGTCGAGGCGATCCTGAAAGCGCTGTAAGCGTGGTTCGGGAAAGACAAAAGGAGGCTCAGGCCTCCTTTTTTATTACTTACTTTTTGGTATATCCTCAGCCAATGCATGGGTGGAGAGAACGGCATGGTATGGCGTAAAGGATGGATCCTGATCTGCCTCTGGTGGGGTTTGGCGGCACAGGCAGCTGAACAGCCAACCCTGACCCTGTTGACCGAGTTGTGGCCGCCTTATGTGATGCGGCTCGATGACGGCAGCCTGGGGGGCGCCGATCTGGAGCTGGCCCGCACCGTGCTCACGCGGATGGGTTATCGCACCACGGTCAAGGTGCTGCCCTGGAAGCGGGTGTTGCAGGAAGCCAGGTTGCAGCAGGGGGATGGCATAGTCGATGCCTTCTTCGAGGAGCGGCGACTGGAGTGGCTGCACTACCCGGATGAACCCCTCTCCCAGAGCGGTGAAGTGATCTTCTTCCCCCTGGACAAACCCGTGGATTACCGGAGCCTGGCCAGCCTCAAGGGGCTGCGCGTCGGCACCCAGACCGACTATGCCTATGGCGAAGCCTTCCTGACCGCCGCCGGGTTCACCCGGGTTCCCATGACGGGGGAGAGCAACATGATCAAGCAGTTGCACCTGATGATGGCAGGGCGGCTCGATGCCGTTGTGATGAACCAGATGGTGGGCCGCTACCTGGTCAGGGGGCAGGGGCTGCAGGATCAGATCGGCCATAGCGACAAGACGGTGACCGACAGCAACCGCAACTTCCTCGCCTTCACTCACAAGCCCGGCCACGAGAAGCTGGCCTATCAGTTCTCCCTCGCCCTCAAGGCCTTCAAGCAGACCCCAGAGTACCAGGCCCTGTTGACTCGCTACGGACTCTGAATCGGGACGTTCAGGTTCCGTCTGTTGAGCCCTGCGACCCGTTCAGACCCTGCCGTTGTGCGCCAGTTCACAATCTGTGGCGCTTTGCCGCCAGTTGGGCATAATGCCTGCGAAAAAGCGATGAGGCTCAACTTTATTTGAGTCCCTTTGCTTTAGAGTTACCCCAAGTTGACTGGATGATCCCTATGATGCAGGCCACCCCATTACGCCAAGCCAGTGCGCTGACCGATGAAGAGCGCCACCTGATCGCCAGCTTCGAACCCGCCGTGGAGGCGCTCTCCGCCCTGTTCGGCCCAGGTTGTGAAGTGGTGCTGCACGCTTTCGACAGCTTGCATGCCTCCGTCATCAAGATCGCCAACGGCCATATCACAGGCCGGGGGGAGGGGGCCCCCGTCACCGACTTCGCCCTCAACAAGCTGCAGAGCGCTGCGGGCAGTCAGTGGAGCAGCTACTTCTCCCGCACTCGCGAGGGGGCGTTGCTCAAGTCCTCCTCCATCACCATCAGCAACCGGGAGGGCAAACCCGTCGGCATGCTGTGCGTGAACTTCAGCCTGGATACGCCGCTCGGCGCCCTGCTCGATACCTTCTCGTTGCCCGCCGCGCCGGCGCCGCTCAACAACGAGACCTTCGCCAGCTCGGTGGACGATCTGGTGGCCCAGGTGATCGACAAGGTGGATCAGGATGCCAGCCTCGGCAGCAGCGTGCGCAACAAGGCGATCGTGCACCGGCTCTACGACATGGGCATCTTCGAGATCAAGGATGCCGCTCAGCTGGTGGCCGAGATGCTAGGCATCTCCCGTCATACCGTCTATCTGCATATCCGCAACCGCAAAGCGGATCTGACCGAACAATAAGAGCCCGCCCGTGGGCGACATGAACATGAGAAACATCGCAATGAAAGCACAATGGACCGACTTTATTACCCTGCTCAAGCGTGAAGTGGTGCCGGCCCTGGGCTGCACCGAGCCCATGTCGGTGGCGCTGGCGGCGGCCAACTGCCGCAAGCTGCTGGGGCAGGATCCGACCCGCGTCAGCGTCTGGGTCAGCGGCAACCTGTTCAAGAACGGCATGGGGGTCGGCGTGCCCGGCACCGGCATGATAGGGCTGCCGGTGGCGGCGGCGGTCGGTTTCACGGGGGGCAATCCGGATGCGGGGCTGGAGGTGCTCAATACCCTGACCCCGGCCCAGGTGGAGGCTGCCAAGGCGCTGCTGCCCATCATCAAGGTGGACGTGAAGGATGTGGCTGACGTGCTCTATGCCGAGGTCTTGGCGGAGGTGGAGGGCCACAGCGCCCGTGTGGTGATCTGTACCGACCACACCCGCATCGTCTTGATGGAGCTGGACGGCGAGGTGCTGATGGAGCAGGCCAGCGCCCCCGGCGTGCAGATCCAGCCCGCCAAGTCCGGCAAGCCCGCCATGACGCTGCGCGAGATAGTGGCGTTTGCGCTTGAGGTGCCGCTGGCTGAGATCGACTTCATTCGCGCCGCAGCCACCATGAACCAGGCGCTGGCGGATGAAGGGCTGCAGGGTTATGGCTTGCAGATCGGCAAGATCCTGACCGAGCAGGTGGAACGCAAGCTGCTCTCGGACGATCTGATGACGCTGGCCATGCGGCTCTCCTCGGCGGCCTCCGATGCGCGCATGGACGGCGCCATGCTGCCCGCCATGTCCAACTCCGGCTCCGGCAATCAGGGCATAGCCGCCACTATGCCGGTGGTCGCCGCCGCCCGCTTCCTCAAGGCGAGCGACGAGCAGCTGACCCGGGCGCTGGTGATGAGCCATCTGGTGGCCATCTACATCAAGACCCATCAGAACAAGCTGTCGGCCCTCTGCGCCGCCAGCACGGCTGCCATGGGGTCGGGGGCCGCCATCACCTGGCTACTGGGCGGCCAGTTCGAGCAAATTAGTCACTGCATCAACAACATGATCGGTGACGTTTCCGGTATCATTTGCGACGGCGCGGGCAGTGCCTGTTCCATGAAGGTCTCTACCTCCACCTCGGCGGCGGTCAAATCGTCGCTGATGGCCATCAACAATCTGCACGTACCCCAGAGCGAAGGCATAGTCTCCGACGACGTGGACCAGACCATAGCCAACCTGGGCCGCCTCTCCAAACTGGGGATGCTGGATACAGATATCGAGATCATCAACATCATGCGGGCCAAACAACAGGGCAAGGCCCAGTGATGCAAGGGGTGGCGCAAGCCACCCTCTGTTTTTCTGTCTGCTGACGCCGCCCCGGCCACGGGGCGTCCGATGCGGTTGATGTCAGGGGCGCGCCTGCCAGGCGCGGCCCGGTTTTGTGTCACCCCGGTTGCACCGGGGGGCAAGTCGCCACGATGCGGCACGTTTCAGGGAGGAGTGTGCATACAGGACACTCGTCCGTATACCTCGGGCCCGGCCCGATTATTTTGGGGAATATCGTCATGACTCTTAGCGTTATAGGTAATCTGGCCATCCTGGTCATGTTGCTGCTGTTTCTCTATCGGTTGCAGCAAACCCACGTCAGCTTCACCCGCCGGGTCTTCTCGGGGCTGGGGCTGGGCATCCTGTTCGGCGCCGCCTTGCAACTGCTGTATGGTGCCGGCTCCAGCGTGCTGGTGCAGACAGGTGACTACCTGGATATCGTCGGCAGCGGCTATGTGAAGCTGCTGCAGATGATCATCACCCCGCTCATCATGGTCTCCATCATAGGCGCCATCCTCAAGCTCAACGGCGGCACCGCCCTTGGCAAGATCAGCGCCATGACCATAGGCGTGCTGATCTTCACCACCATGATTGCCGCCGGGGCGGGCATACTGATGTCCAACCTGTTCGGCCTGACCGCCGAAGGACTCACCGCCGGCGCCGCCGAGACAGCTCGTGGCGCCGCGCTGCAGACCACACTCGGCAGTGTCGAGGGAATGTCCTTTGCCAAGATGGTGTTGGAATTCATCCCGGCCAACCCCTTCCTCGATATGACGGGGGCGCGCAAGACCTCCACCATAGCCGTGGTGATCTTCTCCATCTTCATCGGCCTGTCAGCCACCGGCATCGCCCGCAAGAAGCCCGAGATCTTCGCGAGCTTCGGCCACTTCATGCAGGTTGCCCACGTCATAGTGATGCGGATGGTGACCCTGGTGCTGCGCCTCACTCCCTATGGCGTGCTGGCGCTGATGACCAAGGTGGTATCCGGTTCCAACTACGCCGACATCCTCAACCTGCTCAGCTTCGTCATGGCGTCCTACGGCGCCATCGCCATCATGTTTGCGGTGCACCTGCTGCTGGTGAGCCTGGTGGGCATCAACCCGGCCCGTTACCTGAAGAAGATCATGCCGGTGCTGGCCTTTGCCTTCACCTCCCGCACCAGTGCGGGCTCGATCCCGATGAACGTGCAGACCCAGACCAAGGCGCTCGGCATTCCTGAGGGGATCGCCAACTTCGCCGCCTCCTTCGGTTCGACCATAGGCCAGAACGGCTGCGCCGGCATCTATCCGGCCATGCTGGCGGTGATGATAGCCCCGACCGTGGGGGTCAATCCCATGGATCCCGGCTTCATCATGACGCTGATCGCCATCATCACCGTCAGCTCGTTCGGGGTGGCCGGGATCGGTGGCGGTGCCACCTTCGCCGCGCTGATCGTGCTCTCAGCCCTGGACTTCCCGGTGGCGCTGGCGGGCCTGCTCATCTCCATCGAGCCGCTGATCGACATGGGCCGCACCGCGCTGAACGTTTCCGGCTCCATCACGGCAGGCACTGTCACCAGCCGCCTGTTGGGTGAGACCGACATGGCGGTGTTCAACAACGAGCACGAGGTGTGTCTGGACGGCGAAGAGTCCACCATCTGATCCGCTTGCCAGGGGAGGGGCCAGCCCCTGCCCGTCTATAGACAGAAGGGAGGGCATGCCCTCCCTTCGCCATTGAAAGGAGAGAGTATGAGAATCCTGATCATAGGTGGCGAAGCCGCCGGTATGAGTGCGGCGGCCAAGGCGCGCCGGCTGGCCAAGGATGCCGAGATAGTGGTGTACGAGGCCTCCGAGGTGATCTCCTTCGGCGCCTGCGGCCTGCCCTACTTCGTCGGCGACGAGTTTCAGGAGCCGGGCTTCATGGCCGAGTTCACACCGGAACAGTTCGCCGCCAAGGGGATCGAGGTCAAGACCGGCCACCGGGTGCTCGGTATCGATGCGGCCGCCCAGACCCTGCGGGTGGAGCACAAGGGCGACACCTTCACCGATCGCTATGATCGGCTGATGATAGCCACAGGTGCCCGTGAAGTGATGCCCCCCATCCCCGGCCTGCAGCAGCAGGGGGTATTCGGCCTGCGCCGCATGGCCGACGGGCTGGCGCTGAAGGAGGCGGTGCAGGACAAGCGCAACACCCGCGCCCTGGTGATCGGCTCCGGCTTCATCGGGCTGGAGGTGGTCGAGGCCCTGGTGCATCAGGGTAAAGAGGTGCGGCTCATCGAGCTGGCGGATCGGGTCATTCCCGACGCTTTTGATGGCGAAATCACCCGGCACATAGAAACCGAACTGCGCGAGCAGGGGGTCTGTGTCCATCTGGGTGAGCGGGTTGAAGCTCTGCTGGGGGATGGCAGGGTCACGGGCGTGCGAACCAGCCAGGGCGAGTATGAGGCCGATATCGTGGTGGTCTGTACCGGAGTCAAGCCCAACACCGAGTTCCTGGCCGACACCGGCATCAAACGGCTGGCCAATGGCGCCATCGAGGTGGACAGGCAGGGCCGCACCTCGCTGGCCAACGTCTGGTCTGCCGGCGACTGCGCCAGCGTCTGGCACAGCGTCAAACAGCAGCAGGTCTATGTGCCGCTAGCCACCATGGCCAACAAGCTGGGCCGAATGGTGGGCGAGAACCTGGCCGGGGCCGAACAGGTGTTCCCGGGCACGCTGGGCTCCGCGGCGCTCAAGGTGCTGGGGCTGGAGGCGGGTCGCACCGGTCTTTCTGAGCAAGAAGCCAAGGCGATGGGCATCGACTATCGCACCGTCGTCATCAAGGACAAGTGCCACACCAACTACTGCCCCGGCCAGTCCGACATCCACGTCAAGCTGGTCTATGAGGCGGGCAGCAAGCGGCTGCTGGGGGGGCAGATCCTGGGTCGCAAGGGGGCTGTCCACCGTATAGATGCGCTGGCGGTCGCCATCACCATGGGAGTGACCACGGAGCAGCTCGGCATGCTGGACTTTGCCTACGCCCCGCCCTTCTCTCGCACTTGGGACGTGCTCAACGTGGCGGGTAATGTGGCCAAATAGCTGACTGAAGATGGCGGCGCATACACGGCGCCGTCATGCCAGTTGCACTCTGCAGGTAAATGGCAGACATAAAAAAACCGATGCCTGGGCATCGGTTTTCTGTTGCGACCGGTTTGGCCGTTGAACTCAGCCGCGGCCGAGACGGTTGTCCGGGTAGTTCTTGGCCAGCACTTCGCGGGCATGCTGGGCCAGGGCCGGCATCTTCAGCGTGTCGTAAGACTCGACCATGATCTCCAGCGCCTTCTCGGTTTCGGCCGTGTCGGGATAGGTCTCGACAATCAGCTTGGCCCGGTTGGCGGCGGCGATCAGCGCATCGCGCTTCACGTAGTACTCGGCCACGCTCAGGTCGTAGCGGGCAAGGCGGTTCTTCAGGCCGATCATGCGAGCACGGGCATCGGCGGCATAGACGCTGTTGGGATAGTTCTGCAACAGGGTCTTGAAGTCCTGGAAGGCCTGACGGGCATAAGAGGGGTCTTTGTCGTCCCGATTGATGCCCAGGAAGTCCTGGAAGAAGTTGTAATCGCCGGCCATGTTGGTCAGGCCGCGCATGTAGAACACATAATCGATATTTTTATGCGCCGGATTGAGGCGGATAAAACGGTCGATATTGGCGATCGCCTGGGCGGTATCGTCCTGTTTGTAGTAGGCGTAAATGAGGTCAAGCTGTACCTGGTTGGAGTAGGCGCCGAAAGGATAGCGCGAGTCCAATGCTTCCAGTAATTCGATAGCATTCAGGTAGTTACCGGCATCCAGCTTGAGGCGTGCTTTCTGGTACAGGGTCTCCGGCGGTTCGTCGGGGACCTTGGGTTTGGTGCTGGAACAGCCCGTGATCAAGGTAGCAACCAAGGCGAGCGACATCAGCAGGTGAGACTTCTTTCCCATCAACAACATCCGGTCCATTTCCACGAAATTGGCAAAGTATCCGTTATGCTTGGCTAAAAGAAAAGCTAGAATACCCGGATTATTTCGAATTGATACCCCCCGCTCAAGAGACCATACATGAGCCAGCATATTGAACTGACAGGCGAATTTCAGGATCACCAATTCGGGCAGCGACTCGACCAGGCCCTGGCCGAATTGTTTCCAGACTACTCCCGAACCCGCATCAAGGAGTGGATTTTACAGGACAGAGTGACCCTGGATGGTCAGGTTGCGAACACCCCGCGCGAGAAGGTACTGGCCGGGCAACAGGTGCATGTAGATGTCGAGCTGGAAGATGACACCCGCTGGGATGCCCAGGACATAGCGCTCAACATAGTCTACGAAGATGAACACATTCTGGTGATCGACAAACCGGCCGGTCTGGTGGTTCACCCGGGTGCAGGCACGCCGGATGGCACCATACTCAACGCCCTGCTGCACCGCTATCCCGGCATCGCCGAGGTGCCCCGCGCCGGTATAGTGCACCGTCTGGATAAAGACACCACAGGCCTGATGGTGGTTGCCAAAACCGTGCCCGCCCAGACCCATCTGGTGGAAGCGCTGCAGGCGCGCCAGATCACCCGTGAGTACGAAGCCATCGCCATCGGTCACATGACCGCAGGCGGCACAGTGGATGCGCCTATCGGCCGTCACCCGACCCAGCGTACCCACATGGCCGTGGTGCCCAATGGCCGTCCTTCCGTGACCCACTACCGGGTACACGAGAAATTCCGTGGCCACACCCGTCTGCGTCTGCGTCTGGAAACCGGTCGTACCCACCAGATCCGTGTGCACATGGCTCACATCAAGCATCCGCTGGTGGGGGATCCCGCCTACGGTGGCCGTCTGCGCCTGCTGCGCAATGCGACCCCTGAGCTGACCCAGATGCTGCGCAGCTTCAATCGTCAGGCGCTGCATGCCACCATGCTGCAACTGGCGCACCCCATCACGGGTGAAGTGATGCAGTGGCATTCCGAGACGCCGCAGGACATGGTGGATCTGATGGAAGTGCTGCGCGCTGACACCCTGGCCAATCCGGACGATTTGGTCTGGAACTGATGCAATAGGGCCTGCGTCGGTTTCTGCCGCCATCCGGCCCGAAGAGATGCCAAACGGGGTTCCCTTGCAGGAGCCCCGTTTTTTATAGCGGTGAATTGAAGGAGTCACAGATGAAATGGATCGAACCCGACTGGCCTGCACCTGCGAACGTCAGAGCCTTGTCGACCACCCGGGATGGCGGTGTCAGTGACGGGGTCTTTGCTGGCCTCAATCTGGGGGCTCACGTGGGGGATGAACCGGCGCGAGTCGAGGCCAATCGCGCCCGGCTGCAGCAGGCCGCCCGGATCCCCGGCCCCCTCAACTGGCTCAATCAGGTGCACGGCACCGTCGTTCATCCGGTCAGCAGCCATTATCAGCAGGCGCCGGATGCCGATGCGGCTTGCGCCCATGAGGCGGGGCAGGCCTGCATAGTGATGACCGCCGACTGCCTTCCCGTGTTGTTTTGCGATCGGGCAGGTTCTGTGGTGGCTGCCGCCCATGCCGGTTGGCGCGGGCTGCAAGGAGGCGTATTGGAAACCAGCATCGCGGCCATGGGTTGCGATCCTCGCGATCTTCTCGCCTGGCTTGGCCCGGCCATAGGCCCCACGGCGTTCGAGGTGGGGGGCGAGGTGCGCGACGCCTTTATGGCTGAACAGGCCGAGGCGGCTGCGGCTTTCATCCCTTCACCCAACGAGGGGAAATGGCTGGCGGATATCTACCGGCTGGCCAGGCTGCGTCTCGCCCGTTCCGGTGTGAGCGCCGTCTACGGCGGCGAGTTCTGCACCTTCGGCGATGGCGAGCGGTTCTACTCCTATCGTCGCGACGGTCAGACCGGCAGAATGGCCTCCATCATCTGGTTGGCCCGCTAAGAGCCTGACAAGCACACAGTCAGCAATTACCCCGCTTTTCTCACGATCAGATCAGCGTGAGAGAGGCGGGGATCCTGCCTTCTCCCCGCTTTGCAGAAAAAATAACCAGTCCAGGCCCTTGAAATAACCCGTACGGGCCGCATCTTTCTTGTCAGAAAGTCATGTTGTTTGCCGCACGAGCGGCGTCTGTCTGAAAGGGGGAGTGCGATGCGCCTCGATCGCCTGACCAGCAAATTCCAAGTTGCTATTTCCGATGCCCAGTCTCTTGCACTGGGTCGTGATCACCAATTTATCGAACCCGTCCACCTGATGACCGCTCTGGTCAATCAGGATGGTGGCTCCATTCGTCCACTGCTCACCCTGACCGGGATGGACATCAATGCCCTGCGCTCTCGCCTCGGCGAAGAGCTGGATCGGCTGCCCAAGGTGAGCGGCGTGGAGGGCGATGTGCAGCTCTCCAACGGCCTGGGTCGCCTGCTCAACGTCTGTGACAAGCTGGCTCAGCAGCGCAAGGATCAGTTCATCTCGTCCGAGCTGTTCGTGCTGGCCGCTCTCGACGAGAAGGGCAACCTGGGCGAGCTGCTGCGTGCCCAGGGCTTGAGCAAGGAGAAACTCGAAGCCGCCATCGACAAGGTGCGCGGTGGCAGAAAGATCGAAGATGCCAACGCCGAGGAGAATCGCCAGGCGCTGGAGAAGTACACCATAGACCTCACGGAGCGGGCCGAGATCGGCAAGCTGGATCCCGTGATAGGTCGCGATGAAGAGATCCGCCGTACCATCCAGGTGCTGCAACGCCGTACCAAGAACAACCCCGTGCTGATCGGTGCCCCCGGCGTCGGCAAGACTGCCATCGTCGAAGGGCTGGCCCAGCGCATCATCAACGGCGAAGTGCCGGAGGGGCTCAAGAACAAGCGGGTGCTCTCCTTGGACATGGGGGCCCTGGTGGCCGGTGCCAAGTACCGCGGCGAGTTTGAAGAGCGACTCAAAGCCGTGCTGAGCGATCTCGCCAAGGAAGAGGGCAACGTCATCCTCTTCATCGACGAACTGCACACCATGGTCGGCGCCGGCAAGGGCGAAGGGGCCATGGACGCGGGCAACATGCTGAAACCTGCGCTGGCCCGTGGCGATCTGCACTGCGTCGGTGCCACCACCCTGGACGAGTACCGCCAGTACATAGAGAAAGATGCTGCCCTCGAGCGCCGCTTCCAGAAGGTGCTGGTGGAAGAGCCGAGCGTGGAAGACACCATCGCCATACTGCGCGGCCTGAAGGAGCGTTACGAGCTGCACCACCATGTGCAGATCACGGATCCGGCGATCGTGGCGGCGGCCCAGCTGTCGCACCGTTACATCGCCGATCGCCAGTTGCCGGACAAGGCCATTGACCTCATCGACGAGGCTGCCGCCAGCATCCGGCTGCAGATCGACTCCAAGCCAGAGTCCCTCGACCGGCTGGAGCGGCGCATCATACAGCTGAAACTCGAGCAGCAGGCGCTGATGAAAGAGGATGACGACGCCAGCCGCAAGCGACTGGATCTCATCAATCAGGAGATTGGCGAAAAGGATCGGGAATACAACGAGCTGGATGAGGTGTGGAAGGCCGAGAAGGCTGCCCTCGCCGGCACCCAGCACATCAAGGCGGCACTGGAGCAGGCCCGTCAGGATCTCGACGTGGCGCGTCGCGCCGGCGATCTCGGTCGCATGTCCGAGCTGCAATACGGCCGTATTCCCGAGCTGGAGAAGCAGCTGGATCTCGCCACTCAGGCCGAGATGCAGGAGACCAGTCTGCTGCGCAACCGGGTCACGGACGTGGAGATAGCCGACGTGCTGGCCCGTGCAACCGGTATTCCGGTGGCCCGCATGCTGGAAGGGGAGCGCGACAAGCTGCTGCGGATGGAAGAGCAGTTGCACAGCCGTGTGATAGGCCAGGAGGAAGCGGTTGAAGCCGTCTCCAATGCCATTCGCCGCTCCCGTGCCGGGCTCTCGGATCCGAACCGTCCCATCGGCTCCTTCCTGTTCCTCGGTCCCACCGGGGTGGGCAAGACCGAGCTGTGCAAGGCGCTGGCGGAGTTCCTGTTCGATACCCAGGACGCCATGGTGCGGATCGACATGTCCGAGTTCATGGAGAAACACAGTGTGGCCCGTCTGGTGGGTGCACCTCCGGGCTACGTGGGCTATGAGGAGGGGGGTTATCTGACCGAGGCGGTACGCCGTCGCCCCTACTCTGTGATCCTGCTCGATGAAGTGGAGAAGGCGCACCCGGATGTGTTCAACATCCTGTTGCAGGTGCTGGACGATGGCCGCCTGACCGATGGTCAGGGTCGTACCGTCGATTTCCGCAACTCGGTCGTCATCATGACTTCCAACCTGGGGTCGGATCTGATCCAGGAGCACCACTCCGAGAAGGATTACGACGAGATGAAGGCCATGTTGATGGAGGTGTTGACCCGCAGCTTCCGGCCCGAGTTTATCAACCGGATCGACGAGACTGTGGTGTTCCACCCCCTCGACGAGGCTCACATCAAGTCCATCGCCCGCATCCAGCTCAAGAGCCTGATGGGCCGCCTGGAGGCTCAGGGTTACGAGGTGGAGGTGAGCGAGGCGCTGCTCGAGAAGCTGGTGCACGCCGGGTTCGACCCCGTCTACGGGGCACGGCCCCTCAAGCGGGCGATCCAGCACAAGGTGGAGAACCCGCTGGCGCAGGCGCTGCTCTCCGGTCGCGTCGTTCCCGGCAAGAAGTTGCTGCTGGGGGCCGACAGCAACGGCCTGACCATGACCCAGTGATGGGATTGTCGATGAAAAACGCAGGCCTGGTGCCTGCGTTTTGTTTTGTGGGGAGGTGGCATGCTTAAGTTTTCCGTACTGGTCGATGACGAGGTGCATCAGCCCGGCTGCTTGCCGGAGAAAGGGTTGGCGCTGCTGCTGGAGTGCGATGACCTAAAGGTGCTGTTTGACAGCGGGAGAGGGAAGGCCTTGCGCCATAACGCCGGGGTCATGGGGATGGATCTCGCCTCGCTCACCCACGTGGTGCTGTCCCACGGTCATTACGATCATGTGGGCGGTATCGGCTCGCTGCCCGTCTATCCCGATCCTGTCCCCTTGATAGCCTGTCCGGATGTGTTCCATGAGCGGGGCTACTTCCTGCCGTTGCTGCCTCGACGCTACAACCTCTATCGACTCTCGGGCGATCTTGCGCCGGCGGCTCTGGTGGCCAGAGGGCTGCTTCCTCACTGCTCTGCCGAGCCGGTCTGGCTGTCCGAGCGGCTGGTGTTTCTGGGATCCATCCTGAGGCGGGATCAGGCCAAACCCTCCCTGCTCGGCTACATAGTACGCGGTGGGCGGGTCGAGAAGGATCTTATCAGCGACGACTCGGCGCTGGCTTACAAGAGTCCCCAAGGCCTTATCATCTTTATCGGCTGCGGCCATGCGGGGGTCGAGAACATAGTGCAGCGGGCCCGGGAGGTCTGTGGCGAGGAGCGGGTGCACGCCATCATAGGCGGCTTGCACCTGAAATTTTCCGGCCCGCAGCGGGCGCGGGCGCTGAGCATGTATCTGCAACAGGAGGGCGTGGAGAGCCTCTTTGCCTGCCATTGTACCGGCAAGCGGAAAGTGAGGCTGCCACGGCAGACCAATATAGGTGCGGGGTTCACATATGTATTTCCGCCATAAAAAAGCGGCAATCCGAAGATTGCCGAGAGGAATGTAGTGACGCGACCTGACGTGGGTTGAGCGGGTCGCAGGGGCAAACCCCGGTTTCGCAAAGGGCCATCAGGGATGTCCACTCTGCTTACAGCATGCCCGTGATGCGCTCTCTCATCCCGGGCGGCCACACACCTGTCAGGCCTGGCCCGCGTGCCGCGGCTCGCAGGCCAGACCCATTGAATTATCCTGCTTACAGCATGCCCGGCACGGCGGCCTTCATTTCGGACGGCCATTCCCCGACCTGTGCATGCCTGCCTATGTGCTCCTTTGCGGCGACATGAGATGACCAAACACTCATGTGTTTACAGCATGCCCGGGATGGCGGTTTTCATCTCCGCCGGCCAGACGCCGACCTGAACCTGACCTATGTGTTCCTTTTGCAGCAGCAACATGGCCAGACGGGATTGGCCTATGCCGCCGCCTATGGTTTGCGGCATGCGCGCGGCCAGCAAATCCTGGTGCCAGTCGTATTGCAGGCGATCTTCATCGCCCGTGATGGCGAGCTGGCGGCGCAGGGCCTCGGCGTCTACCCGGATCCCCATGGAGGAGATCTCGAAACTGTCTTCCAGCACAGGGTTCCACACCAGGATGTCACCGTTCAGGCCGGCCAGCCCCAGCTCGCTGTGGCTGCTCCAGTCGTCATAGTCAGGGGCACGCACATCGTGGCGCTCGCCGTGGGAGAGGGCTCCGCCTATGCCGATGAGGAAGACGGCCCCCAGCTCCTTGGCGATGGCGCGTTCGCGCTCCTTGGCATCGAGATCCGGGTAACGGGTCAGCAGCTCTTCGCTGTGCAGGAACTGGATCTCGCCTGGCAGGAAGGGGGTCAGCGCGTGTTCGGCACAGACGGCGCGCTCGGTGGCCTTGATGGCGGCCCAGATGCCGCGCACTGTCTCCTGCAGATAGGCCAGATCGCGACGCTCGCTCGGCATCACCTTCTCCCAGTCCCACTGATCCACGTAGACAGAGTGGATGGGGGTGAGGCGATCCTCGTCCGGACGCAGCGCCTTCATGTGGGTGTAGATGCCTTCGCCCGGGCCGAAACCGAAGCGACCCAGGGTTTGGCGCTTCCACTTGGCCAGGGAGTGGACCACCTCGTAGCTGTGTTCAGGCAGGGTCTTCACCTTGACCTGCACCGCATTCTCGTGGCCAGAGAGGTTGTCTTGAGTGCCATCACCGACCCGGCTCAGAATGGGGGCTTGCACCTCCATCAGGCCCAGTTGCTGGGCGAGTTGGCGGGAGAACATCTCTTTGACGAAGCTGATCTGTTGCTGGCTGCGAATGTAGTGCTGTTTCATGCTGAATACCTGTCTCAAATCCGTTGGATGTGACGATTCTTCAACAGATTGCCAAGTAAATTCAATATTCGATAATATAAATAGGCTTTGTGTGTTTTTTTCTTCAAAATAAACCCATTATTAATGAGGTATCGTCAACGGGAGTGCAAAAAAGTGCCGGAAAATTATCGGATCGATAATCTCGATCAGGCCATCCTCACCGCCCTGATGGACAATGCGCGGATCCCTTACGCCGAGTTGGCCAAACAACTGTCGGTCAGCCCGGGCACCATCCATGTGCGGGTGGAGAAGATGAAGCAGGCAGGGATCATCGAAGGGACGCGGGTGCAGGTGAACGCCAAGAAGCTGGGTTATGACGTCTGCTGCTTTATCGGCATCAACCTCAAGAGCGCCAAGGATTACCCCTCGGCCCTGGCCAAGCTGCAGGCGCTGGACGAGGTGGTGGAGGCCTATTACACCACGGGCCACTACAGCATCTTCATGAAGGTGATGACCCGCTCCATCGACGAGCTGCAGACTGTGCTGATCCACAAGATCCAGACCATAGAGGAGATCCAGTCCACTGAAACCCTGATTTCATTACAGAACCCAATATTGCGAGACGTTAAGCCCTGAGGCCTGTTGCGTGGGGAGGGGCGCGGGAGATCCATTTCACATGCGAAACCCTGATTTCACTGCAGAACCCGATATTGCGAGACGTGAAGCCCTGAGGCCTGTTGCGTGGGGGGATGCGCGAGATCCATTTCACATGCGAAACCCGATCTTGTGTGATGTGAAGCCCTGATCGCCGGGATCAGGGTTCGATATAGGGGATGCCGTACTTGTCGTAGATGGCCTTGAGCCTGCCGTTGCGCTTCATGTGCAGCAGTTCGGCATCATAGGCCGCCATCAGGGCCGGGGTGCCGGCATCGGCCCTGGCCTTGGTCCAGACGGTGTAGTAGGGGCTGGCCTTGAGCGGCTTGGGCAGGTAGTCGAGCTTGCCCTCCAGCCCCTCCTCCTTGATCTGGGCGAAGGCGGTGACCAGCGGCATGGGCACGGCATCTATGCGTCCGGCGATCAGCTTGCGCAGTTGCAGCTGGTTGATGGGGATCTCCTGAAAGTGATAGGCCGGATCGGCCAGGGCCGCCGTCAGCTCAGGGGTGTAGGAGAAATCTTTGGTGACACCGATGCGCCAGGGTTTGAGATCGCTCAGGGTGTCGTAGCGGATCTTCATCATGTCGGCCTTGCGCACGAAGAAGTGCCAGCTGTGGCGCAGGTGGGCCTGCTGCGGGTAGAGCAGATAGCGCTCTCGCTCCGGCTTGTAGGAGTGGGTCATCACCAGATCATACGCGCCGGTTTCGGCATTGCGGGTGAGGCGGGCGCCCGAGTCGGTCAGCTCGATCCTGATGGGGACCTTGAGCTTGCCGAAGATGGCGGTGACCACGTCCACATCCAGCCCGCAGGGGCGGGCCTGGTCGTCCAGAAATTTCAGAGGCGGCTCCAGCGTGCCACCTATGACCAGTTCTTTGGCCTGAAGCCAGAGGGGAAGCAGCAGGCAGAGCAGAATGAACCTTCGCAAACCACATCTCCTGCACGGAATAGGGAATCGCCCACGGGCATAATTCAAGTATATTGGCCCGGATATTCAACAGAGACGACCCCGGATGGCAAATCCTGAAATCGAAAGTGAACTGGACGGTATCGACAGGCTGTCGGTCTGCCTCTATCGCCTTGGCCTGAGTCTGGCAGCTTTATTGCTTGTGTGTCGAGGGGCCAGCCTGCTGATTGGGCAGGATTTTTTACCGCCGGCGATCTGGCTGGCGGCCATGGCGGTGGCGAGCGGGGTGTGCGGGCTCTGTCTGCATATCTATGACAAGCGTATTCGCTTCATCCTGCAGGCGACGGCCTGGGGCGGCCTGATGCTGAGCGCCTGCGGGGCGCCGGACGTGCTGGTGTTGGGGGCTGTGCTGGCCACGCTCTCCGGCCTGGCGTTCAAGGAGCAGTTCTGTTTCGCCATTCCTGGCATCAAGGCGGTGCCCCTGTTGCTGCCGCTGTTATGGGGGCTGGAGTGGGCCCGGCTCGGCTGGGCCACCGCCCTGGTTGCCCTGGCGTGCGGCCTGTTGCTCTGCCTGCTCAGTCTGGCCAAGTGGCGCATGCCCCTGCACTTCGACATAGGTGACAAGGGGCGCTACCAGAGCTAGGTCTGCTGGCAGCCCTTCATCTGGCGGTTGAGGGCCTGCATCACCTGATGGCGGCTGATGATGCCGATCACCTTGCCCCCTTGCAGCACCGGATAGATCTTGGGCCTGGCCTCGCTCATCTGGCGCGCCAGCTCCAGTATGCTGTCGTCCGGGCCGACCGAGAGCGGCGTGTGGCTCATCAGATCTTCCACCCGGGTGCGGGTGTCGCAGTGGTAGCTGCCGGTGAGCAGGCTGGGTATGCAATCCTGTTCGGAGAGAAAACCGATCAGCCGCTGCTGCTCGTCCAGCACCGGCAGGCCGCTCAGCCCTGAGTGGTGCAATCTGTCCAGCGCCTCGGCCAGGCCGAGTTGCGGGGTGAGGGAGTGGGTCAGGCGGCTCATGTGATCGCGGATCTGCAGCATGTGGGTAGCTCCAAAAGGGGTAAAGTGGTGTCACTATGGCCGCTGGGCGGCGGACGGGGCCAATGGCTTGTGCCGTGGAGATTGATAGGCAGGGCCCTGCCACGGGTCGGCAAGCAATGACAAAAGGAGAGGTTATGCGTGCATTGGTGACGGGGTGTGGCCGCCGGCTCGGCTTCTATCTGTGCGAGCAACTGGTGGCGGCCGGCTGGCAGGTGACGGGCAGTTATCGCAGCGAGCGGCCCGAGCTGGCCAGACTGGCGGCGCTCGGAGTCGAGCTGGTGCAGGCGGATTTCGCTTGTGAGGAGGAGGTCGGCAGGCTGATCGAGGCGCTGGCCGTTCATCAGGATCTGGCGCTGGTGATCCACAACGCCTCGGCGTTTGAGCCGCAGGCGGCGGATCCGGCGGTGCAACTGGCCCAGTTCGAGCAGTTCTATCGGGTGCACATGGCGGCACCCTTCCAGCTCAACCGGGCGCTGGCGCCCCAGCTGGCGTGCAACGTCAATGCCGGCATCATCCACATCACGGATATCTATATTCACGCCCCGGCCCCCCAGTTTGCCAGCTATGTGGCCACCAAGGCGGGGGCTCACTCCCTTGCCATGAGCTTTGCCCGTGAACTGGCACCCGCCATCCGGGTCAACACCATAGAACCTGGCCCCATCCTGTTTCTCGACGAACATGGCGACGCGTGGCGCCAGCAGGTGCTGGCGAAAACGCCGCTGGCGCGGGAAGGGGGGCTGGAGCCCATCTGGCAGGCGGTGCAGTTGCTGATGGAGAACGACTACATGACGGGCGCCAGCATCCGGGTCGATGGCGGCCGCAGCCTGGCTGTCATCTGAGCCTTGACCCGGAGCGGCGCTCAGCTCCTGGCGACCGAGGCCTCTGCCGCCTGCTGCAGGGCCAGGGGGGTGAGGCCGACCTGCTGCTCCTCGATCACCTTGCCCGCCATCAGCCGGGTGTGCAGTGGCAAGGTGACCTTGCGATCGCGCACCTCCCCCTGCCCATACAGCTCGGCCAGCAGCTCGTTGAGGTAGGCATCGACCCGGGTAGCGGCGAAGTCATCGGTCGGGTTGCTGGCCAGAATGTCGATGTCCAGCGGCCGGTCGAGCACCTTGCAGTTCGGATCGCTGCGATCCCGGCCGTGGGCCAGCTCCATGGCGATGAAGACGGTTTTCAGCTGCAGGGGCGTCAGCGTGCTTTCGGTGACGAACAGGCAGTTGAGGAAGTCGTGGCGGGAGTGCATCCCCACCGGCTTGGTCTGGATCACCGAGCTCAGTTGCAGGCGACCGAAACGCTCGAGCAGTTCGCCGACCGCCTGGCTGACATGCTGGTGGGGATCCAGATTCGATCCAATGCTGCACAGATAGAACATCTTCATCGGTCCTTGAGTAGGGCTCATCTGAAATGTATACACGGCTCACGGTAATCGGATTAACTATGCATTAACATCAAATTGTCTGTTGTGATCAGGCTCTATGTTGGCAAGAAAGGAGGTTTGCATGAGTGTGGAACTGAAGTGGGCACTGTTGACCGCGTCTGGCGCGTTGGCGATGATCCTGATTATCTGTGTGGCATCCGTCGGTCTGGCGTGAACCCCATCCCTCATTTTGCAGTATGAACCGGCCTCCTGGCCGGTTTTGCTTTTTGGAGGAGTGCGGATATGCTGGCCCACCCATGATGAATCGAGACAGCCCAAGATGACCAAGGTACGTCCACGCTCCCTGTTGCAAGTGGTATTGATGGGCTTCGTCCTGGTATTGATGCCGCTGGGCGGCATGATCTGGCACGACAGCCAGGCTCTCGAACACCTCAGCCAGTTGACCAGCGACGAGCTGGAACGGGCGGTGCGCGATACCCGGCGGGCGACGCTGCTCACCACTCAAGCCATTGATCTGGAACGTACTCTTCGTCGTTATGCCGTGCTGGGGGATGATCGCATCCTGGCCAGCTATCAGCAGCAGCTGGCGAGCTATCGCGGCCTGCTCGCCGCCCATCAAAGTTCGATCCCGGATGCCGAGGCCTACACGGGTCTCGAGCAGGCACTGACCTGGCTCGACAGCCTGCAGGATCTGGCCCGTGCCAAGGCCGAGTCGACCAGTCCGAAGTTTGATGATTTTAACCATGTTAATCAGCAGCTTGAGATCATCACCCGCAGCCAGGTAGACGAGCATGTCAGCCGGGTGCGGGCCACCATAGCCGACCTGATGACGGAGATCTGGTGGGTCAGCGGTTTCGTGGCCGTACTCAGCCTGCTGCTGGTATTGCTGTTTACTTATCTGATCATCCACCCGGTACGTCAGATTGAGTCGCGGATCTTGAGCCTGGGTGCCGGTGTGGAACCGGACAAGCGCCCGGTGGACGGGCCGGCCGAGCTGGTGTTGCTGGGGGAGCGGATCGGCTGGCTGCACGACAAATTGAAGGAGCTGGAGCAGCAGAAATACCAGTTCCTGCGCCACGTTTCCCACGAGTTGAAGACCCCGCTGGCGGTGCTGCGGGAGGGGGCGGATCTGCTCTCAGAGCAGCTTGTAGGGCCCTTGACCCCGGATCAGCAGGAGATCTGCCAGATGCTGGAGGAGAACAGCCGCAGGTTGCAGACCCTGATTGAACGCCTGCTCGATTTCAACCGCCTCAGCCAGCAGGAGGTGTTCAGCTTGACCCCGGTGGCGCTGGCGCCCCTGTTGTCAGAATTGTCTGCCGAATACCGGCTGGCGCTGGAATCCAAACAAATCAGTGTACACTTGCCGACCGATCCGATCATGCTGCAGGCCGAACCGTATCGCTTGCGGCTGATCCTCGATAATCTGTTTTCCAACGCGGTCAGTTATGGCGCCATGGGCGGCCAGATCTGGATCCGCGCCGGGCAGGATGCCGATGGCGGCTGGCTGGAAGTGGCCAACGAAGGGCCCTCCATTCCGGTGGCCGAGCGGGAACGGATCTTCGAGCCGTTCGAGCAGGGCAGCATAGTGCGGCAAGGTTTGTTGAAGGGCTCCGGCATGGGGCTCTCCATCGCTCGCGAGTCGGCAATGAGCCTGGGCGGCGAGTTGGTATTGGTTGAAGATGAACAGGCGGATGTCTGTTTCCGGTTGACGTTGAAGTGAAGCCTAAGATGAAACAATGTGTTGTTCCGGTATTGATGATGGGTCTGCTCACAGGCTGCTCCCTGTTGCCCGCGGGTGAACCGGCGGCGTCGTCGGATCTCGCCCTCGCCAAGCGGATGGAGTTTGCCAACAAGGAGATGCAGGTGCGCCTGCAGTACTCGGACTGGCTGCTGGCCAGCCATGCCCAGCAGCGGGTGCAGGAGCGTCAGCGCCTCAAGGGGGCGAGCGACATCGAGAGCCGGGTCAGCCTGGCCATGGTCAACACCCATCCGTCCGAGTCGGTGGCAAATCGCCGGGCCGGACTGGACAAACTCAAGAGCCTGCTGCCCGAGCTGGGGCTGGATGCCCAGGCCTTCCTGCGCAGCTGGATTGCCCTCGGCGAGGAGCTGCTGGCCCGTGACAGCCGGCGTGACGATCAGAGTCAGGAGGTGCAGCGTCTGCGCCGCCAGATCGAACAGCTCTCCGCCATCGATGAACAGCTCAATCAGCGCAAGCTGAACGGCAATGGCGAGGCGCTAAAATGAGTCGCATCCTGCTGGTCGACGACGATGTCAGCCTGCTCAAACTGATGAGCATGCGCCTGCGCAGCCAGGGCTACGAGGTGGATACCGCCGACAGTGCCGAAGGGGCGCTGGACAGACTGCGCCAGCAGCGAGCCGATCTGGTGCTGAGCGATCTGCGCATGACCGGCATGGATGGACTGGCGCTGTTCGAGCGCATCCAGTCCCAGTGGCTGGGGCTGCCGGTCATTATCATGACAGCTCACGGCACCATACCCGACGCCATTCAGGCCACCCGTTCCGGGGTATTCAGCTTTCTCACCAAGCCCATCGACAAGGATGAGCTGTTTGCCACCATAGAACATGCGCTGAGCCTGACTCGCCCAAAGCAGCGGCAGGATTGGCAATCGCTGATCCTGACCCGCAACCCGCAGATGGAACAGTTGCTGATCCAGGCCAACAGCATAGCCGGCATGGAAGTGCCCGTGCTGATCATGGGTCCTTCCGGCTCCGGCAAAGGGGTGATGACCCAGGCGCTGCATCAGGCCAGCAGTCGCCGTGACAAGCCGCTGCACGCCATCAACTGCGCCGCCTTGCCGTGGGCCGCGCTGGATCTGCAACTGTTCGGCGAGGATGGTCAGTCCGGCCTGTTCGAGCAGGCCAAGGGGGCGACCCTGTTTCTCGACGAGATAGGAGATCTGTCGGAGTCCTTGCAGGCCAAGCTGCTGCAGGTGCTGCAGGAGTACGGTCAGGGCATCCCCGAGGTGCGGGTCATCAGCTCCAGCCATCAGGATCTGGTGGCGGCGATGGAGGAGGGGCGCTTTCGGGAGGATCTCTTCTACCGCCTCAACGTGGCCAACATCACCTTGCCGCCCCTCAGTGCCCGCAGCGAAGACATTCCGCTGCTGGCCAGACAGGCGCTGGACGAATATCGCAGCCGTCACGGCGACTGCGCCGCCCTCGGCTTCTCGCCGGAGGCGCTGGCCCTGCTGGCCGCGGCGGGCTGGCCCGGCAACGTGCGCCAGCTCTACAGCGTGGTGGAACAGCTGGCCAGCCTCTGCTGCAGTCCTGTGATCGGCGCCGCCATGGTGGAGTCCGCCCTGAGCGGCGGCAGCGGCGGCATCCCCTCGTTCAACGAGGCGCGGGCCGAGTTCGAGAAGGAGTATCTGATCCGCCTGCTGCGTACCACAGAGGGCAACGTGACCCTGGCGGCCAACATGGCGGGCAGAAACCGTACCGATTTCTACAAGCTGTTGAATCGGCACGGTATAGAAGCGGCAAACTTCAAGTCGAAGGGATAAATGACAGAGGGGCGGCCCGTCGATGACGGACCGCCCCTCTTGTTTCAGACTGAATCGGCCAGGTCGGCAGGATCAGGCCGGGTCGGTGACGCCAGCCGTGGCCTGGGCTTTCTGGGTTTTCTGGGAGAGCCAGAGGCCGCTCGCCTTCATCAGGTAACCGAACAGCGCGCCTATCACCAGGGAAGGCAGTATCAGTCGCCACTCTCCCGCCGCCCCGAAGGTGGCGCAGCAACCGGCGAAGGTGCCGGGAATGTAGCCGAGCCACTGCTGCTTGGCCTGCACGCACATCAGGGTCGCGACCACCCCCGTCATCATGTAACCCGCCACACCGGCTCCCCACCAGGCATCCCCGTGGATCAGCAGCAGGGCCCACAGCATGCCGCTCACATTGCACAACATGGTTTGCAGCAGCGCCTTGTAGCCACCGCTGGAGGCGAAGTAGCTGGTACAGCCGAGGAAGCCGACCCAGGAGATGAGGCCGAGGGCGACGGCAACCCAGCCCCAGATGGCGGAGAGGATCCCGGTCGTGATGGCGATGGCGATCAATGGGCTCATGGTGTGACTCTTCAACGTAGTGACATCTGGAAAAAGGGGGAGCCTACCCCTCGCAGGGGGAGCGGCAAGCAGGGGCGGAATTGTGTGTGATCTTCATCACTTATTTCAACTCAGGAATACGCTTGCGCTCGCGAAAAAAATTCATTGGTGGCGTCTTTGGCCCTGCACCATAGTTAGAGGCCCTGTCCTGCTCATGGAGTGAGTCTGATGGTGCCTAATGTGATCGTTCCTCTGCTGGTGTTCGTAGTGCTGTTCCTGGTCGGAACCATGGCCAAGGCCCTGCCCCTGCACCAACTCATGTAAATTTGTGTGAAATAAAACTCGGCCGGGGCGGGTCTTATGGTTATCACCCTCATAGCCCCGGGAGTTTTTCCATGTTGATCAAGCGCCGCTCTTTCCATCACCCCACCGAGCAGGATGTCACCCCGGAAGCCGTCTATCAGGATCGCCGCCTCATCCTGAAGGGGCTCGGACTGGGGGCCGCGACCCTGGCGTTTCCCACTCAGGCGAGCGTGCTCGATCTCTTCTCCGCCGACAAGCCGACCCCCGCCGCCACGACCAGGCCGCTCAACATCCATGCCGCCACCCGGCCCGAGGGCGTGATCATCACCCCGGAGGAGAAGGCCACCACCCACAACAACTTCTATGAGCTGGGCACCGACAAGGGGGATCCGGCCCGCAATGCCCATTACCTAAAACCCGAGCCCTGGACCCTCAAGGTGGAGGGGGAGGTGGCCAAGCCGTTTACCCTGGACGTGTGGGATCTCATCAACAAGAGCACGCTCGAAGAGCGCATCTACCGGCTGCGCTGCGTGGAGGCCTGGTCCATGGTGCTGCCCTGGAGCGGCATCTCGCTGGCGGACCTCATTCGCCGTGCCGAGCCCAACAGTCGCGCCAAGTTCGTGGCTTTCGAGACCCTGTATGACCCAGAGCAACTGCCGGGCCAGGCCTCCCGCTCCCTCGGTGGCGGCATCGATTATCCCTACGTGGAGGGGTTGCGCATTGACGAGGCGATGCACCCGCTCTCCTTCCTGGCGATGGGGCTCTACGGCAAGACGCTGCCCGCCCAGAACGGGGCACCGATCCGGCTGGTGGTGCCCTGGAAATACGGCTTCAAGAGCATCAAGAGCATAGTTTCCATCCGGCTGGTGGAGGAGATGCCGCCCACCACCTGGAATCTGCTGGCGTCGAACGAATATGGCTTCTACGCCAACGTCAATCCGCAGGTGGATCACCCGCGCTGGAGCCAGGCCAGCGAGCGCTTCATCGGCGAGGGGGGGATCTTCGGCGCCAAGCGTCAGCCGACCCTGATGTTCAACGGCTATGCCGACGAGGTGGCCTCGCTCTATCAGGGGATGGATCTGCGCAAATGGTATTGAAACTGACGCTCTGCCCGAACGGTGTCTTGCCCCCTTCTCCCCTTGCGGGAGAAGGGTTGGGGATGAGGGGTGGGAAAAACATAACGGGAACTGCGATATGACGCCGAGACTGAAAACAGCCCATATCAACGGCTTGCGCCTGCTGGTACACCTGGCCTCGCTGGGCTTTTTGCTCTGGCTGGGATACGCCCTGCCAGCCGGATTGCTGGGGGGGGACCCGGTACAGGGGCTGACCCACTATCTCGGCAAGGGGGCGCTGCACCTGCTGCTGCTCACCCTGCTGGTGTCACCGCTGGCCAAACGCTGGCGGCAGGGTCAGCTTATCAAGCTGCGCCGCCCCCTCGGGCTCTGGTGCGCGGCCTGGGCCGGGTTGCACTTTATGGTCTGGCTGGGACTGGATCTGCAGTTCGACTGGGGCCTGATTGGCGGCGAGCTGGTGAAGCGCAGCTACATACTGGTGGGGGCGTTGGCGCTCTTGCTGCTGGTGGTGCTGAGCATCACCTCGATCCCGGCCCTGTTGCGGACCATGGGGCCGGCCTGGCAGAAACTGCACAACTGGATCTATGCGGTGGCCCTGCTGGTGCCTGTGCACTACTGGTGGTCGGTGAAGAGTGGCTGGCAGGAGCCGCTCATCTATTTGCTGCTGGCCTGTGCCCTGCTGTGGCCACGGCGGGACAAGCTGCTGCGCCCCTGGCGCCAGCGTCAGCCACAAAAACTGAAAGAGGCGTGACTCGTCGCGCGTTCATCCAACGCGCGCTGCGCACATAGCAAAAGAGGCCTAGTCGGCCTCTTTTTTGGTGATCTCCCCGCTGTAGGCATCGACCAGCAGCTGCACGCGTTGCTCCTGGGCGTCTAGGGTTTCTACCTCGAATTTATCCCCTTCCAGCTCCACTTCCCGAATGTCGTGGTACCCTTGGGCCAACAGCAGCTTGACCAGCGCCGGCATGTCGAGACGCGTCTGGGCCGCCCAGCCAAGGGTGGAAAAGAGGCAAAGGATCAGCAGGATACTGCGTGGGATCATATTCATTCCGGATTCATGGCTGGCAGACTATAAACGGCATTATGTTAGGTTTTTGGAGATGAATCATCCATGAATAGAGCCCTGTCTCTGCTTGGGTTGCTGCTGCCCGTGATGGCGCAGGCAACCACGCCGAACGAGGCCTTGCTGCAACAAGCTGTCAGCGAGGGTCGGATCAGGCCCTTTCATGAGGTGATGGAGGTGGCCTCTCGCCTGCCGGTGCGCGTGCTGCGCGTCGATCTGGGGGAAGAGGACGGCATCTGGTTGTATGAGCTCAAGCTCATCGACAGCGAGAACAGCGTCATCAAGGTGGGCTATCGCGCCGACAACCTGGAGATGGTGTGGCTCAAGGGCCATCATCTGGAGCGGCTGTTCGAGCCTCGCCCTCCACCGGAAGAAGAGTGACCCGGTTGGGCGCTCTGGCAGGCATGGCTGCCCGACCCCCTCTCCGCTGACGCAAGTGTAACCCTGCTTTGGATACCCATTTATGCGCATTCTGATAGTTGAAGATGAGAAGACACTGGCGGGCCAGCTGGCGGAACAGCTGCGTCTGTCCGGTTTCGTGACCGACCTTTGTCATGATGGAAACGAGGCCGGCTTTCTCGGCGAGACCGAGCCCTATGACGCCATCATCCTGGATCTCGGCCTGCCGGGTCGCGATGGCCTGAGCGTGCTGAAAGAGTGGCGCAGCAAGGGGATAGATACCCCTGTGCTGGTGCTGACCGCCCGCGGCCAGCTGCACGAGAAGATTGAAGGGCTCAATGCCGGTGCCGACGACTACCTCACCAAGCCGTTCCAGGTGGCCGAGCTGGTAGCCAGGGTGCAGGCGCTGGTGCGCCGGGCGGCGGGCAATGCCAGCTCGATCCTGGAGATAGGCGGAGTGCGGCTCGACATGGCGGCCTCCCAGGTGTGGTACGAAGGCACCCCCATCAAGCTCACCGCCCACGAGTTCCGGGTGCTGGGTTACCTGATGCAGCACAGGGGCAAGGTGGTGTCGCGCAGCGAGCTGATCGACCACATCTACGCCCAGGATTTCGACCGCGACTCCAATACCGTCGAGGTGTTCATCGGCCGGATCCGCAAGAAGACCCACGCCGATCTCATTGAGACTGTGCGTGGCCTCGGATACCGGATCAACGAATGAGTCTGGCCTTGATGCAACCGCGGCAAGGGCACGGTGAATGAGGCTGGTGAGGACCCTGCGGGGGCGGCTGGTGGTCATAGCCCTGGTCTGGTGCGGCCTCTTCCTGTTCGCCACAGGTTTCAGCCTGCAGACCATGATGCGCAACTACTGGCAGGAGGCGGAGGCCGACGGCCTGCGCCTGCAGCTCTATGATCTGCTCTCCCGGCTCGAGATCCAGCCAGACGGTCTGCCCATAGTCACCGAGCCCATGGCCGATCCCCGTTTTCGTCAACCTTACTCCGGCTACTACTGGCAGCTGGAGCTGGGAGATGCCGTGGTCAGCCGTTCCCGCTCCCTGTGGGATGTGCACCTCGATGTGCACGGCCTGAAGTCGGCGTTTGGTGACCCGGATCTGTTCGTCGGCAAGGGGCCCAACAAGGAGCCGCTGCTGATCATGACCCGCGCCGTGCTGCTGCCGGGCTCTGACAAGGTGTTTACCCTGGTGATGGCCAAGGACAGCAGCGCCCTGACCCAGACCCTGAAGAAGACCCGGATCAGCCTGTTCCTCGGCCTCGGCTTTGCCGCCACCGGTCTGGTGCTGGGCTTCATGTTCCAGATCGTCTATGGTCTGCGCCCGCTGCATCTGCTGCGCCGCGAGCTGGGACGGGTGCATCAGGGGCATCAGGAGGGATTTCGGCTGCGTTACCCGCTGGAGATCCAGCCGCTGGTGGAGGACATCAACCGCCTGCTCCACCACTACGGCGAGCTGCTGCAACGGGCCCGTTCCCACACCGGCAACCTGGCCCACGCCCTCAAGACGCCGCTCAGCATAATGCGCAATCAGGTGGCCCAGTTGTCACCCGAGGATCAGGCCGCCATCGGCGAGCAGCTCGACCAGATCCAGCGCCACATCGACTATCACCTCGGCAAGGCCAGGGTGACGGGCGCTGCCAAGATCCTCGGGGTGTCGACCCCGGTGCGGGCACGGGTGGAGTACATCTGCCGCGCCTTTGCCCGGCTCTATCCGGGCAGGGAGGTGGATCTGCAGGTGCCGGCCAATCTGGCGGTCGGGGTGGAGGAGCAGGACTTCGACGAGATGGTGGGCAACCTGCTGGAGAACGCCTTCAAGTGGTCGGCCGGCCAGCTGCGCATCTCCAGCGCCGAGCTGGGGGGCTGGATCACACTGCGCATCGAGGATGACGGCCCCGGCATGAGCGAGGATCAGATCGCCAAGGCGGTGCTGCGCGGGGTACGGCTCGACGAGAAGGTGCCGGGCTCCGGGCTCGGCCTCAACATAGTCTCCGATCTGGCCGAGGCCTATAGAGGCAATCTCATCATGGGCCGGGCGGAACTGGGTGGCCTGGCGGCGTCTCTGTCACTGCCCAAGGTGGCAAGGGTGGATAGCTAGGGATCAAGCTCCCCGTCACTGTCCAAGGTGGCCTGGGTAGAGAGCCAGATATTATCAAGCCTCGTCATGAGGCAATGGAATTGGGGTGGTCCGCGCCCCGCCACCGCCCAAGGTGGCACGGGGAGCGGGCCAAGCATAAGATAAGACACTTGTTCAAGCCTGAGGAAGGGTAGCAATGACAGACGATCCATGGGCACTATGTCATCTTGATGACTCGTTCGATTCCTCTGTACTGGGGATCAAGGGGGCTCAGCTCCAGTGGTTCGAGGACAGAGATAGCCTGATCGCATTCCTGCTGGAAGATTTCATCGATCTGCTGGCCGATGTGGGTGAGCTGGACGAAGACGAAATCGCCAGCGCCCGCGAGCGCTTCACCCTGCTGGTGGAGCAGATCAGAGACGATCGCGGTCTGGTGGATGCGCTCAACGATCTCGCCTCCGGCCTGCGCCGCATCGCCTGGCTGGGGCCGCTCTCCGAGCTGGCCGAGGTCAGCGACGACTTCGCCGCCGGCCTGCGCCGCTATTTCTGGACCCAGTACGACGGCGACGAAGATGATCCGGATGCCTGGGTGCCGGAAGAGCTCTGGCCCCAGCTGGTGGAGTGTGCGGAAGAGTACATGCAGGAAGGGGACTTCTGAGTCACCTTGCCCATGCTCCGGCTGCAGAGCGGGTGGCGTGTGTGGAAGAGTACATGCAGTAAGGGGACTTCCGAGTCACCACTGCCACAGCAAATTGACAGCAATAAAAAACGGCGCCTGATGGCGCCGTTTTTGTTGGTCGAGTGTGAACTCAGCCGTTGGCCGGCACCGCGTGAGCGGTATTGGCCAGTGCCGGGCCCCTGTATTTCTCGATCTGCAGCTGGGCCATGTGGCCGCAGTTGCCCTGCGCCAGGCTGGAGGTGCCCTCGTCGAAGGTCAGGCAGTTGACGTTGCCGTTCTTGCAGATGGCCCCCGCCTCACCCGGTTTGGCCGGGTCGAACCAGGCCCCTTCACAGATGCGCACCACACCTGGACGTATCTCTTTCGACACCAGGGCGCCCACCAGGATCTGGCCGCGATCGTTGAAGGCGCGCACCAGGTCGCCATCCTGAATGCCACGAGCCTTGGCATCATCCGGGTGGATCAGAATGGCCTCCCGATCGGCGATGGCGAACTTGTCTCGCAGCGGCGTGTTGTCCAGCTGGGAGTGCAGGCGCTGGGTCGGGTGCGAGGTGTTGAGCGACAGCGGATAACGGCTGGCGGTTTCGCACTTCACCCACTCCTTGGGCTCATACCACTTGGGATGGCCGGCGCAGTCGGCATATCCCATACCGGCGATGGTGTTGGAGAAGATCTCGATCTTGCCGGACGGGGTGCCGAGCGGGTTGAGCAAGGGGTTCTCGCGAAAATCGGCGTGACGGATCCACTGGCGATTCGCCTCCGGAATGGGGAAGCGGATGTAGTTGTTGGACTCCCAGAACATGGTGAACGGCGGCAGTGCCACCCGGGCGCCACGGGCCTGGGCGGCCATGCCGTCATACATCTGCTTGAGCCACAGCATCTCGTCCTTGCCTTCGGTATAAGCCTCCAGCAGGCCCAGCTTGGCGGCGATGGCGCTGAAGATGTCGAAGTCGTTGCGTGACTCGTGCTGGGGCGGCACGCACTGGTGCATGGGGAAGACGTAGCGCTGGGAGTAATCGCCCCCCATCTCCAGATCGTTGCGCTCATAGCTGGTGGTGGCCGGCAGCACTATGTCTGCGTGCTTGGCGGTGGCGGTCCAGTAGGGCTCGTGCACTATCACAGTCTGCGGCTTGCGCCAGGCCTTGAGCAGGTTGTTGGTGTCCTGATGGTGGTGGAAGGGATTGCCACCCGCCACGTAGACCAGCTTGATGTCCGGATAGCTGAGCTGACGGCCGTTGAAGTCGATGGTCTTGCCCGGATTGGCGAGACAGTCGGCGATGCGGGCCACCGGGATCGGCGCCGGGCTGTTCTTGGGTGCATTGCCGGCCGAGATACCTGCCAGTATGCCGCCCTTGGCGGTGGGGCTGCCACCGGAGGAGTAGTGGTAGCTGAAGCCGTAACCGCCACCGGGCAGGCCGATCTGGCCCAGCATGGCGGCCAGGGTCACCAGCATCCAGTTGGGCTGCTCGCCGTGATGCTGACGCTGCATGCCCCAGCCCGCCATGATCATGGTGCGCTTGGACGCCATGTCGAGGGCCAGCTGACGGATCACGGCGGCATCGACGCCGCAGACAGTGCTCGCCCACTCGGCGCTCTTCGGCTGACCGTCGTCCTTGCCCAGCAGGTAGGTGAGGAACTTGTCGAAGCCGCTGGTGTAACGGTCGAGGAAGGCCTGATCGTGCTTCTGCTCGGTATAGAGGGTGTGGGCCACCCCCAGCATCATGGCCACGTCTGTATAGGCATTCGGCGCAATCCACTCGGCCCCCGCCAGCTTGGCGGTCTCGTTGTAGACCGGATCGATGCTGATGATGCGGGTACCCTTCTCCTTCAGCGCCTGGAAGCCGGCCTGACCCTCGTGGTCCGGCATGTTCCAGCTGTTCTTCAGGGTCACCTGGGCGTTGACGCCCCACAGCACCACCAGTTCGGCGTGTTCGATCACGTTCGGCCAGGCGGTCTGCTGCTCATACACCTCGATGGATCCCATGACGTGGGACATGATCACCTGGGCTGCACCGGCGGAGTAGTCACCGGCATAACCGGTGAAGCCACCGGTCAGGTTCATCAGACGGTGCAGCAGGGTACGGCTGTTGTGGAACATGCCGACGCTCTTCCAGCCGTAGGAACCGGCGTGGATCGCCTGCGGGCCGAAGTCGCTCTGCACCCGGCCAATCTCGCCGGCTACCAGTTCGATGGCCTTGTCCCAGCTCACCCGCACCCACTCGTCGGCGCCGCGTAGCTCGGGTTTGGCGCCCGGGCCCTGCTCCAGCCAGCTCTTGCGCACCATGGGGTACTTGATGCGGTTCTTGGCGTGAACCTGGAACGGGGCCATGTCGATGAGATCGTTCGGCGCCGGATCATCGGCTACCGGCTGGACGCGCACCATGCGGCCCTCTTCGACTATGGCTTCGAAGGCGCCCCAGTGGGCACCGGTCAGTATGCCTTTCTGGGCCGGTACCAGGGTCGGGAACTGTTCAAGCGCCGTGCTGATGGCCTGGGCCAGGGCGCTCTTCGGGAAGATGCCGGCCAGCAGCGGCAGGGCCGCGCAGGCGCCGAGCCCCTTGAGCAGGTTGCGGCGGGACAGATTGGTTTTCTTATCGGTAAAAAAAGTCATGACGATTTCCTCTGTGCCAGCCTTAGTGCGCCGCGCTCATGTCACTGGCATGTTTCTGGACGTATTGGGTCAACATGCGAGCCTGTTCCGGGGTCAGGGAGGTACGAGATTCCATCCCCTTGATGACGCCGATCCACTGGTTGGCATTGAAGTGATCCAGCGCGGTGAGGCCGTGGCAGCCGGTACAGTTGTTGGACATCAGGGTGGAGGCGTATTGCCACAGCTTGCCCTGATCGCCGATGAGCTGGCTCTGATCCACCCAGGCGGTCAGTTTGACCTGATGCCAGGTGAGGTTGGTGGCGCTGTCGGTTTCGCTCTGGCCGGTGACCAGGGATTTCTTGGCGTTATCGCCGACCAGCACGCTCAGGATCCGCTTGCCGGGGGCGGCGTAGAAGACTTCGCTCACGCCGTCCTGCTGCCAGCCTTCGATCTGCACCTGGGCGCGGCCATTCTCGTTGGCCAGTACTTCCACCCTGGTGGAGGGCATCAGGGTGCCTTCGTCTGTCTTGGCGGCGGCATCGAGGAACAGCGGCGCCGTGGCGATGGCGTAACGGGTGGTGACGTTGGCCGGGGTCTGGGCGGCAGCCTGGGCCAGCTCGCTCGCGCCGGCGGCGGCCAGCTCGCTCATGTCAGGCATGATATGGGCGACACCGCGGTGGCAGTCGATGCAGGTCTGGCCTTCCTTGATGGCGACCGGGTGCTCGGCCCGGGCATTGGGGCGCTGGGCCAGAATGTCCATGGCGGCGTAGCTGTGGCAGCTGCGGCAGGTAGCAGAATCGTTGGCCTTGAGCTCGTCCCAGACGGACTGGGCCATGCGCAGCTTGTGCGATTCGTATTTCTCCGGGGTGTCCAGGGTGCCGATCGCTTCGTGATAGATATCCTTCACGGCGCGGATCTTGGTCCACAGATAGGCGCTGGGTTCATTGGGGATGTGGCAGTCTGCACACTCGGCCCGGATGCCCTTCACGTTCTGGAAGTGGACGCTGCCCTGATACTCGGCCAGCGGTGTCTGCATGGAGTGGCAGGAGACGCAGAACTCGGTAGAACTGGTTTTATGCATCACTGTCACTGTGACACCCAATGCCGCGACGCCCAGCAGGGCCCCGAGCAGCAGGAGCCAGAACCAGGTCTTTCTCAATAATTTTCCAAGCATGGCGGCGTTTTCCTACGATCAAATATTACCAATATAGTAGTAGCTAGGGAGAGGTAGTGGCTTGACCTCTATCATGATTTTTATTTCGTATTGTTATTTTAAATGCATTTATTATTTTGAATTTTATTATTTAATTGAATTTAATTTAACTTCAGCGCTTTTATCATCCTGTTCGCACTCGTTCGGGCCAGGTTTCATCATCTGGCTCGCATGAGCATCCTCAAGGGTAGTTGCATCCTTGACCCCGAGTCGCGGTGCTGACCGACAGCGTGCTCGCGATCACCGGATCCACGGGTGGCCGGGCTTGGGCTTTGTAAAAGGCTCGGTATATACTGTTCGCATATACAGTATTCAGGTATGTTTGCCATGCGACTCTTTATCGCCGAGAAGCCCAGTCTGGGCCGCGCCATTGCCGATGTGTTGCCCAAGCCCCACAAGAAGGGGGAGGGTTTCATCGAGACAGCCCAGGGGGACGTGGTGACCTGGTGCATCGGCCACCTGCTGGAGCAGGCCGAGCCCGATGCCTACGACGCCGCCTTCAAGCAGTGGCGCATGGAGCAACTGCCCATCATCCCCGCTCAGTGGCAACTGGTGGCCAAGCCCAAGACCAAAACCCAGCTCACCGTCATCAAGCGGCTGATCAAGCAGGCCGACTGCGTGGTGAATGCCGGTGACCCGGACAGGGAAGGGCAACTGCTGGTGGACGAGGTGATCGATTTTCTCGGTTACCCCAAGACCAGGCCCGTGCAGCGCTGTCTCATCAGCGATCTCAACCCGCCGGCGGTGCGCCGTGCCCTCGACAAGCTCAGGGACAACAAGGAGTTCGTGCCGCTGGCGGTGTCGGCGCTGGCCCGCAGTCGTGCTGACTGGCTCTATGGCATCAACATGACCCGGGCCTACACCCTGCTCGGCCGCAAGGGCGGTTGCAGCGAGCTGCTGTCGGTCGGCCGGGTGCAGACCCCGCTGCTGGGGCTGGTGGTGCGGCGGGATCTGGAGATAGAGGCCTTCGTGCCCAAGCCCTTCTACGAGGTGCTGGCCCATGTGGTGACCCAAAGCAACGAGCGCTTCAGCGCCAAGTGGCTGCCTTCCGAGGCCTGCCTGCCCTGGCAGGATGAGGAGGGGCGGGTGCTCAACCGGGCTCTGGCCGAGAAGGTGGTCAGTCGCATCAATGGCCAACCAGCCTCGGTGGAAGAGGTCGAGGAGCAGGCCCGCAAGCAGGCGGCGCCGCTGCCCTACAACCTCTCCAGCCTGCAGATCGATGCCGCCAAGCGGTTTGGCATGGATGCCAAGCGGGTGCTGGATGTGTGTCAGGGGCTCTACGAGCGCCACAAGCTCATCACCTACCCGAGATCCGACAGTCGCCACCTGCCGAGCGATCACTTCAACCGGGCCGCCCAGGTGCGGGATGCCATAGCCGTGACCGCGCCGGCGCTGGCCAGGGCGGTGAGCGAGGCGGATGGCAAGATCCGCAGCAAGGCGTGGAACGACAGCAAGGTGGATGCCCACCACGCCATCATCCCCACCGAGAAGCGCGGCAACGAGGCCAGCCTCAGCGGCGATGAGGCCAAAATATACGGTCTGGTGGCGCGCCAATATCTGCTGCAGTTCTATCCCCCGTTCGAGTACAACGACAGCAAGGTGCTGCTGCGCATCGCGGGCGGCCTGTTCCAGGCCAAGGCGCGGCGGATCCTCAAGGCGGGCTGGAAGGCGCTGCTGGGGGTGGAAGAAGATGACGACGAAGAGAAAGCCGGTACCCTGCCGGCCCTGAAAGAGGGGGAGCAGCTGCTGTGCGAGCGGGGCGAGCTGCTGGAGAAGATGACCCAGGCGCCCAAGTCGTTCACCGATGCCACCCTGCTGGCCGCCATGACCGGCATAGCCCGCTACGTGCAGGATCCCGAGATCCGCAAGACACTGCGCGAGACCGACGGCCTTGGCACAGAGGCGACCCGGGCCGGCATCATAGATCTGCTGTTCAAGCGCCGTTTTCTGGTACGCCAGGGCAAGAGCATCAAGGGCACCCCCACCGGACGGGCGCTGATCCTGGCGTTGCCTGCCACCGCCACCACACCGGACATGACGGCCCTGTGGGAGCAGAGTCTGGGCCAGATCGCCGAACGGCACGCCAGCTACCAGCAATTCATGGGGCCGCTGACGGAGCAGTTGAACGGCTTGATCGAGGGGGCCAGACAGGATTCTGGCGCCAGCTTCAGTGCCCTGCCCAAGGCAGCGCCTGGGGCCAGCAAGCAGCGCTTCACCCGCCGCAAGAGCAGCGCGGGGACGGCTGGCACGGCTCGCAAGAGTGCGGGCAAGCGACCGCTCAAGGCCAAGGTGGCCTGAGCCGTTGAACCGGGCGTTAATGCCGAGAAAGAGAAGGGGCCATGATGGCCCCTTGTTCTTATGGATGCGGGCTCAGCCCGTATAGACACCCTCTTCCGGGTACTTGATGCGGGTCTCGCTCGGGCGCGCCAGCATGAAGGCCAGGGTCAGCGGGCCGAGACGGCCGCAGATCATTACCAGCACCAGAATGAGCTTGCCCGGATCACTCAGACTCGCCGTGATGCCGGTGGAGAGGCCCACGGTGGCAAACGCCGATATGGTCTCGAACATGATCTTGTCGAAGGTCTGTTGCTCGATGATCATCAGCAGGAACATGGCCAGCATCAGCACCATGGTGCTGACTATGATGATGGCGAGCGATCGGGTCACTATCTGGGGTGACAGGGCCCGGCCGAAGGCGGTGACATGAGGCCGCTTGGTCAGGAATGCCTTGGTGGCCAGCAGCACCACCGCAAAGGTGGTCACCTTGATGCCACCACCGGTAGAGGTGGCACCGGCACCGATAAACATCAGCATCATCATGAACAGCAGGGAGGCGGGTACCATCTGACCTATGTCGATGGAGTTGAAACCCGCAGTCCGCGCACTGGTGGACTGGAAGAAGGCCGCCAGCCACTGGCCCCCGAAGGAGGCCTTGCCGAGGGTGCCCGGGTTGTTGTGCTCCAGCAGCCAGAACATCAGGGTGCCCAGCAGCAGCAGGGCTGGCGTCATGATCAGCATCAGCTTGCTGTGCAGCTTCAGCTTGCGCCAGCGGCGGTTGCGTACCAGATCGACGATGACGGTGAAGCCAATCCCCCCCAGGATGATCAGTGCGGCTATGGTCAGTATGATGACGGGGTCGTCTCTGTAGTCCATGAGATTGTTGGCAAACAGCGAGAAACCGGCGTTGTTGAAAGCCGATACCGCGTGGAAGAAGCTGACATAGAGGCCGCGCTCCCAGCCCATCTCGGGTACCCAGCGTATTGCCATCAGGCCGGTGCCGATCAGCTGGGCGATAAAGGCGAACAGCACTATGCGCTTCACCAGCTGAATGATGTTGACCGAGCCCTCCTGGCCCAGCGCCTCCTTGGCCAGTACCTGCTGGCGCAGACCGACCCGCTTGCTGAACATGGCGATCAGCAGCAGCGTCATCGTCATCTGGCCCAGGCCGCCAATCTCCATCAGCATGATCAGGAAGATCTGCCCCTGCAGGGTGAATACTGTGCCGGTATCCACCACCCCGAGGCCGGTCACGCTGATGGCCGAGGTGGCGGTGAACAGGGCGTTGACGAAGGTGACCTCGCCGTTGTGGCTGGAGGGCTGCACCAGGAACAGGGTGCCGACCAGCAGTATGATCAGGAAACTGCCCAGGATCAGCTTGGCTTCGCTCCAGCGGGACTCATCATCCCGGTGCAGGGCGAAGGCGTAGCTGCTACGCCAGCGTGTCATAAGGTTTCCAGCCAGTGGTCGATGGCATGCTTGTTGCCAGCCAGGATCAGGATGTCACCCAGTTGCAGCTCCATCTTGCCGGTCAGCACGTTGTGCAGCACCTGGCCACGCTTGATGGCCAGCAGTTGCAGCTCGGTCTGTTGCAGCAGGTGCAACTCGGCCAGGGTGCGGCCATTTTGCGGCAGACCTATGACGAACTCGGTCAGCACCATGTCGTGACCCAGCTCCAGATAGTCGAACAGCCGGTTGTCCAGCATGCTCTGGGCGACCCGGCGACCCATGTCCCACTCGGGGTTGATCACCTTGTCTGCGCCGACCTTTTGCAGGATCTTGGCGTGGAACTTGTCGCGCGCCTTGACCCACACCTTCTTCACCCCGGCCTCCTTCAGCACGAGCGTGGTGAGTATGCTGGTCTCGAGGTTGTCACCTATGGCGACGAAGACGATGTCGAAATTGGCCAGCCCCAGTTCGGCCACCGTGGACTCATCGGTCGCATCGGCGACGACGACATGGTTGCACAGGGTGGCGATCTGGCGAGTCTTGCTCTCGTCTATATCAATCGCCAGCACCTCGGCATCCTGCCGTTGCAGCTCTTCGCACAGGGCGCTGCCAAACAGTCCCAGGCCGATGACGGCAAATTGGTTGTTCATGAGTACTTCCTCAAGAGTCGGAGCCGCATACTCTACTCCAGCGGACCGAGTCCGAAAAGAGGGCCGGATTTTTCGTCCGGCGGGAATATAAGGTAGACTGCCCGCTCGCTATTGTCGGGACACGCAGATGAAACTCACCCCTCACGCCTCCTTGTTGACGCTCAACACCCTCGCCCTCGATGCCCATTGCCTCTGGCTGGCTGAGGTGGCGCAGGTCGACGACCTGCAGCAACTCGTGACCAAGCCTGAACTGACCGACCTGCCTCGCCTGGTGCTGGGTGGCGGCAGCAATGTGCTGTTTTGCAATGATTTTGCCGGGCTGGTTGTACTCAACCGTTTGAAGGGCATCCAGCTGCAGGATGAGGGGGAACACTGGCTGCTGCATGTGGCGGCCGGGGAAGAGTGGCATCAGCTGGTGTGCCACGCCCTGCAACAGGGCTGGTACGGCCTGGAGAATCTGGCGCTGATCCCGGGCACGGTCGGCGCCGCGCCTGTGCAGAACATAGGCGCCTACGGGGTCGAGCTGGCCAGCTTCTGTGCCTATGTCGAGGCGTTCAACTGGCAGAGTGGCCAGCTGGAGCGCATCGATGCCGCCGACTGTCACTTTGGCTACCGCGACAGCATCTTCAAGCACGAATATCAGGACAGCCACTTTATCACCGCCGTCGGGCTGCGCCTGCCCAAGGCCTGGACGCCGGTGCTGGCTTACGGTCCGTTGGCGGCGCTCGGGGATGCACCCACCGCGCAGGCCATCTTCGATACCGTCTGCGCCACCCGCCGTGCCAAGCTGCCGGATCCCGCCGTGCTCGGCAACGCGGGCAGCTTCTTCAAGAACCCAGTGGTGACGAGGGCGCTGGCCGACACGCTCAAGCAGCAATATCCGCACATGCCCTGCTACCCGGCCGGGGAGGGGCAGGCCAAGCTGGCCGCTGGCTGGCTGATAGATCAGTGCGGCCTCAAGGGCTTTGCCATCGGCCGCGCCGCCGTCCATCAGGAGCAGGCGCTGGTGCTGGTCAACCTGGGGGGCGCCAGCGCCATGGAGCTCATCGCCCTGGCGGCCCATGTGCGCGACAGCGTGGAGCAGAAATTCGGAGTGGTGCTGGAGCACGAGGTGCGCTTCATGGGCCTGACCGGTGAGACTTGGCTCGATGAGGTACTGGCATGACGCTGACTCCCACCAGACAGACACTGATCACCCTGCTCAGCGATGGTCAGTTCCACTCAGGCGAACAGCTCGGCGAGCAGCTCGGCATCAGCCGTGCGGCCGTGAGCAAGCACATGGCCGCACTCAAGGAGCTGGGGCTGGACTTGTTCAGTCTGACCGGCAAGGGCTATCGGCTGGCGGTGCCCATGGCGCTGTACGATCAGGTGCAGTTGCAGGCGATGGCCCCCATGGCGCCGGTACACTGCTTCCCGGTGATCGACTCCACCAACCAGTACCTGCTGGAGCGGGTCAACCAGCTCCAGTCCGGCGAGAGCTGTCTGGCCGAGTGCCAGACAGCGGGGCGCGGTCGCCGTGGCAAGCCCTGGGTCTCTCCCTTCGGCTGCCAGCTGATCCTCAGCATGTACTGGCGGCTCGAGCAGGGCATGGCGGCGGCCATGGGCCTGAGTCTGGCGGTCGGTGTGGCCGTGGTGCAGGCGCTGGAGTCGCTCGGTTATCCGGGGGTCGAGCTGAAGTGGCCGAACGATCTCTACTATCAGGGCCGCAAGCTGGCGGGCATTCTGGTGGAGATGAGCGGCAGCGCCGGTGCCAGCTGCAACCTGGTGATCGGGGTTGGCCTCAATCTGGCGATGCCGGCCCGGGAGGGGGAACGGATCGATCAGGCCTGGTCCGAGCTGCGCCACATACAACCGGAACTGGTGGATCGCAATCTGCTGGCCGCCCGCATGATCGAGTACCTGCAACAGGCCATGGTCACCTTCGAGCAGAGCGGCCTGGCCAGCTTTGTCGACGACTGGAACCGGCTCGATCACTTCGCCGGCCGACCGGTGCGCCTCCTGATGGGGGAGCAGGAGATCCGCGGGGTGGCTCGCGGCATAGACGATCGCGGCGCCCTGCGCCTGGAGACAGGTGAAGGGACAAGATTCTATCTGGGGGGCGAAATATCCCTGCGCCGGGGCGACTGAGCCCTTGTCACTGCGACAGCAATGAAAGAGGGGGCCTGCGGGCCCCCTCTTCGTTCAGGTACTGTGTGCCTCGGTCATCACTTGCGCAGCTTGATCTGCTCGATGGCGTGCTCGTGGCCCTTGGTCAGGATCAGGTTGGCCCGTTCCCGGGTCGGCAGGATGTTTTCCTGCAGATTCAGATAGTTGATATCTTGCCATATGGTGTTGGCAATCTTGCTGGCTTCACTCTCCGCCAGTTTGGCGTAGTGATGGAAGTAGGAGTCCGGATCCGAGAAGGCGCCGCTGCGGAACTTGAGGAAGCGCTCGACATACCAGGTGCGCAGCAACTCGGCCTCGGCATCCACATAAATGGAGAAGTCGACAAAATCCGACACGAAGACGCGATGGGGTTCCTGCGGGTAATCCATGCCGCTTTGCAGCACATTGAGCCCTTCCAGGATCAATATGTCAGGCTGCTCCACCACCTTCTTCTCATCGGGAATGATGTCGTAGATGAGGTGGGAGTAGACGGGGGCCTCGACCTTCTCGTGGCCGGCCCGGATGTTGGCGACAAACTCCACCAGATGACGGATGTCGTAGGATTCCGGGAAGCCCTTGCGACGCATCAGGCCGCGCTCTTCCAGCACCTTGTTGGGATAGAGGAAGCCATCCGTGGTGACCAGCTCCACCCTCGGGTGTTCGGGCCAGCGCTCCAGCAGCGCCTGCATGATGCGGGCCGTGGTGCTCTTGCCCCCCGCCACGCTGCCGGCGATGCTGATGATGTAGGTGCCCTTGCCGCGCGACTGGCCGAGGAACTGCTCCAGCACCCGGCTGCGGCGCTGCTTGGCCTTGACGTAGAGATTGAGCAGGCGGGAGAGGGGCAAATATATCTCTTCCACCTCCTGCAATGACACCTTCTCGTTGATCCCGCGCAGGGTCTGCAGATCGTGTTCGGTCAGGGTCAGGGGGACAGCATCGCGCAATAACGCCCATTGTTCGCGGGTGAATTGCAGATAGGGGTTATGCTCTGTCGTCATGGTGTCATCACTGTTTCTTGGGCAGGGCGACCATACACCAAGGGGTGGGGAGCGACAAGAGATGCGGCGGATTCGAGGAGAGAGTGAGTCCTTTTTTGCATGCTTCCCGGCAATAATGCACATTTTGCAAGGCGCAATGGTTGCATCCCCAAAATCCTTACAATAAAATGCGCGACGCTTGGATGTCTGTCGCCTATTTGCCCGGCAAAAGCGACAAAACAACGGGTGCAAGCAGAATTACCGTTGTGGCATTTATGCACTGGAGGGGTTCCCGAGCGGCCAAAGGGATCAGACTGTAAATCTGACGGCTCTGCCTTCGAAGGTTCGAATCCTTCTCCCTCCACCATATTTCTCTGCGGTTTGAGTTCTTTGGGTTAGAGAAATGCGGGCATCGTATAATGGCTATTACCTCAGCCTTCCAAGCTGATGATGCGGGTTCGATTCCCGCTGCCCGCTCCAAGATGCTGATACGGCTCAGGCGATACCAAGAGTCACACCTTCGGGTGAGTTCGGCAATCGAACCTGGCTGTCAGCACCAACCTCTCTTCCCCACCAGATTCAAATCCATCATATAAACTGTTCTGTGGTTAGCTTGCCACCGCGTACTCAGCGTTAGTTTAGAGGGACGATCATGTCTAAAGAAAAATTTGAGCGTAATAAACCGCACGTTAACGTGGGTACCATCGGCCACGTTGACCA
>NZ_CDDA01000004.1 GCF_000819745.1 Aeromonas bestiarum | reverse complement strand
ACGTAATTGGGACATAGCCAATGTTAAGCCGCCAGCGGGTCAAAGGACAAGCAAAGAAAAACGCCTCCCCCCGAGCTGAGAGCTGGCTCGCAACTTGTCCCCTCCCCCACGCGACCATTCCAGACGCCGCAGGCTACTTCTGTTTCAGCGCCTTCACCTCGGCACGCAGGGCTCGCAGCTCCTGCAGCAGCAGATCCTGCTGGGCACTCTGGTGATGCCGCCACTTCTCCAGTTCGCCATCCCCGCGCCCCGGCTGCAGAAACAGGCTGGCCATGAAACCGCTGATGGCACCGAACAGACCGACCCCGAACAGGATCAGCAGGCTGGCGACGAAGCGCCCCTGCTCCGTCTTGGGCACCAGATCGCCGTAACCTACGGTAGACAGGGTCACCAGGGTCCACCAGAAGGCATCGTAAGGAGTCTGGATCTGGCTGCCGGGCTGACCAGATTCAATCAGATACATGACGCCCGAGCCCACCCCCAGCAGCAGGAAGAACAGGAACAGGATCCCCGAGAGGGTGGTCTCGTTGCGTTCGCGACGGAACATGCCAAGCAGATCCGGCTGATCCCGCAACAGCTGATAGACACGCCACAGCTGGATCAATCGCGCCCAGCGCAGCTGTTCCACTATGGGCAGGCTGCCCGGCAGATAGAACCAGTTCGCCTTGAAGAAGGCCAGCTTGTCGCGGGCCCGCACCCAGCCATAGGCGAAGTGGGCGAGGAAGAAGTAGCAGATCAGACTGTCGACGTCATAGAAGAGCTGCAGTGTCTGGGGGGTCCAGTCAGAATGGCCCCACCAGCGGGCGCAAACCAGCGCAACGGAGATCACCGACAGAAACGCCATCAGCAGATCCATGGCGCGCAGGTGAGTTAAGTGATGTCGCATACATTTTCCTACTTTAGGCACGGTGCGAATTAATAAAAAAGAAGATAATGCCGATAGTCCTGAGGACAAAGGAAAACCGGCCATTAAAAGGAGAAATATTATGCAGTTAAACCCGCTGGAGCGGCGAATGAGCAATATCCGGCTGGTACCCAAAGTGGTACTGCTCATGGTGTTCAGTACTGTTTTGTTGCTGATCAAACTCTGGTTCGACGCCAGCAATCTGGAAACCACCCTGCTGAGCGAGGGCATAGATGCCGACAAGGCCAATGCCATTGCCGATCGCCTGCTCTGGACCGGGGTGATGGAAACCGCCGTGATGGGGGTCATCTTCGTGGTGCTGCTGCTGACCGGCTCCCGCCTCATGGTCAAGCAGGTGCACTATCTGGTAGGCCTGCTGGAACGCTTCGCCCGCAAGGATCTGAGCCACAAGGTGCTGCTCAAGTCCCGCGACGAGTTCGGCGACATCGCCAAGGCGGTGGCCCACTCCCAGGAGAATCTCAAGCAGGTATTCGGCACCCAGCGCGTTGCCTGCAAGGAGCTCAACGACATCGCCTCCCAGGTCACCCTTTGCATGGAAGAGGCCAACGAGGCCATCAGCGAGGAGTTCACCCAGATAGAGCAGCTGGCCAGCGCCATGAGCCAGATGGTGGGCGCCATTCGCGAGGTGGCCGCCCATGCGGAGCAAGCCTCCCACGCCACCGCCGAAACCAGCCTGCTGGCCGAAGAGGGCAGCCGCTGCGTGGCGGCCACCGTCAACACCATAGATACCCTCTCCGGCAACATTCAGCGCTCCTCCACAGTGGTCAATCAGGTGGAACAGGGCGTCGAGCAGATTGGATCCGTCGTGGATACCATTCGCGGCATCTCGGAGCAGACCAACCTGCTGGCCCTCAATGCCGCCATCGAGGCCGCCCGCGCCGGTGAGGCCGGTCGCGGCTTTGCCGTGGTGGCGTCCGAGGTGCGCGAGCTGGCCAACCGGGCCCAGGCCGCCACAGTCGAGATCCAGAAGATGATCGAGCAACTGCAGGGCAACGCCCGCCAGGCCGCCGAACTGATGGCCAAGAGCGTGCAACAGGCCGACAAGGGGGTGGAGCAGGTGACCCAGGCCGGAGATCAGCTCGCCACCATAGTGCAGCGGGTACAGGGGGTGGCCGACATGAACCGCCAGATCGCCGCCGCCTCCGAGCAGCAGAGCTCGGTGGCCGAGGAGATGAGCGGCAACCTGGAGCAGGTCAAGCAGGTGGTGGAAGGATCCGTGGTCGTGCTGCGGGAGCTGCAGGAAGCCTCCGAGCTGGTGGAGCACCACAGCCAGACCCTGGATACCCATATCCAGGCTTTCAAGCTGGCCTGACGGGCGTTACCTCGCAGACAGGACACAGGAGCGGATGACGCACCACAGCCAGACCCTGGATAGTACTCAATCCAGGCCTTCAAGCTGGCCTGACGGGCGTCACCTCGTAGACAGGACACAGGAGCGGATGGCGCACCACAGCCAGACCCTGGACAATACTCATCATCCAGGCTTTCAAACTGGCCTGAGACCGCGATTTGAGTAAACTGGAAGGCCCCGCGAGGGGCCTTTCTCATTCATGTCACGGCAAGGAGCCAGGATGCAGCAGCCACAAGATCACTCCCAACTTGAGATAAGCGACGACAAGGGGCGACTCGACGTGCCCTTGATCCACCGATTTTTGTCCGAGGAGGCCTACTGGTGCCTCGGCATTCCGCTGGCGACGGTACAGAGAGCCATCAACCACTCCCTCTGTTTCGGCGGCTATGTCGCCGGTCAGCAGGTGGCCTTCGCCCGGGTCATCACGGACAGAGCCACCTTCGGCTACCTGGCAGATGTGTTCGTGCTGCCCGCCCATCGAGGCCGGGGTCACAGCAAGGCGCTGGTGTCGGCTATCCTGGCTCACCCGCAGTTGCAGGGGCTGCGCCGCCTCAGCCTGGCGACCTCGGATGCCCACGGCCTCTACGCCGACTTTGGTTTCGCGCCGCCGCGCAAACCGGCCAGCCTGATGGAAAAATACGATCCCGAGATCTATCAGCGCCCTTGAGCAGGGCACGCCGGTGGCCTGTGGCGCTCGCCAGTTCATGCTGCTCGCCCCTGCGCTGTGGTGCAGGGGCGAGACTGAGCCTGATGAGAGTACCTGCGAGCGACTCGCCCGTCGCACTGTGCCGAGCCGCTCGACAGTGCTAGATTGGCTGCCAGCATTTTCATTCACCCTGCAGATCCGTTAACCACAAGGACGGCAACCGTGGCCCAGCATTCAGCTTCTCTCTCCCTCCCCTCCTCTCTTGTGCCCTTGCTGCAGGATCAGGCCCAACGCCAGTGGCAGCGGCTGGTCGAGCTGGCGCCCGACTATGATGCCCTGCCCGATGCGATTCGCCAGCCCCTGCTGACCCTGCTCGGCCGCTCCGACTTCGTCTCCGACTCGCTCATCAAGCAGCCCGAGCTGCTGGCGCAGCTCCTCGCCTCGGGCGATCTCGAACAGTCCGAACGCTGGCCCGCCTACCAGCACGATCTGACCGCCCTGCTCGCCGAGGTGAGTGATGAAGAGGCGCTCAAGCGCATCCTGCGCCAGTTCCGTCGCAGCCGCATGCTGGTGATCGCCTGGCGCGAGCTGCTGGGCCACGCCGCGGTGGAAGAGAGCTTTATTCACCTCACCAAGCTGGCGGATGCTCTCATCTGCTCCGCCCGCGACTGGCTCTACACCAAACAGTGCAGCGAGCTGGGCACCCCCATGGACGGGGATGGCAACCCGCAGCCGCTGCTCATCCTCGGTATGGGCAAGCTCGGCGGCGGCGAGCTCAACTTTTCCTCGGATATCGACCTTATCTTCACCTTCCCCGAGAACGGCTACACGGTAGGCGGACGGCGCGAGCTCGCAAACCAGCCCTTCTTCATCAAGCTAGGCCAGCGGCTGATCAATGCGCTGCACCAACCGACCCAGGATGGTCAGGTGTTCCGGGTCGACATGCGGCTGCGCCCCTTCGGCGACGCGGGCCCGCTCGCCATCTCCTTTGCCGCCATGGAGGATTACTACCAGCACCACGGCCGCAACTGGGAGCGCTACGCCATGGTCAAGGCGCGGGTACTGGGGCCCCAGTGCGAGCACGCCGTTGAACTCGCCGAGATGCTGCGCCCCTTCGTGTTTCGCCGCTACATCGACTTCGGCGTCATCGACGGCCTGCGCCAGATGAAGGCGATGATAGCCGCCGAGGTGCGCCGCAAGGGGCTGGAGGGCAACATCAAGCTGGGGGCTGGCGGCATTCGCGAGGTGGAGTTTATCGCCCAGGCGCTGCAACTCATTCGCGGCGGCCGCGAACCCGCCCTACGGGTGCGCCACCTGCCCGAGGCGCTGGCCGCCATCGCCCTGTGCGGCGCCCTCGAATCCGCCCATTGCGACCGCTTGCTGAATGCCTATCGCTTCCTGCGCCGGGTCGAGAACATATTGCAGGAGATAGGCGATCAGCAGACCCAGACCCTGCCCACCGAGGAGCGGGATCGCCAGCGGCTGATCGCCGCCCTCGGCTTTACGGACTGGGGCGCCTTTATGGCTCATCTGGATGAGGAGATGGCCGCCGTCCATCAGGAGTTTGCCGCCGTGGTGGGCGAAGAGAAAGAGGCCCCCGCCCATCTGGAACAGCTCTGGCTCGATCTCTGGCGCACCGAACTCGATGCCGCCGAGCTTGAGAAATTGCTCATAGCGCAGGGCGTCCAGGATCCGGTTCCGCTCTGCGGTGCCCTGCTGCGTTTCAAGGAGGAGTACAAGCGCCGCCAGGTGGGCCCGCAGGGGCGCATCGCGCTGGACTGGCTGATGCCGGAGCTGCTGCGTCTGGTGGTGGCCAGTGAGCAACCCGCCCGCCTGTTCGAGCGGGTGTGCGAGCTGCTGACCCGCATCTTCACCCGCAGCGCCTATCTGCAGCTGCTGGCGGAGAACCCCGCCGCCCTGCGCCAGCTGGTACGGCTGTGCGACGCCAGCCATCTGGTGAGCGAGCAGCTGGCCCGCTACCCGATTTTGCTGGACGAGCTGCTCGATCCCCAGCACCTCTACCACCCCACCCCGCTCGATCAGTACAAGCCCCAGCTGCGCCAGTTCTTGCTGCGCATCCCCGAAGAGGACGTGGAGCAGCAGATGGAGGCGCTGCGCCAGTTCAAGCAGGTGCAGCTCTTGCGTATCGTGGCGGCCGATATCGCCGGCGCCCTGCCGCTGATGAAGGTGAGCGACCACCTCACCTGGCTGGCGGAGGCGATCACCGAAGAGGTGGTCAATCAGGCCTGGGCCCAGATGAGCGAACGCTACGGGGTACCGCCCGAAGTGGCGGTGAGCGGCCAGCGCGGCTTCGCCGTGGTGGCCTACGGCAAGCTCGGCGGCATAGAACTGGGCTACGGCTCGGATCTGGATCTCGTCTTCCTGCACGGCGGCGATCCCAACAGCTACACAGACGGGCGCAAGCCCATCGACAGCCGCCAGTTCTACCTGCGCCTCGCCCAGCGGATCCTGCACCTGTTCAGCACCCGCACCCCATCCGGGATCCTCTACGAGATCGACATGCGGCTGCGCCCCTCCGGCGATTCGGGTCTGCTGGTCTCGTCGCTGTCGGCCTATGAGCAGTATCAACAGCACGAGGCCTGGACCTGGGAGCATCAGGCGCTGGTGCGGGCCCGCCCCATCTACGGGGATGAAGCGGTCATCGCCGAATTTGCCCGCATCCGCCGCGCCGTGCTGGCCAAAGAACGGGATCTGCCGACCCTGGCCCGCGAGGTGCGCGAGATGCGCCACAAGATGCGGGATCATCTGCTCAAAGCCGGTACCGGCGAGTTCGACCTCAAGCAGTCCCCCGGCGGCATGGTGGATATAGAGTTCATCGCCCAATATCTGGTGCTGGCCCACGCCAGTGGCGAGCCAGAGCCCCTCACCCGCTGGTCCGATAACGTGCGCATCTTCGATGAGTGCGTCATGGTGGGGGTGCTCACCCTGGAGCAGGCGGAGGGGCTGAAGCAGGCCTATCTGGAGATCCGTAACCGGGGCCATCGTCTCAACCTCTCGGAGATCTCCCGCAAGGTGGGCGACGACCAGCTGCAGCCCGAGCGCGGCCATGTGCTGGCAGTCTGGCAACTGCTGTTGGGAGAGTGAAACAAGGCTCGGCTGGAGCAATGAAAAGGGGCGCTGCGGCGCCCCTTTTTCTTTCCAGTATGGTCGGTGGCATCTGGCCCTATCGCCCTCCGGCAAGGTCGATAAAGGTGCCGGTGGCGTAGGAGGCTTCATCCGACAGCAGCCAGGCGATGGCGGCGGCCACCTCGGCCGGCTGACCGCCCCGCTGCAGCGGGATCTGGCTTTTCACCCTCTCCACCCGATCGGGTTCACCGCCGTCGGCATGCATCTCAGTGTAGATAAAACCCGGACGCACCCCGTTGACCCGGATCCCCTGCGCCGCCACCTCCAGCGACAAGCCTCTGGTCAGCACGTCTATGGCCCCCTTGGAGGCGGCATAGTCCACGTATTCACCCGCCGCGCCGAGGCGAGCGGCGGCCGAGGAGACGTTGACGATGGCGCCGCCACGGGTCATGCGCCGCACCGCCTCCCGGCAGCAGAGAAAATAGCCGGTCACATTGGTGGTCAGGGTCTTGTTGATGCGCTCGGCGCTCATCTCCAGCACCTTCATCTGGGGCTGCAAGATGCCGGCGTTGTTGACCAGATGGGTGATCACCCCGAGCCGCGCGTCCATCTCCTCGAACAGGTGCACCACCTCGGCCTCGACGCTGATATCCGCCTGCACCGCTATGCAGGCGACCGGATGTTGCGCCCGGATCTCGGCCACCAGCGCCTCGGCAGCCTGCCGATCACGCCGATAGTTGATACAGAGGTGATAACCCTGCCCCGCCAGATGGCGGGCTGTGGCGGCTCCAATCCCCCGGCTGCCACCCGTGATCAGCACATTCCTGTTCATTGAACCTCCTTGTTCTTCACCCTGGCTGCCGGTCAGGCAGTCAAGCCATGATCCATCACCCGCGTCACCAGCATCCGGTTGAACTGCTGGTACTCAGCGGGGTTGATGGGATTTGGGTAGCTCAGCACCCGCAGCCCGTGCCCCTGATAGTCGGGATGATAGGGCGGGTGCACATGGTCATGGTCGTTGAGGCAAAAGCCCAGCGACTGGTAGAAGCGCAGCCGCCGGATGGCAATCTCATCCTCTGGCGGGTCTATCTCCAGGATGACGGTGCACCCCGCCGTCTCGCAGAAGGCAGCGAGCAGGCGGGAGCCATGGTTCTGGCCGCGCAGGGCCGGATTGATGGCCAGATGCTCGATATAGATCTGCTCGCCGCAGGCCCACCAGAAGATGAAACCGAGCAGCACGTCGCCTTGATAAAAGAGCTGACAGTGAAAGTGAGGATCCGCCATCTTGACCTGCTGATGCTGCGGCTGGCGCTGCTCGTAGCGCGGGAAGCTGCTGCCATAGATCTGCCAGACCAGAGGCCAGTCCGGATGGGATATCTCTCTCACGACTTCACTTCGACTCATTCATCTACTCCTTGGTAAACCAACAGTGATATCACCTTTAGGCCAAGGCTACCTCCCTATTTTTAACCAGAAGCAACCGGGCTTTCTTGCTGCCAGCTCCATCTGACAGTGAACAGCCAGGCCCAGGCACATGGACGAGCTGCAGCAAAGAGCCCGCACGGGGCGGGCTCTGAATGGCAATGAAGAGGGGGATAACTACTTGAACAGCCCCTTGAGCAGCTGATCCGCCACCCCCTTGACGCCTTCGCTGTCGGCCTTGTCCCCCAGCAATTTTTTCAGGCCACGCTCGGCCTCCTTGCGGGCCTTCTCCTCCAGCAGCTTGTTGTTGCCGAGCAAGGCCTTCACGTCGAGCCGGTAGCTGGGAGCCTGCCAGTGACCGCCGATGCGCACCGGTATGGTGATCTCTTTGAGCTCATCCACATCCTTGCCGCCCTGGCCCTTGCTGCTCTCGACGATGGAGGTGAGGAACAGGAAATCCAGGGTTTCCGGCACCAGGGCTGTCTGGCCCTCGCCTTTCACCCTCAGGGCCGGGGCAAACAGCTGGATGTCATCGGTGCGGGCCACGCCGTTGGCAATCTGGAAGCTGGCGGTGAGGGCGCTGAAGTCGGTCTTGCGAGCCTCCTTGACCTGCTCGGCCCCCTTGCCGGTCAGGGTGGCCCGCGCCTCGCGGATCATCTCAGCCAGGTTGATGCCGTGCAGGGCACCGTCGCTCAGCTTGAGGCTCACCTTGCCCTGCATCTGGCTGCGCAGCGCCTGCTCGGAGAGGCCACTACCTTGTACCTGTACCTCGAGATCCCCCTTGCCCTCCAGCAGATCGCTCTGGGCCAGAGTCTGCAACAGCGGGCGCACATTCACCCCCTGCACCCGCTTGTGTACCTGGTAGCGGGCAGGTTGCTGACGGGCATCGAGCACGCCGTTCGCCGTCACCTGACCGCCAGCCACACCGGCGCTGAACTGCTTGAGGCTGAGCTGGCCCCCCGCCAGCGCCAGCTGCAGATCGACGGTGCTCAAGTCCAGTCCCTTCAGCCGCAGGCTGCCCAGTTGCAGCCGACCGGCCAGATCAAACGCCTTGAGGACACTCAGATCCGGCTCCACCGCCGAGAGTGCCTGGGCCAGCTTGGGGGCTGCCCCCTTGTCCGTCGCCTTCGCGGGAGCCGAAGGCGCTGGCGCAGCGGTCTGGGTCGCTGCCGGTTTACCGAGCCAGGCGTCGAGATCCAGCTTGTCGCCCTTGAGATCGAAGTCGACCCTGGGCACGGCGCCGAGCCGCACCACCCCCTCCCCGCTCAGCAGTGTCTTGTCGGCATCCAGCACCAGCTTGCTCAGGGTGATGGTCTGCTTGTCGAGCTCGGCGCGGGCAAAGCCGGCCAACTTGAGATCCAGTTGCGGGCGCGGCAAAGCCGAGCCTTGCAGCTTGGCGGCCAGCACCGCATCCGACACTTCCAGCAGTTGCTGCCCCTGATCGAGCCGCGCCTTGAGGGTCCCCTCCAGGGAACCGGCCAGAGTCGGCTGGTCTGCCGCTCCCTGAGCGCCCTGCAGACTGAGCGTGAGGCTGCTCCACTGCCCCAGTGCCAGCCGGTCGGCCTTGAGGGAGAAGGCATCGAGCCGCTGCGTCGGCGCACTCAGGCTGCCGCTCAGGCTGAGATCCTTGAGTTCGCTGGCTGTCTCCTCCCGGGCCAGCTTGAGCTGAGTCTGTCCCTTGATATCGAAGGCAAGATCCCCGCGCGCGCCCCTGGCGGCCAGGGTCACAGGCACCCACTGATCCACCACCAGCTGACCCAGGTTGAGGTCGAGCTGTTCGAGGCGGGAAATGGTGCCGTCGCGATCGTCCTGCAGCAGGGCGCTGGCCTGCTCCAGCACCACACCCTGCAAGCTGATCTGCCAGGTCTGGCCATTACCCGCAGGGGGCTGGCTCTGGCCACCTGGCGCGGGCTCGCTGCCCTTGGCAGCCTCGGACGCCTTGATGAGATCGCTCAGGTTGGAGCTGCCATCGGCCTTGGTCTGGATGAAGAGGTGTGCCCCGTTCAGCGTCACCTCGCCAATCTCCAGCCGGTGGGAGAGCAGCGGCAACAGGGCCACCGAGGCCTGGCCCAGCTCGAAGCGCACCAGATCCGGCTCGGCAAAACCGGCCGGGTTGCGCAGTGACACCTTCTCGAGGGAGAGGCCCAGGCTTGGCCAGAAACGCCAGCCGATATCCCCTTGCATCACCAGCTCGCGGCCCGTGCTCTTGCGCACCTGTTCCACCAGCTGGGGCTTGAACTGATTGGGGTCGATCAGGCTCACCAGAGCGACTATGGATACCAGAGCGGCCAGCGCAAGCCCCAGCAGTATGTAGATGATCTTCTTCACGATGGACTCCTTGAATGCTGATCCTGTGACTGACTATACCACCGGGGGCGCGGCGGATGGCCCCCGCCGCCCGAAACCGGATCGCGGCGAGACAGGGATGGTCGCAGCCGGGGGCTGACAACGAAAAGGGCCCCGCAGGGCCCTGATCTCAGGGGATGACCGGCAACTGCCGGTAACCCATCTCGTACAAGGTGAAGGCATAGATGTCCGCACTCTGCTCGATCAGCTTGGCCACCGGCGTGCCCGCCCCGTGCCCGGCATTGGTCTCGATGCGGATGAGCTGGGGATGGGGGCCTGCGTCGTCAGCCTGCAGGGTGGCGGCAAACTTGAAGGAGTGGGCCGGCACCACACGGTCGTCGTGATCCGCCGTGGTCACCAGAGTCGAGGGGTAGCTGACCCCGGCCCGGACCTTGTGCAGCGGCGAGTAGCCCTTCAGGTAGTCGAACATGGCCTCGCTGTCGGCGCTGGTGCCATAGTCGTAGGCCCAACCCGCCCCGGCGGTGAAGGTGTGGTAGCGCAGCATGTCGAGCACCCCCACCGCCGGCAGGGCGACCCGCATCAGATCCGGGCGCTGGGTCATGACGGCTCCCACCAGCAGACCGCCGTTGGAGCCGCCTCTTATGGCCAGCCGGTCGGTGCGGGTGTAGCCCTCGGCCTTGAGATACTCGGCCGCGGCGATAAAGTCGTCGAACACGTTCTGCTTGTTCATCCTGGTGCCCGCCAGGTGCCAGGCCTGGCCGTACTCGCCACCGCCACGCAGGTTGGCCACCGCATAGACGCCCCCCAGATCCAGCCAGTTGGCGACCGAGACGCTGAAACTCGGGGTCAGGCTCACGTCGAAGCCGCCATAGCCGTAGAGGATGGTCGGGTTGCTGCCATCGAGTTTCAGCCCCTTGCGGTAGCTGACGATGAGCGGCACCCGGGTGCCGTCCTTGCTCTGGTAGAAACGCTGCTCTGAGACATAATCCTCCGGTTTGAACGGCGCAGCCGAGGCGCGATAGAGGCTGATGGCCCCGCTGTTGGGCTCGAACGTGTAGAGAGTCGGCGGCTGGGCGTAGTTCTCGAAGCCGAAGTAGAGGGCGGGATCATCCTGCTTGCCGTTGAAGCCGCTCACGCTGCCAAGCCCCGGCAGCGCCACCTCGCGCACCCGCTTGCCGTCATGGTCGAACTGCTCGACCCGGGCGGTGGCGTCCACCATGTACTCGGCGAACAGGTAGCCGCTGCCGCTGTGCACCGTCAGCACCTGCTGACGCTCCGGGATGAGATCGCGCCACTGTTCGGGGCCAGGATTGTCCGCCTCCACCGTCACCAGCCGGCGGTTGGGGGCGTCCCGGTTGGTCAGCAGGTAAAGCCGGCTGCCCTTGTTGTCCACCAGGCTCACGTCCGCAGCCAGATCCCCCTGCACCGTCAGCAGCGGGGCCCCCTCCCGGGTCAGGTCCTTCACATAGAGGCGATTGCCCGAGGTGGAGTCCGCCGCCGAGATGAGCAGGTAGCGATCATCTTCAGTCACGGTCGCCCCCACGTAGCGGTGTTGCTGGGCCGGGATGGCGCCGAACACCAGGCGGTCCTCCTCCTGCGCCGTGCCGAGCCGGTGGAAGTAGAGCTTGTGCTGATCTGTCCTGGCCGACAGCTCGCTGCCGTCCGGCTTGTCGTAGCTCGAGTAGAAGAAACCCTCGTTGCCAAGCCAGCTGATGCCGCTGAACTTCACGTCCCTGAGGGGCGCCTCCAGCGGCTGTTTGCTCTCCACGTCCATCAGGTGGATCTCGCGCCAGTCGCTGCCCGCCAGCGACAAGGAGTAGGCCAGCGTCTTGCCGTCACGGGAGAAGCTCAGCTGATCCAGCGCCGTGGTGCCATCGGGGCTGAGCAGGTTGGGATCGAGGAACACCTCGGCCGGCTTGCCCGCCAGCTGGCGCCACAGCACGTTCTGGTTCTGCAGGCCGTCGTTCTTGAAGAAGTAGTGGTAACGCCCCTCGCGAAACGGCGCCCCCTCCTTGGCGTAGTTCCAGGAGGCGGCCAGCTTGCCCTTGATGGCATCGCGAAACGGGATCTGCGCCAGGTAATCCTGGGTCACCCGGTTCTGGGCCCTGACCCAGGCTTCGGTCTCCGGGCTGCGATCATCCTCCAGCCAGCGGTAGGGATCGGCCACGGCCTGGCCGAAGTAGTGATCCACCTGCTCGCTCTGGCGGGTAACGGGGTAATGAAGGCGCGCTTTCCCTGACATGGCATCCTCTTTGGTTGACTGGCCGCTGCAGGCACTCAGCAGTGACAGGGCCAGCAGGCTGACAATGGCTCGCATCGATGCGGCTCCCTGTGGTTTCGGTGAAACAGGCAGGGTAGCAAAGAGTGCCGGATGGCCCAACCCCCCACAGGCTTGGCTGGTGGATGCCACTTCCCTCTGAGCCGACACTGGTATGGCTGAACGGAGTCATATGAATTTTTTCGCTTAAGTTTGCCACTTTATTTTGTTTGTTATCCGGCACTTGGGTCACAGGATGGAATAAGCAACTGACTCAGACGACTCATTCAGGATAAAGCATGCCGTACAGCTACCTATCACATCTGCGTTGCAGCAAGACAGGCGAGATCCATGATGCCGACCAGCCCCAGCAACTGAGCCAGGCAGGGGCGCCTTTGCTGGCAAGCTATGATCTCGAGGCCCTGAAGCAGGCCTGGCGCCCCACCGACCTGTTGGGCCGTCCCGCCAGCCTGTGGCGCTATCACGAGCTGCTGCCGGTACGCGATCCCGCTCACGTCGTCACCCTGGGGGAAGGGCTCACCCCGCTCTTGCCCCTGCCCACCCTGGGCAAGCAGATCGGCATACCGGATCTCTGGATGAAGGATGAGAGCATCATACCCACAGGATCCTTCAAGGCCCGCGGCGCCGCGGTCGGCATCTCCCGTGCCTGCGAACTCGGCGTCACCCATTTCGCCATGCCCACCAACGGCAATGCCGGTGCGGCCTGGGCGCTCTACGGTGCCCGCGCCGGGTTGCGCAGCACCATAGTCATGCCGCAAGCGGCCCCCGCCATCACCCGGCTGGAAACCTCATTGGCCGGTGCCCGCCTCTATCTGGTGGATGGCCTCATCAGCGACGCCGGTCGCCAGGTCGCCCAGGCGGTGGCGGAGCAGGGGTTGTTCGATGCCTCCACCCTGAAGGAGCCCTATCGCATCGAGGGCAAGAAGACCATGGGGCTGGAAATCGTCGAGCAGTTCGGCTGGACGCTGCCGGACGTGATCCTCTACCCCACGGGTGGTGGCGTCGGCCTCATCGGCATCTTCAAGGCGCTGCTGGAGTTGCAGGAACTGGGCTGGATCAAGGGCGACCTGCCCCGGCTGGTGGCGGTGCAGGCGAGCGGCTGCGCGCCCATAGTGCAGGCCTGGCAGCAGGGGGAGCGCGAGTCGCGCTTCTGGCCCGACTCCCAGACCCTGGCCTTCGGCATCAATGTGCCCAAGGCGCTGGGGGATTTTCTGGTGCTGGACGCCCTCTATCGCACCGAGGGTTGCGCCATCGCCGTGGATGAGCGGGCGATTACCGCCGAGATCCGCCAGCTCGCCTCCCAGGAGGGCAGCTTCGTCTGCCCGGAGGGGGCGGCCGCCTTCGCCGCCGCCCGTCAGCTGCGCGAAACGGGCTGGATCCGGGAGGGCGAGCGGGTGGTGGTGCTCAACACGGGTGCCGGCATCAAGTACCCGGACGCCATCACAGTGCTGCCCCAGCGGCTGCGCCGTGACGGGAGGATACCGGCATGACCTTCGACTGGTCCTTTGTCCTCACCACACTGCCGGCGTTTGGCCAATCGGTCTGGGTCACGCTGCAGCTCGGCGCCATAGTGATCCTCACCTCACTTGCTGTGGCTTTGCTCAATGTGACCCTGCTGAGCCTGCACAAGTCCTGGCTGAACAGGGTGATCCGCGTCTATGTGGAGCTGGCTCGCAACACGCCGCTCTTGATCCAGCTGTTCTTCCTCTACTTCGGGCTGCCGGCGCTCGGGCTGTCGCTGTCGGGCTTTGCCACTGCGGTGATCGCCATGACCTTCCTCGGCGGTGGCTATCTGACAGAGGCGCTGCGGGCCGGAGTGCAGGCCGTACCCACCAGCCAGCTGGAGGCGGGCCGGGCCATAGGTCTCTCCCGCTGGCAGTTGCTGCGCTACGTGCAGCTGCCCCAGGCCTGGCTCGCCAGCCTGCCGGCGCTGTTTGCCAACTTCATCTTTCTGCTGAAAGAGACGACCGTGGCCTCGGCGGTGGCGGTGCCCGAGCTGCTCTACACCACCAAGAACTACATAGCCCTCTACTACAAGACCTACGAGATGCTGGCTGTGCTGACCCTGATGTGCGTGCTGATCTTCCTGCCGCTGTCCCTCGCCCTGCGGGTCGTTGAAAGGAGGCTGCAACATGGTCAGTTCGGTCACTGAGTTATCTGGACTGAGGCTGTCTCCGATAAGGGAGCAGATCGCCCTGTCATCGTCATCACTCGCCCCGCGAGCCTCGAAAAGGAGGGTTCAATATGGCCGGTTCGGTTACTGAGTTATTGACGCAGGCGCTGCCTCTGCTGGCCATTGGCGCGGGCCAGACCCTCGCCATCTCCCTGCTCGCCATCCTGTTCGCCACCCTGGGGGGCGTCGCTTACGGCGTGCTGGCGCAACAGGGAGGCCGGTTGGTGCGGGGGTTGCTGCGGGTTTATCTGGAGCTGTTTCGGGTGGTGCCCGTGCTGGTGTGGCTCTACCTCTTCTTCTTCGGGTTGCCGATCTTCTTCGGCCTCGATATTCCGGCCTTCTGGTGCGCCGTGCTGGTACTCGCCCTCTGGGGCGCCAGCGAGGTGGGGGAGGTGGTGCGCGGCGGCCTGGGATCCCTGGCCCGTGGTCAACAGGAGGCCGGGCTGGCGATCGGGCTCTCGACCTGGCAGCTCTATCGCCACGTGTTGCTGCCCCAGGCGTTGCAGCGGCTGACGCCGCCGACCATCAACATCTATACCCGCATCATCAAGACCAGCTCGCTGGCGGTGCTGATCGGGGTGGTGGAGGTGATCAAGGTGGGCCAGCAGATCATCGAGCGCACCTATGGCTCGCTGCTTATCTACGGTCTGCTGTTCCTGTTCTTTTTTCTGGTCTGCTATCCGCTCTCGCTCGCCTCGCGCCGGCTGGAGCAAAAATGGGGTAATGCGGTATGACACCTCTGCTTGAACTCAATGCTGTCAGCAAACAATTCGGCCAAAACCGGGTACTGGACGAGGTCAGCCTCACGGTGAACCCCGGGGAAGTGATCGTCATCCTGGGGCCGAGTGGCTGCGGCAAGAGCACCCTGCTGCGCACCCTCAACGGGTTAGAGCCGATTCAAGGGGGCGAGATCCGCTTCGACGGCGTGCTGCTGGATGGTGCCACCGACTGGCAACGGGTACGCCAGCGCATCGGCATGGTGTTCCAGAGCTATCACCTATTCCCCAACCTGACGGTGCTGGAGAACGTGCTGCTCGGCCCTCTGCAGGTGCAGAAGCGGGAGCGGGCCGAAGTCTTGCTGCAGGCGGAGCAGCTGCTGACCCGCATCGGCCTGTGGGAGCGGCGTCACGACTATCCGCGCCAGCTCTCCGGCGGCCAGCAGCAGCGCATCGCCATAGTGCGGGCCCTGTGCATGAACCCGCAGGTGATGCTGTTTGACGAGGTGACCGCCGCCCTGGATCCAGAGATGGTGCAGGAGGTGCTGGAGGTGATCCGGGATCTCGCCGGCAGCGGCATGACCCTGCTCATCGTCACCCACGAGCTGGCGTTCGCCCAGGCGGTGGCGGATCGCATCGTCTTCATGGATGGCGGCCACATTCTGGAGCAGGGTGCGCCCCATCAATTTTTCGACAACCCCAGGAGCCAGCGTGCGCGCCAGTTCCTCGCCAAGTTTTCTTATACAAATGTCATCAAACGAAAGGAGTCAGCATGAAAAAAATCACCTCGGTTCTGTTCAGTGCCCTTATCGGCCTGGGCCTTGCCAGCGGCGCCGCCCAGGCGGCGGACGGTTCCCTCGCCAAGATCAAGGCCCGCGACAAGCTCATCGTCGGCGTCTTCACCGACAAACCGCCGTTTGGCTACGTGGATGAGAAGGGAAACTACGTGGGCTTCGACACCGATCTAGGCCGCCGCTTCGCCAAGGATCTGCTGGGGGACGAGAACAAGATCGAATTCGTGGCGGTCGAGCCCGCCAGCCGCATCCCCTTCCTGCAGAGCGACAAGGTGGATCTGATCCTCGCCAACATGACGGTGACCCCGGAGCGGCGCGAGGTGGTGGATTTCACCAACCCGAACCTGAGGGTCGCGGTACAGGTGCTGGTGCCGGAGAAGAGCGCCGCCAAGGGGCTGGACGATCTCGCGGACAAGACCCTGATCGTCACCACTGGCACCACGGCGGACATCTGGCTGACCCGCAACCACCCGGACTGGAAGGTACTCAAGTTCGAGAAGAACACCGAATCCCTGCAGGCGCTGGCCCAGGGTCGTGGCGATGCCTACGCCCAGGACAACCTGGTGCTGTTCAGCTGGGCCAAGGAGAACCCAGGCTATCGCGTTCTGCCCCAGAAGCTGGGCTCGGAAGATCCGATCGCACCGGCGGTGAAGAAGGGCAATATCGAGCTGCGTGACTGGGTCAACGACCGCCTCGCCAAGCTGGGGGAAGAGAAGTACCTGCTCAAGCTGTATGACCAGTATGTGCGCGACAAGTTGAGCGCCGACACCGATCCCAACGACGTGATAGTGGAAGGAGGCAAGTGGCAGGGCTGAGCCTGCCAGAAGTGCTGAGAGTGTGAAGTGTGTGAAGTCTTGGTTCCGTTGGTCCGCAAACCGCAAGGTTTGACCTTTCAGGCGTCCCCCTCGGGTGGCGCCTTTTTTTCACATGCGAAAAAGAACCGGGCCACGGGGCCCGGTTGAAAACCCGCGCAGAGCAGGCTGTGTCACGTCGATGACACTGTTCAGGCTGCCGGACTGGCACAGGGTGCCGTCTGGCCAATCCGCCCCGGGTGCCGAAGAGGGATGAACTCCCGCCCCCGCAGGCGAATGGGGTGGCGCGCCAAGGCGCCTAAGAGTGTGCTTACTCCTGCTCCAGCGCGTGGATAGGGTCCATCCGCGCCGCCCGCCGTGCCGGGAAGAAGCCGAACAACACGCCAATCAGGCTGGAGCAGAGGAAGGCCGCCAGCACGGCGCCCGGGGAGTAGCTCATGGCAAACTGGCTGCTGAAGTGCGCGAACAAGATGCCAACCAGCAGGGCGAGCAGCACCCCGGCTGCGCCCCCCAGCAGGCAGACCAGCACAGCCTCGATCAGAAACTGCTGCATGATGTCGCTGGCCCTGGCCCCCACCGCCATCCGCACGCCGATCTCGCGGGTACGCTCGGTCACCGACACCAGCATGATGTTCATCACCCCTATGCCGCCCACCACCAGGGAGATGAGCGCTATCATGGCGATCAGCAGGGTCAGGGTGGCATTGGTGCTGGTGATGGTCTGGCGGATGCTGTCGGTATTGAGCACGAAGAAATCCTGAGTGCCGTGGCGCTGGCGCAGCAGCCGGGTGAGGCCGTCCTCGGCGGCGGCCAGCGCCACCTCATCTCGCACCCGCACGCTGATGCTGCGCAGATAGCTCTGGCCCAGCATCCGCTTCATGGCCGTGGTGTGGGGGATCCAGACGTTGAGGTTCTCATCGCTGCCAAACCCGCTCTGATTGCGGGCCACCACACCTATCACCCGGCACGGCAGTGTGCCCAGCAGGATCACCTGCCCGAGCGGCGACTCCCCCGCCGCGAACAGCCGATCCCGGCTGCTCGCGTCTATCACCACCTCCTGCGCCAGGCTGGCCACGCTGGCGGCATCGAACAGCATGCCCTGCAGCAGCCGATAGCCGCGCACCTGGAAGAACTGCTCCCCCACCCCGTTTACCGTGCCTGAGACCGCCTGACTGCCCCGGCGCAGGGTAACGCTGGTGATCAGGCTGGGAGTCACGCTGTGCACGTAGTCGAGCCCGGCCAGGGCATCGGCATCCTCGGCTCTCAGAGTCTGGATCGCCTCGGCCCGCCGATCACCGAAGCCGCTGCCGGGGAAGATCTCCAGGGTGCTGGTGCCCATGGCATTGATGTTGGCCAGCACCTGCTGCTGGGAGCCGCGCCCCAGCGCCACCACGGAAACCACGGAGGCGATGCCGATGATGATGCCGAGCATGGTGAGGAAGGTGCGCATCCGCTGGGCCTGCATGGCCAGCAGCGCCATCCTGAAGGCCGAGGCGAACCTGTCCAGCCAGCCGCGCCAGGCCGTCCGGCCAGTCCGCACCGTCTCCCGTACAGGCAGGGGTGTCGCCTGTCTCTGGCGGCGATCGGCCACCACGGCCCCATCTTTGAGCTCGATTATGCGTTCGGCCTGCTCGGCAATTCCCATGTCATGGGTCACTATCACCAGAGTATGACCCTGACCATGCAGGGCGCGCAGTATGCCGAGCACCTCGGCTCCGCTCTGGCTGTCGAGGGCGCCGGTCGGCTCGTCCGCCAGTATCACCTGACCGCCGTTGATGAGGGCGCGGGCTATGCTGACTCGCTGCTGCTGACCGCCGGAGAGCTGACTCGGCATGTAGTCGAGACGGGCACCCAACCCGAGCCGCTGCAGCAGGGCCTCGGCCCTGGTCTTTCGCGCATCGCCTGCCAGTCCGGCATAGATGGCGGGCAACGCCACGTTGTCGCGGGCACTGAGATCACCCAGCAGATGGTAGCGCTGGAAGATGAAGCCGAAATGCTCGCGGCGCAGGGCCGCCAGCGCATCCGCCGTCAGCCGGCCGGTCTCCTGCCCGGCGACCCGGTAGTGACCGCAGCTCGGCTGATCGAGGCAGCCCAGGATATTGAGCAAGGTCGACTTGCCGGAGCCTGAGGCACCGACGATGGCCACCATCTCCCCCCGCGTTATGGTCAGATCGATCCCCTTGAGCACCTCGACGCGCCGATCTCCGTCGCCAAAATAACGGCGGATCCCGTTCAGTTGCAGCAGTGGCTGGCTCATGCTCACATCCCCATGGGCGGGCCCATGCGCCCGCTCTGCTGACTCTGGGCCGTCGACTGGCTCACCACCACGGATTCCCCGGCCTCGAGGCCGCTCAGGATCTGGGCATCCACCTTGTTGTTGAGGCCCACCTTCACCTGCCGCCATTGGGGCTGGCCCGCACCATCCACCACCTGCACCCTGTCACCGTTCAGGGCGATGGCCGGGATCACCAGGGCGTCGCGTTCGGTCGCCAGCACTATGTGCACCTGAGCCGTCATGCCGATGCGCAGAGCCCCTTCAGGGTTCTCCACCTCAAACAGGCCGTTGTAGTAGACGGCCGTGCTGGTCGAGCTGCTGCTGGTCGTGTCGTCATTGATGGAGTCGGGGGCGGGCTCGATGGCGCGCAACCTGGCCTGGTAACGGCGCTCCGGCGCCCCCAGCACGGTGAAGTAGATGGGCAGGCCGGCGCTGACCCGGATCACGTCCGCCTCCGAGATCTGCGCCTCCACCGTCATGATGTCGAGCCGCGCCACCTTGACCATGGTCGGGGTGCTCTGCACCGCATTCACCGTCTGCCCCTGCTCCACCGGGATCGCCACTATGGTGCCCGCCATGGGGGAGACGATGCGGGTATAACCCAGATTGACCCGGGCCGTGTCCACCGCGATGCGGGCCTGCACGGATTGCGCCGTCAGCGCCCGGATGTCGGCACGGGTGGCGGTCAGGGTCGCCTCGGCGCTGTCGTAGTCTGCCTGGCTGCCGAGCCCCCGAGCCAGCACCTTGCGCTGACGCTCGAACACCAGCTGGTTGTTGTGCAGGGTCGCCCGGCGCGAGGCCAGCTGGGCCTGCACGTTGTCGAGGGCCGCTTCGGCATCCTTGAGGGCGTTCTGCTGGGTGAGATCGTCGATCTCGACCAGCAGATCGCCCTGCTTCACCTGCTCCCCGAGCGCCACGCGCAACGCCTTGATCTGCCCCGACACCTGAGCCCCCACGCTCACCAGCTGCTGGGCCTGCAGGGAGCCGTCAGCCAGCACGCTCTGCTCCAGATCGCGCCGCTCGGCCGGGGTTGTGATGTAGGACGCTGCCGGCGCCGCATCGGACGGCGCAAACAGCCAGCCGGCCACGAGCAGCAAGAGGGCTGGCGGCAACAGGCGAACAACGAGGAGACGGGCAGGGGCCATCACGGATATCCTTGAGTGCAACAAAGGGATGAAACGAGCCAGTGCAATCTACTCCAATGTCCGGTTAAGCCTCTTGCAGGGCAGTGTAAGGATTGCGTAAAAGCAGCTGTCAGCCGGCAGCGGACACGGGAAAATGGCGTCGACCCGAGATGGAGAAGAGTGATGAAGATCCTGCTGGTGGACGATGATCTGGAGCTTGGCACCATGCTGAGCGAATACCTGGGCGGCGAAGGCTTTGCCACCACCCATGTGCTGACCGGCAAGAGCGGCGTGCAACACGCCCTCTCCGGCAACTATGCCGCCGTGGTGCTCGACATCATGCTGCCCGACCTCAATGGCAGCGAGGTGCTGCGCCAGATCCGCCACGCCAGCCAGATCCCCGTCATCATGCTCACCGCCAAGGGGGACAACATAGACAGGGTGATCGGGCTGGAGATGGGGGCCGATGACTATGTGCCCAAGCCCTGCTACCCGAGGGAACTGGTGGCCAGGCTGAGGGCCGTGCTGCGCCGGGTCGAGCCCGCGCCCGCCAAAACCGGCAGGGACAACAGCCTGCGCCTCGCCGGCCTGACCCTCTCCCCTGCCACCCGCCAGTGCCACTGGCAAGCGTCGCCGCTGGAGCTGACCGCCACCGAGTTCAATCTGCTGGAACTGCTGCTGCGCTCACCGGAGCGGGTGGTCAGCAAGGATGAGCTCTCCCTGCACGGGCTTGGCCGCCCGCGCGAGCCCTATGATCGCAGCGTCGACGTGCACATCTGCAATATCCGCCAGAAGCTGCAGGCGCTGGCGGGCGAAGCCATCGGCATAGAGACGGTGCGCAGCATAGGATACCGGCTGGCATGATCCTCAAGGGGCGCCTGTTCTGGAAGATACTGTTCGGCTTCTGGTTCACCATCATAATGATGAGCCAGCTGCTGTGGGTGGCCTTCAGCCTCTATCGCCACGAGGGGCCACCGGAACAGCGGATGGCAAGGCAGCTGGCCGAACGCCAGCTGGACTCGGCCGCAGCTCTGCTGCAACGCCAGGGACCGGCTGCGGTTGCGGCCCTGCAGGCCAGCTGGCCCATAGCGGAGCAAGGATTGCTGCGCCTTGAACCGGTCGAAGCGGAGCAATCCACAACACAGAGCGGCCGTATCCTGTTGGGAGCCGATGGCCAGCACTACCGGCTCGACTACGACACCGCCGGCCTGCAACGGCAGCTGGCACCGCCCCAACCCCGCAGCGACTGGCTCAACATGCCGCCCCCCATGTGGTGGATCGGCGGACTCGGCGGCCTCTTCTTCAGCGCCCTGCTCGCCTGGCACCTGACCCGCCCCATGAACCGGTTCAGGCAGGGGTTCGAGCGCCTCGCCCAGGGGGATCTGGGGGTTCGCCTCTACCCTCTGATGCGGCGACGCCACGACGAGATCAGCGACGCGGCCCGCGACTTCGATGCCATGGCCGAACGGCTGCAACTGCTGGTGGAGAGCCGTGAGCAGTTGCTGCACGACGTCTCCCACGAGCTGCGTTCCCCCCTCGCCCGGCTGCAACTGGCCATAGGTCTGGCCCAGCAGGATCCAGCCAGGATCGAGGGATCCCTGGCGCGGATCCAGCTCGAGACCCAGCGCATGGACAAGATGATCGGCGAGCTGCTCACCCTCACCCGCGCCAGCCATGGCGAGCGGGACGGCGAGGAGTATTACGATCTGCAGGGGCTGGTCGAGGCTGTGGTGAGCGACACCCGCTACGAGGCGCAGCACCTGGGGGTCGAAATAAAAACCTGGGTGGATGAGACCCAGGAATACACGGTCTGCGGACAGGCGGAGCTGATCCGGCGGGCCCTCGACAACGTGCTGCGCAACGCCCTGCGCTTCTCCCAGACGGGACAGGCCATCACCCTGACCCTGCAGCGGCAGGGAGCAGAATTTGTCATCGAGGTGGCGGATCAGGGCATGGGAGTGGATGAGAGCAAGCTCTCCAGCATCTTCGATCCTTTCGTGCGAATAGGCTCCCCCGCGGCTGGCAAGGGTTACGGACTGGGGCTCGCCATTACACGCAAGGCCATTCAGGCCCAGGGCGGGCGGGTCGAGGCCAGAAATGGCGAGGAAGGCGGCCTGGTCGTCACCCTACATCTGCCGGGCTAGCCCCTTATTCCAGCTTATCCATCTGGTCATCTCGTTCGAGAACGGTAAGGCAGTCACTCATCCCCACAACCTTTGCAGCTGGCCGATGGCTGCGCCTGTGGATCGAAAGGCAAACTCGGTGGGTGAAATCCCGGCAAGCTTGCGCCACTCGCAGGCGGCCACATCGTCGGCTGCAACGACGGCGGGTTTGTCCGTCAGCTCCAGCATGAAGACGGTATCGCAGGTGTGATAGACCACGTCGTCATAGGGATAGACGTTGGCAAAGGAGCCGAGATAGCGAGGCGCCTCTCTCCCCAGATCCAGCCCCAGCTCCTCCTTGAGCTCCCTGACCAGCGCCTCCTCCAGCGACTCACCGGGATCGACAAAGCCGCCTGGCAGATCCAGCAAGCCCTTGCCAGGGTCTCGCCCTCGCACCGCAACCAGCACTTCATCCTGCCAGCACAAGGCCACCATCACGGCCGACGCCACATTCTGGAAAAAATGAAAACCACAGCCACAGGCAAACTCTTTCTCGCTGCGCTTTTGCAGCGATTTGACACCACAACGCGGGCAGAACATAGGGGCAAATCTCCCATTGGAAACCAGAGGGCATTGTATGCCGATGGCCTCGCCAAATGGAAAGGCTTGATGGACCAAGTGAATGGTGCCCCTGGGCAATGACACAAGAAGAAATTAAAAACGAAAAAAAGCCCAGTCTTTCGACTGGGCTTCTTTTTGGTGGCGGAGCGTATGGGGAGACGGACAGAGTCCGGCTCAAGCACAAGGGACAACAGACCGGGATAGAGATGCCAGTGGCAAGTCGCAACCCAGTTTGTTGTTCCTTGTTTCCTTATGCCGTTCGCAAATGCCAAAAAGCAAAAAGGCCTTCCCGATGGGAAGGCCTTTCAATTTAC
>NZ_CDDA01000003.1 GCF_000819745.1 Aeromonas bestiarum | reverse complement strand
TGAATACCATCTCCATACACATCATATGAGTGGATGCCAGTCAGGCATCCACTCAATGCTCCCGGTTATCGAACCCGACCGAGCGGCGCTACACCTTGGTGTCGGTAGAGGGAAACCATGGTGTAACCATTGACGACGAAGAACATCCCCTCTAACAGACTCCCGCCAATCGAACCAGCCCAGAGGTTGTGTACAACCCAACAGAGACTGCTGACCAGCATGCACCCTCGCAGTGGTAGTCCATCCAATCTGAACAGGGCATAGGTACTCAACGTGGTCCCCGTCAGGGTGAGCAATTGCATGGGGTGTTCCATCTGAGGAAGTACCAGCACCCAAACCAACACAATAAAGCCCCACATGACACCCAGCGTTCGATGGTACCCGGAAACCCACGTGCGGACTGCACACAGCAGGCAGTTTATGGCGGCGACCGTCGCACCGAGCATCATAAAGTGCAGAGCCAAAAGTACCCCATTAAGGGTCAGGTGCCGCCGCAATTTCTGATCCTGGTGTTGCAAAAAAGCGGTAGCACCGATAGCGCAAGCCAGCAACCCAAGGAGCTGGGCCAGCCAAGGTGCATCAAGATGCATAGGGTAAATTCCGTAACAGGATTGAACAAAAAAGGCGCCATTGGCGCCTTGTTGCATCTGAGGAGATCAGCGGGCCAACCAGCCACCATCCACAGCGATTGTGTAGCCATTGATGTAGTCGGAAGCCGCAGAGGCAAGGAAGACTGCCGGGCCCATCATGTCATCGGGTACACCCCAACGTCCGGCCGGGATTCGTTCCAGAATGGCGGCATTGCGATCCTCATCTGCACGCAGAGCTGTCGTATTGTTGGTGGCCATGTAACCGGGAGCAATGGCGTTCACGTTGATACCTTGGCTTGCCCATTCATTGGCCAGCAGGCGGGTGATCCCCATCACGCCGCTCTTGGAGGCGGTGTAGGAAGGCACTCTGATCCCGCCCTGATACGAGAGCATGGAGGCGATATTGATGATCTTGCCGCCCTGGCCCTGAGCGATAAACTGCTTCGCGACTGCTTGGGACATGAAGAAGACGCTCTTGATGTTGATGTTCATCACATCATCCCAGTCCTTCTCGCTGAAGTTGATGGCGTCTTCGCGGCGAATGATGCCAGCGTTGTTGACTAAGATGTCGACCCGACCAAACCGGGAGACGGCCTGATCCACCAGTCCTGGTAAGGTATCAACCTTGCTGACATCGGCCTTGAGACTAAGGAACTGGCGGCCAATGGCCTCGACCTTGGCAATGGTATCGGTAGGCTCGACGATGTTGACACCAACGATGTCACAGCCTGCCTGAGCTAGGCCCAACGCCATACCCTGACCCAGACCGGTATCGCAACCGGTCACGATGGCAATCTTACCCTTTAAATCGAATGCATTGAGAATCATCTTGTTTCCTCTGCTGCCACCCAGCGTGACAGTCTTGATGGTGGTGATGCGGGCCATCTGAAGCGGGCCCGGACATAAAGGGAATTAACGCAGATCCTCGATGGCAACATGATCCATGTCACTGAACACCTGATTCTCGCCGACCATGCCCCAGATAAAGGTATAAGCCTGGGTACCTACCCCGGAGTGAATGGACCAGCTTGGCGAGATCACTGCCTGCTCGTTGTGGATCAGCAAATGGCGAGTCTCGTCAGGCTTGCCCATCATGTGGAATACAGCCGCATCCTCTTTCATGTTGAAGTAGAAGTAGACCTCCATACGACGCTCATGAGTGTGGCAAGGCATGGTGTTCCACAAACTACCTTCCTCCAGCTGGGTCATGCCCATTACCAGTTGGCAGGTCGGCAGTACATCCGGCACTAGGTATTTGTAGATGGTGCGACGGTTGCTGGTAGACGCGTCACCGATGGTGCTGGGGGAAGCCTGTTCCTTGGTGACCTTGCGGGTCGGGAAATGCATGTGGGCCGGAGCACTGTTGTAGTAAAACTTGGCCGGTTGCGAGGCATCGACGCTGGCAAAACTTAGCTCGCGGGCGCCCTGCCCCACGTAGAGTGCCTCGGCATTGCCGACTTCAAAGGTGGTTCCATCCACAGTAACCACGCCGGGGCCACCGATGTTGATAAGCCCAAGCTCGCGACGTTCGAGGAAATAGCTGACACCAAAGGTTTTACCTAGCTCGTCTGAGAAGCCAAGCGGGCCGTTGACCGGCATCATGCCACCGAACACGATGCGATCGATGTGGCTGTAGGTCATGGTCAGCTTGTTCGGGGTGAAGATCTCTTCAACTAGAAACTCACGGCGCAAGCCCTGAGTATCAAGTTGCTTGGCATGATCGCTATGGATGCTTTGACGAATTTGCATAATGAACCTCAATTCAGGGCCTTTACGGCATCAATGACTGCGTACTTACGCTTTACTTTGTGGAACGCACGATACCAATAAAAGGAAACGCCATCAATTTAAAAATGAAACGTGGTTTTGATTTTGTGATTTTGAGCTGATTCCAAGAGATTGACACCTCGGTTGTTTGTCGGGCCACAGGGGCAAGTCAGTAAATAGCGATATGGGGATGGCAATAGCTGCTGAGAGCGCAGGAGTCATCCCTGAGCTGAGCTCTCTTTCTATATTGAGCCGTTCTTAGTGCCATCCAGGTGATTCTTGGGTACCGAAATGATAGTGAGCGAGCGTTGTACAAGCCCCACCTTGCGGTTGTCGGATGGACTCGCTTGTTACTATTGACGCGTATAATGCAGGCCAGAACAAAGCAACATTGTGGTGAGTTTTCAGTCTGGCTCATCAGGCACTCGCCTACCTCCCCCAACGAACTCCATAAAAATATTAGAAATACTCATGTGCCACTGGAAAAGTAGATTAAAAAACACCCAACCATGTTCTTCCTCTTTCCTGCTCATCAGGTATAATCCGCCATCTTTTTTTGCATCAGTGACCAGCGACCCCCTATGACTGTCAACCGTTTTGACCCCAGCTCAGAGAGCCTGACGCCTGCAACCACGCAGGCTCAGCCATTGGACAACCAGCCTGTCCAACAAGCGACTTCCAGCATTATTAGGTCTCATCACCCAAGGATTGGTTTTGTGAGCTTGGGTTGCCCCAAAAATCTGGTCGATTCCGAGCGCATCCTGACCCAGCTGCGTACCGAAGGGTACGATGTGGTGCCCAGCTATGACGATGCGGAGCTGGTGGTGGTCAACACCTGCGGCTTCATCGACAGCGCGGTACAGGAATCCCTGGAAGCGATCGGCGAAGCCCTGGCCGAGAACGGCAAGGTGATAGTCACCGGCTGCCTTGGCGCCAAAGAGAACCAGATCCGCGAGATCCACCCCAAGGTACTCGAGATCACAGGCCCCCACGCCTATGAAGAGGTGCTGGGTCACGTCCACAAATACGTGGCCAAGCCGACCCACAACCCCTTCACCAGCCTGGTGCCGGCCCACGGCGTCAAGCTGACTCCGCGCCACTACGCCTATCTGAAGATCTCCGAGGGCTGCAACCACCGCTGCACCTTCTGCATCATCCCCTCCATGCGCGGGGATCTGGTGAGCCGCCCCATAGGTGAAGTGCTGGCGGAAGCCAAGCGCCTGAAAGAGGCTGGCGTGAAGGAGATCCTGGTGATCTCCCAGGACACCTCCGCCTACGGCGTGGACGTCAAGCACCGCACCGGTTTCTACGACGGCATGCCGGTCAAGACCAGCATGGTGGCCCTGTGCGAAGAGCTGGCCAAGCTCGACATCTGGGTGCGCCTGCACTACGTCTACCCCTACCCGCACGTGGATGACATCATACCGCTGATGCGCGATGGCAAGGTCCTGCCCTACCTCGATATCCCGCTGCAACACGCCAGCCCGCGCATTCTGAAACTGATGAAACGCCCCGGTACCGTCGAACGCACCCTGGAGCGCATCCTGAAGTGGCGCGAGATCTGCCCCGAGATCACCCTACGTTCCACCTTCATCGTCGGCTTCCCCGGCGAGACCGAGGAAGAGTTCCAGATGCTGCTGGACTTCATCGACAAGGCGGAGCTGGACCGCGTCGGCTGCTTCAAATACAGCCCGGTCGAGGGGGCCAAGGCCAACGAGCTGCCGGATCCGGTACCGGAAGACATCCAGGAAGAGCGCTTCCAGCGCTTCATGGAGCTGCAGCAGCAGGTCTCCGTCCGCAAGCTGGCCCGCAAGGTCGGCAAGGAGATGACTGTGCTGATCGACGAGGTAGACGAAGAGGGTGCCACCGGTCGCTCCTTCGCCGATGCCCCCGAGATCGACGGTCTGGTCTACCTGAACGGTGAGACCGGCCTCAAACCCGGCGATCTGGTCAAGGTCCGCATCGATGAAGCAGACGAATACGACCTGTGGGCCAGCCTGATAGGCTAAGTCCGCAGTCCATGACGGCGCCTGTCCGGCAGGCGCCAATAAAAAAGCCAGTCAGTGAACCCTGACTGGCTTTTTTTATTGATCGCACAAAATGGTTATGCGCGCTGAAGCGGGGCGCACACTGCTGCGCCTGGCGTCACCGGGTCAGCGCTTCTGACGAGGGCTAGAGGCCGGTATCCGCCACCATCACCAGGACATGAAGCCCTTTATAATGGACCTCCTCAAGGGCCTTGAAACCATGGCGGCAATAAACGCCACCGCTCAGGTTCTCGGTTTGCAAGTACAGCTTGCTGATCCCCGCCCTGCGGGCGCGGCTGAGGATCTCTGTTACCAGCAAGGAGGCGACCCCCTGCCCGCGCGCTTTTTCAACGACATATACCCCACCCAACCAATGCTCGTACTCGGGAAACATCGCCATTTCGCGGATCTTGAGCTCGGCAGCCCCCACCCATTCACCGGCCAGGCGGGCCAGTACCATCAGCGGAGCCCGGTCGACCTGGGTGGCCGCCGTGACCTTGGCCAGTACCTGCTCTTGAGTGCAGCGACCACTGTCGCGGCACCATTCGTCAAAATACCATGAGGCAACCACGCCTGCGGCAGAGGGCGCATCTGCCAGTAACAACAACTCCATAAAGCCTCTTTTGCGTATGACCCCTGACCGGCTGGGGAAAGATGAACACGGCAAGGCGAAACCCAGGGTCGCGCCAGCGGACGTCGGCCTCGGCGGCAGCGAGTCTCAAGAACTCGCCGGCCCCAGACCAGGTTACCGAATGGATATCATAACCAGCCGGGGAGTGGAAGGCGCCTATGCCTGGCAAGGCAGGCGCAGCCCCATCCATTGGCCGATCCTGTGATGGGCGGCGAGCAGGCTGCGCTAAGGAACCGGGAGCCAAGGCGCGCTTTCCCGCCGTCACGCACCGGCAAGGAGGCTCCCGCCCACCGTTTTCCCATAAAAAAACCTGCTCCGAAGAGCAGGTTTTGCATGTCATTGGGTTGGTGTCAGGTCGCTCAGGCGACGCGCGCCCGACCCTGTATCACATCCCCCCAGGCAGACTGCACCAGGCTGTTTGCCTGGCTGTCGAGGCGATTGAGCAGGCCCATGTCGCCCGCTTCGGGGGCGAAGCTGCTCATGGCCTGGATCAGGCTGTCGACCGCATGGTGAGAGAGCGCCGTGTAGGCGCGCTCGCCCTCTGCCTGCTGCTCGCCAAGACCTATAACCAGCTGGGCCCGGTTGTCGGCGAAGTAGTTGCTGAAGGTGGCGCTGCCCAGTTGCTCGAACTTGCCCTGCTCGCTCGCCCCGTCGGTGTGACGGTTGACCAGCAGTTGCAAGTCGTAGCCGCTGCGCTTGAACCAGAGATCCCGCCAGCTGACATCGTTGAAGACGATGAAGTCCTCCTTGCCGATATCCTGCACCAGGTTCTCTATCACGGCGCCACTGAACACGAAGCTGTCGACGCCTGTGCCGCCACTGAAGCGGTTCTGATAACCGCCCAGCACCAGCAGGTCATCGCCGTCCCCGCCATCGAGCTGGCTGAACTTGGCGACCTGGTCGGCGATCAGCCGATCCCGGCCGTCACCGCCCCGGATGGTGGCGTGATAACCCATCAGCTTGACCTGGTTGTTGCCATGCTCCGCCAGCAGGCGGTTGTGGTTGCCGAACACAATGGCAACGTCATCTCCCTCACCCAGCCGGATCTGGTTGTGATGGCCTATGGTCACCGCAAAGTCCTGATCCGCGCCGGCATCGATCTGGTTGTAGTTGCCGGAGGTGACCAGATAATCCTGGCCTGCACCCCCTTCCACTATCCCCTCTTCACCGAAGATGAAGGCCTGATCGTTGCCCTCGCCCATGAAGGCGCGGTTGACACGGCCGGCCAGCACGGCGACATCGTCACCCTGCCCGCCAAACATCATGTTCTCCCGCCCCATCATGATGCCAGTGTCCTGACCGGCACCACCGGTGAAGATGTTGGAGGTGCCGGTGGCATAGAAGACATCGTCCCCGCGCCCACCCCAGAAGTTGTTGTTGTCGCCGAGGTAGGCCCCCAGATCCTTGCCGTCTCCCCCCCAGTTGAAGTTGTAGTTGCCAAGGGAGACGTGCATGTCGCCATCCCCCTGCAGGTGACCGCTGTTGCGCAGGAAGTCGAAGGTCTGCTCCTGCATGTTGAGCAAGTCCGCCGTCAGGTTCTGCTTGAGGTTGCTGGCCAGCGCCTTGATCTCCGCCTGTTTGTCGCCGTTGAACAGGGTGGCAAACAGGTTGGGCAGGCTCAGGGCGTTGAAACCGAACGCCTTATCCTGTGCAGCGGCCGGCTGGGTAGCGGCCTTGGCAGAGCCTTCCCCCTGCTGCACCGACACCTCACCGGGTTTGGCCTCTTCGGGGGCCGCCTCCTGCAAGCCGTGGGTGCGGGCAAAATCGCCGAGGGCATCTGTGCCCAGATCCAGCCCGGCCTTGAGGCTGTCGATCCACTTGGCAGGATCGGTCAGGCTCTTGAGCTGATCGCCACCAAATTCGGCGATGACCCCCAGCATCTCCTGCAACAGCGCAGGTGCATCGATGGCCGCGCCATCGCGCGCCACCAGCTGGCCCCGGGCGTTGTAATCCACCCCGAAGATATCCGCCAGCGTAGTATCGGCGCCGACCCCGGCCAGTCGGCCCAGCAGCCGGTTCTGCAACTGGCGCGGCAGATCGGCCGGAGTAAAGGTAAAGGTGGTCTTGGCCTGCCCGGTCGACGTGAACTCCTGGGTCAGGATCCCGAACAGGGAACCCAGGTTGGTGTCCAGCATCGCCTGGATGTTGTCGCCAAACACGAAGTTCCAGTTGCCTGTGGTGACCTGGATATCGGCCCCCTGTCCGGCCACCGCGAAGTTGAACGCCAGCTTCTCGTTGGCCTGGCGCAGCTTGTCCGCCCGGCTCAGAGGTCCCTGTTCACCCTGGCCACCGCCAGAGATGCGCTTGTTGAACTCCTTGTTGAGGGTCGCCTCCAGATCGCTCTTGAGGCCGCGACTGCTGCGCTCATGGTCGCTGTCCAGAGCCGTGAGCGAGCCGTACTTGACGCTGCTGGTCTGATCCAGCCCGGCCATGTCCGCCACGAACTTGTTGGCGCCGGCCAGGGTCCACTGCTCCCACTGGCTGGCAACCCAGTTCGGCTGCGAGCCGTCACCGGCAATCTGCTGCAGGGCACCGGCGATACGGGCCGCCCCGCCAAAGGGGTTGACCATGGGCGGCGTGGGGATGGATTTCTCCAGCATCACGATGAGATCGTTGCTGCGCCCCAGGTTGAAGCTGACGTTGCGTTGCCCCACGAACAGCTGGGCCCCCTCCAGCGCCCGGTAACCGGCGATGTCGACGCTGTGTTTGCTGTCGCCATCCCCGATATGCACCATGACGTTGTTGTCGCCGAAGGCCAGCGACTTCATGCCGCCCGTGCCCACCTTCACACCCAGGTTGCTGGTGCCCCAGTTGAGGGCGGTGAACTCGCCATCCCCCACGTTGACCTGAATGTTGCCGGAGTAGCTGACGGCATTGTCGGCCTTTCCAGCGGCAGGCTCGGACTGACGCTGTTTTTCGGGGGCGACGAAGGTCTCGTCGTTGTCGGCGATGGCACCACGGACGCGACTCTCGCCGTCACCCTGGCCCACTTTGGCCAGATCTATATCCCCTTCGGCCACGCCGCCGCGCACCAATTCGGTGTGCACCACAGGCTCGCCGGCTTCGTTGAGGGTCAGCACCACCTTGTTGCCGGCCACCTTGCGGGCCCAGACATCCTCTTCACCACGGGTGTGCTTGCGACCAGCAAGATCGACCGCCACCTCGCTGCTGCGGGCCGATATATGGGCGCTAATCCCCTCATTTTTCAATGCCTTGATGAAGCGGCTCGCAAACCCTGTCTGCTGGTCGTCGCTCACCAGGGAACAGCCCACCAGGCTGACGTAGCTCGGCTTGCTCGCCACGCCCGCCTCTTGCAGGCGATCGCCCAGGCGGCGCAGACGCCCGGCCAGCTCATCGGCACTGTAGCCACTGAGCCGGCTGTTGTTCTGCTCGTCACCGTCGCGACCGTGACCCACCACCTGCCAGCGAATATTGCCGGCCAGCTGCGCAGGATCGCCATACACCACCCGATAGTTGCCATCCGCATCCAGCTGCACCACCAGGCTCTTATCCGGGTGCTTGCCGGCCAGACTGGCCGCCGCCTTGGCGGCAACCGGATCATCTTCGGTCTGGATGATGATCTGACCATCGAAGCGGGTCTCGCCCCCCTGGCTGCCCGGTGTCACCTCAGGCCGCTGCCACTGGGTGACCTGCTGGTTGCGTACCGGCTGATCCACGCCATCCAGGCCCGCCAGCGGCGTCCATTTCCTGGCGACATCGCCATACTCGACCCGCTGGCTGACATCATCCTCCTGCAGGCGGAAGCGGTTGTCCGCATCCACCTTCAGGGCAGGCAGCCCCAGACGGTGGGTAATGCCCGGCACAAAGCCTTCGATCCCCTTGTGGGAGGCCAGGTGCGCGCTGCCGTAGATGGCGACGAACTTCTCGCCAGCCGGCAACTTGCCCAGCACGTCGACGGCGACGTTGTTGGCCGCCCCGGCGCGATACATGAGACCGTGCTCAGTCCCGGCAATCGCGGGTCTTGCCGTGCTGCCGTCGTCCAGCGCCACAATCCGCAGCCCTTTCTCACGCGCTCGCTCGAACAGGGAGGGATCCAGATGCTTGGTTTTCAGCATGGTTGCCAGCTCGGGGGACATGTCTCCCCCCGCCAGATAGCGGTCGATCAGCGGCTGCGCCAGCTCGCCGCGCAGGTGCTCCAGACCTATGACGGTCACCCCCTGCGCCTTGAGGGTATCCATCTGCTCGTTGACGAAGCGCAGACCATTCACGTCGCTGCCATGGGTTTCCCCGATCAGCAGGCCGTTGCGGTTCTCCAGCAGGCGTGCCAGCTGTCCCGCCAGCGTGATCTCCTGCGCCACCTGGTCGTTCAGATCCCGCAGGGCATTGCCGGCATAGCGGGCATCCCAGGCCGCCACATCGGTCTGCTTGCTGCTGCGATAGATGCTCTCAACCTGCTCGAGGCGGCGGGACTCCAGCTCGCCGAGATAGCGGCGGTCGGCAAACTTGTCCAGCATGATCATCTCGGCAGAGAGCTCGGAGCCGGGCGCCGCCTGCTTGGCCGCCTCCTTGATGAAGTAGACAGTCATCTGGGCAGACTGATCCCCCGTCATGTCCTGCAACTCCTGATAGGAGTAGCCCAGGTGCAGCACCTTGCCGGTCTCGTCCAGCACCGCCTTGCTCAGCAGCCCCTTCGACTGGGCGTCTGCCAGCCACCTCTTCAGCTCGCCATACTGCTCGCCGAGCGCGACATGGAAGCTGGCATCAAAGGGCAGATCCGCAGGCGCCTGCCCCTGGTATCCCCCCTTGGCCGCCAGATAGGGATCTTGCGCCGCCCAGCGCAGCAACATCTGGGTGAGACCCGGATGCTGGCCTTTTGCCTCTTCGGCAGCCTTGCCGATGACGAGGGCTGCCAGATCGGGGCGACGCTTGGCCAGTGCCGCGACATCGGCTTGCAGCGACGCCAGCTCACCGTGGTAGAGCCCGCCGTTGAGCTGGCTCTGCAGCTTGCTCAGCGCCGGGTTTCTGCCGGAGCCTTCGTGCCTGGCCTGGTAGTCGTCGATCAGCTTGTTCAGCCGCAATGCGGCCTCCACCTGCGCCTGCCCGGTGGCACCGTGCAGCACGGCGAGCTGATCCAGGATCCCCTGATAAGATTCGCCAATGGGCTTGGCAAATACCTGGGCGGCTTTTTTCAGCTCATCCGGGCTGTAGGCGTCGGCAAACAGGCTGCTTGCCCGCTCCTGCGTCACTGCTTTGCCCGGCAGCCCCGCCATCGGACTCTCGTCAAACACCGGCAACTGCAGGATCTCCTGCAGCGTGACCTTGTTGGCCAGATCCTTGGACGGCTTGAAGCGGGCGAGCTCGCCCCCGTTCATCTCGGTTACCCGGAAGAACAGCGGCTTGCCATCCGCTCCCGGCGTCAGGTGGTAGCCGTTCGCCATGTCGAGCCCCTCCTTGCCAAAGAAGCGGGTCATGTAACGACTGAATTTCTCGGCGGAGGAGAACTCGACTATGCCCACATTGGGATCGTAGAAACCGTAGACTCGGCCCGACTCACCCTGCTTGGACCAGGCCGCCATGGCGTGGCCCGGCGCATCCAGCTCCAGCAGCACGGGGGCTGCGTTCCCCTTGGCGGTCAGCTTGCCAAGCACGCTATCGAGCGAGATGGCGCTCTTGCCCTCCCACTTATCCTTGACGATGTCGTACTTGATGCTGCGCAGGCTGTCGTAGTTGTAGGCGGCCGGCGTGTTGTTGTGGATCTCGGCCAGACTGCCCACCAGCTTGCGGGCGTTGTCCAGCTCGGCGACCGAGTAGCGATCCGGATTGTTGATGACGGCGGCGGCCGAGTAGAGCTTCTCCATCATGCGCCGCGCCAGATCCGGCTGCCCCTCGCTCTCCAGTTGCTTGGCGACCAGCACCAGCTTGGAGAGGGGATCGCAGCGGCCACCGAAGCCGTCATCCGCCAGGTTCAGCAACAGCAACTGGGGTGCCAGGTGCTCCCTTGCCAGCGGATCTGCGCCCCCTTGCGAGGCCACGTCACGGAACAGGCGATTGAACTGTTCAACCCTGGGCTGGATGGTGCTCTTGAGCGCCCGGTTCTCGATCTCCCAGGCGAGCGCCCCCTGCTGCTGTGGCGTCAGGGTCGGCTGGGTGAACAAGTCGACCAGCTGGGTCATGCTCATGTCGGGCTGGAAGCCGTCAACCACCTTGCCGGCCAGCCCCTGCTGGTAACCCGCGAGGAAGGCCCTGGTGGTACGTATGTCCTTGGCCACGCCGTTGCTGCCCACCTGCGGGGCGAGCGCCTCCTGGTAGCGCTTGAGATCGCGCTTGATGCCCTCGATGCCCTTGAGCGGCGCCTCGGCGTCCGCTGCCGGCGGCGTGCGACTGAACAAGTCACCCACAATCTGCTCGGCATACTGGCCCATCAAGCGGTTGCTGGCCAGATGGCCATAGAAGGTCTGCTCGCCGCTGACCTGATACCCGGTCACGGCCAGCTTGGCCCGCAGTTTTTCACCCTCGCTGCCAAGCCCTTCGTTGTCGGTCAGCAGCATGATGGGCGTGCTCTTGGGCAGGCCGTCGAGGTTTTTCTCTACCGAGAAACGGCCGTTGACCGCCTTGGCAAGCGCCCCGACCAGACCGCCCGGATTGGGCAGCTCATGGGCCGTAATCGCCTTGCTCATGCTGGGCATGGGGCGATCGAGCAAGAGGGCGCCCACCGGCTTGCCCTGCTCGGCGGCATAACGGGCCAGATCGGCGGCGATGGGGCCACCCATGGAGTAGCCGTGGATCAGGATCTTGTCCGGTGCCACCCCACGATCTTCCACCAGATAGCGGAACATGGTGCGGGCATCCTGATAGACCCCCTGTTCGCTGGGGCCGCCATCGCTGGCCCCATAGCCACGCAGGTTGACCGCCAGCATGTCGATGCCCTGCTTCTGGTAATGATTGCGAACGGCATCGGCCTGCTCCTCGGCAGAAGAGCCCGAGCCATGCAGGAACAGCACCACCTCGGGCTTGCCATCCTCCTGCGTCCCTTGCCGCTCGGTCCCCTTGTGCAGGTAACCGGACAGGCGGCCGGCGTCCCCTTGCAGGGTCACTTGTGCAGCCTCCCCTTTGCTCACTGCATGGTCGAGCAACTGCCGGGTGATATCGCCCACCTGACGGCGCTCATCACGGGTGCCATAGAGGTTGTCGTTGAGGAAACGGGTCAGGGGGTTGAGCGGCTGCCTGTCTACCGGTGCCGAGCCGTCGTTCTCCATGGAGACGGGCTTGCCGGATGAGGCAGGTTCAACCACCTCGACTGGGGCACTGACCTTGCGCGGTGTTCCGAGTGCGGCCAGCTCAGCCAGTTGTGCCGAGTAGGCGTGTTGCTGATAAAAATCGAGGGTGCGGCCAAAGGCACGATCGAGGGCATCCTGCACCGCCGCCTTGCCGGCATCACCCGCCAGATCCACCAGATCCCGGTAGTTGGCGGTGTAGCTCTCCAGCACCTGCTTGCGCGCATCCCCGCTCGCCTGCAACGCCTGATAGACCGCCAGACTCTCGTTCACCGAGTGGCCGCCATCGAATACTAGGAAGGCAAGGGTGTTGAGGTAGGCCTGACTCGGGGAGTAAGCAGGGTCTTTCGCCGCCAGATAGTTGTTCAGGTGCACCATGATGTTGGTGGAACCGGAGGCCCCGGTCACCACGGGCAAGCCCTTGTCCAGCGCGTTGCGCTCGAAGGTGGTCTCCTTGCCCGGCGTCAGTATGCGGCCATCGGCCACGCTGCGCCCGCTCAGGAAGTCGTCGTACTTGTCACCGCCTGGCTGATAGTGCAGACCCGTGCCGTAGTCGCTGGTGGTGCGACCCGGCAAGTCGACTTGCAGCAGACCGTCCTTGGCAGAGGCGATCTCGGTGCTGGTCGAGCGCGCCTTGGTAATGACGCTGCCATAGAAGCGATCCCCCTCTCTCTTCCAGTCGGCCGTGTCCATGCCGAGCTCGGGATGGGTGGCCATCTTCACCGCAAGGAAGGGCACCTTGATGACATCGAAGCCGTTGTCGACCCGGGTCATCATCTGTTTGAAGTTGGCCAGATTCGGCTCGGCCAGGAAATCGGTCAGGCTGGGCACCCGGCTGAACCAGGGACGGGTGTCCTTCTTGATGGCCTCGGCGAATGCCGCCATCTTCTTGTCGATGCGCTGACTCTGGGTGGCTTCGTCCAGCTGCAGTGTCTGGATCCAGTCGCCGAACTCCTTCACCAGCCTGGCGCCCAGTTGCGCCGAGGTATCGATCGCCGCCTGCGACGGTGAGGTCACCAGCGCATGGGCAATCTCGGAGTCGAAACGACGGCCAAACAGGTTGTCTATGTACTGGCCGGTCGCCTTGCTCTTGTTCGCATCGGCCAGCAAGGCTTGTGCCAGCACCTGCAGCTGCGGCTGATCGCCCAGCGTCTTGCTGGCAGTCTCAAACAAGGCGATGGTACGAGGCCCATTCACCTCGCCAGAGAGCCAAAGCGCCTTGACCTCTGCGGCCAGCTGGCGGGTTTGCGGCGTGTCGAACTGACCCAACTGATGGGCAAACGCGATCAGACTGTCATGCTCGGTACGGGGCGCCTGCCGCTCGGCGTTGGAGTTGGTGTCGGTGAGCGGACGAATGCTGAGCTCGGTCACCCGGGCTATGTCGGTGGCACTCAACTCACCCACCACTCCTGTGATCCGGCCTATGCCGTCGAACACCAGCTGATGTTCGAAGCGGGCTGTCTGTTCAGGCGACAGTGCCAGACCATGCACACCGGCAGCCTTGGCCCTGAAGGCGAAGGTGTGGCTCAGCAAGGAGGCGGCCTCGAAGCGCAGCGCCTTCACCTGTTCACCGCGCTGGGCAAACTCTTTGGGGTCGCGAGCCTGCCACTGGGACAGGCTTTGCTCCAGCAGCCCCAGATTCGCCTCCGATGGCTGTTGCTGCACCCGTACCACGGCCTCGCGTACCGCCTTGAGCCGCTCGCTTGGCAAGTCGGTCGAGAGCTTGCCCAACTGGCGACGGGTGGAGTCAATGAAGTCATTGCCTTCGCGCTTGAGCAGCTGGAAGGCAAAACCAGCGGTCTCGGGGACGGCCACTGCCGGGCCTCGCACCGGGCTCCCCAGCCCGGCCAGGGAGACCCCGGACAGGCCCAGCTCGGCGCTGCGGCGCGAAGACGCATGGCTCGCCGGCACAGCGGCGCCCGACTCGCGCTCACCGACCATACCGGGCAGGGTGATGGCGGGCGTGCCGTGAGTACGGTTCCCGGCATTGATCTGCAGGCGGTTGACCGCAGCCAGGGCGCCATCGAGGGCGGATTGCTCCTGTTCACTCAAGCCATTGGCGGCATCGATGGCCGATGGCTGGGCGCTGGCCGAAGCATCGGTCGGCAGGCTGGAGGCATTGGGCACATCAAGCTCACCGGACTGCGGCAACCGGGGTGCCGCAATCGGGCTCTGGCCGTTATTCACTCCCTGATGGCTCGGCTTGTCGCCGCTTTGTTTCAGGCTTGCCGCATTCTGCCTGGCCTGTGTTGCCTGCTGGCTGGCCTGGCTGCTGGCCTGCTCGCCTGTGGCCAGGGCCTGGCTCGCGCTCGACTCGCCCTCTTGCTGCCGCTGCCGGGCATCGGCCTCGCGGGTCAGAGCATCGAGACGACGCTGTTCGGCCTGCTCGGTCCGGCTCTGCCCCTGCGCCAGGGCCTCACCCTGCAACTGTTCGCTGCGCTGCTGGCCAGATTTGGACTGGGCCAGGGCGGCATCGACCTGCTGGCTCTGCTGCTCGCGGCGGGTTTTGGCATCCGCAATCGCCTCGCCTGCCGTGCTGCTGGCCTCTTCCAGGTCTTCCTGTGCATCGGTCAACAAGCGGTCAGCAAAACCATTGCGCCAGTGCTGGCCGGACGGGATGGTGGCCGCTTCGGGCTGTTTGAGCTGTTCAAACTGGCGGGCCAGGGTGTCGAGCTGGGCCGTCATATCGCGCGCTTCCGCCTCGATGACGCCGCGCTGATCCTGACCATTCTCGGCCAGCTTGCCCTCGTCGGTAGCTTCCAGCTGGGCCTGAGTGCCCGAGATGGCGGCCAGCTGCTGCGCCTTCTCCTGCTCCAGTCGCTGTTTGTCGGCATCGGCACTGGCCCGATCGGCTTGGGCCTGGGCGGCGTTGCCGTCTTCCGCCAGCTGGGCGCTGACCTGGCCAATCTCGGCCTTGCCAGCCGCCGTGGCGACCACGTTGTCGAGCAGATAGCCAAGGCCGTTGCTCTCCCCCGTGCCCCGGAACGCCAGGGTATTGCTCCCCGTGCGAGCGGTCAGGGTCAGCCGTTTGGTCTGCCAGCTGGCGGCGTCGCCCTCGCTGGCAAAGACGCGCTCGCCGTTCCACAGCACCTCGATGCCGTGCTGCTGCGAGATGTTGGCCCGACGGGCAAAATCGAAGTCCAGAGTGACAGTCTCGCCTGCCTGGAGACCGGCAAGATCCTGGGAAATCTGGGTGTTTCTGTCGGTGGAGAGTTCACTGACACGCTGGCCATGACCTTCGTCAGCCAGCCCGTAGGTGGCGGCAGAAAAGTCTGCCTCGATCCCGTCACCGGCATGCTGCCAACCGTGGGCGCCCCGTTCGAAATCGCCGTTGACGATGAGGTTTTCGCCGCCCCTGGCCAGGCCTTGCTCATCGAGCTGCAACGCCTTGTCCATGGCTTGCTCGTCGCGCTCGCCGGTCTGGCTCACCTGGCCGGTCAGGCCGCTCGCCAGCGAGGATTTCACCTCGCCAATCTCGTCCAGACCGAAGCCGCTCAGGGTCTGTACATCCCCCAGACTGGCCGCTTGTGGCGCCTTGACCGGGCCCTCTTCATCGCCCTGTACCAGGTAGTTGATGGCCTGGTTGCCTGCCGCACCGAACAGGGTCTGCTTGATGTTGTCAAACAGGGTGCCGAGCTTGTTGCTGCTGGTGTTGCTGCTGGCGATGGCCAGGCTGTAGAAGTCGCCATTGCCTATCTTGATGGCCACGTTGTGGCGGGCATAGGCCGCCGTCACGTCGAGCCCGTCGCCGATCTGGACATTGGCATTGCCCTTGCCCTTCATGACGGCGACGTTGAGCCCGTCCCCCACCTTGGTGTTGAGGTTGTAATCACCCCAGGCCAGGTTGATGGAGGTACCGTCGCCGACCTTGATGTTGTTGTTGAACTTGCCGTAGGCGGCGGTGACGCTCAGGCCATCCCCCACAGTGGTGGTCTGGTTGACCTCCCCCTTGGCGAGGGTGACCTGGATGCCGTCCCCCACCCGGGTGACGACGTTGGCCTTGCCGAGCAGGGCCTGATAGCTCTCGCCGTCCCCCACCTGGGTGACTATGTTCGCATCCCCCTTGGCCAGCACGACCTGACGGCCATCCCCCACCTTGGTGATGATGTTGGCGCGGCCCCAGGCACCTGTGTAACTGTCGCCGTCGCCCACCTGGGTGACCAGGTTGGCCTCCCCTTGCAGCACCGCCAGCTCGCGGCCATCGCCGACCTTGGTCAGCACGTTGGCACGGCCCTTGGCGAAGCTGTAGCGATCGCCGTTGCCGACCTGGGTCAGCAAATTGACGTCTCCCCAGGCGCCCTGCACCACCAGGCCGTCACCCACCTTGGTGATCAGGTTGGCGCGGCCCTTGGCCAGGCCTATGGTGCTGCCGGCGCCGACATGGGTCATGACGTTGCCCACCTCGGAGATGAGCAGGCCCACGGTCGTGCCGTCACCTATCTTGGTCAGCAGATTGCCCTTGCCCCACAGCACGGCGGCCGTGGTGCCATTGCCCACGTGGGTCAACACGTTGGCATCGGCCTTGGCGATGACACCGAGGAAGTCATCCCCCACCTTGGTGATGATGTTGGCCTTGCCCAGCGCCAGTACCCCGGTCAGACCGCTGCCCACATGGGTCACTATGTTGGCCTTGCCAAACAGGGCCGCCAGTGTGGTGCCATCGCCCACCTTGGTCATCACGTTCAGCTCGCCGGCGAACAGCCCCAGGCTGGTGCCGTTGCCTATGTGGCTGTAGACGTTGGCCTTGCCGATCATCAGCGCGGCGGTCAGGCCATCGCCCACCTTGGTCATCAGGTTCGCCTGCCCCAGCATGGCCGCGAAGGTTTCGCCAGCACCGACGTGGGTGAAGACGTTGGCATTGCCCACCATGGCAGCCAGCGTCATGCCGTTGCCCACCTTGGTCGCCAGGTTGCCCTGGGCCAGCATCAGGGCCACGGTCAGGCCGTCACCGACATGGGTGAAGACATTGGCCTTGGCCACCATCAGCGCCAGGGCATTGCCATCGCCAACCTTGGTGAAGACGTTGGCCACCCCGCCCATCAGGGCCCAGGCATCGCCTTGGCCTATCTGGGTAAACAGGTTGCCCGCGCCTATCATGGCGGCAATGGCCGTGCCGTCACCCACCTTGGTGAACAGGTTGCCGGCGGCCCCCATGACCCCCAGGGTGGCGCCATCGCCGACATGGGTCAGCACGTTGCCCGCCCCCAGCATCACGGCCGAGAGATCGCCGTCACCGACCCGGGTCAGCACGTTGGCCGCCCCCAGCAGCAGCGCCTGGGTATCACCCCGGCCAATCTGGGTCAGCACATTCACGCCGCCCCCCAGTATGGCCTGCACCTTGCCGTTGCCCTTCTTGGTGAGCACGTTGGCGCCCCCCAGCAGCACGGCGCGGGTATCGGCAGCCTCGTCCCCCTGACTGATGTGGGTCAGCACGTTGGCCCCCCCCAGCAGGCCGGCGGTCAGCTGGCCGGCACCCAGCTTGGTCAGCACGTTGGCACCGCCGACCAGCATGGCATCGAGCCGGCCATTGCCGGCCTGGGTCAGCACGTTTGCCCCACCGCCAGCCAGCCAGAGACCATTGCCATCGCCGATCTGGGTGTGGGTGTTGTAACCGCCCAGCATGACCACCTGGCTGTCGCCATGCCCCTGCTGCACCGAGATGTTGCCATAGGCCAGCAGGCGGGCCAGATACTCCCCGTCCCCGCTGCGTACCAACACGTTGGCCGCACCGACGGCATAGACATCCATCTTCCCCTGCGCGCCCTGATGCACCAGCACGTTGGCAAGACCCGCGCCACGGAACACCAGATCGCCGCGCTGACCGCGCTTGATCAGCACGTTGGCCGCCCCGGCGCCGTTGAAGTGGATGTTGCCCTCGGTCACGTCGGATTCGATGACGTTGCCGCCACCGGCGCCGTCGAAGAAGATATCGCCTTTGCTCTTGCCGCCGCCTTGCTGATGGGGAAGCAACGGCTGGGAGTCAAACTCCCGGGTGGCCGGCAATCGATCCGACACGGCCGTGACGGTATCGAGCTGGTAGTGCACCTCGCTCAGTGAGTAGCCCCCCGTGCCCATGGCACTGAAACCCGTCTGCTCCGAGATGACCTGATCGGCCAGGCCGGCGATGTGATCGCCCTCCTTGTACCAAGCCCTGGACAGGTACTTGAGCGCACCGGTTTCCCTGTCGTTGGCCAGCTCCACCACCACTATCTTGGTGTAGGGGCCAAGCTGCTTGGCAAACACATAGGTGTTGGCCTGCGCCCGGGATTTCACCGCGCTGACAGCAACCTTGGTGCCATCTTCATAGATGGCATGACCACTCATGTTGGCCGTGGAGAGGGTGACATCGGCGGCGGCCACACTCACGCCACCGCCGTAGTTGATCCAGCTGTTTTCGGTCAGATCCGCTTCAACCGCCTGCAGTGTGATGCGCTGACGCCGTTCAAACACCAGGTCCGTCAGGCGATAAGCGCCGTCGGTCCGGGTCGAGGTAAATCCTTGCTGTTCATTGATCTGGCGGCTGGCCAGGCTGGCAAGGTGATCGCCCTCCTTGTACCAGGAGGTGGAGAGATAGCGCAGGGGACCCTGCTCGCCCTCGTTGGAGAGTTCGACCCGGTTTATCTTGGTGTACATGCCATCAAAGAAGGCAAACAGGTAGGTATTGGGTTGCAGGGTCGACTTGATGGCCGTGACCGCCTGGGACTTTTGAATCCAGCTACCGCCCATGGTGGCCGTGGTCAGCACTATCTCGTCGGCACTGGCGCCAGCGAAGGGCGAGCTGTCGCTGCCAGACCCCTTGCGGGAGAGGTGGTTGTACCCCCCCGCCCCCTTGAAGTGAATGTTGCCCTCGGCCACATCGGACAACAGTCGGTTGTAACCCCCGACGCCGTTGAAGTGGATATCGCCACGGGTCTGCAGATAGGCATCATCCTCATGGCGCAGACGGGAGATCTCGTTCCAGCCGCCGGCGCCGTTGAAGGCGACGTCCCCCTCGCGTCCCTTGCGGAACACCTTGTTGTAGGCGCCGGCCCCGTTCAGGGATATGTTGCCGGATTCCACCAGGGAGCTGATGATGTTGGCCGCGCCGGCGCCATGGAAACTGATGTTGCCGTGTGACCCCTGATACTGGCTGTGCCAGGTACGATCTATCTTGTTGGCCGCCCCGGCACCGCTGAAGGTCAGATCGCCCCTGTCGGTCTGGTGCCAGAGCTTGTTGTAACCCCCGGCCCCCTCGAAGCTGACGTTGCCACTGATCCCCTTGCGGGTCAGGAAGTTGGCAAGAGCCGCCCCCTGATAGCGGATGTCGCCCTCGCGCCCCTGGTGATCTATATTGGTGCCGCCGCTGGCGCCGGCAAAGTGGATATTGCCTGACTCGGACTTGCTGATGTCCGCGTAGCCCGCTGCCCCCTTGACGGTCAGGTTGCCGGAGTCGTCAACCACCTTGAGGTAGGCGGCGCCGCCGTACACGCTGTCATTGCCCGTGCCGGTATAGACGGTGGCGCCAATGGAGCCGATCTTGATGGTGTCGTCACCGCCATAGGCACGGATGACGCCGCCGAAGCCAAAGGCATTGATGTCATTATTGCCATCATCTGCCGTGTAATTACCGGTAAAGAAGTACTCAATACTTCTCCATACACTCTTTCCCATGTATTAGCTCATTATGATTAAATGGAAAACCACTGCACCCTGCGCACACAATGGCCAAGTTCGGCATGAACATGACCGCGCACGGTACAGACCCGCTGCCCTTTCCATGGCAGAAATATCCGGCGACGCAGATCGCTCACCACGGCGCGGGCATGTCCGTATGGCGCTATCATCTCCGGAATAAAAATATGGTCGCCAGATTGCCAATCCTCACGGATCAGCTCCCGCTCGGCGGCCAGCAAGGTGTCACGAATGGATAAAGAGACAAACGCCCAGTTGCAAAATGCAACCGGGCGCCCGTGTGAGTCTTCATAATAGCTGAACTGGTTCAATTCGAAGGCAGGCAATATTCGCTGTTGCCACTCGGCGACGGAATAACGCCGGTGCAGGGAGGAGTGCTGACTCAGCAGCATGACTCCCCCCAGCATATGTTGATTTTGTTGCCAGTTCGGTTCCGTTGATTGCAATACCAAGCTCATTGGATCCCCAACCGGAACATTATTTTTTCTTGCGCGGCGCGGCCTGTGCTGTGGCAACCGGTGCGGTTTGCTGCTCGTCAGAAGGGGCTGCCGGGATCAGGCCTGCGGCGATCAACTTGTCAAACTCGGCAGCCATGCGTGGATCTTCAAGCATGTTTTTTATCATTGAAACCATATACATAAAGCCAGCGGCAGGCATGTGGACCGTCTGTTTCAGCGCCAACTCGTTGTCACTTTCTGCCATGACCCCTTGCGCCATCTTCAGCGGATCTTGTCCAACGAAATAGAGGGAGAAGATCCCCTTGTTATAGTTGACGCTGGATACTGTCTGTACAAACTGCTCTGTCATATAAATTCCATTATCAATAAATATAAAGACAAACAAAAAAGAAAAGGAATTTCCCAAGTAAAACAACACGGGATTAACATTTTGCTTTTCACTATATTTACCATATTTGAAATTATTATCCGATTCAATTAAACAATGACCTAAAAATAGAGTAAATACGTCAATATAAATATCAACTCAATCATTAAGGTTAATGTCTTGGTATTATGCAATACGTTATTAGCTGAGTCAGCGCGGCCGTTTTTATTATGATAACTATCAGTCGAGATAATATTTGACAGTGAAATAATGGCTCGTTAGTATGCGCGCCCTGCCTGCAACAGGCCACCTTGCCCCATATAAACAGGAGGGGTGTCACAGCGGCAAACGGATATATTATGACGGCGAGTGAAGAGTCTGTTTTAGCGTGTCTCAATATTATTATCGGGATGCTGGGTTGTCCCTCTCCAGATATAGCACCCACGCCAGACGACACCTTTGACAATATTATCGATACGCTGCAACAACAGACAGGAACCCGCATTCGTCAGCGTCATATCCCCCCTCGCAAACTCGATAAACTGACCCTGCCGGTGGTACTGCTGAGCCCCTCTGGCGAGGCGTTCGTGCTGGCCCAGCGCCAGGGTGAACAGGCGCTGATCCTGGATCCGGCAGTGGGCAAGCCGCAAGTCATAGCACAAGACGAACTGCTGGCACGCTGGGCGGGCCGCCTGCTCGAGGTCGGTAAACGGCAGAGTCGCTTCGACATCCGCTGGTTCATCCCCGCCTTCCTGCAGCAAAAACGCCTGCTCGGCGAGATACTGCTGTTCTCGCTGGTGTTGCAGATCCTGGCGCTCATCTCCCCGCTCTTCTTTCAGGTGGTGATGGACAAAGTGCTGGTGCATCAGGCCTGGGCAACCCTGGATGTACTGGTGTTCGGGCTGCTGATCACGGCTCTGGTGGAGGTCTGCCTGCGCGGGCTGCGGGAATACCAGTATGCCCACACCGCCAACCGGATAGATATCCAGCTCGGTCTGCGCATGGTGCAGCACCTGTTTGCCCTGCCCCTGCTCTATTTCAAGAGTCGCCAGGTGGGCGCCATCGTGACCCGGGTGCAGGAGCTCAACACCATACGCGAATTTCTGACCGGCACCCTGTTCACCCTGACGGTGGACGTGCTGTTCATGTTTGTCTTCCTGGCCGTCATGGCCAGCCTCTCCGGCATGCTGACCCTGGTGATCCTGCTCTCCATTCCCGCCTATGTGCTGATCGCCTGGTGGATCACGCCACGCATGCAGCAGGCGGTCGAGCAGCAGTTCGGCCATGCCGCCACCAATACCGCTTTCCTGAACGAGACGGTCGCCGGGGCCGAGACCCTCAAGAGCCTGGCGCTGGAACCGCGTTTCGTGCGGCGCTGGGATGAGCAGACCCGCCAGATGGTGGAGGCGGGCTACCGGGTGCAGCAACTCAACAATGCCTCCCAGCACGGGGTCATGTGGCTGCAAAAACTGGTGACAGTCGTCGTGCTCTGGCTCGGTGCCAGCGAGGTGATCGCGCTGCAGCTCACCATAGGCCAGCTCATCGCCTTCAACATGATGGCCAGTCACGTGGCTCAACCCCTGTCGCGCCTGGTCGAGTTGTGGGGCCAGTTCATCCAGACCCGGATCGCGGTAGACAAACTCGGCGACATGCTCAACCTCCCCCCGGAGCATCAGCGCGATGGGGATGGCCGCATCCAGGCCGGCACCATAGCGCTCGAGCGGGTGCATTTTCGCTATCAACCGGATGCCCCCCTCATCATCGACGATCTCTCCCTCGCCCTGGCGCCCGGCGAGACGCTGGGGATTGTCGGAGGCTCGGGCTCGGGCAAGAGCACCCTGGCCCGTCTGCTGCTGCGGCTCTATCAGCCGGAGCAGGGGCAGATCCTCATCGATGGCCAGCCCATCCAGCAGATCCCGCTCCACCACCTGCGCCAGCAGATGGGAGTGGTGTTGCAGGAGAACCACCTGTTCAACAAGTCGGTGCGCGACAACCTGGCCCAGTCGGTGCCCCACGCCAGCCTGGACGAGATCATACGGGCCGCCACTCTGGCCGGCGCCCATGAGTTCATTTTGCGACTGCCCCTTGGCTACGACACAGTGCTGGCGGAAGGGGGCAGTTCGCTCTCCGGCGGTCAGCGCCAACGGCTGGCCATCGCCCGCACCCTGCTGGCCGACCCCAGGATCCTCATCTTCGACGAGGCCACCAGCGCCCTGGATGACGGATCCCAGGCGCTGATCCAGCACAACATGCGCCAGATCGCCAGCGGCCGCACCGTCATCACCATAGCCCACCGCCTCTCCACAGTGCGCCACTGCGACCGCATCATAGTCCTGCAGCGCGGCAAGATAGTGGAGCAGGGCGACCACGCCAGCCTGCTGGCACTGGGACAGCACTACACCCGCCTGTGGCAGCTGCAACAGGACTTGCACGAGGAGACCCCATGAATATGCGCACCTGGCTGAGCCGCTGGCGCCAACCCGGTCCAGCCCGGCAGCAGGAGGCCCACTACGGCTTCCTGCCCGCCCATCTGGCGCTGGCCGAGACGCCGCCCTCCCCCTTTGCCCGTATCACGGCGCTCACCCTGAGCGCCGGTGTGCTGCTCACCCTGCTCTGGGCCTGCTGGGGCCAGCTCGACATCCAGGCCACCGCCAGCGGGCGCCTGCTGGTCTTTGGCCGCAGCCAGATGATCCAGTCCTACGAGCAGGCCAGGGTGATCGGCATTCACGTGGAAGATGGCCAGGCGGTCGCCGCCAACGCGCCGCTGCTGACCCTCAACACCCTGGGGGTGAGTCAGGACCTGAGCCGGTTGCGCGAGCAACAGGCGTTCCAGTACCAGACCCTGATCCGTTATCAGGCGCTCTATGGCAACGAAACCGTCAGCCAGCACCCCGACTACGCCAGGCTCACCCCGGCGCAGCAACAGGCGCTGGCGGAGAACCACCAGAGCGAGCTGCACGAGTACCGGAGCACCCTCAACAACCTGCAGGCCGAGCTTGGGGTCAATCAGGCCAATCAGGCCGCCCGACGGGGGGACATGGCCTCCCTCACTATCCTGCTGGCCAACATCCGGCCCCGCCTGCAGGCGCGCCAGACCCTGAGCCAATCCCAGGCCATCTCACGGGTGGAGTATCTGGAGCAGGAGAAAGAGCTGCTGGAAACCCAGCGCCAGCTCGCCCAGCAGCGGGCCGAACTCGAGGTGTTGCAATCCCAGCAGCAGAGCCTGCAGGAGCGGCTGGCCGGCTTCAAGGCACAGAAACAGCGGGAGTGGGTCGAGAAACGCCAGCAGGCCCAGCTGCAGCTGACCGCCATCGAGCAGGAGCTCGCCAAGCTGAGCGAGCGGGAGCACCTGGAAGTCATTCGCGCCCCGGTGGCGGGCACAGTGCAGCAGCTGGCCATCCACACCAAGGGCGCCGTGGTACAGCCGGCCCAGCAGTTGCTGGTCATAGTGCCCAACGAGGGAGTCCAGTACGCCGAGGTGAAGATCCTCAACAAGGACATAGGCTTCGTGCACGAAGGGCAGACGGTCAGCATCAAGGTGGATGCCTTTCCTTATACCCGTTACGGCACCATAGACGGCGAGCTGGTCAGCGTGTCGCGCGATGCCACCACGGATGAGCAACTGGGGCTGGTCTTTCCCGCCAGGGTCAAGCTGAGCCGGGGCGAGATGCAGATAGACAATCAGCCGGTGCGGCTCACCCCGGGCATGTCGGTGGTGGCCGAGGTCAAGACGGATAGACGCCGGGTGATCGACTACCTGCTGAGCCCGATCCGGGAATACCAGGCCGAGGCACTGCGGGAGCGATGACAATGACACACGCTTTGCCAGCCTTGGAGGCCCCCGTGAACGAGCCCGCCCCCATCGCCAATGGCGCCCTCGCCGCTCTCGCCCACGCGGCCCATCAGCTGATGATGGCCGCGGATGCCGGGCAACTGGCCCACGCCATGGGTTGCGATCTGGCGCCGGACGATCTGACGGTGCGCGAGGCCGCCGCCCGGCTCGGCCTGCGCAGCGCCCTGTCACAGGGGCCGGGCTGCCCGCTGGCGGCGCTGCCACTGCCGGCCCTGCTCAAGCGGGATGGGCGCTGGTACACCATCACCGCCATCGAGCCTGAGGGCTGGCAGCTGTTCGATCCAGCGACCGGCACCAGCAGCCTGCAACCGCTGCCGAACCCCACACAGGCGGCGCAGTGGCACTATCTATTGCTGGCCCAGCAGGATCTCACCCCGGCCGAGGTCAAGTTCGGGCTGGGCTGGTTCAGCCCGGCGGTACTGCGCCAGCAGAAGCAGGTGCGAGACGTCTTCTGCTTCGCCATCGTGTTGCAGCTCATAGCCCTTGCCAGCCCGCTGCTGTTTGAGAACATCATCGACAAGGTGCTGGTGGGGCGCAGCCTAGGCAGCCTGCAGGTACTGGCCCTGGCCATGCTGGCACTGGCCTGCGCCGAGCCGCTCTACAGCTTTCTGCGCGGCCAGGTGTTCGGTCATCTGGCCAACCAGGTCAACGCCGAGCTGTCCGGCAAGCTCTATCGCCATCTGGTCGGCCTGCCCATCGACTATTTCAAGGCGCGCCAGACCGGCCAGATCATAGCCCGGGTCAAGGAGATGGCCCAGATCCGCCAGTTCCTCACCGGCTCCACCCTGATGCTGGTGCTGGACCTGGTGTTCATCCTGCTGTTTGTCGGTGTCATGTTCCATTACGCCCCCGTGCTGACCGGCTGCGTGCTGGGCTCCTTGCTCATCTATTTTCTGCTGTGGCTGCTGATTGGCCCCCTGGTGCGCAAGCGGGTCGAGGCCGAGTATCAGGCGGATGCCGATGCCACCAGCTTCCTGACCGAGGCGGTCACCGGCATCGAAACCATCAAGACCACGGCCACGGAGCCACGCTTTTATCAGGAGTGGCAGCGTCTGCTGGCGCGCCAGTTGCGGCGGGGATTTCAGGCAAGAAAGGTGGGGCTTGCCGCGGGTCAGGGCATCGATCTGGTGCAAAAGCTCACCGCCGCCCTGCTGCTCTGGCTCGGGGTCGGCGAGGTGCTGAACGGCAGGCTGAGTCCTGGCGAGCTGGTGGCCTTCAACATGCTGGCGGGCCATGTCACCCAGCCGGTGCTGCGGCTGGCCCAGGTGTGGCAGGACTTCCAGCACACCCTGATCGCCCTGCGCCGGGTGGGGGACATACTCGACGAGGCGCCGGAGCACGGCAATGGCGGGCTCGCCTCCGTCCCCGCTCTCGAGGGGGCCATCGAATTTCGCCACATCCGCTTTCGCTACCAGCCGGATGCCCCCGAGGTACTGGCCAATCTCTCCCTCTCCATCGAGCCCGGGCAGTTCATCGGCATCACTGGCCCTTCCGGCTGTGGCAAGAGCACCCTTACCCGCTTGCTGCAACGGCTCTACGTGCCCCAGCATGGTCAGGTGCTGGTGGACAACATGGATCTCGCCATCGCCGACCCCGTCTCATTGCGCCGCAACATGAGCGTGGTGCTGCAGGAGAGCATTCTGTTTTGTGGCTCGATCGCCGACAACATCCGCATCTGTCGCCCCGATGCCAGCCAGGCCGAGGTGGAACAGGCGGCGCAGCTGGCCGGCGCGCTCGGCTTTATTCGCGAGCTGCCTCAAGGCTTTGGGCTGCAGGTGGGCGAGAAGGGCGCCCGCCTGTCTGGCGGGCAACGCCAGCGCATCGCCCTGGCCCGCGCCCTGCTGGCCAACCCCAGGATACTGCTGCTCGACGAGGCCACCTCGGCCCTCGACTACGAATCCGAGGCGGCCATCATGGCCAACATGGCGGCCATTCGCCGTGGCCGCACCCTGATCAGCATCGCCCACCGCCTCAACACACTGCGCCATGCCGATCGCATCCTGGTGATGGATGCGGGGCAGATAGTGGAGTCCGGCAGCCACGAGGAGCTGCTGGCACGACCGGGACTCTATGCCCGGCTGTGGCGCCAGCAGACGGGGGAAGAGGATGAGCACCCAGGCCCTCGCCCGTTAATGATTAACCAGTGAATAAAGAATGCCCTGATTCAGTCCCGATACAGGCACTCCTGCTAGGATCCGGATTGACTCTCCCCGGCATAAACCCTCTAATTGACAGCCTGGATCCCCATGATCGCGCACCTTATGAAAATATTGTTGGTCGAAGACGACAAGCTGCTCAATCACCACCTCTCCACCCTGCTGACCGAGGCCCAGAATCAGGTCCACAGCACGGACAGTGCTCAGGTGGCCCTGCATTACGCCGCCGATTACCCCATAGACGTAGCCATCATAGATTTGGGGCTGCCGGACATGGACGGTTTGCAGCTCATCAGACAGCTGCGCGAGCGGCAGATCCCCTTCCCCATCATAGTCCTGACCGCCCGTGGCAACTGGCAGGACAAGGTGGAGGGGCTGGAGGCCGGGGCGGACGACTATCTGGTCAAGCCGTTCCAGAAGGACGAGCTGCTGGCACGGCTCAATGCTCTGGTGCGCCGCAGCGCCGGCTTCATCTCGCCCAAGGTCAAGGCCGGCGACTATGAGCTGGATCTCTCCCGCAAGGAGCTGACCATAGGCGGCGAGCCGGCCGTGCTCACCAGCTTCGAATACCTGATCCTCGAGTACCTGATGCGCAACGCCCGCCAGGTGGTCTCCAAGCAGCAACTGCTGGACCAGCTCTACGGCGATGGCGAAGGGGACCCCAACACCATAGAGGTGATGGTGAGCCGACTGCGCAAGAAGCTGGACCCGGAGGGGAGCATCCAGCCCATCTCCACCATCCGGCGCCAGGGTTACATCTTCAACCTCTCGTGCAACTGATGCGCCTTCGCCTGCCGCGGCCCATGCGACTGATCCGTCGCTCGCTGCACATCAAGCTGATGCTGAGCGCCATGCTGGTCATAGCGCTCATCATGGCCTTCTCCGTCTACATCCTCTATCTGGGCCACACCGAGGAGCAGGCCCAGAAGGCCAGCACCCGCATGCAGGAGAACCTCTCCAAGCTGTTCTCCTCCAAGCTGCCGGATCTCCATGCCACCACGGATCTCGGCAAGATCACGCCGGATGCCATCGACCCCAATCTGGATACCCTGATCTGCCGGGCCGATGGCCAGCTGAGCTGGTCCAGCCTGCACATGCCGGAGGTGATCCACTCCAAGGGCACCATCTGTCAGGATCTGATGAAGTACCTCGGCGGCCTGGATCAGGACTACTTCTTCAAACGCCACACCATCAAGAACGGTGAGAGCTACTTCATCTACAGCCTGCGTTTTCTGCGCAATCACGGTGAGGGGCCCACCACCTATTACGTGGTGATGGTCGACTCGGCCAAGCGCTACCTGGCCCAGACCCGCAGCTACCTCTATCAGTGCATCCGCCAGGCCCTGCTGGCCTACTCGCTGCTCGGCGCCCTGCTGCTGCTCACCAGCTTCTGGAGCCTGACCTCATTGCGTACCATGGCGCGCCAGATCGACGAGATCCGGGCGGGCAAGCGGGAGGCGCTCTCCAATGACTACGAGCGGGAACTGACGCCGCTGACCGAGTCAGTCAACCAGCTGCTGGAGAACGAACGCCAGCAGACCCAGCGCTACCAGCACGCCCTGAACGATCTGGCCCACAGCCTGAAAACCCGGCTGGCGCTGATCCAGATGACGGCGCAGGAGATCAAGCTGGGGCGCGACATCCACGACAACATCAGTGAACAGATCCTGACCATGGATCAGATCATCCAGTACCAGCTGCGCCGCGCCGTCACCGGCCGCAAGCGCCTCGCCAGCAAGGGCACGGAACCCGTGCCCCTCATCGAGAAGCTGCTGGCCAGCCTCGCCAAGGTCTATCGCCACAAGAAGCTGCAGACCCGCTTCAAGTTCGATGACGACGTCTTCTTCGCCGGCGAGCAGGGGGACTTGATGGAGCTGATGGGCAACCTGCTCGACAACGCCTTCAAGTTCGCCATCAGCGAAATTCGGGTGACTGTGAGTCGCCGCTTAGACCGCCTGCGGATCGAGATTGAAGACGATGGCCCGGGCATAGATCCGGACAAGTCGCAGCAGATCTTCCAGCGCGGCGTGCGCGCCGACAGCTCACCCGGCCAGGGCATAGGTCTGGCGGTGGTCACCGAGATAGTGCACAGCTACGGCGGCCAGATCATGGTGGATGAATCGCCGCTGGGGGGCGCCCGCTTCACCCTGGACCTGCCCTGAGTTTGACGTTGCCCCGACAGGGCCGACACCAATAACGACGCCTGCCCGCCCGCAGGCGTCGTGCTTTATCCCGCCCCTTCCCAGCCGACACAGCCCCGCGAGATCACATCACGCAGGGGAAGCGACAATCGGGAAGCCGGGAGGAGATCAGAAGATAAAAAAAAACCGGCCACAAGGACCGGTGAAACAGTTCAGGCTTGTCAGGTGACAAACGCACCCAGCGGATGAAGACAAGTCCCAATTCCTTATGGGGCCCTGGCCTCTTGAGTACGTGTTGTTACTCTATCCCATGGTCACTGAATCAAGGCTGAACCATGGGATGATTGGCATCCAGCCCCCTGTTTCGGCTTACAGCTTGATGCCCAGCGACTGGCGCAGATAGGCCCCGGCACCGAGCAGACCCGGCCCCTCGTGAGTGATGAGGAAGACGGGAATATCCTTCAGATAGGACTTGAAACGCCCCTTGTCTTCGAACGCCACCCGAAAGCCCGAGCCAATGAAGAACTCCTGGAAGCGCGGCACGATTCCGCCTGCGATGTAGACACCGCCGAAGGTGCCCAGATTGAGCGCCAGGTTGCCGGCGAAGCGCCCCATCAGCACGCAGAACAGGCTCAGGGTGCGACGGCAATCCAGGCATTCGCCCGCCAGCGCCCGCTCAGTGATGTCTTTGGGGGCGAAGGCTTCTGGCTCGCGGCCATCGGACTTCACCAGCCCGCGATAGATGTTGACCAGACCGGGCCCGGAGAGCAGCCGCTCGGCCGAGACATGACCCAGCTCGGCTCGCATCACCTGCAGCACCGCATCCTCTTCTTCGCTGTTGGCGGCAAAGTCCACGTGGCCGCCCTCGCCCGGCAGACTCAGCCACTGCTCGCCGGTGTGCACCAGGTGGGCGACGCCAAGGCCGGTGCCGGCCCCGTAGATGGCGATGGGCTTGCCGGCCACGGGCGCCTCGCCCCCCAGCTGGATGCAGTCAGCCGCGTCCAGCACGGGCACCGCCATGGAGACGGCGGTGAAGTCGTTGATCACCTGCAAGCGGGTCAGGCCCAGATTGGCCTGCATCTCGCCGATGGAGAACTCCCAGCTGTGGTTGGTCATGGCGACCCAGTCGCCCTTGATGGGGCAGGCGATGGCGATACAGGCCTGGCTCACCTGCACCTGATGCTCATCCAGATAGAGGCGCACCACGGCCTCGAGACTGGGGTGGGCCAGCCCGGAATAGGTCTTGGCCCGGGAAATGGTGCCGGTCGCCAGCTCGCACAGGGCCAGCCGCGCATTGGTGCCGCCTACGTCGCCGACCAGCGCATGGGTATGCTGCATAAAACAACTCCTTCGTTACTTGGGTCGGGGCGGCCCTTACCGTCCCGCAATTATTATTTGGCAACAATTCTACCCGAGCCCCTCCCCCCGCTGCGCGTTTGATGAATGCAAGTGTGCGCCCGCTCACAGTGTTGTTGCTTTGCAACATTTGTAAGCGCTTTCACGGGATGGGTGGAAGTTTGTAACCAAAAATACGAAATAATTAGACATGAGTCATACTTTGCAGGGCCAAGATTAGTTTCGATAAGAGCTTGTCTTGTATAGTCATCAAGTTGATTGGAAACCTGCTTAGCCGTGAATTTAGTGCAAAGACACTGAAGCTAAATTACAAAAATGCCTGGTGGTGATGATGAATACCCTTGATAAAATTACTAATAATTTGGAAAGTTTCAGTAAATCAGAGCGTAAAGTTGCCGAGGTCATTCTGGCCTCCCCGCAGACGGCCATTCACTCCAGTATCGCCACCCTCGCCAAGATGGCCGACGTCAGTGAACCGACCGTCAACCGTTTCTGCCGCCGTCTCGATACCAAAGGCTTTCCCGACTTCAAACTGCATCTGGCCCAGAGCCTGGCCAACGGCACCCCTTATGTGAACCGCCACGTGGAAGCGGACGACGGGCCCGATACCTATACCGCCAAGATCTTCGAATCCACCATGGCCTGTCTGGATGCCGCCAAGAACAGCCTGGATATCTCCGCCATCAATCGTTGCGTCGATATTCTGACCCAGTCCAAGAAGATCAGCTTCTTTGGTCTGGGCGCCTCCTCCGCCGTCGCCCGCGACGCCCAGAACAAGTTCTTCCGCTTCAACATCCCTGTGGTGAGCTTCGATGACATCGTCATGATGCGCATGAGCTGCATCAACAGCAGCGAAGGGGACGTGGTGGTGCTCATCTCCCACACAGGCCGCACCAAGGCGCTGGTGGAGATCGCCGCGCTGGCCCGCGAGAACGACGCTACCGTCATCGGCATGACCGCCAAGGATTCCCCGCTGGCCCGCGAGTGCAACCTGGTGCTTTCCATGGATGTGCCGGAAGACACTGATGTCTACATGCCGATGGCGTCTCGCATCGCCCAGCTGGCCCTGGTAGACGTGCTGGCGACCGGTTTTACCCTGCGCCGTGGCATGAAATTTCGCGAAAACCTGAAGAAAGTCAAAGAAGGTTTGCGCGAATCCCGCTTTGATACCCCCCACTCTTCCTGACGAGCGGGGGCCCTGGCCCCCGGCTGTCTATGCCACCTTCCTTGGTGTAGTATTGTAATTTAGTAACAAAAGCCACCCAGATGGCTTGCAAGCGGGTGCAATGGGCCATGCGCTTGACGGGGCAGTATTTCAAGTCATATCAACTTCAAACTGGAGTCTTTCATGCCAAGACGTACAAAGATTGTAACCACACTCGGTCCGGCCACCGATCGCGAGGGGATCCTCGAGGGGATCATCCGTGCCGGCGCCGACATGGTGCGGATGAACTTCTCCCACGGCACCGCTGAAGACCACATACTGCGCGCCAACCAGGTGCGCGACATCGCCGCCAAGCTGGGCCGTCACGTCGCCATCATGGGTGACCTGCAGGGCCCCAAGATCCGCGTCTCCACCTTCAAGGATGGCAAGGTCTATCTGGCCATAGGCGACAAGTTCATTCTCGATGCCGCGCTCGGCAAGGGTGAAGGCTGTCAGGAACAGGTCGGCATCGACTACAAGAGCCTGCCCGATGACGTGATCGCCGGCGATATACTGCTGCTGGACGATGGTCGCGTGCAGCTGAAGGTGGAGCAGGTCGAAGGCACCCGTATTCACACCACTGTGACTGTGGCGGGCCCCCTCTCCAACAACAAGGGCATCAACAAGAAAGGCGGCGGTCTCTCCGCCCCGGCCCTGACCGAGAAGGACAAGGAAGACATCAAGACAGCCGCCCTGATGAACGTGGACTACCTGGCCGTCTCCTTCCCCCGTTGTGGCGATGACCTGCGCTACGCCCGCGAACTGGCCCGCGAGGCCGGCTCCAACGCCAAGATAGTGGCCAAGGTCGAGCGCGCCGAAACCGTCGCCACCGACGAGGCGATGGAAGACATCATCCTCGGCTCCGACGCCGTCATGGTGGCCCGTGGCGATCTCGGCGTCGAGATCGGCGATCCCGAGCTGGTCGGCGTACAGAAGAAGCTGATCCGTCACTCCCGCCGTCTGAACCGCGTGGTCATCACAGCAACCCAGATGATGGAGTCCATGATCAACGCCCCGCTGCCGACCCGCGCCGAAGTGATGGACGTGGCCAACGCAGTGCTGGACGGGACCGATGCCGTCATGCTCTCCGCCGAGACCGCCGCCGGCCAGTTCCCCATCGAGACTGTGACCTCCATGGCCAGCGTCTGCGTGGGCGCCGAGAAGCACCCGAGCCTGAACGTCTCCAACCACCGCATGAGCTACACCTTCACCTCGGTGGAAGAGGCGGTCGCCATGTCGACCATGTACGCCGCCAACCACCTGGAAGGGGTCAAGGCAATCGTGGCACTGACCGAATCAGGCACCACACCGCTGCTGATGTCCCGCATCAGCTCCGGCCTGCCGATCTTTGCCATGTCACCCCACAACAAGACCCTGGCCTGGACCAACCTCTACCGTGGTGTCACCCCTGTGCTGTTCGACGGCGACGAGACCAAGCCGGTCTATGAAGTGTGCCGCGAGGCGCTGGACGTGCTCAAGGCCAAGGGGCTGGTGCAAAGTGGCGACATGGTGTTGCTTACCCACGGCGACAAGATGGAAACCGTCGGCAGTACCAACACCTGCAAGGTGATGATGGTCGAGTAATCGCCCACCTGGCTGCAACAGAAACGGCTCCCGCGGGAGCCGTTTTTTATGGTGAAACCGCCGCCTCAACCGCGAAACAGTTCGACCTTGTCACCATGGCGCAAGCTGCCGGCACCGCGCACCACCACCCTGTCACCCAGCTTGAGCGCCCCGCTCACCGCCACCTGCTGGCTGTCGCCAAACAGCACTGTTACCGGCACCCGGTTCACTTTCAGATCCTTGCCGCTCTGCTCCACCTGATAGACAACGCTCCCCTCGGTATTGAGCACCAGCGCATCGCGCGGCAACAGCATGGTCTGCTGCTCACCCAGCGGCAGCGCCACCCGCACCGGCGATCCTATGATGAAGCAGCCCGCTTCGGGCTTGAGGCGCAGCTCGATGAGGCGCGACTTGGGATCGGCGCTCACCGCTCGCTGGTAATAGACACCGTGACCGCTGAGCTGCTCCCCTTCCACCCGCAGCCGGGTCTGGGGTGCCAGCTGACCGGCCCAGATGATGGGAGCCTGCAGGCGTATGTCGGGCTGATCCGGATTGACCAGCTCCAGTGCCTGCTCACCGGCATCCACATGCTCTCCCGGCTGGATGAAGTGGTTGTTCACCACCCCGTCGAACGGCGCGAAGATGTGGCTTCTGCGCAGCTGCTCCTCAATCTGGCGCACCTGTACCCGCGCCAGCCGCTCGGCCAGTTCTGCCTGCTCCACCTCGTAGCGCGCCTTGTCATACTGGCTCTGGGAGGTGCTCTTCTGGCGGTGCAGCGTCGCCAGCCGGTCAAACTCGGCGCGGGCGAAGTGCACGTTGCTGGCCCACTTCGCCTGCTCGGCCTGGGCCTGCTCCAGCGAGAGCCGCAGCGCAGCGCTGTCGAGGCGCAGCAGCTCATCCCCCGCCCTGACCCGGCTGCCGAACTCGGCAATCCACTCCACCCGCCCGCTCACCTCGGCACTCAAGGCCGCCTGCTGACGGCTCGCCACAGTGCCGCTGACCCAGATGCTGGCCGCCGCATCCCCCCGGGTCACATCCGCCAGGGTCACCATCTTGCCCTGCGCCAGCACGGGGAACACGCCCCCCGCCAGCAGCGCTGCGCCCACTACCATCCTTGTAAAACCGTGTGTCATCGATGAGCTCCTTGCTCAGGCCCGCTGGCGCAGGGCAAGCGGCACATCGGCACGCTCCCCCAGGCGCAGGAAGGCGGGTAACAGGATCAGGGTAAACAGGGTGCTGCAACTCATGCCGCCGACGATGACGGTGGCCAGCCCCCGGTAGATTTCGCTGCCCTCGCTCGGGCTCAGCATCAGCGGCAACATGCCGAAGATGCTGGTGAGACTGGTCATGGCGATGGGCCGCATCCGGCTTTGCAGGGCATCGGCCACCGCCAGCTGGCGACTCATGCCGTCCCTTTCGGCCATGCGGGTCTGGTGCACCAGCAGGATGGCGTTGTTGACCACCAGCCCCAGCAGGATGACGAAACCTATGATGGTCAAGAGATCCATCGGCAACGGCACCAGCAGGCCGCTCAGGTGCAGCGCCAGCACACCGCCGACGGTGGCGAGCGGCAGGGTCAGCAGCACCAGCACGGCATCCTTGAGGGAGGCAAACACGCCCCACAGCAAGATCAGCAGGATCATCACGGCAAACAGGAAGATGGCCCCCAGATTGTCCAGCGCCTGCTGCAGGCTGTCGGCATTGCCCGAGACTCTCAGCTCGCCGCCGGCGGGCAGCAGCGGCCGGATGGCGGCAAAGCTCTTGCTCTGCAGGGTATCGAGCACCTGCTCCATGCTCATCCCCTCTGGCGGCGAGATCTGCAGGCTGATGCTGCGCCTGCCGTCGGCCCGAAAGATGCTGGCCGGGCCCATGTCGTGCTCCACCCGCAGCAGTTCACCGAGCGGCACTATGCGACCGGACGGGGTCGCCAGCGGCACCGCCTTTAGCTCATCCGGGTTGGCGGAGGCCTGCCCCATCAGCATGATGTCGAGCCTGTCCTCCCCATCGAAATACTCGCCGACCCGCAGCCCGTCGCCGAAGGTCTGGATGATGGCAGGCATGGGGGTACGATCCCAGCCCACCTCGGCGAGGCGCCTGTCTTGCGGCACCAGTCGCAGCTCGGGGGCGGTGAAGTCGAGATCCGGCTGCGGCCTGACCTGAGCCCCCGGCAAGTCTTGCTTGACGATGGCCATGGCGGCCCGTGCCGCCTGGTAGAGCTCAGGCAAAGAGCCGCCCTGCAACAGCAGGGCTATGCCGTTCTCGCTGTCAAAGCCGCCGAACAGCGAACCCTGGCCGCCGAATATCTGGGTATCGGGGATGCCCACCAGCAGCTGCTTCATCAACAGGCTTTCCAGCGCCTTGATTTGGGTTTCATCCTTGGGTCGCACCCCGATCTGGGCGCCGCCCGGGTAACGCAATATGTAGTAGTTCTTGAGGGCCGGCTCCTTCTCCCCCTTCATGTAGGGGGCGAGGCGGGCGATCAGGGTGTCGATCACCTCCTCACGCTGGGCCTTGAGGTTGAAGCCCGGGGTGAAGTTCATCCACACGTCCACCGCATCGCGTTTCACATCCGGCAGGTAGTCCATCTTGGGCAACAGAGCCCAGGTGGCCAGCGCAGGCAGGCTCATCATCAGGGTGATGACGGTCCAGCGGCGGGGGGCCGTACTGGTCCCGCGGATCACATGGCGGGTGGTACGCCGCCACAGCGAGTCATAGGGATCGACCAGTCGCTCGCGCCCCATCCAGCGCGCCGCCACCGCCGGCAGCACGGTCACCGCCACCAGCATGGAGACGGTCACGGCGCAGGCGATGGTGAGCGCGAGATCGGCAAACAGCTGCCCCTCCACGTCGTTGAGCAGCAACACAGGCAGGAAGATGGCGACCGTGGTCAGGGTGGAGGCCACCAGCGCGGTCCACACCTGTCGGGTCCCCTCCAGCGCTGCCTCCGCCTTGCTCAGATCCCCGCGCTCATGGCGCCGGTAGATACTCTCCAGCACCACTATGGCGGCATCGAGCACCATGCCGACCGCAAAGGCGACCCCCGCCAGCGAGATGACATTGAGGGTTCTGCCCATCACCTTGAGCAGGCAGAAGGTGAGCATGATGCTGATGGGAATGGCGAGCGCTATCATCAGGGTCGCCTTGAGCTGGCGCAGGAAGACCCAGAGGATGGCGCAGGAGAGCAGCACGCCGAGCCCCAGATTGGCGGTCACCATGCCCACCGCCCGATTGATGTAGAGGGAGGCGTCGAACGACTGCTCCATGTGCAGCCCGACCGGCTCCAGCACCTCACGGTTTAGCTCGCCCACCTTGAGCTTGATCGCCTCCAGCGCCGCCAGGGCGTTGGCACCGCTCTCCTTGAAGATCTGCGCCGCGATGGCTGTGTTGCCGTTCTGGATGCGCAGCACAGGGTTCTCCTCCCGGGCCAGCCTGACCTCGGCCACATCCCGCAGGTAGATGGGCAGTCCGTCGCGCCAGTCCACCACCTTGTCCCCCAGCGTCTCCACATCGTAGCGACCGGCGAAGCGCAGCTTGTACTCCCAGCGACCTATGTCGAGGGTGCCGGCGGAGACGTCCCAGCCTGTGCTGGCCCGGCTGGCGAGCACGGGGATCTCCACCCCCAGCTCGGCGGCGCGGTAAGGGTCGAAGCGGATCTGGATCTGGCGCTCGTTGATCCCCTCTATGTCGACCGTCGACACCCCGGGGATCCGCTCCAGATCCGGCTTGACCCGCGCCTCGATCAGCGCCTGATGATCGTCGATCTGCCCCTTGGCGCCGGGCAGTTGCTGGATGAAGAAGAAGGTGAGGGTGTCGTTGCTGCTGTAGTTGTTGACGTAGGGGCCGCCAATCTTGTCCGGCAGGCCGGAGACCCGGTTCAGACGGGAGATGACGTCGAGCTGGGCCCGCTGCATGTCGGTGCCGAGGGCAAACTCCAGATCTATCTCGGTGAAGCCGGGGAAGCTGTTGCTGGTGAGGTTCTTGAGCCCCTGCACCCCCTGCATCTCCTGCTCGATGGGGTCTGTGATTTCCGACTCCATCTCCTGAGGCGAGGCCGAGCGCCAGTCCACCGAGATGTTGAGGTGCGGGCGGTCTATGTCGGGGAACAGCTGGATCGGCAGCCCCCGGATGCTGAGCAGGCCCAGCAGAAAAATCAGCACGATCGAAACCGCCACCCAGATGGGGCGTTCGATCGCCGTTTTGGCGAGGTTCATTCACTCTTCCTGAGTTTGTTGTTGTCGGCCATTCCGCTGGCCTTGCTTCCTGCCCCAAGGGTGGGGGCCATTGCATTAAACTGGAATTAATCGAGGTTGTAAATGCGTGGTTAACAAACAAAAAAACCGGCCAACTCGGCCGGTTTCTCATCAGGTTCAGTGATGGCAATAGACTCAGGCGGCATGCACCACAGGGTTCGGCTGAGACAGACCTTCCAACTCGCCAGGGGCGAAGTTGTCCACCTGGATCGCCTCATAGCGCAGGGCATCGGCGGCCAGCAGCTTGTCGGCCTCGTCCTTGCTCAGGATGGACTGGGACAGGGCAGCCGCGACCAGCTCGGGCAGGGCCATCTTGCGGGGCAACTTGCCCTCTTTCTGGGCCTGCACCAGCTTCTTCTCGTAAGGCTGTACCGCCACCATGGCCAGGAAGGCGCGATCCATCAGACCGACCGGATCCGCATCATCCTTGCCCACGTAGCAGAGCGCCGTCAGACGGTCGCGGAACTCGCCCGGCGTCATCATGGCCAGACAGATGGCGTGGCAGCGATCGTCCGCCGGCATCTGGTAACCCACACCGAACGGGAACACCACCCGCTTGAGCACGGCACCCGCCACCTTGTTCGGGAAGTTCTGGAAGAAGCCCTCGAACGCCTTGCCGATCAGGTAGAGGTTGCGCTCCACCGCATACTGCACGAACGGCAGATCGGAGACCATGCGGCCCTGATCCTCGTAGTGCTTGAGGGTGGAGGACGCGAGGTAGAGGTGGCTCAGCACGTCACCCAGACGAGCGGAGATCATCTCCTTGCGCTTGAGATCGCCACCCAGCATCAGCATGGAGACGTCGGCACAGAGTGCCAGCCCCTTGCTCATCCGTGACAGCTGCTTGTAGTAACGGGCGGTCTCGCCGCTCACCGGGGAGCCGTTGAACTGGCCCAGGGTCAGCCCCTGGAACAGGGAACCGAAGAAGTTGCCGGTACCGAAGGCGATGTGCTTCAGCAGCAGGGCGTCAAACTTCTCGAGGCCGCGCTCCACGTCCGTGTCGGCGGCAGCTTCCAGCTCGGCAAACACATAGGGATGGCAGCGAGTGGCGCCCTGCCCGAAGATCATCAGGTTGCGGGTCAGTATGTTGGCCCCTTCCACCGTGATGGCCACCGGAATGCCCATGTAGGCGTAACCCGTGTAGTTCTTCGGACCCAGCTGGATGGCTCGGCCGGCATGGATGTCCATGGAGTCATCCATGACCTGGCGCGCCATTTCGGTCATGTGGTACTTGGAGATCGCGGTGACGATAGCCGGTGCCTGCCCCAAGTCCAGCGAACCGGCCGTCATGCGACGGGCCCCTTCCAGCTGATAGGTCAGGCCGCCGATGCGGGCCAGCGCCTCTTGCACCCCTTCGAACTTGCCGATGGACATGCCGAACTGCTTGCGCACATAGGAGTAGGCACTCACGGTGCGGCTCGTCATGTGACCACAGGCGGTACCGAGCGCAGGCAGCGAGATGCCGCGACCGGCGGAGAGGCACTCCACCAGCATGCGCCAGCCGCGGCCGGCGTAATCCGGGCCACCTATGATCCAGTCCAGCGGAATGAACACATCCTTGCCGAAGGTCGGACCGTTCAGGAACGCCAGCCCCATGGGGTAGTGGCGATCACCCACGCGCACGCCGGGGTGGCTGGTCGGGATCAGGGCGCAGGTGATGCCCAGCTCTTCCTTGTCACCCAGCAGTTTTTCCGGGTCATACATCTTGAACGCCAGACCCAGCACTGTGGCACGGGGGGCCAGGGTGATGTAACGCTTGTTCCAGTTCAGGCGGATGCCAAGCACCTCTTCACCCTTGTGCATCCCCTTGCAGACGATCCCCTTGTCCGGGATGGCGCCCGCGTCCGAGCCCGCTTCCGGGCCGGTCAGGGCAAAACAGGGCACTTCCTTGCCATTGGCCAGCCCCGGCAGCCAGAAATCCTTCTGGGCCTGGGTGCCGTAGTGCATCAGCAGCTCGCCCGGGCCAAGTGAGTTCGGCACCATGACGGTGACCGCCACGCTCAGGCTCTTGGTGGCGATGCGGGTGACTATGGTGGAGTTGGCAATCGCCGAGAACTCGCGGCCCCCGTAGGATTTCGGGATGATCAGGGCGAAGAAGCCTTCCTTCTTCAGATAGTCCCACACCGGCTCCGGCAGGTCTTTGGTTTCATTGACGATCTTGAAGTCGTCGACCATGGCGAGCAGGGTCTCGACCTGATTGTCGATGAAGGCCTGCTCCTCGGCGGTCAGCTCGGCCTTGCCGTAACCGTGCAGTTTTTTCCAGTCGGGGTTGCCGCGAAACAACTCGCCATCCCACCAGACGGAGCCGGCTTCCATGGCCTCCCGTTCGGTGGCCGACAGGGGCGGCAGTATCTTCTTGAAGATGCCGAACACGGGACGGGTTACCACCTTTTTGCGGATGGAGGGCACGCCGAGCACAACGGCTATCGCCAGCACCAGCAGGATAAGCAATGTGATCATACTCAAGTTCCTTCTATTTCACTGTTTCCGTTGATTTATTGTTGGTTGTTACACGGCCAGGGAGAGCCTGGTCGACTCCACGGGCGCCCCGACACCGGACGCCAGATAAGGAATTACGTTGCGCACCAGCCCTTCCACATCGAGCTGCTGGCCAAAGTCGGCCAGGGCGATGTCGCGTAGCGCATCGGCGGAGGCCATGGTGAACACGACAGTGCCCAGGGTGAAGTGCAGCCGCCAGAACAGATCCGCCGGTGACAGAGACGGATTGGCCTTGGAGATCGCCTGGGTGATCCGCAGCAAAATGGGGCCATAGTGAGCCGTGATGAAGCGGCGCAGGTGGCCCTGGCTGTCGATGTAGCCACGCCCCAGCAGCTGCATGAAGATGGCGGGACCATTGGTGCGCACCGCCACCAGCTTCATCAGGGGATCGACGAAGCTCTCGAACACTTGCAGCAGAGTCAGCTGCTCCTGCTCCATCAGGGTATTCAGGCGCGCATCCAGCTCGGGCATGAACAGGCTCAGGTAGCGATCGAGCACCGCCTGGATCAGCTCCTTCTTGGAACCGAAGTGGTAGTTGACCGACGCCAGGTTGACGTCGGCCTCGCTGGTGATCAGACGCAAAGAGGTATCGGCGAACCCCCGTTCGGCAAACAACACCTCGGCGGCATCGAGAATACGGTTTTTGGTATCGATTTTACTCACAGGACACCTCACTTAAACGAATGTTTAAAAAGTACGTTTCACAACCTTTTATGTCAAGAGAATGTGAACAGGTGTTAGTGGAATGTTTTTGCTAAAAAATGGAGAACAAGGCGGGAACTTAGCTGACAAACAACACTCTATATCTATGCCACTGCAATTAAACATTAAGTCTCGCCCAACCTGCTCCATGCTAGTTGGGCATTTTTTTGCCCTGTTGGTGTTGGTGACGATGCGCGGGCAAAAAAGCAAAAAAAACCGTCGCAGGGAGCGACGGCGGGGAAAAGAGGTTGCACCATCCTGATCCAACCCATCGATGCGAGTTCAGGCTTTCATCGATTCATCCATCATGGCGGCCAAGCGTGTTCAAACTTTGTCAACGCCCCCGCAATTTGTGACAAAGTATGACAAGCCACAACATGGTCTCGACCCGCCGCCTTTGCTATGCTGGCGCCTCACGCCAGAAGGGGAGAGAAGATGAAGTATACGGTCGATACCCACACCCATACCGTCGCCAGCACCCACGCTTACAGCACCATTCACGACTATCTGCCCATCGCCAGGGCGAAGGGGATCAAGCTGTTTGCCACCACGGATCACGGCCCCGACATGGCCGATGCCCCCCACTTCTGGCACTTCGTCAATCTGCATGTGCTGCCACGGGTGGTCGACGGGGTCGGCATACTGCGTGGCATCGAAGCCAACATCAAAAATATCGACGGTGAAATCGACTTCCCCGAGCGCTATGAGTCTCGGCTCGACATGATAATGGCGGGCTTCCACGAACCTGTATTTCCCCCCTGCGATCAGGCAACCCATACCCAGGCCATGATCAACGCCATCAGGAGCGGTCGGGTCGACATGATAAGCCACCCGGGCAACCCAGCCTTCCCCATCGACATCCAGGCCGTGGTCAAGGCCGCCGCCGAATACCGAGTGGCGCTGGAGCTCAACAACTCCTCCTTCAGCCATTCCCGTCCGGGTAGCGAGAGCAACTGCCGCGCCATCGTCGAAGCGGCGCGCGATCTGGGTGCCTATCTCACTTTCGGCTCCGACTCCCACGTGGCCTTCAGCCTGGGGGATTTCGAGCACTGCCACCGGCTGGTAACCGAGGCCGGCTTCCCAGAAGAGCGGATCCTGGCGCGATCTCCCCGCGCCCTGCTCGATTTTCTCGAAAGCCGCGGCCGCGCCCATATTCCGGAGTTTGCCAACCTCTAACATTGCCCGTAACTCCATGAGCTCACTCATAAAATTGATGTCAGCTCATTGACTTGCCCCACTGTTTTCGGGAATCTAGTGCCACGCCGGTATAGCTCAGTTGGTAGAGCAGCGCATTCGTAATGCGAAGGTCGGGGGTTCGACTCCTCTTACCGGCACCAGATCTCGCAAACAACAACGCCGCATATCTTATGCGGCGTTGTTGTTTGTACGACTCTCAGGCTTGCATCGTACTGGTCGGTATGGACATGCCCCGCCGTACGAGCCCCTTCATTTTCCTCTATGGCCAGCAACGCGAACAGGGTTGCCTGACCGAGCAGCTGGTATGTCAAACCAGGGCCTTGTCTATATCAGCAACAGATTGTCCTGCTGACGGGTAGCGGTCACCAGCACCGGGATGGACTTGGAGGTGGGGGTAAACGAACCCTCCCCTATGCTGTCGATGGGCACCAGCGGGTTGGTTTCGGGATAGTAGGCCGCGATATTGCCCTGCGGGATCTCGTAGATCACCACGTTGAATCCGGTCACAATCCGCTCGCGCCCGTCGCTGCAGATGGCCGCCATATCGACCCTGTCCCCTTCGGCAAAGCCCAGACGGCGGGCATCTTCCCCGTTCATAAACACCACGTTGCGCTGGCCCTTGATGCCGCGATAGCGATCGTCCATGCCGTAGATGGTGGTGTTGTACTGATCGTGGGAGCGCAAGCTCTGCAGCAGCAAGACCGGCTGATCGCTCATCTGTTCGGCATGGCGGGTACACTCTGGCAACACAGAGTGCGGCAGGGAGCTGGCACGAAACTCGGCGCTGCCGCTGGCGGTATTCCACGTCAGTTGCGCCGCGGAGTTGTCCAGATGAAAGCCGCACGGCTGCTGGATGCGCGCATTGAAATCGGTAAAACCGGCGATGGTCTGCTCGATGAGATCGCGAATGCGTCCATAGTCATCGCGCAGGGCGAGCCAGTCGACAATTTTGCTACCCACAGTGGTATGGGCCATCCGCGCCACTATGTCGGTCTCTGACAAGCAGAGCGGCGACACTGGCTCGGCTGCACCGGTCGAGGCGTGCACCATGCTGAAGGTGTCCTCCACCGTGATCTTCTGGTTGCCGGTGCGCTGGATATCGAGCTCGGTGCGGCCGAGGCAGGGCAGGATCAACGCCGCCTTGCCCACCTGCAGATGGCTGCGGTTGAGCTTGGTGCTGATCTGCACATTGAGCAGCGCCTTCTTCATGGCCCCGTAGGTGAAATCAGTATCGGGGGCCGCTGCGGCCAGATTGCCGCCCAGGCAGATGAGCACCTTGCTCTTGCCTTCGTGCAGCGCCTTGAGCGCCTCATAGACATTGTGGCCACGAGCCCGCGGCAGGCTCACCCGCAGGTGACGCTCGAGCCGGTCGATAAAGGCGGCTGTGGGCTTTTCGTTGATCCCCATGGTGCGGTTGCCCTGCACGTTGCTGTGGCCTCGTACCGGACAGAGCCCAGCCCCCGGCTTGCCCATCTGGCCACGCATCAGGTGCAGGTTGACGATTTCGCGGATGGTGTCGACCGAGTGCAGATGCTGGGTCAGCCCCATGGCCCAGCAGCTGATGACGCTGCGGCTGGCGGCAAACACGCGGGCCGCCTGCACTATGTCGTCTCGGATCAGCCCGGATTGCAGCTCGATCTCGGCCCAGCCGGTGGCGCGCACCTGCGCCTCATACTCGTCAAAATGGCGGGTGTGGCGGGCGATGAAGTCGCGATCCACCACCTCTGGCGCCTCTTCCAGCATGTATTTGGCCATGCCGCGGATGGCGGCCATGTCGCCGCCCAGCTTTGGCGTCAGATATTGATGGCTGATGGTGGTGGCTGCCGGGGTCAGCAGCTCGAGCGGACTTTGCGGACTGGCAAAGCGCTCGAGAGCCACCTCTTTGAGGTTGTTGAAGCTGACAATCTTGCAGCCATTTCGCGCCGCCTGGCGCAGGGCATTCATCATGCGCGGATGGTTGGTACCCGGATTCTGGCCATAGACGAACACGGCCTCGGCACGGTCAAAATCATCCAGCACCACAGTGCCCTTGCCGATGCCGACCGACTGAGTCAGCGCCACCCCGCTCGCCTCGTGGCACATGTTGGAGCAGTCCGGGAAGTTGTTGGTGCCAAACAGGCGGCCAAACAGCTGATAGAGGTAGGAGGCCTCGTTGCTGGCGCGGCCCGAGGTATAGAACTCCACCTCGTCCGGGCTGTCGAGCCCCCTGAGGGTATCGGCGATAAACGCAAAGGCGTCGTCCCAGCTTATCGGCTCATAGTGATCGGTCGCCGGATTGTAGCGCAGCGGCTCGGTCAGCCGCCCCTGATACTCCAGCCAGTAATCGCTCTGGGTGGCCAGCTGGCGCACCGAGTGTGCCGCAAAAAACGCGGCTCCCACCGTCTTGCCGGTCGACTCCCAGGCCACCGCCTTGGCGCCGTTTTCGCAGAACTGGAAGGCGCCGTGATCGTTGTCACCCCAGGCGCAGCCCGGGCAGTCGAAGCCATCGGTCTGGTTGACCCGCAGCAGATTCTTGATGTTCTGGCGGGTCTTCTGGCTGCGCAACACCTGCTTCATGGTGGACTGCAGGGACGAAAAACCGCCTGCTTTGGCAGGCTTTTCAATATGGCTCATGGCACTCTCCGATGGGATCCGCCGGGCGATAGCTGGAGTAGCTGACCGGGGCATCAAACTTGGGAATATGGATGACGTTGAGGTTGTATTTGAGGGCCAACCTGACCGCCAACTGGCTGGGTGACGCCAGGCAGACGAGGTGACGAGCGCCGAACAGCGCCGCTTTTTGCACCAGCTCACTGCCGCAGCGGCTGGTCACCACCAGGGTGTCGCAGGGGAGTTTCTGGCGCAGCAAGAGGCCGATCAGCTTGTCGAGGGCATTGTGACGCCCTATATCTTCGCGGCAGTGGAGGATCTGCCCCTGCTCATCCAGCGCCAGCGCCGCATGCAGGGCGCCGGAGTGTTGCCCCTTGAGCTGCCACTGGGCGATTTGCGGCCGCAGTTCGGCCAACAGCGTAACATCAAGGGGCAGAGTCATCGACAATGGCCGAAGAGCGGGAAATGCCTGCTCGACCGCCTCCACCCCGCAGATGCCGCAACCGGTCGCACCGGTCAGCCTGCGCCGACGCAGCTGTAGCCGCGCCAGACAGCGGTTGGCGATGGTAACATCCAGCACAAAGCCATGTTCAGCGGGGGATACCCGAATATCGTGCACATCGTGGTTGTGCCCGATGATCGACTCGCAGAACAGAAATCCGATGGCAAAATCGTCGAGATCGTCCGGGGTCGCCATCATCACCGCATGGTTGATGCCATTGATATTGATGGAGACCGCCACCTCCTCCACCAGATGATCGAGCGAAGGCGAGGCAGGTGGATTGGCAGGGGTGCCGACTAAGCAGGGCGCAGGCATGAAGGGTTGGCCTAAAAATGCAAACTGCATTCAAGTTTAGAGAGCCCGGCAGTGCAAAACCAATGAATTAAATCTATCTCCCAATAGAATCCCTCTATTGACGATGAATTTTCAATTGATTAATTTTAACTATCACCCCGCCAGACGCCTCGCAAGATCGCGATGAACATCAAGCAACTGCACTATTTTCACGAACTGGCCAAGCATCGGCATTTTGCCAAGGCCGCCAAAGCCTGCCACATCACCCAGCCGACCCTGTCGGCCAGCATCACGGCGCTGGAGAAAAACCTGGGCACGGATCTGGTGGTGCGCACCAGCCAGTTCGTCGCTCTCACCGAAGCGGGCGAGCTGGTGCGCCAGTACGCCGAGCGGATGCTGCTGGAACAGGAGGCGCTCAAGCAGGAGCTGGCGCTGTTTCACGGCGAGTTGTCTGGCACCTTGCGCATCGGCATAGTGCCCCAATCCAATGTCGACATAATGCCGCTCATCGCCAGGTGCAAGCAGCGCTACCCCGATATCGTCATCCGTCTGTCGGTGCTGAGCAATGAGGCCCTGCTGTCACAGCTGGCGCTGCACCAGTGCGACATAGGTCTGGGGTTTGACGAGCCCCCGGGCGAACCTGGCAGGCGCGCCTTTCACGTTTACCCTCAGGGTCACAACCGGATGGCAGTGTTGATGAACCGCGGCGCGGCAGAGCCCCTCCCCTCCTCCGAGCCCATGACCCTGGCCAGCCTGCAACACAGACCCCTGGTACTGCCAAGCCGCTCCATGCAGTTTCGCAGATACCTGGATCTTGCCGCCGAGCGAGCGGGGATCCCGCTCAAGGTGGTGCTGGAGACAGACTCCCTGTTCCACCTGGTGAGTGCGGTGCGCCATCGGCTGGGCTGGGCCATCGTCAGCGCGGGCCTCGCCCGCTCAGCCAGCCAGCTCTCGGATCTGGTCTGCCAGCCCCTTGAGCCGCTCGAGGCCGGCAGCACCGTCTTTCTTACTCGCCAGCACAGCATCACCCCCGCCATACGCGCCTTCCTTGCACTGGTAACAGAAGCAGCAACCAGTACCAACAGTGCAGATTGACCCGCTCCGGGGCTGGCGCTATCCCCACACTCGCCAAGGTAGCTATTTGTAACAGGGGCTCGTCCATGCTCTCGTTGCCAACGATGGCGGGCCTGCCACAAACGGGCCTGGCCTGCCCCCTGCAGCTTGAGCAAGATGCCGCCTGTGTCTGGGGATCCACTCCATGAAGGCGCGCTGCGGTGGGCCTGCGTGCCATAACCATTGATTTCAGGCAACAAAAAACCCGCAAGGCGGGCGCGTTGCGGGTCTTCTGCAGCTTGTCGACATGAGCCAGACAAGGAATATGGCGGAGAGACAGGGATTCGAACCCTGGGTGGTATTGCTACCACAATTGATTTCGAGTCAATCCCGTTCGGCCACTCCGGCATCTCTCCACAGGGCTTCATTCTTACCGAACCCGGTCAGGTAAATCAACCTGAATCTCTTTAAAGATCAAACGACTGCCTATAAAACAGGCAGGGAACACAGTTTTTACCGTGGGCCTGCACATGGCACGTCGACGACTCTTTGGCGCAGGCCCAAGATCCAGTCCCATAGGCAGCCTGGCGACTGTGATACCCCCCTGCAACAGGCCTGCTCGGGTTGCGGTATATCCCATCATGGGCAGTGTTCATCCAAGGTTATCCGGCACTGTACTAAAAAGGTGTGGGAAGTCGTCAAAAGGGGCTTTTTTCTAAACGAGACTCCTCTGTAGCCCTTGTGGGGCGGGCTGGTAATCAGGAGTGGATTGGTTAACAATTTCACCTCTTTTTTCAGGGCGGGCAGTGACCGGCCCTCACGCCATTTGACAGGAAGTACCATGTTCAATGCACGAATCGTCTCACTGCTGCTGATGACAGCCAGCCTCTGGAGCGCGCCAACCTGGGCCACGACCTATCCCTTGCCACCGGCAGGCAGCCGTTTGATTGGCGAGCTGGAGGACTACATAGTCCAGCCGGACGAACACCTTGAACTGATCGGCAAGCACACCCAGATTGGTTTTTTGGCACTGCTCGAGGCAAATCCCGGGGTTGACCCCTATTTACCCAAACCTGGCACCAGCTTGACCCTGCCGACCCAGATGCTGCTGCCGGATGTGCCAAGAGAAGGCATTGTCATCAACCTGCCCGAACTGCGTCTCTACTACTTCCCCAAGGGAAAAAATGAGGTGATCGTCTTGCCCATCGGCATTGGCGACATAGGGCGGGAAACCCCTGAGATGACCACGACCGTGATCGCCAAGAATCCCAACCCGACCTGGGTACCCGGCCCCATGGTGCGCAAATCCTGGCTGGAGCAGAAGGGGATCACCCTGCCCGCGGTGGTGCCGCCAGGCCCGGACAATCCCCTCGGCAAGTTCGCCATGCGCCTGGGTTACGGCAAGCAGGACTACCTCATTCACGGCACCAACAAGGAGTTTGGCGTCGGCCTGCGGGTCAGCGCGGGCTGTATTCGCCTGCGCCCCGATGATATCGAGGCCCTGTTCAACATAGTTCCCCTCGGCACTCAGGTACGGGTGATCAACCAGCCGGTCAAGACCGCCAGCGAGCCCGATGGCCGCCACTGGCTGGAGGTCCACTCCCCCCTCTCTCGCACCGAACTGGAACTGGAGCAGGGCGCCCCCCTGATCCTCTCACCCGAGGTAGAGGCCTTTATCGCAGCGTCCGAGATCGACGGTGACAAGGTGGCTGCCGTGCTGAACAATAAGAACGGCATTCCACGCCCCGTCAGCGGCTAACGGCAACCCTGTGTGCATGAAGGACTTTCCATGAGATACCGCTTCTGGTGCTTGCTCTCCCTGTTGCTCAGCCCGATGGCGCTGGCCGACATCCTCTGGATGGACAACGGTGACCGGCTGACCGGCACCATAGAGGAGATCACGGATGAACAGGTACGCATAGCGCTGCCCTACAGCTCGCCGGTGACGGTCAAGCGCAAGGCGGTCAAACGCTGGCGTATCGAGAAGCAGGACAAGCCAAGACCGACGGTGAAGACCGGCATTACCCTGCTCGCCCTCACGCCGGATGACAAGAAAGCCTGGCTGTGGACCGGCAGCAGCGACCTGAACGTGAAGCTGAAACACAACGACAAGCAGACCAACAACGTCAATCTGAAGGCCTCTACCGAAGTGGCCAACCTCGACTGGCGCTATACGCTGGATGGGGAGTACATCTACGAGACGGCCAACAACGTCACCAACAGCCATGAGTATCGGCTCAAGCCCATGCTGGACTTCTTCTTCGACCAGCGCTGGTTTCTGCGCTCAGCCGTCGACTTTGAATACCAGATGCTGGACCCCGAATACATGGATATGGGCTATGTGACCGGACCTGGTTACCGGTTCTGGAACGACAAGCGGCGACGGCTGGAGCTGATCAGCCAGGCCGGACTGGAGCGTTCCTACTTCCGGCCGGGTTATTGGGACGACTTCATCATCCCCGATATTTTCAACGACAGGATCATCAACTATCCCATGATGGGCCTTGGTTGGGACTACCGCCAACCCGTTGCGCTCTGGTCAGAGCAACTGGAGCTGTTCAGCAAGGGCACCTACAAGCGCTATCTGGACCAGCCCTCACCCTACATCACCCGGGAGCAGGCCGTAAAAGGTAGCCTGGGGATGCGCTACTACTTCAACGATCACCTGCGCCTCTCCTGGTCGAGCGAGCTCGATTGGGAAGACTCCAGATTGGACTATCAAGGCGTTCAGACACCCTTATCAGACAAAGAGTGGCGTCATCTGATAAGCCTGGGGGCCAGCTTCTAGTCAGCAGGGCAAGCCATTCACGGGCGAATGACTGAGCCACAAACAAGCACCATAACGCCATAAACAAAACAGGCTCACCGAGGTGAGCCTGTTTTGTTTCAATGCGATTTATGCCACAGGGTGACGGCCGTCACGACATCAGAAGTAGATCCGGGTGACTGATTCAATGACGCAGCCGGGACGACGAATGCCTTCGATCTCGACCTTGATCTCCTTGAGCAGCTCAAGACCGCCCTTGATGGGGGTCACCCGCAGCAGCTTGGTGCGCGCGCGAATGTTGCTGTCCACCTTGATAGGATACGGGAAACGCACCTGGTCCAGCCCGAAGTTCACCACCATGCGGGCGTTCGGAAACTCGGGCGTCGCCTCGTTGATGCTGCCCGTCAGCCGTGGCAGCAGCGCCAGGGTCAGAAAACCATGGGCTATGGTGGTCTTGAACGGCGACTCGGCAGCGGCACGCTCAGGGTTGGTGTGGATCCACTGATTGTCACCGGTCACGGCGGCAAACTCATTGATCATCTGCTGGCTCACCAGCAGCCATTCACCCACGTGGGTCTCGGCGCCTATGCTGGGCTGCAGAGTGGCAAACAGGGCCGCAGCCTCACCATTGAGCTCAACCGCCGGCTCATCAGCCTGCAGAGGCTGGCCGTTGGCAACCTGCGCCGAGCCCGCTTGCCGCTGCACGGACTGGCTGTCAGCTTGCAGGTCCAGCACACGACCCAGCAGAGGGTGGAGGTGTGCCTTTTGCTGAAACTCACGCCAGTAGTCGCGGATCGCCGGAGAGAGCCAATCCTTGAGCTCAAAGGGGTGCTGCGCCAGAATTTCGCGCTTGCGCTTCAGAAAATCGACAACTTTCATCTACCGATCCCTATTCGATTCAAAGCCTGTAAAGAGGTCTAACCAGTCCTATTTTATGAAAGTTTCAACTGCAAGTGCAAAAAAATCTCAGCGTACAGCTGTACCACGGGCAGAAGTGGTCACTAACCTGTCGGCTGCAAGCCTGATGGCACAAGGGGAAAAACGATTGCCGTGGCCAGCGTCAGGTGGCCACGGATGCAGCACAGACAGGGACCGAAACGGGGGGAATGCCATCCGAGTGCCTCTGTCTATACCCTGCCTGGCCCGTCAGGCGTCGTCACGCTGCGCCGGTTGCCACCACTGCCCACAGGCGGCCTCATCCAGAAAACACCAGGCCAGGATCCGGCTTGTCTTGTTGCCCTGGGCCATGTCGATCACCCGCACCTGACGGGCCCCGACCTGGGTCAACGCCTTCTTCGCGGCCGGCAGGTTCTCTTTTTTTGAGACCAGCGAACTGAACCAGAGGCACTGGCTGGCGAACTCCTTGCTCTGGACGATCATGGCGGCGAGAAATGCGGCCTCCCCCCCGTCACACCAGAGCTCGGCCTTCTGGCCGCCGAAATTGAGCAGGGGTGTCCCCTTCACGGCTTTGCCGAGATTGCGCAGCTTGCGCTCGCTGCCCTTGCTCGCCTCTTCGAGCGAGCCATGGAACGGGGGGTTGCACAGGGTCAGGGCGAAGCGTTCCTGCGGGCTTATGATGCCGCAAAAGATGTGTTTGGCATTGCCCTGATGGCGGCACTCGACCTGTCCGCCCAGCCCGTTGCTCTTGGCCAGCAGGTTTGCCGCCTTGACCGAGACAGGATCGATATCGGATCCGACGAAGCGCCAGCCATATTCGCGCGCGCCCAGCAGCGGGTAGATGCAGTTAGCCCCCACGCCTATGTCCAGCACTCGTACCCCCTTGCCAGTCGGTACGCGTCCCGCACTCTCGGCCAGCAGATCCGCCACCCTGTGCAGGTAGTCCACCCGTCCCGGGATAGGCGGGCAGAGATAACCCGCCGGCAGATCCCAGTGCGCAATGCCGTAGTGCAGTGCCAGCAAGGCCTTGTTCAGCGCCTTGACGGCGGCAGGATCGGCAAAATCCAGGGTCTGGGTACCGTGCTCGTTGACGAATACCAAGGGCCGCAGCTCGGGGGTGCGCTGGCAGAGCGCATCGAAATCATAGGGAGCCTGATGGCGATTGCGTGGATGCAATCCGGATTTGCGGTCGGAGTGGGTCTTCATGCTGGGCCTGCCGAGGGAAAACGGGCCCACACTATAGTGATTTGGCCCCGGAAAGTCTAAATTGCGGGCACAAAAAACCGGGCTTCAGGAGCCCGGTTCAAGTGAGGTTGGAAAAACAGTCCGTACTGCGAGCCGTTTGTCCAGCCTGACTCAGATGTCGATCCGGCGTGCTTGCCAGAACTTGCTGCGCCAATAGGAGCTATCCAGCTTGGAGCGCGTCACACCGGCACGGGTCGAGGCGTGAATGAATTCACCATTGCCTACATAGATACCGACATGATTGAGACGACGATTGATCTTGAAGAACACCAGGTCACCCTCGACCAGATCTTGCTTGGAAACGCGGGTGCCTTCATGGACTTGGGAGCGGGTGTCACGGGGTAACTCGACACCGACGGCATTGCGGAACACTTCACGGGCAAAGGCGGAACAATCTATGCCTCGCTGGCTGCTGCCTCCCATGCGGTACGGAACGCCACGCCACTCTTTATATACTGTCAGGATTTCATTCACATCGGGTGTTTGCGAAGCTTCCGGTTCAATAATGGGTTCCATCATGGAAACTTCAATCTTGCTCGCGACCTCGGGCTGGGGTGCCGAGGCACAACCCACCATTCCGAGCGCGACCAGCAGTAGCATCAGGTGGCGCAATCCTTTATCCCCGCAAAATAGTAAAACTTGTTAAAATACGGCCCAGAAGGGCAATTTATAAGGCAACAGCACCCGACTATATCCAAGAATTCTATCGAGGCAAGCGAAAATCCCTATCGACATCACATTTTTGCAAGGAAATGCAGTATTTTTCATGATTAATGTGATCATGCCCAAACAATATACAATCTCGAAAGCGACCGTCCTTGCTCGATCAAACTGACTTTTATCGCTGTTTCATCCCTCTTTTAAAGTGAAAAATTATGATCTCCGTGGATCTCTATTTGTTAAAACCGGCAAATGTCAGCGCCGACCAGTTGGCTCTGCTGCCGGACGCACTCTCCCCGACAGAGCGGCAACAGTGGCAGGAGATCCACCATCCGGGACGCCGCCAGGAGTTCCTGATCAGCCGTGTGCTGCTCAGGCGCCTGCTGGCCGATCGCCTGCAATGCCAGGCCAGCGAGCTGCTGTTTTGCACCAATCCCCACGGCAAACCCGAGCTGAGCGACCAGCGCTGGCAGTTCAACCTCAGCCACAGCGGCGACTGGCTGGTGATCGCACTCTGTGCCAAGGGGCCGCTTGGGGTGGATATAGAGCTGGGCCAGCGTCGCCGCCAGACACTGCCGCTGGCGAGACGCTTCTATGCAACCAGCGAGTACGAGTGGCTCGCCGCCCTGCCCGCAGAAGAGCAGGAAAGCGCCTTCTATCGGCTCTGGTCACGCAAGGAGGCGGTGTTGAAAGCCCACGGTGCCGGCATTGCCGCCGGGCTCGACAAGGTATGCTTTGTGCCGCAGCAGGCGTGGCGGCTCGACAACCGGCTCGATGAGCACGATTACCGGGTGCAGGATTGGCCCCTTGGCAGCGGCTGGCTCAGCCTCGCCGCCCCGACCCTGGCCGTCAACGGCTGGCTGCTGGATGACAACTTGAAATCCTCCCCCATCAACCCCATGTTAACTCACACCATTTTCCAAGAGTCAGCCTCATGATCGTCGACATCAATCCCCAGAATTTCCAAACCGCACTGATCGATGCGTCCATGAAAAAGCCGGTCGTCATCTATTTCCACGCCCCCCAGATGCCAGAGTGTCAGGACATGACCCCGCTGGTGGAGTCACTGGTTGGCCCGGCCAACCCCCAGGTGACCCTGGCCAGGGTCGACATGAACGATCCGCAGCTGCAACCGCTGGCCAGCCAGCTCGGCCTGCGTGCCCTGCCCGCCCTGGTACTCTTCCATCAGGGTCGCCCGGACGAGCAGGCCATTCTGGAAGGGCCGCAGGACGAAGCCACCCTGCGCCACTATTTTGCCGCCTTCGCTCCCAAGGAGGAGGAACTGCTGTTCGAGCAGGCGCAGCAGGCGCTGGCAGACGGCCAGGCCGATGTGGCCTATGCCCATCTCACCAAGGCTCACCAGCTGGCTCCGGAGCGCCACGACATCAGCCTGTGGCTCATTCAGGCGGCGCTGGATCTCAATCTGCTGGACGAAGCGCAGGAGCGGCTCGGCAAGATCCCCATGATCGCGCAGGATGACCATTATCAGACCCTGAGCTCCCGGCTGGCGCTGGCACTGCAGGCCGCAGACAGCCCGGAACTGCGGGCGCTGGAGGCGCGTCACGAGCAGGATCCTGACAATTTCACCCTGACCCAGGAGCTGGCGGTGCAATACAACCAGGCGGGTCGACAGGAAGAGGCGCTGACCTTGCTGTTCACCATCCTCAAGCGCGACCTGGCTTTTGGCGATGCCAAGAAGACCTATCTAGACATCCTGACCACAATGGGAAGCAACCCGGCGGCACAGAGCTACCGTCGCAAGCTCTACAGCCTGCTCTACTGATCGATGCGGGAATGAACGACGGGGTGATGCCGAGGGATCGGCATTGCCTTGCTGAGGTGGATTTCAGGGGCGGAAAGCGGGGAATTGACGAATTTCAGGCAAAAAAAAATGGCGCATGAATGCGCCATTTTTTCGCATGGATTACTTCTTGTAGGAAGTAGCCATGTTGTCGATGCGCTGGTTAGCACGCATAGCTTCTTGCTTGGCTTCTGCAACATCAGCAGCGATCTTGGATTGATCAGCACGAACTGCGCTAACATCTTGAGCCAGTTGGTCAACTTTGTTAGACAGATTCTGAACGGAGGTTTCCAGTTCGCTGGTGTTTGCACAACCGCCCAGCAGAGCGGACAGACCAACAACACCTACCAACAACAATTTTTTCATTTTTAAAAGCTCCCTTTAACTCGCCAGACGTTTAGCAAGCGGCGTGATTATGGCACAAAAGAATCATACTTTGGATAGGCCCCATCACAGATAAATGCATTAAAACCCTCATTTTTTTTTAGTTGCACACTTTATGTGCAAACTTTAAGCAAAAATGAGTGCCTCTGGATGAGGTTCGCACAGAGCGTAACCAAATTTTGGGCTTATTACAATTTCGTATGAGGCTCAGGCTGAACGTTCTGACAGCAATTGACGATATTGCACCAGATCTTCGATGGTCAGCACAGGCATCTGATGCAGGCGGCCGAAGGCAATCAGGTCCGGCAGACGAGCCATGGAGCCATCTTCCTTGGTCAGTTCACACAAGACCCCGAACGGTTTGAGGCCAGCCAGCTGCATCAGATCGACCGTGGCTTCGGTATGGCCGCGGCGTGTCAGCACACCGCCGGTACGAGCCCGCAACGGAAAGACATGGCCGGGGCGATGCAGATCGGACGGTTTGGCACCATCGGCGATGGCCGCACGAATGGTGGTGACACGATCGGCCGCCGACACGCCCGTGGTCACCCCTTGCGCCGCCTCTATGGTGACGGTGAAGGCGGTCTGATAGTGGCTGGAGTTCGCCTCCACCATCATGGGCAGCTCCAGCTGGCGAACGCGCTCGTCGGTCAGACAGAGGCAGACGATGCCGGAGCACTCGCGGATCATCATGGCCATCTGTTCATTGGTCATGGATTGGGCGGCGAAGATGAGGTCGCCTTCGTTCTCCCGATCTTCATCGTCGGCCACCAATACGCCACGACCGGCCCGCAGGGCCGCCAACGCCGCTTCGACGCGCGCAAGGGGATCACCGAATTCACTGAGTAGAGACTGATTCATGGTAAGACTCCTAAACAAGACAAGGACCAGAATCAGGGCATGGAAAGGCAGACAGAGATAGGTATGCAGCGGCCAGCCCAAGGGGGCCATGCCTGCAATATCTGTCTTATCCTCTTTCATCCGGACTATGACCGTCGGCTCCGGCATCTCACCGGATCTGCTGACCCCGACCTGGTTGCAAGGTCGGGCGCTCGCGGGCTCCCCGAGTCAGATCGGGATACCGCCGGTGGGGAATTTCACCCCGCCCTGAGAATAAGCGCAGACAGCCTAAAGAAAAAAAACGCAGGATACCAGCCCAAAACCCATCAAAGATGAATATGGAACCGACCTGTGCCCGCCGCCAGCAACTTGACTCACGCACGCACGGGACACTGTCTTTTCTGATTTTGTTTATGGCATAGTGCCTGAAAAAACGCGCAGCCTGCGCAGACTCAGGCGCCAACACCACAAACGGAATCATGACAGAGATGGAAAAGAAAATACTGCTGACGGACTGTCCGGACGCCAAGGGCCTCATCGCCAAGATCACCAACATCTGCTACAAGCACCAGCTCAACATCAACAAGAACGATGAGTTCGTGGATCACGAAAACGGCCGCTTCTTCATGCGCACCGAGCTGGAGGGACGTTTCAACGACGAGACCCTGCTGGCGGATCTGGATGATGCCCTGCCCGCCGGTGCCCAGCGCCGTCTGGTCAAGGCCGGCAAGAAGCGCATCGTCATCCTGGTGACCAAGGAGACTCACTGCCTCGGCGACATCCTGATGAAGAACTACGCCGGCGCGCTGGACATGGACATAGTGGCGGTGATCGGCAACTACGACACGCTCGCAGAATTGACAGGCAAGTTCGACATCCCGTTCCACACCGTCAGTCACGAGGATCTGAGCCGCACCGAGCACGAAGAGCAGGTACGCGCCATCATAGACGGCTATCAGCCCGACTACGTGATCCTGGCCAAGTACATGCGGGTGCTGACGCCGAGCTTCGTCGAGGCCTATCCGCGCAAGATCCTCAACATACATCACTCCTTCCTGCCGGCCTTCATCGGTGCCCGCCCCTACCGCCAGGCGTTCGATCGCGGGGTCAAGCTGATCGGCGCCACCGCCCACTTCGTCACCGACGATCTGGATGAGGGCCCAATCGTCGAGCAGGACGTGATCCATGTCGGCCACGCCTTCAGTGCCGACGACATGGCCAGGGCCGGTCGCGACGTGGAGAAATCCGTGCTGAGCCGCGCGCTGGAGCTGGTGCTCAACGAGCGGGTGTTCGTCTACGGCAACAAGACGGTGGTGTTCAAGTAACCCGCCTGCGGCATCACGCCAGAAACAACAAAGGCTCCCATGGGAGCCTTTGTTGTTTCTGCACTGCCTGTTGTTGCACTCGGCTTACAGCGGCAGACCATTGATGGTCATGGCACCCTTGTCGAGCTTGAACTCGGCGGTCAGCTGGGCCTTGTCCGCCTTGAGGTAGCCCATGGCGGCAAACTGCTCCAGCATGGGGGCCAGTTGCGGCACTGCCTTGCCCAGCTGGCCGCTGAGGTTGGCGTGCAGCAGGCCGGACAGGGCGTGCATCCCCTCTTCACTGTTGAACAGCTGCTCCAGCGAGGTGGCCGCCAGCTTGACGTCCCCCTTCATGGAGACGGGCTCGCCGTTGAGCTGGGCGCTCAAGTCCACCAGCTCCAGGGTCGCGCCGCGCTTGAGCAGCTTGTCCAGCGCCTGCTGGATGGCTTGATCTTCCACCCCTTGGCCGCTGGCGGCCTGCAGCGCCTGATAGCCTTCCAGATCCAGCCCTTTGAGATTCAGGGCCAGCTTGCTCTGGGTCAGCGCCAGGTTGTCGGTCTCGTTCTCCAGATTGAGGGTGTTCACCTTCATCTGATAGCTGCTGGAGAGGGTCTGGGCATCGTCCCCTGCCAGCTGGGTTTCCGTGGTCAGCCCCTGCAGTGACACCTTGACGCTGTCAGGCAGTTGCACCGACAGCGCGGATAGGGTCATGTCGCTGCGAGGCGAGAGCCAGATGCCGCTGATCTCGGCCATGTCGGCGCTGCCCTTGAGTTCGGCCAGCACCATGTCCATCTTGCTCTGCTCTTCGTGCAGCGTCATGCCCTGCCAGTGGAAGGTGACGTGACCATTGCCTTCCAGATCGCCGTGATAGTCCCCCTTCATCGGCAGGAAACTGAACTCGTCGAGCCCCTGCTTGACCTTGAATTCGTTGGCCCAGAAGCGGCTGCTGTTGCTGGCGGTCCACAGGCTGCTGACCGACTCTATGCCAAATTGCCACTGCTCCAGCTTGAGCGCGCTGAACACAGGGGCCAGCGAGCCCTGTTTGGTGTCGAGCAGCATGTTGCTCTTGATATAGAGCGGCAGGATGCGGCTGTTGACGATGAACTGCGCCTCGACCGGCTCGCTCCCTTCCAGCTGACCATCCAGGCTGGCCAGGGTCTGCGGCGTGACCACCACCTTCAGCACGCCATCGCGGGTGAACAGGTTGCTGGCACCCGGCAGCCAGGTCATCTCGACGCCGCTCTCCTGCTTCACCTTGGCAATCTGCTCGGCCATGATGCGATCGAACGTATTGCCCGTGTGCCAGCAGGCACCCAGTCCACCCACTACCAGGGCCGCACCGACGGCCAGCGCTACTCGCTTCTTCATCTTTATATGATTCTCCAAAGGCTCATTGCCGCACTCTACGGGGCCATATCGGGGCTAGGCAAGTCCAATTCGGCGTCGGCCGCAATTAAGTGATGTCACAGCAAGGGACTGAACAGATAGAAGATGTTCTCCATCACCTTCTTGTACCAGGGGCGGGCGCGCCACTTGGTCAGCGACATAGGGGTCGCCTCTATCATGTAGCCCTGCACCAGCTGGGTCATCTCGGCGACAAACACCGGGTTGTCGATGAGCAGGGTCACCTCGAAGTTGAGCCAGAGGCTGCGCCTGTCCAGGTTCACAGTACCCACCAGCGCGAAGTCGTCATCCACCAGCACGCTCTTGGTGTGCAGCAGACCGGCATCGTAGCGGTAGACCTCGACCCCGGCCTCCAGCAGCTCTTCCATAAAGGCGTTGCAGGCATGATTGGCCATCAGGGAGTCGTTGCGCGCCGGCAACACCAGTTGCACCTGCACCCCGCGCGCCGCCGCCGAGGAGAGCGCCGCCGCCAGCGGATCATCCGGCACGAAATAGGGGGTGGTCAGCACCAGATGGTGACGGGCCTGATAGATGGCCAGCAGCAAGCTCTGCTGGATGCAGTCACCGCCGACGAAGGGGCCGGACGGAATGAGCTGGGCCCGGTAGTTGCTCTGGGGCCAGGCCTCAGGCTCGTGCTGCAGGCTGTCGAGCAGCCGCTCGCCGGTCTCCATCTCCCAGTCCCAGACGAAGATGGACCACATCAGCGGCACCATGGGCCCCTGTACCCGGATCATGATGTCGACCCACTGGCCGACCCCGGCGTTCTGCTTGAAGAAGCGGGGATCCACCATGTTCATGGAGCCGGTGTAACCGACCCTGTCGTCGATCACCACCAGCTTGCGGTGCATGCGCAAATCCTGGCGCTGGAACGGGATGCGCCAGGCGCCGACCGGCAACACCTCCACCAGCTTGACCCCCGCCTTGCGCAACTGCTTCGGCCAGGGCGAGCGGAAGAAGGCCTTGCTGCCCATGGAATCGAGCAGCAGACGACAATCCACGCCGCGCGCCGCTACCTCCATCAGCGCTTCGCACACCTCGTCGGCATCGCCACCCGGGTGCCAGATGTAGAACTCCAGATAGCAGGACTGGGAGGATTGGCGGATGTCGCGCACTATCTCGCGCAAGATGGATTCCGGCCTGCTCAGCAGCGTCATACGATTGCCGGAGAGCATGGGCATGGCCAGCCGGCTCTGGATCAGATCGTGCAGCGGCTGGGCCTTCTCCCCCACCTCGCAGCAGTGCTGGGGGAAGAGGCGGGCCAGCTGGCGGATCCAGATGGCGTAAGGGCGGTACATGGCCTGGGCCCGTTCGGCGCGCCGCCGGCCGAGCCGGATCTCGCCAAACAGCACGTAGAAACCGACCCCGGCAAACGGGATGGCATAGATGAGCGCCAGCCAGGCCAGCGAGACACCGATGGGGCGCCGTTTCATCACCACCCGCAGGGAGACCCCCGTCACGATCACGGTGTGAAATAACAGCAGCAGCCAGCCGAGGAACTGGGAAAACAGCAGCTGGATGTCGTGCTCCAAGCCATTGATCAAGAGAACTCCTTGTACACCAGAGTGACATGCGGTGGGCAGATCCCACGGGGCCAGGATGGTATGCTGTAAAACACACCCATTCTATCAGGTCGTTAGCATGATCCTGCAATCTATGCTGCTGAGTCTGGCCATGCTAGGCCAAGGCTCATATGACATCAATGAGCAACAGATAAACCAGTACCTGCAATCCCAGGTACAAGTGAACAAACAGCTGGAGCTGCCCGGCATCATCAAGGCCCATGTGCAGCTCGAGCAGAGCGACGTCCAGATCGGGCGCCAGAGCCCGGATACCGCCCGCGTCTATGGCAAGGGCAAGCTGAAAATCGCCCTGCCGGATCAGACCGAATACGACGCGCGCCTGAACATGACCTACGAGGCCAGGCCGCGCTATGACAAGGCCCAGAGCGCCCTCTTCCTCGACAACATGAAATTGATTGAGTACAAGCTGGAGCCAGAAGCGGCGCAGCAGAAGTTCGGCTTCATGCTCGGCATGCTGCTGCAGAGCATGGAGAAACGGCTGGAGACCCAGCCTGTCTATCGCCTCAACGACAAGGACCCGAACCAGGCCTGGCTGAAAGAGAATCTGCTGGGGCTTGAGCTGTCACCGGGCAAGATCCACCTGCTGACCAAGCCCCAGTGAGCCGTCAGTTGTAGACGGGGGCCTTGGTCTGACGCACCAGCAGCTCGATCTGGTAACCCTGTTCGCGCTGCTGGTCATAGAGGGAGAAGAGCGGGCCATCCAGCTCGTGCAGGGGCAGGTCGGCAAAACCGGCCTTGAGGTAAAACGGCTTCTCGAACGGCAATGCCTGGCACACCACCGGCTTGTCCAGCAGATCGTTGCAGGCGTGCTGCAACAGACGGGAGCCCAGTCCCAGCGACTGGTAATGGGGCAGCAGGCGAAAGCCGCACAGATGGTAGTAATCCTGTTCGTCGCGCAGACGCACGGCGCCCACCAGCCAGTGAGCGTCGCGCACCACGAAGATACGCTCGGCCAGATCCGGCACGTAATGGGAGAAAGTGGTTTCGTAGTAGTCCCTGATCAGGGAAAGATCCGCATCACAGTACTCTTCGAAGGTGAGCTCCATCGCCCGCTTGCTAATCACACCCGTTCCATCCTTGGCCACTCGGCCCAGCCCTCAATATTCAGTTGCAGATCGGCAAGAGATCCGACCAGATTAACCAGCAAGATATCACGCCTTTTAGTAACAAAAAAGCCAATAACAGCCCCTGCTTGTTCACTTTTCAACAGGCAACCGGCCTCAGAAACCAGGGGCAATCCTATCACGCTATCCCCCGCACGGGCACTGCTTGCTCGATCCGCCGGATTTTACGGCAAGGCCTCACTCACTCGTTAACAAGTGGCTGATTTAGCATCAGAAACTATTTTCGTAAACATTTGTTAACAATCACCCCTGATCATCCACCGCAAAGAAAAGCCTCATTCGAATAGCAATTCTGGCCTGTCACCCTATGGTGAAACCTTGGCATAGCATAGCGCTGTCGTTGCCTGAGCGGGATCACTCCCACGCTGACACCTCACCACTTTGCCAAGGAGATACCATGTTCAGACCCATACCTTCACTGCTGATGCTGGCCTTGCTCCCCACCGCCAGCTGGGCCGGCGACATTCACACACCGCTTGCTCCCTACCACTTCAGCCGGCAGCAGCTCATCGCCAGCGACGCCGTCACTGTGCCGCTGGATGAGGCCCACTTCGTGTTTGGCGAGGCGGCCATGGCGTTCGATCTGCACGACTTCCTGCTGCAACAGGCGCCCCACCTGCTGCCCAAGGAGGAGGTGATCCTGCACTGGAGCGGCATCACCAGCCTCAACCCCCAGCTGCTGCTGGCCCTGATGGAGGCGAGCAGCCAGCTCATCTCGGCCCCCTCGGAACAGGCCATGGCGGCGCCGTTCGCCCGGCGGGTCAAGGCCAAGGGCTTTGACAACCAGGTTGAGTCGATGGCGCGCCAGCTCTCCGAGCGCTTCTATCAGGCCCAGGCCCAGTTGCGGCTGAGCCAGCGCAGCGCCCCCGCCCTGCCCCCGCTTGCCGCGCACCAGGCCGCCCTGGCCAGCCTGCTTGGCCCGCACGAGCGGCAGCAGTTGAGCGAGCAGTGGCAAACCCTGTTTGGCAAGGAGGCCATGACGTCGTCCAAGGCCCCTGCTGCAAGGCCGCCAGCCCGGCTGGCCGGCGGTCAGTTCCAGCTGCCCTGGCGCCAGGGCTACAGCTGGAAGGTGAACGGTGCCCACTCCCATAGCGGCTCGGGCTACCCCTACTCCTCCATCGATGTCTCCTACGACTGGCCGGGCTGGGGTGGTGCCACCTACACGGTCACCGCCGCCAACAGCGGCACAGTCACCGTCTTCTCCCGCTGCCAGGTGCGGGTCACGGCCCCCAACGGCTGGGCCACCAACTATTACCACATGAGCGGCATCTCGGTACGCAGCGGCGACTACGTGGCCGCCGACACCCCCATAGGCACCTATGCCAGCAACCGCAACGAGGCGCTGTGCGAGGGCGGTTCCTCCACAGGCCCGCACCTGCACTTCTCCCTGCTCTACAACGGGGTGTTCCAGTCCCTGCAGGGGCAGCGCCTGAGCAGCTATGCCGTCAACGTCGGCGCCAGCAACTACGACGACAACTGCAACCGTTTCTGGCTGCAAAACAGCCGCAACGGCCAGCGTTTCTGTGCCTGGCAGCCGCTCTACAACAACGGCCTCGACTGAGTTGTCGGCCAGCCGTTGAAGTGATGGAAAAGTCAGTAATGACGGGGCCTAGACGGTTTTATGCAAGCCGTCACAGATCCGCATACTCCCCTTTGAAAATGCTCACAAAACAGTCAAAAGGAGATTGCCGGCCCGGCGGGCCGATGTGAGGCTCTGGGTGCCCACATGGGCACCCAAACAAGGACTGACAATAATGAAAAAAATAGCGGGGATCTGGGTGATCGCAGGCATGCTGATCGCCCCTCTGGCGCAAGCCGACGTCATACTGCACGCCTTCAACTGGAAATACAGTGAAGTCACCGCCAAGGCCGATCTCATCAAGGCCGCCGGCTACAAACAGGTGCTCATCTCGCCGCCCCTCAAGTCGTCGGGCAACGAGTGGTGGGCACGCTATCAACCACAGGATCTGCGCCTCATCGACACCCCCCTTGGCAACAAGCAGGATCTCGAGCAGCTGATCGCCGCCATGCAGGCGCGGGGCATAGCCGTCTATGCGGACGTGGTGCTCAACCACATGGCCAACGAGAGCTGGAAGCGCAGCGATCTCAACTACCCCGGCAGCGAGCTGCTCGGCCAGTATGCGGCCAACCCCGCCTACTTCGAGCGCCAGAAGCTGTTCGGCGATCTGGGCCAGAACTTGCTGGCGGGATCGGATTTTCATCCCGAAGGCTGCATCACCGACTGGAGCGATCCGGGCCACGTCCAGTACTGGCGCCTGTGCGGCGGCGCCGGTGACAAGGGGCTGCCGGATCTCGACCCCAACAACTGGGTGGTGAGCCAGCAGCAGGCTTACCTCAAGGCGCTCAAGGGGATGGGGATCAAGGGCTTTCGGGTCGATGCGGTCAAGCACATGAGCGATTACCAGATCAATGCCGTGTTCACCCCCGAGATCAAACAGGGCGTACAGGTGTTTGGCGAGGTGATCACCACGGGGGGCGCCGGCAGCACGGATTACGAACGCTTCCTCAAACCCTATCTCGACAGCAGCGGTCAGGGGGCCTATGACTTCCCGCTGTTTGCCTCCCTGCGCGGGGCGCTGGGCTATGGCGGCAGCATGAACCTGCTGGCGGATCCGGGTGCCTACGGTCAGGCCCTGCCGGGCAGCCGGGCCGTCACCTTCGCCATCACCCACGACATTCCCACCAACGATGGCTTTCGCTACCAGATCCTGAACCAGACCGACGAGAAGCTGGCCTATGCCTATCTGCTCGGCCGCGATGGCGGCTCGCCCCTGGTCTATTCCGATCACGGCGAGACCCAGGCCAAGGATGGGCTGCGCTGGCAGGATTATTACCAGCGCAGCGACCTCAAGGGGATGATCCGCTTCCACAATACGGTGCAGGGCCAGCCGATGCAGCTGGTCGGCAGCGGCGACTGCTTCGTGCTGTTCAAGCGCGGCAAGCTGGGGCTGGTCGGCATCAACAAGTGTGACTACGAGCAGGAGTACTGGCTCGATACCGCCAAGTTCGAGATGAACTGGTATCGCAACTACCGGGACGTGCTCGACAGCAGCGCCCTGATCAATGTGCAGAGCCAGTGGGTACGGGTCGCCATCCCCGCCCGCAGTGCCCGGCTCTGGCTGCAGGAATAAGGAAGAGACACCCAACAGGGGCCGCCACTGCGCGGCCCCTCTTTATTTGCCGGTTTATTTCGGGCGCTGCGCTCATCGGCAGCTTGTTCTGCAACCGCCATGATGCTTTACTCAACAAGGCTAACGAGGCTAAGGGAGCAAGCCGTTGAAAGCATGGATGTTGATGGGATTGATCCCGCTGTTTTCCCCGACCGGCTGGAGCCAGACTCCCCCGCCGGCCGAGGTGGTGATCCTGACCACAGAGGCGCAGGCCCCCCTCTCAGTTCCTCTTGCGGCGCCCAAGCCAATGCCCGCGCCCAGCGCACTGCCCGAACCCACCCGGCTGACCGCCAGCCTGCCGCCCGGCACGCGCCAGATCCAAGTCTACAAATCGGTGCAGAAAAACGGCGTGATCCGCTACTCCGACATGATGCCGGAGCAGGGGCACTATGAGCTGCTGCTGTTCAACGACTGCTACGCCTGCGACCCGGCCTCCAAGGTCAACTGGCGCACCACCGGCCTCTTCCTCTACGACTACGCCAGCACGATACAGGCGGCGGCCAAGGCCTATCAGGTGGAGCCCGCACTCATCCGGGCGCTGATCCACGCCGAATCCGCCTTCAACCCGCTGGCGGTCTCCCGCAAGGGGGCCATGGGGCTGACCCAGCTGATGCCGGCCACGGCGCGCGAGCTGGGGGTCGGCGATGCCCTGATGGCCGAGCAGAATATCTTCGGCGGGGTGAAATACCTGGCAGGCCTGCTCAAGCAATATGGCGGCAACGTGGCGCTGGCGACCGCGGCCTACAACGCGGGAGCCGGCGCGGTGCAAAAACATGGGGGCATCCCCCCTTATGCCGAGACCCGCGCCTATGTGGAGCGGGTGCAGCTGTTGCGCCAGCGCTACAAGGACATGTTGAGCGCCAAGGGGTTGTAAGACCTTCCCTCTTTCACCCAGCAACGCAACCAGCCGGGCCCTAGTGGCCCGTTCTTGCGCCCCCCTGAAACGAAAAAACACGCCCGGGGGCGTGTCGATACCACACTTTTTCGTCACGGATCACGCTTTAGGGGCGATCACGCGATAGGCCAATGCACCCAGAATGGCACCGACGATCGGAGCAACCCAGAACAGCCACAGCTGGCCGAGGGCCCAGTCACCCACGAACAGGGCAACCCCAGTGCTGCGCGCCGGGTTGACCGAGGTATTGGTCACCGGAATGCTGATGAGGTGGATGAGCGTCAGGCACAGACCGATGGCGATGGGGGCAAACCCGGCCGGGGCCCGGCTGTCGGTGGCGCCCATGATGACGAACAGGAAGAAACCGGTCATCACCACTTCGCACACCAGGGCTGCCAGCAGGCTGTAGCCGCCCGGCGAGTGCTCGCCATAGCCGTTGGAGGCAAAACCGGCGCTCACATCAAACCCGGCCTGACCGCTGGCGATCACATAGAGCACGGCCGCTGCCGCAATCCCGCCCAATACCTGAGCGACTATGTAAGGCAGCACACCGGAGGCCGGGAAGCGGCCACCGGCCCAGAGCCCGACGGTCACGGCCGGGTTCAGGTGACAACCTGAAATGTGGCCTATGGCATAGGCCATGGTCAGCACAGTCAGACCGAACGCCAACGCCACGCCCAGCAGGCCTATTCCCACGTTCGGGAAAGCGGCGGCCAGCACTGCGCTGCCACAACCCCCCAGCACCAGCCAGAAGGTGCCCATAAACTCAGCTGCAAAAGGTTTCACTCTCAACTCTCCCAATGATGGATGGAACATGAGCCTGGGCTCACGAGGTCGCCGTTCTTAAACGGCGCCACATTATGGGAGCGTGACATGACGAGGCGAAGTGAGCCTGCCTCGCCAAGAAAGTGTGATCATGATCACAAGTGATTGATTCATCGAGAGGATTGTCGTCAGTCCCGAATGGCGTCCCGCCATCTGGTACGACAACTTGTGACTCTGTTGAGGCTTTTAACAACAGGATGGCAAGCACCTGAGGACCCAGGCGCAACGGATAAACGAGGAGGGCGCCCGGGCGCCCTCCTCTCACATTGCTCCTCAGACGCAGTCAGCGTCGGCAAGGTTCAGCGATAGCGGCCGCGCACCGAGCTGGTGGCCCGCCCCGCCATCTTGATCAGGCTCTGGCGGGTATGGAAGTGGCAGAGTGCCACCCCGAGCGCATCCGCCGCATCCGCCTGGGGCGTGGCCGACAGCTTGAGCAGATGGGTCACCATGTGCTGCACCTGCTCCTTGGCCGCGCCGCCCGTGCCCACCACCGCCTGCTTGATCTGGGTTGCCGAGTATTCGCTGACCGGCAGCAGGGCATTGACCGCCGCGACTATGGCGCTGCCGCGAGCCTGACCCAGCTTCAAGGCAGAATCCGCGTTGCGGGCCATAAAGACCCGCTCTATGGCGAACTCGTCCGGCTTGAACTGGGTGATGATCTCGCTCACCCCGTCATACACCTGCTTCAAGCGCGACGGCAGCTCGCCCAGGTCGGTACGGATGCAGCCCGAGCCCAGGTACTCCGCCTTGCCTGCGACTATGCGGATGACGCCGTAGCCTGTGATGCGCGAACCTGGGTCTATCCCCAGAATAATGCTCATGGCCGCTTAGCCATGCTGGCCTGGGGGCGGCTCACAGCCTCGTCACCCGTGAGCCGGTGGCCCGGCTCCATTCCCAAAACAATGCTCATGACACTCTGTTGCTCTGAAGGCAGTTCATGGCCGCCAAGATAGCAAACAAGCGTCCGCTTGGCTCGCGCGGCGGCGCCCTCGCCGGCTGACTGCGCAGGGATCCGCCATCTTGTACAGTGGTCTGCCTGTTTCCTCACCCGTGCGGGCCCGCCCAGTCAGGCGCCACAGGCGAAGGAGAAGGATCAGGTCGCCAGCGCCACCAGCCGCTCGGCCAGTCGATGGCTCTGCAGATAGCTCTCAATCAGCGCCCCATCGGCCTTGCCCAGCTCGATCTGTCGATACCAGTGATCGAGCATGGCCACGAAGCCCCGCTGGGCCAGCACCGGCTGCCAGTCGTCCGGTGCCAGGGTCTGCAGCGTCTTGTCTCGGGCAATCGTGCCCCGGGTGCAGTTATCAAGGTGCAGGGAGAGGTTGTCGCCATAGGCATCGATACGCTCCTCCGTGATGCCGGCGCTGCGGTTCATGCTGCCGCTCACCTCCACCTGCCCGCTTTGCCAGGCGACACTGACCCCGGCCAGCAATTCGGGCTGCAGGGGGCTTCGCCGCAGCACCGCATACAGATCCCCGGTAGGCGCGCCGCCATAGAAGCAGAGGCTGTCGAGCACATGGATAAAGTCGTCGAACAGGAACGGACGCGGCAGCCCAGGCAGGGCGTGTCTGTGCTTTTGCCAGTTAAGCTCGGTGAGCAACTGATTATCTGTCCGGGCCGCGCTCATGGCGGGCAGATAGCGGCGGTTGAAACCGACAAATAGCGGGCAATCCTGCGCCATGGCCAGATTGGCGAGCGCTTCTACCTCGGCGTAATCAAAGCAGAGCGGCTTGTCGACAAAGGTGGGGATGCCCGCTTGCAGGCATTGCTCGGCCAGCTCAAAGTGTACTGCGGTGGCGGCGTGGATCATCACGGCATCCGGGCTACTCGCGAGTAGCCCATCCACCTCGGTGAAACACTCGGCAATACGGTACTGGCGGGCCAGCTTGCCCAGCACAGCTGGGCTCCGGGTACAGAGCAGCGGGGTGACCCGCTCGTCGCTGGCAATCAGCGGCAGATAGGCTTTCTGGGCGATATCACCGAGGCCAATCAAGGCAATGCGCATGGGAACTCCTTGTCACTCGATCAGTGGATAACCGGCTAAGTGCCCGCACCATCTCAGGATTTCCCCCGCAGATCCAGCCTTGCCGCAACCCGGGCTACCTCGCCCCCTCTCAGCCTCCCCCTTCGCAAGGGCGAGGAACCCTCCCTTGCCAACCGAAGATCAGGCGGGAGTGGCTTTACTCCCCCCTGCCAATAGCCAAGGTGGGCACATATGTATCGCCAGCAAAACGGGTTTCGTATTGCACCCATTTTGGCTAACATGCCCCACTTCAAGGAGACATAGGGGCAAGGAACCGATGAGCAACAAGACGCTGCAATCCCTCTTTCACTACAAGCGTTGGGCCGATGGCGAGCTGCTGGATGCAATCGCCACGCTGGACGCGCAGCAATATGCCGAAGCCCACCACACCTGCCTTAGGATCTTCAACCATATCCATGTGGTCGATGCCATCTTCAAGGCCAATCTGCTGGAGGAACGGCACGGCTTCAGTGCCACCAATACCCCGGACACGCCGACCCTGGCGGCGCTGCGCAGCTTGGTCACGGCACTGGATAACTGGCTGGTGGATTACGTCGCTACCTTGAGCCCGCAAGAAGGTGAAACCTCGCTTTCGTTTCGCTTTGTCGATGGCGACAGGGGGCAGATGAGCCGCGAGGAAATGCTGCTCCATCTGGTGACCCACGGCGGCTATCACAGGGGGGCCATCGGGCGGATTCTGGTGCAGTGCGGCATCACGCCGCCGCGCGATACCCTGACCACCTTCCTGCATCGCAGCGAACCCGGGCGGCGAGGTGATGCTGCCCTTGCAGATGGCGAGGCCCGTCCATGATGCCCGCCTGTCTGCGGTTCACACCGCTGCTGCTGATCGGGCTGCTGAGCGGTTGCGCCGCCGCCATCGATCACTACTCGGGGCGCTTTCGCAACACCCTGGTATCGGGGGAGACACGCGCGACCATTCGCGCCGAGCTGGGCGAGCCCCAGCTCTGCCAGCAGGCCGCCTTTCTGACCGAGGATAAGGTGCAGGGTTGCGATCGCTTTACCGTGCTCGGCAAGATCCACAAGCGCGCTGACGGCAATGGCCAGGCCACGGCGAGCGCCGTGACTATGGGGCTGGGGGAGCTGGTGCTGATCCCCATGACGGTGGCTGGCGTGGCGGCGGATTACACCCAGCGCCACACCCTCACCGTCTATTACGATCGGGATGATCACTATCTCTTTCACACCCTGCTCAATGCCAAGGGGCAGGAAGTGTGGCAATAAGGGGCGTGAAAGCTGAACGCTTTGCTGCCCCATGGCCAGGTGACAGCCGTTTGCCGGGTGACTCGGGAAATCCCGTCAAGATTGCTCTCTGCGATCCAGCCACTTGCCCACTCTCGCACCCAGCTCGGAGCAGAGCAGGGCGCTGACAATGGCCCCTATCATCCGGTTGGTCTCGGAAAGCGCTTTTGTCTCAACAAACTGGTAGGCAATCAGATTGAAAATAAGGATCCCGAGCAGCAGCCCTAGCCCGCTGCCCATCTTCTCTCTTCTGGATTTGGCTTTCACCGCCATTCATTGCTCCTGTGCAAGGGAGCCGGCCATTCAGCCCCCCTTATCCATAGGCCGAACAAGATAGCAAAGCCGCGCCTGCTTGCCCGCCTTTATCGCGCCTGCTTAAGCGCTTTGATGACGCAGTTCAAAAAACGATGATTTTCTGATGGTTACCTCCGTTTTGTGCTCGCTGGTCCTGCTTCGCTTGGCTTACCATAGCCATCCAGAACCTGTTGAGCTGCGATGGGTTACTACCAGCGCGGGTCAAGGGAGCATATTGGAAGCTGTAATCCACGGGCGGTAGCGTGTTTCGTAGGTTGGCTCTGAGCATAACGAAGCCCAACAAATGAATGCTATAGCTCTCACTAGAGAAAATTAAAAATGAATATAATAGTTCGGGCAGCTAACATTTAATATGCTCTATCATTACTAACACTTTTCACAACCCTATTGGAAATAGTTCCATAAATAGCTAAACATTATTAGCCATCAAGATTAACACTACAACATTAATTAATAATCATTAATTGATAAAATTTTAAAGCAACTTGTCAAGACCCCAACAATATTAATGTGTGACTAGGTGCTTTTTATTATCTCATAATAATGAACTTTAAGGGCATAATAATGGTAAGTGAACCATCAGATTTACCCATCATATTTTTTTTAGCTGCACTGGCAGTGTTGATGTTAGGGTTCTATTGGTTGCGACAGAAAAAGAAATATGAATCTCTAATTTCATATCGTCAAAAGCAAATAGATGAAAACCCTATTGAAGTAATCTTTGAGCAACTTTCAGCCCAGTATAAAGAAATTGAAGGTCATATAGAACATGGGCTAAAGGAATTCAATTCTCTTAACGAATGCATAGCACAAATAAAGAGTCTTTCAAAATTCATTGATATTGGCTTGCCACCACCTACATTTAAACTAGGTGACAGCGAGTCCTTAAAAGAGAACATTAAAAAATGTAGGGATGAACAGTATAATTGCATAGCCAGAGGAAATGCTACTGATGCAATATCAAACTGGACTTTCTTTGGTAGTAAATCAGATGGTACAAAAATGACTGGTGATTATCGCTCACTATTACTAAAAGCTTTTAATGCAGAGTTTGAAACAATACGAAAAAAAATGCGTATTAATAGTTATGACGTTGCTTTAAAAAAGCTATATAGATTAAATGAACAACTAACTAAATTAGGCGAGACAGTCGGTGCATATATTACAACTCAGTATCTTGATTTTAAAGTTAAAGAGCTTACCGTTTGGCATCAAGAGCTAGTTAGACTTGAAGAACTTAAGCAGATAAAGAAAAAACAACAGGCCGCACTCAGAGCACAAAAATCATCTGGTGATGATGTAGATGAACTGGATGAGGAGATTGGTGTAACAGAATCACAATTAAGAAAAGCACAAAGAGCGGCAGAAAAACTGGCCGGTGAAGAGCGAGCTAGAATGCAGTTACGCATTGATGAGATTGAGGAGGAAAAAAAGAGGCTGGAAGAGAAATACTGTCGCGCTATTTCACAAGCCCAATTAACCAGAGCCGGCTATGTATATGTGATTTCCAATCACGGTAGCTTTGGTGAGGATGTTGTTAAAATTGGTATGACACGACGCTTAGAACCAATGGATCGAGTCATTGAACTAGGTGATGCCAGTGTCCCATACAAGTTTGATGTTCATACCTTGGCGTTCGTTGAAAATGCACCAAATGTGGAAAAAACTCTGCATGAACTTTTTTCTGAGAACCGAGTTAATAAAGATAATCTCAGAAAAGAATTTTTCATTACCGATCCCAAAACAGTTAAAGAAGCAATGGAAAATATGGGGATTGAATCTGATTGGTACTTTGAGGCTGAAGCAAAAGAGTTTCGTGAGAGTGAGCTAATACGATCTACATTACACGCTCAAACAGGAAATATGAAACTTTCTTCCACATTACCTGCAAGTATCTAGGATAAAAATCATGTTGATTATTAGCATAATCAGTTTCACCCTAGCTGTAATATTTTCTTTTTATCTCTATAAAAATCTAAAAAAATTAAAGCCTACTTATGATGAGCTTGATCGTCATTTTGCTCCTATTGAAAAAGAAAAAGCCAAACTGGGGGAGATTGCAGCTAAATACCGATTACTTCAGCAAGACTATCAACGTGGTAGAACTATACTACAGTCTCAAGAAGACTTAATCAGCCAGTATGACATAGGTATAGGGACTGTAGATCATGTAATGTATAAAACTTCCAAGAACTCAACCAGTTTAGATACACTAAATACTAGACTCACCAAAGTTCAGGATGAAGCCAAAAAAATGGTAAAGGATAAGCAAGCTTGCATCTGTACCTTAGGAGATGACCTAGCTGTAAATAACAGCAAAGCAAAAGCGAGAACTCTGATTAATCGTGAAATAAAATTGCGTCTTAGATGCTTCGATAACGAGGTTGACGCAGCAATTTCATTAGCAGATTGGAATAATATTAATCGCTTAATCAGTCGCGTTCGACGTAGCTTTGACGAAATTAATGACTGTGGAAAAATAATAAAAACTCAGATTCAAAATCCCTACCTTTTACTAAAGCTTGAAGAGTTGATGCTTTCCTATGAGGTAGAGAAATTGACAACAGACATAAAGGAAAGCGAACGGGAAGAAACTAGGATAAGAAATGAAGCCGAGCGTGAGGAAGCAAAGATCCAGTCTGCGGCAGAAAAAGCGATAAAGAACAGGGAGTTGATGGAAAGACTAATTCAAAAAGAATTGAGTAAGCTTGATTCGGCTACTGAGGAACAGCGTGAATTGCTGGCAATGCACCAGCAGGAGCTAGAAATCCTAAAACAACGTGAGAAAAGAGCCGTATCTATGGCACAGCTTACCCGATCTGGATATGTCTATGTTATTTCTAATGAAATGTCTTTTGGCTCTGATGTAGTCAAAATAGGCATGACTAGGCGGGTAGACCCATACGACCGAGTCCGTGAGTTGGGTGATGCTTCCGTACCGGATACTTTCGATGTTCACGCGATGTTTTACTGTGACGATGCACCTGCTTTGGAAGCGTCACTACATCAGAAATTTGCGCATGCTAGGATAAATTTGGTCAATAACAGGAAAGAATTTTTTAGAGTTTCACCAGACGATGTAATTACCGCAGTTGAACAGAATGGTATTGAAGTGCTCCGAGCAGCGTAAAACTATGTAATCCCAATTTCAATCAATAAAAAGGCGATCATCTGGTCGCCTTTTTAATTTCTATCGCTTTCTAATCAGCAAACTCACCGAGCCGATCGCTTGGCACCACTCCCTTTGGCCGCAGGTTTGCCACCCTGAGTGGCGGGTTTGACACTCGGATTGGAAGAGCCGGCGCGGGTCGGGGCCTTACCCTTATGGGCGGGTTTCCCCTGCCCTGCGGGCTTGCCCTGACCTGCGCCCTGCGCGGCAGGTTTGCCGTTGCCAGCCCCTTTGCTGAGCTGGGAGCCTACTGGCTTGCCATTGCCCGCCTTGCCGCCCTTGCTGGCGGCTGGGGTGTCGTTGCGAGCCTTGCCTTGCGAGGCGGCAGCCACTGCGCCCTTACCGCCAGCAGCCTTGTTGCCAGCGCCATTGCCACGCTGATGAACGATATTGCTGTGGCGCGTCAGGGCCGGTTTCAGCCCCTTGTTGATGCTGCGCGAGGCCACCGCCTCGCCGCGACCTTCCGGCGGCACCAGGCAGTTGGGGCCGTTGCCGATCAGGTGACCCTTGCCCATTTCCAGCAGGGCCTCGCGGATCATGGGCCAGCCGGCCGGATCGTGGTAGCGCAACAGCGCCTTGTGCAGGCGACGGCGGCGTTCCCCTTTCACCACGAACACGTCCCCGCCCTGGCGGCTCACCTTGTTGAGCGGGTTTTTCTCGGTGTAATACATGGTGGTGGCGTTGGCGAGCGGCGACGGGTAGAAGTTCTGCACCTGATCCAGCTTGAAGCTGTTGGTCTTGACCCAGAGCGCCATGTTCACCATGTCTTCATCCGTGGTGCCCGGGTGGGCCGAGATGAAGTAGGGGATCAGGTACTGCTGCTTGCCCGCCTCTTTGGAATACTTGTCGAACAGCTCCTTGAAGCTGTAGTAGCTGCCCATGCCCGGCTTCATCATCTTGGAGAGCGGGCCCTCCTCGGTGTGCTCGGGGGCGATCTTGAGATAGCCGCCGACGTGGTACTTGGCCAGCTCCTTGATGTAGCGCGGATCTTCCACCGCTATGTCGTAGCGCACGCCGGAGGCGATCAAGATCTTCTTGATGCCCTTCACATCCCGCGCCTTGCGATAGAGGTCTATGGTCGGGGTATGGTCGGTGTCCATGTGCGGGCATATGGTCGGCCAGACGCAGGAGGCGCGGCGGCAGGTCTGCTCGGCCTTGGGGCTCTTGCAGCGCAGCTTGTACATGTTGGCGGTGGGGCCGCCGAGATCCGAGATGACGCCGGTAAAGCCAGGCACCTTGTCGCGGATCTCTTCGATCTCTTTGATGATCGACTCTTCCGAGCGGCTCTGGATGATGCGCCCCTCGTGCTCTGTGATGGAGCAGAAGGAGCAGCCGCCGAAGCAGCCACGCATGATGTTGACCGAGGTCTTGATCATCTCGTAGGCCGGGATCTTCTCCTTGCCATAAGCCGGGTGCGGCACCCGCTGATAAGGCAGGCCGAACACACCGTCCATCTCGTCGGTTTCCAGCGGGAAGGCAGGCGGGTTGACCCAGACGATGCGATCGCCGTGGGCCTGGGAGAGCGCGCGGGCGCAGCCCGGGTTGGTTTCGTGGTGCAGGATGCGCGACGCGTGGGCGTAGAGCACCTTGTCCTCTTTGACCCGCTCGAACGCCGGCAGCTTGACGTAGGTCTTCTCCCAGGGTTTCTGCTTGGGCGGCTGCACCAATACCGGCTTGGCCTCCTGCGCCACCGGCGCAGTGCCCTCGTCGTCACTGCAGGGCGCCCCTTCCATATAGGGGTTCATGATGGGGTCGATGCGGCCGATCTGATCCAGCTTGCTCGAATCCACCCCGCGCCACTCGGGCAGCGGTTCCTTGCGGATCACGGCGGTGCCGCGAATGTCCTGCATGGTCTCCATGGTCTCGCCGTTGGCGATGCGGTGCGCCACCTCGATCAGCGGCCGCTCGGCGTTGCCATAGATGAGGATGTCGGCCTTGGCATCCAGCAGTATGGAGCGACGTATGGTCTCGGACCAGTAGTCGTAGTGGGCGATGCGGCGCAGCGACGCCTCTATGCCACCTATGACCACCGGCACCTCTTTGAAAGCTTCTTTACAGCGCTGGGTATAGACCAGAGTCGCGCGGTCGGGCCGCTTGCCGCCTATGTCTCCCGGTGTGTAGGCATCGTCGTGGCGCAGCTTCTTGTCGGAGGTGTAGCGGTTGATCATGGAGTCCATGTTGCCCGCCGTCACCCCGTAGAAGAGGTTGGGCTTGCCCAGGCGCATAAAGTCATCCTTAGATGACCAGTCCGGCTGGGCTATGATGCCGACCCGAAAGCCCTGGGATTCGAGCATGCGGCCTATGACCGCCATGCCGAAACTCGGGTGATCCACGTAGGCGTCACCGGTCACCAGGACTATGTCGCAGCTGTCCCAGCCGAGCTTGTCCATCTCCGCTCTGGACATGGGCAGGAAGGGCGCAGTGCCGTAGCACTCGGCCCAGTAGCGGGGATAGGAGAAAAGGTGGGTAACCGGCTGCATTTTGAACACCTGGAACAATTCGGGTCGCGCATTATACCGGCAGAGCGAAGCGGGGGCGATGGCTTTTTGCCCCCACAGAGCACGAGGAAAAGGCGAGCCAGTGACGGGCTCGCCTCAATAACGCGGGTTCAGCGGGATCAGGCCAGGACGCGGGCCAGCACTATGCGGCTGTAGTGGCGCTGCAGCAGCTGATAACCACCGAGCAGGCACCAGACCAGCGCCGGCGCCAGGAAGATGGGGTGGGTCGCGAGGCGCAGCATCAGCAAACCCAGCAGGATCAGCGCGAACGGGCGGCTCTCGTAGAGCCACAGCGGCCAGCCCTGCTTTCGCACCACTGGCTTGTCGGGGCGACGGTAGGCACTGCGTCTGAACCAGGCCAGGGATCCGGCCAGATAGAATGCCAGTCCGGCCAACAGCAGGCCCGGATGATCGGCAACCCCCAACAACAGCAAACCGCTGCCCATATAAGCGAAGGGCAGCGGTTCATAGATAGCAGATGGCAACATAGCTCACCTCAGCGTTAAAACTGGCTACATATTAACCGCACGCTGGGGTGATGCCATCTGCTTTCTGCGTCTTTCACCTATATGGGTGTAGGTATCAGGCCGCCGGTTTGTCCTGACTCTTGACCGCCGACTGGGCCGCCAGCGCCTGGTCCACCAGCAGATCCCGCGCCCCCGTCATGCCCGCCCGTTTGGCCAGCAGATGATAGATGGCAGGCACCATCACCAGGGTCACCAGGGTCGCCAAGGATAGCCCGAAGAAGACCACGGTCCCCACAGCCATCCGGCTCTCATAACCCGCCCCCATGGAGACCATCAGCGGCACGGCGCCGATAATGGCGGTCAACGAGGTCATCAGTATGGGGCGCAGACGGCGCACCGAGCCGGCTATGATGGCCTCATCGAAGGCCTCGCCACGCTGGCGCAGCTGGTTGATGAACTCCACGATCAAGATGCCGTTCTTGGTCACCATGCCGATCAGCATGATCATGCCGATCTGGCTGTAGATGCTCATCTCCTGCCCCGTCAGCCAGAGGCCGAGCAGACCGCCGAAGATGCCGAGCGGTACCGTCACCATCACCACAGCCGGGGTCAGCATGCTCTCGAACTGGGCCACCAGCACCAGATAGACCACCAGCAGGGCCAGCGCGAACACCATCACCATCTCGCCCTGGTTGTCGCGATAGTCCTTGGACTCGCCGGCGTAATCCACCGTCATGCCGCTCGGCAGATTGGCGCTGGCCCAGCCGTCGAGGAAGTCCAGCGCCTCGCCCAGGGTGCGATCCGGCGCCAGATCGGCGGTCAGGGTCACCGCCTTCTGCCGCTGGTAGTGGTTGAGCCGCTGCGGGCTCGCCACCTGGGTGACGGTCGCCAGGGTGGAGAGACTCACCATCTCGCCACTGGCGGCCTTGAGATAGATGCGGCTGAGATCGGACACGCCGTTGAAGTCGCGCTGATTGGCGCGCAGATAGACGTCGTACTCCTCGCCCCTGTCCACATAGGTGGTCTGGCTGACGCCGCCGAGCAGAGCCTGCAGCGAGCTGGCCACGGTCGACACCGGAATGCCGAGCTGGCTGGCTCTGTCTCTCTCTATGGTCACCTGCAGCTCCGGGGTCTTCTCGGCATAGTCGAGGTCCGGCGTCACCATCAGGCCGCTCTGGGCCGCCGCCTCTTTCAGGGCCAGCCCCTGCAGATAGAGCTCGGCATAGTCCGAGCCCTGCAGCACGAACTGCACCGCCGCAGTGGAGCCGCCGCGAAAGCCCGGCTGGAAGGTGCGGATCATCACGTCGGGAATGCCGGCCAGCCGCCCGCTCAGGGACTGGGCAAACTCGGTGGCGGTTTCATCCCGCTCGGCCCAGTCGGTGAGCTGGATGATCGCCATCCCGGTCTGATCGCCGCCACGACCGAAGGCCGGGGTGCTGAAGCTCATGGCCTGCACCACCCCCTTGCCCAGCAGCGGCATGATGGCCGCCTCCACCTGCTGCATGTTGCGCTTCATCCGCTCTATGCTGGTGCCCTCGGCCCCTTTCACGAACACATAGAGCACGCCCCTGTCCTCAGTCGGGGTCAAACTGGTGGGCAGCTGGCCAAACAGGGCGCCGATGCCGCCGAGGCAGAGCAGCAGCACCAGCGGGGTCCAGGCCGAGCGGCGCAGCACCCAGCCCAGCAGATTGCGATAGTGCTTCTCCACCCAGCCGAGGCCGCGATCGAGCGCAGCCGTCAGCACGTTGGGCTTGTCGACCGAGCGCATCAGCCAGGAGCCCATGGCCGGGGTCAGGGTCAGCGCCACCAGGGAGGAGAAGAGCACAGCCAGGGAGAGCAGGATGGCGAACTCGGTAAAGAGCCGCCCCACCATGCCATCCATGAAGGCGATGGGCACGAACACCATCACCAGCACGGCCGTGGTTGCCACCACGGCAAAACCCACCTCGCGGGTGCCGTGCCAGGCCGCCAGCAGCGGTGGCTCGCCCCGTTGCAGGTGGTGGTGGATGTTCTCCACCACGACTATGGCGTCATCCACCACCAGACCGATGGCGAGAATAAGAGCGAGCAGTGTGATGAGGTTGATGGAAAAACCGAGATACCAGGCGCCGATGAAGGCCGAGATGAGCGACACAGGTACGGTAATGGCCGGGATCAAAGTGGTACGCCCCTGCCCCAGGAACAGGTAGAGCACGGCCACCACCAGCACGGCGCAGATGGCCAGCGTCTCGTACACCTCGTCGATGGCCTGCTTGATGAAGATGGTGGAGTCGTAGTCAATCTCCAGGGTGGCGCCCTCCGGCAGGAAGCGCTGCATCTCGGCCATCTTCTTCTCGACCCCCTGCGCCACCGCCAGCGGGTTGGCGGTGGACTGGGCCACTATGCCTATCCCCAGGCTCTCGCGGCCGTTGCGCTGATAGGCGCTGTCTTCGTTCTTGGCGCCCACCTCCACGTCGGCGATATCCGCCAGGTAGATGCTCTGGCCGTTGTCGGCGGTGCGCACCTGCAAGGCCTGAAAATCGGCGGCCGTGTGGTAGAGACGGGCGATCTGCACCGCCATCGTCATGCTGTTGTTGCGAATTTCGCCGCCCGGCAGCTCTATGTTTTCCCGCTTGAGGGCGTCCTGCACGTCCGCCACCGTGATGCCACGGGCCGCCATGTCGGCGGGGCGCAGCCGCACGTACATCACCTGGGTCAGATCGCCGGAGAGGGCCACCTCGCTCACCCCGTCCACCAGACTCAGAGGGTCGACCAGCACGCGGTTGGCGTAGTCCGTCATGGCGGTACGGTCCATCTGGGTGCTGCTGAAGTTGAGCCAGACCGCCACGTCGCCGTTGCCGTTGTCCTTGGTGACCATGGGTTCATCCACGTCATCCGGCAACCTGGGGCGGGCGCGGGAGATGGCGTCACGCACATCCGAGGTGCCCTCCACCATGTTCCAGCCAAGCTTGAACTCCACAGTGATGACGGAGCGCCCCTTGCGGGTCACAGAGTTGATGTTCTTGATGCCGCTGATGCCGGAGAGCTGATCCTCGATGGGCTTGGTGACCTGACTCTCCATGACGGCGGGCGCCGCCCCCTCATAGGTGGTGGAAATGGAGACGGACGGGATCTGCACGTCCGGCATCTCCCGCACCGTCAGCTTGCTGAAGGCCACCAGACCGAACACGGTCAGCAGGGCGCTCACTACCACCGCCACCAGCGGGCGGCGGACAGAAATATCGGAGAGCCACATCAGCCTTTTACCTCCGCCAGATCGTGCACGCTGGCACCGTCACGCAGATTGACCAGCCCCTCGACTGCGATGCGATCGCCGACCTTCAGGCCCTCGGTGACCCACACCTCCTCGCCATGGGTATCCCCCAGCACCACGGGCACCCGCGTCACCCGACCGTCCGCCTCCAGGCGATAGACGAAACGTTGCGCGCCGGCATACTCCACCGACTGGGCCGGGATCAGGGTCATCTTCTGGGGTGGCAGGGAGAGCTCGACGTTGAGCAGCATGCCGGGGCGCAGCTGACCATCGGGATTGGGAATGATGACGCGCGCCTTGATGTTCTGGGTATCGTTGGACACCCGACTGTCGAGGGTCTCCAGCACGCCGCTGAACGCTTGATCCGGCCAGGCCGAGCTGGTCGCCGTCACCGCCATGCCGGGGCGCAGCAGGGAGAGATAGCGCTCTGGCACCGCCAGATCGAGCCGCAGCCTGGCCAGCTCATCCAGATGGAGCAGGGTATCGCCGCTGTTGACCAGGGCCCCTTCACTCAGATCGATCAGGCTGACGGTACCGTCAAACGGTGCCTGCAGGGTGCGCAGCGACAACTCATACTTGGCCGCATCGGCGCGGGCCTGGGCCTGGGCCACTATGGCCTCCTGCCCTTCCAGCTCTGAGGTGGTGATGGCACCGCGCGCCACCAGCCGGCGCATGTCCCGCAGCTTGCGGGCCTCGTCGCGCACGCTGGCGTTCTGCTCCGCGAGCTCCGCCAGCTGCTTGCCCGTATCCAGGGCGATCAGGGTATCGCCCCGCTTGACCTGCTGGCCGGAGCGCACCGCTATCTTGACGATGCGGCCTGTCACCTCGGGGCTTATCACCACGGAGCGATTGGCCGCCAGCTTGCTCACCAGCTTGATGGTGGGTTCGGCCAGGCTCTGCTTGACCGTCTGCGCCCTGATATTGACCTGGCGGGGCTGGGGTTTGCTGGCAGGTTCGTTGTTACGGTAATACCAGACACCCGACATCAGCAGGGAGAGACAGGCTATCGACAGCCACATACGCATTTTCATCAAGCAATCCATGAAATTAAGAGAAAAGGGGGCACTTCATCAATGATGGGTACAATGTTACCCCCTGACTATGCCGTGACTATGTATAAATGTGACAAAACGTAACAGGAGCGGTGGAAGATCACCTAAACCGGATCCACAGGAGACGTTCCTGACAGTTCTGCCCTACACTGATGAACCGAACCGCCCAGACCCAACCCCACCGCCTATGCCTGCACCAAGTCCCTCTCTCGTCACACACAAGCTGCAATGGCTGCTTGGCGCCATCGTCACACTGCTGCTGACCCTCACGATTCATCAGACCCTGAAACATGTCACCGAACTCTATGAGCGCGACACCCTCAACACGGCCGCCCGCTTGCGATCCCAGTTTCAGCAGATGGAGACCTTTCTCGAGGCCATGCGCGGCCAGGCCGAGGAGCGACTGCGCAGCAATCCGCAATCGGCGCTGACCCGCCAGCTCTATGGCGCCCTGCAAGCCTCGCCGGAGAGGGGGTTTTCGCTGGACAAGGTGCCCGGCAACCTGCCCGAGGGGCTCAGCGGCAATCTGACCGGCCTGGGCCAGCTGCCCGCCCGGGGCAGCGAGCGGGAAGCCAGACTGCACCTGGCGCTGAGCCTCTCCCCCCTGCTCTCCACCACCAACAAGCTGCTGGGGGACAAGGTTGCCTGGATCTACTTCACCGGGGTGGATGACTTCATCTACCTCTACCCCTGGATCCCCTCCAGCCAGTTTCGCTTTCATCGCGCCATCTATCTGAAATCCTACTGGCAGGATGCCCTGAAACAGCAAAATCCCAGCCAGCGCGCCATCGTATCGCGCCCCTACGAGGACTTTGCCGGGGAGGGACAGATGATCTCACTGTCGCAACCCATAGTGAAGGATCAGGTGCTGGTGGGCGTCATCAGCATAGATGTGCTGCTCTCGCGGCTCGAACAGCTGCTGGATGAGTCCACACCCGGCATCGGCAGCCTGTTTCTGGTCAATCAGCATCAGCAGATCCTGGCCAGCAATCATCAGGGAGCTGACTTTGTCCCAAAGTTCCAGGCCGAACGGGATAGCTACCAATGGCGCCAGGGCGCCTTTCAACTGGTTCACGCCATTCCCGATACCGGGCTCACCCTGATCCATCGCATCCCGCTGCTCTCCCTGTTGCAGGCCCTGCTCTGGCAATCGGCCCCGACCCTGATCGCCATCCTCTTCATGGTGCTGGCGGCGCTCTCCAGCCTCAAGTCCCACCGCCTGAACCGGCAGCTGGACTATCTCTCCAACCACGATGCCCTGACCGGCGCCTTCAATCGTCACTACTTCGACGAATTTGAACAGGCCCGTGCCCATGCCAGGGCGCGCGGCGTCGGGGTGATCATGTTCGATTGCGATCACTTCAAGCTGGTCAACGACCACTTTGGTCACGAGGTCGGCGATCGGGTGCTTATCCAGCTGGTCAGGCTCTGCCAGGGCCAGACCAGAAAAGAGGATGCCCTGATCCGCTGGGGTGGCGAGGAATTTCTGCTGCTGGTTGCCAAGGGGTCCGAGCCGCTGGATCAGCTGGCCGAGCGGTTGCGCCTGCAGATAGCCCGCCATCCGTGGGGCGAGATTGCGCCCACCCTGGCGGTCACCGTCAGCCTGGGCTATCACCACTGCGCCCCCGAGACACAGCTGCAGGAGGCGATCCGCCGGGCGGACGTGGCCCTCTATCGGGCCAAGGCCAACGGTCGCAATCGCAGCGAACGCTGGCAGGATGACGGCGCAAAAAACACCGGGTAAGCTGAACGCCTCACTCACCTCAGGAGAGACAAAGTGTCACGAAAACCCCGCGTGGGATTGGCTCTGGGCAGTGGCGCTGCCCGAGGATGGGCGCACATCGGCATCATACGGGCGCTGGAGCGGCTCGGTGTAAAACCGGATCTGGTGGCAGGCTGCTCCATCGGCAGCTTCGTCGGCGCCGCCTATGCCGCGGGCGAGCTGGACAAACTGGAGTCCTGGGTGCGCGGCTTCAGCCGGCTGCAGGTGGTCGGCCTGCTCGATCCCGCCCTCTCCGGCGGCCTGTTTCGCGGTGAAAAGGTGTTCGGCATCGCCGCCAATCACTTAGGCGATCCCGCCATCGAGAGCCTGCCGCTGCCCTTCGCCTGCGTCGCCACAGAGCTCGATACCGGTCGCGAGATCTGGCTGCAACAGGGGCCGCTGCGCCAGTGCGTGCGCGCCTCCTGTGGCATGCCCGGCATACTGACCCCCACCCTGGTCGAGGATCGCTGGCTGGTGGATGGCGCCGTGGTCAACCCTGTGCCCATCTCGCTGGCCCGCGCCATGGGGGCCGAGGTGGTGATCGCCGTCAACCTCAACGCCGACATGCACCAGCCCTGGACCGACGAACCGGACGAGCCCGTCAGCGGCAACCGCTTCAGCCAGTGGTTCAACCGGGGTGAGGGCCCCAACACCCCCGGCATGTGGAGCGTGATGACAGGCTCCATCAACATAATGCAGGAGCGCATCACCCGCGCGCGGATGGCGGGGGATCCCCCCGAGATCCAGCTCTGCCCGCGCCTTGGCAGCTTCTCCATCATGGACTTTCACCGGGCGGGCGATGCCATCAACGAGGGGGAGGCCTGTGTCGAGCGCAACGTGGAGCAGCTCAAGGAGGAGCTCTCCCGCCTCGGTTTGATATGACGCCGGGTGCCACCCTGATGAGCCCATAAAAAAAGAGCGCCAACGGCGCTCTTTTTGCTTTCTTGCGGCAGGCAAGCCATCAGAACAGCCCCAGCCCCTTGAGCATGACGATCAGGATCAGCAGCGGCGACACATAACGAATGATGAAGAACAGCGGCTTGAGGATGGCCAGCTCCAGTTCACCGCCGTTGGTCAGCGCCTCCTTCATCCGCTCAAAGCCCCACACCCAGCCCACGAACAGGCAGAGGAAGATACCGCCAAGGGGCATCAATACGTTGGAGGAGACGAAGTCGAACAGGTCGAAGAAGGTCTTGCCGGCGATCTGCACCTCCGCCAGCGAGCTGTTGGAGAGCGCACAGGTCGAACCCACCGCCCCCAGCACCAGCAGGTTGAGCAGGGTCGCCTTGGGGCGGCTCATGTGGAAACGCTCGGACACCACAGAGACAGGCACTTCCAGGATGGAGAGCATGGCGCCCGTCGCCGCGATGGCGGAGAGCACGAAGAACAGCACCATGAACAGGTGACCGAACGGTATGCTGGCAAACACAGCCGGAATGGTGATGAACAGCAGGGAGGGGCCGGCGGAGGGCTCGAACCCGAAGGCGAACACGGCCGGGAAGATGGCGATCCCCGCCAGCATGGAGACGAACAGATCGGCGCACATCACCCGGAAGGTGGTGAGCGGAATGTTCTGATCATCCCGGAAGTAGCTGCCATAGGTCATCATGCAACCCATGCCGATGGAGAGCTTGAAGAAGGCCAGCCCCATGGCGGTCAGCACCACACCGGCGGTGATCTTGGAAAAGTCCGGCGAGAACAGAAAATGCAGACCCTGGCTAGCGCCCGGCAGGGTCAGACTGCGAATGCCGATCACCAGCAGCAGGATGAAGAGCACCGGCATCAGCTTCTTGGTGACCGCTTCGATCCCCTTGGAAACCCCCATCAGCAGTATGCCCCCCATCAGCGCCAGCACCAGCCATTGCCAGAGCAGGCTCTGCAGCGGGTTGGTGATGAGTGCATTGAAGGCCGCGCCCGTGACCGCAGGGTCGGTCGACAATATCTCGCCGCTGATGGCCTTGAAGATATAGGCAAATACCCAGGCCGCCACTTCGGAATAAAAGGACATGATGAGGAAAGCCGCGACCACTCCCATCAGGGCGATCAGCCACCAGGGCTGTCCCTTGGGACCCAGCTTGCTCAGGGTGGTCACCGCATCCGCCTTGCCCTTGCGACCCAGCATGATCTCGGAAATCATCACCGGCAGCCCCACCAGCAGGGTGGCAATCACATAGACCAGCAGAAAACCGGCGCCGCCGTTTTCACCCGTCAGGTAGGGAAATTTCCAGATATTGCCCAGCCCGACGGCTGAACCCAGGGTGGCGGCAAGGACACCGAATTTACTGGTAAAGCCATCTCTGGCCTGGGGAAGGATTTGACTCATGCTTGTCTCACTGTGCGCATCATGCGAAGGATAACCCTGATTTTAGGGCAGGAATTTTCTGAGGATTAATCCGACTTGCCAAGGTATTTTCGTGAAAAGCCTTGGTGAGAGCACACTTAGCCAAATTTAATTAAATGAAGTGGTTATTTGATGGATAAAAAAATGCCGCCTCAATGGCGGCATTTTTGTCAAAGCCCAATTAAATCAAGCCTTGGCAATATCGTCCGGACCGATCTGGCCAATTTCGGCGACTTTCTTGTCAGCCAGCAGCCAGAGGGTGAACTTGTGCAGCTCAGGGTGGTGAGCCAGTGCCACCAGGAAGGCGCCACCTACTTCACGATAACCCAGTTCATAGTTCTTCAGGGTGGTCGGGGGAACGCCCAGCAGATCGGCAAACTTGGGACGGCTCAAACCGACCGCTTCACGGATCTGACGGATCTTCTTACCAACAGTTACGATATTTGAATTCATATTGTTCCATACTCCGTACGGCGGATTGACTCCACCTTTATTTTTCGCGACGACTCGTAGTCAAGTGTATCAGTTTTGAACGGACTCGTTATGGTCGAGCCTCTATCTTTAATCAGCGTCTTTCGACGACAACCCTTGCAAACATCGGGGATGGTAATCGCTCAACCGCCTCAGGTAAACAGTCTCGAAAAGAAACCTTTATTGTTGCTGCAGGAATAACTCGTATAATCCGCCAGCTATCCCTAAAGAGTAGGAACTCATGGCGCTCCCCGGCATAATCTCCTGTTTACACCCAGTTTCAACACCTGCAGAACTCACCCGCCAGTTGATGCAAGGCCAGCAGACACGCGCCGAAGCCTTCTGGTTGCCGGCCGCCATGCATGAGCAGGCAGCAGCGGTTTTGACTGCGCTCGATGACAAAAGCAGCCTGTTTCTCGAACAGCCAGTGGCGGGGCTGACCCTGCGCAGTCACGATGGCGTCTTGCAACAAGACGGACATCTGCTGCTCGACAATGGCCACCGCCTTGCCCTTGCCAACGAGCAGGGCGACGGCGGTCTGGTACCCGAAAGCGGGCTCGCCGAGATGGCACTCTGGCTGGAAGCGGGTCACCGCCATTTTCGCTGTTCAGCTGCGGTTCAGCCCGTGGCACGGGCCATCCTCAATATCTGGCCCCTCGATCCCTACCTTGCCCGTCATTTTTTGCTCAGCTTCACACCCTTACTGTGCGAAGCAACCCAGGCCGATTATCTGGCGGTGTTCCAGGCGAGGGAATCTCCCTCCATGGCGCAACCTGACTGGGTTCAGGCCTATATGAAACTCGAAAAGAAGCTGCACAGAGCCTATTTGGATCACTAATTAATTTGGATAAACAGCCAGTTATCCACACGACACAATTTGCCATATGGCTTATGTGTGAGCTTGATCATGTTTTGAAATCGGCATAGAGTGCGCCACGTCATCGGAATGACATCGGCTGTTCGTGAAGGGTTGAAGGCATTGCTTACGCTGCCACCCGCTCGCTTTGTGCACCAGGAATGTGTGCCTCCCGGATGGAACCGGGATCCCTGCCAGACTCAACGCTGTTGTTCGGCAGAGCCTGCAGCTTACATAAATTAAAAAGTGCGAAGCACGTGAACAACGTGCCATCTCAACGAGGATTTTTTTATGATGAAAATGGCTCCTTCCCTGATCGCCATCGCTATGGCTGCCATGGGTGCAACTGCAGCTCACGCCGCTGACGACATCTACTTCGGTGCCGGTGTCGGTGCTGCCCACTTCAACGGTCTGAACAAGATCGAAGGCGTGAACACTGGCGAAGAAGACGCGGCTGCTGCCAACGCCTTCGTTGGTTACAACTTCACCGAGAACTTCGGTACCGAATTCGGCTACCAGTACGCTGGCCGTGGCAACACCGATGGCAACCGTTACGAAAACCAGGGTGCCACCCTGTCCGGTATCGCTCGTCTGCCGCTGGGCGGCGACTTCTCTGCCTTCGCTGAAGGCGGCGCCTACTGGGCTCACACCGACGGCATGGGCACCAGCGATACCAAAGTATCCCCGCTGGCTGGCCTGGGCGTGACCTACAAGGTCAACGACGCGCTGGATCTGCAAGCTCGCTACCGCTACATGTGGGACGTGGCTGACCTGCACGCCGACGACGTACGCTACAAGTCCAACCAGAGCGTTGCGACCCTGGAAGCCGTATACCACCCGTTCCGTTCTTCCTACGTAGCGCCGGCTCCGGCTCCTGTTGTTGAAGAAGCTCCGGCTCCTGCCCCGCAGGTTGTCGAGAAGAACTTCGCGCTGAACTCCGACGTGCTGTTTGCCTTTGGCAAAGACAGCCTGAAGCCGGAAGGCGTTGCAGCCCTGAACGGTCTGTATCAGCAAATCGTTGAATTCCAGCCGAAAGATGGCAACGCTGTTGTCGTTGGTTACACCGACCGCATCGGTTCCGACGCTTACAACCAGAAGCTGTCCGAAGCCCGTGCCCGTACCGTTGCCAACTTCCTGGTGAGCAAAGGTATGGCTGCCAGCAAGGTTGCAGTAGAAGGTCGTGGCGAAGCCAACCCGGTTACTGGCACCAAGTGCAACGCCGTCAAGGCTAAAGCTCAGCTGATCTCCTGCCTGGCCCCGGATCGTCGCGTAGAAGTTCGCGTCTCTGGCGTACAAGAAGTTCAGCAATAATCTGACTCTGTTCAGATGATGCGAAAAGGGGATGCCACGGCATCCCCTTTTGTTTTCCCGCTTGCCATTGATTGATGGCAAACGCAGCAAGACGCGACACTTTCTGTCAAACCCTCTCCCCCGCCGCACGGCCTGCTTTTTCGCTCCAACCCGCACTACCGCTGGATATCTGTACAGAAACTTGATCAAAGCGAGTCAAAAGAATACAGTAACCCCGCTTGTAAGGTATTGGATGAACTATTAAAAGTGCTTCTTGTCCGGTTAGTTGTCCATGAAGCCAAGACTTCATGAGTATCCAGGAACCATCTCTTTTTTCATTCAAGCCAGCCGTGGTTCACCATGGAGGTCGCAGCTGAATTGTCACTTGTGACCGGTATAACTGAAGAGTGCGCAGTACGCCCTAGCACGGCAAACTCAACGAGGATAAAACGATGAAAATGAAAATGGCACCCGCCCTGATTGCTCTGGCCATCGCGGCCATGGGAACTTCCACCGCTCAGGCAGCCAACGACTGGTACACAGGTATCGGCGCAGGTTGGGCTTATGGCCACGACCTGAACGACTTTGGCAAGGACGCTGACAAGGACGCCACCGCGCTCTCCCTGTTTGGCGGCTACAACTTCACCGAAAACTTCGGTGCCGAACTGGGCTACCTCTACGCCGGCAAGGGTGGCGTCGATGGCGTTGACTTCAAGACCCAGGGTGCCACCCTGTCCGGTCTTGCCCGTCTGCCGCTGAACGACATCTTCTCCGTGTTTGCAGAAGGCGGCGCCTACTTCAACCACGTCAACGGCAACGGCAACAGCGACAACGGCACTGCGCCGCTGGCCGGTCTGGGCCTGACCGCCAAGCTCTCCGACCTCATCGATGTGCAAGCCCGCTACCGCTACATGTGGAACCTGGGTGATGAGCAGAAGACCTGGGAAACCAACATGAGCGTGGCCACCCTGGAACTGGTGATGCACCCGAACCGCACCTCTTATGTTGCCCCTGTCCCGGCACCGGCGCCCGAGCCGGTTCCTGAGCCCGTGGTCGTCGACAAGAACTTCGCCCTGAGCTCGGACGTGCTGTTTGCCTTCGGCAAATCCACTCTGAAGCCGGAAGGGGTTGCCGCGCTTAATACCCTGTATCAGCAGATCGTCGACGTGCAGCCGAAAGATGGCAGCGCCGTGGTCGTTGGCTACACAGACCGCATCGGTTCTGACGCCTACAACCTGAAGCTGTCTGAAGCCCGCGCCCGCACCGTGGCCGACTTCCTGGTCGGCAAGGGTCTGCCTGCCGGCAAGGTCGCCATCGAAGGTCGTGGCGAAGCCAGCCCGGTCACCGGCACCCAGTGCAACGGCATCAAAGCCAAGGCACAGCTGATCGCCTGCCTGGCCCCGGATCGTCGCGTTGAAGTGCGCGTCACCGGCGTACAGGAAGTGAAACAGTAAGTCACTCAGGTGACATAGAAAGGAGGCCTGATGGCCTCCTTTTTTATGGCTCTGTCCCA
>NZ_CDDA01000002.1 GCF_000819745.1 Aeromonas bestiarum | reverse complement strand
CATAACTGGGACAGAGCCTTGAATAAGGGGGAGGCACATTCAGCCTGCGTGCCCTAAGGCTTTGACCTTCCTTCGCGAAAGCGTCAGCCCAGGCTGTCCCCTTCATAGAGGGAGAAGCCCATGTCCTTGCGGGTATCGGGCAGCGGCTGGCCGCTGAGTCGGGCCAGCAGCATGGTCGCCGCCTCGCGGCCTATCTCCTTGCGCGGGGTGACGATACTGGCCAGCTTGGGGGTCATGGCATGGCCTATGTCGAGAGCGTTGCTGCCGGCGATGGCGATCTGTTGGGGCACGGGTATCCACTTGGCCTGGCACTGCAGCAGGGCGCCCACCGCCAGGTCATCGTTGGTGCAGAACAGGCCGTCGAGGTCGGGGTAGCGCACCAGCGCCTGATCCAGCAGCTGACCACCCAGAGTGAAGCTGGAGGACTGCTCGGTCAGCAGGTGCTGGCCGGAGAGGCCATAATCGCCCATCGCCTGGTAGTAACCCTCCATCCGGAGCTGGGTGCGCACGTCGAGTCGCGCGCCGAGATAGACCAGCTTGCGTCGGCCCCGGCGCAGCATCTCTGTTACCATGGCCCGGGCGGCGGCCCTGTGATCCATCCCCACCACCATGTCGATGGGGGCTTGCGGCAGATCCATGGTTTCCACCACAGGAATGCCGGCTGTGGCGATCATCTTGCGGGTGCGCTCCGTGTGCTGGCTGTCGGAGAGGATCAGGCCGTCCACGTGATAGGAGAGCAGGGAGGCCACCTGCTCCTCTTCCCGTTCCGGGCTGTAGCCGTAGTGGGCGAGCAGGGTCTGGTAGCCGGCGGGCCGGGTCACCGACTCTATGCCGTGTACCACGGCGGAGAAGACCTGGTTGGAGAGAGAGGGGATCAGTATGCCGATCGCCCTGCTGGTGGCGTTGGAGAGAATGTCCGGCGCCCGGTTGGGGATGTAGCCCAGTGCCTCCACCACAGCGGCGATCCGCTCACGGGTGCCCTCGGCCACGGCCTGCGGATCGCGCAGGTAGCGGCTGACGGTCATCTTGGTGACCCCGGTCTGGTCGGCTATGTCCTGCAGAGTGGGGCGGCGCTTTCGGGTATCGTTCATCTCGGGATCCGGCAAAAATGTTACAGGTAACATTACCGTTTTTGTTTAACAAAGTCAGCATATGACGCCATCGACAGAGGACTATTCGCATGATCAAGGGCAAGTGCTTCGAGGGGAAGCGTTTCGAACAGCAGTATGTGGCGCAAGAGTGTTTCACTGAGTGCCGCTTCATCGACTGCAACTTCTCCTGGCTGGACTTGAGCGAGAGCCGCTTCGTCGACTGCAGTTTCTACGAGCGGGAGCGCGAGCTGGGCTGCCAGCTGCAGGGCTGCGATCTGCGGGAGGCCAGCTTCCTGCGCTGCGATCTGACCCTGGCGGATCTCAGCCGCAGCCAGTGCCTGGGGCTGGAGCTGCGCGACTGCCAGGCCATGGGCATCAACTTCGCCCGCGCCAGCTTTGCCAACCAGATCACCGTCAAGAGCTACTTCTGCGAGGCGCATCTGACCGGCAACAACTTCAGCTACGCCAACTTTGATGGCTGCCTGCTGGAGCGCTGCGAGCTCAGCGGCAATCGCTGGCAGGGAGCCAGCCTGCTGGGGGCCTCGCTGGCCGGCTCCGATCTGAGTGGTTCAGAGTTCGGCCAGATAGAGTGGACCAGCTTCAATCTGCAGGGCTGCGATCTGCGTCAGTGCGATCTGCCCGGGCTGGATCTGCGTCGGGTCAAGCTGGACGGGGTGCAGATCAATGAAGAGCAGCAGCAGGGGCTGCTCGAACAGCTCGGCCTCATCGTTTTCCCCTGATCCCGGCGGTCGAAAACGGGGTAAGTTTTCGTCATTCGATGCCGCCGCCAGAGCCGTCGGCGACGATCAAAAAAGCCTGCGTCATGCAGGCTTTTTTGGATGGCAGGTTGGCGGCCGGGTGGCGGTGATCAGCGTTTGGCCAGCCACTTGGTCGGGTTGATGGCTTCACCCTGATAGCGGATCTCGAAGTAGAGTCCGGGTCTGTCCTGGCCGCCACTGTCGCCGACCAGCGCCACGGGTTCGCCCTGTTCCACGCTCTGGCCCACCTGACGCAGCAGCGACTGGTTGTGACCGTAGAGGCTCATGTAGCCACGGCCGTGGTCGATCACCAGCAGCATGCCGAAGCCATCCAGCCAGTCGGCGTACACCACCTGGCCCGGTGCGACCGCCTTGACCTGGGTCCCTTCGCTGGCGCCAATCAGGGTGCCCTTCCACTTGAGCTCGGCGGTGCGGGGTGAGCCGTAGGAGATGAGGATCGGGCCCTGCACCGGCCAGCGCAGGCTACCGTTGGTGCTGAGACCGCCGTAGCCGCCACTGCTTGGCTTGCTGTTGCGCGCGGCGGCTTGCTGCTCCGCCACCCGGTTCTGTTGTTCGGCGACTTTCTGCTGTTGGGCCGCGAGCCGTTGCTGCTCGCCGACCTTCTGCTGCTGGGCCGCGATCCGTTGCTGTTCGGCAATCCGTTTCTGCTCGGCGGCCAGGCGTTGGGCCTCCAGGCGGCGCTGGCGCTCCTGTTCGGCTTTCAGCTTGGCCAGCCGCTCCCGCTCGGCCCGCTCACGGCGCTCCTGCTCTTCCCGCTGGCGACGCAGCTCTTCCAGCCGGGCCTTCAGGGCTTTCTCCGCCTTGACCAGCTTGGTCAGCTTCTGTTCGTCATCCTGTACCGACTGCTGCAGCTGGTTGCGTACCTTGGCGCGGCTCTGCTGGCTGGCCAGCAGGCTCTGGTGATGTTGCTGCTGTTCGCTCAGCAGGGTTTGCAGCTTGTTCTCGGTCTCTTTGGTGGCCTGCTGGTTTTTCGCCAGCTTGGTGCGGGTCGTGCGCAGGGCTTCGATGGCCTCGATGCGGGCCTTGTTGAGGTAGTCGTAGTAATCGAGAGAGCGGCTCAGTTTGGCCGGATCCTGCTGATTGAGCAGCAGTTTGAGGTAATCGTGGTTGCCCGCCTGGAAGGCGCTTTCCGCCTGCTTGGCCAGCAACTGCTTCTGATGTCTGGCCTGTTGTTCCAGATCCAGCTTGTCCTGTTGCAGGCCCACCAGTTTTTGCTGATTCTGTTTCAGCTGTTGTTTGGTCTGCTCGAGCTTGGCCGCCGCGGCCGAGATGGCCTGCTCATCGGCCTTGAGCTGGGTGTTGAGTTTGGCCAGCTCCTGCTTGCTGAGCTTGATGGTCTTCTGTTGCTCTTTGATCTGGGACTGCATGGTGCCGAGCTGCTGATTGGCAGCCAGGGCCTTGCCCGCGACAAACGACAGGCAAAAAAACAGCGCGCCGGCCAACAGGCCGACGCGACTGGTTTTGTTTGAAATAACTTCGCATCCCCGCATGGGGAAGGATTATTTCAGAATCATCAGGGGCTTGCCAGTCATTTCCGGCGGGACCGGCAGACCCATCAGGGTCAGCATGGTCGGCGCCAGATCGGACAGTTTGCCGCCTTCAACTACCTCGGACTTGCGACCGAAATAGATGAGGGGAACCGGCAGGTTGGTATGGGCTGTGTGGGCCTGACCCGTCTCTTCGTCCAGCATCTTCTCGGCGTTGCCGTGGTCGGCGGTGATCAGGCACTCGCCACCCACTTCGGCCAGGGCCTCGGTGACACGACCGATGCAGTGGTCAACCGCTTCACAGGCTTTGACTGCCGCATCGAACACGCCGGTGTGGCCGACCATGTCGCCGTTCGGGTAGTTGCAGATGATGGTGTCGTACTTGCCGCTCTTGATGGCGGCAACCAGCTTGTCGGTCAGCTCTTCGGAGCTCATTTCCGGCTGCAGGTCATAGGTGGCCACTTTCGGGCTGGCGACGATCTCGCGGTCTTCGCCGGTGAAGCAGGATTCTTCGCCACCGTTGAAGAAGAAGGTGACGTGGGCGTACTTCTCGGTTTCGGAGATGCGCAGCTGGGTCTTGCCCTGCTTGGCCAGCCACTCACCCAGGGTGTTCACCAGGGCGGTCGGCGGGTAGGCACAGGCGGTTTTGATGTCGGCCGCGTATTCGGTCAGCATCACGAAGTTCAGCGCCGGGGTGGCGGCACGGGCAAAGCCGGTGAAGTCGCTGTCGACGAAGGCGCGGGTGATCTCGCGGGCGCGGTCGGCACGGAAGTTCATGAAGATCAGCGCATCGCCATCCTGCATGGGGGCAGCGGCACCGATGCGGGTGGCCTTGACGAATTCGTCGTTCTCGTCGCGGGCATAGGCGGCGGCCAGGGCTTCGCTGGCGCTGTCGGCGGTGAACTCGCCCTTGCCCTGAGTCATCAGGTCATAGGCTTGCTGCACGCGATCCCAGCGGTTGTCACGGTCCATGGCGAAGTAACGGCCGATCATGGAGGCGAAACGACCCTTGCCCAGACGGGCAAACAGGGCATCGAACTGTTCGATGGAGGACTGGGCGGAGCGCGGCGGTACATCGCGGCCATCCAGGAAGGCGTGGAAATAGATCTGCTCGGCGCCACGCTTGGCGGCCATCTCGATCATGCCCATGATGTGCTCTTCGTGGCTGTGTACGCCACCCGGGGACATCAGACCCATGATGTGCACTGCCTTGCCCTTGGTCACGGCACCGTCAACAGCCTTGGCCAGTTCGACGTTCTGGAAGAAGTCGCCGTCCTTGATCTCTTTGGAGATGCGGGTCAGTTCCTGATAGACGATGCGACCGGCACCTATGTTGACGTGACCCACTTCGGAGTTACCCATCTGACCATCCGGCAGACCCACGTCCAGGCCGGAGCCGGAGATCAGGGTGCTGGTGTAGTCACGGGCGAGACGGTCGAGGTTGGGAGTCTTGGCGGCAGCGACGGCATTGTGCTCTTGCTTGGTGCTGTAGCCCCAACCGTCCATGATGACCAGAACCAAAGGTTTCTTAGCTGTTGACATAAGGCTATGTCCTCTCGGATAGGAATGAATTGCGGGAAGTGAAACTAGCGTAATATTACTACATCTGCCGAAATAGTCACCTGATAGCCAAGCCCAGGCCCGCCGTCGTTCAGGACTGTTGCCAGCCTGTTTCCCCTTTGTCGCCGGCTTGTCTCCCGGCTCGACGAATCCTCGCCTCAAGGCGTCGGACGCCACTTTTTATTCCGATCCTTTATCGTGCCCCTGCCCGATGGGAGCCCGCTCCCGCTTTGCCGCCAAGATGGCTGATCTTGGTGGGGTCCCCATGTATACTCGGGCCCTTGTCTTGGTCCCTGGATAGTAGAAGATGCAAGAGTATTTGGATTTTGCGGCCCGTAACCCGCTGCTGACCGCAGCCTGGTTCGGCCTGGCAGGCACCCTGGTTTACACCACTGTGCGTGCTCGTTTTTCTCCGGTTAAGACGGTGAACAACCACACGGCTACCCTGCTGATCAACCGTGAAAATGCCACCGTGGTGGACATTCGCAGTCAGGAAGAGTTTGCCAAGGGCCATCTGGCCGGTGCCCAGCACCTGCCGCTCAGCCAGATCCAGAGCAATAACCTGGGTCCGGTTGAAAAGCATAAAGATGCCCCCATCATAGTGGTGTGCGAGTCGGGGATGACCGCTGGTGGCGCGGGTCGCCAACTGAGCAAGGCCGGTTTCAAGCAGGTGTATGTGCTCAGCGGTGGCATGGCCCAGTGGCGTGCAGATAATCTGCCGGTGACCAAAAAACGCTGATTTAAGGGCCTGCGCCCACATATTTTCTTAAAAAGGAATCAAACGAAATGGCTGACGAAATCAACAACCAGGAAGTACAACCGGAATTCCACATCCAGCGTGTCTACACCAAGGATGTCTCTTTCGAAGCCCCGAATACCCCGCACATCTTCCAGAAAGAGTGGCAGCCGGACGTCAAGCTGGACATGGACACCAAGACCAACATCCTGGCTGACGGCGTGTATGAGGTTGTGCTGACCCTGACCGTGACCTGCAAGCTGGAAACCGAGACTGCCTTCCTGTGTGAAGTGCAGCAAGCCGGTATCTTCACCATAGGCAACCTGCCGGAGCCGCAACTGGCTCACTGCCTGGCCGCCTTCTGCCCGAATATCCTGTTCCCGTATGCCCGCGAAGCCGTGGCCAACATGGTGAGCAAGGGTTCCTTCCCGCAGCTGAACCTGGCACCGGTCAACTTCGATGCCCTGTTTGCCCAGCACATGGCGCAAGCACAGGCCCAGCAGGCGACTGCGGAAGCCTGATAATGGCTGACCAGATCGCTATCTCGGTCTTGGGGGCGGGGTCTTATGGCTCCGCCCTTGCCATTTCTCTGGCGCGCAACGGTCATCCGACCCTGCTGTGGGGTCACGACCCTGCCCATGTCGCCGAGCTGGAACAAGACCGCTGCAACAAGGCTTTTCTGCCGGATGTCCCTTTCCCTGCCGATCTGCAGCTGACCGCCGATCTGCAGGCGGCGGTGCAAGCCGCACCCGTGCTGCTGCTGGTGGTGCCGAGCCACGTGTTCGGCCAGGTGCTGGCTCAGGTCAAACCCTTCCTGCGCCCCGATACCCGTATCGCCTGGGCCACCAAGGGGCTGGAACCTGACAGCGGCCGTCTGCTGCAAGACGTGGCCCGTGAGGTACTGGGTGAGGCGATCCCGCTGGCGGTGATCTCCGGTCCCACCTTCGCCAAGGAGCTGGCCGCCGGCCTGCCGACCGCCATCTCGGTGGCGTCGACTCACGATGACTTCGCCGATGATCTCTCCCTGTTGCTGCACTGCGGCCGCTCGTTCCGGGTTTATACCAATCCGGACTTCGTCGGTCTGCAGCTGGGCGGTGCCGTCAAGAACGTCATCGCCATCGGTGCCGGTCTCTCCGACGGGCTGGGGTTTGGCGCCAACGCCAGAACCGCGCTCATCACCCGGGGTCTGGTGGAGATGCAGCGTCTGGGTGCGGCGCTGGGTGCCGATGCCAAAACCTTCATGGGGATGGCGGGGCTCGGGGATCTGGTGCTGACCTGTACCGACAACCAGTCGCGCAACCGTCGCTTCGGTCTGGCCCTCGGGGCCGGCAAGAGCGTGGATACCGCCATGGCCGAAATAGGTCAGGTGGTAGAAGGCTATCGCAACACCAAGGAGGTGCATCTGCTGGCGGCCCGCTGTGGCGTCGAGATGCCCATCTGCGAGCAGATCTTTCAGGTGCTCTATCAGGGCAAGAACCCGAAAGAGGCCGCCATCGCCCTGCTTAGCCGAGACAAGCGCGACGAATAAGAGCAAATACCATTAGGCTGTTTTATTAGCCATTTTGAACCTGGACAGTGCTCGAAATCCTCACGTATGCCGATACGCTCCGGTTTCTGCGCGCTGTCCGTGTTCAAACTGCCGTCAACATCGACGCCTGCTGAGATAGGCTCATTAGGTTCGCCGGATAGCAAAAGGCCCCGCCAGATTGGCGGGGCCTTTTTATGTGCAGCAAGGGGATCAAGCCTGGCGGGTGATCGCCACTGGCACGGGATCAATAGTAGGAGTGATCGCCGCGCTGGTGCTCGGTGGCATCTTTGACGCCGTTGAGTTCGCCCGGGAATTTCTCCAGCAGCTGCTTCTCGATCCCCTCTTTCAGGGTGTAGTCGACCATGGAGCAACCGTTGCAACCGCCGCCAAACTGCAGGATGGCCAGCTTGTCCTCGGTCAGCTCGACCAGGGTGACCTTGCCGCCGTGACCGGCCAGCATGGGGTTCACCTCTGACATCAGCACATATTCGATGCGGTCGATCAGCGGAGCGTCGTCGGCCACCTTGCGCATCTTGGCGTTTGGCGCCTTGAGGGTGAGCTGGGAGCCCATCTGATCGGTGACGAAGTCGATGGTGGCATCGACCAGGAAGGGGGCGCTCAGAGGGTCGACCAGGCAGTCGAAGCCGCTGAAGGGCAGGTGTTGATCTTCCGGATCGACCGCGTCGGGTGGGCAATATGATACGCCGCACTCGGCATTCTGGGTTCCCGGATTGACCACAAACACCCGGATATTGGTGCCATCAGGCTGTTTTTCCAGCAGTTTACGGAAATGGGCCTGGGCGGTGTCGGAAATGCTGATCATCACTATCCTCATAAACCTGAGTGTACGACTAGGGTATTCATGATAACTCGCTTGGCAGTGCTTGGGTAGCATGCTGATGGCGCCGGGCATATGTCAAATATACCTATGGCCGCCTGATGTGGATGAGCCTGCGGGATACATGCCGCAGATTATTGAGGGTGTTTGCGGGGGCGGCATACATCTCTGTGGCAACCTGATGTGCCTGAGCTTGCGGTAGCCATATCGAGTGTCATTTGAGGTGTTTGAGCGTGCGACAAATGGCCCACACCTCCACTTTTGTGATGCCACTCTCGTGCAGTACGCGGGTGAGCTGGCCTGCCGTCGCCCCCGTGGTCACCACATCGTCGAGCAGAGCCACGTGCTGGTAATGGTGGGGCTGGATCTGGAAGGCGCCGCGCAGATTCCGTCGCCTCTGAGCGGCACTGAGCCGCGTCTGCTGCGGGGTGGCTCGGGTTCTGCGCAGCAGCCGGGTGTCGCAGGGGATGCCGGTGATCTCGCTGAGGGTGATGGCTATCTCCTCCGCCTGATTGAAGCCACGCCACCAGAGTCGCCACCAGTGCAGGGGAACCGGAATGATGGCCTCGGGGAGATCGTCTCTCTCCAGATGATCGGCCAGCAGACGGGCGAGCAGCGGTGCCAGCAGGATCTGGCCAGAATATTTCAGCTGCGGGATGAGCATGGAGTAGGGGGCCTGGTAGTCGCCAATGACCTGCAGCCGCTGCCAGGGCGGTGGCCTGCGCTGGCAGCGCCCGCAGACAGGTTCGGTTTCTCCGTCAGGTTCCGGCAAGGGCGCCGCACACAGGCTGCATTTGCGATAGGGCTGGTGGAGGGCCTGCTGGCACCAGCTGCAGAGCAGCGGCTGTGTATCGCAAGGCTGTTGGCAGAGCAGACAGTGGCCCTGCCAGTCGGCATGGTTGCCAAGGATCGGGCTTGCTTTGGCGAGCAGCAGCTTTAACATGCTGACCCCAAGAGAATGAACAGGGATCTTGAGTCTAGATGAGCGTATCGGTAGAGCGATTTGGTCAGGGGCCCGATCTGGTGCTGTTGCACGGATGGGGCATGAATGGCGCAGTCTGGCATGGTATTGCCCAGCAGTTGGCGGCCCATTATCGGCTGCATCTGGTGGACTTGCCCGGGTTTGGCAACAGTCCGCTGGCCGACGGGAGTGAGTACTCCTTGCCCTGGCTGGCTGAGCAGGTCGCCGCCGTCTTGCCGCAGAAATGCCATCTGCTCGGCTGGTCACTCGGTGGTCTGGTGGCGAGCCAGTTGGCGCTGACCCAGCCTGAGCGCTGCCAGAGCCTGATCACGGTGGCGAGCTCCCCCTGCTTCATGGCCCGTGACGACTGGCCGGGGATAGCTCCCAAGGTGCTGACCGGCTTCAATCAGATGCTGGCGGGGGACTTCAAGCAGACCATAGAGCGTTTCCTCGCGATCCAGGCCATGGGCAGTGAACACGCCCGGGATGATATTCGCCAGCTGCGCCACTGGTTGGCCGAACGTCCGGCTCCCCAACTTGTGGCGCTGGAGGCTGGACTCGGTCTGCTGGCTGACGTTGATCTGCGCGATGCGCTGGCAACGCTGAGCCTGCCCTGGCTGCGGGTCTATGGCCGACTGGATTCGCTGGTGCCCAAGGCGGCCATACCACTGCTGGACGAACGCTACCCGGCCAGTCACAGCCAGGTGCTGGAAAAGGCCTCGCACGCACCCTTTATTTCCCATCCACAGCAGTTCGTTGAAATCATTCGACATTTTGTTGGTTGAAAAACAACCTATTTGCTTCATTAATCCTCTGGCGTGACGGATAATTAATCCAGCGTCAGAGGAGTGTCATCATGCGTATAGATTCTGCATTGAACAGCGGAGTACAAGGGTTTCAGCGAGCGGAACAGATTGCCGACAAGGCATCCAGCCAGATCGCCAGGCTCAACACCCCGCGCGGTGATCAAGTACAACTGCCCGATGAGCTGGTCAACCTCAAAGTGGCCGAGGTACAGGCCGGAGCATCTGCCAAGGTGATCCAGACCGCCAGTGATGTTATGGGTACCCTGATCGATATCCGGGTGTGACATGAACATCAATGTCAGTCTGCCGACCATTATTCCTAATCAGCTGCAACCGCAGACGGAATCGGCACGCACTGACAATCGCCGTGCAGCCCTCATCCCCCAGACCCGTCAGAGCGAGGCATTCAATGCCGAGCCTGAAGTCGGCTCACAGAAAGACAAGTCCAAGGCCAGCCAGGCCAATCCCAACCAGACCTCCCAGCAGACGCGGGACGTTTCCCAGACCACCGGTAATCCGCAAACGCCGGTTGATCACCGCTTCGTGGAGGCCACGGGGGAAGAGGGGCAGCGCAACAAGCAACAGCAGGATCCCAGACAGCAGGAGCAACAGCAGAAGCAGGAGTTGCAGGTCAAGGAGCTGGCCGACAGGGATCAGGAGGTACGGACCCACGAGCAGGCACATCAGAGCACTGGCGGCCAGTATGCCAGCAGTCCGACCTATCAGTTCTCGATGGGACCGGATGGCAAGCGCTACGCTACCGGCGGTGGCGTCTCCATCGACATCGGGACCATTCCCGGTGATCCCAGGGCGACCATCGCCAAGATGCAGCAGGTGCGTGCCGCCGCCCTGGCCCCGGCCGATCCTTCCGCACAGGATCTGAGCGTGGCCAGAAGTGCTGCCGCCAAGGAGGCTCATGCCCGCAAGGCGCTGCTCTCATCCGACCCAGACTCCGCCTTGGCGGCCGATGGCAGCGCCAAGACGGGCGTGCTGAATGGCTACATGGAGCAGCGCAACCAGGTCATTGCCCAGCGTTATCAACAGGCGGTCAGGCCTGCTGCGCAGCAAGGGTTCAGCCTGAACGTCTGAGCGCGGCGCCACTCTTTCCCCTGATTTTTCGATCACGTCCCGGGCATTTGCAACTAATCTGAGGGGTAATCCCATTCATCCTCACAGGAGTCGTCATGCACTTTGATGAAGTCAAACCGGAAGACTTTGCCACCTTCTCCCGCGTTCCCCCTCCTCACCTTCAGATGGAACAGTTTTTGATGCAGCTTGGTGGTGGCGGAACCGAAGGCACTCACTTCAAGAAGAAAGTCATGCTGGCGGCCGGTTGGAGCCATACCGGTGTGGTTTCCTATGGCAAGTACCCGCAGGAGGCCTGCAAGGCATTCAATCGACTGCGGGAGGTGCTGGCCCGGCATCAGGATCCTGAAAGCATTCTGGCCACCCTCAGTCAATGAGTCTTGGCGTCTTGTAAAAAAGCCCCTTTCGGGGCTTTTTTCATGTCTTGGCGGCTCATTTCTTGGTTTTGGAGAGGGCTGCCGCGAAGGCGTTGCCCATGGCGCCACCCACCGGCGTGCTTGGACGCGGCGCCTGTCTCGGCTTGGCACGGCCAGCATTCGCGTTGCGGGATTCCACAGGCTTGCGGGCCGGTTGTCCGGCTTTTTCGTCCAATCGCATGGTCAGGCTGATCCGCTTGCGCGGGGCGTCCACCTCCAGCACCTTGACCCTCACTATATCCCCCGCCTTGACCACCTCGCGGGGATCCTTGACGAAGCGATCAGTCAGAGAGCTGATGTGTACCAGCCCATCCTGATGGACGCCGATGTCGACGAAGGCGCCGAAGTTGGTGACGTTGGTGACCACGCCTTCCAATATCATCTCGGGCACCAGGTCGCTTATCTTCTCCACCCCATCCTTGAAGGTGGCGGTCTTGAATTCGGGGCGCGGGTCGCGGCCCGGCTTGTCCAGCTCACCTATGATGTCGGTGACGGTGGGCACGCCGAACTGCTCATCCGTGTAGTCGGCCGGCTTCAGGCTGCGCAGCAGGCTGCCGTTGCCGAGCAGGCTCTCAACGTGCTGCTGGAGTTGCGCCAGGATCCTCTCAACCACAGGGTAGGATTCCGGGTGCACCGCCGAGCTGTCGAGCGGGTTGCTGCCCCCGCGAATGCGCAGGAAGCCGGCGCACTGCTCGAATGCCTTGGGGCCGAGCCGGCTCACCTTCAGCAATTGCTGGCGGCTCTGGAAGGCGCCGTGCTCGTCTCGATAGGCGACGATATTCTGGGCCAGGGTCTGGGAGAGACCGGACACCCGATTCAGCAGGGCGACCGAGGCGGTATTCACATCCACCCCGACCGCGTTCACGCAATCCTCGACCACGGCGTCCAGCCGGCGGGCCAGCTGGCTCTGGCCGACGTCGTGCTGGTACTGGCCCACGCCTATGCTCTTGGGATCTATCTTGACCAGCTCGGCCAGGGGATCCTGCAGGCGGCGGGCGATGGAGACGGCGCCACGGATGGAGACATCGAGATCCGGGAACTCCTGGGAGGCAAGCTCGGAGGCGGAATAGACAGAGGCCCCCGCTTCGCTCACCACTATCTTCTGTGCCTTGGCGGCGGGGTAGCGCTCGAACAGATCGCTCACCAGCCGGTCTGTCTCTCGCGAGGCGGTGCCGTTGCCTATGCTGATGAGCTCGACCTTGTGCTTCTGACACAGCTCGCTCAGGGTCTTGAGGCTCTGATCGATCTGGCGCTTCGGCTCGAACGGGTAGATGGTGGCGTGATCGACCAGCTTGCCGGTGGCGTCGACCACGGCCACCTTGACCCCGGTACGGATGCCTGGATCCAGCCCCATGGTGCAGCGCATGCCAGCCGGCGCCGCCATCAGCAGATCCTGCAGGTTCATGGCGAATACCTTGATGGCCTCGTCTTCTGCCGATTCGCGGATGCGGCCGATAAGCTCGGTCTCCATCTGCAAGGAGAGCTTGATCTTCCAGGTCCAGCTCACCACCCCCTGCAGCCACTTGTCGGCCGGGCGGTTCTGCAGATTCAGCTTGAGGTGGTGGGCTATGATGCCTTCGCAGGGGCTGGTGCCCTCGTCTTCACCCGTGATCAACGCCAGATTGAGGATGCCCTCGTTGCGACCGCGCAGCATGGCCAGCACTCGGTGGGAGGGGGCCTTGTGCAGCGGCTCGTCGTGTTCGAAGTAGTCCTTGAACTTGGCTCCTTCCTGCTCCTTGCCGGCCACCATGCGGGCGCGCAGGGTGGCGTTGTGCCACAGGTAGTCCCGCAGCTTTTCCAGCAGATCGGCCTGCTCGGCGAAACGCTCCATCAGTATGTAGCGGGCGCCGTCGAGGGCGGCCTTGCTGTCAGTGATGCCGTGCTCGATGTTGAGGAAGGCGGCAGCGGCCTGTTCGGGATCCCGCATAGGGTCCGTGAGCAGCAGGCTCGCCAGCGGCTCCAGTCCCGCCTCTATGGCCATCTGCCCCTTGGTGCGACGCTTGGGCTTGTAGGGGAGATAGAGATCTTCCAGCCGGGTCTTGCTGTCGGCGCCGTTCAGCTCGCGGGCCAGTTCCGGGGTGAGTTTGCCCTGCTCCTCGATGGAGCGAATGATCACCTGGCGGCGATCCTCCAGCTCGCGCAGGTAGCCGAGGCGGCTCTCCAGGGTACGCAGCTGGCTGTCGTCCAGGCCACCGGTCACCTCTTTGCGATAACGGGCGATAAAGGGCACGGTCGAACCTTCATCCAGCAGGCGCACGGCCGCCTGCACCTGTTCCGGGCGGGCATTCAGCTCACCGGCAATCTGTCTCTCTATTACATGGCTGTGCATCTGGGATCTCTGTGGTCGCTTCTATCCAACTGGCCCGGGGTGGCGTCGATGTGCTGCGGCCGGTTATGCCGCTCGTCAGCTCGCCGCCTCTCTGCACCATGAGGGGGACTGCATGGTGTGCATTGAGCATCGCCGGGACTGGCCCGCACCCAAGGCGCCAAATGTGAGCACTATATGGGGTCGGGCGGCGCTATGCCACCCTGCTGAAATGACATGCATGGCCGTCGGGCCGAATGGCGGGAGAGGGGCTGGCCGCCCAGATACTTGTCATGGGGGCTCTTTGCTTGGACGGGAAGGGCATCAGCCCTTGCCCATGACGGGGATGCGAGCGCTTCCCGCCACCGTCACTTCGGATAACTGATCTCGTTGACATACCAGCAGACGTCACCGACTGGCGTAGGCACTATGGCCTCATCCCCGACCTCCTTCTTGAGCAGGGCGCGGGCCATGGGGGAGTCGATGGAGATGTAATCCTTGCGGCCGAAGATCTCGTCATAACCGACGATGCGAAAGCGCTTGGTCTCACCCTCGTCGTTCTCCACCTCGACCCAGGCGCCGAAGAACACCTTGCCCTCCTGGGCGGGGGCATAATCGACGATCCCCAGCTCCTCGAGGCATTTGCGCAGGTAGCGCACCCGCCTGTCGATCTCTCGCAACCGCTTCTTGTTGTACTGGTAGTCGGCATTCTCGCTGCGATCGCCCAGGCTGGCGGCCCAGGCCACCTTGCGGGTGGTCTCGGGGCGCTCTTCACGCCACAGGAAATCGAGCTCTTCTTTCAGCTTGTTGTAGCCTTCGCGGGTGATCAGCTTGGTCTTCATGGATTTCAAGTACCTGCGTCAATGTGGGCTGATGGGCCTCTGGTGGCCCGGCCGATCTTATCCGCTGTCGCCTTGCTGTCGAGCAAAACCTGTATCGTCATGGGAGAGGGCGTGGGCCGAGGCGCGCAAGGCGGCCATGGGCAATAACCAGTAACATATTTATGCTTTGCCGTTGGGTGCCCGGGCTCTAGTATTGGCAACATATCGAGAGGAGAGGCAAGCAATGAGTCAGCAATACAAGGTTCTGGTCGTCGACGATGATTTGAAATTACGTTCTCTGTTGGAGCGCTATCTGACCGAACAGGGATTCGTGGTTCGTGGCGTCGCCAATGGTGAACAGGCGGATCGCCTGCTGACTCGTGAAAATTTCAGCCTGATGGTGCTGGACTTGATGCTGCCGGGGGAGGATGGCCTCTCCATCTGTCGCCGCCTGCGCGAGGCCGGCAACCAGATCCCGGTACTGATGCTCACCGCCAAGGGCGATGAGGTGGATCGCATCGTCGGGCTCGAGATGGGGGCCGACGATTATCTGCCCAAGCCGTTCAACCCGCGCGAACTGCTGGCGCGGATCCGCGCCGTGCTGCGCCGTCATACCGTCGAACTGCCCGGGGCTCCCTCGACCGCCGAGAAGATGGTGACCTTCGGCAGTTATCAGCTCAACCTGGCGACCCGTGAACTCAGCCGTGATGGCGAGCCGGTGGCCCTGACCAGCGGCGAATTTGCCGTGCTGAAGGTGCTGGTCAGTCATCCCCGCGAGCCCCTCTCCCGCGACAAGTTGATGAATCTGGCCAGAGGGCGCGAGTACACGGCGACCGAGCGCAGCATAGATGTGCAGGTCTCCCGCTTGCGCCGCTTGCTGGAGCAGGACCCGGCCCAGCCGCGTTACCTGCAGACCGTCTGGGGCCTGGGTTACGTCTTCGTGCCGGACGGTGATGGCGAATGAAGAAAGTGAGCAGCATGTTTTCCCGCATGCTCTGGTTTCTGGCCGCCGTGCTGGTGGTCTATCAGTTTGTCTCCTATGCCACCTTCTACAACTATCTGCTGGCGCCGACCGTCAAGCAGATCAGCCACCTGCTGGCCAATCAGGTCAAACTCATTTTTCCGGTCGAAAGCAACCAGCTGGCGCTGAGCGAGGATGCCGAGGCGCTGGTCTATGTGGCGACCGGCAGCGACATCTATACCCAGACAGAGGCGGAGCAGCACGGGCTCAAGGACTCCAAACCTTACACCTATCTGGAAGAGAGCATCAGCCGCGAGCTGGGGGGCAAGACCAAGGTGCGGGTCGAGATCCAGGATCACTACATCATCTGGATCCAGCCGCCCCAGGCCAATCAGGTGTGGGTTCGCATCCCGCTGACCGAGATCGAGGATGACGACATAGAGCCGCTGATCCTCTACATGAGCGTGCTGCTGGTGGTGACCCTGTTCGCGGCCTGGCGGTTTGCCCGCCAGCTGGTGCGTCCGCTGGAGGATCTGGAGGCCGGTGCCGTGGCCGTGGCCCGCGGCAACTTCCCCGATGCGCTGGGGGAGCAGGGCTCGCGGGAGGTACGCCGGTTGACCCGCACCTTCAACCACATGTCGAGCTCGATCAAGGGGCTGATCGAGGAGCGCAACCTGATGATGGCCGGGGTCTCCCACGATCTGCGTACCCCCTTGACCCGCATCCGGCTGGCGACCGAGATGATGTCGTCCGGGGATGAGTATCTCAAGGAGAGCATCAACGCGGACATTGACGAGTCCAACGGCATCATAGATCAGTTCATCGACTACATCCGGCCGGACGAGGGGCTGGATACCCAGCAAATCGACCTGACCCAGCTGATCCACGACGTGCTGCTGGTGCAGACCGATCAGGGGCTGGAGGTGGATCTCGAATTGCCGGAAGAGGCGGTGCGGGTGGCCTGCAATCCCATCAGCATCCGGCGCATCCTCAACAACCTGTCGGGCAACTCGTTGCGCTATGGCGCGAGCCGCCTGCATGCAGAGCTGAAGGATGATGGCCACTGGGTGCGGCTGCGGCTGTCAGACAATGGCCCCGGCATCCCGGAGCAGGATTACTACCGGGTGCTCAAGCCGTTTACCCAGGGCAACGAGGCCCGCACCGGCAGCGGCAGCGGCCTGGGGTTGGCCATAGTCGCCAAGATTGTCTCCCAGCACCATGGCACCATACGGCTGGGGAGCTCGGACCTGGGGGGCTTGCTGGTGGAGATCCGGCTACCCAAGAACCAGCCACTGGAGTGGATGGATTGAGAGAAGGGCGTATCCGTGGATACGCCCTTCTGCATTGTCAGGCTTGCGGCTCGGCGCTCTTGCGGTAGCGCTTGCCGTATTTGAGCTGCTGGATCAGCAGGGCGGCCACGATCAGCCCGAGCCCTATGGGGGTGGCCGGGTGTATGGCTTCGCCGATCAGCAGGTTGAGCAGTACCAGGGAGGCAAAGGGCGAGATGAAGATGAGGTTGCTGATGGGGGCCGTGTTGGTGGCGTGGCGCAGGGCCATCAGCCAGAGCACGAAGCCGAAACCCATCTCGAACAGGCCCACATAGATGGCGCCGGCCCAGCCCTGCCAGGCGGTCATGGCAAAATCGGAGAGCAGCCAGGTCGCCACGACGATGAAGGGAAGGCTGATGATGAAGCCGAGCAGCAGGCTGACGATGGGGTCCCCCTGATTACGGGTGTTGAGGATCCAGTAACTGGCCCAGATAAGGGTCGATACCAGCGCCAGGGTCACCCCGAGCGGGCTGTCGAACTGCAGGCCGAATACATCCCCCTTGGTGGCGATCACCAGGGCCCCAAAGTAGCCCAGTACTATGGCGACGCCGTCGCGGCGGCGCAGCTTCTGGCCGAGAAAGGGAACGGCCAGCAGGCTGAGGGTGATGGCCCAGGTGTAGTTGAGGGTCTGCGCCTGTTGCGCGGGCAGCAGGTCATAGGCCTTGAACAGCAGCAGGTAATAGAGGAAGGGATTCAATACCCCCAGCGCCAGGTAATAGAGGGGGCGGGCCTTGAGGTAACTCAGCAGCAGTGCCAACTTGCCCTGTTTGGCAACGATAGCGCCGAGAGTCAGGGTCGAGGTGAAGGCGGCCACAAGCAGCAGCTGCACAGGCTCGAAGTAGGCGAGGGAAATCTTGAAGGCGGTGGCGACCGTCGACCAGAGGGCAACGGCGCAGAGTCCATACTGATAGGCTTTCTTTTGATCTTTGAGCATAGAATGTCGTTCCACTGACGGAGGCAGGCGCACAGTCTACCAGCCTGTTTGTAACATTGTCGTCACCCCCGGTTGGCGGGGAATGGCGTCACCGCCGGCGAGATCCATCTGTCACATAAAACTGCGCACAATCTGTTCGCTCTCCCTTGCGCAAATTTGAAAAATCCGTATAATCCCCTCCGCTTACCCATGAGGTAAGCCAGACGATATGTCTGCTGCTGAGTTGTTCGTTTACGGACAGCCAGCCATACAGTCCTCCCGATATGGGGGGAAACGTGAAAAATCACACCTCTGGCGGGATAACTCCCGGTCGGGCGGTGTTGGTTTATGTTCTTTTATCTATTGGAGCTCTGTCAATGCAGAACCAAAGAATCCGTATTCGCCTGAAGGCTTTTGATCATCGCCTGATTGATCAATCCACAGCGGAAATCGTTGAAACTGCAAAGCGCACCGGCGCGCAGGTTCGCGGTCCTATCCCGCTGCCGACTCGCAAAGAGCGCTTCACCGTCCTGATCTCCCCGCACGTCAACAAAGATGCGCGTGATCAGTACGAGATCCGCACTCACAAGCGTCTGGTAGACATCGTTGAACCGACTGACAAGACCGTTGACGCTCTGATGCGTCTGGATCTGGCAGCTGGTGTAGACGTCCAGATCAGCCTGGGTTAATTACGGAAAGAGGTTGATAACAATGACAATCGGTCTTGTAGGTCGCAAAGTGGGTATGACTCGCATCTTCACTGAAGATGGCGTTTCTATCCCGGTGACTGTTATCGAAGTTGAAGCTAACCGTGTAACTCAGGTCAAATCTGTAGAAACCGACGGCTACAACGCTATTCAGGTTACCACTGGCGCCAAAAAAGCCAGCCGTGTGACCAAGCCGGAAGCTGGCCACTTCGCCAAAGCTGGTGTAGAAGCCGGCCGCGGCCTGTGGGAATTCCGCTTGAACAACGGTGAAACTTTCACTGTTGGTAGCGAGCTGAAAGTAGATCTTCTCGCTGACGTTAAGATGGTAGACGTTACCGGCACATCCAAAGGTAAAGGTTTTGCGGGCACTGTAAAGCGCCACAACTTCCGTACCCAGGATATGACCCACGGTAACTCCTTGTCTCACCGCGCTCCGGGTTCTATCGGTCAGAACCAGACTCCGGGTCGTGTATTCAAGGGCAAAAAGATGGCTGGTCACATGGGTGCTGAGCGTGTAACGACTCAGAACCTGGAACTGGTTCGTGTTGACGCTGAACGTAACCTGCTGCTCATCAAAGGTGCAGTCCCAGGTGCAACCAACGGCAACGTGATCGTCAAACCTGCCGTCAAAGCGTAACGTCTGAGGAGATAGTAATGGAATTGGTAATGAAAGACGCCAAGAGCGCTCTTGAAGTTTCCGAGACTACCTTCGGGCGCGAATTCAACGAAGCTCTGGTTCACCAGGTCGTCGTTGCATATGCCGCAGGTGCCCGTCAGGGTACTCGCGCGCAGCTGACTCGCTCTGAAGTGTCTGGTGGCGGCAAAAAGCCGTGGCGTCAGAAGGGTACTGGTCGTGCCCGTGCTGGCTCCATCCGTTCGCCCATTTGGCGTTCCGGTGGTGTGACTTTTGCCGCTAAGCCGCAAGATCACAGCCAAAAAGTAAACAAGAAGATGTACCGCGGCGCTATCCGTAGCATCCTGTCCGAGCTGGTACGTCAAGAGCGCCTGATCGTTGTCGAGAAATTCGGCATCGAAGCGCCGAAGACCAAAGAACTGATCGCCAAGCTGAAAGAGATGGAACTGACTGACGTTCTGATCGTGACAGCTGAAGTCGATGAGAACCTGTTCCTGGCTGCTCGCAACCTGTACAAAGTTGACGTGCGTGACGTTGCCGGTATCGACCCGGTCAGCCTGATCGCTTTCGACAAGGTTCTGATGACTGCTGATGCAGTTAAGCAAATCGAGGAGATGCTGGCATGATCCGCGAAGAGCGTCTGTTGAAAGTTCTGAAGGCTCCGCATATCTCTGAAAAGAGCACCATGGTCGCCGAGAAGCAGAACACTATCGTGTTCAAAATTGCTGTCGACGCCACCAAGGCGGAAGTCAAAGCTGCAGTTGCGAAACTGTTCGAGGTCGAAGTTGAGACCGTCCGTACCCTGAACATGAAGGGTAAAACCAAGCGCGCAGGTGCACGCGTAGGCCGTCGTTCCGATTGGAAAAAGGCTTATGTGACCCTGAAAGCTGGTCAGGACATCGACTTCATGGGCGCAGCCGAGTAAGAGGAGTTCTGAAAAATGGCAATCGTTAAGTGCAAGCCTACTTCTCCGGGCCGCCGCCACGTCGTTAAGATCGTCAATCAAGAGCTGTACAAGGGTAAGCCCTTTGCCGCTCTGCTGGACAGCAAGAGCAAGTCCGGTGGTCGTAACAACAACGGTCGTATCACTACCCGTCATATCGGTGGTGGTCACAAGCAGCATTACCGTATCGTCGACTTCAAGCGCGACAAAGACGGTATCCCGGCCAAAGTAGAGCGCCTGGAATACGATCCTAACCGTACCGCTAACATCGCTCTGGTGTTGTATGCAGACGGTGAGCGTCGTTACATCCTGGCTCCGAAAGGCCTGAAAGCTGGTGACGCTATCGCTTCTGGTGCTGATGCCGCAATCAAGGTAGGTAACACCCTGCCGATGCGCAACATCCCGGTCGGTTCGACTGTTCACGCCGTTGAGATGAAACCTGGTAAAGGTGCCCAGCTGGCTCGTTCCGCTGGTACTTTCATCCAGATCCTGGCTCGTGAAGGTAACTATGTAACTCTGCGTCTGCGTTCCGGCGAAGTACGTAAAGTTCTGGCCGAGTGCCGCGCCACCATAGGTGAAGTCGGTAACTCCGAGCACATGTTGCGTCAACTGGGTAAAGCCGGTGCCAACCGCTGGCGTGGTATTCGTCCGACCGTTCGCGGTATGGCGATGAACCCGGTCGACCACCCGCACGGTGGTGGTGAGGGTCGTAACAAGGGCATGCAGCCTGTGTCCCCATGGGGCCAGAAGGCTAAAGGCTTCAAGACCCGTAAGAACAAGCGTACCGACAAGTACATCGTACGTCGTCGTAACAAGTAATTGTTAACATAGAGGAATCACCATGCCACGTTCTCTCAAGAAGGGTCCATTTATTGACCTGCACTTGCTGAAGAAGGTAGAGAAAGCGGTGGAAAGCGGGGATAAAAAGCCGGTTAAGACCTGGTCCCGTCGTTCAATGATCATCCCGAACATGATCGGTTTGACCATCGCTGTCCATAATGGTCGTCAGCACGTTCCGGTTTTCGTTACCGAAGAAATGATCGGTCACAAACTGGGTGAATTCGCACCGACTCGTACTTATCGCGGCCATGCTGCTGATAAGAAGGCTAAGAAGCGCTAAGGGATAAATGATGGAAGCTATCGCTAAACACCGTTATGCCCGTACTTCTGCCCAGAAAGCTCGTCTGGTAGCCGATCAAGTACGTGGTCTGTCCGTAGACAAGGCTCTGAATCTCCTGACCTTCAGCCCGAAAAAGGCTGCTGTGCTGGTTAAGAAAGTGCTGGAATCTGCCATTGCAAACGCTGAGCACAACGAAGGCGCCGACATCGACGCCCTGCGTGTTGCTACTATCATGGTCGACGAAGGTCCCTCCATGAAGCGCATCCGTCCGCGTGCCAAAGGTCGTGCGGATCGTATCCTCAAGCGTACCGCTCACATCACTGTAGTGGTATCCGACGCTAAGGCTGGGAGATAAGCAATGGGTCAGAAAGTACATCCTAATGGCATTCGCCTGGGTATTACCAAGCCTTGGAATTCTACCTGGTTCGCGAACACCAAAGACTTCGCTGACAACCTGTACAGCGATTTTCAAGTACGCCAGTTCCTGACCAAGGAGCTGAAAAACGCTTCCTTGTCCAAGATCACCATCGAGCGTCCGGCCAAGAGCATCCGTGTGACCATTCACACTGCTCGTCCGGGTGTCGTGATCGGCAAGAAAGGCGAAGACGTTGAGAAACTGCGCAAAGCCGTCGCCGTAATTGCTGGCGTGCCTGCTCAGATCAACATTTCCGAAGTCCGCAAGCCGGAGCTGGATGGCAAACTCGTTGCCGACAGCATCACTTCCCAGCTGGAACGTCGCGTTATGTTCCGTCGTGCTATGAAGCGCGCCGTACAAAACGCCATGCGCCTGGGTGCCAAGGGCATCAAAGTGGAAGTGTCCGGTCGTCTGGGCGGCGCTGAAATCGCGCGTACCGAATGGTACCGTGAAGGTCGTGTGCCTTTGCACACCCTGCGTGCCGACATCGACTACGCAACTTCTGAAGCCCACACCACTTACGGTGTGATCGGCGTCAAAGTTTGGATCTTCAAGGGCGAAGTTCTGGGCGGTCTGGCTGCAGTCAATGCTGCCGCTGCTCAAGAGCAAGCTCCTGCAAAGCCCAAGCGTGACAACAAGCGCCGCGCTGCTAAGTAAGGAGATCGGTAAATGTTGCAACCTAAGCGTACTAAATTCCGCAAGACCCATAAGGGTCGTAACCGCGGTCTGGCCACCTCTGGTAACGAAGTATCCTTCGGTACCTTTGGCCTGAAGGCGACATCTCGTGGTCAACTGACTGCTCGTCAAATCGAAGCAGCCCGTCGTGCCATGACCCGTCACGTTAAGCGTCAAGGTAAGATCTGGATCCGTGTATTCCCGGACAAGCCCATCACCGAAAAGCCCCTCGAAGTTCGTATGGGTAAAGGTAAGGGTAACGTGGAATATTGGGTTTGCCCGATCCAGCCTGGCAAGGTTCTGTACGAGATGGACGGTGTACCTGAGGCTCTGGCGCGTGAAGCGTTTGCCCTGGCCGCAGCTAAGCTGTCTGTTCAGACCACTTTCGTAATTAAGACGGTGATGTGATGAAAGCCCAAGATCTGCGTCAAAAGAGCGTCGATGAACTGAACCAGGAGCTGCTGGGCCTGCTGCGTGAGCAATTCAACATGCGCATGCAAGCGTCCACCGGCCAGCTGGCTCAGACTCACACTCTGAAACAAGTGCGTCGTGACGTCGCACGTATCAAGACTGTACTGACTGAGAAGGCAGGTGCGTAATGACTGACAAGATCCGTACTCTGCAAGGTCGTGTAATTAGCGACAAGATGGAGAAATCCATCACTGTTGCTATCGAGCGCAAGGTAAAGCACCCGATCTACGGTAAGATCATCAAGCGCACTACCAAGCTGCACGTACATGATGAGAACAACGAGTGTAAAGCTGGCGATCTCGTGGAAATCCGCGAGTGCCGCCCGCTGTCCAAGACCAAGTCCTGGACCCTGGTTGCGATCTTAGAAAAGGCCTAATCGGTACTTTTTAGCCCAAACGGCCCCTTAGCGGGGCCGTTTGTTTTTTAGGCTACCTTTTCTAAAAATCCTGTGTTATAGTTTCGCGCCTTTTGAAGGCAGCCAGATCCCGAGAGGGATAAGAAGTAAACAAAGCGGAGCACTAAAATGATCCAGATGCAAAGTATGCTGGGCGTAGCCGACAACTCCGGCGCTCGCAGTGTAATGTGTATTAAGGTTCTGGGTGGCTCGCACCGCCGTTACGCCGGCATCGGCGACATCATCAAAGTTTCCATTAAGGAAGCCATTCCTCGCGGTAAAGTGAAGAAAGGTGATGTGTATAACGCGGTGGTCGTACGCACCCGTAAAGGCGTTCGTCGTCCGGACGGCTCAGTCATCCGTTTCGACAACAATGCGGCTGTGTTGCTTAACAACAACCAACAGCCAATCGGTACTCGTATTTTTGGCCCGGTGACCCGTGAACTCCGTAATGAGAAGTTCATGAAGATTGTGTCCCTGGCACCCGAAGTACTGTAAGGAGTCGAACGATGGCAGCTAAAATCCGTCGCGAAGACGAAGTGATTGTTCTTACCGGCAAAGACAAGGGCAAGCGTGGCAAAGTCACTCAAGTCCTGGTAAGCGAAGGTAAGGTATACGTTGAAGGCATCAACCTGGTGAAGAAACACCAAAAGCCGGTACCCGCACTGGGTCAGGCTGGCGGTATCATCAGCAAAGAAGCCCCAATGGACGTTTCTAACGTAGCGCTGTTCAACTCTGCCGCTGGCAAGGCTGATCGCGTTGGTTTCCGGATTGAAGACGGCAAAAAAGTTCGTTTCTTCAAATCCACCGGCGAACTTGTGAAGTAATTGGAGTTTAACGATGGCGAAACTGCATGATTACTACAAATCCGATGTAGTAAATGAACTGGCCAAACAGTTCGGTTACAAGACTATCATGCAAGTCCCTCGGATCGAGAAAATCACCCTGAACATGGGTGTTGGTGAAGCTATCTCTGACAAAAAGCTGTTGGAAAATGCCGCTGCCGATATGGCTGCCATTTCCGGTCAGAAGCCGCTGATCACCAAAGCTCGCAAATCTGTTGCGGGCTTCAAGATTCGTGAAGGCTACCCGATAGGTTGTAAAGTAACCCTGCGTGGCGAGCGTATGTGGGAGTTCCTGGAACGGCTGATTTGCATCTCCGTACCGCGTATCCGTGACTTCCGTGGCCTGAACGCTAAAGCGTTTGATGGTCGTGGTAACTACTCCATGGGCGTGCGTGAGCAAATCATCTTCCCGGAAATCGACTATGACAAAGTCGATCGCGTTCGTGGTCTGGATATCACCATCACCACTTCCGCGAATACCGATGAAGAAGGCCGTGCTCTGCTGGCTGCCTTTAACTTCCCATTCCGCAAGTAAGGTTAGGGTTATGGCTAAAACATCCATGAAAGCACGTGAAGCAAAGCGTGCGAAGCTGGTAGCCAAGTTCGCCACTAAGCGAACCGAGCTGAAAGCTATCATCGTTGATATGAACGCTTCTGAAGAAGCGCGTTGGGATGCTGTCTTGCAACTGCAACAGCTGCCCCGTGATTCCAGTCCGTCCCGCCAGCGTAACCGTTGCAATATTACTGGTCGTCCGCACGGTTTCCTGCGCAAGTTTGGCCTGTCCCGCATCAAGGTGCGTGAGCATGCCATGAAGGGCGAAATTCCAGGCCTCAAAAAGGCCTCTTGGTAAGAATCTCGGGAGTTAGACTATGAGCATGCAAGATCCGATCGCGGATATGCTGACCCGCATCCGTAACGGTCAGGCGGCGAGCAAAGTTGCGGTTTCCATGCCTTCTTCCAAGCTGAAAGTGGCAATTGCCAAAGTGCTGAAAGAAGAAGGTTACATCGCTGGCTACTCCGTAGCGGGTGATGTGAAGCCTGAACTGGAAATTGAACTGAAATATTTCCAGGGCAAGCCGGTTGTAGAACTGATCCAACGCGTGAGCCGTCCCGGCCTGCGTATTTACAAGCGCACTACTGATCTGCCGAAAGTTATGGGCGGTCTCGGTGTTGCTATCGTGTCCACGTCTAAAGGTGTGATGACCGACCGTGCTGCCCGCAAGGCAAGCATGGGCGGTGAGATCATCTGCTACGTCGCTTAATAGGAGGTCGGAAATGTCTCGCGTTGCTAAGGCACCCGTCACTATTCCTGCTGGCGTAGAGGTGACTCTGAACGGTCAGGAACTGTCCATCAAAGGTGGTAAAGGTTCTCTGGTTCGTTCCATCCACGCCGGTGTAGAAGTGACCAAAGAAGACAATGTACTGAAGTTCGCCCCGCGCGACGGCATCGCTGGTGCTGACGCTCAGGCCGGTACTGCACGTGCATTGGCTAACAACATGGTAATCGGTGTTACCCAAGGCTTCGAGCGTAAGCTGCAGCTGGTTGGTGTAGGTTACAAAGCCTCCATCAAGGGCAATGCTGTCGCGCTGGCCCTGGGCTTCTCTCACCCGGTAGAGCATGCGCTGCCGGCTGGTGTCACCGCTGAATGCCCGACCGCTACAGAGATCGTTCTGCGTGGTGTGGACAAGCAGCTGGTTGGCCAAGTCGCCGCCGATATCCGTTCTTACCGCGCTCCGGAGCCCTACAAGGGCAAGGGTGTACGCTATGCCAACGAGCAAGTGCGTACTAAAGAAGCTAAGAAGAAGTAAGGTAACACTATGGACAAGAAAGCAGCTCGTCTCCGTCGTGCTACTCGTGCTCGGAAGAAGATGCAGGAACTGGGAGCTACCCGTCTGGTTGTTCACCGTACCCCGCGTCATATCTACGCGCAGGTTATCGCAGCCAACGGTTCCGAAGTTCTGGCCTCTGCTTCTACAGTAGAGAAAGCCATCAGTGAAGCGCTTAAATACTCCGGTAATGCTGATGCAGCTACCGCAGTAGGTAAAGCAATCGCTGAGCGTGCTATTGCCAAAGGCGTTCAGAACGTATCTTTCGATCGTTCCGGTTTCAAGTATCACGGTCGTGTAGCCGCTCTGGCTACCGCTGCTCGTGACGCTGGTCTTCAGTTCTAAGCTAGGAGTCGAAGATGGCTAAAGTCGAATCTCAAGCCGGCGAACTGCAAGAAAAGCTGATTGCAGTAAACCGTGTTTCGAAAACTGTTAAAGGTGGTCGTATCATGTCCTTCACCGCGTTGACCGTGGTGGGTGATGGTAACGGCCGTGTAGGTTACGGTTACGGTAAGGCCCGTGAAGTTCCGGCCGCTATTCAAAAAGCGATGGAACAGGCTAAACGTAACCTGAGCAAGGTAGAACTGAACAATGGCACTCTGCACCACCCGGTGCGCGGTGTTCACTCCGGTTCCACCGTGTTCATGAAGCCGGCCTCACAAGGTACTGGTATCATTGCAGGCGGCGCCATGCGTGCTGTTCTGGAAGTTGCTGGTATCCACAACGTGCTGGCCAAGACCTACGGTTCCACCAACCCAATCAACGTTGTTCGCGCAACTGTCGACGCTCTGGTACAGGGTCAATCCCCGGCCCAGATCGCTGCCAAGCGTGGTCTGCGCGTTGAAGAAATTCTGGGGTAATGCGACATGGCTAACACTGTAAAAGTAACTCAAACTCGCAGCTCTATCGGCCGTCTGCCAAAGCACAAGGCGACTCTGCGTGGTCTGGGTCTGCGTCGCATTGGTCACACCGTTGAGCTGGAAGATACTCCCTGCGTACGCGGTATGATCAACCAGGTTTATTACATGGTTAAGGTGGAGGGCTAAGCATGCGTCTGAATACTCTGTCTCCGGCCGCTGGTTCCAAGCCTGAAAAACAACGTCGTGGTCGTGGTATCGGCTCCGGCCTGGGCAAGACTGGTGGTCGTGGTGTGAAAGGTCAAACCTCTCGTTCCGGTGGCGGTAAAGTCCGCGCTGGTTTCGAAGGCGGCCAGATGCCTTTGAAAATCCGTCTGCCGAAGTTCGGTTTCTTCTCTCGCAAATCTTTGGTTTCTGCCGAAGTGCGTCTGAACGAAATCGCCATGGTAGAAGGTGATGTGGTCGATCTGAGCACTCTGAAGCAAGCCGGTGTTGTTACTAAGAACATCGTTTTCGCTAAAGTTGTTCTGTCTGGCAACATTGACCGTGCTGTGACCGTTCGTGGTGTGTCCGTCACCAAAGGTGCACGTGCAGCCATCGAGGCCGCTGGCGGTAAAATCGAGGAATAATCAGTACAATGGCTAAGAAACCAGGATTGGATGTTAAAGCACAGGGTGGTCTGAGTGAACTGAAGAGCCGTCTGCTCTTCGTTCTCGGGGCGATTATCGTTTTCCGTGCAGGCTCTTATGTGCCGATTCCTGGTATTGACGCCGCCGTACTGGCCGAGTTGTTCCAACAACAGAAGGGCACCATCATTGAGATGTTCAACATGTTCAGTGGTGGTGCACTCTCGCGTGCTTCTATTCTTGCGCTGGGGATCATGCCGTACATTTCGGCGTCGATCATTATCCAGCTGCTGACTGTGGTTCACCCCGCTCTTGCTGAACTCAAGAAAGAAGGTGAATCCGGCCGTCGCAAGATTAGCCAATATACCCGTTGGGGCACGCTGGTTTTGGGAACTTTCCAGGCCATTGGTATTGCAACCGGTCTGCCGAATATGATGCAGGGACTCGTGACTCATCCGGGTTTGGGCTTCTATTTCACGGCCGTTGTGAGTCTGGTCACCGGTACCATGTTTTTGATGTGGTTGGGTGAGCAGATTACCGAGCGTGGGATCGGTAATGGTATCTCGTTGATTATTTTCACGGGTATCGTTGCTGGTTTGCCGCATGCCATTGGTGCTACGGCCGAACAGGCACGTCAAGGGGAATTGCACATCCTGCTGTTGTTGTTGCTGGGCTTGATTGTTTTCGCAGTGACTTACTTTGTGGTGTTCGTGGAGCGTGGTCAGCGTCGTATCGTCGTTAACTACGCCAAGCGTCAACAAGGCCGCCAGGTATTCGCCGCGCAAAGCACACACCTGCCGTTGAAAGTGAATATGGCCGGTGTGATTCCTGCGATTTTCGCATCCAGCATCATCCTCTTCCCAGGGACCATTACCTCTTGGTTTGGTCAGGGTGAGGGCAAGATCGCTGATATCCTGCAACAGGTCTCTATGGTCCTGCAGCCGGGTCAGCCCTTGTATGAGATGTTGTATGCAGCAGCCATTATCTTCTTCTGTTTCTTCTATACCGCGCTGGTGTTCAACCCCCGCGAGACAGCAGACAACCTGAAGAAGAGTGGAGCCTTTATCCCGGGGATCCGCCCGGGCGAGCAGACAGCACGTTACATCGATAAGGTTATGACTCGCCTGACATTGGCAGGTGCACTCTATATAACCTTTATCTGTCTGGTACCCCAGTTCTTGATGACTGCTTGGAACGTACAGTTCTACTTCGGTGGCACTTCGCTGCTGATTATCGTGGTAGTTATCATGGACTTCATGGCTCAGGTACAAACCCATATGATGTCTCATCAATATGGCGACGTCCTGAGGAAGGCCAACCTGAAGGGCTACGGCCGCTAAAGGTCGGCGTAGTTACGGAGTTAAGCAATGAAAGTTCGTGCTTCCGTTAAGGCAATCTGCCGTAACTGCAAAATCATCAAGCGTCACGGTGTGGTGCGTGTGATTTGCAGCGAGCCAAAGCATAAACAGCGCCAAGGCTAATTTTTTACGGTTAGTACTTGCAACAAATAGTTGTGCTGGCTAATATAGCCAGCCAACTTTTGTTGTGTATTGGTTGACCGCCACGTATCCGCTCACGGGCTTTGTGGTGGTCGTTATCTACGCTACGTAGGAGTGAACAGTGGCCCGTATCGCTGGCATTAACATTCCTGACCATAAGCATGCAGTCATTGCGTTGACTGCGATTTATGGCGTCGGTCGTACCCGCTCCAAGGCCATCTGTGCCGCAGCCGGTATTGCTGAGAATGTGAAAATTAAAGACTTGGACGAAGCTCAGATCGAAAGTCTGCGCGAGCAAGTAGGTAAATTCACCGTTGAAGGTGACTTGCGTCGTCAGATTTCCATGAACATCAAACGCTTGATGGATCTGGGTTGCTACCGTGGTTTGCGTCACCGTCGTAGCCTGCCTGTTCGTGGTCAACGTACCAAGACCAACGCTCGTACCCGTAAGGGTCCGCGCAAGGCTATCAAGAAGTAACGGGAAGGTAGAAAATGGCTAAAACTCCGACTCGTGCTCGCAAGCGCGTTAAAAAGCAAGTGAGCGACGGTATTGCGCACGTTCATGCATCTTTCAACAACACAATCGTGACCATTACTGACCGTCAGGGCAATGCTCTGTCATGGGCTACCTCCGGTGGTTCAGGTTTCCGTGGTTCCCGTAAGTCCACTCCGTTTGCTGCCCAGGTAGCTGCTGAGCGTGCTGGTGAGATCGCCAAAGAATACGGCGTGAAGAACCTGGAAGTCATGGTCAAAGGTCCGGGTCCCGGTCGTGAGTCTTCCATCCGCGCTCTGAACGCGGCTGGTTTCCGCATCACTAATATTACTGATGTGACTCCGATCCCGCACAACGGTTGTCGTCCTCCCAAGAAGCGCCGCGTATAACGCTGTAGCTACTTGGTCTAGGATTGTTGGAGAAAGAAGATGGCAAGATATATCGGTCCTAAGCTTAAGCTTAGCCGTCGTGAGGGCACCGACCTCTTCCTGAAGTCTGGTGTTCGTGCGATTGATTCTAAGTGCAAGATTGACACCGCCCCTGGTCAGCACGGTGCGCGTAAAGCGCGTCTGTCCGACTACGGTGTTCAGCTGCGCGAGAAACAAAAAGTTCGTCGTATCTACGGCGTATTGGAAAAACAGTTCCGCAACTACTATCGCGATGCTGCCCGTCAAAAGGGTAACACCGGTGAAAACCTGTTGCAGCTGCTGGAAGGTCGTTTGGACAACGTTGTTTACCGTATGGGCTTCGGCGCTACCCGTGCTGAATCTCGTCAGCTGGTGAGCCACAAAGCCATCATGGTAAACGGTCGCGTTGTGAACATTCCTTCTTTCCAGGTTTCCCCTGAGGACGTGATCTGCGTTCGTGAGAAGGCTAAGAAGCAAGCGCGTATCAAAGCTTCCCTGGAAGTTGCTGGTCAGCGTGAGAAGCCGACTTGGGTAGAGGTTGATGCCGCTAAAATGGAAGGTGCTTTCAAGCGTCTGCCAGAGCGTTCCGACCTGTCTGCCGACATTAACGAACAGCTGATCGTCGAGCTTTACTCCAAGTAAAGCTAGCTTCTAAAGAGAGGACACAATGCTGGGTTCTGTAACAGATTTTCTTAAACCGCGGCTAGTTGACATCGAGCAAGTTAGCCCGACTCATGCGAAAGTGACTCTTGAGCCACTCGAGCGTGGCTTTGGTCACACGCTGGGCAATGCCCTGCGTCGTATTTTGCTGTCATCTATGCCCGGTTGTGCAGTTACTGAAGTCGAAATTGACGGGGTACTGCATGAGTACAGCAGCAAAGAAGGTGTACAGGAAGACATTCTTGAAATCCTGCTCAACCTGAAAGGTATCGCTGTAAAGCTGGAAGGCAAGGACGAGGTAACTCTGTCCCTGACCAAGTCTGGAACAGGCCCCGTTACCGCTGGTGATATCACTCACGGTGATGAAGTCGAGATCGTAAACCCGGAGCACGTAATCTGCCACCTGACTGGTGCCAATGCTGAAATCAGCATGCGCCTGAAAGTTCAGCGCGGTCGTGGTTATGTGCCTGCTTCTGCTCGTGTTCACAACGATGATGAAGAGCGTCCGATTGGTCGCCTGCTGCTGGACTCCGCGTTCAGCCCCATCGTTCGTATTGCCTACAATGTTGAGGCAGCACGTGTGGAACAGCGTACCGACTTGGACAAGCTGGTCATCGACATGGAGACCAATGGTACTCTGGATCCTGAAGAAGCCATCCGTCGTTCTGCCACTATTCTGGCCGAACAACTGGAAGCCTTCGTGGATCTGCGCGATGTCAGCGTGCCCGAGAAGAAAGAAGAGAAACCCGAGTTTGATCCGATTCTGCTGCGTCCTGTCGATGATTTGGAGCTGACAGTTCGTTCTGCGAACTGTCTGAAGGCAGAAGCTATCCACTATATTGGTGATCTGGTACAGCGTACCGAAGTTGAGTTGCTTAAGACTCCTAACCTCGGTAAGAAGTCCCTGACTGAGATCAAGGACGTGTTGGCCTCCCGTGGTCTGTCTCTTGGCATGCGCCTCGAGAATTGGCCGCCCGCCAGCATCGCTGACGAGTAATCCAGATTACGGGTTTCACAGATTTAGTTAGAAGGATAAGGTCATGCGCCATCGTTTGAGTGGTCGTCAACTGAACCGGAACAGCAGCCATCGTCAGGCTATGTTCCGCAACATGGCCAGCTCCCTGGTTCGTCATGAGATCATCAAGACGACTCTGCCTAAGGCAAAAGAGCTGCGTCGTGTCGTTGAACCGCTGATCACCCTTGCCAAGACTGATAGCGTTGCTAATCGTCGCCTGGCATTTGCCCGTACTCGCGACAACGCGATCGTGGCTAAGCTGTTCAATGAACTGGGCCCGCGCTACCTGGAGCGCGCCGGCGGTTATACTCGCATTCTGAAATGCGGTTTCCGTGCAGGCGACAACGCCCCTATGGCTTATATTGAGCTGGTAGACCGCCCGGCCGCTGCTGAAGCAGCTGCTGAGTGATAAAGAAAAAGCCGGGCTTGTCCCGGCTTTTCTTTTAAGGGATCCTGATACTGCCTCAACTGCCTCAACTGCCTCAACTGCCTCAACTGCCTTGTTACCTGGACTGCACTCTCTCTTATATAGGTAATTTGCCTATATGCGTTGTTACAGCCTTCTCCGTTCCTGGCATCAGTGTATTGGCCCGTGTGGGATGTGTTGCGCGGCAAAACATAGGAAAACAGATGTTCTTAACCCTCCCAATGCTTGTTTCTGTGGATAAGTTTGTACAAAAGCTGTGGTTGGTTATGAATAACTAAATAAGTGCTGATTTTTGCAGTTTTATTGC
>NZ_CDDA01000001.1 GCF_000819745.1 Aeromonas bestiarum | reverse complement strand
ACGGTGCCGCTGACCGGGATCTGCTGACCCGCTTCGGCGGCGTTGATGACGTCGTCGGCGGTGATGTTGGCATCCAGCTCGATGGCCAGGTCCGGGGCTGTGCTGTCCACGCTGCCATCATCGGTCGCTGTGGCTATGTTGCCGGCAGGATCGGTGACATTGGCGGTGACCGTATAGGAGCCGTCCGCCAGCGGTGTGGTGACATCAACGCTGAAGCTGCCATCCGGATTGACGGTCGTGGTCAGGGTCTGTTGATTGCCATTGGCATCCGTGACCAGCAAGGTCACAGTGCTGCCTGCGGGGGCATCAGTGGTGCCGGTCAGGGTCGGGGTCGTGTCGTTGGTATTGTCCGGGGCGGAGACTGTGATCACCGGTGGCACCAGGTCGATCAGCTGATCTTCCTCACCCGCGAACGCATCGCCAATCACACCCGTGTCGGCCTGGGTGGCGGTGTCAAAGCCCGCCGTCGCTATGGTGGCATCGCCAATGCGATCTATGGTGACGAAACCACCGTTGCCGCTGGCACCCGCCACGCCGCCGATATTGCCACCGCCTGCGGCAGGAGCACCGCCGGCCGCCGCCGCTTCAAATGCCTTGGTCGGATCGGTGCCACCCAGAATGGCCTGTTGCAGGGCCGCTATGTCATCGGGATTGCCGGCAGGCACATCCTGATTCTGGGCCAGCAAGGGCGCCTGAGACGTTTCATCCTCAGCCTGCTGCTCGTTGGTCGGGCTCAGGGTGAAAGTCTGGTTGCCGCCGTTGAAGCTGGCGCCTTCAGGAGTGATCAGCACCGCATCCTTGGGCAGGACATCGCCTTCAGCAAGTGGCTTCTGGCTGCCATCTGCAGCGACCAAATAGATTTTGCCTTTCAACTGGGTAACGACGACGTCCTGATCCAATGCGATATTGTGGCTGCTCATGTTCTCTCCTGAATCTCTATTGGCATGCAATATTCCACCGTCTAATGTGCCCGTGAACGGCGCCAGAAACCAGTTAGAAAATTCGAATGGATAGACTGATTTGAAGCTGGATCGGCCGGTTAAACAGAAGGGTCAATGACGGGGATGGGAATTAATAAAATCAAGACGATCAATGTGTTGCATTTTGATGACGGGAGCACATCGCTGTGCTCCCGTCCGGGTCATGATCAGGCACCCGCCCACAACAGGATGGCGAGCAACTGGGGGGAGATGATCCGCAGGAACATCACCAGGGGGTAGACGGTGGCGTACGACAAAGCGCTGGCGCCACTGGTGGGATGCATGCCGTTGGCAAACGCCAGGGCGGGAGGATCCGTCATGGAACCGGCCAGCAATCCGCACAGGGTGAGATAGTTCATCTTGCCATACAGGCGGGCCAGCACACCGACCACCAGCAGCGGGATCAAGGTGATCGCCATGCCGTACATCATCCAGGCCGGGCCATCGCCGTTGATCAGGGTGTCGATGAAACCAGCACCGGACTTGAAGCCCACCACGGCCAGAAACAGCACTATGCCGATCTCCCGCAGCGCCAGGTTGGCGCTCGGCGGCATGAACCAGTAGAGCTTGCCGATGCTGCCGATCCGCGACAGGATGAGCGCCACCACCAGGGGGCCGCCCGCCAGACCCAGCTTGAGTGCCGCCGGAAACCCCGGCAGATAGAAGGGGATGGAGCCGAGCAGCACGCCCAGACCTATGCCGATGAACACCGGCAGCATCTGCACCTGCTGCAGCTTCTGCTGCACGTTGCCCACCACATTGGTCACCGCCTCTATGGCGTCGAGGCGACCCACCAGGTTGAGGATGTCACCAAACTGCAGGCTGGTCTGGCTGGTCGGCACCAGCTCGATACCGGCCCGGTTGAGGCGCGAGATGACCACATCGTATTTCTGCTTGATGTCGAGATCGCGGATCTTCTTGCCGAGCACCTGCTCGTTGGTCACCACCACCCGCTCCACCCGCAGATCTGTGCCGCGAGTCGAGAGCGAGGTCTCCACCTCCTCCCCCAGCACCAGCAACACCTTGTGCAGCGCGTGCCGCTCACCCACCAGGTGCAACAGGTCGCCGAGTTCGATGCGCGAGTCCGGCCGCGGCACCATCAGCTCCTCGCCACGCTTGAGGCGGGAACAGATGACATCGGCTTCGTCCAGGCTCGGGATCTCCCCCAGCATCAGGCCGTGCATGTTGGGGTTGCGCACCGCTATGTTGATGGTCTGCAGGCTCTCCTTGGTCTTGCCGGCCTGTTGCTCGAACTGGGCTGCTTCTTCGTCGATCTTGATGCGAAAAAACATGCGAATGAGCCACATGGTGAGCAGGATGCCGCAGATGCCGAACGGATAGGCGACGGCATAGCCCATGCCCATCAAACCGGTCGAACCGGGCACGGCCCCCAGCTCGGCCAGGATCTGCTGACCCGCACCGAGGGAAGGCGTGTTGGTCACGGCGCCGGAGAAGACCCCCAGGATCACCGGCAGCGGCACGTCAAACAGTTGATGCAGCGCCGCCGCGACCGCGCAGCCAAGCAACACCAGCAGGGCGGCGAAACCGTTCAGCTTGAGGCCGGAACTGCGCAGGGAGGAGAAGAAGCCGGGACCGACCTGGATGCCTATGGTGTAGACAAACAGGATCAGACCGAACTCCTGAATGAAGTGCAGGGTCTGTTCATCCAATGCAAGACCCGAGAGGCCGGAGAAGTGGCCCACTATGATGCCACCGAACAGCACACCTCCGATCCCCAAGCCAACGCCATAGACTCGCCAGTTTCCCAGCCAGAGCCCCAGCACTGCCACCAGCGACAACATGCTGATGGAAAGCGCGATATCACTCATTTCGTGCATCCTTTGCGAATTGAACTGTCCCTAGCTTGTCAGCAAATGCCGACGCCAACTGTGTGATACCGCACGAATTTATCCTTTTGAGCGGCAATAAATACCAATTAAGGGCTAGTCAGGCGACATAACCATAAATGGCCATAAAGTGACAAACACTGCCGCCCAGTACAAACAGATGCCAGATAGCGTGGTTATAGGGGATACGCTTGGCCACATAGAAGATGACCCCCAGGCTGTAGATGAGACCACCGAGCCCGAGCAGCAGCAAGCCTTCCCCCTCCAGATGGATGTAAAGCTGATAGATGACCACCAGCGACAACCAGCCCAGCATCAGATAGGTAAACAGCGACAGCTTCTTGAAGCGGTTGATGAAGAGCAGCTTGAACACCACCCCCGCCAGCGCCAGCCCCCAGATCACCACCATCAGCCCCTGGGCCAGCGGGGTATCGAGCGCCACCAGCAGGAAGGGGGTATAGGTACCGGCGATCAGCAGATAAATGGCGCAGTGATCAAATACCTTGCACCAGCGCCTCGCGGCCCCTTCCACCATGCTGTGATACAGGGTCGAGGCGAGATAGAGCAGCACCAGGCTGCCGCCATAGAGGCTGTAGCTGATGAGCGCCTGGGTGCCCTGCTCCCAGCCCTTGTTCAACAACAGGATCAACCCCAGGATCCCGAACACCAACCCCAAGCCGTGGCTGAGGCGATTGGCCAACTCCTCGCGGGGAGAATAATCCGTCACACTGCTCATTGCATACTCCTGCCCAAACTGGGCTCACTCTAGCCGCCGCCTTTTCAGAGTACAAGTGTTAGCTTAAAGAGGATGGTATCTGATTTGGCCAGCGCTCATGGCTGTCACCCGTTTGCCTTTGGTGTATGCTCTGCGGCCGATGCCCACCTAGCTGCTGCCGCCACGGCTGCTCACCACACAGTGACTCCCTGGCAACCCGGTCTGGAGAACCTGATGAAGTTGACTGAACTGTTTGCACTACCGGATCCGGCCTTCGGCCAGGCCGTGACGGCCCTGCTGGAGACCTTCCACCACTCGGATGACAGTCAGGCCCCCTACCAGCGCGACCACTTCACCCACCAGCTCGATCAATCCTGCATGCCGGCCATCGGCATCTCCATGGATGACTATCTGGCCCGGCTGGCCAGCCTGGTGCCCGGCGCTTCCCATCTCACCTCGCCACGCTACATGGGCCACATGACGGCGCCACTGCCGGCCTTTACCGCCGAGCTGTCACGCCTGCTGGTGATGCTCAACCAGAATCCGATGAAGATGGAGTCCTCCCGCCTGCTCAGCTTTCTGGAGCGGGAGGTGCTGGCCAAACTGCACCGCCTCATCTATCGCGCCGACGACGCCTTCTATGACGAGCAGATGCATGCCAAGGATGCCGCCCTCGGCGTCATGACCAGCGGCGGCACCATAGCCAACGTCACCGCCCTCTGGCTGGCGCGCAACCGTGCCTGTGGCGACAACCTGTTCGCCCTCTATGAGCAGGGCTATCGCGGCGCAGTGATCCTGGGCTCGCGCCTGATGCACTACTCCTTCGACAAGGGGATGGATCTGCTGGGGCTGGGCGCGCACAGCGTCTGGCGCCTCGCGACCGACGAGCAGAACCGGCTCGACATGGCGGCGCTGGAGCAGGCACTCATCCAGTGCAAGGAGCAGAAGCTCAAGGTGCTGGCGCTGGTCGGGGTGGCCGGCAGTACCGATTTTGGCTCCATCGATCCCCTGCCCGAGCTGGCGGCCATCGCAGCCCGCGAGCAGATCCACTTCCACGTGGACGCCGCCTGGGGCGGCCCGACCCTGTTTTCGCCCCGCTATCAGGGGCTGCTTGCAGGGATTGAACTGGCCGATACCGTGACCCTGGATGGTCACAAGCAACTGCTGGTGCCGCTCGGTACCGGCATGCTGCTCTGCCGCCAGCCGGATCTCATGATGACGGTCAAGCGGGAGGCACCCTACGCCATCCGTGCCAGCTCCTTTGATCAGGGCCGCTTCACCCTGGAGGGCACCCGCCCCGCCAATGCGCTCTATCTGGATGCGGCCTTCCAGCTGTTTGGCCAGCAGGGTTACGCCCGGCTTATCGAGGCCAACTACGACAGAGCCCGCCTGATGTCCGCGCTCATCAATGCCGACCCCGCCTTCGAACTGATGTCGGCCCCTGTGATGAACCTGCTCTCCTACCGCTGCATTCCCCCTCATCTGCAGGGCAAGGCGCCGGACGAGGCGGCCAACGACCAGATCAACGTATTCAACGTCGCATTGCAGAAAGCCCAGCGGGCCGAGGGGCACAGCTTTGTCTCCCGCACCCAGCGGGCGGTAGGGCGCTACGGTGCCCAGCCGCTCACCCTGCTGCGCGCAGTGCTGCTCAATCCGCTCATCGAAGAGCGGCATATTCGCGAGCTGCTGGCGGACCAAAAGCGGTTGGGTGACCAGGTTTCCCGCCGGCTGTTCGGCTAGGCAGGCGACAGGGAACTGGACGCCAAATGGGCGGTCTTATTCATTTGCCGTTGTCTACCTTGCAGGTAGACTGGACAAAATTTTGCGGTCTTTTTTGAGGGCTATGAGCCAGACATGAAGCAATTTATTGAATTTATTCCACTTATCGTTTTCTTTGCGGTCTACAAGTTCTACGACATCTACACGGCCACCGGCGCCCTTGTCGTCGTGACCGGTCTGCAGCTCATCTACAGCTGGGTGCGTTATCGCAAGGTCGAGAAGATGCAGCTGTTTACCTTCCTGCTGGTCGGTTTCTTCGGCGGCCTCACCGTCTTCTTCCACGACGACACCTTCATCAAGTGGAAAGTCACAGTCATCAACGTGCTGTTCGCACTGGGCCTGCTCATCAGCCGCTACGGCTTTGGCAAGAACCTGATCAAGCAGATGCTGGGCAAGGAGCTGCAGGCACCTGATGCCATCTGGGATAGAGTCAATCTGGCCTGGGTCGGCTTCTTTACCGCCTGTGGCCTGCTCAACCTCTACGTGGCCTTCAACCTGCCGCAGGAGATGTGGGTCAACTTCAAGGTGTTCGGCTTGCTTGGCATGACGCTGGTGTTTACCCTGCTGAGCGGTGTCTATCTCTACCGCCACCTGCCCGCCGAGCAGAAAGGCGAGCTGAAAAAATAACCGCCATCAGAAAAGGATCCTCTCATGTGGTATCTCATCTACGCCGAAGATGTTCCCAACAGTCTGCCGCTGCGCAAGCAGGTGCGCCCAGCTCATCTGGCCAGGCTGCAGGCCTTGCAGGATGAAGGCCGGCTGCTGACCGCCGGCCCCAACCCGGCCATCGATGCCGACGATCCCGCCGATGCGGGCTTCACCGGCAGCACAGTCATCGCCGAGTTTGCCAGTCAGGCCGATGCCAAGGCCTGGGCCGATGCCGACCCCTATGTGGCGGCCGGTGTCTACGCCAGGGTGACCATCAAGCCGTTCAAGAAAGTGTTCTGACAAAACGCCATACCCAAGATGCAAAGAGGCCGGACGCTGGTGTGCAACCAGATCCGGCCTCTTTCTATTCAGCAGTATCACCAATGGGCTCACGCCCTGGCGACAAACCAGGGGTTGAGGATGTCCGGCTTGTTGTAGACCAGGGGTGACCCATCGAGCTGGGTCACGCTGCCTCCGGCCCCTTCCAGCACAGCCTGCGCCGCAGCGGTATCCCACTCGCAGGTGGGGGCAAGGCGCGGATAGAGCTCGGCGCCCCCTTCGGCGATGATGCAAAACTTGAGAGAGCTGCCCATGGAGACCAGCTCAATCTCGCCCCGCGCTATGTCACCAAAGCGCGCCAGGTAATCCAGGGTAGCCTGGGACAGGTGATTGCGGCTGCCCACCACCCGCCAGGGCGCCCCTTCCTGATGAGGCAAGGTCTGGATGGCTTCACGCTTGCCATCGGCCACACGCCAAGCTCCGACCTCCTTGCCGCCATACCAGAGCCGGTCCAGCACGGGGGCATAGACCAGACCCCACAGCGGCTTGCCATCCTCAATCAGCGCGATATTGACGGTGAACTCGCCGTTGCGGGAGACAAACTCCTTGGTGCCGTCGAGCGGATCCACCAGCCAGTAGCGTGACCAGCCATGGCGCAACCCCATCACCTCGGGACCGGACTCCTCCGACAGCACAGGAATATCGGGGGTGAGCCCTGCCAGCGCCTGCACTATCACCTCATGCGCCCCCTGATCGGCTGCGGTCAACGGGCTCTCGTCCCCCTTGTACTCCACCGTAAAGGGCTGACTGTAGATGGCCATGATGGTGTCACCGGCGGCGCGGGCTATGGGCTCCAGCTCGGAGATTGCGGGAAAAAACATAGAAAAGACATCCTGGTCAAATGGTTAGCACAGTGTACCCATTTTGGAATGGCATGGGTTATAGCCGATTTAGCTGAGTTATAACCCTGTCACTTCTGACAGACAAAAAATGGCGCGACTCGACTAATCCTCAATAGCAACCCCACACAACACAAGGACGTGAAGCCATGAACTACAAGACCCTGACCGCCACCCTGCTGCTGAGCTGCCTGCCCCTGTTGAGCCAGCCTCTGCTGGCCGCCGACAAGCCGGCTGCCAAGCCAGCCACCACAGTCACCACCGCGAAGGAGAGCGGCAAGGTGAACCTGAATACGGCGAATATCAATGAGTTAACTGCCCTCAAGGGGATCGGCGAGAAGAAGGCCCAGGCCATCGTCGACTTTCGCGAGAAGCAGGGCAAGTTCACCACGGTCGAACAACTTGCCGATGTCAGCGGCATAGGGCCGGCAACCCTGGAAGCAAATCGGGACATGATCATCGTCAAGTAACCGCTTTGGACCTCCCCATCATGAGGGCAGCCTGTGGCTGCCCTATTTTTCTTCGGGTATCATGAGCCCACTTTGTATCTCTGGACTCTCTCCATGAAAAAGACACCGCTCGTTGTACGCAAGGCCGTTCTTCCTGTCGCCGGTTTGGGCACCCGCATGCTGCCTGCCACCAAGGCCATCCCGAAAGAGATGCTGCCAGTGGTCGACAAGCCGCTGATCCAGTATGTGGTGCGCGAAGCCATCGCCGCCGGCATCAAGGAGATCATCCTGGTGACGCACTCGAGCAAGAACTCCATCGAGAACCACTTCGACAAGAGCTTCGAACTGGAAGCGACCCTGGAAAAGCGGGTCAAGCGGCAGCTGCTGGAAGAGGTACAACACATCTGCCCCAAAGACGTCACCATAATGCACGTCCGTCAGGGCGAAGCCAAAGGCCTGGGTCATGCCGTGCTCTGTGCCCGCCCGCTGATCGGCGACAACCCGTTTGCGGTCCTGCTGCCTGACGTGCTGATCGATGAAGTGGCCAGCAACCTCAAGCAGGACAACCTGGCCGAGATGGTGCACATGTTCGAAGAGGATCACATCAGCCAGATCATGGTGGAAGCCGTCCCCGAGAGCGAAGTGGACAAATACGGCATCGCCGACATCAAGGGCGAGGCCCTGAGCGAAGGCATGTCCCTGCCGATGCAGGCCATCGTCGAGAAGCCGCCCCGTGACGAAGCCCCTTCCAACCTGGCCGTGGTCGGCCGTTACGTGCTCTCCTCCAACATCTGGCCGCTGCTGGAGAAGACGCCGGCCGGTGCCGGCGACGAGATCCAGCTGACCGACGCCATCGCCATGCTGATGGAGCAGGAGCAGGTCAACGCCTACTTCATGAAGGGTCGCAGTCACGACTGCGGCAGCAAGATGGGTTATATGAAAGCCAACGTGGAATATGCCGTGCGCCACCCGGAACTGAACGGTGAATTCATTGCGTGGCTGAAACTGTTCGTCAAACAGTTGTAATAGCTGAATATTTAACCTGTTAATAGAATTATATACTGGGCATCATTCGATGCCCTTTTTCATTTTATAAACAAATATTCAACCATTGATAGATAAAATATCGCTAAATCATAATATTGTAATTTAATCACGCTTGTTCTATAAGGATTAAGGCTTGTTCCTAGCCCTTGCATAAAATTCCTAAAAAAATATAAGACACAGGTGGAAGTTCCAATGAATAATCCGTCCAAAGGGACCTTTTTAGGTCACCCTAAAGGGCTTTTTTTGCTCTTTAGTACCGAACTGTGGGAGAGATTCTCCTATTACGGCATGCGTGCCGTGCTCGTCCTCTATCTGACTGACATGACTGCCAACGGCGGCATGGGCTGGACTCAGGCCGACGCCCTCAAGCTGTACGGCATCTATACCGGTCTGGTCTACATCACCCCCATCATAGGTGGCTGGCTGGCGGATACCTTCCTCGGCCAACGTCGTGCGATCCTGATCGGTGCCATCTTCATGGCCGCGGGTCAATTCACCCTGGCCCTGCCGCACGCCATGTTCCCGGAGATGGTCAACAACGTCTTCTACGCGGGCCTGGCCCTGTTGATTCTGGGTAACGGTCTGTTCAAACCGAACATCTCCACCATGGTGGGTGACCTGTACAAGGAAGGTGACCACCGTCGTGACGGTGCCTTCACCATCTTCTACATGGGCATCAACCTGGGCTCCCTGCTGGCCGGCGTGATCTGTGGCGCCGCCGCGACTGCCTACGGCTGGCAAGCCGCCTTCGTCAGCGCCGGTATCGGCATGCTGCTCTCCCTGGTGGTGCAGGCCACCATGGCCCAGCGTTTCCTGGGTGACATAGGTCGTGTGCCGGCCGCCCAGCGCGCCGCCGAGCAACGCTCCAAGGAGCAGAAGGCGCCGCTGACCAAGCAGGAAGTGGATCGCATCAAGGTCATCCTGGTACTGGGTCTGTTCACCATCATCTTCTGGGCTGGCTTCGAGCAGGCCGGTGGTCTGATGAACCTGTACGCGCAGGAATATACCGACCGCATGATCGGCAGCTTCGAAGTGCCGACCGCCTGGTTCCAGTCCCTGAACCCCTTCTTCATCATCACGCTCGCCCCCATAGTCGCGGCCATCTGGATCAAGCTCGGCAGCAAAGAGCCGAACTCCCCGGTGAAGTTCGCCATGGGTCTGCTGTTCCTGGCCGTGGGCTTCCTGTTCATGATCGGTGCCGTGCTGGAGCAAGGTGGCGATCAGGCCGTCAAGACCTCCATGTTCTGGCTGGTCGGTGCCTATCTGTTCCACACCCTGGGTGAGCTCTGCCTCTCTCCGATCGGTCTCTCCATGGTGACCAAGCTGGCTCCGTTGCGTCTGGCCTCCCTGATGATGGGTGCCTGGTTCGGCTTCGTTGCCCTGGCCAACTACATCGCCGGCTTCGTCGGCTCCTTCGTCGGCGAGTCCGGTGCCATCGCCATCTTCGGCGGCATCGCCATCGCCGCCGTGATCAGCGCCCTGATCCTGCTGACCATGGCCAACCGCCTGGTCTACTGGATGCACGGTGCCGAAGGCCCGGCCAAAGAGCCGGAAGAGCACGACAAGAAACTGCAGTCTGCCACCGTCTAACCGGTTCGGATTGTGATGAACAAACAGGGCGCCCGATGGGCGCCCTGTTTGTTTCTGTCTGCGGCGGATCTGCCTCAGTGGTGGCGTACCTGCACATGGAGGGCGCTGCCGCTGTCGCTGCGAAACTGCAGGTCAAACGGCTCGTGCCAGCTGCGCTTGTGCAGCGCGTAGTGGCTGCTGCGCAGCAAACCGAGCGGCAGGCCGCCGGAGCGCATCAACCAGTGCGGTGAGGTGAGCCCGGCATTGGCAAACACCAGACCATCTTCCTGATCGAACAGCAGGGCGGCCATGGCGAAGGAGTGGCGCAAGCCGGATTCGATGAGCTGCAGATTGAGGTAGTCGAGCAGCCGGTGCGGCTGGGTCAGCAGCAGGCTCTCCTTGTGCTGAAACTGGCGATAGGGAGCATTCATCAGGGAACGCACCAGGGCGCCGCAGAAGGCGGCATCCACCCCGAGCACCGGCAGCTCCATCACCAGCACCAGCAGCTTGTCGTCCAGCTTGAAGGTGTCTGGAATGAACAGGTTGCCCATCCCCTCGAACGTCACCTGCCAGGGGCCCCACTCCTGCAGGCCGGGTGGCCTCAACCAGGCCAGCAGACGGGTTGCCGCCTTGTCGTGATCGCGAAAGAAGTCGATGTGATCCATCAACTCCAGTTGCTGCCCGTGACCATAGTTGGCCGCCAGACACTGATCTATGCTGCGGCGCACCTGACCGAAGTCCGAGACCGGCTTGATCAGAAAATCGCAGGCACCGGCGCGCAAAGCACGCTCGACCGCCTCCATCTTGCTCTGCCCGGAGATGACGATGACGGGGATATGGGGATAGCGGGCAGACAGGCAGGCGATGACTTCATGCCCATCCATGTTGGGCATGTTCAGGTCGCACAGCACTATATCGGGGTGGTAGAGCGCGGCGGCAGAGAGGCCTTCAATCCCGTCCTCGGCCTGAAACACGCACGCCCCGTCATGCTCGAGATAAGTTACCAGCGAGTGGCGAAAAACCGCTTCATCTTCCACCACCAGGATCCGTAGTCCGGCTTTTGACATCTTGACAAAGCTCTTATTAGTCAATTAGTTATTTGAGTATTAAGCCTAGACCATAAGGGGCGGGCTTGACCAATCAGATGATTGCATAATCGTAATGGCGGGTATGCCATATGGCTATTCTGGCAGCCAACTGTTTGAAAAAGAGCGGGTAATGCCGCCCGCACGGCGCAATGACCCCGGCGAGAATGTTGGCCTTTTGGCCAGCCAGCAACCCCAAAAAAGGCGCCATGCCAATACGCATACCTGGCTCATCTCACGCCCGCTATTGCCACCAGGGTCGAACCGAACCTCATTTCCGACCCACAAACCGGCCTGCCGGCCCTCTGCCCGAGCGGCACGAATTGTATGAGACCTCGCCATGGGGGATAATGCCCTCCACTCCAGATCGTGAAGAGCACCATGACACCAGCCGAATACAGCGCCCTCGCCCATCCCAGATTGTCCCATCCGGCTCGCAGCCTCTATACCCTGCAGCTGCGCAGACTGGTGCAGGAAAATCAGCTGGCCCGGCTCAACTATCCCGAACTTGGGCGAGCCTTGGCGGTGGTCGATCCCGGTGATCCCAGCGGTTTCTGTTTTCAGGTCAACGCCCGCCAGCTGACCGAGCTGTTCGACGAGCTGATGGAGGCCGGGCTGCTGCAGGTCGAGGCGCAGGCCGACAGTGAGCACTACCATCAGTGCCCGTTCCTGCTGCCGCTGCTGACCCAGAAGGTGCGCAGTCCGCTGCCGGAGCGCCCCTTCCAGATGCACCTGCAGTGGCGCCCGGATGAGGAGCTGCCCGCCCTCGCCCGCCTGTGCGGGGTGATCGATGCCAGCTACAACGAAGAGGATCTGGGGGAGTTCATCGCCTACTGGCTGGGCCGCCCCGAGGTGTTCGACTCCCAGCATCAGTGGATGCTCAAGTTCATTCGTGCCCTCAAGACCCGCCGCTACGTCCGTCGCCAGCCGATGGAGGCGAAAGGTTACCAGCAGGTCACGTCAGCCCCTGCAGACTCAGGCCCGAGCAAACGGGCGCAGCAGATGATAGAAGAGGCCAAACGACTGGCCCAAGTGCAGACCCAGGAACAGGCGACGCAGCAGGAACCGGATAATGATTGATAGCGGCCCCCGCCTGCAGGCAAAATCAGTGCCTTGTCCCCCCATCCCTGACCCAGCAGAAGGAGCATTCCATGACTGACCCGCAAGATCCCCTGCGCCAGGAGCTGGAAGAGATCGAAGCCAAGCGAAAAAGAATCGCCAAGGCCAAACAGGACCACAGGGTGCACGACACCGAACTGAGCCAGCACGTGGGCGGCCTGCTTGAACGCATTCGCCGCCTGCAGGCCCAGACAGGTGGCAGCCAGTACGACTACGAGACCCTGCGCAAGGAGTACGACGCCAAGGCCAACGCCGAGGTGCGCGAGCTGCAGAAGGCGGCCCGTCAGGAGCGGATCCAGAAGCTGATCGCCCAGGCCGACCTCAACCCGGACTGGGTATTCGAGAAGATGGATGCCACCGATCCGGCGCTGCAATACCCCATGGAGACGGCTCGCTACTTCATCAGCGGCTTCGAGCACTGGGAGAAGAGCGGCGGCGGCTGCATGCTGATCTATGGCGACTACGGCACCGGCAAGTCCACCCTGGCGGGCGCCGTGGCCCACGAGCTGATCGAACGTCACCAGAAATCGGTGATCTTCCAGCAGTGGGCCTCCATAGTGGACCGCCTCTTCTTCAACGTGATCCAGGATCAGGAGGAGCGCAACCAGTACCGTCGTGCACTGGAAGAGGTTGACCTGCTGATCATCGACGAGGTGTCGGCCAACCGCGCCAAGATGGCGGAGAGCCAGTCCAGCTTCCTCGGCCACCTGCTGCGCCGCCGGCGCAACCTGTCGAAAAGCGTCATCATCATCACCAACCACAGCCCGCAGAGCCTGCATCAGGCCATCGGCGACTTCAGCTTCGAGGCGATCAAGGCGTTCAATCCGGTGGATATCCACCTGAGCGGTCCCAGCCGTCGTCCCAACATAGGCCACTACAACGGCTGATCCTGTGCGAGCCCGGGCCACCCGCCCGCGGCTCGCTGCATTTCCCCTGCTCACCCCTCAAATAAAAACAACTCTCATTTACAGCGCTGCACCAACCCTCTAGGCTACCCCTTTCATCACTGGGAGCAGCACAATGCCAACCACACTCATCTTCGGAGCCAGCCGCGGGCTGGGCCGCGCCTTCACCGAACACGCCCTGCGCCAGGGCCACAGGGTCGTGACCCTGGTCCGTAATCCGGAGATGGCCGCCGAGCTGCGCGCATTGGGAGTCGAGGTGGTTGAGGGAGACGCCCTCGACCATCAGGCCGTCGCGCAGGCTTGCTCACTCGCAGGTGACGAGGCCGGGGTGATCTCGACCCTCGGCAGCTTCCGCCAGCCGGCCCCCGTCGATTATCAAGGCAACCGCCAGGTGATCGATCAGATGGAGCTGGCCGGGCTCAAACGTCTGCTGCTGGTCACCTCGCTGGGTTGCGGTGACAGCTGGCAATACCTGCCCGAGCGGGCCAGGGCCGCCTTCGGTCACGAGGTACGCTTGAAGAGTCTGGCGGAGAGCTGGCTGCAGACCAGCGCGCTGACCTGGACCATAGTTCGCCCGGCTGGCTTGCAGGATGGCGAGGCCACAGGGCAGGCCGTGTTGAGCCAGGGGAGCGAGGTGCACGGTCTGGTGCGCCGCGCCGATGTGGCGGACCATGGGTTGCAACTGCTGAACGATGAGCGGGCAGTGGGGCAGATCTATGCCATCGGCGATCCCACCCTCAGCCGTAGGTGAGCAATCCGGATAACAAAACGGTCAGCCCCAGGGCTGACCGTTCTACTGTCTGATGTCGTCTAGCTGGCAGAGGGGCCAGGCTCAGTTGCCGTCTCCGCAGCCGCCTCGCCCGACGCGGCAGCCTCGTCCACAAGCGACCGCTGGCGCCAGCGCAGCAGCAGGCAGGCCAGAGCGCCGTAAAGCAGTGCCAGCCCCCACAACTGCCACCAGTAACGGGAAACCTGGGCAAACTCGGCCCCCATCTGGTTGAGGCGCAAGAAGCCCTCGATGGCCGGGGTGCTCGGCACCCACTGGGCCAGCCAGTTGAGGGGGGTCGGGATCAGCTCCAGCGGCCAGATGAAGCCCGCCAGGAAGACCAGCGGCATGGAGGAGAGCAATACCACCTGGGTCGGCAGATCCCGGCGGGTAAACAGGGCCCCCAGCACTATGCCAAGCCAGGTGGTTGCCAGCAGGAACGGCAGGGTGAACAGCCACAGCTCAGCCGGCTCGGCGGTGCGCACTATGTTGTAGTGATCGAAACAGAAGCCGAAGAAGTAGGTCACCGGCAGCACGAACAGCCCGCCCACCACCAGGGTTCTGGCCAGCAGCAGGGCAAGCACGGGGGCGCTCTGCCAATAGCCAGACTCCCCGCGACCGCTGCGCTGATTCTGGGTTGCCCCCAGGATCCCGGTGCCCATCAGCAGCACCTGATGCAGGATCAGCACGAACACGGCGGGCACCACGTAGTTCACATAGCCCATGGTGGGATTGAACACCGGCAGCACGTTGAGCCCGACCGAGTTCCAGCCCATGGCCGCCTGTGGCAGCGCCTCGCCCTGGCTGAGCAGACGCGTGACCTTGATCTGGGCCGCCAGGCTGCCACCCGCCAGGGCCAGCCCCTCGGCTATGGTGCCGTAGACCAGGAAGTAGGAGGCATCACCGGCATAGCTCAGGGTGACACTCCTGCCCTGCATCAGATCCCGATAGAAGTGGCGGGGAATGTGCAGTATGCCGCTCCCCTGCCCCGCTATCAGCAGCTGGCGCGCCTCTTCCAGGCTGTTGGCCCGTGCCACCAGTTTCACCTGCGGGGTGGCATCGGCCATGAACTCCAGCTGACGGGAGAGCTGACTGCCATCCTCATTGACCACCACCACAGGCTCTTCCCTTGGCAGTTGCTGCAGGTAGGGCTGCGGGTAGAGGAAGGAGTAGAAGAAGACGCCACCAAACAGGGTCAGCATGATGGCCCGATCGGCCAGCAGGGTACGCAGCTCCAGCCGCAGCAGATCCCAAAAACCTAGCATGACATCCACTCCTTCCACTGCCCGGCAGCAGAGCACGGTTCGAGCCGTATCAAACCCCAAAAACCTAGCATGAGGCAGGCTCCTTATCGGCAGCTTGGCGCGCCAGCTCGGCCTGCTGCTGGTAACGACGAACAACCAGCAACAGGGGCAGCAGGAACAGCAGCAAGGTCCCGAGCTGGGGCAGGGCCGCAGCGAACGGCTGACCGTAGTTGGTCTGCCCTATCTGCAGCTCCACATAGTGGGAGATGGGCAGTAGGCTGCGCCAGAACTGGGCGAAGTCCCCCATGGCACTGACCGGAAAGGTCACGCCCATGAAGGCAAAGCCCGGTGCCGTATAGGCGCCCGCCAGCGACAGGGCGCGGGCCGGATCCCGGATGACACCGTAGAAGAAGGCCCCCATGCTGACGCAGGCGGCCGAAGCCAGCCCCAGTCCCAGTGTCAGCACCAGCCAGCTGCCCTGCATCGGATAGCCAAACGCCTTGAACAGCATCAGGCTCCACGCCAGCCCCCAGGCCCACCCAATCAGCACATGGGGCAGCAAAGTGCGCCAGAGGCCGAACCAGACCCCTTGGCTGGTCCAGTCCAGCCCCAGCCGATCGGTACGGGCCAGGGCGTTGATCCCATAGAGCACCACCAGGATCTGCCACACCGCCGGCAACAGGGCACTCAGCAGGAACTGGGCATAGCTGGAGTTGATGTTGTAGAGCGCCGTCACCTGATTGCTGATGGGCACGGATTGTCCCAGGGCGCCGGACATGACCTTGCCATCGGCCATGGCGGCCAGTACGCCGACCTGGCCGTTGAGGGTCCCCACCACCTGGGACAAGGCCGAGTTGACCAGCTTGGCGATCAGGATGAACTGGCTGTTGTTGAACACAGTCACCTTGGGCTGGGTACCCTGACGGGCATCCCGCTCCAGATGGTGAGGGATCACCACCAGGGCATAGATGTCTCCCCCGCGCAGGGCGCGTGCCCCCTCGTCGATGGAGTCGAACTGGCCGGCAAGGCGCAGGCCGGCGGAACCGTCCAGCGAGAACGCCAGCTGACGGGAGAGGACGCTCTGATCCAGATCCACCAGACCGACGTTAAGATCCCGGGCCAGCCCGGCCGAGAAGATCCAGCAGAGGGTTCCCATCAACAGCAAGGGAACCCAGCTCATCAGGGCACGACCGAACGGATCCTGCCACAACAGCCGCCATTCGCGTCTCATCAGAGTTCGACCAGCACACTCATGCCGACTCGCAGACCGTCAACCGGTTGCAAGGGGCGCGCCTCCACCTGGAAGCTCTTCATGTCGAAGCCCTGACGGGTATCCGTGGCACGCCAGGTGGCAAAATCCCCCATCACGGCCACGTGGGTCACCTTGAAGCGTACCGTCTGCTCACCCAGACCCGGAATGGTGGCATCGAACTCAGTGCCCAGCGCGAAGCGGGGCAGCAGATCTTCGCGCACATGGAACTGGGCCCAGGCATCCTGCATGTCGAGCAGGGTCACCACAGGGAAGCCCTGTGGCGCCAGCTCACCGCTGCGCAGCAGCACCTGGGACACCTCCCCCGCGTGCGGGCTGGCGATGCGGGTATCGGCCAGATAGGCCTCCACTTCCGCCACCGAGCCCGCCGCCATGTTGGCCTGCTCCCGTGCCGCCACCTTGGTCTCTTCCCGCGCCCCTTCCAGGGTCATCTGGTATTGCTGCCAGGCCATGCCTTCGCTGTACTTGGCTGCCTGCCAGGCGGTCCAGGCCTCATCCCGTTTCTGCAACGGCATCACGCCATCCCGGTGCAGGCTGGCGATGCGCTCATAGGTCTTGGCCCGCAGCAGGGCTGCCGCCTTGGCCTTTTGCCACTGATCCTTGGCGCCAGCGATCTGCTGGGCACGCGCGCCCTTCTCTGCTTCCTCGGCCATGGCCCCTGCCGCAGCCTGACCCGCCTTGGCCTGGCTCAGCTTGGCCTCGATCTCGGGACTGGCCAGGGTGAACACCAGCTGATCCCGGGCCAGCTGGTCACCCTTCTTCACCAGCACCTCGTCGATGCGGCCCGCCACCTTGGAGGAGACCGAATACTGCTGCGCCTCAACCTGGCCCTGCAGGCGCACCGGCTCGGGCTGATAGGCGAGCCAGAAACGCCAGCCCAGCCAGATCACCAGCAGGACCAGCGCCAGTGGCAGCAGCAGCGGCTTGGCCTGGCTCATCTTCTTCTTGATGGGGGGATGACTCATGCATTCACCTCGACAAACGGGCGACCCTTGGCGGTCGAAACAGACATGGAAAACGGGACAGACAGGGCCGCGATCATGAATTCACCTCGATCGCCTGACCATGCTGATATTGATTGAAACTGTTCATCTGACCGGAGAGTGCCAACAGGCGCGCCAGCGAGATCACATATTGATAGGCGGCAGCGGCACGCTGGGTCTTGACCCCGGCCAGCTGGTTCTGGGCATCCACCACATCCAGCGAGGTGGAGAGCCCCTGCCCGAATGCCTTGTCCCGCAGCAGCACGTTCTCCTCGGCCAGCGCCTGAGTGGAGGAGAGAGACTGGTACTCTTCCAGCCCCTGCGCCGCCTCGCGCCAGGTCTTCTCGACCAGCAGTTCCAGATCCTCGCGGGTCTTGGCCTGCAGCAGATTGACCTGCAACTCGGCGCTCTTGGCCGCTTGTACCGTCTCGGAGCGACCGTCGCGACTCACCAGCGGCATACTGACGCCGACCCCGACCAACCAGTCCGGCGTGGTCTTGGAGGCCAGTGAATCATCCTCATAGAGGTTGTAGTTACCAAACAGGAACAGTTCGGGGGCATATTTGCCTTTCTCCAGCTTGATCATGCCCTGAGCCTGCTCCTTCTTGGCAGCCAGCAGCTTGAGGCCGGGATGCACCGCCAGGGTTTCCTGCACGAAGGCATCGAGTTGCGGCATGCTGTCGTTAATGAAGAGCTGGGTATTGGGTTCAGCCTGCTTGAGCTTGAGCATGTGGCCGAGTGCCAACTGGGCAATCTCCAGGCTTCGGCGGGACTTCTGGGTATCGATGCGCGCCCTGTCATAGGCCGACTGGGCCGACAGCCGCTCAACCTTGGCGATCTGCCCCTGGGCCTCCAGCTTCCTGGCATGATCCAGATGATGAGCCAGCCCCTGCTCTATCTCCTGCTTGGTCTGCACCACCTGTGCCGCCAGCACCACACCGAAATAGGTCTGGGAGAGGCTCTCGAAGGTGGATTGCTGTTTGAGCACCAGCAGCTGCTGCGCCTCGCTCACCTGCGCCTGGCGAATGTCCTGCGCGGCATCGATGCGACCACCGGTAAACAGCGGCCACAGCATCTTGACCGAGCTGGTTACCACGTTCTGCTTGGTCAGGGGAGTCACGAAATCACTGGCGGAGAGATTGAGCGCCTGCATGACGGGTGCAAGCACCTTGCCAAATTCCGGATGGTTGGCGATGGGGTTGAGATCCATCATGTCCAGTTCCATCGGCTGATCGAGATGGGTATAGCTGGCCCCCACGTCCACCTTGGGCAGATACATGGCCTTGGCCGCCTCGCGCAGTTGCTTGGATCTATCCACACCGGCCTGTTCCGCCGCCAGCCCGTCATCCTGCTGGATGACCCGGCTCCAGGCTTCGCCGAAACTGACCGTCTGCGCCTGGGCAGAACCCAGCACGGCCCCCAGCAGACATGGGCAGAGAGATTTGATGAACCTTGACGTCATACATCCCCAATCTGTTTGTAATGAAATTGTTTGGAGCCTTTGCTCGATTCAAGCCCGCTATCATAGCGCAAACCCCAACCGGATGGGGACAGGCAAATCGTCGAGTCCCTCGCTCATTTGACCCCGTAAACTCACCCCGACAATATGCCTGATTTTCAAGCACTCCTGAATTTGCAAGCCTTGGCGCGACGTTTTTTTCAGAAAAAAATGGCTGACGCTCAAATACTAACCTTTTCTCCTGACTAAAAAATGCGTAATATACGCCGCCCTAAGCCGATGGTAACCGTGGAATGCAGATAGGTCCCCACACGCTTGAAACTCCCTTGATTGTGGCTCCCATGGCCGGTGTAACAGACCGACCATTTCGTGAACTTTGTTTGCGATTGGGCGCTGGCATGGCCGTTTCCGAGATGCTGCTGGCCAACCCGGATGTCTGGGATACCCAGAAAACCAGGATGAGAATGGATCACTCTGCAGAAGGTGGCTTGCGATCGGTCCAGATTGCCGGAGCCGACCCCGAGATGATGGCGTTTGCCGCCCGCTACAACGTGGAGCAGGGCGCTCAGATCGTCGACATCAACATGGGATGTCCAGCAAAAAAAGTGAACAAGAAGTTGGCAGGTTCCGCCCTGCTGCGCCATCCCGATCTGGTCAGAACAATCTGCCGGGCCGTAGTGGATGCAGTGGATGTGCCTGTTACCTTGAAGATCCGCACAGGATGGGATCCGGATAACCGCAATGGCGAGGAGATCGCCCGAATCGCCGAAGATTGCGGTATCGCGGCCCTCGCCGTGCATGGTCGTACCCGTGCCTGCCTCTACCGGGGTCACGCTGAGTACGACACGATTAAGGCGATTAAGCAGGCCGTATCGATTCCTGTTGTCGCCAATGGCGACATAGACAGCCCGGAGAAGGCCCGGTATGTCCTCGACTATACCGGCGTTGATGCCGTGATGATCGGCCGTGCAGCGCAAGGACGACCCTGGATTTTCCGGGAAATCCGTCATTTTCTTGAAACGGGTACCAAGCTGCCGCCTCCTGAAAGGGAAGAGGTTCGCACCCTGATGAACGAGCATGTAACCAACCTGCACCAGTTTTATGGTGCATATCTGGGAGCGCGCATTGCCCGTAAACACGTGGGCTGGTATCTGGATGAAGAAGAGACGGGCCGAGAATTCCGTAAGCACTTCAATGCCCTGGATTGTGCAGACGCACAACTAGAGGCACTCGAAGCGTATTTCGATGGATTAGGTTAACGCATAACTAAAGAGCCGACCGAATATGTTCGAACAAACCCTGACTTCTGATGCATTGGTAACAACTACTCACAATCACGCTGCCGAGCCGACCCAGCGCCCCCTGCGTGACTCTGTGCAACAGGCCCTGCGTAACTACCTGGCCCAGTTGAACGGTCAGGAAGTGATTGATCTGTACGATATGGTCCTCTCCGAAGTCGAAGCTCCCATGCTGGACGTGATCATGCAATACACCCGCGGTAACCAAACCCGCGCCGCTGTGATGATGGGCATCAACCGTGGCACCCTGCGCAAGAAACTCAAGCGCTACGGCATGAACTGATCTCGATCAGACCTGCTGCAGTGCAGACGAAGGCGTATTCCAGCGATGGGATACGCCTTTTTCTATGCCCGGTTGTCTCTAATGGCAGAGTCTCACTCCGTGGCCAGCTTGATACCCAGCCCCACGAACAGCCCCCCCATCAAGTGGTTGAGCCAAGCTCCCAACCGGGTCGACAAACGCACCTTGCGACTTGCATAGGCGGTAAAGAACGCCAGCAGGTGGCACCAGATCATGCCGTTGAAATTGAAGATGCAGCCCAGCAAGATGAAGGCCAGCGCCTTCTGCGGCGCATCGGGGGCGATGAACTGGGGCACGAAGGCGAGGAAGAAGAGCGCTACCTTGGGATTGAGCAGATTGGTCAGCAATCCCTGCCGATAGATCCGACCATAAGAGAGCACAGGCAACGCCACAGCCGCATTGGTGGCGGAAGGAGCCTTGGTGCCTTGCCATAACATGGAAAGCCCCAGGTAGACCAGATAGAGCGCCCCCATCAACTTGATGACGGCGAACAGCTCGGCCGAAGCGCTCAGCACAGCCGACAACCCCAGTGCCGCCGCCAGCACATGCACCATGGTGCCCGTCCCAATCCCCAGCGCCGCCACTGAACCCGCCCGCCAACCCTGAGAGCCGCTGCGCAGCATGATGAGCAGGGAATCCGGCCCGGGCATCATGTTCAACAGCAAACCAGATACGATAAACAACGCCAGATCGTGGATCCCCAACATACACGGCTCCTTGCTCGTGAAAGAGACAGTCTATGGATCCCGTATCTCTTGTCATCCCCCATCGCAACAATAGTGATTATTAACGAAGGGAATAGCAGAAAAGCCTGGTGCACATTAGTCCGAGTTGGAACCCATGGTTGAGAGGGTATTGAGCAGAGCCCACATCCTGGCTTTAGTTCGCGCCAGCAAGCGACATGGACGGGGATATATAACGATGGATGGCGCAGCCATCCGGAATAGAGCGGGGGAAAAATAAACGAATAAGAGGTCAGAAGGAAAGCATCACCTGGCCATTGCAACCCGGCGCTTGAATGTCAGGCAATAAAAAAACCCGCTC